>NZ_CBDFPH010000003.1:0-414841 GCF_965250675.1 Leptothrix sp. (in: b-proteobacteria)
ACGCCTGCGTCGGCAACCGCGCCCAGGTGGTGAGCGGGCCCGGCGCGCGGCCAGCGTGGCTGGGTGACGGGCAAGCACGGCGGCGTCGACCATGTGCTGGTCGACTTCCCCACCGCCACGCTGCGCCGGCTGCGCACGGGCGATACGGTGCAGATCGAGAGCGTCGGCCAGGGCCTGCAACTGCTGGATCACCCGCAGGTCGAGGTGCTCAACTGCGCGCCGCTGCTGCTGAGGCGCTGGGGGCTGCAGCGTGTGGACGGTGCCCGCAGTCCGGCTCTTGGCGCGGCCCTGCAGGTGCCGGTGACGCACACGCTGCCGGCGGCGCTGATGGGCTCGGGCCTGGGCCGCAACAGCGCCTGGCGCGGCGATTACGACATCCAGCTGGCCGACGCCGGGCAGGCGCGCCGCTGGCGGCTGGACACGCTGCGTTTTGGCGACCTGGTGTGCATCACCGGCTCCGACACCCGGCATGGCCCGAGCCTGGGCGCTGGCCGCGTCAGCATCGGCGTGGTGGTGCATGGCGACAGCACCGTCAGCGGCCACGGCCCGGGCGTGACCGTGCTGCTGACCGGCCCGCGCCACGCGCTGCGCCCGCTGCACGACCCGCAGGCCAACATTGCGGCGCTGCTGGGCATACGCGCGCCCGCCGCGCCGCGCGCCTATCGCAGCCTGGCGCACCGCACGGGCCATGCGGTGTCGCCGCAGCGCGTGCGCATTCCACTTGGCGCCTGAGCGACTGACACCAAGAGTTACCAGTTCCGGGCGCCCAAAGTGTCCAGACTTGTCCGGGCGCAATAGGACGCCGGGTGCTCCTCTCCGACACTTCTTGCCACTGAACTTGCCTTCAGGAGTCCCAAGTTGGCCTCGCCTTTTTCACCGCTGTTTCCACCCCTGCTGCCCCTGTACAACCGCCGTGCCGGTGACAGGGACGCGCAGCGTGATCCGGCGGCGGATGACGATGCCCACCTGGTCGGCCAGTTCCGCTGTGCCGGCACGCTGTTCGAGGTGGTGGTGATGGCGGCCGCGCCCGATGGAGCGGCCCCCGCCAGTGCCTCTGAGGGGCAGACCTGGCTGGCCTGCTTTCCGGACGGTGACCGCTGGCTGGGCATCAAGGCGCGCGCTGCGCCGGCCTGCGATCCGCTGGTGGCGCTGCTCACCGCGCGCGAACGGCAGATCGTCGAGCAGGTCACGCTCGGCCTGCGCAACAAGCAGATCGCCTACGCGCTGGGCCTGAGCGAATACACCGTGGCGGCCTACCTCAAGCAGGCTTGCTACAAGCTGCAGGTGCGCAACCGCACGGCACTGGTCACCTGCTGCGCGAACTTGCGCCGCCAGGCAGGGTCTGACGAGCACTGACGCGTGCTCCCTGGCGATCTGCGCGGCGCCTCAACCCGGGCGCAGAAACTCGTTGTCGATCCACGCGCTGGCGCTGGTCTGCGTCAGCTTGAAACCGGCGGACACCCCGCACCTGCGCCAGCGGCTCGCCGTCAGCGTCGTGCGCTGCCAGCAGGGCTGTGCGGGTTGTCTTCGTCGGGCACGATGTCGAGCGTGACGCTCACCGTGCCGCCTGCCGTGTTGACCCACAGCTGCTTGTGCAGCAGCGCGTGCAGTTGCTGCTCGTGGCGGCGCAGCACCTCGCGGGCGGTCTTGACCAGCGTGTTGAAGGCGTTGGTGTCCAGCGGCTTGGGGTTCTTCTTGTCGCGGCCCATGGTCCAGGGGCCGACCAGCGCCGGCTCGGGCTCGCCGTCCTTGATCATGGCGACGGCCCAGCCCTCGTCGTCTTCGTTCTTGATGACGCGGGCGGTCCAGCCGTTGTCGCGCCACAGGCGGGGTTCCTTGATGGCGTCGCTGTCTTCAGCGTCAGAGTCTTCTGCGGGGTTCAATGTCATCGCCGGAATGGTAGTGGCAGCGTCACGCCTCAAGACGGAATGCCGAAGCCGAACAGCCGCCGCGGCGTGTCCCACTCCACCGCGCGGCGCTGGGTGGCGTCGGGCAGCAGGTGTTCCAGCAGATGGAGCAGCGGGCCGTAGTCGATGCGGGCTGGGGCGCGCAGGAAAGGCCAGTCGGAGGCCCAGACCAGCGCCTCGGGCGTGTAAGCCTCGACCAGCGCCTTGACGTAGGGCCAGACATCGGCGTGCGGATGCGGCAGCGCCGATACCTTGGCGTAGCCCGAGAGCTTGACGCAGGCGCGGCCCGTGCCGGCCAAGTCCAGCAGCGCCGCAAACCCCGCCTGGCCCACGCCCGCCGCCGGGTCCGGGCGGCCGAGGTGGTCGAACAGCAGCCGTGCGCCGCTGTCCTGCAGCAGCGGTTGCAACGCCACCAGCTGATCGCCCTGGACCTGCACCTGCGCCCATAGGCCGAGGTCGCGCAGGCGCTGCAGCAGCGGTGCGGTTGTCGCGGTAGAAATCGACGCCCAGCAAGGCCACGTTGAAGGCCACGCCGACCACGCCCGCCGCCTGCAAGTCCTGCAACTCGGCGCGGCTGGCGTCGTTGCGCACCACGGCCACGCCCTTGTAGCGGCCGTCGCCGCGCGCCAGCGCGTCGAGCAGGCAGCGGTTGTCCAGCCCGTAGCCCGAGTTCGGGCCAACGATCAGCGCGTGCTGCACGCCATGGGCATCGAGCACCTGCCCGAGCTGGTCGGCCGTGCCGATCTCGGCGCCCGTCGGACGATAGAAGGTGTCCGCCGCATAAGGAAAACGCGCCGGGTCAAAGACGTGCACGTGACAGTCGATGCGGGGCGCGTTCATGCCTCGGCCCGGCTCGGTTGCACCGTCCAGTACAGCAGCACCAGCCAGCCGACCAGCGGGACGAAATAGACCAGCTGCCACCAGCCGCTGCGCCCGATGTCATGCAGCCGGCGTGCGGTGACGGCCAACATGGGCAGCAGCAGTGCCAGGGCGGCCAGGCCGCTGAGCTTTTCGCTGAGGATCGATGCGCCCATGACGATCAGCACCTGGGCCAGCACAAACCACCAGTATTCCGAGCGGTCAGCCCGCCCCTCGAAGGTGGCGTACTTGCCGAGGCAGGTCTTGAAGGCTTCTTGCAGGGTCATGGATGGGTTCTCCCGGTGGGGTCGCTGAGGGTTGTTCGGTCGCCTCCTATCATGCGGGAAACTACCCATGAGATCCACCACCCCGCGTCATGGAACACAACGTCTCCCTCATCACGACCCTGGCTGCGGGCTTCGGCCTCGCCCTCGTGTTCGGCTTTGCCGCCGTTCGGCTCAAGTGCCCGGCGCTGGTGGGCTACCTGCTGGCCGGCATCCTGATCGGCCCGGCCACACCCGGCTTCGTGGCCGACGTGGCGATTGCCGCGCAGCTGTCCGAGATCGGCGTGATGCTGCTGATGTTCGGCGTCGGCCTGCACTTTTCGCTCGCTGACTTGCTGGCGGTCAAGCGTATCGCCGTGCCGGGGGCGCTGGTGCAGATGAGTCTGGCCACGCTGCTCGGCATGGGGTTGGCCTGGTCCTGGGGCTGGACGCCGGGCGCCGGGTTGGTGTTCGGCCTGTCGCTGTCATGCGCCAGCACGGTGGTGCTGCTCAAGGCGCTGGAGGCGCGCCGCAGCCTCGACAGCATGAACGGCCGCATCGCGGTGGGCTGGCTGGTGGTCGAGGACCTGGTGACCGTGATCGTGCTGGTGCTGCTGCCGCCGCTGGCGGGCCTGCTGGGCGGCACGAACGCGCCGGTCGAGGGCGCTGCGCCGCTGTGGCAGACGGTCGGCCAGACCTTGCTGCAGGTGTCGGCCTTCGTCGCCATCATGCTGATTGCCGGGCGGCGGGTGCTGCCATGGCTGCTGTGGCAGGTGGCGCAGACCGGCTCGCGGGAGCTGTTCACGCTGGCGGTGGTGGCGGCCGCCATCAGCATCGCCTACGGCGCGGCGGCGCTGTTTGGCGTTTCGTTCGCGCTGGGCGCCTTCTTTGCCGGCATGGTGATGCGCGAGTCGGAGTTCAGCCACCGCGCCGCCGAAGAGTCGCTGCCGCTGCGCGACGCCTTCGCGGTGCTGTTTTTCGTCTCCGTGGGCATGCTGTTCGACCCGATGGTGCTGGTGGAAGAGCCGGTGCGGGTGCTGGGCGTGGTGGCCATCATCATCCTCGGCAAATCGCTGGCCGCCGCGGCGCTGGTGCTGGCATTCCGCTACCCGCTCAACACCGCGCTGACCGTGGCGGCCAGCCTGGGGCAGATCGGCGAGTTCTCCTTCATCCTGGCCGGCATGGGCCTGTCGCTCGGCCTGATGCCGCCCGAGGGCCTGAGCCTGGTGCTGGCCGGTGCGCTGATCTCGATTGCGCTCAACCCGCTCGTCTTTGCCGCGATCACGCCGCTCAGTCGCTGGGTACAGCAGCGCTCCGAATACGCGCGGCGGCTGGAGCGCCGTGGCGACCCCTACGCCGAGTTGCCGACCAGCACCGAGCGCCAATACCTGCAGGGCCAGGTGGTGCTGGTGGGCTACGGCCGTGTCGGGCGCCGCATTGCCGCGGCGCTGACCGAGCGCGGCATTCCCCACGTCATCGCGAGCAGAACCGCGAGATCGTCGAAGAACTGCGCCGCCAGGGTGTGGCGGCCGTTTCGGGTGATGCAGCTGATCCGGCCGTGCTGATCCAGGCGCACATTGCCGACGCCGCCATGCTCGTCATCACCAAGCCCGACACCGTGGGCGTGCACCAGATGGCCGAGAACGCGCGCCTGCTCAACCCGGACATCGAAATCGTCCTGCGCACCGACAGCGAGCAAGAATCGCAACTGCTGCAGCGCGATCAGGTCGGCGCCGTGTTCTACGGCGAAGACGAACTGGCCAAGGGCATGGCAGCCCACGTGCTGCAGCGTTTCGACCGCTCGGCCCTGGCCCATTGAACGATAGAAAATTATCTTGAAAAATCAACAGCTTACAGAAAAAATGAGTCCTTGGCGCCTGTCGGTTGCGCCGATGATGGATTGGACTGACAAGCATTGTCGTCACCTCCACCGCCTGCTGACCCGCAAGACGCTGCTCTACACCGAGATGGTCACCACCGGTGCCTTGCTGCACGGCGATCAGGCGCGGCACCTGGACTTTGGTGCGATCGAGCACCCGGTAGCGCTGCAGCTGGGCGGCAGCGAGCCGGCCGATCTGGCCGCTTGCGCCAAGCTGGCCGAGCGCTGGGGCTATGACGAGGTCAACCTCAACTGCGGCTGCCCGAGCGAGCGGGTGCAGAAAGGCGCGTTCGGCGCCTGCCTGATGGCCGAGCCGCGCACAGTAGCCGATGGCGTCAAGGCGATGCGCGACGCGACCTCGCTGCCGGTGACGGTCAAGCACCGCATCGGCATCGACCGGGGCGAGAGCTATGAATTTGTGCGCGACTTCGTCGGCACGGTGGCCGAGGCCGGCTGCGAGGTCTTCATCGTCCACGCCCGCAACGCCTGGCTGCAGGGCCTGAGCCCGAAGGAAAACCGCGACGTGCCGCCGCTGCGCTATGAACTGGTGCACCGGCTCAAGACGGAGTTTCCGCAGCTGACCATCGCCATCAACGGCGGCATCAAGACCGATGACGAGATCGCCGCACAGCTGCAGCACGTCGATGGCGTGATGGTCGGCCGGCAGGCGTATCACGAGCCGTGGCAGATGGCGCAGTGGGACGAGCGCTTCTTCGGCGTGGCGCCGCCGGCTACCGCCGTCAGCCGCGAGGCGGTCGAAGCCGCGTGGATCGACTACCTGCAGCAGTTGCACGAGTCCGGCACGCCCTGGCCGCACGCCATGCGCCACGCGCTGGGCCTGTGGAACGGCGTGGCGGGTGCGCGGCTGTGGCGCCAGTTCTGGTCCGACCACCGCCACAAGGCCGTCGCGCCCAAGGAGCTGGCGCGGATCAGCCCAAGGCCAGGTCGGGTGGCGGCAGCAGCGGCGGATCAGCGCGAAGTGGCCTGATCCGAGGCGCTGATGCTCAGGATGCCGTCCTGCTGCGTCAGGCGCAGGCGGCCGAGCACGTCCATGCCCAGCAGCGGCGAATTCAGCGCAGGCAGGACGGTCACCTCCAGACGGCTGGCCATGACGCCGCCCTGCAGCTGTACATCGGCGCGGCTGCGGTGGCCCTGAACCAGGCCGCCGGCCGTCGACGACTGCACCGGGCGGCCCCGCTCCAGCTGGAGTTGCTCGGCCAGCGCACCCGGCAACGCGGTTTGCGTGGCGCCTGTGTCGATCAGGAACAGCAGCGACTGGTCGTTGATCGTGCCGGGCCAGTAGAAATGGCCATCGGCACTGCGGCGGATTTCTATCGTGCCGTCGGCCCAGCGCACCTGACTGCGTTGGCGCTCATGCTGGGCGTACTGCACCGCCAGAAAAACGACGGTCAGGATCAGCAGCCAGAGCGTCAGATGTTTGAGGCTGCCGGGAAGGTCGCGCATCGCCTCCGCCTCAACCCGCTGCCGCCGCCGCCGACCTGGGCGCCGGCCACGTCGCCAGCACCACGCCCAGCAGCGCCAGCGCGAAGGCTGCCGTCTGCAGGGTGTTGACCACCTCGCCCAGCAGGCCCACGCCCACGGCGGCGGCGGCCAGCGGCAGCAACACGGTGAAGACGCCGGCCTGCGAGGCCGGTACGTGGCGCAGGCCGGTCATCCAGAGCCAGACCGTCACCACGCTGGCGGCCAGTGCGTAGAACACCAGCAGCGTCCAGGTGGGCAGGGCGACGGTGCTGAAGTCGAAGCTCAGCGCCTGCCACAGCCCCAGCGGCGTGACGAGCGCCAGTCCCCACAGGTTGACCAGCGCGCTGATGCGCTTGGCGCCGATGCGGCCGCTGAGCTTCTTGCCGATCACCACATAACTGGCCTCGCAGAACACCGCGCCGACCAGCAACAGGTGGCCGAGCCAGGCCAGGTCCGACGTGGCCGCTTGCGGCGTGACGGATGCCACCGGCTTGTTGAACGCTACCAGCACGATGCCCAGCACCGCGCAGGCGATGCCGGCCCCCACGCGACGCGTCAGGCGTTCTTTCAGGAACAGGCGCGACAGCAGCGCCACCACGCCGGGCAGCGCCGCCATGATCACGCCGGCGGCCAGCGCGGTGGTGAGCGCCACGCCGTAGAGCATGCAGATCGAGAACAGGAAGTTGCCGAGAAAGCTCTCGGCGAACAGCAGCTTGCGGTCGTGCGCAGAAATCGGCGCCTCGCCGGCCGGGCGCCGCACCCAGCCGGCCATGGCCACCGCCGCGATGCCGAAGCGCAGCCACGCCAGCAGCAGCACCGGAAATGCCGCCACCAGCCACTTGGACAGGCCGACGTAGCTGCCCACCAGCGCCATGCTGGAGGCGAGGCAGAGGTAGGCGAGCCAGGGCGAGGCGGCGCGGGCCGTGAGGGCCGTCATGTCAAGGCATCAGCCCTTGGCAGCCGCCTGCTGCTCTTTCCAGAGCCGGCGTTCGCGTTTGGCGATCAGGTAGCTGGAGCCGATCACGAAAGTGGCCACCACGCCGATCACCACGGTGGCGAGCGCGTTGACGGTCGGGTCCAGGCCGAGCCGGGCGCGCGAGAAGATCACCAGCGGCAGCGTGGTCGAGCCGGGGCCGGACAGGAAGGCCGACATCACGACATCGTCGAGCGAGAGCGTGAAGGTCAGCAGCCCGGCGGCCAGCAGCGACTGCGCAATCATCGGCAGCGTGACCAGGAAGAAGACCTGCAGCGGGCGGGCGCCCAGGTCTTGCGCGGCCTCTTCGAACTGCGGGTTGAGGTCGCGCAGGCGCGCAGCGATCACGACCGTGGCGTAGGCGGTGCCGACCAGCATGTGGCCGAGCCAGATCGTCACCAGCCCGCGCTCGGGCACGCCGAACAGGCGCTGCGTGGCCACCAGCATCAGCAGCAGCGACAGGCCGACGATGACCTCTGGCATCACCAGCGGTGCGTTGATCATGCCGGTGAAGAGGGTGCGGCCCTTGAACTGCGGGTGGCGCTCCAGCGTGAGCGCGGCCAGCGTGCCCAGAATCACCGAGCCGACGGCGGTGCCCGCCGCCACCTGCAGCGACAGGAACAGCGCGGCGCGGATGTCCTCGTCGCCCATCAGCTTGGTGTACCAGCGCAGCGAGAAACCGGCCCAGACGTTGGGCACCGGCGAGTCGGTGAAGCTGTAGACCACCAGCGCAATGATGGGCAGGTACAGAAAGGCGAAACCCAGCGCCAGCCAGATGCGGCTGGTCCAGCGGCCTGCGGGGGTGACGATCATGGCGTGCTTCCCTTGGCCTGGTTGCGGTTGAAGAGCGCCAGCGGCACGATGATCATCAGCACCATCACGACCGCCACGCTCGACGCCATCGGCCAGTCGTTGTTGGCAAAGAACTCATCCCACAGCACGCGGCCGATCATCAGCGTCTCGGGGCCGCCGAGCAGCTCCGGGATGACGTATTCGCCCACGCACGGGATGAACACCAGCATGGAGCCGGCGATGATGCCGCCCCTGGACAGCGGCACCGTGACCTTCCAGAAGGCGGTCCAGGGCGTGGCGCCCAGGTCCTGCGCGGCTTCGAGCAGTCGGATGTCGAGCTTCGACAGCGTGCCGAACAGCGGCAGGATCATGAAGGGCAGGTAGGTGTAGACCATGCCCAGCAGCAGCGAGAACGGGCTGTACATGAACTGGCCCTCGGCCGGAATCAGCCCGACCGCCAGCAGCAACTGGTCGGCGTGCACCGCCTTCAGCGCCGTGCCAACCCAGCCGGTCTCGCTGTCGAGCAGGCCTTTCCAGGCGTAGACGCGCAGCAGGAAGCTGGTCCAGAACGGCAGCATCACGCCCATCAGCAGCAGCGGCTGGATGGTGGCCTCGGCCCGCGCCATGAAATAGGCGAACGGGTAGCCGATGAACAGGCAGATCAGCGTGGTGGCGCCCGCATACATCAGCGACTGGCCGTAGGTCGACCAGTACAGGTCGTCCTGAAAGATGGTGGCGAAGTTCTGAAGCTTGAGCTTCATGAACAGTTCGCCGTCGGTATAGGTGAACAGGTCGCTGATGCGCGCGCCGTCCATCTCGGCAAAGCTGATGCGCAGCACGATCAGGAAGGGCAGCAGGAAGAACACCAGCAGCCACACGAACGGCACGCCGACGACCAGCGTGCGGCCCCGGGTGGCGGCGGAGGCCAGCGCCTTCAGGCGGGTGGGCAGTGATGCGTTGGGTGCGTTGGACATGGGTGGGCGCCTCCCGCGCTTACTGCGTCAGCACGACTTGCGCGCTCGGCAGCCAGTGCGCCCAGACCTGATCGCCCCAGGTGGGCGCGCCGTCGCGGTTGCGGCTTTCGTTCTCGACGTTGACCTTCAGGCGCGCGCCGCTGGCGAGCTGCAGGTGGTACAGCGTGTAGGCGCCGAAGTAGGAGATTTCCTTGACCGTGCCGGCCACCTGGTTCATGTCGCCGGCTGGTTTCTCGCGGCTGAGGTGCATCTTCTCGGGCCGTACCGCCACCGTGACCGGCTGGCCCAGGTAGCCGGTGATGCCGTGGCCGATGTAGTGGGTGTAGTCGGCGCACTGCACGTGCACGTGGTCGGCCTCGTCGACCGTGATCCGGCCCTCGGCCAGGTTGACGTTGCCGATGAAGTCGGCCACGAACAGCGTGGTGGGCGTCTCGTAGATGTCGCTCGGGCTTCCCACCTGCAGGAAGCGGCCTTCGCTCATGACCGCGATGCGGCTGGCCATGGTCATGGCCTCTTCCTGGTCGTGGGTGACCATCACGCAGGTCACGCCGACCTGCTCGATGATGTTGACCAGTTCGATCTGCGTGGCCTCGCGCAGCTTCTTGTCGAGCGCGCCGAGCGGCTCGTCGAGCAGCAGCAGCTGCGGCCGCTTGGCCAGGCTGCGCGCCAGCGCCACGCGCTGCTGCTGGCCGCCCGAGAGCTGGTGCGGCTTGCGCTTGGCGAATTTGCCCAACTGCGTCAGGCGCAGCATTTCTTCGACCCGCTGCGTGACGTCGGCCTTGGGCAGGCCGTCACGCCGCAGGCCGAAGGCGATGTTGTCCCACACCGTGAGGTGCGGAAACAGCGCGTAGGACTGGAACATCATGTTCACCGGGCGCTCGTAGGGCGGCAGGCCCGACAGGTCGACGCCGTTGAGCACGATGCGGCCGGAGGTGGGCGAGTCGAAGCCGGCCAGCATGCGCAGCAGCGTGCTCTTGCCGCAGCCCGACGAGCCCAGCAGCGCGAATATTTCGCCCTTGGCGACGTTCAGGCTGACCTGATCGACCGCCCGGAAATCGCCAAACTCCTTCACCACGGACTCGATCCGCAGGAAGCCGCCGTCCTCCAGCCCTGTGCTCATGGATCAGCGTCCCGACTTGAAGTTGGTGAAGGTGCGCGTGATCAGCTTGCGCGTGGCCTGGTCGGGCGTGCCGGGCGGGATCATGGTGGCCAGCGCCGCCTCGTTCGGGAATACCGCTGCGTCCTTGGCCAGCTCAGGCTTGACGAACTTGAGCGCTTCCTTGTTCGGGTTGGCGTAGAAGACCGCGTTGGTCAGCGAGGCGTGCACCTCGGGCTTCATGATGTAGTTGATCCACTTGTGCGCGTTCTCGGGGTGCTTGGCGTCCTTGGGGATGGCCATCACGTCGAAGAACAGCAGGCCGCCGGTCTTGGGCAGCAGCACTTCCAGCTGCTGGGGCTTCTTGGCCTTGGCCGACTTGTCCTTGGCGATCATGATGTCGCCCGACCAGCCCACCACCGCGCACAGCTGGCCCTTGGCCATCTGGTCGATGTAGTCGGAGCCCGAGCCGGCAAAGCGCGTCACCGACGGGCGGATCGCCTTGAGCATCGCGCCTGCGGCTTTGTAGTCCTCGGCGTCCTTGGAGGCCGGGTCCTTGCCGATGTACTTCAGTGCGATCGGCATGATCTCGCTGGCAGTGTCCAGGAAGGACACGCCGCAGCTCTTGAGCTTGCTGACGTACTCGGGCTTGAAGACCAGGTCCCAGGCGTTGTCGGGCATCGGCATCGTGCCCAGCGCCTTGGCGACCTTCTCCTTGTTGATGCCCACCGTGGTGTAGCCCCACATCCAGTCGACGATGTGGTCGTTGCCCGGGTCCATCTTGGCGAGCTGCGCCTGGATCGCCGGGTCAAGATTCTTCAGGTTGGGCAGCTTGCTCTTGTCGAGCTTCATCAGCAGGCCGGCCTCGATCTGGCCCTTGGCGAAGTGCGAACCCGGCACCACCACGTCGTAGCCGGTCTTGCCGGCGATCAGCTTGGCGTGCAGGGCCTCGTTGCTGTCGAAGTTGTCGTAGCGGACCTTGATGCCGGTCTCTTTCTCGAAGTTCTTGATCGTGTCTTCGGCGATGTAGTCGGCCCAGTTGTAGACGTTGAGAACTTTTTCTTCCTCGGCCTGCGCGGTGGCAGACGCAAGCACCGCCACGGCGGCCATCAGAACATTCAGGGGTAGCAGTTTCATGGGGACTCCAACATGTTGAGAGAGCGCGGTCACAAATTTCGGCGCGATTATGGTGCAAGCCTCAGCCGTCAATGCGCAGCCAGGTGGTCTTGAGTTCGGTGTATTTGTCGAGCGCGTGCAGCGATTTGTCGCGGCCGTTGCCGCTCTGCTTGTAGCCGCCAAATGGCACGGTGATGTCGTCCTCGTCGTATTGATTGACATGCACCGTGCCCGCTCGCAAGCCACGTGCCACGCGGTGCGCGCGGTTGATGTCGTGGCTCCAGACGCTGGCCTGCAGGCCGTAGTCGCTGCCGTTGGCCAGCGCCAGCGCCTCGGCCTCGGTCTTGAAGCGCAGGATCGACAGCACCGGGCCGAAGATTTCTTCGCGCGCCACGCGCATGGTGGGCTGGACCTGATCGAACACCGTGGGCTGGACGTAGTAGCCACCTGTTTCTGCGCGCACGCGCTGGCCACCGGCAATGCACTGCGCGCCCTCGTCCTGCGCCGAGGCGATGTAGCCCAGCACCGTGTCCATCTGCGTCTGGTCGACCAGCGCGCCCATCACCGTGTCGGCCGCCAGCGGGTCGGCCGGCTGGTAGCGCGGCGCCTGGGCGGCCACCACGGCGGCAAAGTCATCGGCAATCGACTCGTGTACCAGCACGCGCGACGGCGCGTTGCACGACTCGCCCTGGTTGAAGAACATCGCACCCGCCACGGTGCGCGCGGCCTTGGCCGGGTCCTGGTGGTCGTCGAAGACGATGAAGGCCGACTTGCCGCCCAACTCGTTGTAGACCCGCTTGAGGTTGGAGCGCGCCGCGTAATCCAGCATGCGCCGGCCGGTGCGGGTGGAGCCGGTGAAGCCGATGGCGTCGACCTGCATGTGCAGCGCCAGTGCCTCGCCGGCCTCGTGGCCGTAGCCGGGCACCACGTTGAAGACGCCGGGTGGAATGCCGGCTTCTACGGCCAACTCCGCCAGCCGTAGCGCGGTCAGCGGCGATTTCTCGCTCGGTTTCAGCACGATTGAATTGCCCGTGGCCAGCGCCGGCCCGAGCTTCCAGGCCGCCATGATCATCGGGTAGTTCCACGGCACGATCACGCCGATGACGCCCATCGCCTCGCGCGTGATCAGCGCCAGCGCGTTGCGGCCGGTGGGCGCGATCTCGTCGTAGACCTTGTCGATCGCCTCGGCGTACCAGGCGATGGTGCGCGCCGCCGACGGCACATCGACGCTGAGGGAATACTGGATCGGCTTGCCCATGTCGAGCGTTTCCAGCAGCGCCAGCTCTTCCTTGGCGGCCAGGATCTTGTCCGAAAAGCGCTGCAGGATCTTCTTGCGCACGGCCGGCGGCTTGTGCGCCCAGCGGCCATCCTCGAACGCGGCGCGGGCAGCGGCCACGGCGGCGTCCACGTCTGCCTGCTGGCCGCGCGCCACCATGCCGAGCAGCCGGCCGTCGATGGGCGAATGGTTGGCAAACGTCTCGCCCGAAGCGGCGGCCACGCGCTCGCCGTTGATGAAGGCACGGCCGTCTGGCGTCAGGGCCGCTGCGCGGGCGTGCCAAAGGCTGTGGTGGTTGGGTGTTGTCATGACGTGCCGATCAGGGTGGGGCTGTTTTGAAGCCGTTCAAAGCCAGCCGCGCTCGCGCACGTCGGCCAGCGTCAGGTCGAGGCAGTGGCGGATCAGGGCCATCAGCTCGTCGATCTGCGGGCGGGTCAGGACCAGCGGCGGCGCGATGATCATGCGGTCGCCCACGGCGCGCATCACCAGGCCGTTGGCGAAGCAGTGGCCGCGGCAGAGCATGCCGACTTCGTGCGCGGGGTCAAACGCTTCGCCATGGCCACCGTCCGTGCGTGATGCGGTCTTGCGCCTGACCAGTTGCAGCGCGCCCATCAGGCCGCAGGTCTGCTGCTCGCCGATCAGCGGGTGGTCTTCGAGCTGCTTGAACTGCTCGGCCAGGTACGGCCCGGTGTCATCGCGCACGCGTTCGACCAGGCCGAGCTGCTGGATCAGCCGGATGTTGGCCAGCGCCACCGCGCACGCCACCGGGTGGCCGGAGTAGGTGTAGCCGTGCTCGAACTCGCCGCCTTGCTCGATCAGGGCGCGGGCGACGCGTTCGCCCACCAGCACGCCACCGAGCGGGATGTAGCCGCTGGTCACGCCCTTGGCAAAGGTGATCAGGTCGGGTTGGGCGCCGACGGTCTGGCAACCCCACCAGTTTCCGGTGCGGCCGAAGCCGGTGATGACCTCATCGCAGACCAGCAGCACGCCGTACTTGTCGCAGATGCGCTGAATCTCGGGCCAGTAGGTGGCGGGCGGCACGATCACGCCGCCGGCGCCCTGAATGGGCTCGCCGATGAAGGCGGCAACCTTGTCGGCGCCGACTTCCAGGATCTTGGTTTCGAGCCAGCCGGCCGCCTTGAGGCCGAACTCATCGCGGCTGAGATCGCCGCCGTGCAGCCACCAGTGCGGCTGCTCGATGTGCGTGATGCCGGGAATCGGCAGCCCGCCCTGCGCGTGCATGTAGCTCATGCCGCCGAGCGACGCGCCGGCCATGGTCGAGCCGTGGTAGGCGTTGTGGCGGCTGATGATGATGTCGCGCCCGGGCTGGCCCTGCAGGTCCCAGTAGCGCCGCACCATGCGCACGATGGTGTCGTTGCCCTCGGAGCCCGAGCCGGCGTAGAACACGTGCTGGAAGCCGGGCGGGGCGATGCTGGCCAGCAGTTCGGCCAGCTCGACCGCTGGCGGCGTGGTGGTCTGGAAGAAGCTGTTGTAGAAGGGCAGCTCGCTCATCTGGCGCGTGGCAGCGTCGATCAGCGCCTGCTGGCCATAGCCGACGTTGACGCACCACAGGCCGCTCATGGCATCGAAGAGCTTGTGGCCGTCGTTGTCCCACAGGTAGACATTGTCGGCCTTGACGATGATGCGCGAGCCTTTGCTGGCCAGCGCCTGGTAGTCGGTGAAGGGGTGCAGGAAGTGGGCGGCGTCGGCGGCTTGCCAATCCGCGGTGGTACGGGTGCTGTTCATGGTGTTCCTTGTCAAACGTGCAGCAGCAGGTGCTCGCGCTCCCACGGCGAGATCACCTTCATGAACTCGGCATATTCGATTTCCTTGACCTCGGTGTAGACGGTCACGAACTCTTCGCCCAGCACCTCGGCCAGCGCCTTTTCGTTGCGCAGCAGCTCCAGCGCTTCGCCCAGGCTGCGTGGCAGGGCGTAGTCGCCCAGGTAGGCGTCGCCCTTGCATTCGGGCGTGGGCTCGATGCGGTTCTTGATGCCGAGGTAGCCGCAGGCCAGCGTGGCGGCGAGCGCGACATAGGGGTTGGCGTCGGCGCCGATGACGCGGTTCTCGATGCGCCGTGCCGCAGGCGTGGCCACCGGGCTGCGGATGCCCACCGTGCGGTTGTCGGTGCCCCACTGGATGTTGATCGGCGCGGCGGTGTGGCGCGACAGCCGGCGGTAGCTGTTCACGTACGGCGCAAACAGCGCCATCGCCGCCGGGATGTATTTCTGCAGGCCGCCGATGTACCAGTAGAACTCCTTGCTGGCGCTGCCGTCCGGGTTGCTGAAGATGTTCTTGCCGTCGCGGCCGAGCACGCTCTGGTGCATGTGCATGGCGCTGCCGGGCTCGCCGGCGATCGGCTTGGCCATGAAGGTGGCGAACATGTCGTGGCGCATGGCCGCTTCGCGCACGGTGCGCTTGAAGAAGAACACCTCGTCGGCCAGGCCCAGCGGGTGGTCGTGGAAGAAGTTGATCTCCATCTGGCCGGCGCCGACCTCGTGGATCAGCGTGTCGACGTTCAGCTCCATCTGCTCGCAGTACTTGTAGACGTCCTCGAACAGCGGGTCGAACTCGTTGACGGCGTCGATCGAGTAGGCCTGGCGCGAGGTCTCGGCCCGGCCGCTGCGGCCGATGGGCGGCTTCAACGGCATGTCGGGGTCGGTGTTGCGGGCGACCAGGTAGAACTCCAGCTCGGGCGCGACGACCGGGTTCCAGCCCTCGGCGTCGAACAGGTCGCAGACCCGGCGCAGCACCGAGCGCGGCGCGAACGGCACCATGTTGCCGGCCTTGTCGTAGCAGTCGTGGATGACCTGTGCGGTCGGGTCGGTGGCCCAGGGCACGATGCGCACGGTGCGCGGATCGGGCCGCAGGTGCATGTCGCGGTCGGTCGGGTTGATGACGTCGTAGTAGGGGCCCTCTTCGGGAAATTCGCCCGTGACGCCCATCGCGACCACCGCTTCGGGCAGGCGCATGCCGCGGTCTTCGGTGAATTTCTTGCGCGGCAGGATCTTGCCGCGCGCCACGCCGGTCAGGTCGGGGACCAGGCATTCGATCTCGGTGACGCGGTGCGCGTCAAACCAGTTTTCCAGTTCGCTGAAGGTGAAGTTTTCTCGTTGGACCATGCTTGCTCCCGAAACGTGCCGCGTTTGTCGGCATGCAGGCATGCGACCTGGGCAGCGGCGCGGAGACCCGCTGAAGCTGAAGGTGTTTCAGCGGCTGGGTGGGCGATGCAGGTCGCGGTAATCCTGGCAGGCTGCACCAAAAGCGCGCAGCAGCGTGACCGACACCGGGTTGTCGGCCGCCTGCCATTCGGGATGCCACTGCACGCAGAGGTTGAAGCCGGCATGCTCCAGCACCGAGAAGGCTTCGACCAGCCCGTCGGGCGCCAGCGCCTCGATGCGCAAGCCATCGGCCAGCCGCTGGATGCCCTGGCCGTGCACGCTGTTGACGTGGATATCGACTGCGCCGAGCAGTTCGGCCATCACGCCGCCCGGCTGGATTGCCACGGTGTGCGCCGGGCCGTACTGCACGGCAGCGGGTTGATCGGCCGGCGCGCGGTGGTCGGCGTAGGGGCTGGCGTCCTGCACGGCCTGCAGCAGGCTGCCGCCGAGCGCGACGTTGGTTTCCTGAAAGCCGCGGCAGATCGCGAACAGCGGCATGCCGCGCGCCAGCACGCGGGGAATCAGCGGCAGCGTCCAGTCGTCGCGCACGCGGTCCTGCGGCAGGCTGGCGTCGTGGACGGCTTCGCCGTAGTGGCTGGGGTGGACGTTCGAGGGCGAGCCGGTCAGCAGCACGCCGTCGGCTAGGTCGAGCAGGGCGTCCAGTTCATCTGGGCGGGCTGACGGCACGATCAGCGGCAAGGCGCCCGCCAGACGCACGGCGTCGACGTATTTCTGGCCTGCGACGTGAAACGCATGCTGTCCAAGCATCCGGTTGCAGGCCGGCACCAGCACCAAGGGGGGGCGTGACTTCTGAGAGTGACTCATGAGGCTTGCTGCAAAAGGATCGGGCTGACCCTTCCTTTGCATTGAGTGTGCCAGACGGCCCACAGGCTCAGCCTGCGGGCTTGTCCCAAGTAGATCAAGATTAAATGTGCGGATATACGCAAAAGAAACTTTCAAACTCCCGCGCGAAGAAGCGCTTTCTAACGTTCGAAGCAACCCAGCCATCAGAGATGGCCGTGCCTGACAGAGTCGCTGGTTTCACGAGGCCGAACGACATTTCGCATCATGAAATAGTGAATTGCTGCAATGCGGAAATTTTTCTCATTGTGAGAAATTGATTCCCGCATGGCGGAATGGAGAGGCTAAGTCATTGATTTTATTGAATCATGTTTTATGTCTTATATAAGACATAAGTGTTGTCGATCGAGGTTGCGATCGTTAAGCTTGAGTCATCGACAGCCTTCTTGATCAACGTAACGGAGCGCCTCATGACTCAACTCAGCCGCCAACAACAAATCGACGCCTTGCAGACCGACTGGGACCAGAACCCGCGCTGGAAGGGCATCAAACGTGGCTACACCGCCGCTGACGTGGTGCGTCTGCGCGGCAGCGTGCAGGTCGAGTACTCGCTGGCCCGCAACGGTGCCGAGAAGCTCTGGAACCTGGTCAATAACGAAGCCTATGTGAACTGCCTGGGCGCGCTCACCGGCGGCCAAGCCATGCAGCAGGTCAAGGCCGGCGTGAAGGCCATCTATCTGTCGGGCTGGCAAGTGGCCGCTGACAACAACGAATACGCCGCCATGTACCCGGACCAGTCGCTGTACCCGGTGGATTCGGTGCCGAAGGTCGTGGAACGCATCAACAACGCCTTCACCCGTGCGGATGAAATCCAGTGGTCCAAGGGCGCCGCTCCTGGCGACAAGGGCTATGTCGACTACTTCGCGCCCATCGTGGCCGACGCAGAAGCCGGCTTTGGCGGCGTGCTGAACGCGTTCGAGCTGATGAAGTCCATGATTCGCGCCGGCGCCGGTGGCGTGCACTTCGAAGATCAGCTCGCCTCGGTCAAGAAGTGCGGCCACATGGGTGGCAAGGTGCTGGTGCCCACCACCGAGGCCGTGCAGAAACTCATCGCCGCCCGCATGGCCGCTGACGTCTACGGCGTGCCCACGCTGGTGATCGCCCGCACCGATGCCGAAGCCGCCGACCTGCTGACCAGCGACTACGACGAGAACGACAAGCCCTTCCTGACCGGCGAGCGCACCGCCGAAGGCTTCTACAAGACCAAGAAGGGCATGGACCAGGCCATCAGCCGCGCCATCGCCTACGCCCACTACGCCGACCTGGTGTGGTGCGAAACCGGCACGCCGGACCTCGAATTTGCCCGCAAGTTCGCTGAAGCCGTGCACAAGGTCCACCCGGGCAAGATGCTGGCCTACAACTGCTCGCCGTCGTTCAACTGGAAGAAGAACCTCGACGACGCGACCATCGCCAAGTTCCAGCGCGAGCTGGGCGCCATGGGTTACAAGTACCAGTTCATTACCCTGGCCGGTATCCATTCCATGTGGTACAACATGTTCGACCTGGCGCAGGACTACGTCGCGCGCGGCATGTCGGCTTACGTCGAGAAGGTGCAGGAGCCCGAATTCGCAGCCCGCGACCGTGGTTACACCTTCGTGTCGCATCAGCAGGAAGTCGGCACCGGTTACTTCGACGAAGTGACCACCGTGATCCAGGGCGGCAAGTCCAGCGTTACCGCACTGACGGGTTCGACCGAAGAAGAGCAGTTCCACTGAACGATTTCAGGATCTCCTGATTCAGCTTGCCGGGGGTGTGAGTCCACCCGGCAGCCACAGCCCAAGGTTGAGCGCCTTGGGCTTTTTTTATGGCGCGCGCCAGCCGACGCGGTGTGCGTGCTCGGTGGCATCGTGGCGGGCGTCGTCCTCGGTATGCAGATAGATGCTGGTGGTGCTGAGGTTGGCGTGGCCGAGGTTGTCGCGCACCACCTTGAGGTCGGCCTGCTCGCTCAGGTGGCTGCCGGCGGTGTGGCGCAGCCAGTGGGTAGATGCCTGCTCGATGTGTGCGGCGGCCGCCTCGAATTGCGCGCCCTGCGCCCGCAGCCGCTCGGCGGTGGCGCGCATCACGCCCTTGACGATTTCATGGATCGCGCTGCGCGCCAGCGGCTTGTCCGGCCCGATCAGCGGCAGCACCAGCGGCTTGTCTTCGGCGTGCTGCGGCAGCGGGCTCAGGCCTTGTGAAAGGCGATAGCGCGTCAGCTCGGCCAGCAACTCGGCCGTGACCGGCACCAGCCGGACCTTGTGGCCCTTGCCGGTGACTTCGAGCCACCAGCGCTCGGCGCCGATCACGGCCCGGCGCATGAAGAAGCCTGCCATCGACGTGCTGCCGATCTCCGACACGCGCAGCGCCCCGACGTACAGCAGCGAAAACAGCCAACGCGTCCGCGCCGCGTGCGCGGCTTCACGTGGGGTGGTGGCGGGCATCGCCTCAATGGTTGCCTTGACCTCATCCCAGTGCTCGAAGGGCAGGAAGCGTGTCACCCGCGCCGACGCCATCTGACGCGGACGGCGACTCAAGGCCAGCGGGTTGCCCGCCAGATAGCCCGCCGCGACCAGCCAGGTCATCAGCGCATTCAGCACCGACATCGCCTGCCGCTGGCTCACCGGGCTGAGCGGCCCGGCGAAAGGGCGCCAGTCGGGCGAGTTGCGCGGCGGCTTCTGGCCTGGCGCCATCACCCAGCGCGCGGCGGGTTGCGGGTCGGCCAGAAAGCGTTGGTAGACCAGCCAGTCCTCATGCGTCAGATCCGACAGCGCTGCCCGGCGCTGCAGCACGCACCACAGCAGCAGCCGCTCGGCTTCCTTGCGATAGCTGGCCAGCGTGGCGGGCGAATCCGCATAACGCGCCAACCACGCCAGCACGGCTGAGCGGTCGTCGTTGGCGGCGATTTGCGCCGTGCCGTGCGCCCGGTTGCGGCCCAGTTGACCGCTGAGCGCGGCTGGAACGGCCAATTGATCGATCGGAACGACGGCTGACATGGTGAGCAGAGGCCTCAAGCGGCGTCAAAAACGTGAAAACGTCATTCTATGGACAGTAGATTGATTATGTCCACAGATTGATATTGGCTGAATCTTTTGTCTGTAAAAAATACGTATTACGTCATAATATTGAACATGAGCCTTGAAGCCGACATTCAAAACGACGTTGAAGCCCTGCGCAGCCAGTTCAGCGAGACCCGCGCGCTCTACCGCGAGGTCTGCGCGCTGCTGTTCTTCCGCTACGGCATCACGCCGACGGCAGGCAAGCTCTACCAGTACGTGCGCAAGGGCTCGATGAGCACGCCGGCCGAGGCGCTGGCCAAGTTCTGGGAAGAGCTGCGCGGCAAGGCGCGGGTCGAGCTGGATCACCCCGATCTGCCGGACGCGCTGAAGGCGATGGCCGCCGAGGCCATCGGTACGCTGTGGCAGCAGGCAACCGCCACGGCACGCGATGAACTCGCCACGCTGCGACTGGACATTCAGACGCAGCTGCAGCTAGTGCGGGCGGACTTGGAATTGGCGCGACGTGACGCAGAAGAATCCAGCGCAGCGGCAGACGAGTTGCGCCTGCGCTGGGCAGCGTCGCAGGACGAGACGCGGCAGGTTCAATCCGAGCTGGAAGCGGAGCGCCGCGCCAGTGCGGCCGAAGCAGCACGGGCGCAGGAACTGCAGCGGCAGGTCGAGGCGCTGGGCGCGCAGATCGAGGCCGCGCGCGCCGATTTCACCGCCGAACTCGCCAAGGGCAGGGCGGCGATCGATGCGGCGACCGAGCGTGCCACGGCAGCAGAGCGCCGCGCCTTGCTGGACATCGATCAGGAGCGCCAGGCGCGCAGCAAGGCCGACAAGCTGGCGCAGGCGCTGCGCGTGCAGTTGGCTGAAGCAGAAAACAGTCTGCGGGCGCAGGCGCTGGAGCACGCCAGCGCGTCAGCGCGTGTGCAACAAAGCCTGGAAGCTGCGTTGCAAAACGGCCAACGCCTGACTGCGGCCCACACGCAGCAGACCGAGCAGTTGCTGGCTCTGCAGGAACAGCTGACGCAAGCCGAGCGTGGCCTGCTGCAGCACCAGACCGAGGCGCAGACGCTGCGCTCGCTGATGCAGAGCCTGAAATCAGCCGCGCCGGTGCACAAGCGCGCCTCCCGGCGCGCCAATGCCAACAACCGGGCGGCGAAGTTGGGTGGTGAAGTGGGGGAGTGATGCCGGCTGAGTGAGCTGGCGTCAAGCCCGCGCCACGCCCAGCAACTGATCCAGCAATTCCGGCTGTGCGCTCAAGTCCTGCGCCGTGCCGCTGTGCACCACGCTGCCGTGGTCGAGCACCACGGCGCGGTGGCTGATGGCCAGGATCGCCTGCGGGTGTTGCTCAACGATGATGGCCGACAGGCCTTCTTCGCGCGTGATGCGGGCAATCGCCCGCAGCAACTCCTCGACGATGATGGGCGCCAGGCCTTCGAGCGGCTCATCCAGCAGCAGCAGGCGCGGGTTGAGCACCAGCGCGCGGCCGATGGCCAGCATCTGCTGCTCCCCACCCGAGAGCTGAGTACCGAGATTGCCCTTGCGCTCGGCCAGGCGCGGAAAGAGTTCATAGACGCGCTCGGGCGTCCAGGGGCGCGAGACGTTGCCGGCGCGGGCCGGGCGCGCCACGGCGCTCAGGTTCTCATGCACCGTCAGCGACTTGAAGATGTTGCGCTCCTGTGGCACCCAGCCGATGCCGGCCTCGGCGCGCAGGTGCGAGGGCAGGCGGTGCAGCGCCACGCCGGCCAGCTCAATCTGGCCGGCGTGCTGGCGCGTGCCGCCGGCGAGCGTGTCCATCAGCGTAGTCTTGCCGGTGCCGTTGCGGCCCAGCAGCGCCAGCGTCTGGCCTTCGGCCAGGCTGAAGCTGACGTCGTTGATGACCACGGCCTCGCCGTAGCCGGCGCTCAGGTGGTGGACTTGCAGCAGGTCAGGCATGAACAGTTTCTCCGTGGCCCAGGTAGACCGCCTTGACTTGCGGGTCGCGGGCAATGTCCTCGGGCGTGCCTTCGGTCAGCACCGTGCCGTTGACGAGCACGGTGATGCGGTCGGCAAAGCCGAACACCAGGTCCATGTCGTGCTCGATCAGCAGCACAGACACATCGGCCGGCAGCGCGGCCACGGTCTGCAGCAGCTCTTCGCGCTCGCCGGCGGGCACGCCCGCCACCGGCTCGTCGAGCAGCAGCACGCGCGGCTCGCAGGCCAGCGCAATCGCCATCTCGAGCAGGCGGCGCTTGCCGTAGGCGAGGTGTTCGGTGCGCTGGTTCATGACCTCGGTCAGGCGAAACAGCGCCAGCAGTTCTTCGCAGCGCGCCATCACGGCACTGTCACGGCCCAGTGCCTGCCACCAGCGCCGGCCCAGCCCGCGGTGCTGCGACACCACCATCGCCAGTGTCTCCAACGGCGTCATGCTGCCGAACAGCTGGTTGATCTGGAAGGTGCGCACCATGCCGCGCCCCACGCGCTGGTGCGGTGGCAGCTGGGTGATGTCGACACCTTCGAGCAGGATGCGACCGGCGGTCGGCTCGATCACGCCCGTCATCAGGTTGATGAGCGTGGTCTTGCCGGCACCGTTCGGGCCGATCAGTGCATGGCGCGCGCCGCGCCGCACATCGAGCGTGACCTGGTTGGTGGCGGTGATGCCGCCGAATTTCTTCAGCAGGCCCTCGGTGCGCAGGACGATCCCGGCCTGGACTGCTGATGTGTTGGAGGCCGTCATGCGCGTTCTCCTGACGAGCGGAACCAGGTCCAGGGCCGGATCAGCCGGTCGCGCCCGACCCTCACCAGCACGATCAGGAACAGGCCGATCCAGAACGTCCAGTACTGCGGCGTGATGCCGGAGATGACGTCATGCATCAGCTTGAACACCACCGCGCCGGCAATGCCGCCGTAAAGCCAGCCGACGCCGCCGATCACCAGCATCAGCATCACGTCGGCCGAGCGCTCCAGCGCAAACACATCCAGCGACGCGAAGCCGGTGGTCTGAGCCATCAGCGCGCCCGCCGCACCGGCCACGCCAGCCGCCACGGTGTAGACCACCGCCAGCCGCTGAGCCACCGGAATGCCGATGGCCATGGCGCGCAGCCGGTTGTCGCGCACCGCCTTGAGCGTGGCGCCGAACGGTGAATGCACCAGCCGCCGCGCCAGCAGGAACAGCAGCAGCAGCACGCCGACCGAGTAGCAGGCGGCGGTCTGGCCCATCAGGTCGAATTCGAAGCGACCCAGCACCGGCCCCATCACCACGCCCTGCAGGCCATCGGAGCCGCCGGTGAGCCAGTCGAGCTTGTTGGCCAACTCCAGCAGGATCAGCGCCATGCCGAGCGTGACCATCAGCCGCGTCAGGTCGGTGCCGCGCTGGATGGTGACCGAGCACAGCGCACCCAGCAGCGTCGCTGCCGCCATGCCGACGCCCAGGCCGAGCAGCGGGTCCGGCGACACGAACTTGGCGAACAGCGCTGCCGTGTAGGCGCCAAAACCCAGAAACGCAGCGTGGCCGAGCGAGACGATGCCGGTGTAGCCCAGGATCAAATCGAGCGACAGCGCAAACAGCGCGACGATGGCGACCTCATTGACGATCAGCGCGTGCTGCGGCAGCAGCCACGGCGACGCCAGCGCCAGCAGCCAGAACGCGGTTTCCAGCGGCTTCCAGCGCGACGCTTCCAGTAAAGACGGACGTGCCTGCATCATGAGCCTCCCCGGCGGACAAACAGACCTTGCGGACGCCAGATCAGGATCAGCAGCATCAGCGAATAGACGATGAACGCGCCCAGCTTGGGCACGTAGTACTTGCCGGCCACATCCGCCACGCCCAGCAGCAGGGCGGCCAGCAGCGGGCCGGTGATGGACGAGGTGCCGCCCACGGCCACCACGATCAGGAAATAGACCATGAACTTGAGCGGAAACGTCGGGTCCAGCCCCAGCACTTCGGCCCCCAGCGCGCCACCCAGCCCGGCCAGGCCGGAGCCGACCGCGAACGTGGCGGCAAACACCATGTTGACGTTGATGCCCAGGCCGGCGGCCACGCGGGCATCGTCCACGCTTGCGCGCAGGCGGCTGCCGAAGCGGGTGCGTGCCAGCACGTACTGCAGCGCCACCGTCAGCGCCGCGCAGATGGCGATGATGAACAGGCGGTAGTGGCCCATGCCGAGCGCGCCGTCAAACAGTTCGGTGCGCCCGCGCAGCCAGTCCGGCAACTGCATGATCTGCTGCTGCGAGCCCATGAAGTAGTCGGCAGAGGCCACCGCCATGAAGGCCAGCCCGATCGAGAACAGCACCTGGTCCAGGTGCGGCTTGCGGTACATCGGCCGGTACAGCGTGCGCTCCAGCACCGCGCCCAACAGCGCCGTGCCGGCGAACGCCAGCGGCAGGCAGGCCAGGAAGGGCAGGCCGAAGCGCTGCATCAGCACCACGGTCAGGTAGCCGCCCACCATGGCGAAGGCGCCGTGCGCGAGGTTGATGAAGTTCATCAACCCCATCGTCACCGACAGCCCCACCGCCAGGATGAACAACAGCATGCCGTAGGCGACGCCGTCAAAAAGAATGGTCAACATGGTCGACGTCGCCTCTTGCTCTGATTCGCGCGGGTTCGGCGCTTACTTGGCCTTGCCCGGGTCCTTCACGTCCTTGATCGTGACGAACTCCTGGTTGTAGAGCTGCCCGCCCACCGACTCGACCTTGCGGATGTAGATGTTGTGCACCACGTCGCGCGTCTGTGCGTCGATGAAGACGGGGCCGCGCGGGCTCTCGAAGATCTGGCCTTTCATGGCGTTGAGCAGCGCCTCGCCACTGCCGGCCTTGGTGGCCTTGGCGGCCTCATAAATCACGCGCATGCCGTCGTAGCCACCCACGGCCATGAAGTTGGGGCGCAGGTTGTTGTTGGCCTTCTGGAACGCGTCGACGAACTTCTTGTTGGCCGGCGAGTTGTGCGAGGCCGAGTAGTGGTGCGACGTCACCACGCCCACTGCCACATCGCCCATGGCGTTGAGCGTGTCGTCGTCGGTGATGTCGCCCGTGCCGATCAGCTTGATGCCGGCCTTGTCCATGCCGCGCTCGGCAAACTGCTTCATCAGCGCCGGCGCCGCGCCCGAGGGCACAAAGACGAACAGCGCGTCGGGCTTGGCGTCCCGCACCTTCTGCAGGAAGGGCGCGAAATCCGGGTTGCGCAGCGGCACGCGCAGGGTGTCCATCACCTGGCCGCCGTTGAGCGTGAAGCGGTCCTTGAAGAAGCGCTCGGCGTCGATGCCGGGGCCGTAGTCCGCCACCAGCGACACCACCCTCTTGATGCCGTTCTTGGGCGCCCACTCGGCAATGCCGACCGCCGCCTGCGGCAGCGTGAAGCTGGTGCGGATGATGTAGGGCGAGGCCTCGGTGATGCTCGACGTGGCCGCCGCCATCACCACCATCGGGGTCTTGGACTGGGTGGCGACTGGCGCGGTGGCCAGCGCCAGCGGCGTCAGGCCAAAGCCGGCCAGCACGTTGACCTTGTCGTTGACGACCATTTCCTGCGCAATGCGCTTGGTGGCATCCGGCGCGCTGGTGTCGTCCTTGATGATTAGCTCGACCTTCTTGCCGGCAATGGTGTCGCCGTTCTGCGCGATGTAGAGCCGCGCCGCCGCTTCGATCTGCTTGCCCGTGGACGCGAACGGCCCGGTCATGGGCAGGATCATGCCGATCTTGAACTTCTCCTGTGCCATGGCGGAACTGGCTGCAGCAGCCAGGGCGGTCAAGGCCAGGACGCGAACAAAGTGACGTTTCTGCATGGTGGTCTCCTGATGAAAATGAAAAATTCGAGTGGACTGGATCAACCGCGTCGGCGGATCAGCCGCACGCCCGGCATCGCGTCCAGACCGGGCGCGCGCACCGCTGCGCGCAGGTTGCGCTGCGCCAGGCGCGAGTGTTCGCGCATGATCGCCTCGGCCCGGCCGCCTTCGCGCCGCTCGATCGCGTCCAGCACCTGCCAGTGCTGATCTTGCGCAACGATCAACATGTCGCGCGCCTGCGGCGTGTCGGCCTGCACCACCACGAAGCCCGAAGGCGATGCAAACGGCAGGCTGCCGACGCGCTCCAGTTCACGGGTCACCACCGGGCTGCCGGACAACTCGCCCAGCAGTGCGTGGAAGCGGTGGTTCAGTACCACGTAGCTTGAAAACGCCTCGTCATTGAGCGCCTGGTCGCGCAGCAACGCATCGATCCGGCTCAGACAGTCGCGCGCTTCGCTCAGCACCACGGGCGCCACGCCACGCTCGGCGGCCAGCCGCACGGCCAGCCCTTCGAGCGTGCCGCGCAACTCGATGGCATCCGACACATCGCCCTCCGAGAAAGTGCGCACCGCGTAGCCGCCGTTGGGCAGCGCGTCGAGCAGGCCTTCCTGCTCCAGCCGCATCAGCGCAGCGCGAATGGGGGTGCGCGAGGCGCCCAGCTTCTCGACCAGCGACAGCTCGGCAATGCGTGCGCCGGCCACCAGCTCACCCGCCAGAATCATCTCCCGCAACTTCAGCTGCGCCTTGACAGCTTGCGAGCCGGTTTCTTCTTGCGTTGCAGTGACGGGCGTTTTGGGTGAGGAAGGCATGGATCGATGCTTGATGAATACCCAGTGTATTCAATACATTCAGATTTACCCTGAAAATGGGCTGAAAATCATCAAAACAAGGGTTTTCACTGAATTTGGTATTCAGTAAAGCTGATGCTGCACTTGGAGTTCTGAATTGATCAACGTGTCCAATTTCCATCTGCGCGCAGATTTCGACCAGCGCGTCGTGGTCAGCGCACCTGACGACAGCACATGGCAGGCCTCGCCGCTGCCCGGCGTCGCGCGCCACCTGCTTGACCGCGTGGGGGGTGAGGTGGCGCGTGCGACCAGCATCGTGCGCTACGCCCCCGGCGCAGCGTTCGACCGCCATGTCCACGGCGGCGGCGAGGAGTTTCTGGTGCTCGAAGGCACCTTCTCCGATGAGCGCGGCGACTACCCCGCTGGCACCTACGTCCGCAACCCGCCCGGCAGCGCCCACGCGCCGTTCTCGCGCGAAGGCTGCACCTTGTTCGTCAAGCTCTGGCAGTTCAACCCGGCCGATGTCGAGCAGGTCTGCCTCGATACCCGAACCGCCGCATGGCGGCCCGGGCTGGTGCCAGGCCTGTCCGTCCTGCCGCTGCACAGCTTCGATGGCGTCAACACGGCGCTGGTGCGCTGGGCCCCGCACACGCAGTTCAGCCCTCACAGCCACCCCGGCGGTGAAGAAATCCTGGTACTGGCAGGCCTGTTCTGCGACGAGCACGGCCAATATCCCGCTGGCACCTGGCTGCGCAGCCCACGCTGGAGCCGGCACGCCCCGTGGACTACCGAGGCTGGTGCGCTCATCTATGTGAAGGTAGGACACCTGGGGGCAGAGACGGTTGCGGCGTCGTGTGGCCCCGCTGGACCCCATCAAAACAACACGCTCGGAGGCGATGCCCGCATGACCCCACAGAATCTTTCCGCACTCACCAAGACGGGCTGACGCAGACGCTCGACGAGCTGAACCGGCGCTGCTGGCACGGCACGCTGGGGCTGGCGAGTGCGGGACTCGGGGGGTGACGAGTGGCCATGATGGCGCCGAGAGTGGTGGCCACCGCCAATCGAACGGCTTACTGATGCCTCAACGCTCGAACAACATCCGAGGCTAATCGGCGCTGGCCAGCGCGCTGTAGTCACCAGAATGACGTCGAGGCCCACAAAGCCAAACGGGTCAGCCCTGTTGAGAGCTAACCCGTTGATTTATATGGTCGGGACGGTGGGATTCGAACTCACTACCCCTTGCACCCCATTCAATAAAAAACCAATTCCTTATCATCCGATAAAGTCTCAAGAATAAACGTAAATCATTTGAAATCAATGACTTATGGAGATAATTGATCCCAGAGCGTCCTAGTCGATACACTGAAAGCCAACGAGAAACGGGCACCGAACGGGCACCAGCTATGACAGCCATCACAGACAAGGCCATGCAGGCGAAGCCGTCCGCCAAGGACCAGTGGCTGATTGAGGACGGAGCAAGAGGCGAGGGCAGGCTTGTCGGGCGCATCACTCCAGCCGGAGCCCGGTCCTTCTACTACCGTTACACGGCCAGCGGTGGTGAGCGTGTGCGATTTTTGATTGGCGCCTACGAGCCACGTGGCGACGGATCTGCGACTTACACGGTCCAGCAGGCCCGAGACAAGGCGCGGGAGTTCGCCGGGCTGTATCGTTCCGGGGTGAAAGACCTGCGTGAGCACTTTGCTCAGGTCGAAATTGACCGTCTGCAGGCCGAAGCTCTGGAGCGTCAGCGCGTTGCCGACGAACAGCACCAGCGTGAGGTGGCCGCCCAAGCGGCAGCACTTGCCCAGGCTCGACGTCTGACGGTGCGACAGGTGTTCGACCGCTGGCGGGCCACCGATCTACAGCCGGTGATTCGTGGTGATGGCAAGCGCGATGGGCGCAAGGACGGCGGGCAATTCGTTTTTGAACAGTTCACCCGGCACGTGTTTCCATTGATCGGCGAGATGGCCCTGGAGGATGTGCGCAAGGCAGATATCTTGGCCGTGATCGACGCGCAAAAAGCGAAGGGGCAGATGCGTACGGCGCAGCAACTACTTGGCGATTTGAAGCAGATGCTGGCATTTGCACTCGACCGGGAACTGATCGGTATTGACCCACTTGCCACGGTCAAGAAATCGCGCGTAGTCGGAACACCTGTGATGCGCGACCGTGCCTTGAGTGAGGAGGAGATCGGACTGTTGCCACAAGCGATTGGACAGGCGCGGATGCACCCCCGGAGCGAGTCGGCCATCTGGCTGATTCTGGCGACCGGTGTGCGCATCGGCGAGCTCATGGGCGCCGTTTGGGCCAGCGATCTACCGACCGAGCCCAAGGTACGAACCAAGCGGCTGAAGGCTCTGCAGGCTGTGGCTGATGCCGAGGCCGTCAAGCTGGGCATTGTTGACACCCAGGCGCGGACTTGGCACCTGCCCACGACCAAGAACAAGCGCAGCCATACGATCCACTTGTCGGATTTCGCCCTGGAACAGATCAGGCTGCTGTTGCAGCATCGAGAGGTGCTGATCGATCCGATGGCGAAACTTGGCGAGCTTTCGCCTTGGCTGTTTCCCGCCACTGACAACGGCAGACCCGTGTGCGTAAAGTCGTTCGGCAAGCAGCTGGCCGACCGCCAGCGTGACCCCGAGCAACGCATGAGTGGACGTGCCAAGGCCACCACCTCGCTGCTACTTCCGGGCGGCAAGTGGACGGCACACGACCTCAGGCGCACTGCAGCCACCGTGATGGCTGCGCTCGGCTTCAGTGGCGACGTGATTGACGAATGCCTGAATCACGTGATCGAAAGCCGTGCGCGGCGGACCTACATCCAAGACCGGCGCGAGGCGGAACAGCTGCGGGCTTTTGATGCGCTGGGGCAGCGCCTGCAGGAGCGGAAGGTCGCAGGGTCGAGCGTGGTGCCGTTCGGGGCGGTGTGATTGGCTGGCGAAGTATTCCAGGTCAGCTACATCCTGCAGGCATCTCTGGACGAGATGAAGTTTCCCCGCTGGGTGCAATACTTCAATTACACGAAAAACTATGCAATAAATAATCGACAGATTAGATGTTATCGCTAGAATTTCGTGCAAATGACCTCGGCCTGCACGCTTCAACTCCACTCGCACGGCCATTGGCACGACGTCGCCAGCGTGAGCTTGCACGGCGCGGAAGGCGAGGGCTGGAAAGCTCGCTCCTACTCGGGCTACGCCGTCGAGTGGGCGTTCCAGCACCCTGGCGCGAAGGACGCGCACGCCCTGTGCGCCCGATGGCCCGTCGGTCTGGAACCTTTGCAGGTGCCGCATTGGCCGGTGTTCCTCATCGACATGCTGCCGCAGGGCTTTGGTCGACAGGAACTGCTGCGCCGTATCGGCCAGTCGCCCACGGCAGGCGTCGGTGCCGACTGGAAACTCCTGCTGGCCGGCGCCGGCAATCCCATCGGGCATCTGCGCGTCAAGGAGGCCGCGCAATGGCTCAGCGCCAACGCCGGGCCTCAACGCGGCTTCACCGATGAAGAAGTGGCCCAGCGCGGCGATGAGTTCGCCGAGTACCTGGCCTCGCACGGTCTCTTTGTCGCCGGCTCTTCAGGCGTGCAGGGCGAATGGCCCAAGGTGCTGCTGACGCGCGCTGAAGATGGCCTGCTCTATCTGGACCACACGCTTCCGGAGGAGCAGGCGCTCCAGCACTACATCGTCAAGTTTGGCCGCGGCGCCGACCCACAACTGGCCGGCATCCTCCGGCACGAAGCGCCGTACATGGCGATGGCCGCTCTGCTGGGCTTGCGGGTGCACGCCCCGCTGGTACTGCGCCAACGCGCGCTGTTCATCCCTCGCTTTGACCGCCAGGTGCAGGGCAGGGCGGTGACGCGCCTGGCGCAGGAAAGCATCGCCACGCTGACGGGCATGCCGGGCTTCGACGCCGTGCCCAGCCATGACCAGGTCTGCCTGGCGCTGATGCAGCACTGCACGAATCCGCAGGATGAAGTGCTTGAATACCTCAAGCGCGATGTCGCCAACCTCGCCCTGGGCAACAAGGACAACCACGCCCGCAATACGGCGGTCCAGCGCGACTTCGATGGCCGCATCGCGCTCACCCCGCTGTACGACTTCGCACCGATGTACCTCCACCCGGACGGCATCGCGCGGCGCATCCGCTGGGAAGGCAACGACGCCGGTCGACCGGACTGGGGCCGCGTGCTGGACCGCGTCTGCGAGATCGGCTCGCAGGTTCAGAAAGCCCGCCGCCAGAAAGGCATGGCCCTGCAACGTGCGCCGCTGGTCGAGGGCCTGAAGGCCATGGTGCCCGCGCTGGAGCACATCGCCAAGGATGCCCAAGCCATGGGCCTGGAGGCCGAGGTTCTCAACCACCTGCGTCTCGGCATCCTGGCCCAGGCACGGCAACTGGCCGCGCTGGCCTGACACGCATGGACAAACGCTTCAACACCCTCTCGATTCCCGAGCAACTGGAGTTGCGCAGGCAGGCCATCGACGATGTGCTCGCGCATCCGCAATGGTCACTGGCGCAGGCGGTGCGCCACCTCAAGAAGACCATGCGGCTGACCACGGCGGAGATGGCCAAGCTCTCAGGCATCGGCTACCGGACCATGCAGGACATCGAGCAAGAGCGCAGCGACGGCAGCGTCCAGACCATGAACCGCATCTTCGGCATGCTGGGGCTCAAGCTCGGCGTGGTGCGAATGGGTGGCGAGCCGGGTTCGGCGCTGGGTGAAGAGGCTGACCCAGATTGAACGAGGTGCTCTGACAGCGGTTAATGGTTGCCGGTCGACTTGTCTACCTGACTGACTGCCTCAGACTGGTAGCAGACGCTCAGGTTTAGCAGGCGAACGGCATCCCGAGCCGAAACCGGTTGCACGATCGTCAACCAGGCGGATGACCGCTGCACCTCCCTGACCGGTCACTCGTGTAGCACGGCCGACGCTTCGGGCCGCGCATGATGTCGACTGCCCCTGACGACTGGCGGAGCCCGACCCATGGCTGAAGTTGACCTGTGGCCAACAAACGCGTCGAAGGTTGGTAGAGCCGTTCACAATGAAGACCTCACCCTCGCTTGATCGAGATGCCTACCTTTCATCATGGATAAATTCGTCCTTCGGCAGCAGGTGCTGGAACGGCTCGCCGAAGACCTGCTGCAAGCCGAACAGGCAGTGCGGGTGGCCCATGAAGCGGCGACTCACGAAGAAAACATTGCCGAAAACAAATACGACACCTTGGGACTCGAAGCCGCCTACTTGGCCACCGGCCAAGCTCGTCGCGCCGAAGCCATCCGACAAGCGCTGGCCAATTGGCGCCGATTCCGCCCGAGCTCCTACGACGCCACCAAAGGGATACAGCTCGGCGCGCTGGTCTGCCTGGTCGATTCCGACGACAAGCAGCAGCTGCTCTTTCTAGGCCCGGATGGGGGAAGCATGAAGTTGGTCAGCGGCGCTCAGTTCGTTCAGGTCATCAGCTGCGAAGCCCCTTTGGGCAGGGCTATGTTGGGTAAGCGCGAGGGTGATGAGGTGTCGATACACGTCGCTCCAATCCGACATCAGTTTGAGGTGTTGCGGGTTCATTGAGCCGCAAGCAAGTTCACGCTGAATTGATCACGACGGACTACGAGTCGACCACCGCGCAAAGGCTGAACGTCAGCTCCCGCCGCCTGTGAACTGGTGCTGCCGACCCAATCCAGTCTGTCGAGGAGTTGAGAAGCAGTCGCTGCCGACGGCGGCGACCGATGAAGATGCCCTGCGTTTCGGTGCCAGTCAGCGTCTTGCGGCCCGCGCGGACGAGCCTTTATCGGTGGGGATGCACCACAGATTCCACCCACCTGAAGTTTCACTTGGCACCCCCGCTGGCCTTCGACACGTAGAGCGCCAGCGCCGCAATCTCTGCTTCGGTGAGCTTGTCCTTGTACGAGGGCATCTGGCCCAGCCCGTTGCGCAGCGCCTTCGCCACGCGCGCAGCGTCGGGCTTCAACTCGTCCAGCACCGGGCCGACGGCGCCCTCGGCGCCCGCGGCCTGCAAGGTGTGGCAAACGGCGCACGACGGGACGACGCCTTGCAGGAACAGCTTCTTCCCTAGCGCGAGTTGCGCGCTGTCGTCGGCCGCCAGCGCGGGTAGAACGGGCAGCGCCAGGCCGGCGACGAGCACCGACGCGACCCTCATTGCATGCAACATGAAGCGCTGCTGGATGGTGCTGCGCATGATCAGGCCACCGTCACTTTCACGGCGTGGTCGGCCCAGCTCGTGTTGTTGTAGCCGCCGGCGTTTTCCATGCGCTGCTCGGGTTGCACGTTGCCTGCCGTGTCGGTGGCGCGGCTGGCCAGCGTGTGGCTGCCGGCCGGCAGCCTGGCCGGCAGCACGAACTGGCGCCAGGCATAGCGGCCGAGGTCGGGCCCGGTGAGCCGCGCGTCGCTCCAGGTCTTGCCGCCGTCCAGCGACACCTCGACGCGCTTGATGCCGTTCATCCCGCCGAAGGCCACGCCCTGCACTTGCACCAGGCCGGCCCTCACGCCAGCTGCGTCGGGCGCGGGCGAGTTGATCCACGACTTGACCGTCATCTCTTGCACCGACGGCTGGCTCGGGTCGCCTTTGCCGCCCGGCGGCGAGATGCGGTACCCGTGCGACATGATCTTCGCGTCCGTCTCCTTGGCCGTGAAGGCCAAGCGCTTGATGTACTTGATGTTGTTCACGCCGGTGTAGCCGGGCACGATTAGGCGCAGCGGGCCGCCGTGGGCCAGCGAGATCGGCACGCCGTTCATCTCCCAGGCCAGCAGCGCGTCAGCCATCGCGGCGGCCGGCACCGAGCGCTCGACGATGATGCTCAGCGGGTCCAGGCCTTCGGGCAGCTTCTCGCCGCCGGTGCCGGTCAGGTAACCGGCGCCCGGCACGACGCCGCCCAGCGCTTCGGCCACCACGCGCACCGGAACGCCGGTCCACATCACGCAACCCGCCGCGCCCACCTGCCAGGGTGTGCCACTGGGCTTGCTGGGGAAGTAGCCGCGACCATTGCCCGAGCACTGCAGCACCATCGCGGTGGTCTCCACGCCCATCGTCTTCAGCTCGCGCAGCGTCAGCTTGCGCGGGGCCTTCACGCCTTCGATGGCCACTTCCCACGCGTCGCGGTCGGCCACGATGGAGGCGTCGGGCGCCGGCAGGTTGTTGCGGATGTAGAGCTGCTCGGCCGGCGTGATGACGCCACTGCCGAAGGCCGCGCGCTTGGTCTCGATGGTGGTGCTGCTGTGCACGATGACGCTGGCCGGGTCTTTCCAGTTCACGTAGGCGGGCAGCGGCTTGGGCGTGGCGCTGGCCACTGGGGTTTCGCCAGCCGCGGCGGCACCGCGCGTGAAAGTGGCCAGGCCGGCCGCGGCCAGGGCGCTGGCGCTGCCGGCCAGCATCTGGCGCCGCGGCAGCGAGTTCAAGGTCTTGTTCATCGGGTCTCCTTGGGGGTCGGTGTGGAATTCGGTGGGGACATGTCGGTGGCTGGACCGAACTGGCTTTGCGCCACGGCCAGGGCCTGCTTCTTCTGCGCCACCAGCACCAGCGGCTTGCCGTCGCGCGAGGTGATGACTTTCCAGTGCACGTTGCCCCACCAGCCGCTGCCCTCCGTCAGCGCCACCGCCTTGTCGAAGGCGAACACGGTGACCATGCCGCCCTTCTCGAAGAAGGTGGTGAGGTGGTAGACGAGGTGGCCGTCGATGTCGCAAGGCCGCATCAGCTGCGGGAAGCCGGGCACAACCTGTTGGCCGGCCAGCCCCAGGTGCTGCAGCAAGGGCGCGCTGGCCATGAAGGTGCCGCGCAGCGTGCGCTCGAAGTATTCGTGTTCGATGGCGCCGCGCACGAGTTCTGGCGGGCGCATGGCCAGCACGGCGCCGGTGCCGCTGCCTGCCAGCAGCAGGCCCAGCACGGCGCGCTGGAAGCTGCGCCGCGCCATTAGCGGCTGCGCCTTGCGGTACAAGTGCGGCGGGGCGTCGATGGGCTCGAAGGCCAGCGCCAGTTCGGCGCGCGTGCGCAAGTCGAACGCGCTGTCGGGCAACTCGGGCGGCCGGAGTTCGCGCTTCATGACGGGGTCTTCCGCAAGGGCGTGACCTGGGCGCCGCCGGGTGCCCGCACTGGCACGCCCATCACCTGCTTCAGCGCGTCGCGCGCGCGAGCCAGGCGCGACAGCACGGTGCCGGGCGCAATCTCCAGCGCCTCGGCCATCTGCGCGGTGGGCATGTCGTCGAAATAGAACAGCACCAGCACCTCGCGGTGGATGGGCGCCAGCCGCGCGAGCGCCTTGACCACGTCCAGCTTGTCGTCCAGCCCGGCGTCGGGGGCGGCCTGCTCGGGCTGCTCGTCGTCGTCCAGCGACTGCATGCCCGGCGCGGCCTGGCGGAAGGCGGCGCGCCGCATGATCTGGAACAGCCAGGCCCGCGCCAAGGCCGCATCGCGCAACTGCTCGCGGTGCTTCCAGGCGTTGGCAAAACAGTCCTGCACCACGTCTTCGGCGATGTCACGCGAGCCCGTCAGCGCCCAGGCGCTGCGCAGCAGGAAGCGGTAATGGTCCCGCACCCATTGGTTGTAGCGGGACTCGGCAGACTGGAACAGCATGGTGATCAAGAGCGGACAGCGCTGCGGTTCATTCCATCGCCATCGTCAGTGCTTACCCTCAGGCTGGGCATCACGGCCCGCGCGTGCCACCCAGCGATGGAAATTCGGCTGCCGAACCCGCGCTAGAGCGCTGCTGCAAGGCCGCCAGCCGCCGCGTCATGCTCTCGATCTCGATGGTCTGGCCGGCGATGATCTCCTCCGCCAGTTGCCGCGTGGCCGGGTCGCGGCCGTGCTGCAGCACCAGCCGCGCCATGTCGACGGCGCCGGCGTGGTGCGGAATCATCATCGCCAGGAAGTCGATGTCGGCCTGGCCCACGAAGCCCGGGCCGTGCATGTCTTGCATCATGCGGGCCATCGAAGCGTCCATCTCGCGCTCGAAGGCACTGACTCCATGTTGGGCGTGTCCGCCCCTCATGCCCTTCATGCCCTTCATGCAGTCTGCCCCTTGGCACCCACGCGCACGTAGACCAGGTTGATGCTCTTCTTGTTGCGCAGCGCTCCGGAAGGCAGGGTCAGGTTGCCCAGCGGAATCTGCGCGATGAAGACCGGCTTCAGCGGGTCGCTGACGTCGAAGGCGCTGCACACCGTCTGGCCGGCGTTGGGCGTGCCGGGCAGTTCGTCCTGCTCGTGCGCCACGTAGAGCAGCGTGTTCTCGGGGTTGGTCCACAGCCCGTGCGATTCGCGGCCGTGGCTGAAGAAGGTGCCGACCACCTTGCGCTGGCCGCTGGCTGCGCTGCGGTCGATGATGGCGATGGGGCTGGAGGCGACGCCGCCGGGGCCCCCGTCGTCGATGCGCGCCAGGCTGGCATAGACCACGCTGCCGCGCGCGTTGCTGACGAACTCGACGTGGTTGGGCCGCGCGCCCATGCCCAGCGGCACGCTGTCAATGAGGTCGAAACCGCCCCGCGTCGAGCGAGAAGACAGCGCATCGGCCAGCTTGTGCGAGAACCACACCTCGGCGCCGTCGGGCGTGGTCTTCATGAAGGGCGTGAAGCCGGGCTTGTCCTGCGCACTGATGTCCAGTGTCGTCACGCGCTGCGGCTGGCTGTGGCCATCGGCGCCCGGGTTGACACGGAACACGTCGACCTGCGACACCTTCTGGCTGGCCACGAAGGCCAGCGTGCCTTCGCGGTTGAACCATACCTGGGCCGGGCCGTTGATCGTCGGCAGGAACTGGCGGATGGCCGTCGAACCTGTGTTGTCGGTGCCCTTCAACTGACGCAGGGCGAGTTCGACGTTGACGATGGCGATGCGGTCTTCCCCGCGCAGCGTCACCCAAAGCTCCTTGCCGTTGCGCGTGAAGGTGGGCTCGTGCGGTTCGCGGCCCAGCAGCAGCCCGCTGCTCAGGCGTTCGGGGTTGGTCGTCATGCCAGCGGCCGGGTTGGGCGTGTTGCCGATGACGCGGCGCTGCTCGGCGTCGACGAGGTAGATGTTGCTCGAGCCGCGCCCGCTGGTGGCCAGCAGCCGGCCGTCGGGCGACGGCACCGCGCCGTGGGCGTCGATGCAGCCGTGGTACAGCGGCTTGTGGATCATCGCCGCGTGCGTCGGCGCCACGCCGGCGGTGACATAGCGGAAGGGCGGCCGCGGGTCTTCGTCGAAGCTGGTCAGGTTGATGGTGCTCTCGACGGTGTTGGTCCTGGGGTCGATCACGACCAGCGTGTTGGAGTCTTCGTTGGTGATGAAGACGCGGTCGCGCGGGTCGATGCCGGTGGCGGCGGCGGCGCTGGACGGCGCCTGGGCTTGCGCTGCGGGCAGCGCGCTGGCGGCTGCGGCGGCCAGCGAGTATTTGAGGATGTCGCGACGTTGGGTGGTCATGGGTGCTTTCTTTGTTCAGTGCAAAGGTGGACTGGGGCCTGTGACGCGCGACCTTGCACCCAACGAAGGGCTGTGTCGGTGCGTCAGGCGCTCGCAGCAAAGAGCGCGCTTCAGGCCAATTCATTCCATGGCGGTGCAAACCGCCTGCGCTGCGGGACTTGCCGTGGCCTTCAGCGCGGTGCGCCCAGCTGTTGGTAGACCTCGGCCGACACCCGCGCCAGCACGCTGCGGTCGGCGTCGGACGACAGCGCATAGCCGAAGGGCCCGTCGACCCAATAGAACACGTTGACGGCGCCTTCCTGCGCGAAGCGGAAGGCGGTGTCAGCGTTCTTCGCACCCGGTTTCGCATCCGGTTTCGCGGCCCCGCCCGAGCCCGCGGCGCTGCCCACGTCAGCGACGTCATTGGACACGTACAGCGTCAGCTTGCTGCCCTGCTCGTTGCGGTACATGAACTGAGCCACCGGCCCCTGGCCACCTGGCAGCAGGCGCCCGCCTTCCAGCGTGTAGCCCTGCGCCTGCAGGTGCGGCGGTTTCATCGGCGCGCCCATGCGCTTGGACAGCCAGGCCACGAGCTGGTCTTCGTGCGCGGCGTCCACTTCCACGGGCCGGCGCACATCGGGGCTGTAGACCGCGTGCGCGACGGCGGCACGCTGCGCGAAGCCACCCGCAGACACCAAAGTCAAACCACCTGGGGCCGGTTGCACAGCCGCCATGCGGGCTGCATCGTCACCGGCTGTTCCAGGTCCGACGCCGCGCAGCCCCCAGCCCGTGGCGCCGCTGATGACGGCGATAGCCAGCCCGGCGGCCAAGCGCTGCAGGTACCAAGGCGTCGGCGATACGGCGCGCGGGCGCGCCGACTTCAGCAGGCGTTGCGGCGGCTGCTCGTCCAGCACGGGGTCGAACAGGGCGTGCAGCTCGCGCTTCTGCGCACGGTAGGCCTCGACGCGCTGCGCATCGTCGGGGCGCGCGGCCAGGTAGGCGGCGATCTCGGCCTCACGCTCTGCGGGCAGACGGCCATCGACAAACGCATGCAGCTCGGCCTCGGTGACCGGGGGGGTGGGCGGGAGGGTGGGCGGCGATGGGCGATCGGTACTCATAGGGTGCTTCGCAATGCATTCATTTGACGACCTTCAGCCGCACGGGTTCGGCACGACCTTCCATCAGGCCGCGCAGGCGCTCACGGCCGCGCGACAAGCGCGACATCACCGTGCCGATGGGAATGCCCAGGGCCTGCGCCACGTCGGCATAGGCCATGTCTTCCAGCGCCACCAGCAGCAGCACTTCCTTCTGCTCGACGGGCAGCAGGTCCAGCGCGGCCTGCAGGTCCAGCACCGCCAACCTGTCGCCTTGCGTCGGCATCACCGGCACCTCGGGGGTGTCATCGTCCATGGTCACGGTGTGCAGCCTGGGCCGGCGCACGCCATCGACGTGCAGGTTGTGCATGATGCTGAAGAGCCAGGCGCGCATGTCCGCCACGCCGCCCCACAGGCCCGACTTGGCCCAGGCCCGCTCCAGCGTGTCCTGCACCAGGTCGTCGGCGTCGTCACGGTTGTTCACCAGCGCCCGGGAATAGCGGCGCAGGCGCGGCACCCAGCTCAGCAGTTGATGGTCGTCGTTCATCAAGATGTTGAAGATGGGGTGAGCCCGCGCGAAGCTGGGTGTGCAGGCGGGTGTACAGGCGTCATTCCTTGATGATGTGCCAGACCTGTTTGAAGTTGTCGCCGCTGCGGTCGCCGGCCTTCTGGTCGGCCTTGTAGGTGTACACCGGCTTGCCCTTGTAGGCCCACTGGCGTGACCCATCGTCGCGAGTGACGATGCTGTAGGCACCCGTGGTCCGGTCGGTGGCGGTGGCCATCATCGGCGGCCAGAGCGCGGCGCAGCCGCCGTTGCAGGCGCTCTTGCCGCTGTTCGCCACGTCCTGGTCGAAGGTGTAGAGGGTCATGCCAGCGGGTGTGACGAGCGCGCCGCCAGACAACATGGCGGGCGCCTTGGCAGGCGGCTCGACCATGTTGGCACAGCCGGCAGTGACCAAAAAAGTTGCCGCAGATGCGGCGATGGCGAGGGTTTTGAACATGGGAAGCTCCGTGGAGGTGGTGGCGGATCGGGCAGCGTGGGTGAGATGTTGCTCACATCGGGGCAGACGGCACGCTCAGGCCTTTTATTCCGCAGGCGTGAAAAAAGATGGGGTGTTGGTTGTGCAGGGTGGCAGGCTGCCGCTGCCCTGTGCGTCCAGCGCGGCTCCATGGTCGGAGCCGCGCGGCCTCGTTCTCAGGGTGCGGGCGTCAGGTTTTGGCCGTTCTCGACCGGGCTGATGCCCACGACGTGGCTGACGCTGCGGGTGCGGTTGGCGTTGTCGGTGACCCGGGCGGTGATCGTGACCGAACGCTTGCCCGCAGGCATCAGGAGCGATCCCCCCACCACCCAATCGGCCGTCGTCACGACATAGCCGTCAGCGTCCAGCTCGCTGCCGGCAACGTTGAAGATCGGCGCCAGGTTCGAGCCCGCCGGCACCACGTTGCCGTTGGGCTGACGCAAGGGCACGTCGAAGGTCACGTTCAGACCCGGGAAATTGCGGTTCGTGCCGTTGCTGGGATGCGTGATCGGGTTCTGGATCTGGCTGCCATCCAGGATGGTTCCCAACACCGAGCGGGCCGCCGTGCCTTGGCCGTTTTCGCTGACGCCGATGCCGTGACGCGAGCGGTCCAGCGCCGCCACTTGAATGAAGAACAGCGATGCATTCGCAGGCGGCGTCGGATTGCCGGTTTGCGGCCCAGGTGACACACGCGACGGCACGCGGGGCGCAATCATCGTCACCTCCGGTCCGTCCGCGTCGTCGATGCCGTCATCGAACACATCGATCGGAAGGGGCGTCAGTGCCTGCCCCGATGTGATACCGCCGCGCAGCACCGCCATCGAGACCCGGTCGAATCCGATCCGACCGGCGGTGTCGACCACGGCGGTGGTGATGTTGAAGCGGTTCGTGTCGAGCGGCAGCGATTCAAGCACGTGCCAGCCCAGCCACAGCGTCACGCCCGCGCCCGGCGTGTCGTCGGTGCCCAGGATGTTGAAGAGGTTCGCCAGGTTGGTGTTCTTCGGGATCACGCCACCGTCGGGCTTGACGAGGTCGGTGTCGAGGAAGACATAGAGGCCCGGAATGTTCGGGTTGACCTGGCCGAGCAGCGCGGTGTTTCTGCTGTTGAGCGATTCTTTCGCGGCGATCGGTGTCGCGTCGCGCGTGACGACCTCGATGTTCAACACGAAGCCGGTGCCATTCACGCTGCCTGCGCCAATGCGGCCTTCGCCCGGCACGATCTGCGAATCCGCCAGCGGCGAGACGATGCGTGCGATCGGTGCGAGGTCGCCGCGTGCGCCCATGCCGTCCCGTATCTTGATGATGTTCGGATACGTCAGGGATTCAGCGCCGTCTGCAGCGTGGCCGGGCAGTGAAGCAAGGCCTGCCGCGGCCGCGAGGGCAGCATGCATCAGCACGGCCGAAAATTTGGAAAGCGGGTGTCGCATGGGGAACTCCTGGGGGGATGGGTGAGCAGTGGCTCGACCACTGCAAACGGGTAGACGCACGGGCGCTTGCGGGTATTCCGTTGTCGATACGCCGTGTGAACCGAGCCGGCATGCGCCTGCAGGCAGCGCCGTGCCAGCGTGCACTGGCATGAACAAGGCCGCCTTCGGCGCGGCGCTGGTGGATCAGTAGGTCGCGGTCTTGCCGGCGGTTTCGGCCGTGGCTGCCAGGGCGACGTTCAACTTGGGGTCGATCTGCCACGTTTCGCTGACGATCTTGCCTTCGCGGTAGGTCAGCACGTAGCGCACCTTGATGGGCATCTTGCCTTCGAAGACGACGTTGGCGGAGACCGTCGAGCCCTTGGGGTTGGCCGATTCTTCGATGGAGCCGATGGTGAGCTTCAGCGGGCCGACGGCCTTGCCGAACTTTTCCCAGGTGCCGCGGATGGCGTCGGTGGTGGCGTAGGTGCCGTCCAGCGGGCCGCCGACCCAGTTCAGCTGGGCCTGGTCGGCGTAGGCGCGCATCACGATCTGGGTGTCGCCCGAAGCGATGGCCTGGAAGTGCGTGCGGGCGTCGTCGGAAGGGGCGGCGAAGGCGCTGCCAGCGGCAAGCGTCAGGGCGGTGGCGGCAAAGGCGAATGTCTTGAACATGGAGGGCTCCGTTGAAGGCTTGATGTGAAGTGAGGGTGGTCGGTGGTGGATGAAGGGTCCATGAGGTCCCGACACAAGGGCAGACGGCGCCGGCAGGCGGTCTATTCCGGCCCACGCAAAAACTTTTTCTGTCACGCCATCGGCAGTTGACCCGCCCGACACGCTCCACCAATTGCTCCGATGAAGCGAACCCTGACCTTCCTGCTGCTGGCCAGCTTGTTCACCGCCGCGACCGGTGCGCTGGCGCAAGGCATCACCGACCCCATTGGCAACCTACTGCCCACGTACATCGGTCCGCAGAACGGCGACGTGGATGTGGCGAGCGCGTTCGCCGGCTACGACCCGGCCAGCGACACCTTCAGCTTCTCGGGCACCTTTGCCGACGCCCTCGGCACCACGGAGGGCGCCTTCTACTTGCGGGGCCTGGACCGCGGTGTCGGCACCGAAGGTTTCGTGAGCGGCAGCCCATCGGTCGGCCAGCGCATGAAGTTCGACGCCGCCGTGTTCCTGCGGCCCGACGGCATGGCTCGCGTGATCACCTTCGTGGGGTCGGTGGGCACGGGCGTCGAACTGGGGGCCGGTACCGGCACTATCGCCGGCGGCTGCGCGCCTCAGGGCGCCAGCCGCTGACCGTCTTGCGCAAACACCACCCCGCCGGCGTAGTGCGCGGCAATCGACGCCTTGACGGCATCACGCTGCGCGTCGAGCGCAGGTGACAGGTGGCTCAGCAGCAGCTGGCCGGCGCGCACCGCATCGGCCACTTCGCCGATGGCCTTGGGTGGCGTGTGCAAGGTGTACAGCACGTCGGGCGAGCCGGGTGGGTCGAGCACCACGCTGTTGAAGACCAGCAGGCTGGTGCCTTGGGCGATTCGCCGCAGACCCGCCAGCCCGCTGGCGTCGATGTCGCCGCTGAAGGTGATGCTCTTGCCGGCGTGGTCGATGCGGTAGACCACCGCCGGTGCGTCGCGGTGGTGGCCGGCCACGGAGCTGATGCGCAGGCCGCCCTCATCGAACACCGTGCGCACTTCGGGCAGGGCTGACGCCGTGGCGGGTGCGTCGATGTCGTTCACTTGAAAGCGCAGCGGCGCCGAGAAGTCCTTCAGGTAGCCGAAGGCGCCCTGCTTGCCGAACAAGAGGTCGATGAAGCGGCTGGTGGCCGGGAAGTCGGCATCGTCGGCATCGAGCGCACGCCGCCCTGCCGGCCCGAAGATCTTGAAATCGACCGGCCCGCGGTTGGACACCGCACGGGCCTTGAAGAGGCCTGGCAGTCCACCGGCATGGTCCACATGAAGGTGCGTCAGCAGCACGATGTCGGCCCGACCCAGCGCCAGCTTGGCTTCACCCAGGCGCACGAAAGATCCCGGGCCGGCGTCGACGAAAACACGCGCCACGCCATCCACCAACACCACGAAGGCCGAGCCCGCGCGGCCGGTGGCACCCGGGCCGCCCGAGCCCAGCACCACGAGTTCCAGCGCCGGCGGGGCGGCCGTCTGGGCCTGAGCTGCGAACGCGGCGGGCAGCGTGCACATGGCCAGACAAAGTGCCGCCAAGCGGCGCCGGCAGGGGTTGGCCAGAGTTTTCATTCGATCCTTTGTGCGGGCGGGGCGACAACGGGGCGAACCGGAAGCGGCAAGCCCCCGGCTCGGTCGTGCGGTGCGCCGGTTCTCTGACAGTTCCCGGTTTTCAGTACGCCGCCACCGCCTGCGCAGCGGCCACCGTGGCGACGATTCGCTGCCCGGCACGCTCGACCTTGGAGATGCTCAGGTCCTCGTTCAGCACGTAGGCCGTCTTGCCGTCGCGCGTGAACACGATGGCCTGGCGCGGCTGCTTGAAGCCGGCGATGGTGGCGACCACCTTCAACGTGGCCACGTCGATCACCGACACCGTGTTGTCGGCCAAGTTGCCCGAGTAGACGAAGCGGCCGTCGGGCGTGAGCGCGGCGCCGTAGGGGTCGCGGCCCACCGGCACGGTGCCGGTGACGCGGCGCGCGGCGATGTCCACCACCGCGATGTCGTTGCTGCCGCTGTTGGCCGCAAACAGGGTCTTGCCGTCGGCGGTGACGGAGATGGCGCGGATCTTGTTGAAGCCGGTGATCTCGCCCTCGATCTTGTCGGTCTGCGTGTCGACGATGGTCACCTTGTCGCCCAGGAAGTTGGTGACGTAGAGCTTCGCGCCGTCCGGGCTCAGGCGCACGCCCTGGCGCGGCTGCGCAAAGCCGGTGATCACCGCCTTGGCCTGCCCGCTGGCGGTGTCCAGTCGCGTCACCGTGCTGCTGGCCTGGTTGTTGACATACAGCGCGCTGCCGTCCTTGCTGAGCGCGGTGCCGAAGGCGCCGGGGCCGGCCGCCAGCGTCGACGCGGTGGCCAGCGGCTTGAGCGTGGTGGTGTCCAGGCGCGTCACCGTGCCCAGGCTGCTGTCGGAGACATAGAAGCTCTTGCCGTCGGGCGCGAACACGATGTTGCGCGGCGTGACGTAGCCGCGCAGCACACCGCGCACGGCACCGGTGGCCAGGTCGTAGACGATGACGTCCGGGCGCTCGCTGTAAGACACCACGGCGGTGGCCTCGTCGGGGCTCAGCGCCAGCGAGTTGTTGCGGATCTGGCCGTCGAAGGTGACGCGGGCCGGGGTGGCTTCGGCGCCGTTGGCGGCGTTGGCGGGCACGCTGGCGGCGACGAGGACGAAGGTGCTGCACCAGGCCAGCGCGGTGGTGCGGAAGAAGGTATTCATGGGATGTCTTTCGGAGAGTGTTGAGAAAAGAGGGAAAGGCTTGCTGTGGTGGACGAGGAGAGCCCGTGGTTTATTCCGTCGGGCCGTGAATTCGAGGCTTCAGCCGAGCAGGGCCGGTACCCAGCGGTTGATCAAGGCACCGCCGACGATGAGCCAGCCGAACAGGATCAGCGCCAGCAACAGCGGCTTGGCACCGGCCTTGCGGATGGCGCCGATGTGCGTGGACAGGCCGAGTGCGGCCATGGCCATGGCCAGCAGCGCGGTGTCGATCTCGGTGGTCACCGCCACCACCGAGGCCGGCAGCCACTGCAGCGAGTTGAACAACACCACCGCGACGAAGCCGAAGGCGAACCAGGGCACGGCGAGCTTGCCTGGGGCCTGGCCCGTGGCGGCGGAAGTGTGGGCGTGGCGTTTGTCGTCACGTGCCAGCCAGGCCGACAACATCACCAGGAACGGCGCCAGCATCATCACCCGCACCATCTTCGCGATGACGGCCGAGTTGGCCGCGTCCGGGCCCACCGAACGCGCCGCGGCCACCACCTGGGCTACCTCGTGGATGGTCGAGCCGGCGTAGATGCCGAAGCCGTTGGCGCCACCCGGAATCAGCGCCCAGTGCTGGTTCAGCTCGAACAGCGCCGGGTACAGAAAGATCGCCAGAGTGCCGAACACCACCACCGTGGCCACCGCCACCGTTACCTGCTCGGCGCGCGCCTTGACCACCGGTTCGGCAGCCATCACCGCGGCGGCGCCGCAGATGGAACTGCCGGCGCCGATCAGCATCGCCGTCTTGCGGTCCAGGCCCAACCAGCGCGTGCCGATGAAGCAGGCCAGCGCGAAGGTCGAGCCCAGCACCAGCGCGTCGATGGCGACGCCGGCGATGCCGACGTGGCCGATGTCCTGCACCGTCAGCCGCAGGCCGTACAGCACGACCCCCAGGCGCAGCAGGTTCTGCTTGGACACGTTGACGCCGGCACCGCTGGCCGCGGCCAGGCGCGGCACCAGCGGATAGACCGTGTTGCCCACCAGCATGCCCAACACGATGGCCAGCGTCAGCGCACTGAAGCCGTGGTCCTGCAGCCAGCCGATGTGGCCCAGCGCGATGCCGGTCGCGGCCAGGGCGCCGCTCAAGGCCAGGCCGGGCAGCAGGGCTGCCAACTGCAAGCGCAACCGCGCTGCCCGGTGGCCGGCTGACGGGCCAGGGCTGGCTTGTGAGGTCGACAGCGCGTGCATCACGCCAGCACCCAGATCAAGGCGATGCCGGCGCACAGCAGCACGGCCGCCATCGGCACTGCGACCGGCATCCAGCGCAGCACCTGCGGGTCGATGCTGCTGTCGGCGGCCAAGGTGGTCGAGACGGCATGGGCCACGTCGCGGGTCGGCCCCATGAAGCCCGCCACTGGCCGCCGGGCAGCAACCCATTGAAGGGCATGCAGCGCCTGTGGGGCCAGCGGGCCGGGTGCTGCGGGGCGTGGGGTTGTTCGTTCAAGGGTCAGCATGTCGGGCTCCAGATGCCGGTGGTGGCGCGGCGGGCCGCCGCCCCGTGATCGAGCGGCCAGGCAAATTTAGAGCTTGGCAATCAACCCGTCCAACGGGTTGTATGACTAAGATGTACCTGCGAAATCGATAACAAAGGCAATCACCGTGGACGTGCTTCGACTCACCCTGCGTCAGCTGCAGATTTTTGTCGCCGTGGCGCGCAGCGGCAGCACCACGGCGGCCAGCGCTGAGATAGCGCTGTCGCAATCGGCCACCAGTTCGGCCGTCAACGAGCTGGAACGCCTGCTGTCGCTGCGCCTGTTCGACCGCGCCGGCAAACGCCTGCTGTTGAACGACAACGGCCGCGCGCTGTTGCCGCGGGCTTTGGCTTTGCTCGACGGCGCCGCAGGCATCGAGCAGATGTCGCGCGACGGCAGCGCGCAGGCGCAGTCGCTGCGCATCGGCGCCAGCACGACGATTGGCAACTACGTGTTGCCCAAGCTGCTCGCTGGCTTCATGGGGGCACAGCAGCCCGGCAGCGCCGCCGCCTGGCGGTCGAAGGTCGTTATCGGGAACACCGCCGCCATCTGCGATGCCGTGACCGCTTTCGAACTCGACGTGGGGCTGATCGAGGGGCCCAGCCACCAGCCGGAGCTGGTGATCACCCCCTGGCTGCAAGACGAGATGGTGGTCGTGGCTGCGCCCGACAGTGCGCTGGCCCAGTCAAGCCGGGCGGGCGATCGCATTCCCCTGCGCACGCTGCGTGAGGCGGTCTGGCTGGTTCGCGAAACGGGCTCTGGCACGCGCGAGGCCACCGACCAGAGCTTGCTGCCCCACCTGCGTTCTTACCGGCGCAGCATCGAGCTAGGCAGTTCGGAGGCCATCCAGCGTGCCGCTCAGGAAGGGTTGGGGGTGGCTTGCCTGTCCGCCTGGGTAGTGAACGATGCGCTGGAGGCTGGACGTCTGTGCCGCGTCTCCACGACATTGCCGCGGCAGCTTCGGCAATGTCATCTGGTTGTGCATCGTGAGAAGCAGTCGACGCCCGCGTTGCTGGCGTTCATCGCCCAGGCAGATGCGACTGCTGGGGCTGCCCGCTAACGTCCCGGCCCCGCTTCGCATGTCGAAGGTTCAGCCCTCGGCGACACGCGATTACCCTTCAGCTAGGCGCCGACGCCCGCTCCGCCCACCTGCCCATTGATCGAAGCTTTGATGCAATGAGCTGGTCTGGGTAATCGACGTCCGCTTCCGGACGCACCACCCAACGGCTGCTTGTGGCCGGGAGTGTGAGTCCGGCAGCACCAGACAGCAGCCGTTCGCAGCTGGCCACCCCCGCCTTGCCCGGTGGCCAGCGGACTGCTGGATCAGATCTCTGTTTGCTCAGAGATCTCGAGTGCGTCATCGACCTCGATGCCGAGGTATCGGACGGTCGACTCCAGCTTGGAATGGCCCAGCAGCAGCTGTACGGCGCGCAAGTTCTTGGTGCGCCGGTAGATCAGCGTCGCCTTCGTCCTGCGCATCGAATGCGTCCCGTAGTCGGCGCGATCCAGGCCTAGCTCATCGACCCAGTGCCCGAGGATCCGGGCGTACTGGCGGGTACCGAGGTGAGGTGAGTCGTGGAGCCGGCTGGGGAAAAGGAAGTCATCCGACTTCAGGCCTGCCTGCTTGATCCACGCTTGCAAGGCATCCCGGGCTGCCGGCGTGATCTCGAATTGGACCGGGCGCTGTGTCTTGTGCTGCAGGACGATGGCGCGCGTCGCCACCTGATCCCCATGACAAACATCTCGGACCTTCAGGGCGACCAGATCGCACCCACGCAGCTTGCTGTCGATGCCCAGGTTGAACAGCGCGAGCTCGCGCACCCGATGCTCCATTTGGAAGCGGACGCGGAGCGCCCAGATGTCCTTGAGCTTGAACGGGGCCTTCTGCCCGACGATCTTGCCCTTGTTCCACGGCTCGCGATGAATGGTGTTACCAGCGGTTCCCATGATGGTCTCCCATCGAGTTGAGGGAGTTGCAGGATGCTCTCCTGAGCCGCCAGGGCGCCATCGGCCGCCAGACACAAGGCCGGCCCACACGCACTGAAAGGCTGCATCCCGGCACCGGCTCGAACTGGCACTCCCTGCCATCTGCAGGCGTTGGGGGATGACAGCTTTCGGGCTGTTCAACGCTCCCCGCGGCTGCCCGCGCAAGGCCGATCAAGCCCCCGCGCGCAACTCCCTCACGCCGCGGCCTAGCTTGCGTCGCAATAAAGCGCGCAGGGTCACGCCGTCCGAGTAGCCGATCTGCGCGGCAATCTGGTCGACGCTTTCGGTGCTGGTGCGCAGTAGTTGTACAGCACGCTCGACGCGCAGATCCTGGAAGTACGACAGGGGTGTCTTGCCCAGCACGCTTTGCAGGCGCCGCGCCAAGGTGCGTTCGCTGGCGCCCACGGCAACGGCTGCCTGGCTCAGCGAGAACCCGTGTGCGAGCTGCTGTCGGGCCCAGCCCTCGAAACGCTCGACCACCGGGTCGGCGTGGGCGAGGTGATCGGGGATCACGAACTCCGCTTGTGAGCCACGGGCCTCGACCAGCAGGTAGCGCGCCGCCAGCGCGGCCAGCGTCGGGCTGTAGCTGCGCACGATGCCCAAGGCCAGATCGAGGTGAGCCAAGGCGGCTCCGGCCGTGGTGAAGCCGGCCGAGTTCACCAGCATGCGGGATTCGTCGAGTGACACGCGCGGATAGCGCTGCCGAAACATCGGCGCCAGCCACCAGGACGTCGTGGCGCGTTGACCGTCGAGCAGCGCGCTTTCCGCCAGCAAGAAAGTGCCGGTGCAGGCCGCGCCGACCACCGCGCCGGCGCTGGACCATCGCCTCAACGCGACGGCAGCGTCGACCACGTCCGCACGGGTCAGGCGCGCCGCGAGCGTATCCGGCATGTTGGCGCCAAGCGCGGGCACGAGCACAGCATCGGGGTTCCGCACGCCTTGCACCGGCACCACCGGCACCGTCAGACCTTGCGCGGTGCGCACGCGCCGTCTCACACCGACCAAGGTGACCTCGATGGGTGCTGGCATCTGACCCAGCGAGCCGGCCAGCTGGTTGGCCGTGCTCAGCGTGTCGGTGAGGGCGGCAAGGCCGAGGTCGAAAACGCCGTCGAGAACAAGGAGGTGGAGTCGCATGGCAAAAATGATATCAATGTTGGCTTTCCTGCCACTCGTGAATGCGGCCGGAACGGCTTAACCTACGGCCTCGCTCAAGCACTCACCCGTTCTGCCCAAGGACCACCCCATGACCCAATTTGCCCTGTTCGTCCGTCTCGAAGCCAAACCTGGCCAGGAGACCGCCGTGGCCGAATTCCTGGCCGGGGCGCTGCCACTCGCCAACGCCGAGTCGGGCACCACCGCGTGGTTCGCATTGAAATTCGGCCCGTCGACGTTCGGCGTGTTCGACGCCTTTGCCGATGAGGCTGGTCGCCAGGCCCACCTGGACGGCCCGATCGCCGCCGCGCTGATGGCCAACGCAGCCGCCTTGCTGAGTGCGCCGCCGACCATCGAGAAGATCGATCTGCTGGCGGCGAAGTTGCCCGGCTGACGAGCCGACCTCGACGCGCGCGGACGTTTCAAGCGGCCTTTCGGGTTCGTGCGACAGACCCGCCGAGCGCCAATCCTTTTTTCAACCCGCTTTTTCAACCACCCCAGGAGCCTTCATGAAACTGATGGAATACGGACTCAAGCCGATCGACTTCAACAAACCCGCCACGACGGCGGACCAGACCAACGCCGGTTTCTCGCGGCGCGGCTTCGTGATGACGTCGCTGGCCTCAGGCTTCGCCATCGCGTCCAACCCGGTGTTGGCGCAGGCCATCACCACCGACAGCAAGGGCCTGGTCGCCGGTGAGGTCAGCGTCACCGTCGCCGACGGCAAGATTCCGGCCTACCGGGCGATGCCGGCCGGCCCCGGCAAGTTCCCGGTGATGCTGGTCGTCCAGGAGATCTTTGGCGTGCATGAGCACATTAAGGACATGTGCCGCCGCTACGCCAAGATGGGCTACTACGCCATTGCGCCCGAGATGTTCGCCCGCCAAGGCGACGTGTCGAAGATGACGGACATCCCGGCCATCCTGTCGCAGGTTGTCTCCAAGGTGCCCGACGCGCAGGTCTGCGCTGACCTCGACGCCACGCTGGCCTTTGCCCGCGCCAGTGGTCACGCCGACGCCAAACGCACCGGCCTGGTGGGCTACTGCTGGGGCGGCCGCACGGCCTGGGTCTACGCCCGCCACAACGGCAACCTGAACGCTGCCGTGGCGTACTACGGCCTGCTTGAGGGCCTGAAGGCGCCTGAACTGCGCCCGCAGGACCCGATCGACTTTGCCGACGAGATCAAGGTGCCAGTGCTGGGCCTGTACTCAGGCATCGACGCCTTCGTTAAGCAGGAGACCATCGCCAAGATGCGCGGCCTGATCAACAAGGGCGGCAGCGGTTCGGAAATCGTGGTGTTCCCGAACGTGGACCATGGCTTCAATGCCGACTACCGCCCCAGCTACGACAAGGCCGCCGCGACTTACGCGCAGAAGCTGGCCAACGACTGGTTCAAGAAGCACCGCGTCTGATACCAGGACGCGCAGCCTCGCCGCCGGCAGAGCGCAGGCAGTTCACGCGGGCCAGGCGGCCCGCGTGAACCCCAGTGCGCGGCCAAGGGTAGGATGGGCGTTTCAGACCGCAAGCTGCCGCATCAGCGCAGCGCGGTCCTCGGCCTTCGTGCCATCGCCCGCCATCACCACCGCGCCACGCTCCAGCACGTAGAAACGCTGCACCAGGCCGATGGCACGGTGCATGTTCTGCTCGACCAGCAGGATAGGGATGCCGTCGCGGCGCAGGCCGTCCATCAGCGTGAAGATCTCGTCGACGATCTTCGGCGCCAGGCCTTCGGTGGGTTCGTCGATGAGCAGCAGGCGCGGCTGGCCCACCAGGACACGCGCCATCGCCAGCATCTGCTGTTCACCGCCCGACAGCGTGGTGCCCATCTGCAGGCGGCGTTCGCCCAGGCGCGGGAAGCGCGCGTAGATGGCGTCGAGCTGGCGCCGGTCCTCGGCGCGACTGCGACCGGGGCGCTGCATGAAGCCCAGCACCAGGTTTTCCTCGACCGTCAGGCCCGGGAAGATGCGGCGGTCCTCGGGCACGAAGCCGACGCCCTGGCGGCAGATGCGTTCCGACGCCACACCGCCGATGGGCTTGCCGTCGAGGCGCACCGTGCCCTGCGTGGGCGCCACCCAGCCAGCGATGGTCTTCATCACCGTCGTCTTGCCGACGCCGTTGCGGCCGAACAGGCCCACCACTTCTCCGGAACCCACGCGCAGGCTCACGCCCTGCAGCACATGGCTCAAGCCGTAATGTGCGTGCACATCGTTCAGTTCAAGCATGCTGGGCCTCACGCGCGTCGCCGAAGTAGGCGGCCTGCACCGCGGGGTCGGCGCGCACCTGCAGCGGCGGACCCTCGGCGAGCTTGGCGCCCTGGTGCATTACCACCACATGGTCCGACAGGTTCATCACCAATTCCACGTCGTGTTCCACCAGCAGCAGGCTCAGGCCGTCGGTGGTCAGGCTGCGGATCAGCGCCTCGGTGTCTTGCGTATCCGCATGGCTCATGCCCTGGGTCGGCTCGTCCAGCAGCAGCAGGCGCGGGCGCGCTGCCAGCGCCACGGCAATCTCGAGCCGGCGCTGTTCGCCATGCGACAGGAAGCCCGCCAGTTCGTCGGCCCGCGCCTGCAGCGCGAAACGTTCGATCAGCTCGTCGACCCGCGCCAGCGCCGCGCGGCTGGCCCCGACGCCGCGGAACAGACCGCGGCCGTTCTCGACGAACTGCGCGGCAAGGCGCAGGTTCTCGCGCACCGGCAGCTCGAAGAACAGGTTGGTGATCTGGAACGAACGCGCCAGGCCGGCGGCGAGCATGCGGTCTGGCCTTGCGCCGGTCATGTCACGGCCTTCGAACAGCACCTGCCCGGCGCTGGGCCGGATGGCGCCGCTGATCAGGTTGAACAGGCTGCTCTTGCCCGCGCCGTTGGGGCCGATGACGGAGGTTATGTGGCCCCGCTGCGCGTCGAAGCTGACGTCGTTGACGGCGACCAGCGCGCCGAAGCGCACCGTCAGGCCGCGCACGTTCAGGATGATGTCGTCGTTCATGCGCGTTTGCTCCGCCAGCGCTGCAGTGCCGGTGCCAGATAACCCACCAGGCCCTTGGGAAAGAAGATCACCGAGACCACGAACAAGGCGCCGATGACGATGGCGTGGTGCGCGGTGAAGCTGCCCACCACCGACTTCAGCACCGTCAGCAGCGCGCTGCCGTAGAGCGCGCCCACCAGCGTGCCGGTGCCGCCGACGATGACGTTGATGACGGCATTGCCCGATACCTGGAAGAACATCAGTTCCGGGCTGACGAAGCCGCGCAGCATCGGGTAAAGCGCGCCGCTGAGAGCCGCCACCTGCGCTGCCAGCACGAACACCGCGAGCTTGTAGCGCCAGGGGTCGAAGCCCAGGAAGGGCAGCCGGTGTTCGTTGGTCCGGATGGCGTCCAGCTGGCGGCCGAAAGGGGTGTTCATCAGCCACAGCAGGAAGGCCAGCAGCGCTGCCATGCCCAGCAGCACGAGCAGGAAGAAGCTGGGCGCGTGAGCCGTCTCCAGCCCCAGCCACACCGGCGCGGGCACGCCGATGAGGCCGTCGGACGCACCGAGCTCGCGCGTGTTGAACACCACCTTGCTGACCACCTGGGCCAAGCCGAAGCTGATGAGCGCGAAGTACACGCCCCTGGCGCGGATGGCGATGAAACCGCCGAGCAAGCCCACCATGGTGCTGCTGATCAGCACGATGAACATCGCCAGCGGCAGCGAAGGCGCCAGGTGCTTGAGCACCAGCGCCGAGACGTAGGCGCCGAAGCCGAAGAACAGCGCCTGCCCCAGCGGCAGCAGGCCCGTGCGGCCCAGCAGCAGGTCGACGCTGAGCGCCAGGCCGCCGAAGATCAAGGCCTCGGTCGCCAGGCGGAAGAAGAACACGTCGTCGAGCGTCCAGGCCACCGCCGCAAACACCAGTGCGATGGCGAAGAAGGCATACGACAGCAGTCGCACCGCGGAGTCAACCATGACCGAGCCTCCCGAAGAGGCCGTGCGGGCGCCACATCAGCACCGCGACCATGATGGAAAACAGCAGCGGATCGCTCCACACCGGCGAGATGAAGAGGCTGCTGATGGACTGCACCTGCGTCAGCAGCAGGCCGGCGATGACGGCGCCCTTGATCGAGCCCATGCCGCCGATGATCACGACGCTGAAGGCGATCAACACGAAGTCGCGCCCCATCGTCGGGAAGACCGAGTAGATCGGCGCCAGCAGCACCCCCGACAGCCCCGCCAGCGCCACGCCGAAGGCGAAGGTGCCGGCGTAGACCACGCTCACCGGCACGCCCAGCGAGGCCGCCATGTGGCGGTCGAAGGCGGCGGCGCGCACCATCGCCCCCAGCCGCGTGCGGAAGACGACGATCCACACCGCGCCGATCACCAGCGCGCCCACCGCCATCAGGAAGAGCCGGTAGTTCGGGAAGAACAGGCCGAACATTTCGGTGGCGCCGGTGATGGGCTGCTCGATACGCAGCGGGTTGGCGCCGAACACGATCTTCAGCAGGTCTTCCAGGATGATGGCGATGCCGAAGGTCAGCAGCAGCGTCAGCGTGTGGCGGTCCTTGCTGTGGAAGACACGCTGTATCAGCACACGCTCCGTCGCATAGCCCACCACCGCCATCAAAAGTGGGGTGAGCACCAGTGCCCACCAGAAGGGCAGGCCCACGCCGATCAGCGCCAGCGCCGCATAGGCGCCGATGGCATAGAACTCGCCGTGGGCCATGTTGATGACGTCGAGCAGACCGAAGATGATGGTCAGCCCCAGCGCCATCAGCACCACCGCGACGCCGATCGACAGGCCGTTGATGACCTGCGGCGCCAACACGAACTGCAGCCATTCCAGCATCGCCGTGGCCTCAGAACTTGCTGCAGGTGTCGGCGCCGATGGCGGCGGCTGCCGCGACCTTGCCGACGATCTCGAACTTGCCGCCGTTCACCTTCACGGCATACATGTCCTGCATGGCCTGGTGGTCGCCGGCGCGCAGCGTCTTCACGCCTTGCGGGGTGTTCCATTGCAGGCCGCGCAGCGCGGTGCGCACCGCGTCGGTCTCGGTGCTCTTGGCCTTTTCGACGGCGGCCTTGTAGGCGAAGAGCACGCCGTAGCTGTCGGCGCCATACAGATCAGGCGCAGCCTTGTTGGCGGCGGTGAAGTCGGCGACGAACTTCTGGTTCTCGGCCGAGGGAATGCTGGTGGAGTAGCCCACGCCGGTGACGAAGCCGTCGGCCGCCTTGCCGATGGCCGCCAGGTTCTGGCCGGTGACCGTGCCCGAGGCGCCCACCACCTGGATGTTCCGGTTGACGCCGAACTCGGCCATCTGCGTGAACAGGCGCACCGTGTCGTTGCCGGCCACCGAGGTGTAGATCACGGTCGGCTTCGCGCCGCGGATCTGCCCGAAGTAGGGCGAGTAGTCCTTGTTGTCCAGCGGCGCGAACACCTCGCCGGCAGTCTTCGCGCCCTTGCCTTCGGCCGCGCTCTTGAACGCAGCCACGGTGCTGCGGCCCATCTCGTAGTCGGGCCCCAGGTAGAAGACGCTGGCGTCCTTCTGGGTCGTGGCCAGCCAGTCGGCCAGGGCCGCGCTCTGCATGCCGGCGCGGGCGTTCACGCGGAAGACGTTGGGGCTGCACTTGTCGGCGGTGATGCTGTCGGCGAAAGACACCGTGGTCGCGATCAGCCGGTTGTTGCGCTCGGCCACCTGGCCCACCGCCAGCGTGCTCCCGCTGTTCACGGTGCCGGTGAGGAAGTCGACCTTGTTCACCTGGAACAGCTTCTCGGCCTTCTGCGTGGCCACCGCCGGGTTGGCCTCTTCGTCTTCGTAGATCAATTCCAGCTTGCGGCCCATCACGCCGCCGCCCGCGTTGATCTGCGCCGCAGCGAGATCCAGGCCCCACTTCACCTGCTGGCCGATGCCGGCATAGGTGCCCGACAGCGGCGTGACGACGCCGATCTTGATGGGCGCGCCCGCTTGGGCAAACGCGGCGGCGGCAGCCAGCGCCAGCGTGGTGGCAACAAAGGTCTTCTTCATGTCTGTCTCCGTGCTCGTGGTTGGGGGTGAGGGAATCAGCGGCCGATGAAGTTCGGCTTGCGCTTGCTGTGGAAGGCCTCGACGCCTTCGCGGAAGTCTTCGCTGCTGCGCAGGCGCGAATAGCAGTGGCCTTCGAGTTCGATCGCGATCGACAGCGGCGAGTCCTCGGTGTCGTTGAGCAGCTTCTTGGCCGTGCGCTGGGCCAGCGGGCTGAAGCTGCGCAGCTCGTCGACCAGCGCATCGGTGGCCTGTTCGAGTTCGGCATCGGGCACGCAGTCGGTGGCCACGCCCCAGTCGAAGGCCTGGCGGCCGGGGATGCGGCGGCTGCGCATCACGATGTCCTTGGTGCGTGTGATGCCCACCATCTTCTGCAGGCGCGCGCTACCGCCGCTGCCCGGGATCTGGCCCAGCTTCTGCTCGGGCAGCGCGTACAGCGTGGTCTCGGTGACGAGGCGGAAATCGCAGGCCAGGCTGAGCTCGAAACCGACGCCGAAGCAATAGCCGCGGCCGGCCGCGATCACCGGCTTGCTGCAGCGCGCCGGCGCGGCGATGTTCCAGGCCAGCTGGCTGACCTTCTCGGGCGTGGCGGCCAGGAAGCCTTTGATGTCGCCACCGCTGCTGAAGTGTTCGCCCTGCCCGCGCACGACGATCACGCGCACGCGTTCGTCGGCGTCCAGCGCCTCGAAGGCAATGCGCAGCTGCTCACGCGCGAGCATGCTGACGACGTTGAAGGGCGGGCGGTCGAGCACGATGTCGGCACGTTCGCGGGCGGCGTCGATCTCGACGCGGAAGCCGTCGGGCGCGGCGGGCAGCGTGTGCGCGGGGTGGTTCAGTTCGGGCAGGTTCATGGGTTCCTTGCTTGGCAGAGCCGTGACTGGGGGACAGGACTTCGTACTCGCCGGCCTGCAGCTTTCGCCGCAGCACCTTGCCGACGGGGCTCTTGGGGATCTCGCGCACGAAGACGTAGTCGCGCGGGCGCTTGAAGTTGACGAGGTCGCTGCTGCGGCAATGCGCGTCCAGCGTGGCGGCGTCGGGCTCGGCATCGGCGTTCGCGTGCAGCTTCACGAAGGCCACCACCTTCTGGCCCCAGCGCGCATCGGGCAGGCCGGCCACGGCCACTTCATCGACGGCCGGGTGCAGCGAGAGCACCGACTCGATGTCGACCGGCGAGATGTTCTCGCCGCCGCTGATGATCATGTCGTCGACACGGCCGGTGACGAACAGGTCGCCTTCGGCGTCGACATAGCCCATGTCGCCGGTGAAGTACCAGCCGCCGTGCAGGCTCTTGGCATTGGCGTCGGGGCGGCGGTGGTAGCCCTCGAAGGCTTCGTCGCCCAACAGGTCGGCAATGATCTGGCCTTCTTCACCGGGCGCGGCCAACTGGCCGGGGTCGGTGCTGTCCAGCTTCACCACACGCAGCCGCGTGTTCAGCCCGGCGCGGCCGGCGCTGCCAGGCTTGGCCACGGCGCGCTGGTTGATGCTGAAGGTGTAGACCTCGCTGCTGCCGTAGTGGTTGACGAAGAGTTCGGGGCGGAAGGCCTGGTCCAGGCGCTGCAGCAGCGCGTCGTGCATCGGCGCACCGGCAAAGCCCAGCTTGCGCACGCTGCTGACGTCGGTGGCCGCGAACTGCGGGTGGGCCAGCAGGTCGTGGTACAGCGTCGGCACCAGGTAGAGGTGGGACACCCGTTCGGCTTCGATCGCGGCCAGCGCCTGGCTCGCATCGAAGCGCGGGATGCAGACAAAGCGGCCGTCGACCAGCGCCAGCGCCAGCAGGCTGCGCACGCCCATGGTGTGATACAGCGGCATCACGCCCAGGGTGCATTCGGCGTCGCCATAACGGTTCTGCGCGACATGGGCCAGGGCGGCGGCGCGTTCGGCGCGGTGGCGGCGCGGCACGCCCTTGGGCTTGCCGGTGGTGCCGCTGGTGTAGAGCATCAGCGACAGGTCTTCGGCGCTGGCCTCGGGCGTGGGGTCGGCGGGTTCGGCCAGCCAGTCCTCGAACTGCAGTTGTGCGCCGTCGACCGCACCGACGCCGATGCGCAGCACCGAGCGCGAGTGTTCGCTCTGGGCCACGGCGGCGTCGACCACCGCTTCCCAGACGATGGCGCGCGCGCCGCTGTCGGCCAGGCAGTAGTCGATCTCGTCGCCCTTGGCGCGCCAGTTCAGCGGCGTCACGACGATGCCGGCGAACTGGCAGGCCCAGTGCAGGGCCGCCATCTCCCAGCGGTTCTGCAGCACCACCAGCAGGTGGTCGCCCGCGCGCAGGCCGGCAGCGGCCAGCCCGCGCTGCACGGCGCCGACGGTGCGCGCCCATGAGGCATAGCTGAAGCGCTGTTCGCCGTCGACGATGGCCGTGCGGCCCGGCGAACGTTCGACGCTCTGCAGCAGGGTGCGGCCGAGGTCAAACATGGCCGGCCTTCGTGGCCAGCGCCGCGGCGCGGGCCTGGGCGACATCGAGGATGGCCGCGACGATGGGTGTGTAGCCGGTGCAGCGGCACAGATGGCCGGACAGCATCTCGCGCACCTGCGCCTCGCTGGGCTGCGGCACGCGCTGCAGCCAGTCGGCCGCGCTCATCAGGATGCCGGCGCTGCAGAAGCCGCACTGCAGCGCATGGTGGCGCTTGAAGGCGGCCTGCAGGTCGCCCAGCGTGTCGGTGTCGCCGCCGCTGCTGCCACGGGTCTCTGCCGCCAGGCCTTCGATGGTCTGTACCGCGCAACCGTCGACCTGCACGGCCAGCATCAGGCAGGCGCGCTGCGCGACGCCGTCGACGCGCACGGTGCAGGCGCCGCAGACGCCGTGTTCGCAGCCCACATGGGTGCCGGTCTGGCCGAGTTCGTGGCGCAGGAAATCGCTGAGCAGCTGGCGCGGTTCGGTGGTGGCGCGCCGCGGCAGGCCGTTCAGCGTGAGCTGCACGGGGTGGGCGCGGTCGCGGGTGAGCACGTTCATGCCGGGGTTCCTGCGGAGGGGTGGGGGAGGCGACGGCTGCGGTCGGCCAGGGCCTGCATGGCGACGCGCCGGCCCAGCTGGCGCACCAGCTGGCGGCGCAGCGCGGCGCTGGCCTGGGGTTCGTCGCGGGCCTCCAGCTGCCAGGCGAAATCGTTCAGCGCGTCGGCCAGCGCGTCGCCGTGCAGCAGCGGGAAGTTGCGCGCCACGGGCCGGTCGGCGACACCGCCGACGGCGATGCGCAGCTGCTGGCCGTCGGCCACCGCGGCCACGGCGCAGACGGCGAAGTCGCCATGGCGCACCGAGAACTCCTCGAAACCGAAGCCCTGGCCCGGCCGCGCGAGCGGGAAGGAGACGGCCTCGACGAGTTCGTCGGCGCGGCGCGTGGTCTGCAGCATGCCGGTGAAGAAGTCCTCGGCCGCCACGCGGCGGCTGGCGCGCGCGCTCTTCAGCAGCACCTCGCCCTGCAGGGCCAGCAGGCACAGCGGCAGCTCGGCCGAGGGGTCGGCGTGGGCGATGCTGCCGGCCACCGTGCCGCGGTTGCGCACCTGGAAATGCGAGATGTGCGGGAAGGCCAGCTGCAGCAGCGGCAGTTCCTGCGCCAGGCCCGGCCGCCATTCGAGCGTGGCCTGGGTGACGGCGGCGCCGACCTGCAAGGCGCCCTGCGCCACACGCAGCTGCTGCAGCGGCGCACAGCGCGAGATGTCGAGCAGCCGCTGCGGCTGCGCCAGGCGCATGTTCAGCACCGCCATCAGGCTCTGCCCGCCGGCCAGGATGCGCGCGTCTTCGCCCATCTGCGCCAGCACGGCGCAGGCCTCGTCGGCACTGGCGATGCGCTGGTAGTCGAAGGCGGCCGGCTTCATTTCGCCACCCCCAGCCAGTGCAGCAGGCGTTGCCAGAAGCTGCGCGCCGCGGGCTGCGCCGCGCCGCCACCCACGGCCTGCCGCCCGAGCGATTCGAACAGCTGCGCCAGCACGATGCGCGCCGCGCCTTCGAGCATGCGGCTGCCCACCGCCGCGACCTTGCCGCCGACCTGAGCGGCATAGTCGTAGTGCAGCCGCGTGCCGCTGGCCGTGGCTTCGAGCCGCACGACACCGCTGCCGGAACCCGTGCCCAGCGTCGACTGGCCGTCACCGGCCAGCCGCAGCGAACGTGGCGCGTCGATCTCGCTGAGCGCGATGCGCGCGGCGTAGCGCGCCTTCACCAGACCGACCCCGACGGTGACGTCGGCGCGGTACTGGTTCGCTCCGGTGCTGACGAGCGCATGGCAGCCGGGAATCACGCGCGCCAGCGCCGTGGGGTCGAGCAGCACCGCAAACACGCGCTCGGGTGGCGCGGCGATGTCGACATGGCCACGCGCCTGCAGCGCCAGGCCGCCGGAAACGGCCGGTGCCGGTGCCGCGGCCATGGCGGCAGCCATCGCCGCGGGTGGCGCGGGTTCCTCGGCGCCGATCAGCGCCAGCACGCGTGAAGGTGTCAGCGGCAGGCGGATGTCGGCCACGTCCTTGAGCGGGCGCAGCGCGTCGGCGAAGGCGTTGGCGATGCACACCGGCGTGCTCATGTTGTTGCCTTCGCCGATGCCCTTGGCGCCCAGCGGCGTGTAGGGGCTGGGTGTCTGCAGGTGCACGATCACCGGGTCGGGCACTTCGCAGGCGGTGGGCACCAGGTAGTCGGCGAAGGTGCCGCTCTGGAAACCGCCGTCGGCGCCGTAGCGGAACTCCTCCATCAGCGCCGCGCCCAGGCCCTGCGCGAAGGCGCCGCGGATCTGCCCGTCGGCCATGCCCGGGTGCAGGATGCGGCCGGCATCGTGGCCGGTGATGTAGCGGTCGACGGTGACGCGGCCGGTGGCGGGGTCGACGTCCAGGCCGCAGATGTCGAAGACGAAGCCGTAGCAGGCGCTGGTGTTGACGCGGTCCTGCGCGTCGGGGGCGGTCAGCGTCGGCGGCGTCCAGAACGCGGTCTCGCGCAGGCCGGGTTCCACGCCTTCAGGCAGCAGGGCAGGTGCCCAGTGCGGGCCCGCCGCCAGGCGGCTGAAGGCCAGGGCGCGCGCCGGCTGTGCGCTGTCGAAGACCTTGCCGCCTTCGAAAACGACGGCCTCGGCAGCGCAGCCGAACTGCGCCGCAGCGATGCGCATGAGCTTGTCGCGCAGCCGCGTCGCTGCCAGGTGCACGGTGCCGGCCACGGCACCTGCAAAGCGGCTGCTGTAGTTGCCGGCGGCCACGCTCCAGGCGTCCTTCGCGGTGTCGAAGTCGACGCTCACGGCCACCTGCTCGGGCTGCAGCCCGAAGACGTCGGCCACCACCTGCGCGCACACGGTGATGTGGCCCTGCCCGGCCGGCGCCGAGGCGACGACGACGTTCAGGCCGCCGAGCAGGTCGATGCCGACGGTGGCGCTGGCGATGGCGCCGTTTTTCGGCCCGGCCTTGGCGCGCTGCTCGGCCGTCAGCACGGTGCTGATGTAGCCCATGTTCGACACCGAGGGCTCGACGATGGCCGCCACGCCGATGCCGTACAGCCGCCCGGCCGCGCGGGCCTGCGCCTGGCGCTGCTGCAGGCCTTCACGCAGCGCCGCGGCCTGCGCCAGTTCGGCCAGGAGCGCGTAGTCACCGGAATCGAGCACCGCGCCCGCTGCCGCGTGGTACGGGAACTGCGCGGCCTGCACGAAGTTGCGCTGGCGCAGGGCGATGGCGTCCATGCCCAGTTCGACGGCGATGCGGTCCATCAGCCGTTCGAGCGCGTAGTAGACCTGCGGCCCGCCGAAACCGCGCACCAGGCCGGTGGGGGTCTTGCTCGTCAGCACGACGCGGTTGCGCACGGCGATGTGCTTGATGTCGTAGGCCCCGCTCAGCGCGCCGTGCATGCGGTAGAAGGTGGCCGGCTCGGGGGCACGCAGGTAGGCGCCGACATCGTCGCGCTGGTCCCAGCGCAGCGCGGTGATGCGGCCGTCGGCCTGCACCGCGGCTTCGATGTGCGTCAGCCGCGCGGTGGCCGAGGTCGCCGCGGCCAGGTGTTCGAGCCGGTCCTCGACCCACTTCACCGGCGCGCCGCCGGCCTTCTTCGAGGCCAGGCACATCAGCACCACATAGGGCAGCACGGCCTGCTTCACGCCGAAGCTGCCGCCGCTGTCGCGCGGCAGCTTGTGGCGCAGCTTGTTGGCGGCCACGCCCAGGGCCAGCGCCATCACCGAATGCAGGCTGAACGGGCCCATGAAGTTGCTGGTGACTTCATAGCCCTCGCCGCCGGCCAGGCATTCGGCGATGACGACAGCGCCCTCGATGGGCGTGCAGCTGTTGCGCGGGTAGTGCACCGTCAGCGCGACGCGACGGTCTGCCGCGGCGAAGGCGGTGTCGGGGTCGCCATAGCAGAAGCTGCGGTCGCTGACGACGTTGCTGCCCACGGCCTCGTGCAGCACGGCGGCGCCAGCATCGCAGGCGGCTTCGATGCCCACCACCGCCGGCAGGGCCTCGTAGTCGGCGCGCAGCAGGTCGAGCGCGTCTTCGGCGATGTAGCGGTCCTGCGCTACGACCACCGCCACCGGTTCGCCGGCATAGCGCACCTTGTCGACGGCCAGCACGTAGTGCTGCATCGGCACCTTCACGCCGACCACGAAGGGCTGCTGCCAGCGCTGCACGTCCTGCCCGGTCAGCACCGCATGCACGCCCGGCAGGGCCAGCGCTGCGGCCGTGTCCACCCCCAGCAGCCGGGCATGGGCATGCGGGCTGCGCAGCACCGCGGCGTGCAGCGTGCCCGGCGTCGTGCCCAGGTCGTCGCCGAAGCGGCCGCGGCCGGTCAGCAGCGCGGCGTCTTCATGGCGCGGTGCGGACTGGCCGAGGTGCGGCTTGGGCAGGGCCTGTTGCAGGCCCGGGTCGGTGTGCAAGAACGGTCTCCGGTGTGTCGATCTGCGGGGTGGCGCAGTCTCGACAGCACGGGGCTCGCGGCGTTAACGCGATCGTCCGGTGAAGATCCGGATCGTCTGGCGGCTGACCCAATCGTCTGACGACCTGCGTGCTGCATCGCAGCAGTTCCGACGATCCAAGGGCAAACCCGGAGCGTCTGGCAGGGCGGCCACGCGCCTGGCTCTGCGACCAGCGCGCGCCCCGGTTCAGATCACCGGCGCGGGCGGCGCGGCGTCGCTCTTGGGCGGCTCGAACAGGTTGACCACGCGCCGGTAGTCGCTGGGCGTGATGCCCAGGTGCTGGCGGAAGAAGCGGGAAAAATGGCCCGGCGCCGAAAAACCCAGGCCGTGGGCGACATCACCCACCGACGCCTGCGTCTGCGTCAGCCGCTGCACGGCGGCCTCGAAGCGCAGCACATTGGCGTAGACCAGGGGCGTGACCTGGGTGTCGCGCTGGAACAGCGCGAAGAAGTGCGCGCGCGACAGGCCGGCCTGTGCGGCCAGGCTGTCCATGTCGAGTTCGCGGCCCACGTCCTGGCGCATCAGCGTGATCGCCTGGCGGATGCGCGGGTCGGTGGCCACCGGGGGCTTGCTGCGCAGCAGGCTCACGAGGTCGCGCCAGCCCGAATAGCCCTCGACCACCGAGATGATCAGGTTGAACAGCAACTGTTCCAGGCGGCTGGGCGAGACCTCGTCGGCCCACCACAGCTCGAGCACGAATTCCTCGGTGATCTTGCGCGTGGCCGCCGTCACGCGCACGCAGCTCTGCGGAAAGAAACGCGGGTGGCCCGACATCGCCAGCGAGCGCTGGATTTCGGCGAGCCAGTTCGGTTCGATGTACAGCGCCAGGATCAGCGTGCGTTCACCCGGCGGCACCGGATGGGTGTAGGCATGGTGTTCCCAGGCGTTGACGAGCACGGCGCTGTCATCGGTGAGCGGCGCGGTTTCGCCGCGCACGCTGAAGGCGCTGTCGGCGCCGCCCGCCTTCAGGAGGATGTGGCAATGGTGGTGCGCGTGGCCCACCAGCGGCGCGCTCATGTCGAGCAGCGCGACGCGGCCGAAGCGGCCCTGGAAGATCTTGATGGCGTTGGACACGCGTTGGTAGCGCAGCGCTAGACGGACGTGGCCGTCGCGGCCGGGCCGCAGGTTGTTCGACAGTGAAGGGCGGCCATGACCGGGGCTCCGTCGCGCACTGAACGGCGCACGCGGTCATGGTAGGGCAAGGGCAAGCTGGGCCACCACGGGATGATCCCGTGCGGGCCGCAGCGGCAGCGGCTCCCCCGGTTTCGTGTCTCCGCCGGGCCACGTCTGATCCGTCAGCGGGCGGCTTTTCGACTATCAATCGGGAGGATGCAACGACGGCATGGGGTCGGAAAGTGACGGTCACGGGCACACCGGCGAGCGGCCGCACCCAGTCTGAAACAGCCCTCCGAGCCTTGACGTCATTCTGGTTCATTCCTGCGTCCGTAAGCCCCCGGCGTGTCCCCGCTCCGCCGGGCCGGGCTGTTGCGCTGCGCGTCGAGCCTCCGGACCTGGCCTAGCGTCTCGCCCCTGACGGGCGGCCATCCCTCACGCAACCCAGCCAGGCCGGCGGCGCCGGCATTCCTTGAAGCGCGGCCCTTGCCCGTGCCCCGGGACCGCCGGCCTGTGCGCCTGACCGCCTTTGGCGGACAGGCCGGCCGGCTGGCCGAACACCCGGTCGGTCCGCTGCGCGTCCCTCGCGGGTGATCGACCTCCCCGGGCACCCGCCACGCCCGTTGCCGGGCCGCTGAACTCAAATCCCCAACCCCCTGAATGCTCACGCCGGCTCGACCGCCGCGCCAGTCGCACCTGGGGCGCTTGGTGGCACGTCAGCCGCGGGGACGCCGCCGTTCGGGTCGTGGCGGACGGCTGTGCGGTGTCCACGGCCACGCTGCGCCGCCCGCGGGGTGGCAGCCCGGCGCCAGACCAGCCCACCGCGCTCCCCCCCACAAGCCCCCGTCCTTTGGGCGAGGGGGACTTGTGGGGGGATCTTTCAGCGGTGGGCCAGGAGACTGGCGCCCCGCTTCGGCTGCGGTGAACACACCCCACCCCCCGCCCGCCCCAGGGCGGGAGCGAGGAAGGTCCAAGCGAGAGGATCAGTTGTCAGGGAACCCGGATCGGATCCCGGCTGATGCGCTCATCTGGAGACCGTCATGGCCCACGTCCACATCACCCAGCGTCACGCCCACCTGGCCGGCGCCGTCAAGCTCGACACCGTCAACGGCCGCGAAGGGCCGATTGCCCGCGCGGTGCTCACCGCCATCAGCAACAGCCGCTGGGGCAGCGGCGACCACCGCAACGAAGAAGCCACCGCCATCCAGTGGACGCTGTGGGGCGCCCAGGCCGAGAACGCCGCGCGCTACCTGGGCAAAGGCTCGCACGTCAACATCCTCGGCCGCGTGCGCAACCACCGCTACGACAAGGACGGCGAGGCCGTCCACACGCTGGCCTGCACCGTCGACGAGATCGACTACCTCGACAGCCGCGCCGAGTCCGAAGCGCGCCGCGAGCGCGACAACCAGCCGGACGAGGCCCGCACATCGCCCCCCGCAAGCTCAAGCACGAGCCGCAAGCCCCGCAGCGAACGCCAGCCGGCCCACGCCTGAAGCCCTCCCACCGGGCTGGACCCAGGCCGGCCCGGTCTTCCTCTCACCCCGAAGGAATCGATCATGTTCACGACCACTGCCACCGCGACAGCCGCCACCACTCCCACCCCGGCCCGCGCCCAGCTCGCCACCCGTTTCGCGCGCAACACCCGCGTCATCCGCAGCGACACCCCGTTGGCCGATGAGCAGATGCGCCGCGCCGCGCCATCGATCTTTGCCGAAGGCAAGCACGTCAGCCGCTCCGAGCGCTATACCTACATCCCGACCATCGACGTCCTGCGCGGCTTGCGCCACGAAGGCTTCGAGCCCTTCATGGTCGCGCAGAGCCAGAGCCGCATCGAAGGCAAGACCGACTACACCAAGCACCTGATCCGGCTGCGCCACACCGGCCAGGTGCAAGCCCGTGGCCAGGATGCGGAAGCCAACGAGATCATCCTGATCAACAGCCACGACGGCGCCAGCGCTTACCAGATGCTGGCCGGCGTCTTCCGCTTCGTCTGCTGCAATGGCCTGGTGGTGGGCCAGACCGCGCACGACATCCGCATTCCGCACAAGGGCCAGATCCAGCACGACGTGATCGAAGGCGCCTTCCGCGTGCTCGACGACTTCCAGGCGGTCAACGAATCCACCCGTGCGATGAAGGCGCTCACCCTCGACTCAGCCGAAGAACGCGCCTTCGCCACCGCCGCGCTGGCCTTGCGCTACGGCGAGCGCCAGGAAGGCCAAGCCCCGGCCCCGATCACCGCCGAGCAACTCAGCCGGCCCCGCCGTGTGGAAGACACCGGCCCCAGCCTGTGGAACACCTTCCAGCGCGTGCAGGAAAACGCCTTGCAAGGGGGTCAGCCCGGCCGCAGCGCCCAGGGTCAGCGCCTGCAGACCCGGCCGGTCGGCAGCATCGACCGCAGCGTCAGCCTCAACCGCGCGCTGTGGATCCTGGCCGAGGAGATGCGTCGGCTCAAGGCCTGAGCCAGGCACGAAGCCCGGGGCGATGAATGGCGCCCCGGATTCATCGCCGCCCATCCGGCCCACCGGCTCAAGCATCGAGCGGGTGGGCCGGCCCATGAAGGGGAGGTCGCACGCCCAACGCTCGCCGGCCGCCCCCTGGCGTCCGGCTCGCGAGGCCCGGCCCCGGCCCATCGAGGGGCGTTGCCGGGCAGCCCCGCGCCCTACCACCCGAGCGCCTTCCCCCTTACACCGGAGACCTCCATGAAAACCTTGGTCCTGTGCAACCAGAAGGGCGGTGTCGGCAAGAGCGCCGTCGCCACCTTGCTCGCTCACCACCTGGCCCAGCGCGGCCGACGCGTGCTGGCCATCGACCTCGATCACCAAGGCAACTTCACCCGGCCGTTGCGGCTCTCCGGCCGGCCGACCTTGGCGGACTGCACGTCCGATGCCCTGTTGACCCATTCAGCCCTGGCCTTGCCCGACCGGCCCTTCGTCCTCGTACCCGCTGATCGGGCGCTGTTGAACCTGGAGCGCCAGCCCGACCAGCACACGCCGTTTGCGCGCAACTTCCGCAGCTTCCTGACGGCGGTGGATGCGGTGTTCGACGTCTGCGTGATCGACACCAACCCGAACCCCGACATCCGCGTCATTGCCGCGCTGGCGTCGGCTGACTTTGCGCTCTCGCCGATCCAGCTCAACCAGGAGGCGCTCGACGGCGTCAGCGGCCTCTTGAACCACGACCGGGTCGGTCTTCGCAAGATCCGGGCAGTGCTCAACCCCAAGCTGCAACTGCTCGGCCTGCTGCCCACGCTGGTCGAGCCCACGCCGTTCCAGAAGGCCAACTTCATTCAGGTGGTGCAGCACTACCACCCGCTGATGATCCGCACGGGTGACGGACCAGGCCAGTTCGCGTCCATTCCCAAGCGCTCGTGCATCGCCGAGGCCCAGGCAGCCGGCGTAGTACTGTGGGAGATGAAGAAGACCGCTGCGCGCGAGGCCTGGCGCGAGATTGAGCCGAGCCTGAGCCGCATCGGTGACCTGGTCTGTGGTGCCCAGCCTCTGCGGGAGGCGAGCCATGGCCCTGCAGCTTGATGACCTGTTGGCATTGGAGGCGCCCGCCGAGGCCAGCGGCGTGCCGCTGCTGTTGGCCCTGGACGCGATCGACGAAGACCCAGAGCAACCACGCAGGGAGTTCGACGCGACCGCCCTGCAGGAACTGGCCGAGACCGTGCGCCAACGCGGCGTCAAATCACCGATCTCGGTGCGTCCGCACCCCACCCAGCCGGGCCGCTGGACCCTGAACTTTGGCGCCCGGCGACTGAGAGCGGCCCGGCTCGCGGGACAGGCGCATATCCCAGCCTTCATCGACACCAGCGCCGATGGCTACGACCAGCTGATCGAGAACGAGCAGCGCGAAGGCCTGCGCCCGCTGGAGCTGGCGATGTTCGTGCAGAAGCGCCTGCAGCGGGGCGAGAGCCAGGCCGACATCGCCCGACACCTGGGCAAGAGCCGGCAGTGGGTGAGTCTGGTCACGGCGCTGATCGAGCCGCCAGGCTGGTTGTTGCAGGCGTACAGGGAAGGGCGGTGCACCGGACTGAAGGAGTTGCACGAACTTCGTAGGCTGCACGCCGAGCAGCCGCAGGAGATCGAAGCCTGGGTCGGAGGACAGAACAACATCACCCGCAGCCGGGTGGAACAGCTGAAGGCGGAACTGAAGGCTCCGCATGAGGCGGTGACCCCGGTGATGGTTGATCCTGACGCCACGGCGGACCCAGGAGACCCGGCCACCTCACTGCAGGACAACACCGCGGATCTCATGCCCGGACAATCTGGCCTCAAGGGCGGGCGAACCGATCCGCCGGCCAAGTGTCGGCTGCAGGTCGAAAGTGCAGGGCAGCGCTACAAGCTCTTGGTGTCGGCGGTGCCGGACGAGGCGGGGCACTTCTATGTACGGCCCCTCTCGGGTGGCTCGCGCATCGCGTTGCCTGCGGCGGCGCTGAAGCTGATCGGGTTCGTGGTTGATTGAGCGCTGCTTGTGCCGGGCGAATCTCGCATCTGGCCTGTCAAACGGTTTGACAAGCTGATCCGTCGGCGGGTGACGGGTTGGAGGACTTGGGGTGCAGTGCTCACCGCTTCCAGCGCTGACAACTGCGGCCCGGCAGCGTGTCAAACGGTTTGACAAACGCCACGGCAGCGAGCCAGCAGCCCTATGAAATCCAGGCCCAGATCATCGGCGGCCCCGCCTCGATCCGAAACCAGACTGCATACGTAGGCGAGAGTGAACGCTGAGGCTAGAGGTGAGAGCTTGTCACTCCGAGTGTCAAGTCCGCAGGCCTGCTGCTGGATGGACCGTGTTTGCATCGCAATTGCAATACACTGACTTGATGAAAACCGCCAACCTCCCCGCCGTCCGCGTCGAGCCTGAATTCCGGGCCGAGGTCGAGGCTATGCTCGTTGAGGGTGAAACGCTGTCCGAGTTCGTCGAGGCGGCGGTGCGGGCGGGCGTCGAGCGTCGGCGGGTCCAGGCCGAGTTTGTGGCGCGCGGCCTGAGGTCGAGGGACGAGGCGCGCCGCACGGGCGACACCGTCGACGCCGAGGAGGTGGTCGAGCGGCTGCAGAGCAAGCTCAATGCCGCGCTATCACGACTGATCCTGCCGCGCACGTGAGTTTCTCGGTTCGCCTGACGCGCGAGGCGCAGCACGATCTTGAACGCCTGTTCGATTTCGTGCTGGAACGCGAGCTGGCACGCGACGGGGGCGATCTGGCCCTGGCCGAACAGGCCTTGGCAGCGATCCGGGCCGGCCTGGCGACGCTGCGCTCGTCGCCGTTCACCTGCCGCAAAGCCGGCGCCAGCCCCTTCCTGCGTGAACTGGTGATTCCGTTTGGCCGGTCAGGCTATGTGGCCTTGTTCGAGATCGAGGATGCCAGCCACGTGCTGATCGTCGCGGTGCGGCATCAGCTCGAAGACGATTACCACTGAGCAAGCCCCCGGCCATCCGATGGCCGGCTGCGTTGGCGCGAGCTCGTGTCACTCCGAGTGACACGGCGGGCTTAGAGCGTGGCGCCCGCTTCGTCTGGCCCGAGGGGCACCCAGGTCGGCTGCTTGTCAAACGGTTTGACAACCCCGGCCGTCTGCCCGCTGGCAGCCCGATGAATCCCGGGCCCGGATCATCGGCTGACCCGCCTTGATCCGAACCCAGACTACATCCAGAGGTGAGTGCAGAGATAGGCGCGGTGGCGCCGATGTCGGACAACGGTCTGGCCCGTTTACCGAGCCACTGACCGACCTACTTGTCGAGCGTCTGGAGAAGTTGCCATGGCCACAACGTCGCGGGATCGGATCAGCGTGGACCTGCAAGGGTTGAAGGCCGCGCTGGTGGCACGTGCCGATGCGATGGGTGTGTCGCCGTCGGATGTCGTCCGAGGTGCGCTGGCTGATGTGCTGGCGCAGCCGGGCAGCGTCGCTGGCCACCCGTTGTCGCGCCGCTCGACCCAGCCGGCTGGCGGCCGTGTGCGGGTGTCGCTGCGCATGAGCCGCGCGCATCTGCTGCGATTGACCGACACAGCGCGTCGGTCTGGTCTGAGCCTTGGCGACCACGTCGCCGGTCTGCTCGATGGCGTCGCGGCCTTGGGCGAAGGTGGCGACCGGGTGGCTTGCCTGGCCGCGCTGGTGACGTCGAACGCAGAACTGTCGACCTTGAGCCGCGACCTTCGCCACCTGACTCAGCTGCTGGGGCGTGGCGAGGTGCAGGCCGCCCGGGTCTACCGTGAACGGCTCGACCGTCTCGGTGAGGAGGTCAGAGCCCACCTACGGCTGGCATCGCACGCCTTGGCCGATCTGCGTCCACAACGCAGGTCGGACGGGACCGGTCGATCGGTGCATTCGTGATTCTCAGGAGCACATCATGACTTCCACTTCGAACCTTGACGGCGTTCTGGTGCTGTGGGGCGATCGGCTGTTCTACCCAGGCAACCGGATCGTGCGTGGCAACACCAGCCCCAAGTTGACCGCCGAAGCGACCCGCCAGCGTGCGACGGAGATCCGCGCCCGCATCGCCGCAACCGTGGTGCGCCGAGCGCCGCAGGTGATGGTCAAGGTGACCGGAGGCGGGCGGGGCATGCGGGCGATTGCGGCCCACTTCCGCTACATCAGCAAGAACGGCCGGCTTGATATTGAGGACGAATTGGGCGATGTCCGGCACGGGAGCGGCGCCCTGCACGATCTGGCTGACGACTGGCGCTATGGCGGCTCCTACATCGCCGACGATGCGCTACCCGGGCAACGGCGTGAGGCCTTCAACCTCATGCTGTCGATGCCGCGCGGCACGGATCCGCTGGCGGTGCAGCGGGCAGTCAGGGCCTTCGCTCAGGTCGAATTAGCCGACCACAAGATGGTGATGGTGCTGCACGACCACCAGGCCAATCCGCACGTGCACCTCAGCGTCAGGGCTGAGTCCAAGCACGGCAAACGGCTGAATCCGCGCAAGGCGGATCTGGCGAGGTGGCGGGAGACGTTTGCGGAGAAGCTGCGCGAGATGGGGATCGACGCGGAGGCGAGTCGGCAGGCTACCCGTGGGAGCGCGCGGACGTCGGAGGGGTTGTGGCGTATCAAGGCCCGAGAGGAGGGGCGGCTGAAAAGCGTTCGGCGGAGTGCCCCACCTAACCATGGTGTTCAGAGAAGCCGGGTCGATGTCGAACAGGCCTGGGAACAGATCGCGCAGGCGTTGGCCGCGTCTGGCGATCCGGCGGATCTTCGGCTGGCGCGGGCGATCCAGTCTCGCATCGATCCGAATCGGAACCCACCTCAGTGGAGGGCCTATACAGGTGATGACGGTGCGGTAACTTCTGTCGAAATTAGTCGTTCGCGATGACATATCGGGCTATGAAATCGGGAATTGAACAAGTGGTGCTCATCGAAACGTAGCCAATGAATGTGTTGGTCAGAACATCAGTCTGGCGCTTGGCATCAAGGTAGTGTTCCTGGTTCTCGCGTTGTTAGGCAGCGCCACCACGTGGATGGTGGCGTTTGCGGATCTGATAGCGACCCTAATGGTTGTGTGTGGTGAACGGGCTCATTTACTGAAGGACTGAACCGACGCATGAACGTAGAGGCGCGCATTTGCTGGCAGATTTCGCTACCAGTGTGCGGATGAAGAGAACTTCCTCTTCGTGCAACTACACTAAAGCTATAAGTACGTGTTCGACAGTTACCTGACTTCCCCTGACTTGATGTTCCTGCCTTTGAGCCCCGTTGAAATATCTGTCGTCGCTCCGCGTGCCAGAGGATCATCGACTGTGCTTCACTGGACAGTAGCGGGATGAACGGTATGACGCGACAGTTCATACGATCCGTTTGTCGAGTGCTGATGGCTGTAGTGCTGTTAGCACAACTGGCCGTTTCGGCCTACGCATGCCCCGGCCTTTCGATTGTGGGCAGTATGGCGATGCAGATGACTTCGTCTAATGCGACGGACGCTCAGCCTGCCGACATCACGATGGCGACGACCGAGCACATGTCTATGAATTGTGAGGACATGGCAGGGGCGATGGACTCGTCGTTCGCCAATCTCTGCGCCGCGCATTGCCAACAAGGTCAGCAAAGCGACCACATCGCTACTCTGACGGTGCCTATGGCTACGCTAACTGCGTTGTACCTTACTGCCGTGGCTCCAGAGCCTCTTGTTGCACCGCGTCCTACGGTCGATGCGAGCAGTGCCCTTGGGGCGGCATCTCCGCCACATACGATACTGCACTGCTGTTTCCGAATCTGATCTCCCAGACCACGTTGCGCTGACGACCCTGCGGGTCAGTCTGGCGCATCGGTCGTGCTTGTTCTTGCCTCGGCGCTTGCCGTTGCTGCAGAACAGGCCGACACGAAGCCACCGTTTCGTTGTCTGGAGATTCCATGTTCTGTGCTTTACACCAAGCGGGCGCGCGCCGCGCGCGCTGCTTGCACAACCTGACCGCATTGTTGGTCCTGGGTTCGACCTTGGTCCCCCTTGCCAGCCACGCGCAACAAGCCCTGGCGCTCGATCAGGCACTGCGAGTCGCGCAAGATCGCTCGCGTCAACTCCCGGCGCAAGACGCTGCTGTTACAGCCGCCCGTGAGATGGCCGTCGCCGCAGGTCAGCGGCCCGATCCCACGCTCAAGGCCGGCATCAACAACCTGCCGATCGATGGGCAGGATCGTCTGAGCCTGACGCGTGACTTCATGACGATGCGCTCCATCGGCGTGATGCAGGAGATTACGCGCAGCGACAAACTCAAAGTGCGATCGGCTCGCTTCGATCGAGAAGCCGAGGCGGCCGAGGCGTTGCGTAATATCGCACTCGCTAACTTGCGGCGCGACACTGCGATGTCCTGGTTGGATCGCTATTACCAGGAGCGCATGCTCGAAGCCCTCCAGAGCCAAAGCACCGAAGCCGGTTTGCAGATCGAGGCCGCAAACACCGCCTACCGGAGTGGGCGCGGCGCACAGGCCGACGTGTTCGCCGCGCGCATGGCCGGTGCACTGATCGACGACCGCATCCGACAAACTGAACGCCAGATCGCGACCGCCAAGACCCGACTCGCCCGCTGGGTCGGTGCCGAGGCTGAGGCACCTTTGGGTGCGCTCCCACCGTTTGCGGCCGTTCATCTTGACATCAATACCGTCGAATCCCAGCTGGCTCATCACCCCGAGATCGCGCTGATGGCCAAGCAGGAAGAGTTGGCGCGTGCCGATGCCGATATCGCACAGAGCAACAAGCGCTCGGACTGGAATGTGGAGCTGATGTTCAATCAGCGGGGGTCGGCCTACTCGAACATGATTTCGGTCAATGTCTCGATTCCCCTGCAATTCGACGCCCGGAACCGCCAAGACCGTGAACTCACCGCCAAGCTAGCCGTGATCGAGCAGATGCGGGCCACGCGCGAAGAAGCCACCCGCGAACACCTGGCCGAAATGCGCAACTGGCTTCTGGAGTGGCAGAGCGGCCAGAACCGACTTACTCACTATGACAGCACGCTGATTCCACTGGCCAGCGAGCGCACGCGTGCTGCGCTGGCCGCCTATCGAGGCGGCAGCGGGTCGCTCACCTCCGTGCTCGAAGCACGGCGTATGGAGATCGACACGCGCATGGACCGCCTGCGCCTGGAGATGGAAACGGCCAGCCGCTGGGCGCAACTCGAATACCTGGTCCCGCCGGCACACAACGCAAGTACGTCTGATCGCGCTGCCGCTTCCACGGAGAAATGAACATGAAGACCACGAAATTCTTGATCGGCATGCTGGTCATTGGCACCTTGGGCGCAGCCGGCTATGGCCTTTACGCCACGGGCATGCAACGTGGCATGGACATGAACGCTTCGAACAGCACGAAACCGATGCCAGTCACCGTGTCTGCCAGCAGTCCGGCAGCAGCAGCAACCGAGGACGTTCCTCAAAGCATCGCTCAAGGCGAAGACGCTACCCGTCGTCACATCACCTCCGGCATCAAGGCCGGCGATGTCGATCCAGTGACGGGCAATAAGATTCTCTACTACCACGACCCAATGGTGCCGGGGAACAAGTTTGACAAGCCCGCCAAATCGCCGTTCATGGACATGATGCTGGTGCCCGTCTACGCCGACAACGATGGCGACGGGAGCAAGGTGACGGTCAGCCCGCGCATCCAGCAGAACCTGGGCGTGCGCACGGCACTGGTCACCGAAGGCACCTTGTCGCCACAGGTGTCGGCCGTTGGCAACATCGCCTTCAACGAACGCGATCAGGTGCTTGTGCAGGCCCGCAGCACTGGGTTTGTCGAACGCCTTCATGTTCGGGCGACGCTCGACCGGGTAAGCAAGGGGCAAGCGCTGGCCGAGTTATACGTACCTGACTGGATCGCCGCGCAGGAAGAGTTCCTGTCCGTGCGTCGCATGAAGGGAATCGACCTTGCATCGCTCGTTGATGGAGCCCGCCAGCGCATGCTCCAGGTTGGTATGAGCGATGCGCAGATCGTGCTGGTGGAAAGTACCGATCGCACCCAGCCACGTATCACGCTGACGGCGCCGATCAGCGGTGTTGTTACCGAGCTGATGGTGCGCGAGGGCATGACCGTGATGGCAGGAGCAACTCTGTTCCGCATCAATGGCCTCGGCACCGTATGGGCCAACGCTGAAGTCCCCGAGAGCCAGGCGGCGTTGCTGCGCTCCGGTGTGAAGGTGCAAGCCACCAGCCCGGCGACACCAGGTGCGAAGTTCGACGGCAAGGTGCAGGCAATCTTGCCTGAAGTCAACCCGACCACCCGCACGCTGAAGGCGCGGCTTGAACTGGCGAATGCGAATGGGGCCTTGGTCCCGGGTATGTTCGTGCAGATGCAGTTCATGGACCGGCGCAGGGACAAGGCACTGCTCGTGCCGACCGAAGCCATCATCCAGACTGGTAAGCGCGCGGTGGCGATGCTGGCTGAGGACAACGGCCGCTTCCGCCCGGTCGATGTCGAGCTCGGCATTGAGAGCGGTGGGCAGACCGAGGTCAAGCGCGGTCTGCAACTCGGCCAACGCGTGGTGGTGTCGTCACAATTCCTGATCGACTCCGAGGCCAGCCTCAAAGGCATTGAGGCGCGCTTGAACGTCGAGCCCAGGCCGACCGCTGCCAGCACTTCGCCCCGGCACGCAGGCACCGCGAAGATCGAAGCGATCGGCACCGACACGATGACCTTGTCGCATGGACCGATCGCGTCGCTGAAATGGCCAGCGATGACGATGGACTTCAAGCTGCCCAAGGGCGGAGTCCCACGTGGCCTGGAGGCCGGTGACCGGATTGACTTCGAGTTCTACATGGACGTGGAGAGCCTGCCGCAACTCACCGGTACGACTTTGCTGCAGCCTGCGCCGAAGGCGCCTGCATCCGCAACCACAGGGAGCAAGCCATGATCGCCAAGCTGATCCGCTGGTCCATCACCAACCGTTTCCTGGTGCTACTCGCCACGTTAATGCTCAGCGCCTGGGGTGTCTATTCATTACAGCGCACGCCGCTGGACGCGCTCCCCGACCTCTCGGATGTGCAGGTCATCATCCGCACGACCTACCCGGGCCAGGCGCCGCGCATCGTCGAGAATCAGATCACTTACCCGATAACGACGACGATGTTATCGGTGCCGGGGGCGAAGACGGTACGGGGCTACTCGTTCTTCGGCGACAGCTTCGTCTACGTGCTGTTCGAGGATGGCACCGATCTTTACTGGGCGCGCTCGCGCGTGCTGGAATACCTGAACCAAGTCCAGGCCAAGCTACCACCGGGCGCGAAGGCCACGCTCGGGCCGGACGCCACCGGAGTCGGCTGGATTTACCAGTATTCGCTGGTGGACCGCAGTGGCACGCAAGACGCCGGTCAGTTGCGTGCCTTGCAGGACTGGTTCTTGAAGTTCGAACTGAAGACCGTGCCGAACGTCGCCGAGGTTGCGTCGGTCGGTGGCATGGTGCGCCAGTACCAAGTCCTGCTCGACCCCGACAAGCTGGCCGCTTACGGCATCCCGCATTCCAAGGTGGTCGAAGCGATCCAGAAGGCTAACCAGGAAGCTGGCGGCTCGGTGCTGGAACTCGGTGAGGCCGAGTACGTGGTGCGCGCTTCGGGCTATTTGCAGTCGCTCGACGACTTCCGCAAGGTGCCGCTGGTGAGTACCGCCGCAGGCGTATCGGTGCGGCTTGGCGATGTGGCGCGCATCCAGGTTGGCCCCGAGATGCGGCGCGGCATCGGCGAACTCGACGGTGAGGGTGAGGCCGCTGGGGGTGTGATCGTGATGCGCTCAGGCAAGAACGCGCTGGAGACCATCGCTGCCGTCAAAGACAAGCTCAAGACGCTTCAGGCCAGCCTACCCAAGGGCGTCGAGATCGTGCCTGTGTACGACCGATCCGGTCTGATCGAGCGCGCAGTGGACAACCTCGGCTACAAGCTGCTCGAAGAGTTCGCCGTCGTCGCCGTGGTGTGCTTCATCTTCCTGTTCCACCTGCGCTCTGCCTTCGTGGCCATCGTCTCGCTGCCGCTGGGCATCCTGATGGCCTTCATCGTGATGCATTACCAGGGCGTCAACGCGAACATCATGTCGCTCGGCGGTATCGCCATCGCGATCGGTGCCATGGTCGATGCGGCGGTGGTGATGATCGAGAACGCGCACAAACACCTGGAGCGCTGGAGTCACGAGCACCCCGACCAGACGCTCGAAGGCGAAGCGCGCTGGAAGGTCATCGGCGACTCGGCCGCCGAGGTCGGGCCGGCGCTGTTCTTCTCGCTGCTGATCATCACGCTGAGCTTCATCCCGGTGTTCACGCTGGAAGCCCAGGAGGGACGGCTGTTCTCGCCGCTTGCTTTCACGAAGACCTATGCCATGGCTGCTGCGGCCGGACTGTCGGCAACGCTGATCCCCGTACTGATGGGCTACTTGATCCGGGGCCGCATCCCGGACGAGAAGACCAACCCGCTGAATCGACTCCTGATTGCGGTGTACCGGCCTCTGCTGAACGGGGTGCTGCGTGCGCCGACGACGACGCTGGTGGTTGCAGGCATCGCCTTGGTGCTGAGCCTGTGGCCCTTGCAGCACATCGGTGGCGAGTTCATGCCGAAGCTCGACGAAGGCGACCTGCTGTACATGCCGTCGGCACTGCCTGGCCTGTCGGCCGGCAAGGCCGCCGAACTGCTCCAGCAGACCGATAGGCTGATCAAGACCGTGCCTGAAGTCGCCAGCGTCTACGGCAAGGCTGGCCGCGCCGAGACCGCGACCGACCCGGCGCCGATGGAGATGTTCGAGACCACGATTCAGTTCAAGCCAAAGAGTCAGTGGCGGCCCGGCATGACGCAGGACAAGCTGGTCGATGAACTCGACCGCATCGTCAAGGTGCCAGGGGTGGCCAACATCTGGGTGCCGCCGATTCGCAACCGCATCGACATGCTGGCCACTGGCATCAAGAGCCCGGTGGGCGTGAAAGTGGCCGGTACCGACCTGGCCGTGATCGACCGTGTGACGGGCGAGATTGAGAAGGCCTTGAAGGATATGCCAGGTGTGAGCAGTGCGCTGGCCGAACGTCTCACGGGTGGTCGCTATGTGGACGTGACGATCAACCGCGATGCCGCCGCGCGCTTCGGCATGAACATCGCTGACGTGCAGTCCATCATCACCTCGACGGTGGGCGGCGACAACATTGGTGAGACCGTCGAAGGCTTGCAGCGCTTTCCGATCAACTTGCGCTATCCACGAGAAATGCGCGACTCTCTGGAGAAGCTGCATGTGCTACCCATCGTCACAGAGAAGGGTGCGCGGCTGGTGCTGTCCGATGTGGCCGACATCCGCATCACTGACGGTCCGCCGATGCTGCGCAGCGAGAACGCGCGTCTCTCCGGCTGGGTCTACGTGGACATCCGTGGACGCGACTTACGTTCGGCAGTGAAGGATATGCAGCGCACGATTGCCGAGAAGGTCGTGCTGCCGATGGGATATTCGATCTCGTGGTCGGGCCAGTTCGAGTTTCTGGAGCGCGCGACCGCGAAGCTGAAGATCGTCGTGCCGTTCACTCTGCTGATCATATTCGTGCTGCTGTACGTAACCTTCAAGCGCTTCGATGAGGCCCTATTGATTATGGCCACACTGCCATTTGCGTTGGTTGGCGGCATCTGGTTGCTGTACCTGCTGCGCTACAACCTCTCGGTCGCAGGCGCGGTGGGTTTCATTGCGTTAGCGGGCGTGTCGGCCGAGTTCGGCGTGATCATGCTGCTATACCTGAAGCATGCGTGGAACGAGCGTGTCGATGCGAATACAACGACGAACGACGACTTGCTCGACGCAATTCGTGAAGGTGCTGTCTTGCGCGTGCGCCCCAAAGCGATGACGGTCGCAGTGATCCTGGCCGGCCTGTTTCCCATCATGTGGGGCACAGGCACGGGTTCCGAGGTCATGCAACGTATCGCTGCGCCGATGGTCGGCGGGATGATCACGGCGCCATTGCTTTCGATGTTCGTGGTGCCTGCTGCCTACTTGCTGATGCGCCGGCGGCGTACGCGGTCCGTTGTAATCAATGGGATGGATGCCTCCACTTCCTGAAACCCGCTCGCCCAGCGATCTGTGACCAACCTGCGGCAAGCGCCCGCCCGTTTGAAGCAGGTTTGCAATCGTCATTGACCGCTTCCCAGTCTGTCGCGCGCCGTACGACGGGCATTTATGCCCTCATGCTGCCTGTGCGGGCGTACCTGCGCTCAAGAGGCCAGCCACGCCAGCCTGCGCGCCAGCGTCATCGCCCGTACCCGCTCCGACAAATACGATGAGGTAGCTGTTCATGCTGGCACCACACTGGGAGCCAGATGGCGACGGATGGCCAGCAGTCCCAATAACGCTACGCCCGCAAAGCCAGCACCGGCAAGGAACGTTGTCTGAGCGCCGAGGCTGTCCCACAACAGCCCGGCCACCACGCTCGCCACCAGCAATGCGCCACCCGTCAGCAGGTTGAACATGCCAAAGGCCGTTCCCCGCAACTCTGGCGGCGAGGTATCCGCTACCAGCGTGGCAAGCAGTCCTTGGGTGAAGCCCATGTGTAGGCCCCACAGGGCAACCCCGATGGCAACGCCAGCAATACCGGGCGCGAAGGCCAACACCAAATCCGCACCCACCAGCAGCATTAGACCGATGATGAAGACGCGGTGTCGTCCCCCGTCGTCAGCCAGCACCCCGGCAGGGTAGGCCGCGAGGGAATAGACCACGTTCATCACGACAAGAACGGCGGGAACCAGCATGACAGGCAAGCCAACCGCTTGGGCGCGCAGCACCAAAAACGCCTCGCTGAAGCGGGCCAAAGTGAACACGGTTGCCACAGCGATAACCAGCCAGTAGCCCCGCCCCAGCCGGGCCAGCTCGTCGCGGTGCAAGGGAAAGCGTACCGGGCGAAGCCCTGGCGCACGCTCCGGCTCGCGTACAGCAAACACGATCAATACGAGGGCGAGGAAGCCCGGAACAACCGCCAGCCAGAACACCGCCTGGAAGTTGTCCGCAGTCAGCCACATCAACAAAATCGCGAACATCGGGCCGATGAACGCCCCGGCGGTATCGAGCGACTGGCGAAGCCCAAAGCTCGCGCCCCGCAGGTGCGCGGGCGCAATGTCAGCCACAAGGGCATCACGCGGCGCGCCGCGTATTCCCTTGCCAACGCGGTCGATGAAGCGGGCTGCCACCAGCCATGCGACCGACGGAGCAAGCGGGAACACCGGTTTTGTGAAGGCCGCCAGACCGTAGCCGAGAACCGCGAGGAGCTTGCGTTTGCCGAGCCAGTCGGACAATGCGCCGGAGAACACCTTGGTGATGGAAGCGGTTGCCTCGGCAACACCTTCGATGAGGCCAACCGTGGCGGCAGAGGTGCCAAGCACGGTGACAAGGTAGACCGGCAGCAGCGCGTGAATCATCTCCGAAGAGATGTCCATGAGCATCGAGACGAAGCCCAGCGCCCAGATGCCGGGCGGGATGGCGCGCAGCGTAGCGCGGTTGAGTTTGGCGGAAGCTGGTACGGTCAAAGCGTCACCCGGTTGTTCTTGGTGACGCAGCTTGTCCGGCGTGGAAATGGCATGATCCTGCCGGGTGCGCATTGGCACCTGTTCAGCAGGAGTCATCAGCCACGGCGGCGGTTGTCGGGGGACTCCACACATAGCCGATGATGCCTTGATTCCGGCCTATGGAGAAGCGGTTTTATTCAGGTGTACTGGCACCAGTTCGGAAGGTAGCTTGTCCCGTTCGGTTATCTCGAAGAATGTTTTATCCATTGCCACTGTGTCACTCCACAGCCAAGGAAAATGCCCATATCTGAATGAAAGCTGCCCGCTGGCCGTCTTTGCGGTTTTGTTTTCAACCAGATATTCATAAAGGGCACTGGCAAGGCCCGTCCGGTCAGCTCCGGCCTTGCAGTGAACAAGAAGCGGGCGCGGTGCAGTACGCAACGCTTTTATAAGAGCGTTCAATGTTTCAGCATCAGGCTTGTTATTGGCTGAAAGCCTGATATCGATATGGTGTGCGCCGGTTTCACGAACTGCGGCTATTTCTGCATCATACCAATCAGATCCGATATTTTCACCCCTTAGATTGATGACGGTACGGATGCCCTTTTCTTTAATGATGTTTTTGAACTCGTCACCGTTTAACTGGGCAGACCTATAAAACTGACTCGGCTCGATTTCATGAACGTTGCCGGAGTATTGTAAATATCCAGCCCATGCAAACATCGAGAGCACAGCAAATAAGGTTGCTGACAAAAAACGGATAAGCGGGCGGCGGTAGGGCATTGGAATTTTCATTTAAATTGATTGGCGCAAAACAGATCGACCCGTCACGCACTGTATTACATCCATTGTCTCAAAGTCTCAGTCATGCCGAAAAATCGATTTGTTTTTTATACATTGAGCCTTACTGTTAGCCACCCGAAGGAAAGCGCAGCCAAGGGTGGCGGTAGCAACTAGCGCAAGCGTGGCTTGCCAGTCGTAGGCGTTCCGGTAGCCGTCGAGCATTTCGGGTCGCAAAAAACAGGGTCAATGAGGACTCCGAAGTGTCGCCTAGATCAACGCCTGAGGCTAGCCACAGGAACCAATCCGACCAGCGGAGCGGTGGCATGGTCAGCACGAGGCGGGCGTGATGTCTGGAGCGCATACACCAGTATGCGTGCGGCGGTCTGAATTTTGCCTTAAATCTGGTTTCTACTTGATAAGTAGCGGCGTGATAATTGCAAACATTATCTAGGATTGCCAACTGATGTATTCCTACTGAGCGACTTGTAAAAATGAAACTACGACGCGCAGGCCGGTTTTCTCCGAGGTGTTGACATGCTCCAAATTGATATGGGCACCGATTCGCTGGGCGATGGATTGCACAATTGACAAGCCCAGCCCTGAGCCCATTTCCCCGCTGCCCAGCAGGCGGTAAAACGGATCAAACACGCGCGCACGCTCCTCTTCGGCAATACCGGGGCCCGTGTCTGCAATTAGCAACTCCGTACGACCCTCAGCGCACCGTGCGGACAGGTCCACCCTGCCGCCTGCTGGCGTGTAGCGGATAGCGTTGTCCACCAAATTTTTTACCAATGTGCGAAGGTCAATCTCGGTCGCCAGCACTGTGTAGTCTTGCTCGCCTAGCATTCCCAGGTCAATTTGCTTTGCTAGCGCCAGGGGCATCAGGGCTTCCGCGACTTGCAGAAAGACCGCGAACACCGAGACCTGCTGCAGGGCCTGCTGCGGACCATCTTGAGCGCGGGCCAGGGCTAACAACTGGTCCAGCAACTGACGCGAGCGCTCCAGACCACCCTGCAATGCGCCCAGGCGCTCCCGGGCCTGGGCGGACATATCAGCTGCACCCAGCAAGCCAGACTGCAGCGACAGGGCGGTCAGTGGTGTTCTTAGCTCGTGCGCGGCATCGGCCAGAAAGCGACGCTGTCCGGCCATGGACTGCGCCACCCGCGACAGCAGCCGATTGATGGCAACCACGAAGGGGCGCAGCTCGGTGGGAATGCCGGCCTCGCTCATCTCGCGCAGATCGTCCTGTGCGCGCTGGTCGATATCCAGCGCTAGGTCCTTGACCGGCTTGAGCATGGCGCGGATCAGTGCGCCCACCAGCAGCAGCAGGATGGGGATGAGGATGGCAATCGGCAGCAGGGTACGCAGGGCGCTGTCGCGCGCAATCTCGTCGCGCACGCTGGTCATCTGTCCCACCACGATGCGCGTGCCGGACTCCAGCGTCTCCACCACCACGCGCCAGTCCTGCCTATCCACGCTGACGGTTTGCACCCCGTCCGCTATGTTGGCGGGGAATGCAACGGCCGGACCAGGCGGTGCGATAGCCAGCTGGCCGGGCGGAGCCAGCACCTGCAGCACCACCAAGGACTCGGGATCGAGCTCGGACGCATCGCTCGGCCCGGCTGCCTGCGTCAGCGGCACACGCTGGCGGCGCACCACGGCAGCGATCTGGCGCAACTGGTCGTCCTGTAGCTCGTTGGCCTCTCTGAAGGCTGCACTAAAAGAAAACACGCCGGCGGCCAGCGCCACCCCGCCAATTACCAAGGCCAGCCACGCCGACAGCCTGAACTGCAGCGAGCTTCCTAGTTGCCCTTTTCGACCATCCATCCCATCCCCCTGATGTTTTTGATGGCATCGCTGCCAAGCTTCTTGCGCAGCGCATGGATCAGGAACTCCACCGCGTTGCTCTCGACTTCCTCGTTCCAGCCGTAGATTCGGTCTTCCAGGTCGGCACGCGACAGAATGGCGCCAGGCCGTACCAGCAAGGCCCGCAATAGCGAGAACTCCCGGTTGGACAGGCGGCTCGGCTTGCCGCCCACGCTGACCTCCTTGGTAGCGGGGTCTAGCGAGATCACGCCGTTGGACAGCACGGAGCCGGCTACGCCGCCCTGGCGGCGGATAACGGCCCGCATGCGCGCCAGCAACTCGCCCATCTCGAAGGGCTTGAGCACATAGTCATCCGCGCCCGTGTCGAGTCCGCCGATGCGGTCCTCCAGCGTATCCCGCGCAGTAATGATCAGCACCGGTACTGTGTTTTCACTGGCGCGCACAAAGCGCAAAACCTCTATGCCGTCTTTCTGAGGCAAGCCCAGGTCCAGCAGCACGGCGCCATAGGCCTGATTGGCCAGGGTGGTGATGGCCGTCTGGCCGTCGCGCACCCAGTCCACGGCGTAGGACGCATCCTTGAGGGCCTGCTCAACGGCCGCTCCGATCATCCGGTCATCTTCTACCAGCAACACACGCATCAAAGGGGCCTATCAAATGGCTTGTGACCGCTAGACGATGAACTGGAATTCCAGTGGTTTTCAGTTCGGTGCGTTGCTGGGGTCCAGCAGCCGCAGCAACTCGGCCATGGCCGTCTTGCAATCCGCTGCCTTGGGGCTGCCAGTGCGCAGCGCCTCTAGCGCCCTGTCCAGGCTCTTGTCGATCAAATGCCAGTCCGCAGCAGCACGCGGCTTGAGCCCGGCTTCGGCCGAGTCCCACGCGATTTCCAGGTCCTTGATGCGCATCTTTGCGCCAGCCAGGTCGCCTTTGTCCACGCGCGCAGCAACGTCGGCAGCAATGTTTCGGAAGGCTGACAGATTGCCTAGCTTGGACGGGGCTGCTACGCGGGCTTCGACCAGCGGTGCACCCATGACCGGAAGCATGCTGGACGCGCCGAGGGCAAGTAGGGTAAGGGCAACGGCGCCGCAAAAGCTGCTAAAAGATTTGGCTTGGACGGGTGGTTTCATGGGAGAACTTTCAGTTGTTGGAAATGAGCTCTGCTCAGGCACCGGCAAGACGGCCGTTGAGTTGTGACTTGCGCTGTGCCATGGCAACCAGCACGGCGATGGCAGACAGGAAAATGACACTGGTCCACAGAGCGCCGAGACCCAGCCCGCCGTATTCGGTGGCCTGCGATAGCCAGTCGCCCATTGCGGCACCCAGGGGCCGGGTCAGGATGTAGGCAAGCCAGAAAGCAAGCACTGAATGAACACCCAGGCGATAGGCTACGACGGTCAACGCGATGAGGACGCTGAACACCACCACGCCCAGCTGGAAGCCTAGGCCCAGCGCCTCGGTTGCCAGGTCACCCGCAGCAGTGCCTAGGGCAAAGGTGCACAGGATGGTCAGCCAGTACCAGGCCTCGCGCTTGCGAGTGTCAATGCGGTTGATGGACAGAGTGCCCTCGCTTCGGTACCACAGCGCAAAGGTCGCCAACAGCAAGACCAGGAACGCAGCCGTACTCACGTACAGACTGACTTCCAGCCCGTCTGTCAGTGCGTCGGTGATCTGCGTTCCCACGACGCTGACCAGTACCACGGTCAGCCAGTAAGACACCGGATGGCAGCGGCTGGAGCGCATCTGTACAAACAGGGCACAGGCCAACGCTATCAACATGGCGATACGGGTGCTGGTTTTTCCAAGGCCCGCGTCAACCGCCAAGTAGTCGGCCACCGTCTCGCCCACCGTGGTGGTCATGATCTTGATGAGCCAGAAACTCAGCGCTACGGCAGGCACCTTGTTGAGCGAATCGGCGCTGATATTGAGGGAAGTTTTCATGTTCATTGCTTATTTGAATGTGAGAAATTCCCGACTGTGCTGCGGCAGACTTAGCAGGAACTTAGAGGCTCAGCCACGCAGCCAGCCGCGGCGGATGAGAGGGCCAAATACACCCTGGTGCAACAGAGATGCCCAGCGAAACAGCGGCTCCACAAACCACCGCTCCTCGCGGAAGCACAGGTAAGCGCTTAGACCTGAGACCGCCGCCGCGCCCACCATGTCCATGGGGAAATGAACACCCAGGTAGATGCGGGCCCAGGCCATGGGTAAGCCCAGCAGTGTCAGCACTACGCCGGCCAAGCGGGGGCGCTGGTGCAGCAGAAAGCTGAAGGAGATGCTCCACATCAGCGTTAAGTGGTCGCTGGGAAAGGATGCATCGGCCACATGCGGAATCAGTTGGTGACCCAGGCCCAGCGTGAAGGGGCGCGGGTGATTCCACAGCATGCCTATGGCCTGCGCTATCAGCAGCCCGGCTAGGCCTGAGGCGGTCGCTTCCAGCATCAACTTGCGAAGTTTCTCACTGCCCCTCATCCAGCCGACCAGCAGCGCAATAGGCGCCAGCCAGATGAGTTGCTGGGCCAGAAATCTGGCGGTCAGTAGGACAAATGCATTGGGGTTCTCTGGCGCATTGAGCAGCAGAAACAGTGTTTCATTGAGGTTTTGCATGGTGTCGGTCGCACCGCATGCCGGGGCCGTAACCCCTGCGTGCTGCGATGGATCAGTCTTTCTTGTCGTTGTCGTCGTCGCGGTCGGCGATGTCTTCTACCGAGGAAATGACGGTGCCCTTGTCTGCATCAACGCGGATGTCAAATACCTTGGCACCGGCAAGCACCTCGACGTCATAAGCCCAACCCGCTGCAGTCTTCTCGTATTCGGCACGCGCGGCCTTGCCATGGACCAGCTGCTCTGCGGTCGCAATGGCCTGAGGCATTGAAACCTTGGCCATCTCTATGTTGACGGCATCGTTCTGCGCGGTGTTTGCCGCATAGGCTGTGACGGCAACTGCCAGTAAAGCCACCGCCGACAGGCCAATCTTTGTGTGGGTAAGCATCACATTCTCCGTTGTGGAAACACGCAGGTATTTGCGTGATCTGGAGAATAGAAAGCCAGACTTAGCTGGCCCTGAGCGAGGGCGGCTCCAAACCGACACTTCGCTCAAAAGCTGCCGTGTGTTTGGAAATCCCTCGCGCAACCGTAAAATCCTAAAAGGCAGCTCGTTCTGTTTGTGTTGGTTGTAGCATCCTGACGATGCTCAGAAGGTGATCGCAGCGGCTAGGTGTCAGCTCGGTGACGGCTAATTTCAGGACTTGGTCGTCGCAGCGCCACCGTCCTTGACGTGACACTTCGGGAAGAGCATGCGGAAAGCGGTGAGACCATCCTGGGTGCAGGCGTCCACCATCCCACCGTGGGCTTGCACGATGGCTCGTGTGATAGGCAGACCCAAGCCGGCTCCTTCTGATGAAGGATGCGCCCGCGCTGGGTCAGCTCGGTAAAAACGGTCGAACATACGCGGCAGTACCTTGGGATCAATTGCATCTCCAGAGTTCTCCACGACCACTAGTGTCCCCTCCACCGTTTCGCTGATCTTGATCTGGATGGTTCCGTCGGTGTGGGTGTGCTGAAGCGCATTCGACAGTAGGTTGCTGAGCGCGCGGCGGAACATCAGGCGGTCCCCTGAGATGCGGCCATCACCGCGAAGACTCAACTGAACGCTTTTTTCGTCCGCCAAGACCTCATAGAACTCCAGTAAAGCCTTCGCGTCCTCAACCGCAGAAAACAGCTCCTTGTTCGGCAGGTCCACGCCTCGCTCGGTCTTGGCCAGAAACAGCATGTCTGAGACCATGCGTGCCAAGCGCTGAAACTCCTCCGAGTTAGATTCAAGAATATAGCGGTAGGTATCAGTATCACGCTTTGACGACAAAACCACCTGTGTCTGTGTCAGGAGATTGCTGATTGGAGTACGTAGCTCGTGGGCCAAGTCAGAAGAAAACTCTGACAGACGCTGAAAATCGTCTTGTAAGCGATCGAACATCCGATTAAGTTCCTCTGCCAAGTCTGCCATCTCCACGGGAACTGCTTCGACGGGCATGCGCTGGCCGAGCCGCTGGGCAGTGACGGCTGCTGCGCTGGATTTCATCGCTCGCAATGGAGATAAACCTGTGTAAGCAGCGAGCCAGCCCAGCAAGCCACTGATTACAACAGCCAACCCAGCACAAAACGCCAAGGTTCGCTGCAGCTGGGCCATGAAGTGGGCATGGTGCGCCGTGTCTATGGCAACCACGATAGTCATGTTGGATGATTTTTCATAGGCCGGACTCGCCTGAAAAATAAGTCCACGAAATTCCTGCCCATCGTCTCCCCACTGCAAGAGCTCCTGCCGTTTAATGGGGTCAATTCTTGAGGACAGGAGCTTTGGCGGCTGAAAAGAATTTGATTTAAAAAGTGTCGCTCCTCCTGCTGCTTCGACCAACACATACAGGTCGTGGTGATTGCTCAATGCCTCGCCCAGGCGCGATTGCGTATTACTCATGGAATTGGACGTAGTGATAATTTCTTCAATCAGGTGTTTTTTGTCCTCCAAGGACATTCGATCCAGTGCCACGAAGTGCCGATCGGTCAGGACTATGAGCAGCACCCCCATGCCCAGCACGAGGGAGGCCGCTGCTAGCGTGAAGAAGCCGGTCAGCCGGCTGGTGAGAGAGAGAGACCTCCACATTCAGGAACCCTCAGGTTCTTCCAGCACATACCCCATGCCACGCACGGTCTGGATGAGCTTCAACGCCTGTCCGTCATCGATCTTCAGTCGCAGGCGGCGCATCGCTACCTCGATGACGTTGGTATCGCTGTCGAAGTTCATGTCCCAGACCTGAGAAGCGATCAGTGACCGGGGCAGCACCTCACCCTGCCGCCGCAGGAGCAACTCAAGCAAACCAAACTCCTTGGCTGTCAGATCGATGCGTCGACCACCTCGGGAGACTCGGCGGCGCAAGAGGTCCAGTTCCAAGTCGGCGACGCGCAGCGTCGTGGGGTCTGTTCCGCTACGTCCTCGGCGCAGGATGGTTCGTACCCGCGCTAACAGTTCAGCGAATGAAAAAGGTTTGATCAGATAGTCGTCTGCACCCAACTCCAGGCCTTTGACCCGATCTTCCACATGGTCGCGTGCTGTCAAAAACAGCACGGGCATTTGCAGGCCATGCTTGTGTAGAGATTGAAGTACTTGCCAGCCATCTAGCCCTGGCAGCATCACATCCAAGATCACTAGGTCGTACTCACCGTGTAGCCCTAGGTGTAGCCCGTCATGGCCGTTCTGAGCTAGGTCGACCACGAACCCCGCTTCACTCAGCCCTTGGCGCAGGTATTCACCTGTTTTGGGTTCATCTTCAACGATCAAAATTTTCACGGGTGCGCTCTGTTGGGTAAAAGTGACCAAGTTCCCAGTGTGCCGATCTTCCGCGTACATAGAGTCTTCATGACAGAAATGTCATCTTTCCGACAGCTTTTTGACGGGGCTGGACTTTCAAAATTCATTTCACTCAGTTTCAGTAGTAGACAGCGCGAAAAGCACATGCAAATACTTTTCATTTATTCGGCCGTTAGGAAGATGTCCCCTTGGGCATTGACCTTACTCGCGAGCGTAACTGCAGCACAGACCCCGGCAGAGTCGACCAAGGTGATGCCGCCGACCAAGCTGCAGTACACATCCTCCCTAAGTGCATACCAAGGTTACGCTGATGAACCTGTCCAGTCATGGCGCGAAGCCAACGATCGGGTGGAGCGTATTGGTGGCTGGAAGGCGTATGCCAAAGAGTCGAAGGCGAACAAGCCATGAGGCGTGTGCTGCAGTCCTCTCGCGGTCGACTGGTCTTGTCAGCCGCCACTCTGGCGGTACTGTCGGGGTGCGCCAGTGTCAGCCTCGAACAAAACGTACGCCGGGTCAATGACGAGGCGGGATCTTTTACCGATGGGCGGCTGAGCCTCGCTCGCACGCCTGCTGAACGCGATCAGCGAACTCAGGCTGCAGAGGCTCTACTGGGAGCTCCGCTTGGTCAACGCGACGCGGTTCATTTAGCGCTTGTCAATAGTCCCTCCTTGCAAGCGCTGCTGGCACGTGGTTGGGCGGAATCCGCTGATGCGGCGCAGTCGGGTCGCATCTCCAATCCGATGTTCAGCTTTGAGCGTATGGTGCTCACAGGTGGCAATCTTGAACTGACTCGTGCCTTGTCATTCGGGTTGTTAGACCTTTTGATGCTGCCTGGACGCCAAGGCCTAGCGAACCAGCGAATCGCGCAGTCCCAACTGCGCCTGACCAGCGAAGTCATTGATGAGGTAACGCAGGTCCGCCAAGCTTGGGTGCGTGCTGTAGCAGCCCAGCAGACATTCACCTACGCGCAGCAGGTCTATGCCAGCGCTGAGGCAGGCGCCGACTTGGCTCGCCGCCTGCAGTCGGTCGGAACGTTCAACCGACTCAGTCGGGCACGCGAACAGGCCTTTTATGCAGATGCCGCCACCCGGTTAGCGACTGCTGGTCATCAAGTCACGGCGAGCCGGGAGGAACTAGTGCGTTTACTGGGACTTGACGAGGCACAAGCAAGTAGGCTCTTGCTACCAGAGCGTTTACCTGATCTTCCAAAGCAAGCACTCGATCCGGATGCCATTGGATCCCAGGCGAGCCGTGGTCGATTGGACATAAGGCTGGCACAAGCCGAACTGGATACATCGGCCAAAGCACAAGGCATAAACATGTTCACTAGCTTCACTGATATTGAACTGACTGCACGTCGTAATACCCAGTTCGATAACGTCGCTGGCACCCGATCAGGCTCTCGCGGCTACGAGGTCGGGATTCGACTCCCTCTCTTTGACTGGGGTGGCCTACAGCGCGACGTCATGAATGCACGTACGCTGGCGGCCGCCAATCAACTGGAGGCTACGGTGCGCGCTGCCGGATCCAGCTTGCGCGAGAGCTATTCAGCGTACCGCACAGCCCACGACATTGCACGCCATCACCGTGACGAAGTCGTGCCGCTACGGAAAGTCATCTCGGACGAAAACCAGCTTCGCTACAACGGCATGATCATCGGTGTATTCGAGCTGCTAGCCGACTCGCGTGATCAAGTGAGTGCCGTCATGGCAGCCATTGACACCGAACAGCAGTTTTGGTTAGCCGACGCAGCATTGCAGGCTACCTTGATCGGTCGGCCCACCAATACGACGCTTTCTACGACCTCCAGCGCACCAAGTGGCGGCGGTGCAGGGCACTGAGCGCAGGAATTCCCCATGACATCCAGAAGAGAGTTTTTCAAATACGCAGGCATTGCAGGCGGTGCCGTTGCAGCCAGCTCTGTGAGTCGCGTGGCGATGGCCGCGCTGCCCGAGCCCGTGATCCAGACCCGCCCCGACACGATGGCGCCGCTGGTGCCAAGCAGCGGCCAGCATTACAACCCGGTAGTCACACTCAATGGTTGGACTTTACCCTGGCGTATGAACCAAGGCGTCAAGGAGTTTCATCTGGTCGCTGAGCCGGTCGTGCGTGAAATGGCGCCAGGTTTCAAGGCCCATCTATGGGGTTACAACGGTCAGAGTCCCGGTCCGACCATTGAGGTGGTGGAGGGTGACCGTGTGCGGATCTATGTCACCAATAAGCTGCCAGAGCACACCAGCGTCCATTGGCACGGTCAGCGCTTGCCCAGTGGCATGGATGGTGTGTCCGGCCTGACGCAGCCGGCCATCCAGCCCGGCAAGACCTTCATCTACGAGTTCGTGGCACGCCGCCCTGGCACTTTTATGTACCACCCGCATGCCGACGAGATGACGCAGATGGCCATGGGCATGATGGGCTTCTGGGTAACACATCCGAAGGCAAAGCACCCATTGATCGACGAGGTGCAGCGCGACTACTGCTTCCTGCTCAACGCCTACGACATCGACCCGGGCAGCTACACGCCCAAGACGATGACGATGACTGATTTCAATCTGTGGTCGTGGAACAGCCGCATCTTCCCAGGCATCGACACGCTGAACGTGCGCCTGAACGACAAGGTGCGCATTCGCATCGGTAACCTGACCATGACGAACCACCCCATCCATGTTCATGGTCACGAGTTCACCGTGACCGGCACCGATGGCGGTCCTACGCCTACTGGCTCACGCTGGCCCGAGGTCACGGCCGACATCGCGGTTGGACAGATGCGTCAAGTCGAGTTTGTCGCCGACGAAGAAGGCGACTGGGCGTTCCATTGCCACAAGAGCCACCATACGATGAATGCAATGGGCCACAACGTGCCGACGCTGATCGGTGTGGACCACAGCGGTGTGGTTAAGAAGATCAACGGCCTGATCCCCGAGTACATGGTGATGGGCGAGCGTGGCATGGCCGACATGACCGAGATGGAGATGCCTATCCCCGACAACACCGCGCCGATGATGACCGGGGAAGGTCCGTTCGGCTCGGTGGAGATGGGTGGCATGTTCAGTGTCCTCAAAGTACGCCGTGACCAGAAGCCAGGCGACTACAAGGATCCGGGCTGGTTCAAGCACCCCGCAGGCACGGTAGCCCACGAATACACCGGCCCGCTGGCTGAGCCTGCTCGGTTCAAGGCGGAGGGTGGTCAATCCATGCCACGCGTCCAGCAACCTGCCAGCGCCACTGAAGTTCAAGTCCGAAAACCTACGTCGCACAGCGGCCACTGAGATATTTTTACCCCCTGGAGACCCACTGATGACTTCCAAGCTTTCGCACACGAAACAACTCGCCGCCCTGACCGCACTGGCCCTATCTGGTGTCGCCTTTGCTGGTGGCAATCACGCAGGCGGCCATGACGATGGAGAAACCGCCATCGGCAAGCCCGGCGTGGCAGCTAAAGCAGCTCGCACCGTCAATATTGAGATGAACGACAACATGCGATACACGCCGTCGGATATCCAAGTCAAGCAGGGCGAAACGGTTCGCTTTATCGTGATGAACAATGGCAAGGTTAAGCATGAGTTGAGCCTTGGCACCGAGAAGGAACTGCTTGAGCATCTGGAGCAGATGAAGAAATTCCCTGACATGGAGCACGATGAGCCGAGCAAGGTTTCGCTGGCCCCCGGCAAGCAGGGTGAAATCGTCTGGCAGTTCACCAAGGCTGGCGCGGTCAATTTCGCCTGCTTGATGCCTGGGCACTTCGAGGCCGGCATGAAGGGGGCGGTCAAGGTTGCTAAGAAGTAACTCTAACGACCACCGGAGTCCTTGCAATGCAACTCGCCACTGCCCAACCAGACCGAAAGCGGCGAACGTTGCTGCTTGGCTCCTTTGCCCTCGGTGCCTCCTCGCTGGCCCTGGCTGTTGAGAAACAACCGATTTCTGTCCAGGTTTGGAAGGGCCCGACCTGCGAGTGCTGCAAGGACTGGGTTCTGTACCTTGAAAAGAACGGATTTGTCGTGAGCGCCCTCGATCAGGGCAACAGCCTGGCCCGCGCTCGCCTCGGAATGCCGTTGATCTTCGGTTCCTGCCATACGGCGTTGGTCCAAGGGTATGTGCTCGAAGGGCACGTCCCGGCGGCGGACATCCGGCGCATGCTCAAGGAACGACCCCAGGCACTCGGGCTGGCTGTACCGAGCATGCCCCTCGGGTCACCCGGGATGGATGGTCCCACCTATGAGGGACGCCGCCATCCCTACCAAGTGCTGCTGGTCCAGAAGGACGGCTCGGCACAGGTTTTCAACTCCTACTCGTGAAGAAACCATGAACACGTTCAAACAGATTTTCGCTATCTCCGCTCTGGCCCTGGGGGTTGCCGTGCCCATAAGCGGCTTCGCTCAGACAGCGATGGAGCCAGGCAAGATGGACCCATCACAACAGGCTGCCATGACAGATGGGGAGGTGAAGAAGATCGACATGGAGGCTGGAAAGATCACTCTCAAGCACGGTGATATCAAACACATGGACATGCCCGGCATGACCATGGTGTTCACCGCCAAGGACAAGAGCCTGCTCACCAACTTGAAGCCCGGGGACAAGGTCAAGTTCATGGTCGTCAACGAGGGCAGCAAAATGATGGTTACAACCATTCAGATTGCTCGGTAAAGAACTGTGTGTTGCTTAGGGAACCTCTGCATTACCCACCCAGCACCGCACTGATGGACATCGAGTCGTCCACCTGAGCTTGTTCAAGCCGCCGATCAGCGCATTCGAGGTGGGTTTTTGCGCCCGACCGGCCACGCGCCGGTTTTCAGGCGCACCCAGGCCGGGGGCAGATTGGCCAGCGCGAACAGAGTCTGCAATTACGCCCTGTTCTTGGCCAATTCTGAGTAATGCATCTTGACGTGGCTGAACTGGCGCTTGAGCACCTGGAACGGGTGTTCGACCTTGGCCCGAATGCGCGCCTTGATGTGCTCGATCTCGTCGGTGATTCGCCCCATCGGATCGCTCTTGTCGAGTTGCTGGCGTTGGCCCAGCCTTCACTCAAGAGTGGACCGTAAATTGTCTGAGGGAAGCCTGCTGGGGTGTCAGGATTTCTGTGTGTCAGGCTTTGCTGAATTAGCGTAGGACGGTTCATGGAAGTTTGAACCGCCTTTTTTGTCCGTACACGGATCTGGTCCTGCTCCCACCAGCTCACGCTCGTTCAACCCACATGGGTATGTCGTACCTGCTTCTGCTCGGTTTCCATCGCCGCCAGCCCCTGAAGAATTCCGCACTGCTGCACGGCTTGTTCACTGCTACATCGCAGCCGTAACGTCCCCAGTTGCTGCTTGAGTTGGACGAGTTCCCGGATTCGCTCATCGACATGGGCGATGTGCTGATCGAACACTGCATTGATCGCACCGCAGCCTTCGGCAGGTTGATCCGCCAAGCCTAGCAGGGCGTGAATTTCTTCGTGGCTCATGTCCAGCGCACGGCAGTTACGGATGAAGCGCAGGCGCTCCAAGTGCTCGGCGCCGTACACCCGGAAATTGCCTGACGTGCGAGCGGGGGCCGGCAGCAAGCCCTCCTTTTCGTAATAACGCACCGTCTCAACGGTGCATTGCCCTGCTTGTGCCAGTTCACCTATTTTCATAACGCCTTTAGAGAAATGTATTGACTCTATAGTAACTATAGGTTGTGTAATGAATTCAGTCCATTCGATCCACATCATGTCTGCCCAGCACAAACATCATTCACACGACCATACGCACGGTCATTCTCACGATCATGGTGAGGGTTCTTGCTGCGCGGCACCCACGCCAATGCCGGCGGCTCCAGCCTCGTGTTGTGACCATGACACCCCTGCAACCCCGGCAACACCCGTTCGGCTTGGTCAGTCGGTGTCGACCGGCAGCGCTATGAAAACGCCCATTCGCATCATGCAAATGGACTGCCCCACTGAAGAGGGCTTGTTGCGCAAGAAGCTGGGAGGCATGTCGAGCGTGACCGACATGGAATTCAACCTGATGCAACGCGTGCTGACCGTGACGCACGCGCCGGACGCCATCGAGCCCATCCTGGCCGCAGTTCGCTCACTGGGCTTCACGCCCGAGGTGGCCCATAGCTCCGCTGCACAGACGGAATCAGTTGTGGAGCCTGCCAAGCCCTTGTGGCCACTTGCACTGGCAGGTCTGGCGGCCATCGGGTCGGAAGCTGCCCATTGGACCGGCTTGCCCGCATGGGTAGCCGCGCTGTTGGCCCTCGTGGCGGTTCTAGCCTGCGGCATCACGACCTACAAGAAAGGCTGGGTCGCGGTTCGCAACGGCAACCTCAACATCAATGCACTCATGAGCATTGCTGTCACGGGTGCCCTGCTGCTCGGTCAGTGGCCAGAAGCGGCCATGGTGATGGTGTTGTTCACGGTGGCTGAACTGATCGAGGCCAAATCGCTGGACCGTGCGCGCAACGCTATCCGAGGCTTGATGCAGTTGGCGCCAGAGCAAGCAACGGTATTGCAACGCGACGGTACGTGGCGCGAAGTCGAGGCGAAATCGGTCGAACTCTATGCCCGTGCGCGTATCAGACCGGGTGAGCGCATTGCGTTGGATGGAGTCCTGCTTAGCGGCGGCTCCAGCGTCAATCAAGCCCCCATCACGGGTGAGAGCCTCCCGGTGGACAAAGTCGAAGGGGACGCGGTCTTTGCCGGGACCATCAATGAGTGGGGCTCCTTCGAATACCGTGTCACGGCAACCGCTGACGACAGCACCCTGGCGCGCATCATCCATGCGGTCGAAGAAGCTCAAGGCGTCCGCGCCCCGACGCAACGATTCGTCGACCAGTTTGCGCGTGTCTACACACCGGTGGTGTTCGCCCTGGCCTTGGCAGTCGCTGTCCTGCCGCCGTTGTTGCTGGGCGGTGACTGGTTCACCTGGGTGTACAAAGCGCTCGTGCTGCTGGTCATCGCCTGCCCCTGCGCATTGGTGATCTCCACCCCCGTCACCATCGTGAGCGGCTTGGCCGCTGCTGCTCGACATGGCATTCTCATCAAGGGCGGCGCCTACCTGGAAGAAGGGCGCAAGCTGACGTGGCTGGCGTTAGACAAGACCGGAACCATCACCCACGGCAAGCCCTCACAGACTGATTTCGTGGTGCTGAATGGCTGGAATGAAGCCGATGTCCGCAGTTTGGCTGCCAGCTTGGCCCACCTTTCAGATCATCCGGTGTCACGCGCTCTGGCTGAGGCCGCTCAGCGTGATGGTGTTCCCTTGCGCAACGTGGAGCGGTTCGAGGCCTTGCCCGGACGCGGCACCCGAGGGGTGATAGACGGCAAGCTCTACCACTTGGGTAATCACCGCCTGATTCATGAACAAGGCCGTTGCTCCGACGAACTAGAGGCCCGATTGTCCGCCTTGGAGGAGCAAGGCAAGACCGTCATCTTGCTGACCGACGAACACAGCGCGCATGGCTTGTTCGCCGTAGCCGACACGGTCAAGGACAGCAGCCGTCAGGCCATTGCCGAACTGCACGCCTTGGGTGTCAAGACGGTCATGCTGACGGGTGACAACGCTCACACCGCCAAGGCCATCGCGGCGCAGGTCGGCATCGATGAAGCCTACGGCGACTTGTTGCCCGAGGACAAGGTCAAAGCAGTTGAAAGCAAGATGGGCACAAACAGCGCTGTGGGTATGGTGGGTGACGGCATCAACGATGCCCCCGCGCTGGCACGCGCCCGTATCGGCTTTGCTATGGGAGCAGCCGGCACGGGGGCTGCCATCGAGACCGCCGATGTCGCCTTGATGGATGACGATCTGCGCAAACTACCGCGCTTCATCCGCTTGTCGCGCGACACCCATGCGCTTTTGATTCAGAACATTGTGCTGGCCCTGGGAATCAAGGCGGTCTTTCTGGTTCTAACACTGATCGGTACGGGCACGATGTGGATGGCGGTATTTGCTGATGTGGGTGCCAGCTTGCTGGTCGTCGCCAATGGTCTCCGATTGCTCAACAAATAGGAATTAATTGATGAAGTCAAAATTTAGCTTGTTGACGTATTTTTCAAAAACCAACTGGGTCACTGTATGAGTATTTTTGACAGCTTGTTTGGTCGCCATCATGGCGGTTTTCATCATGATGAACATCACGGTGAACGCCGCCACGGCGGGCATCATGAAGAACCTCATCGTGACAGTCACCATGGTCGCCACCATGGCAACGTTAATCTGCCAACAGGCGTGCAAAAGATTGGCGTCAATTGCCCCAATTGCAGGATCGTAAATGGAGTTGGCGCCAGTTTCTGCCAACAATGCGGCACATCACTGACCCCTGCTCGTTGCTCGCAATGCAGTTCAAATCTCGCCCCCGGCGCCAAATTTTGTGGCCAGTGCGGCAAACCGGCTGCATGATGACGCTGTTTGTATCCGATGCCGGATGAACGTGAAGGCAGCAACGGGGCTGCCTTCACCGATTTACACAGATATTATTTCTTCTGAATATTCAGTAATTCAGCCTTGACTTGCGCTTGCAGTTCGTCGGCCCCGAATCGGGGCAATGGTTTGCCGTTGACGAAGAAACTCGGTGTCCCTGCAACCTTCAATGCAGCCATGTCGGCCATGTCTTGCTGCAGTGCTTGCTCGATGGCCGGATCCTGCATCGCCTTCTTGGCTCGGGCGATATCCAGACCGGTGTCGCGCACCAAGTCCCAGATACGCTCCGGGTCAGGACCGGAATGCGCAGCCCAGATCGGCTGGGTTTCAATCACACGATCGAGCACAGGCCAGTAGAGATCTTGTTGGCGCGCAGCCTCAAGGACCTTGATCGCGATATCTGAGCCTTGATGCAGTGGCGCATAGCGCAGCACCAATTTAACCTCGCCAAAACTGGAGCGGATGATTCCCTTGACGATAGGGTAAAAAGCTCTGCAGGTCTCACAGGAAGGATCGAAGAATTCGACGATCGTCACCTTGGCCTGGGCATTACCCAGGACAGGCGAGTGAGGACGTACCAAAGATTCACTGTTGTCCTGTACTGCTTGGGTAGTCTGCTTGCTGGTTTGATTTTGATAATTAAAAGCACCTACTGCAAACGCACCACCAGCAGCCAGCAAAGTCGCAATAGCTAATTTTTTGGAGTTCATTTCTGCATCTTTCTTTTGGCAAACAGCAACAGCAAACCGATCAGGACGAAAGCCATCAGGGATAAAAGAGGGATCGGAATGAAGCCTGCCACTTGCAACTCAGCACTCTTGCACGAAGCGCCTTTGCTGCACTGGACAAAACCTTCTGAAATCACATCCCAAAACAACAGGCAGTGATAGGCCGCGATCAGCACACCCGCAACCACCAGCGGCATCGCATAGCGAATACACCGTGCATCGAAGGGGGTCAGGCCCAGGAACAGAATGACGGCAAGCGGAAACATCGCGATCCGCTGGTACCAACACAGTACACAGGGCGTCATACCCATGACTTCGCCGAGAAACAAGGCGCCAAGTGTCGCTATCAGCGATATACCCCAAGCACCAAACAGAAGATTTGTTGCTGTATCAATTGATTTTTGGTTCATCATTGGCGCGCTCTAGCGTATTGAGTCTGTTGGGTGTGTGATCAGTCAAAGAAGCCAACCCGAACAACAGTGCCCCAAAAAATATTGATATATCTGCAAAGTTGAAAGCCGGCCAATGAAAATCACGCCAATAAAAATCGAGATAGTCGGTTACGGCACCCAAGCGGAAGCGATCGATCACATTACCCATTGCACCACCCGCCATGAGAATGCAGGCTGCAGTTTCCAGGCGAGTGGTGAGTCCTTGCCATAGCCAACCTATCAGCGCAGCACTGACGGTGATCCCCAAGATCGAAAAGAAGTAGCGTTGCCATCCATTCGCGTCTGCAAGGAATGAGAATGCAGCCCCCTTGTTGATGACATGTACCCAGTTAAAGCCAGAAGTTATTGCGATTGAAGTACCAAGTGGCATCGATGTTTCGACACCGATTTTTATTAGCTGATCCAGTGCGATCAATGTCAATATAAAAATCGTCCACAAGGGTAAGCGTGTTCGAGAGGTGAATGCGGGCGTCATCTGATGTGTACAGGCAGGTGGGCAGATTTCGTTTAAACCCATGGATTAGAAAACCTGAAGCCACTACAAGGTCAACTGTTTGGTACGAAAAGACCTTGCGCTTCACTGGAATACTGACCTTGCCGCCGAAACCTTCTCCCAAGCTGAGAGACTTAATGTCGTCAAGGAAAAACGGAACCGGCAAAGCCGAAGGGGTGCTCCCGTTTGAGCTCAAGCATGAGCCGGGACGCTGGGTCGATGGCAGACAGAGCGTCACTGCGGTGGTCATGACGCCGGGTTAGTCAGGGAAGAGTTCAGATGGCAGCGCGGCATTTGCGCCAAGGAGCGTCAGCGGGTCATGGCCAATGTTGTGCGTGATTCGGGCGGCATTGTCCTCGTTGCGTGTTTACCTGATGGGTGACGCTCGATCGCGGACTTGTCGTCCATCCCGAGTCGGCTCGGCGATAGGCCGATGCGCCGGTGCCGACTTGTCAAAGACCCTGACTTTCGGCATCTGTCCGTCACGCGAGCGTGCCGTGAGCTTGTCAGCTGCTGCCGTCATGACAGCCTCCCGTTGTTTTGCTGAGATGCCTTTGGCGATCAGCACCGCCTCTATCGCCGCCAGTACGGCCTTTCGCCCCCCACCACCACGAGCCGATGACTTCTCGGACGCCGCAATCGAAGTGGCCTCTGGCGCAGGTTCGATGCGGTTGACCTGCCGTGCCTCGCGTTCTCGTTTCAGCACTTCGAGGTCAGCCGGATTCGGCTCGTAGCCGATCGCCTTGACGCCCCGCACCGAGGCTTCGAGCCACACCATACGCTTGAAGTCGTCGTGGCCCGAGATGCGCAAGGCGGACCAGTTGCGGGTCTGGGCCACGTCGACCATCGACCGCGCCACCGAGGGACTGTTGGTATCGGTGGCAAGTCTGAAGGTCGATTCGGTGAAGGCCACCCGGGACGAATCACCACGGAACCGGTACTCGGTCCGGCCGATCGGGGTGTCGCCGACGGTCACCGACGCCTGCTTGATGATGTAGCGCTCCTTCAGTGCCGTCTCCAGTTGTGCCAGTCGCGCAGCTCGCTCGACTTCGGCTGCGGCATCGACGCGGGCCATGACTTTGGTGTCGTCGGGGGCTGGACGTGAAGGCTCGTCCCGCGCTGATCTCGCCGGGCTGGGCTCTGCTGCGGGAGCCTGAACATTGCCAGCGTTCTGCTCAGGCGTGGTTGCCTGTAATCTCACCGGACGGCGTTGCCACTCACCGTCGGTCTTTTCAACGAACGAGCGCTGGCCGTTGGCGTCGACAGCGGTGAAGCGGAGCGCGCCAAGCTGCTCGGCCCTGGCGGCCATCGCGCCGAAGCTGCGCTCGTTGTAGAGCACCTCTGCAAAGGGGTCTCGCAGCTCAAAGCGCTCGCCAGTGTCAACCTCCGCTGTTTTACTTCGCGCAGTCGCCGCAGCCGCCCGATGGGCTGGCTCGACCGTGCCGCCCGTGGCGGGGCTGCTGCGTTCGACGGGTGAGGGGGTGTCGTCCATGCTGTCCTCCTGTCGGGTCCGGTCCGCACTGAAGCCGGGTCAAGGTTGCGGGTACGAGGTGGGCGCAGCCACGATCGGCAGGGCGGTGTAAACCTCGATCTCGACCCGCCGGTTGCGTGCTTGACCGGCTGCTGTCGTGTTGTCGGCCGCGTGGTCGCCGGTGGGCTGATAGGTGGTCCGGATCCGTTTCGGGTCGAGGCCGGCGGCGATCAGTTGCTCCCTGACGGCAATCGCCCTGTCCCGTGCGATGCGGGCCTCGTTCACCGTGTCCTGTGTGCCATCGGTGCGGCCCTTGAGCACCACCAAGGGCGCCGTTCGTGCTTGCGCTATCAGCGCTCGCATCACATCGGTGTGCATCTGCACGCGCGTACTTGCGAAGTCGAAATACACCGTATGGACGCTGTTCGCCTTCGGTATGACGGCTTCGCTCGGGACTGAAACTCCTGGGGCCGCTGGGGCGGATGGCTGCAGCAGCGCGACGGCCTGTTGCAGCGCCACCATGCGATCAAGCGTGGCAGCGGTGTACTCCGCGCGTTGCGCCGCTTCTGCCGCATCGATACGGGTGTTGTGCAGGTCCGTCTGGCAAGACTGCAGCTCAACAGCCATGGCCGAGTTGGCCGGTCGCCGATTCAGCTCGTCGACCGACGCAGGCTTGGGAGGTGCGCCGCAGGAACTGACCAACAGCAGGGCAGGGAGCAGAGTCAAGACAGGGCTGCGCATGGAAGTCTCCTGGGTGAGTCAACTGGGGGTTATCGGTTCGGCCACAGGCGTGTCCGTGATCAGGACACCGTCCTCATCGGCGATCGGCTCGATCACGCCACCGAGGGCCGCGCTGTTGTCCACCGGACGTGAACTGAAGAAGTCCAGCAGGACGTCGGCCATCTGGTCGGGCGCGCCTTCCAGGTCGTCCGGCAGCAAAGTCACGTCGTGGGCCAGCTGATCTAGGCTGAGCGTTTCGCCCGGCGCCAGCTCATCGTCAGCCACACGCCAGCGCTGCTGGGTGCGCGCCAGGTGCAAGTCCATCGCCATGGCAGGCACCACCGGTGGCGGGCGCAGGCGTGAGGTGAAGGCCGCGTCGCGGTGGTAGCGGATCTTCTCGCCCAGGATGGGCTTGCAGTTCTCGGCGATCACGACCAAGCGTTCGCCGCCGAGCTCCTTGAACTCCTGCGGCAGCAGCAGCGCGCGGCGCTGGTCGCTCTCATTGACACTGACCGAGCGGCTGCCGTTCGGGCCCAGCGACCGACTGTGACCGCGCGAGGTAGCCCGTTCAGTGAAGTGGCCGAGCATCGCGCTGTACTCATCCGCATCGCGCTGCTCGCGCGGCGCGAACAGGATTTGCATGCCGTGGTTGGTCGCAAAGGTACGCGCTTCCTTGTCGCCGTAGACGGCGTCCAGCTGCGACATCGCTTGCACCACCGTGAGCAGCCGCAAGTTGTAGCCCGCCAGAAAGGCGGCCGACATCGTGATCACCCCGACCCGGCCCATGGTGGTGAACTCGTCGTTGACCAGCAGGCACTGCAGCTTCAGGCGGGGGGCCTGCTCGGGCAGGTGCTGGGTGTTGAGGCTGACCAACTGCGAGAAAAACAGGTTCAGCAAGGGCCGCGCGCTGGACAGCCGATTCGGCGGAATGCGCACGTAGATCGACATGCGCCGCCGCCGCACGTCCTCCAGCCGGAAGTCGTCCGCACTGGTGGCGGCATCGACCACCGCATCCGCAAAGATCGTCAGAGGCGCGTTGAAGGTCGCCACGATGCTCGACAAGGTGTTCTCGGAGTTCGACAGCAGGCGCTGCAGTGCGTCGATGCACTCGTCGGACAGAGCGGGACCGGTGGCGGAGATCGCCTCGCGGCGCTGCCGGATCTGGTCGGCCAGGTGGTCCTTGAGCGTGCGGCCTTTGCCCGACGACTGCCGCAGCATCTCGCCGATCGTGCGTGGCAAGGCGGGTGTCTCCAACAGCAGCAGACCGAGGCCTAGAAACAGGTTGCGGGCCTGGTCGTTGAAAAATGCTTCGGACGAGGTACCGCTGCCGTCGTTGGGGAAGAACACCTGACCGATCGCCAGCAGGTCGCCGACCCGGTGCATCGGGCTTGGGCGCACCGCCGACAGCGGGTTCCAGCGATGGCTGCGCGCGTCTTCATCGAACGGCGCGAAGGCATAGACAGCTTGGCCACACGCTGCACGAAACCCCGCCGTGACCTCGTAGTTCTCGCCCTTGATGTCCAGCACGACCACCGAGTCCGGCCAGTTCAGCAGATTGGGGATCACCACGCCGACACCCTTGCCGCTGCGGGTCGGGGCCGACAGCATCACCGAAAGCTGGCCGGGCAGGGCGATGAACTTGCCCCGGTAGCGCCCGATCAGGATGCTGGGCTTGCCGGCGGGCGAGCCGCCGAGCAGGCCCGCCCGCCTGATTTCTGTCGCGCTTGCGAACCGGGCATCGCCGTGCAGCGAGCGCCGGGGCTTCGCCGCCATCAGCAGCGCACCGGGCAGCACGAGCAGCAGGCCAACGCCGGACACGGTCATTGACACCAGCAACCGCTTGCGCTGAGCAGGGTCGGCGCTGTAGGCCTGCCAGTAATGCTGCAGGCTGCCGAATTCGACCTGACGCGGATCGGCCTTGTTGAGCAGCAGAAACAGTGCTGCCGAAAGGTAGACCGCGCACACGGTGAGCAGCCCCAGGGCCACCACCGCCAACCCGACCGCGGCGGACTTTCGTGGGCTCGACCAGGTCGACCCCGGCAAGGTCGCGACGGTGCTCATGCTGACCCACCCTCGCTCGGCGCTGACCGGGCCAGCCGCAGGCGCCGTGGCGTGTAGGCGATCTCCGAGATGAAGCGCCCGCGCTCGTCGCGATCGAACTGCACGATCACGTCCACCACCAGAGCCAGCAGCGACTTGATCTCGTCCATGCGCAGCCCGCTACCGGCGCTGCACTCGCGGATCATCAGCGCCATCTGCTCCAGCGCCAGGGCGCAACTCCCCGCGTGCAGGCTGGTGATGCTGCCCGGATGCCCCGACGCGGCCAGCCGTACAAAATGAAAACACTCGTCGCCGCGCACCTCCGCCAGAAAAATCCGGTCCGGCTTCATGCGCAGGCAGGCTTCCAACAGCGACTTGGCTGTGACACGGGCGATGCCTTGGGCATCCTTGCTGTAGAACAGGTGGACGACGTTGGGATGGTGCTGCAGCGTCAGCTCGGCGGTGTCCTGGATCGTGATCAGGCGCTCGTGGTGCGGCACCTCCTCGACCAGGCCCTTCATGAAGGTGGTCTTGCCTGAGCCGGTCTTGCCGCTGACGACGATGGTCTGGTGGCGGCGCACCGCCAGACGAAGAAAGTCGGCGTAGCGACCGGTGTCCCTGAGCGTGACCAGTTCGCGCTCAAAGGCTGGGCCGTCGCGGTGCTGAAGGCGGCTCGCATCGGCGGTGCGCTCGAACAGGCCCTCGCGCTCGAAATCATCCAGCCGTTTGACCAACTGCGAGGGCTTGCGCACCGTGATCGACACCGTGCCGCGTGGCACGGCCGGCGGGATCACGAACTGGATGCGCTCGCCGCTGGGCAGGGTGGCCGACAGCAGTGGCCGTTCCTGGTTGATCTGCTGGTCGCAGTAGGTCGCTACCGCCGTGGCCAGCGACAGACAACGCTCCTGGGTCATCTCCGGTGCCGCCACGGCCTGCCAGCCGTCGACGGATTCGATCTGAAGCTCGCCGGGCTGGTTGACACAGATCTCCAGCACGCCGGGGCGGTCGAGGTGCGCGCGCAAGGGGCGCAGGAACTCGACCACTGAGGTGGCATCACCGGACCAGATGTCCGTGCCCTCGGCAGACGGGTTCGTGTTCATGGGAATGTTCATGGCGCTGACCTCCCGATGGCTCAGCGGCTGAGCTCGCCCGCCTCGGGTCGCAACTCGTAGACCGACGAGAAGTCGACATCGCGCGCGACGTAGATGCCGACCAGGCCGCCCTGGTTCTGGTAGATCAGCGGCGGGATGTTGATCGTGCTCTCCAGCACCTTCTCGGCCAGCTTGCTGGTCTGCGCGGTGGTCGAGGGCAGCACGACCGTGCTGCCGCCATTGCCCGCACCCTCGCCGGACTGCTGCTGGATCACCAGCTTGACCGAGTCGTCGATCAGCGACAGCAGCATCGCCGCGCCGAGGCGTTCGCCCCAGCGGTTGTCGACGTAGCCATCGATGCCGGACTCGCCCAGCTGCCCGGTGCCCGGCGAATCGAGATCGACCGTTACGCCCAGCGGCGTGCGGATGCGGGTCCACAGCACCGGGATGCGCACCGTGCCGGGCTTGACCGAGGCGATGCGGTACTCGCCGTCCAAGTGCGAACCGCGTTCGATCAGCAGCACCCGGCCGTTGTCGCTGTAGACGTTGCGCTGGACCTGGCAGCCGACCAGGCCTGAGGTCGCGCTGATGACCCGGGTCTTCAAGGCGCAGGTGAAGGCCGTGCCCTTGGGAAGAGTCAGGCTGCGGTCGCCGAGCAGGGTGGCGCTGACGCGTGGCGTGGCTGAACCCTGCAACTGGCCGCCGGGCGGGTGAGTGCCCCTGCTGGGCGCGTGATCGATGGGCGCCAGATTTCTCACCGGTCCGGAAGTCGGCACGCCCGCATTCGGGTTCTCGGTGCGCGTGGATGCCGCAGCGGTTCGGCTCAAGGTGTCCATCAGCCCTTGCAACTGGCTCTGATAGGCCTGCAGATTGCGCTGGGTGGCCGCCAGTGGGTCCGGGCTTGAGCTCGGCTCGGTGGTGACCGACGTCTGTGCGATCGTGCCGGGTCGGCTGGACGCCAGCAGGACTGGTGCATCCTCGGGCGTGGGGGATTTTGGCGCAGCCGAGGGCCCGCTGGCTGAGGTGGTGCGGCGTACACCGATGGCTTCGGCGCGTTCGTCGCCGTTGGCCAGGATGGCAGGGATGCGTGGTGCGGATGCGGCTTGAGAGGGTGCCGACGCAGGCGAATACAGCGGTCCACCCAGATCAAGCTGGCGGGGTGCTGTCACCGTCGCAGCGGGTCGATCACGCGAAGTCTTGGCGTCGGCTGGTTCCGGCGGGGGGCCTGACGTCACGTAACGCTGGATCGAGAACGCCGAGACCGTCACCACCGAGACGACCATCAGCGCGAGCCCGAACAGGCCCTTGCGTGACATGGCGGTTGGGGCACGTGCGGCCACATCCGGAATGCCGGGCTCGCCGGACAAGGGTTCGATCTGGTTGGGCAGGGCCTTGTCACGCTCGTCGACTGGCTCGTCGGTTGTATGTGCAGGCCCTTGGGGCAGCTTCGGTTCAGTCATGGTCAGATCCTCCGGCAGGAGTGCTGCGACGAATGGGCGGGTCTGCGCCCTTCAGGGCTCGGGTGACCCCTGGGACCGTGGTGCCCCCGGCCGAGGTCTGACTGTCGAGGTCGAAAGCCTCGTTCCAGACGCCGACCACCGCCGAACCGGCGCGCAGCACGAAACGCCGCGCAACCCGGTCGATGACCAGCAGGTCGTCTTCCATGCGGGTGTTGACCAGGGCCTCGCTGCCATCACCCAGCACCTGGAAGGCGGCCGGCACATCGCGCTGACCCGGGAAACGCAGGTAGGTGAAGCGCCCGTCGTCGAACACCAGCGTCGGCACGATGTCCTGCGAGTGCTCACCCTCGGCCAACGAGTAGTTCGTGTTGCGCACCACGGGCTTGGCCTGCAGCCGGCTGAGGACGACCGCTTCGGGCGCGGGCAACCATGGCATCGCGGGCAACGGTGGCAGTGCCGACTTCGTCTCCGTGAACGGGGTCTTGGGCACCGGTGCTGGTACCTTCACGGCCAGCCGATACACCGGTGATCGCGTGTCGCCTGGGTTCAACACAACGAACTCGAACGCATGCATGCGCCGGGTGGTCAGGACGGCCAAGTTGTTGGGCGCCGAGGCGCTGCTCCTGGCCTTGACGAACAGGCTGCGCCCACCGGGCTGTGCGACCACGCACCAGGCCGACTCGGGCTTGCTGCAGTCGCCGCCGAGGCCGGCCGCGACCTCGGTGATGCTCTCATCGGCATCGAGTTGGATATGAGTCACGACCCCGCGCCGCACCGGCACGGTGATGACGGCCTGCGGGTCGTAGATGACCTCGCGCAGCCGGGGATCACCTAACTGTGGTTCAACTGCATCAGCTGCACGGACATCGGCGGCGGCAGAAATGAGGGTGAACAGCAGTGCCGTTACCAAAGCTCGATCGATGCGGCGACTCATGGCTTGGCTCCCTGGACTGCGGTGTTGATTTCCGGGTCGGACCGGTAGGCCGTGACCACGAAGCCGAAGGGGTTCTCCAGCCGGTCAGCTTCCTTGCTCAGTACACGGGGCTGGTACTGGAAGACGACACTGGCCACGTGGCGTGTCACGACCTCGGCGAGGTTGCGGTCGGTGAGGCGTACGACCTTGTCGTAGGTGACGGTCGCATCACCCCGGTTGCCCTTGCGGCCGGTCGGCGACAAGCGCACACCCACGACGCGGATGCGCCAGTCTTCGCCGGCACCGAGCTTTTTCTGCAACGCGGTGTCGCCGTCGAACTGGCGCGCGTAGTCGGTGAACACCGGCTGGGACGCCATACGGGCGACCTGGTCGAAGTCACGCTGCAGGAACATCCAGCTGTAGCCCTCGCGGGCCCGCACGAAGGCCGCGAGGTTGTGCTTGTCCAGCGCCTCCAGCGGCGGGATGGTCTCGACATCCAGGCGCTGCTGGATGGTGGCCTCACCGGTGACCCGGTCGACCACGATCGGGATCTCGACGATGCGCCGCAAAGGGCCTTGCACGAACACTGCCGCGATGCCGGTCAGTGCGAGCAGACCCGCCGCGATGGCGACGCGCCAGGCCCGGCGCTCGGAGCGTTCGAGCAGCTGGGCGCGATCCATCTCCCAGGACCGGTTGTCGGTCCAATCCATCATCGGATCGACCGGGGGCGTGCTTGGAGCGTGGTTCATGATGAAGCTCCCGGGCGATCAGGGCAGAAAATCGGCGACCTTGCCGGTGCGGCCCAGCATCTGATACTGGCGCTCCCGGTCGCGGGAGCGGGCGATGCGCTCCTCGCTGTCGGCCATGCCCTGCAGCATCTGCAGTTGCGACATCTCGTGAGCCAGCAGGGCGTTCTCGGCACCGATGCGGGCCTGGATTTCCTGCACCGATTTCTGGTCGGTCGTCGCATTGACCTGGCCCATCAGGGACTGGATCTGCGAGAGCCGGCCGGACGCTGACTTCATCGCGTCCTGCAGCAAGCCCTTTTGCTGATACGGCTGCGACAGGGCGGACTGGCAGCGGGCGCGGGCGTTGCCGGCCAGGTCCAGGCAGTTGTAGACCATGCCAGCATCGCGCAGGGCCTTGGCGGTGGTGGTCAGGCCGTTGTAGCCACTCAGGTCGATGGCGTTCAGCTGGGTGTAGACCTCGGCCGGCACGTAGTTGCGCAGTGCCGGGTTGTCGAACACGGCGCCCAGGTTGCGCAGGCCGTTGATGCTGTTGAGCTGGCTTTGCAGCTGGCTGATCTGCTGAATCTGGTTGTTGATCGCGGTGATGTCGTTGAGCACCTGCTGCACGGTCTGGATCAGGTTGGCGACGTCGATCACCGGGATGCCTTGCGCATGGCTGGGACCGGTACCCAAGGCGCCCAAGGCGCAGAGGGCGGCAGCAGCAATCGGGCGACGGATGTGCATGGCAATCTCCTGGTGGTTGGTGACGGGTCGACGACAAAAGGCGTGGGAGGGCCTGCGGCAGCCCGTCCTGCCGCGGCCACGCCGGTGATCAGCTTCGGCCGCGCAGCGCGGCGAGGCGGTAGGCCGCGCGACTGGAATGCGTCTGAGGTGCAGTGGGGCTACTTGTGCTGCTGGAGCCCGGGCGGCTCATGGACCCGGCCATCCGTCGGGTCAGGGCGGCCGTCGAGTCGACCGCGCGGCCTATGGCAAACGGCAGGCCCGTGCCGCCACGCACGATCCCGCCACTGCCGATGTCTGCGCCGCGCGCCGACCCGGCGCGCAGGCCGCCGACCATCATGGCGCTCTGGACCATCTGGATGCCTTGCTGGATCGCCGCACCGCCGGTCAGGGCCGAGGCCAGGCTCGGCGCCTGGAAGCAGAGGATGGCCATCAGCGTCATCAGCACGCAGTAGCGCATCGACTCGCCCAGCACGTTGAAGGTGCCACCGAGGAAGCCGCCACCATCGTCGATGGCCTTGAAGATCGCCGCGCCGATGTAGGTGCTCAGGCCGAGTGCGAAGAAGGCGAACCAGGTCAGCACCACCGCGTTGAGCAGCATCGACAGCCAGCTGTCGAAGAAGCGCGCCGTCGGCCGCCAGGCCAGGCCCAGGATGAACAGCGGACCGATGGCGATCACGAAGGTCAGGAAGAGCTTGGACAGCGTGACGACGAACAGGCCGATGCACAGAAAAATCACCGAGCCCACGGAGAAGATGCAAGCTGCCAGCAGCAGGTCGAGCCGGAACAGGCTGGCTTCCTTCATGAGGTCACCAGCCTGGGCGCTGGCGTCGTCGTTGAAGCGATCAAGCAGCGTGTAGGGTGTGCTGACCGTGGCGGGGTCGACCCCACCGGGTATGAAGGTCGAGGCCACGCCCATCGCCAGCGCATTGGCGGTCTCGACGACATGCGTGATGTAGACGCCCGACTGCAGCGCAAAGGCCAGCACCAGGCCGATCTTGAAGACCTTCCACACAAAGGTGGCCAGTGACTCCGACACCTCGTGCCGCAGCACGGCCCAGCCGTACAGCATGACCCAGAGCGTCATCGCCGACAGCGCGACCGGCGTGAGCGCTGCCATCAGGGCGGTCACCACCTCCAGCACATAGCCGTTGAGGATGGCGTCGAAGCGTGAACCGACCCAGCTGTACATGGTGAACCTCCTGGTGGACGGCGTCGTGGCTCAGCTCGATGTCGAGTCGCGGTGGGGGTCGCGCCTTACGTGCCTGGACCGCGTGCTGCAGCAGGGGCAGCCAGCGCTCCGGCGTGTCACCGACCTGGCTGCGGATCTCGTCGAGCAGCGCCACGTTGTCGGTGGTGGCCGACAGCACCGTGATGAAGTCTTCCAGGCCCGACAGGTCGAGTTCGCAGATCGCGCTGGTCGAGCCCTGCTTGACCAGAAAGCGCCGGCCGCCCTGGGCGCTCAGGCTGCGCACGGTCTCGTATTCCGCCTCGCTGAGCCCGAAGCCGTCGACGTACTCGTCGTGCACCGCCTCGGGATTGGCCAGGAAAATCTTGGTGACGCTTTGCTCGATCATGGTCCGCCCGATCGGGTGGCGCAGCACGTCCGACGGGCTCTGGGTGTCGAAGATCCCCAGCCCGTTCTGCTTGCGGATGGTCTTCTGCTTCTGCTTGGCAAAGTCGCTGAAAACCTCGTGGTCCAGCGCTTTCCAGAACTCCGAGATCACGTAGATCAGGCGCTCGCCGTTGATCCACTCTTCCATCATCTGCAGCAGCACCATCATCACCGGGGTGCGCACCTCGGGCAGGTCAAGAAACTCGGTGGTGTCGAAGCCGATGACGCCGACTGACTCCAGCTGCTGCAGGCGGTCCGGGGCCTGGTCGAACACCCAGCCCAGCGCGCCGCCCTGGCACCAGCGTCCGAGCCGCTCGAACAAGCTGTTTTCACCTGTCTTAGGCAGGTTCTGGCGCACGGTCGAGAAGCGCCGCAGCTGGGCCGGCATCATCGCCACCGCCTTGACGGCGTCGGCGATGGCGCGTTCGTCAGCCGGCAGCAGCGGTAGTGCCGGGGTCGCCACGCAGGTGCGGATCAGCTGTTCCCAGAACTGCAGTCGCGCCGGGGTGGGCTCGCGTTGCAACGGGTTGCAGCCGGTGGGCTGGCCGGCCTCGAAAGCGAGGTACTCGCCACCGAGCGCGCGCACCGCGATCTCGCAGCCGCGATCGAGGTCGAACAGAACCAGCCGGGGCGCCGGCTGCCACTTGCGTGTCAGCGTCAGCAGGAACATCTCCAGCGTGGTCTTGCCGACGCCGGTCGAGCCGATGATCAGGGTGTTGCCCGGCAGCTTCTTGTCGGCCGAGTCTTCGCCCTCCGGGCTGCTGTGCAGGTTCAGGTAGAAGGGCTGGCCTGATGGCGTGCGCAGCAGTGCGAGGGCCTCGCCCCAGGGGTTGCCGTCGCGCTTGCCGCGCGGGAAGTTGTGGCCGCAGGCCAGCGCTGCGAAGGCTCGGGACGACAGCTTGGCATCGCGCGGGCGCCATTGCCAGTTGCCCGGCATCTGGGCAAACCAGGCCGCATCGGCGACCAGGTCAACCGGGGCCATCTGCAGGCTGGATGCTTCGCCGACCGCCCCGATGGCCTGCGCCGCGCGCCGCCCGGCATCGGCCACGCTGTCGCCGAAGACGACCAGGCTGTAGTGGTACTCGCCCATGCAGAACTGGCCGTCGCCGAGTTCATTGAGCGCGACATCCATCTCGGCGATCTGGCTGCTGACCACATCGTCACTGGCGATCAGCTGATCGCGCTGCAGTTCCAGCGCGCGCAGGGCGTCGCGCCGCGGCAGGATCGAGAAGCTCTGGGTTTCGATGAACTCGCTGGCCTCGTAGAGCAGCGTGTCGAGGATGCCGGGCTCGACCGCATCGGCGTACTCCTTGATGTCGACCAGCGCGGCGTAGCGGCGGGTGTCGCCGTGGCGCAGTTCGAGCTTGTCGCCACCAAAGGACAGCCGGGTGGTCGGCAGGAGGCGGTAGAGCGGACCGGACCGCGCCGGGACTGGGCGAGACTGGCCATTCACCAGGTAAGCCAGGAACTCGGCGACCTCGGACCAGCGCTGTCCGCCATGCTCACGCACGCCGAGCAGTTGCGGGCCGAAGCCTCGCAGCACCCGATCCACCAGCGCGCTGCGTTCGGCCATCACAGCCAAGGTGTCGGCTTGCGCCTGGGCGATGGCCTGGCGGGATTGCGCGCTCGATTGCAGGGCCCGGCCCACGTTGGAGCTCATTCGTGAGCTCATCCGCGATGCGTTCGGCCGATAGACCAGCGTCAGGTAGAGCTCGTTGCTCATCATCGGCTGCCTGGCCAGACCGGCCTGGTAGGCCCGTGACAGGTCTTGTGCAAAACCGAGCCCCGCAGGATGTTGAAGTGCGTCGCTCGTGCGGCGGTGCAGTCGATGGGTCCACACCGCCCACTGCCCGCCGGCCAGGCCGCGCAGCAGGCTGCACAGGGCCTCGTGGCGTTCGGTGATCAGATGCTCGTCGGCGCACTCGAAGGGCACACCGTCGAGGCGCCAGACCCGCAGGTAGTCGCCACCACGCGTGATGACGTCGTGCGGGCTGAGCAGCGAGGAAAAGGGCACGAAGCGCGCAAGCGGGTTCTCCCGATGAGCCTGTGCCCAGTAACGTGGCTGCAGGGCCAACTGAGCCGACAGGTCGGCGCGGCCGACGTTCTTGCTAGACATGCCAAACATCACGGGCTCCCTTGAAGACGGTGGGTGAATAGCTGCGTGACCGCCAGAACGCACGGTTGTGGTCCTGCAGGCTCAGCTTCGAGGCGATGAACAGCTGGTGGAAGCGCTGGTCGTCCTGGGCGGTGACCCAGCGCATCCACAGCAGGGCGGGCACCAGCGCCATGAGCACGCCGAGTGCAAGCCACCAACTCAGCAGCACGCCGCCCCAGACGATCAACAGCATCCCGCTGCCGAACAGCACCACCAGGGGCACCAGCGGGATGCCCAGTTTCATGGCGGGGCGGGTCGCGCCCTTGTAGATCGCCTCGGCCAGCATGGCGTGCCCCGCTCGGCGTCAGGCGACGATGAAGCTGGCGAAGGCGGCAGCGCCACCGATCAGGGTGCCGCCGATCAGTACATTGGCGACGTCGGCGAGCCGTGCACCCTGGAAGATCATCTTGAAGCCGGCCCAGATGATCGCGATCGTCACGACCGCCACCGAGATCGTCACCAGGATGGCGTTGACGTTGGTGACCGTCGTGTTGATCTTGTCGAAGCCCTGGGCCCGCGCCAGGGCTGGGCCCAGGGCCAGGGCGGCCACCGCGAGATGGAGGGCAGCGCGGCGAAGGGTGAAGGTCGTGTTCATGGTGAATCCTTTCTGGAGGTCAGGGGCGAGTGGGAAGGGGTGGGGTGGTTCCAGCGGCACTGATGACGCGTTGCACGTAGCCGTGCCGAAAACCGGTGACGAAGTTGCCGCTGTAGTAGCAGGACAGGGCCTGGCGCAGGCGCTGCTGGTCGTGCGCCTCGCCGGTGTTGTCCGTGTTGCCCGAGGCGGGAGACCGGTCGTAGCAGTCGCCCAGGATCGCCTGCATGGCCCGCAGGTTGGTGCAGGGATCGAAGGCGTCTTCCAGGCGCAGGCCCATGCGCCGGACGTTGCGCACGTTGATCTGGGCCAGCCCGACGCTGAAGTCCCAGCCCTGGGCCTGCAGCGTGCGAGCCGTGGCCAGGGCCTCACCGCGATGGCGGGGTTGGCGCTCCAGCTCACCGCCCACCACACCGATGGCGTGTGGGTTCAGGCCGCTCTCGACGCGGACCAGCGCGTGGGTGGTGCGACTGTCCACCTGCGGTGCACAGGACAAGGCGAGGGCCAGGAAAGGGCCGGCGTCCATGGTGGCCTCAGGGGGTCGAGGTGTCGACGGCCGCGACCGGTTGTGCGGTGGCCCAGGCCTGGAAATCGTCGTCGTAGCGCGTGTCCCATGTGCCCAGTTGGGCCTTGGCCGCCGGGCTGAATTCGGTCACGGTCTCACCGGCCATGTTCCACCAGGTGCGCGCAAAGGATGTGCCGTCGATGAGCACCGAGACCGCGCCGCTGTAATCACAGCTGTAGTACGAACCCGTGTCGGTTTCGACCAGTCGGGTGTATTGCGGCGGGCAATTGCTGGGTGCAGTGGCCCAGCTGTGGCTGGCCGAGTTGCCCGCACCGCTCATCGCGCAGGTGGGGAAGGATTTGCCGCGAGCCAGGTCGCGCAGCACCTGGCGGACGGGCGGCACGCACTGTGGCACCGAACGCCAATTCGGCGCCGCAAAGCAGAGCAGCACGGTGCAGCCGTCAACGGCATGGGCCGGGATCACGGTGCTGGTGAGCGCGGTCGCCGCGAGACAGGGCAGAACCAGTTGCCGCCACAGGTGCTGTACGGGCAGCCGCCTGGCGTTGAAGGTTGAGGTGTTGGGTGTCATGGTGATCCTCTTGAGGGTTGACCCAGACCATCGGGTTGCGGCTGCCGAAGTGCGGCATCCGTGGAGTCACTCTAGGTATCCAGGTGGCCAAGGCGGGCGACGACTTTGCGTCGCGATTCATCGGTCGTTGCCGCCTGGCCGCGCCTCGTCAGGTTGTAGGCGCGCCGATGGCCCGAGTCCTGCGGGCTACGGCTGGAGCAGGCCGCAGTCCACCAACAGGCGCGCGGCCTGACGTCGATTGGGGACGCCGAGCTTGGCGTGCAGGCGCTGGAATCGGGAGTTGATCGAGCTCGGGCTCACATGCAGTTCGGCCGCGATGCGTTTGCTGCTGTGGCCGGCACGCTGATGGCGCATCAGGGCCAGTTCGGTGGGCGAGATCCGGGTGTGGGCCAGCAGCTCGCGGCGGATGCGTGCGGTCCACCACTCGTGCAGCTCGCAGGCCAGTGCGCGCGCCACGATCTTGAGGACACCGAGGCTGTCGCGCTCGAAGTGGCCGACCGTCGGCGATCCCAGGCACAACAAGCTGATGCGCGACTGGCCCAGGCCCGAATGCGCCGGCACCAGCAAGGTCGAAGCGAAGCCGCATTGGATCGCCAGGTCGATGACTTGTTGATGTTCGGGCTCGCAGACCCACAGTGCGCTGGCCGCGACCGGCTCGGAATGATGGGTGGCGTAGTTCAGCCAGGGGTCGTGGTTCTGGCCATCGGCGTCGAGGTAGCGTCGGCACCAGCGGGCATCGCAGGCCAGCATGAAACGACACGCGGCGAGGTCGGTCTCGTCACGCACGAAGCTCACGAAGTAAGCCTGCTCGGCGCCGAGCATCTTGACGCTTTCTTGCAGCAACGCTTGGGTCTGGGCCGGTGTCTCGGCATGGCCGATCCTGTCGATGAGGGCTGCCATACGCCCCACCAGATCGATCGGCGTCCATGACTCAATCGTCTGGGATGGACTTGCGAAGTTCGGGGGCGCGACTGTCGTCCCAGAGTTCGGTGGCTGCTCGCCTGAGCCTGTCGTGCAGCAGGGGGTGATCGAATCGGACAGGGTCGTCATCGCACCAGCGCATGAACTGCTCTCGTGTTGGGAAGGCCATGGTCTGGATGGTTCGCACACCTCCTGCCGGGCACTCGTCTCGTTCGACATACAGGCCTCCCTGATTGGGTTGGATGAAGAACTTGATCGAGCCCCTCGGGCCCCGCGCGCTCAGCGGGTCGCCGGTGGCCGCGTCCGAGAAGCTGCCCAGGCTGATCACTGCGAGTCGATCGGCGGCTTTGTGGGCGGTGCGATTCATGGGGTGTCCTTGTGATCCGAGCTTCGGAGATCGAGAAACCGGCGGGCGTCAGCGTGCGACCGACAACCGCTGGATCGGGTGGTCGGTGAACATCGAGCCCAGGCCGTGAGATAGGCCGGTGAGCTGCGGTTCAACGCTGAATTGGCTTGAGATGAGCGTAGATAGACGCACGTCCCGTCGTCAACGCCTCTGACGCGGCATCGGCCATTTCTGCACGACGGTCAGTCGCGCTAAACCGATGCGCTCATCGATGCGTCAACCGTTGGGGATGCCGATGTGGATGCTGCTGCTGCCGGCTTGCGTCCCTGGTGTGCGGATGGCGCCTCCCGGCGCGTTCTATGCGGAGCAGGTCTGCGTGAATGGGCCCGTGCCATCGACAGCCTGTGCCGGCGCTTCGCTGCTTTCGCCAGTGGTCATCGACAGCAACACCGTCAGCGCTTCGTGGGCTTGTGCGACGGGCACGAGGATGTGGTCGTGGTGGTAGGCGGCAATCGCGTTGCACGGAATGCCTGCGGCGGCCAGACGCGATGCAACGGCCGCCAGCAGACCCACTGCTTCAAGCGAGGAATGGATCGTCAGGGTGATGAGTCGGGCCTCGAACACGAAAGGAATCCGCGCCGCCTCAGCCTGAGCGCGTTCGACGATGGCCGTCAGTCCCTCGGCCTCTCGAAAGGTGCAGAGCGGTTGCAAGCCGTCCGGCAGGCGATGGTCCGCGAAGCTGCAATAGACATAGCAGCCCGCATGGAGTTCGGGCGCCAAGTGGCGCAACAGCCGATCGAGGTTTCGTTCTCCGCTCATCGTGAGGATCCCTGGTTGGTGCCTGAGTTTTGTATTTCAGGGCAAGGTTACCTGTGTTCGCCATCGAATCCAAGGCCACCCGCCTGCACCGATGGTGGCGCGGATCGCCCTCTTTGCCATTCAGCAGGAACGAGCAGGTTTAGTGCAATTCGCTCCTCAGCAAAGTTGCTAAACGCTGTCGGCTGGCCGGCCGTGACTGATACCTTCTGATGCAACTCGACACCGCAATGAGCCTTCGCGGAGCATCGCTGAGCGAGCGCCCTCTCATCGTCGCTGCATGCCAGCGGGGAAGGAGTCTTCAGATGGCAACACATTCGGACGTCCACCCGGACTTGGCTGCGCTGCGCGCGCAACTTCGCGAGCGAGGCCCTGAGCATCAGGCCTTGCTGCAGCTGAATCCGTTTCGACCGATCGTCGACATCCTGTTCGATGGGCTGGTGATCCTGGCGGCAGTGGCCATGGTCGATCACTGGGGCTTGGCGTGGTCACCGCTGGCGGTCTGTCTGGTGGGCAACCGCCAGCGTGCACTGGGCAACATCCTGCACGACGCCGGTCACCGCAACCTGTGCCGTCATCGCCGAGGCAACGACCTGATCGCCCGGGGCTTGCTGGCGCCGCTGCTGTTCGCCAGTCTCAGCCTCTACCGGACAACGCACTTTCGCCACCATCAGCTGCTTGGCCAGCCCGGTGCGGATCCGGATTTTCTGGTGCCACCGGCGTCGAAGCCTACCCGCTGGATCTCGCGCTATCTGGCGTGTGCAGGCGCTGGGTCAGCGTGGTGGGGCTCGCTGGTGGGCCATCTTGGCCATCCCGAAGCTCGCGCTGCCAGCCGTCTGTACATCGTCGTCTGGTGGGTGCTCGCCCTGGGACTGATGGCGTGGTGCGCCGGATCCATCTACACCGCCTACTTCGCGGGACTCTGGTTGCTGGCCAGGGCGACGACGTTCCACCTGATCACCACCTTCCGTGAGATGTGCGACCACCACGGCCTGGAGCCCGGTGGTGTGTTCTCGTTCACCCGCGACATGGTCTGCCATGGTCTGGTGCGGGCCTGCATTCATCCTCGCAACAACGGCTATCACCTGACTCACCACCTGCTGCCTGCGATTCCCTACTACCGCCTGCCGCAAGCCCACCGGCTCTTCCGTCAATTGCCGGTCTACCAAGCACGGGGGCAGCAGTGCAACGCCTACTTTTTCGGTCCGCGCGCGGTGGTGCGGGCCTGGCATGTCGAGGAGGTCCTATGACGACGCGCGTGCTCGGCGGCCTGCAGGTCGCAACGATGCTGGTGTCGGCCAGCTACGGCATCGGCTTCCTGTTCGGGTCCGGTGAACTCGCGCTGTCGCATGGCATGGCCGGCGGCCTCTATGGCGTGGCAACTGCCGTTGGCATGCTGGTGCTCGCGTTGCTTGCACGGCCACTCTGGATCCTGGGCGTGCCGATCTGGGATGTTTTGGGTCGGGCCTATGGGCGGCAGGTCCAGCGCATCGTCGCGCTATTGTCGGTGGTGTGGATGGCGGGTGTGCTGGCCGCACAGATTCAGGGCGCTGTTGCCGTCACGCGCCTGCTGGGCTTGGACGCAGCAGCCGCGCAGATCTTGGTGCTGCTGCTGATCTTCTGCGCCTCGCGGCTTGACCTGAGCGTGGCCTCCAGGCTGTTCGGGGGCTGTCTGCTGGTGAGTGGCGTGGTGCTGGTCTGGGCCTTGATCCAGGCGGAGGGTGTGGGCTTGTACCTGCAGGGCTTGCCGGCCTTTGTCACCGATCTGCCGTCCTACGGCACGCCACGGCTGATGGCGGTGTCGCTCGGCGTCGGGTTGATGGCGGTCGCAGGCAGTGACTACCACCAGTTTGTCCAAGCGGCGCGCAGTTCTGCGTCGGCCAGTGGAGGCTGTTTGCTGGCAGCGGTATTGCTGGTCGGCTTGGCCTTGCTCCCTCCGGCGATGGTGATGGCCATGACAGGTTCGATGCCGGTCGGACCGGTCGATGGCAAGCAGATCGTGCCGCACCTGCTGGCTCAGGCAGCCGGTACTTTGGGACCGAATGCGGCCATGGGTCTGCTGGCCGCGCTCTCGACAGCAGCGCTTGGGTCTGGGGCCGCCATCCTGCGCGCCATGTCGAGTGCGCTGGGGTCGGCCATGCCGGGACGTCGGGGCACGTCGGCACTGGCTTTGTTTCTGGGGGCAGCGATAGCCGGACGAGGACAGGCCATCGTCGACACGATGGTGTCGGTCAACATGGTCTACCTCGCGAGCATCACGGTCTGTGCCGGCGCTGTGTTGGTCGGCAAGCCCCTGATGCCTGCGCGTGCACTGGCGGCCATGGGCGCCGGGTTCGCTGGCTCTGCGGCCATCTACGTGGCATCCTGGTCGGGTCTCGCCATTGGTGAGGCCGATCTGGTGTCGCTGTCCCTGGGCCTGGTCGTGTCGGCAGTCGTGGCCGGCGGTGCATCCAGCGGATCTGCCGTCAGTGCCGTCAAAGGAGCTGGCGAGCGCTCCGACTGAATTGCATCCTCGACCTTGGCGGCGATCTGACCTTGACCGAGCTGGCCGTAGGCGATGTTGACGATCAACTGCGTGATGTCGTGAGCGACCGCAGGTTCCAGGTCCCAGTGGTGCCAGTAAAGAGCCACGTCGACGGCGTGGCTGGGCGCCAAGTCCACCAGTCGCCCGTCTTGGATCAAAGGATCGCACTGCGTACTGGGCACCAGACCGTAGCCGGCCCCGATGGCGATTGCGTCCAGCAGCGCGGCGGGTGATGGCAGGTAGTGCTTGGCGTAACGGTCGATGGCGAAACCAAACTGCTGTCTCAGGAAATCATCATGCAAGGAATCCTTGCGATTGAAAAGCACGGCAGTCGCTGCGAGCACACCGGCAACCGAAAAACCATTTGAGAAATATTGGGCTGTAAATTCGTGTGTGGCGCAGCAGCGGTAGGTCATCACGCCCAGCGGCTCCGCAAGAAAACCTACTGCGGGCCTGAAGTGGGTCGAGATGCAACCGATCACCTCGCCGCGGGCGAGGCGTGCCGAAGTGTGGTCCTGGTCATCGCAAATCACCTCGATGGACGTGCGTCGATTCAGCAGGATTTGCCGCAACACGGCTGGAAACCAGGTGGCCAGAGAATCGGCATTGACCGCGATGGCCAGCGGGACTGGGATATTGGTTTTGGGCGCGGGCATCAGCTCACTCAAGGCCGAGCCTTCGAGTATGCGCATCGCTTTGACGTGGCGCAGCAGGATCTCTCCAGCCGGGGTCGGCGCGATCGGCCGCTCGCGCACCACCAAGACAGTGGCCAAGGACTCTTCGAGCGCCTTGATCCGCTGCGACACCGCGCCTCGGGTGATGTTGAGCAGCATCGCGGCACGCTCGAAGCTGTGTTCTTCGGCCACCGTCGCAAAGGTTTCCAGCTGGTCGCGGTCAAGCATGGTTTTCTCCTTTGTGGCGAGTGTGAGGGATGTTTCCTTATCCGAATTAAAGTGGTGTTATTCGATTCGTCCGCGACGGCTTTTATCAAATGAAGCGCAATCGTTTTCGACGGGCTGAAAGGCTTTTATGCGATGGTTGATTTATGATAGTTTTTCAAAATAACTAAATATGCCATTTTGGGTGGTCAATAAATCGAGTCGTGTGAAACTCTGAATTGGCATGAGCGATGCGTTTGGTGTTCTCGGCGGAGATCGTCATGCGTGCGGCATCGCAACTCTGGTGTGCCGTCTACGACAACTCGGTGTACAGCTTCAAGACGTGGCGATGGGGCAAGGTGCTGGGGCCGTACTGCTCATAGGTCTGATGGTCCGGAGCTTTTCAGGCAAGTAGCAGGCGACCACCAAGCGGAGTCCGATCTTGGTATCCCCCGTTCCTGGCGAAGCGCGTGGCTGTCGATCTGGGTCAATGGGTGGCAAAGGAATGGATGGCGACAGGACGCTCCGCGCTCCAACGATCGATGTCCGATCGACGCCAGGCAACAGCCCGATCGGCGAGCCGGACTGGGGGCGGAAATTTGTCGCTGGCCACCAGTCGGTAGATCGTGGAGCGACCGAGGCCGGTGAGCCGCATGACCGCGCCCATGCGCAGAAAAACGGCTGTGTCCGGGGCGAACAGTGCTGCAGTGGGGAGGCTGGTGTTGCGCATGGTGCACCTGTCAGACGTCGTGGTGAGCCTCATTTTGTGGTAGCACATGACGGAGGCTCGCGATGACTTGAAGGCAAAAACTGCTGTCAATGAAACGCCTCGGCTCGGCAGTCGAACAAAAACAAGCCTTTCGAAATTGTCAGAAACTGACTAAAATTTCTGACACTCAAGGAGTAATCGTGTCCAACCTCGCCCAGCAAGTCCTGATGCTCGCTGCTGCTCAGCCAGAGGGTGCCAGCCTGTCCGCCAAGGCTGTTCTGCACCTTGGCAGCCGGGCTGCTGTGGATCAGGTGCTGTCGCGCCTGGCACGAAGCGGCAAGCTGCTCCGTGCCGGGCGTGGTGTCTACGTCCTGCCTGTGAATGGCAAGTTCGGATCAAGGGCGCCCGAAGTTGCCAAGGTGGTCCAGGAGTGGGCCAGCCAGCGTGGTGAAACTGTGGTGGACAACGGCGCCGCCGCTGCCAATGCTCTGGGGCTGACAACGCAGGTTCCGGTCCGTCAGGTTTTTCTAACCTCTGGCCGCAGTCGTACGCTCAAGCTCGGATCCCAGATGGTTGAACTGCGCCACGCCCCGCCGTGGCAGTTGCTCTATCCCGGACAAGCCGCCGGCGAAGTCATTCGTACCCTGGCCTGGGTGGGCCGGGCTGGCTCCGAGGCCGCATTAGGGCAACTCAAGCGAAGGCTGCCAGCCTCGGAGTTGCAGGCTGTCGCAGACGCGCGTGTCCGGCTGCCCACTTGGCTGGCCAGTCAAGTCAGCGCTTTGGTGACTCATGCCTGAGTTCTTTTCGTTATCGAGAGAAGATCAGCGCGAAGCGCTGCTCGTCGCCTCGGATCGGTCGGGACGTCCCCTGCATTTGCTGGAGAAGGACGTGTGGGTTGTCTGGGCTCTGCGTCATCTCTTTGCCGGGTCTCACGCGCGTCACCTGGTCTTCAAGGGCGGAACGTCGCTCTCGAAGGCCCACGGCATCATCAGGCGCTTCTCTGAGGACGTCGACCTCACCTATGACATCCGCGCGATTGCGCCAGATCTCATCGAAAAGGCGGAGGCGCCATGGCCCAAGACGCGCAGCAGCCAACAACAGAACCTCAAAGTCGTACTTGATGTGTCGGCTGTTGTGAGGATCTGACGCACAGCAGATTTCTGATTTCAGCGGGAGACAACGGTCAACCGTGAGAAACGGGCACCGAACGGGCACCAGAACAGCAAACGGGGCCCAGAAAGCCAAACGGGTTAGCTCCTTGAGAGAGCTAACCCGTTGATTCATATGGTCGGGACGGTGGGATTCGAACTCACGACCCCTTGCACCCCATGCAAGTGCGCTACCAGGCTGCGCTACGCCCCGACTGAGAAAAAGATTATATACCGCTATTTAAAGACCTGTCCACAGTTTGCGCTGGTTTGTCCTTCAAAGGTCAGACAAGAGCAGGCCGCGAATCAATTCCAGTTCGCGGCGGACACGGGCAGCGGACAGCCTCGGGGCAGGGATGGCGGCGACGCTGAAGGTCGTTTCAACCAACTGTGCTGTTGGCGTCGGGCCGTCAGTCACGTTGATGGGCAAGCTGTCTTCGGCTGGGTTGCGTGCGAGTTCAGCAGCGCTGAGTTCAGCCAGGCGATTGCGCGCACCGCTGATCGTGAAGCCCTGGTCGTAGAGCAGGTCGCGGATGCGCCGGATCAGCAGGACTTCATGGTGCTGGTAGTAGCGCCGGTTGCCGCGCCGTTTCATGGGGCGAAGCTGGCTGAACTCCTGTTCCCAGTAGCGCAGCACATAAGGCTTGACGCCGCAAAGCTCGCTGACTTCACCGATGGTGAAGTAGCGTTTGGCAGGGATGTCGGGCAGCAGATTTCCCATTGAAATCAATGGCATTGAAGAGTCTGCTCAGACTCTACTCGAAGTCGCCAGGCGCTGCTGTCTCGCCTTGAACGGTCTCTTTGAGTTTGTGGCTGGCGTGGAAGGTCACCACGTTGCGCGCATCGATCGGAATCGCCTCGCCGGTGCGCGGATTGCGACCCGGGCGAGGCGCCTTGCGGCGCACCTGAAAGTTACCGAAACCCGAGAGCTTGACGTCATCCCCGCGCGTCAATGACGCATGGATGTTGTCGAAAAACGCCTCCACCATGTCCTTGGATTCGCGCTTGTTGAGGCCGAGCCGCTCGAATAGCAGATCGGCCAGCTCGGCCTTGGTGAGCGTGGGCGTTTCTGTCGGCGCTTCCGCTGACGTCTCAAGCAGGGGCGGTTTCATGGAGTCCATGGTGCTGCGCAGCTCAGGGGATCGGTCGATCAGGCGCCACGCAGCCGTGCGCCGACTTGGCGCTGTGCGGCTTCGATGACGGCTTGCACCGCCTCGTCGCTGCGGGCATCGGTCAGCGGCGTTTCGTCATCGAGCAGTTCCAGGCGTATGGCCAGACTGCGTTCGCCGGCTTCGAAACCGATAGCGCCTGCGGCAGGGCGGTAGACGTCGAACAGCCGCGCGCTGCACACCAGGCCTTGCGTGGGCGCGGCGAGGATGGCGTCGATCAGGGCGTCGTGGCTGACGTGTTCGCCGACCACCAGCGCCAGGTCGCGCGTCACGGCCTGCTGGCGCGCCACGGTCTGGTATTGCGGCACATCGCGCGCCAGCAGGGCAGGGACGTCCAGTTCGAACAGCACCGGCGCACCGGCGCCAGCCGGCAACTCATACGCCTGGCGCCAGCGCGGATGCAACTCGCCGATGTAGCCGATGGCGACACCATCGAGCAGCACCTGGGCGCAGCGGCCCGGGTGCAGCGCTGGATGCTCGGCGGCGACAAAGCGCGCCACGCGCGGTGCCAGCAGCGCCTCGACATCGCCCTTGACGTCATGAAAGTCGACTGCACGCTCCTTGGCGCTCCACTGCAGTTGTTCGACCGGGCCCCAGGCCAGGCCAGCCAGACGCAGTGGCTGGTCGATGCCGGCAACGCTCTGCTCGGTGGTCTGCACAGACGCATCGCGCTTGAAGACGCGGCCGAGTTCGAACACTCGCACGCGCGGCGCGCGGCGCGCCAGGTTGTGGCGCAGCACCTGAACCAGGCTGCCGAACAGGCTCGAGCGCATGACCGACAGCGGTGCGGCGATCGGGTTGAGCAGGCGGATCGGATCGGCATTGCCGGCCAATTCGGTTTCCCAACGCGCTTCGACGAAGCTGAAGTTGATCGTTTCCTGGTAGTCCAGCGCGGCCACGGCGCGGCGCAGCGCGTGGCTGCTGCGCTGGGCTTCAGGGCGGACCTTGGCGGTGACAGGCGCCAGCGGCGGCGTCAGCGGCAGCTGGTCGAAGCCGGTGATGCGGATCACTTCTTCGATCAGGTCTTCCTCGATCTCAAGGTCGAAGCGCCACGACGGTGGCGTCACCGTCAGCACGCCTTCGCTTTCGGCGAAGGGCAGGCCCAGCCGTCCCAGCACCGCAGCGCATTGCGCCTGGCTGACCGGCATGCCGATGACCTTGGCAGCGCGCGCCACGCGCAGCGACACCGGCTTGCGCTCGGGCAACTGGGTGGTCTGGTCGTCGATCGGGCCGGCATCGCCGCCGCAGATCGACTGGATCAGCGCGGTGATGTGCTCGAGGTGCTCGACTGTCAGCGCCGGATCGACGCCGCGCTCGAAGCGGTGGCCGGCGTCGGTGCTGAAGTTGTAGCGGCGCGAGCGGCCGGCCACGGCGTCGGGCCACCAGAAGGCGGCTTCGACGTAGACGTTCGTCGTGGCGTCACCCACAGCGGTGGCGTCGCCGCCCATGATGCCGGCGAGCGATTCGACTTCGCGCTCATCGGCGATGACGCCGACTTTTTCATCGAGCGTGACGGTATTGCCGTTGAGCAGCTTGAGCGTCTCGCTCGGGCCACCCCAGCGCACCGTGAGGCCGCCGTGGATCTTGTTGAGGTCGAAGATGTGGGTCGGGCGGCCGAACTCGAACATCACGTAGTTCGAGATGTCGACCAGCGCGCTGACCGGGCGCTGTCCGCAGCGCGCCAGGCGCTCGACCATCCACGCGGGCGTCTGGGCCTGCGGGTTGATGCCGCGCACGACACGGCCGGAGAAACGGCCGCACAGGTCGGCGGCTTCGATGCGCACGGGCAGCGTCTGGTCATGCGCGGGCGCAATCGCGGCGTGCACCGGTGTTTTCAGCGGCGCGCCGGTGAGGGCGGCCACTTCGCGGGCGATGCCGTAGACGCTCAGGCAGTGGCCCAGGTTGGGTGTGAGCTTGAGGGTGAACAGCGTGTCGTCGAGGTTCAGGAACTGGCGGATGTCCTGGCCAACGGGCGCGTCGGCGGGCAACTCCAGCAGGCCGCCGTGGTCTTCAGCCAGCTTCAGCTCACGGGCCGAGCAGAGCATGCCGTAGCTCTCGACGCCACGCAGCTTGCCGACCTTGATCGCAAAGGGCTTGCCATCATCGCCAGGCGGCAACTCGGCGCCGACCAGCGCCAGCGGAATGCGGATGCCGACGCGGGCGTTGGGCGCGCCGCAGACGATCTGCAGCGGGCCGTCCGGGCTGTGTGCGCCGGCGTCGACCTTGCACACGCGCAGCTTGTCGGCGTTGGGATGCTTGTCGGCTTCGAGGATTTCAGCGACAACGATGCCGTGGAAGGCGGGCGCGACCGGGCGCAGCTCTTCGACTTCCATGCCGGCCATGGTCAGCAGGTCAGCGAGTTGCTGGGTGTTGAGTTCAGGGTTGCAGAACTCGCGCAACCAGGATTCGGGGAATTGCATTGCTTCTAACCTTGCGTCGTACGGGGGCAGGCGGTCACTTGAACTGGCTCAGGAAGCGCAGATCACCTTCAAAGAACAGGCGCAGGTCGTTGACACCGTAGCGCAGCATGGTCAGGCGGTCCGGGCCCATGCCGAAGGCGAAGCCGATGTAGCGCTCAGGGTCGAGGCCGAAGTTGCGCACCACGTTGGGGTGCACCTGGCCGGAGCCGGCGACTTCGAGCCAGCGGCCTTTCAGCGGGCCGGACGAGAAGGCGATGTCGACCTCGGCCGACGGTTCGGTGAACGGGAAGAACGAGGGCCGGAAGCGCAGTTGCAGATCGTCCGTCTCGAAGAAGGTGCGGAAGAAGTCGGTGAAGACGGCCTTCAGGTCCTTGAACGAGACGTTCTCGCCGATCCACAGGCCTTCGCACTGGTGGAACATGGGCGAGTGGGTGGCGTCGCTGTCGACCCGGTAGGTGCGGCCCGGCGCGATGACGCGGATCTCGGGCATCGGATCGGTGCCGAGGTGCGTGGCAGCATGCTGGCGGGCGTAGCGCACCTGCATCGGCGAGGTGTGCGGGCGCAGGCAGAGCGGGCGGCCGGCTTCGTCCTGCATGTCGACGTAGAAGGTGTCCTGCATCGAACGCGCCGGGTGGTTTTCCGGGTTGTTCAGGGCGGTGAAGCTGTACCAGTCGGTCTCGATCTCGGGGCCGTCGGCGACATCGAAGCCCATGGAGCCGAAGATCTGCTCGATGCGTTCGAGCGTGCGCGACACCGGGTGCAATCCGCCCGTGCCACGCAGGCGGCCGGGCAGGGTGACATCAAGCGCCTCGGCCTTGAGTTGCGCCTGCAACTCGGCCTCGGCCAGCGCGTGGCGGCGCTCGGTGAGCGCGGCCTCGATCGCCTGCTTGGTCTCGTTGATCGCGGCGCCGCGGGTTTTCTTCTCTTCTGGCGATAGCGTGGCCATGCCCTTGAGCAATTCGGTCACGCGGCCGGACTTGCCGGTGTAGCGCGCCTTGGCGTCTTCAAGCTGAGCCGGCGTAGCGGCGGTGGCGAAGTCGGCACGGGCGGCCTGCACGAGTTGTTCGAGATCGTTCATCGACGGACGGCTTCAGGGACGGATTCGGAGGCGGCAATAAAAAAGGCCGAACGTGGTGTCGGCCTTATCGGTTCAATGTCCGGGCAACGCTTGCAGCGGTACCCGGAGCATCAGACTCAAGCGAGTTGAGCCTTGACCTTGTCGACGATGCTGCCGAAAGCGGCCGGATCGTTGATGGCCATGTCGGACAGGACCTTGCGGTCGATGTCGATCTGGGCCTTCTTCAGGCCGGCCATGAACTTGCTGTAGGTCAGGCCGAGCGAACGGCTTGCAGCGTTGATACGTGCAATCCACAGGCGGCGGAATTCGCGCTTCTTGGCACGGCGGTCACGGTAGGCGTATTGGCCTGCCTTCATCACCGCCTGTTTGGCGATGCGATAGACGTTCTTGCGGCGACCGCGGAAACCTTTGGCCAGGGCCAGGACTTTTTTATGACGAGCGCGGGCAGTTACACCACGTTTGACGCGAGGCATGTGTTGACTCCTTCAGTGCGTGGTGAATTACAGACCGGCGAACGGCAGCATTTGTGCGATGTGACCCATATTGGTCTCATGCACTGCAACCGTACCGCGCAGGTGGCGCTTGTTCTTGGTGGTCTTCTTCGTCAGGATGTGACGCTTGAAGGCTTGACCGCGCTTGACGGTGCCACCGGGACGAACGCGAAAACGCTTTTTCGCGCTGCTCTTGGTCTTCATCTTGGGCATGACTGCTCCTTTTAATGTTCCCGTGAGGCGCCGCGAACTACTCGCGGTCTTGGGGGCCTACGGGCACTGAGTCGTTGCAGCGACCAAACCGCAACAACCTCATCCTTCAAAATATGTCTGAGTTACTTCTTGCGCTTGGCGGCCAGCACCATGATCATCTGACGGCCTTCGAGCTTGGGCATGTTCTCGACGACGCTGACATCGGTCAGTTCATCGCGGATACGCTCCAGCAGGCGCATGCCGATGTCCTGGTGGGTGATCTCGCGACCGCGGTAACGCAGCGTGACCTTGCCCTTGTCCCCGTCTTCCAGGAACTTGCGCAGGTTGCGCATCTTGATCTGGTAGTCGCCTTCGTCCGTGCCCGGGCGGAACTTGACTTCCTTGATCTCGATGACGTGCTGCTTGGCTTTCGCTTCAGCGGCTTTCTTCTGTTCCTGGTACTTGAACTTGCCGTAATCCATCAGGCGGCAGACCGGGGGCTGAGCGGTGGCAGCAATTTCAACCAGATCCACGTCCTGCTCGGCAGACAGGCGCAGAGCTTCCTGGATACTCACAATGCCGAGAGGCTCGTTCTCTTGCCCGTTCAGACGGACTTCAAGAGCGGTGATCTCGCGATTGAGACGGTGCTTGCGCTCGGCGTTGGGCGTGCGGCGATCAAGAAAAGTAGCGATGGTCGGATTCCTTCAGGGCATCTGCCCTATAAACAAAAAACGCACCCGAGGTGGGCAAGACCGGTGGCTGCAGCTCAGAACTGGTTTGACGCCAAGTTCAATACCCTGAGGTGGAGAGCTCTGCAGCCAGCTTTTGGGAGAAGGCCTCCAGGGCCATCACACCGAGGTCTTGATTGCCTCTGGCGCGCACTGCAACGGATCCTGATGCCTTTTCCTTGTCTCCGACAACGAGCAGGTAAGGAACCTTTTGCAACGAATGCTCGCGTATTTTATACGTGATTTTTTCGTTGCGAAGATCAAGCGCTACGCGCAGGCCTTGCTTTTGCAGCGATTGCGCCACATCCCGAGCGTAATCGGCCTGCCCGTCGGTGATGTTGAGCACGCTCACCTGCACTGGCGCGAGCCAGGCGGGCAGGGCACCGGCGTGTTCCTCGATCAGGATGCCGATGAAGCGCTCCAGGCTGCCGAGGATGGCGCGGTGCAGCATCACCGGTGCCAGACGCTCGCCGGACTCGGCCACGTACTCGGCGCCCAGGCGCTCGGGCAGCGAGAAGTCGACCTGGATCGTGCCGCACTGCCAGTGGCGGCCCAGCGCGTCTTTCAGCGTGTACTCGATCTTGGGGCCGTAGAACGCGCCTTCGCCCGGCGTGATCTGGAAGTCGCAGCCGGAATTGCGCAGGCTCTCGATCAACGCGGCCTCGGCCTTGTCCCACAGGTCGTCGGAGCCGATGCGCTTCTCGGGTCTCGTGGCGACCTTGTAGAGGATGTCGGTGAAGCCGAAGTCGGCGTAGACCTTTTTGAGCAGCGCGGTGAAGGCGTCGCACTCGGCCAGGATCTGGTCTTCGGTGCAGAAGATGTGGCCGTCGTCCTGCGTGAAGCCACGCACGCGCATGATGCCGTGCAGCCCGCCGGTGGGCTCGTTGCGGTGGCACTGGCCGAACTCGCCGTAGCGCAACGGCAGGTCGCGGTAGCTCTTGATGCCCTGCTTGTAGATCAGGATGTGGCCGGGACAGTTCATCGGCTTGAGCGCGTATTCGCGCTTTTCCGACTCGGTCGTGAACATGTTGTCGCGGTACTTGTCCCAGTGGCCGGTCTTCTCCCACAGGCCCTTGTCGAGGATCTGCGGGCCCTTGACTTCCTGGTAGCCGTTGTCGCGGTAGACACGGCGCATGAACTGCTCGACCTGCTGCCACAGCGTCCAGCCCTTGGGGTGCCAGAACACGGTGCCAGGCGAATGCTCGTCGATGTGGAACAGGTCCAGCTCGCGGCCCAGCTTGCGGTGGTCGCGCTTTTCGGCTTCCTCCAGCATCAGCAGGTACTTCTGCAGATCTTCCTTGGTCGCCCAGGCGGTACCGTAGATGCGCTGCAGCATCTCGTTGCGGTGGTCGCCGCGCCAGTAGGCGCCGGCCACCTTCATGAGCTTGAAGAACTTGAGCTTGCCGGTGCTGGGCACGTGCGGGCCGCGGCACAGGTCGGTGAACTTGCCTTCGGCGTAGAGCGACACGGCCTGGTCGGCCGGAATGCTCTCGATGATCTCGGCCTTGTACGCCTCGCCGATCGACTTGAAATACGCCACCGCCTCGTCGCGCGGCAGCACGCTGCGCGTCACCGGTTCATCCTTGGCGGCCAGCTCGCTCATCTTCTTCTCGATGGCGGCCATGTCCTCGGGCGTGAACGGGCGCTTGTAGGCGAAGTCGTAATAAAAGCCGTGCTCGATGGTCGGGCCAATGGTCACCTGCGCGTCGGGGAACAACTCCTTCACCGCGTAGGCCAGCAAGTGGGCGGTCGAGTGACGGATCACATCCAGCCCGGCAGCGTCCTTGGCAGTGATGATGGACAGCGTCTCATCCGCTTCAATGCGGTAGCTGGTGTCGACCAGCCGGGCGGCGTCGCCCGTGCCGACACGGCCGGCCAACGCCGCTTTGGCCAGGCCCGCGCCGATCGACGCGGCCACTTCGGCCACGGTCACCGGGCCGGCAAACTCACGCAGGGAACCATCGGGAAGTGCAATCGCAACCATCTCTCATCCTCTGTGGCGCTGTTGACAGCACCTTGTCGTATCAATAAAAAAGCGCGGTAGGGCCGCGCATTCATTCTTGACTTCAAGGCGGCGATGTTAGCCGGCTCTTAACCCGGCCTGAACCGCACCGCATCAGTACTTGGCCTGAGGGCGGTTACAAGGGGGTTCCATGGCAACATGTTCCAAATTTCTTCAATCTGTGCGTTTACCGAGCGATTGCTCTCACAACATGCCTTCGGCTTCGATTTCAACGGCAACACTGGCATGTGAAAAATCCCAGGTTTCATTACCCGGGTTACAAGAATTGCCTGGCGGCGCTCAGGTTCTGGGCGCCACGCTCATCAACGACGGTGTGAATTTCGCCGTCTGGGCGCCTGATGCGCAGCGGTTGCAGCTCTGCCTGTTCGATTCCCACGGACAACACGAGTTACAGCGGCTTGATTTCCCCGCCTGTACCGACGGCGTCTGGCACGGCTGGCTGGCTGGTGCCACCGAAGGCCTGGTTTACGGCTTGCGGGCGCACGGCCCGTGGGCGCCGCTGCAGGGCCACCGCTTCAATCCGAACAAGGTTCTGCTTGATCCGTGGGCGCGTGAAATCGTGGGTGAATACCGCGATGCGTTGGCGCACCCGCAGCCGGACGACCGCGATAACGCGCCTGGCGCGCTCAAGGCCCGCGTGCGGGCCGACCAGCCCGCCACCCGTCTGACTCCGGCCGTGCCGCGCGATCAGACCGTGCTGTACGAAATCCACGTCAAGGGCGCAACCCAGACCCATCCAGGCGTGCCGGCCGCGCTGCGGGGCCGCTACGCCGGCCTGGCGCATCCCGCCATGCTGGCGCATTACCGCGCCCTGGGCGTCACCACGCTCAGCCTGCTGCCGGTGCATGCGCGTGCTGACGAGGCCCGCCTGCAGCACCTGGGCTTGAGCAACTACTGGGGCTACTCCAGCATCGGCTTCTTCGCGCCCGAGCCGCGCTACGCCAGCCAGCCCACCGCCGCCGTCGACGAGTTCCGCCAGATGGTCGCCGACCTGCACGCCGCCGGCTTCGAGGTGGTGCTCGACGTGGTCTACAACCACAGCGCCGAGACCGACACCCTCGGCCCCACGCTGAACCTGCGTGGCCTGGCCAACGGCAAGTACTACCACCTTGATGCCGCGCACGGCAACGCCTACCGCAACTGGAGCGGCTGTGGCAATTGCATCGACCTGTCCGAGCCGCGCGTGGTGCAGATGGTGATCGGCTCGCTGCGCCACTGGGTCGAGCAGTACGGCGTCGACGGTTTCCGCTTCGATCTGGCGCCCATCCTCGGGCGTGGCCGCGATGGCAGCTTCAGCACCAGCGCCGGCTTCTTTGCCGCGCTGCAGAGCGACCCGGTGCTGGCTGGCGTCAAGATGATTGCCGAGCCGTGGGACATCGGCCCGGGCGGCTACCAGCTCGGGGCCTTCCCGGCCGGCTGGGCCGAGTGGAACGACCAGTTCCGCGACACCCTCCGCGCCTGGTGGCTGCGCGGCGCGGGCGACCGCGGCGTGTTCGCGCACCGTTTTGCGGCGTCCAGCACCCAGTTCCACCACGATGGGCGCACGCCCACGGCCAGCGTCAACTTCATCACTGCCCACGACGGCTTCACGCTGCGCGACCTGGTCAGCTACGACCACAAGCACAACCACGCCAACGGCGAGCACAACCGCGACGGCCACCACCACAACAGCAGCTGGAACTGCGGCGTCGAAGGCAAGAGCCACGACCCCGCCGTGCTGGCCCTGCGCGCCCGCCTGCAGCGTGCGCTGCTGGCCACGCTGCTGCTGTCGCAAGGCACGCCCATGCTGCTGGCGGGCGACGAGATCGGCCACAGCCAGCACGGCAACAACAACGCCTACTGCCAGGACAACGCCATCACCTGGCTCGACTGGGCCAGCGCCGATACCGACCTGCAAGCCTGCACCGCACGCCTGCTGCGCCTGCGCCACGAGCTGCCCGCGCTGCGCCAGGACCGCTGGCTCACCGGTACGGTCGACATCAGCAGCGGCCACGCCGATGTGCTGTGGTGGCACCCAGACGGCCGTGAACTGCACGGCGCCGACTGGTCCGACCACACCGACCGCGCCATGGGCATCCGCCTGATCGCCGTCGCGCAAAGCACGCAGGCCGTGCTGCTGCTCATCAACCCCGAGGCCCACTCGCGTGCCTTCACGCTGCCGGCGGGCGATTGGCTGCCGCGCTTCTGCAGCAGCCAGGGTGACGGCACACCACTGCCGCACACCGCCCGGCCGGACCTGGTCGACGTGCCCGCCCGCTGCGTGCAGGTCTGGACACGCAGCTTGGCCGCCGCCTCATCCACTCCCCGTTCACCCACCTCACCGCTTCAGGAAGCCCGCGCATGAACGTTCTCCAGATTCCCACCCAGCCCTTTGCCGGCCAGCGGCCGGGCACCTCGGGTCTGCGCAAGAAGGTCACGGTGTTCCAGCAGCCGCACTACCTGGAGAACTTCGTCCAGGCGCTGTTCAACATCCTGCCCGAGCGCGCCGGCCAGACGCTGGTGCTCGGCGGTGACGGGCGCTTCCACAACCGCGTCGCGGTGCAGACCATCCTGCGCATGGCGGCGGCCAACGGCTTCGGCCGCGTGCTGGTGGGGCAGGGCGCGCTGCTGTCCACGCCGGCGGCCAGCGCGGTGATCCGCAAGCGCCAGGCCTTTGGCGGCGTGATCCTGTCGGCCAGTCACAACCCGGGCGGCCCGGACGGTGACTTCGGCATCAAGTTCAACGCCTCGAACGGCGGCCCCGCGCCCGAGAAAGTCACCGAGGCGCTCTACGCCGAAACGCTGACCCTCACACACTACCTGAGCACCGACAGCGCCGACATCGACCTCGACACCCAGGGCGTGAGCCAGCTGGGCGACATGGTGGTCGAGGTCATCGACCCGGTGGCCGACCACGCCGAGCTGATGCAGCAGCTGTTCGACTTCCCCGCCATGCGCGCCTGGTTTGCCGCAGGAAACCGCATGCGCTATGACGCCATGTGCGCCATCGGCGGCCCGTACGCCCACGCCGTGCTCGAAGGCCTGCTGGGCGCGCCGGCCGGTACGGTGGTCAACGGCACGCCGCTGGAAGACTTCGGCGGCTACCACCCCGACCCGAACCCGGCGCACGCCACCGAGCTGATGGCGGCCATGAGCGGCGCGGGTGCGCCCGATTTTGGTGCCGCCTCCGACGGCGACGCCGACCGCAACATGATCCTGGGCCGCGACTTCGTCGTCACGCCGTCCGACAGTCTCGCCATCCTGGCCGCCAACGCCACGCTCGTGCCGGGCTACCGCGCCGGGCTGGCGGGCATTGCGCGCTCGATGCCGACGTCCTGCGCGGCGGACGCCGTGGCCCGGGCCCTGGGCATTCCGAGCTACGAAACGCCCACCGGCTGGAAGTTCTTCGGCAACCTGCTCGACGCCGGCCTGATCACGCTCTGTGGCGAGGAAAGTTACGGCACCGGCTCCAACCACGTGCGCGAAAAAGACGGCCTCTGGGCCGTGCTGTTCTGGCTCAACCTGCAGGCCGCCACCGGCCAGAGCGTCGAGCAACTGGTGCGCGCGCACTGGGCGCGCTTCGGCCGCCACTACTACTCGCGCCACGACTGGGAAGGCATCGCCACCGAGCGCGCCGATGCGCTGATGGCCGCCCTGCGCGCCAAGCTGCCGAGCCTGGCGGCGCAGTCCTTCGGCCCGAATCTGGTGCTGACCACGGCGGACGACTTTGCGTATCACGACCCGGTCGATGGCTCGGTCTCGACCCGCCAGGGCGTGCGGCTGCTGTTCGAAGGCGGCTCGCGCGTGGTCTTCCGGTTGTCGGGCACGGGCACGGAAGGTGCAACGCTACGGGTTTACCTGGAGCGCTTCGAGTCCGACCCGAGCCGCCACGACCTGCCGCCGCAAGAGGCCCTGGCCGACCTGATCGCGCTGGCTGACGAGGTGGCCGGCATCCGCCAGCACAGCGGCCAGGACGCACCGACTGTCATCACCTGAGCCTGGCTTGAAGTTTCCCGTTTGATTGTTTGACTTTTCCAATAGCCCACCCCAAAGAGGAGACATGATGGACATCACCAAAATCGCGGGCAGCCGCGCCATTGCACGCCGCACCCTGGCCCTGGTGCTGGCCGGTGGCCGCGGATCGCGCCTGAAAGACCTGACCGACCGCCGCGCCAAGCCGGCGGTGCACTTCGGCGGCAAGTTCCGCATCATCGACTTCGCGCTGAGCAACTGCATGAACTCGGGCATGCGCCGCATCGGCGTCATCACGCAGTACAAGTCGCACTCGCTGCTGCGCCACCTGCAGCGCGGCTGGAGTTTTCTGCGCAACGAGATGAACGAGTTCGTCGACCTGCTGCCCGCGCAGCAGCGCGTCAACGAGGAAAGCTGGTACCAGGGCACGGCCGACGCGATCTACCAGAACCTCGACATCATCCGCAACTCGACGCCGCCCGAGTACATCGTCGTGCTGGCCGGCGATCACATCTACAAGATGGACTACTCGATCATGCTGGCCGACCACGCCGCCAGCGGCCGGGGCGTGACGGTGGGTTGCATCGAGGTGCCGCGCGAAGAGGCCAAGGGCTTTGGCGTGATGGCGGTCGACGAGAACCGCCTGATCGTCGACTTCGTCGAGAAGCCCGCCGATCCGCCGCCGATGCCGGGCAACCCCGAGCTGTCGCTGGCCAGCATGGGCATCTACGTTTTCACGGCCGAGTACCTGTACCGCCTGCTGGAAGAAGACGCGGTCGACCCGAACTCCGAGCACGACTTCGGCAAGAACCTGATTCCCAAGGCCGTGGCCGAGCAGCAGGCGCTGGCGCACCCGTTCTCGATGTCGGCCATCGCCAACCCGCCGTACTCGCGCGCCTACTGGCGTGACGTGGGCACGGTGGACGCCTACTGGGCCGCCAACCTCGACCTGGCGTCGGCCTCGCCCGAGCTGAACATGTACGACAAGGACTGGCCGATCTGGACCTACCAGGAGCAGCTGCCGCCCGCCAAGTTCGTGCACGATCTGGACGGCCGCCGAGGCGAGGCGATCAACTCGCTGGTCTCGGGTGGTTGCATCGTGTCGGGCTCGACGATCCGCAATTCGGTGCTGTTCTCCAACGTGCTGGTGCGCTCGTACAGCCAGATCGACCAGGCCGTGATCCTGCCGGACGTGCAGATCGGCCGCGGCTGCCGCCTCAACAAGGTGGTGATCGACCGCCGCGTCCAGCTGCCCGACGGCCTCGTGATCGGCGAGGACGCCGAGCTCGACGCGCAGCGCTTCTTCCGCAGCGAGAACGGCGTCGTGCTCGTCACCCGCAAGATGATCGAGGCGCTCAAGGCGAGCGCCTGATTCCCTCATCCATCCACCTCCACGGAGTCAGCCCCTGATGCGTATCCTGCAAGTCTGCGCCGAGATTTTCCCGCTGCTCAAGACCGGAGGCCTGGCCGATGTGGCCGGCGCGCTGCCCCCGGTGCTGCGGGCGCAGGGGGCCGACGCCCGTGTGCTGCTGCCGGGCTTCGCGCCCATCCTGGCCGGCCTGCAGGACGCGACCGTGGTGGCGGAACTGCACCCGCCGGCGGCCTTGCTGCCGCCGGGCGGGGCGCGGCTGCTGTATGGCCGGCTGCCAGCCTGCGACGTGGCGGGTTACGTGATCGACGCGCCGGCGTTCTACCAGCGCGCCGGCGGCCCTTACAACGACGCAGCCCAGCAGCCGTATGTCGACAACCACCTGCGCTTTGGCCTGCTGGGCTGGGTAGCGGCGCAGCTGGCTGCCGGGCTGGATGCGCATTGGTCGGCCCAGGTCGTGCACGCGCACGACTGGCACGCCGGCCTGGCGCCGGCCTACCTGAAGGCGCTCAACGAAGAGCGCGGCGAGCGCCTGGCCGGCAGCGTCTACACCGTGCACAACCTGGCCTACCAGGGCGTGTTCGCCGCACATCATCTGGGTGAACTCGGCCTGCCGGCGAGCTATTTCCAGCTCTATGGGCTGGAGTTCCACGGCCAGATCAGCTTCATGAAGGCCGGGCTGTTCTACGCCGACAAGATCACCACCGTCAGCCCGACCTATGCGCGTGAAATCCAGCAGCGCGACCAGGGCTGCGGCCTGGACGGCCTGCTGCGCGAGCGCACCCAGGACCTGATCGGCATCCTCAACGGCGTCGACGAGGCGGTGTGGAACCCGCGCACCGATGCGCTGATTGCCAGTCCTTTCGAAGCGCGCAAGCTGCCCGGCAAGGCGCGCTGCAAGGCCGCGCTGCAGCAGGAACTCGGCCTGGCCGAGGACGCTGCGGCGCCGCTGTTCTGCGTCGTCAGCCGCCTGACGCATCAGAAGGGCCTGCACCTGGTGCTGGAGGCGCTGCCCGGCCTGATCGAGCGCGGCGCGCAGTTCGCGCTGCTGGGCAGTGGCGACGCCGACATGGAAGCGGCCTTCCGCGCTGCCGCGCAGGCCCGGCCGGCGTCGGTGGCCGTGCGCATCGGCTATGACGAGCCGTTTGCGCACCGGCTGATCGCCGGCAGCGACGTCATCATGGTGCCGTCGATGTTCGAGCCCTGCGGCCTCACGCAGCTCTACGGCCTCAAGTACGGCACGCTGCCGCTGGTGCGGCGCGTGGGTGGCCTGGCCGACACTGTGGCCGATGCGCAACTGGAAACGCTCGACACCAGCGCCACCGGCTTTGTCTTCGACGACTTCAGCGCCGCCGGCCTGCTGGGCGCGGCCCGCCGGGTGCTGGCCCTGCACCGCCGCCGCGCGGACTGGCAACTGGTGCAGCGCCGCGCCATGCAGCAGCCGTGCGACTGGGCCGGCGCTGCGGCGCAGTACCTGGCGCTTTACCGGCAGGTCAGCCCGCAGTCCTGACCCCCCAAGGTGGCGGGGTCGACCCCGTGCAAACCCCGAGGCGGCAACGCTGACCACGGGGGTGCAATCGTTTACGCTCCTACTCGCTTTCAGCTAAACGCGCCACGATGGACATCAATCAATTCGCTCACCAGTACGACCCGCTCGACCACGATGTGGCGGGCTTCAAGCGCAGCATTTCCAACAAGCTCATGTATGCCGTGGGCAAGGACCCCGTCTCGGCGCTGCCGGACGACTGGCTGCACGCGGTGTCGTACGCCGTGCGTGACCACCTGGTCGAGCGCTGGATGAAGACCACGCGCGCCCAGTACGCGCAGGACGTCAAGCGGGTCTACTACCTGTCGATGGAGTTCCTGATCGGGCGCACCTTCAGCAACGCATTGCTGGCGCTCGACCTGATGCCGACCATCACCCAGGCCCTCAAGGAACTCGACGTGCCGCTGGACGGCCTGTTCGACCTGGAGCCGGACGCCGCGCTCGGCAACGGTGGTCTGGGCCGGCTGGCGGCGTGTTTCCTGGATTCGATGGCAACGCTGGGTGTGCCCGGCTTCGGCTACGGCATCCGCTACGACTACGGCATGTTCCGCCAGCTGGTGGTCGACGGCCGGCAGGTCGAGGCGCCGGACTACTGGCTCAAGAACGGCAACCCGTGGGAGTTTCCGCGCCCCGAGGTGCAGTACCGCGTGCGCTTCGGTGGCCACCTGGAGACGCCTGGCCCGGGCGTCGACGCGCCCATGCGCTGGATCGGCACCGACGACGTGCTGGCCATGGCCTACGACACCATCATCCCCGGCTACGGCACCGAGGCCACCAACACGCTGCGGCTGTGGTCGGCCAAGGCGACCGAGGAAATGGACCTGCGCGCCTTCAACCAGGGCAACTACTTCGGCGCGGTCGAGACCAAGAACCACAGCGAGAACGTCAGCCGCGTGCTCTACCCGGACGATTCCACCGCCTCGGGCAAGGAGTTGCGCCTGCGCCAGGAGTACTTCTTCGTCTCTGCCAGCCTGCAGGACCTGCTACGCCGCTACCTGCGCACGCACACCGGCTTCGAGGCGTTGCCCGAGAAGGTCAGCATCCACCTCAACGACACCCATCCGGTGCTCGCCATTCCTGAACTGGTGCGCCTGCTGGTCGACGAGCACCGCGTGCCCTGGGCGCAGGCCTGGGCGCTGGCGCAGCGGGTCTTCAGCTACACCAACCACACGCTGATGCACGAGGCGCTGGAGACCTGGCCGGTCGAGATGCTTGGCCGCGTGCTGCCGCGCCACCTGCGCATCATCTACGACATCAACGCCGACTTCCTGGCTGCGGTCAGCGCCCGCCAGGCCCGGGCGTCCAGCCCGGACCACGACCTGATGCGCCGCGTCTCGCTCATCGACGAAAGCGGCGAGCGCCGCGTGCGCATGGCCTATCTGGCAGTGGTCACCAGCCACTCGGTCAACGGCGTCTCGGCGCTGCACTCGGACCTGATGACGGCGTCGATCTTTGCCGACTTCGCCGCCCTGTGGCCCGAGCGCTTCAACAACAAGACCAACGGCGTGACGCCGCGCCGCTGGCTGGCGCAGGCCAACCCGGCGCTGGCCGCGCTGATCGACCAGCGCGTGGGCCGGGGCTGGCGCCGTCATCTGGACGATCTGGAAGGCCTGCGCCACGCGCTCGACCTGCCGGGCTTCCTGGCCAGCTTCCGCCGCGTCAAGCGCCAGAACAAGGAGCGTCTGGCCGCCTATGTGCTCAAGCAGCAGGGCATCACGTTGAACCCTGACGCGCTGTTCGACGTGCAGGTCAAGCGCATCCACGAGTACAAGCGCCAGCTGCTCAACGTGCTGCACGTCATCAGCCGCTATCGGGCCATCCTGGCCAACCCCGACGCGCAGTGGGTGCCGCGCGTGGTGGTATTTGCGGGCAAGGCGGCGTCGGCCTACCACCTGGCCAAGCTGGTGATCAAGCTCATCAACGACGTGGCGCGCACCGTCAACAACGATCCGCGCATCGGCGACCGGCTCAAGGTGGTGTTCATTCCGAACTACAGCGTCAGCCTGGCCGAGATCATCATTCCGGCGGCCGACCTGTCGGAGCAGATCTCCACCGCCGGCACCGAGGCCTCGGGTACCGGCAACATGAAGTTCGCGCTCAACGGCGCGCTGACCATCGGCACGCTGGACGGCGCCAACGTCGAGATGCGCGAGCAGGTCGGCGCGGACAACATCTTCATCTTCGGCCACACCACGCCCGAGGTGGCCGAGATCCGCGCCCGCGGCTACCAGCCGCGCAGCTACTACGATGACAACGCCGACCTGCGCGGCGTGCTCGACGCCATTCGCGACGGCGTCTTCAGCCCCGAGGAGCCGGGCCGCTTCCAGCAGATCTTCGACGTGCTGGTGAACTGGGGCGACCACTACCTGCTGCTGGCCGACTACGCCAGCTACGTGGCCACGCAGGGCCAGGTGGATGCGCTCTACCGCACGGCAGATGCGTGGACGCGCAAGGCGGTGCTGAACGTGGCGGGCATGGGCGCGTTCTCGTCAGACCGTACCATTGCCGAGTACGCCGACCAGATCTGGCACAGCAAGCCGGTACTGCTGCCGACGCAGCACCTGAACCGCTGAACAGAAGCGGGGCGGACCTGGCCCGCCTCAGGCTGCGCGCAGCAGCTTGACGTGCGCCACGAAGCCGCTGCCCGGAATGCTGCCCAGTTCCAGGTGGCCGCCCATGCGGGTGATGGTCTTGTCGACGATCGCCAGCCCCAGCCCGGCGCCTGTGCTGCTGGTGTGGGTGCGGGCCTTGTCGCCGCGGTAGAACGGCGTGGTCAGGCGGGTGAGCTGCTCGGCGCTGACACCCGGGCCGTGGTCGCGCACGCTGACCACCACCCACTGGCCGGTGCGGGCGTAGGTGACGGTGACGTGGGCGATGCCGTCGTCGGACTGGGCGTAGCGGCGGGCGTTCTCGAACAGGTTGGTGAAGACGCGGTCCAGGTCGGTCTCGTCGGCCAGCACCTGCACATTGGTGGTGACGCGGGCAGTGATCTTGAGGTGCTCGTTGCTGACGCGGCGGATCACGGTGTCCAGCAGCACCGCCAGCAGCACCGGCACCAGCTGCACCTCGGTGGGCCGGGCGTAGTCCATGAACTTGTCGATGATGGCGTCGAGCTGGTCGATGTCCATCGCCATGTTCTGGCGTGCTTCCTCGTCGACCACGCTCATTTCGGTCTCGAGCCGGATGCGCGCCAGCGGCGTGCGCAGGTCATGCGAGATGCCGGCCAGCATCACGGCGCGGTCGTCCTCGATCTTGGCGAGTTCGCGCGCCATGCGGTTGAAGCCGCGGTTGACCTCGCGGATTTCCATGGTCGCGGTGTCTTCATCCAGGCGCGGTGAAAACTCGCCGCCCCGGATGCGGCTGGCCGCCGACGACAGTTCGCGCAGCGGCAGGTTGATCTTGGCCGCGATATAGGCCGAGACCACCAGCGTGGCCAGGAACGTCAGGCCCATGACCAGGAAGTAGGTGACGCCGGTGATCATCGTCTGCACCCGGTTCGGGTCAGCCTGCAGCCAGTACTGGTCGGTCTCGATCAGGAAACCGACCCACAGCCCCGATTTGCCGTTGACGCTGCCGGCCACCACCGTCTGCGGCCCGAGCCGGCTGCGCAGCTGCGCGCCGATGGTGCGGGTGAAGCGATCGACCTCGAACGGTTCCCAGCGGTCGCCCGGCTCGCGCGGCTGCAGCTTGACAGCCTCCTGCTCGGCAATGTTCTTGACCAGCGCCACGCGGTTGACCTGGTCGGTGTAGCGCAGCGCCGCGCGCGACAGGTTGACCAGGCTGGCGATCTGCTGCGAGGCCTGGATGGCGCGCGGCTCCAGTTCGAAGTAGCGCAGCACATAGGTCCAGCTCAGGATGCCCGCGCCCAGCATCAGCGACAGCAGCAGGAAGGTGCGCCAGAACAGGCTCAGCATGACGGTGCGCTGTAGCCACACCTGCCAGCGCCGCCCCCGCGAAAGCGCAGGCGGCGGCACCACGCTGGCCGAGGAGGGGAAGGCAGAGGAGCTGGAAACCATGGCGAACGTGTCCCGTCAGGCAGAGTGGAGGAGTGTCAGGCCGCGCCGTCCGGCACGAACACGTAGCCCACGCCCCAGACGGTCTGGATGTAGCGCGGCTGCGAGGGATCGGGCTCGATCATCTTGCGCAGGCGCGAGACCTGCACGTCCAGGCTGCGGTCGAAGGGCTCGAACTCGCGGCCCCGGGCCAGTTGCGCCAGCTTGTCGCGGCTGAGCGGCTGGCGCGGGTGGCGCACCAGCGCCTTGAGCATGCTGAACTCGCCGGTGGTCAGCGCGATGGCCTCGCCGTCGCGCGTCAGGCGGCGCAGGCCGAGGTCGAACTCGAACGGGCCGAACGTGACACTCTGTGCTTCGCGCGAGGGCGCACCGGGCGCCTCGAACAGCGGCCGGCGACGAAGCACGGCGTTGATGCGGGCCAGCAGTTCGCGTGGGTTGAAGGGCTTGGGCAGGTAGTCGTCGGCACCGACTTCCAGGCCGACGATGCGGTCGACGTCATCGACCTTGGCCGTCAGCATGATGATGGGCGTGGCGTCGTTGGCCGAGCGCAGCCGGCGGCAGATCGACAGGCCGTCTTCGCCCGGCAGCATCAGGTCGAGCACGATCAGGTCGACCGTCTCGCGCGTCAGGATGCGGTTGAGCGCCTTGGCGTCCTCGGCCAGCAGCACCTCGAAGCCTTCCTGCGTCAGGTAGCGGCGAAGCAGATCGCGGATGCGCGCGTCGTCGTCGACCACGACGATGCGGTCAACGCGGTCCGCCCGGGGGGTGTTGGCAGGGGTCATGGAAGCGGCTCCTTAATTTGTAACAGCCGCGATTGTGCGCAGGTCAGACCGGTGATTTTGGCTGATTTGACTGGCTGTTACATTTCTTGCGCGTCAGGTTCGTGCTGCAAATCAAGTTTCAGTGGTCGCTTGCCGGCACAGTGGCGCCTCACCCGCTCATCACTTCAAGGAGTCGCTGTGTTACAAATTTTCTGCCGTTCGTGGACCCGCTCCAGCCTGTTGGCGGCCAGTGCCTGTCTGATCGCTGCGGCCAGTTCGGCCCAGTCGGTGCAGGCGGCCGAACTGGCCCGCGACAACCAGGTCACGCTGGCCGCCAGCGCCAGCACCGATCTGGCCTTCGACACGCTGGGCATCACGCTGCGCGTGCAGCGCGAAGGCGCTGACGCGGTGGCGGTGCAGGCGCAGCTCAAGCAGGCGCTGGATGCGGCGCTGACCGAGGCCAGGAAGGGCGCGCAGGCCGACGCCATGGACATCAGCACCACCGGCTTCAGCCTGTCGCCGCGCTACGGCCGCGAGGGCAAGCCCACCGGCTGGTCGGGCAGCGCCGACCTGCTGCTGGAAGGCCGCGACATCGCCCGCGTGGCGGCCACGGCCGGCAAGCTGAGCAGCCTGAACGTGGTCGGCACCCGCTACACGCTGTCGCGCCAGGCGCGCGAGCAGCAGGAGGGCGAACTCGCCGCCCAGGCGATTCGCAAGTTCAGGCAGCGCGCCAGCGAGATCGCTCGCCAGTTCGGCTTCAACAACTACACGCTGGGTCAGGTGCAGGTGGGCACGACCAGCACCGATACCGAGGTGCGCCCGCAATTGGGCGTGATGCGCACGCTGGCCTCGCCGGTGAGCGACGCGCCGGTACCGGTCGAGGCCGGCAAGACCAGCCTGAGCGTGACGGTACAGGGCTCGGTGCTGCTGACGCGCTGAAACGGGACGCGCCGATCAGCGCGTCACCCCGTTCCCTTTATTACTGTGCCGTCCAGCCGCCGTCGACGTTCCAGGCCACGCCGCGCACGTTGTTGGCGGCCTTGGAGCACAGGAACACGGCCAGGTCGCCCAACTCTTCAGGCGTGGTGAATTGCAGCGAGGGCTGCTTTTCACCCAGCAGGCGGCGGGTGGCTTCGGCAATGTCCACGCCTTCGGCGGCGGCACGCGCATCGACCTGCTTCTGCACCAGCGGCGTCAGCACCCAGCCGGGGCAGATGGCGTTGGCGGTGATGCCGGTGGTGGCGTTCTCCAGCGCCGTGACCTTGGTCAGGCCGATCACGCCGTGCTTGGCCGCCACGTAGGCCGACTTGTTGGTCGACGCCACCAGGCCATGGACCGAGGCCACGTTGATGATGCGGCCCCAGTTACGCGCCTGCATGCCGGGCAGCGCCAGCCGGGTGGTGTGGAAGGCCGAGCTGAGGTTGATGGCGAGGATGGCGTCCCAGCGCTCGGCGGGGAAGTCCTGCACCGGCGCCACGTGCTGGATGCCTGCGTTGTTGACCAGGATGTCGACGCCGCCAAACTCGGCCGCCGCGTAGGCCATCATGGCCTCGATCTCGGCGGGCTTGCTCATGTCGGCGCCGTGGTAGCCGACCTTGACGCCCAGGGCTTCCACCTCGGCGCGCGGGCCGCTGGCGTCGCCAAAACCATTGAGCACGATGTTGGCGCCTTCGCGCGCCAGGCTGAGCGCAATGCCCAGTCCGATGCCGCTGGTCGAGCCGGTCACGAGTGCAGTCTTGCCTTTGAGCATGTCGATATACCCCGTCAGTTGGTTAGGATTGATTATCAGCCGCGCTCATGGCGGGTCCCTGACAGGGCCGCCCAGGCGTTTGTCTCCTCTCAAAGCCTGTGCCGACACCCATGTTTGAACCTCGCCTGCACCACGTCAACTGCCTCGACAGCCAGGGCCTGCACCGCATGGCCTATTGGGAATGGGGCGATGCGGCCAATCCGCGCGTGGTGGTCTGCGTCCACGGCCTGACGCGCCAGGGCCGCGACTTCGACACGCTCGCCCGCACCCTGGCGCCCGATTGGCGCGTGATCTGCCCCGATGTGGTCGGCCGCGGCCAGTCCGACTGGCTGCACGACCCGATGGGTTACCAGATTCCCGCCTACGTGGCCGACATGGTCACGCTGCTGGCACGGCTGAACGTGGAGCGCGTCAGCTGGGTCGGCACCTCGATGGGCGGGCTGATCGGCCTGGGGCTGGCGGCGCTCAAAAACAGCCCCGTCGAGCGGCTGCTGCTCAACGATGTCGGCCCGGCGCTGGAATACCCGGCGCTGCAGCGCATCGGCGCCTATCTGGGCCAGCCGGTGCGGTTTGCCAGCGAAGAGCAGGCGGCGGACTACCTCTGGAGCATCTCCAGCAGCTTCGGCCCGCACAGCCGCGAGCAGTGGCTGGCACTGACGCGGCCGCAGCTGCAGCCCGCGCCCGAGGGCGGTTTCATGCCGCATTACGACCCGGCCATCGGCGTGGCGTTCCGCACCGTGACGCCGGAGTTGGCGCAGGCCGGCGAGGCCATGCTCTGGGCGGCCTACGACCGTGTCACCTGCCCGACGCTGCTGCTGCGCGGCGCGGACTCTGATCTGCTGACGGCGGCCACCGCCCAGGCCATGACCCAGCGCGGCCCGCGGGCGGAGCTGGTCGAGGTGGCCGGCGTCGGCCATGCACCCACGCTGGTCGCGCCGGATCAGGTGGCATGTGTGGTTGATTTCCTGAGCGCGCCAAGCGCATCTCTTAGCTCATCACCGAGCGCATGAAGACGGCAAGTTCCGAGGTCGTGGGCGTTGAGGAGGTCCCGGTCGCGCCGGTCATCGCCCTGCTGGCGGTGGACGACACCGACGACCGCCTGCAACGCGCCCGCGTCTTTGCCGAGCCGCTGCTGACCGGGCAACGCTTCGACACCGGCGAGGACGCGCTGGAGCACGCCGACGGCGTGGCCGCCATCCTGAAGGCCGTGGGTGCGGCGCCTTCGATGCAGGCCGCCGTCTACTTGGTCTACGCCGGTGACTACCTGACCGACCCCGAAGTGGTGGTCAGCAAGGCCTTCGGGCCGTCGTACGCCAGCCTGGTCTCGCACACCCGCAAGCTGGTGCGCATCCAGCGCAACGCCCGCGACGCGCTGGCCGATGAGACCGACCGCGAGGTGCTGGCCCAGCAACTGGAGCGCGTGCGCAAGATGCTGCTGGCGTTCTCGCACGATCTGCGCGTGGTGCTGCTGCGGCTGGCCTCGCGCCTGCAGACGCTGCGCTACTACGCCGCCAGCAAACAGCCGTGCCCGCGCGCGATGGTGCGCGAGACGCAGCAGGTCTTCGCGCCGCTGGCCAACCGGCTGGGCATCTGGCAGATCAAGTGGGAGTTGGAGGACCTGTCCTTCCGCTTCCTGCAGCCCGAGCAGTACAAGCAGGTGGCGCGGCTGCTGGATGAGAAGCGCGTCGAGCGCGAACAGGGCATCGAGCGCGCCCGCGCCCAGCTGACCGAGGCGCTGGCGCAGGCGGGCGTGGTCGCACAGGTGCAGGGCCGGCCCAAGCACATCTACAGCATCTGGAAAAAGATGCAGGGCAAGCGGTTGGATTTTTCGCGCGTGCTTGACCTGCAGGCGCTGCGAGTGATCGTGCAGGACGTGCCCGACTGCTACGCCGCGCTCAGCCGCGTGCATGAGCTGTGGCATGCGCTGCCGGAGGAGTTCGACGACTACATCGCCCGGCCCAAGCCCAACGGCTACCAGTCGCTGCACACCGTGGTGCACGACGACGCCGGCCGCGCGCTGGAAATCCAGATCCGCACGCGCGAGATGCACGATCACGCCGAAAGCGGCGTGGCCGCGCACTGGGCCTACAAGGAGGCGGGCACCAAGGGCTACGCCGGTGTGAGCGCAGCGGGTGACTTCGAAGGCCGTGTCGCCCAGGCCCGCCGTGCCGTGCTGCAACAACTGCTGGCCTGGGAGCGTGACTTTGCCGGCCAGAGCGCCGCGCAGGACAAGGACGGTGCAGGGCAGGGGCAGGGTCTGTTCGAGGACCGCATCTACGTCTTCACGCCGCAGGCCAGCGTGATCGAGCTGACGGCGGGCGCCACGCCGGTGGATTTTGCCTATCAGCTGCACTCCGACCTGGGCCACCGCTGCCGTGGCGCCAAGGTCGACGGCGCGATGGTGCCGCTCAACACGCCGCTCAAGAGCGGCCAGACCGTCGAGATCACGGCGGTGAAGGAGGGCGGGCCGTCGCTGGACTGGCTCAACCCGCAACTCGGTTATCTGCAAAGCCAGCGCTCGCGCGCCAAGGTGCGTGCCTGGTTCAATGCGCGGGCGCTGCAGGAAACCATCGCGCGGGGCCGCGAGGCGGTCGACAAGCTGCTGCAGCGCGAAGGCCGCACGGCCATCAAGCTCGACGAGCTGGCTGCGCAGCTGGGGTTCCGCAATGCCGAGGCGCTGTTCGAGGTGGTCGGCAAGGACGAGTTCTCGCTGCGCAACATCGAGGGCGTGCTGCGCCCGGTCGAGCCGGCGCCGGCTGAAGATCAGCCGCTGCTGCGGCGCTCGCGCAGCCAGGAGTCCGGCAAGGGCGTGCTGGTGGTGGGCGTGGAGTCGCTGCTGACGCAGCTGGCGCATTGCTGCCGGCCCGCGCCGCCGGACGCCATCGGCGGCTACGTGACGCGCGGCAAGGGCGTGGCAGTGCACCGGCGCGACTGCGTCAACTTCCGCCAGATGAGCGCCCGCAACCCCGAGCGCGAGATTCCGGTCGCCTGGGGCGAGGCCCGCAGCGGCCCGCAGGCGGCGCTCTACCCGGTCAATGTGGCGGTGATGGCGGCCGACCGCCAAGGCCTGTTGCGCGACATCACCGAAGTCTTCGCCAAGGAGAAAATGAACGTCACCGGCGTCAACACGCAGACCATCAAAGGCGCGGCGTCGATGGCGTTCACTCTTGAGGTGGCCGACTCGGCACGGCTGGCTCACGTGCTGGGCCTGGTGGCACAGGTGCGGGGCGTGATCAGTGCGCGCCGGCGCTGAAATCGTTGTTCATGAATCTTTTTTGAGAAAAAGTTTGACGCTTTTCAATTCAGTGCTATAGTAGCGTTCTTCGTTAGGCGCGTAGCTCAGCTGGTTAGAGCACCACCTTGACATGGTGGGGGTCGGAGGTTCGAGTCCTCTCGCGCCTACCAAAATTGGTAGGGAAAAAGGTTCAAGTCACAAGCTTGAACCTTTTTTTACGTCTGTCGCACAGTGAGCGCTGCCTAAAATATTTGTGCAGTTGCACCCAGGAGAGTCTTGCATGCCCACGAATCGCCGCGCCACCGAGACCGACACCGGCGCCCCGGAAGGGCTGCGTGTGCTCAAGAAGTATCCCAATCGTCGCCTCTACGACACCCAGACCAGCAGCTACATCACGCTGGCGGATGTCAAGAAGATGGTGCTGGACTCCGAGCACTTCGAGGTGCGTGACGCCAAGACCGGCGATGACCTGACACGCAGCATCCTGCTGCAAATCATTCTGGAAGAAGAGACCGCCGGCGTGCCGATGTTCTCGAGCCAGATGTTGGCGCAGATCATCCGCTTCTACGGCCACACCATGCAGGGCGTGATGGGGGCTTGCATGGAGAAGAATCTGCAGGGTTTCATCGACCTGCAGAAGAGCTTCACCGACCAGACGGGTGGCCTCTACGAAGGCAAGGGCTTCAATCCCGAGGCCTGGAGCCAGTTCCTGGCCGGCCAGACGCCGGTGGTGCAGGGCTGGAACGTCTTCACGCAGATCCAGGAGCAGATGCAAGAGCAGATCAAGAAGCAGGCCGAGAGCTTCTTCCCCAAGCGCTGAACCGCGTACTGCTCGTCAGGCCTTGAGCCAGGGTCGCATCACCCGCCAGACGTTTTCCATGATGCGCGGGTGTGCCGCTTCATTGGGGTGGATGCGGTCGGCCTGAAACCAACGCAGCGAGTCGGCGTCATCTGCCACGCCTGCCAACAGAAACGGCACCAGCGCGGCGCCATCGGCCTTTGCGACCTTGGGAAACAGGGCCGCAAAGTCGCGTCCGTACGCCGCGCCGTAGTTGGGCGGCAATTGCATGCCGACGATCATGACATGCGCGCCCACCGCCTTGCTGGCCTGGCTCATGGCACGCAGATTGGCCTCGGTCATGCTGAGCGGAAGGCCGCGCAGCGCGTCATTGCCGCCCAACTCGATCACCACGTGACTGGGCTGGTGTTGCTTGAGCAGCGCCGGCAGGCGCGATCGTCCACCGGAGGTGGTGTCGCCGCTGATGCTGGCGTTGATCACCGTGGCGCCCAGCTTCTGCTGGTCGATGCGCGCCTGCAGCAGCGCCACCCAGCCGCTGCCACGCTGCAGGCCGTACTCGGCCGACAGGCTGTCGCCCACGATCAGGATCTTGCGTGGTGCAGGGGACTTGGCTGCGGCAGAAGCCGGCACTGCCGTGCTGCCAAGACAGCCTGCGATCAGTGCCCCGACGCCAAGCGAGATACATTCGCGTCGCGTGCGAAGACGCATGAGACCAGGGGTGCCAACACGGCGAGCGGACATGAGTGAAACCATTATTGAAGTTCAGGACGTCACCAAGCAGGTGAGCGATGCGGGCGGGTTGCTGACGATACTGCATCAGATCAGCTTCACGCTGTCGGTGCGGGAATCGGTGGCCATCGTCGGGGCCTCCGGCTCGGGCAAGAGCACGCTGCTGGGGATTCTGGCGGGGCTGGATGTGCCGAGTTCGGGCCACGTCAGGCTCGCCGGCGTCGATCTGTTTGCGCTGGATGAAGATGCACGCGCCGCCGTGCGGGGCGAGAAGGTCGGTTTCGTCTTCCAGAGCTTCCAGCTGATGGCGCATCTGACGGCGCTGGAGAACGTCATGCTGCCCCTGGAGTTGCGCGGTGAGCGCGACGCCCGGCGCATGGCTGCCGACATGCTGCGCCGCGTCGGCCTGGGCGAGCGGCTCGGCCACTATCCGCGTCTGCTGTCGGGCGGCGAGCAGCAGCGGGTCGCGCTGGCACGGGCGTTTGTCGTGCGCCCGGCCTTGCTGCTGGCCGACGAGCCCACCGGCAGCCTCGACCACGCCACCGGCGAGGCTGTGATGCAGCTCATGCTGGAACTCAACCGCGAGGCCGGCACGACGCTGGTGCTGGTCACACACGACCCGGCGATTGCTGCGCGCTGCGACCGGCAGATCCGGCTGGACGCGGGCCGCATGGTGGCTTGATCGGCCCGACCGGCCTCTATCGACCGTTACCATCACCGCCATGTCTGCAACCCTTCTTTTCGGCTTCCATGCCGTCACCGTGCGCCTCAAGATGGCGCCGGCCTCCGTCCGCGAAATCCATGTCGACGCCACCCGGCGCGATGCGCGCATGCGCCAGTTCACCGCCCGCGTCAAGGACGCCGGTGTCAAGCTGATCGAGAGCGACGACACCCGCCTGACCCAGCTGGCCGGTAGTTCGCGCCATCAGGGCGTGGTGGCGCGCGTCACGCAACTGGCCCAGAACCATTCGCTTGATGACCTGCTCGACGCCGTGCCCAACGAGCCTCTGCTGCTGGTGCTTGATGGCGTGACCGATCCGCACAACCTCGGCGCCTGCCTGCGCGTGGCCGATGGCGCTGGCGCCCAGGCCGTGATCGCGCCCAAGGACCATGCAGTGGGCGTCAATGCCACCGTGGCCAAGGTCGCCAGCGGGGCGGCCGAAACGGTGCCGTACTTCATGGTCACCAACCTGGCGCGCACGCTGGGCGAGTTGAAGGAACGCGATATCCGCGTCATCGGCACCAGCGACGACGCCGAACAGTCGATATACGACATCGACCTGACCGGTCCGGTCGCCCTGGTGCTGGGTGCCGAAGGGCAGGGCATGCGGCAACTCACGCGCAAAACCTGCGACGAGCTGGTGCACATCCCGATGCACGGCGCAGTTGAAAGCCTTAACGTATCGGTGGCCTCGGCCGTGTGCCTGTATGAAGCGCTGCGCCAGCGCAGCCGCAAGAACTGAGGTCCTGAGCCATGCCTGTCATCGCCGTTCAACATCCGCTGGTGCGTCACAAGGTCGGTTTGCTGCGCGAAGGTGACATCTCGACCAAGAAGTTCCGTGAGCTGACCGGTGAGCTCGGCCGGTTGCTGGCCTACGAGGCCACGGCTGACTTTCCGCTCGAGACCACCACGATCGAAGGCTGGAACGGGCCGGTGGAGATCGAGCGCATCGCTGGCCGCAAGGTCACGGTGGTACCCATCCTGCGCGCCGGGCTGGGCATGCTCGACGGCGTGCTCGACATGATCCCCAACGCCAAGGTCAGCGTGGTGGGCGTGGCCCGCAACCACGAGACGCTGCAGCCTGAGCGCTATTTCGACAAGTTCGTTGGCCATCTGGCCGAGCGCACCGCGCTCATCATCGACCCGATGCTGGCTACCGCTGGTTCCATGATCGCCACCGTCGACCTGCTCAAGGCGCGCGGCTGCAAGGACGTGCGCGCGCTGGTGCTGGTCGCCGCACCCGAGGGCATCGCCGCGTTGCAGGCGGCACATCCGGACGTGCGCTGCTGGACGGCGGCCATCGACAGCCATCTCAACGAAAACGGCTACATCATTCCCGGCCTGGGCGATGCGGGCGACAAGATTTTTGGCACCACCTGAGAGCCCTTTGATGCGCAGCATTCCTCATTTGATGACGGCACTCGCTGCCGGCTTGCTGTTGGTGGGTTGCACCCAGGAAAAGCAGAACGAGATCCGCCGCAGCATCCAGAACTGGACCGGTACCAACGGCGTGATGGAAATTTACGCTGGCGACAAAGTGGTGCGTCGATTCATCAGAATCGACAAGATGAGCACCGCTTACGGCACCGATGACAACAAACCGCGGCCGTATCGCTACGGTTACGGTGTGCTCGATGAAAACCTCAACAACACGGTCGATGGCGGCGAGAAGCGCGTCTACTTCGAAGTCAGCGACTACGGCAGTAACTACATTTTCTTTGAAAGCCCGCGCTGACGCCGTTTTGACGTCGCGCCGGCATCCGCTACATCAGGGCCGCACCAGACTCAGCGCTTCAGGGTTGACGATATTTGTTGGCTGACCCTTGAGGTAATTCGCTACGTTCTCGAACGCCGCTGCGAAATACTGGTCGTAGTTGTCCTGCTCGACATAACCGATGTGCGGCGTGCACACTGCATTTTCCAGCCGCAGCAGTGGGTGGCCTTGCAGGATCGGTTCGCTTTCGAACACGTCTACCGCAGCCATGCCGGGCCGGCCGCGGTTGAGAGCACCCACCAGTGCACTGTCTTGCAAAAGTTCCGCGCGTGAGGTGTTCACGAACAGCGCTGTCGGCTTCATCCGCGCCAAGTCCTCCGGACCAATGCAGGCCCGCGTGGCGTCTGCCAAGCGCAGGTGCACACTCAGCACGTCGCTGGTCTCGAACAATTCGGCACGTGACGCAAAAACGCTCAAACCATCGGCAGCGGCACGCTGGCGGCTGGCTTCGCTGCCCCAGATGCGCACCGTCATGCCAAACGCCTGGCCATAGCGCGCCACCAACTGTCCAATACGGCCGTAGCCCCAAATGCCCAGCGTCTTGCCTTGCAACAACATGCCGAGGCCGAAATTAGGTGGCATCGAGCCGGCTTTCAGACCCGATTGCTGCCACGCACCGTGCTTGAGGTTGCTGATGTACTGCGGCAGGCGCCGCATGGACGCCATGATCAGCGCCCACGTCAATTCAGCCGGCGCCACCGGTGAGCCCACGCCTTCGGCCACCGCAATGCCCAGCTTGGTGCAGGCTTCAATGTCGATGTGAGATCCCGCACGGCCGGTTTGCGAAATCAGCCGCAAGCGCGGCAATTTTTCCAGCAACTGACGCGGAAACTGCGTCCGATCACGAATCAACACCAGAACTTCCGCGTCCTTGAGTCGGATCGAGAGTTGACCAATGCCTTTGACCGTATTAGTGAAGATCTTGGGCGTGTGAGGCTCAAGCAGTGACGCGCAGGACAGCTTGCGCACCGCGTCCTGATAGTCATCGAGGATGATGATATTCATGTGCACCAGCGTCTAAAAATGCATGCCAATGCATATTATGTCAACCCGACTACGTGCCCGCACGCGCCCTGCGATCGCACTTGGCGCTTTGCTATCTTCTGTTAAGTCCCGCGATTTCACTCGATTTGCCCTTATCTGAGCCGGGGATGATTGATTCATGTCAATCCACCTCATCCCCAAACACACGCCGAAGTTGTCCATTATCGTGGACGATCTTGCATGCTCTCCCGCTGCGGCCGCTGCCGCGCTGGGTGTCTCAGAGCGCACGCTGAAACGCTGGCTCGCCGATGACGAGGCGCCGCGGGCGGCGTGCCTCGCGCTGTATTGGGTGTCGCGCTGGGGACTGTCGGCGCTGGATTGCCACCTGCACCAGGCCGCGCAGATCTACGGCAACCAGGTGCGCGGCTTGGAGCGTGAGTTGCAGCGCGTGCGCGGCGAGCTGGCCCGCGTGCTGCACCACGCCACGTTTGAAAGCGCAAACGCCCCGACGATGATGGCGCCGGGGCGTCTGCCCTTGGTGTCTGCAGAGGTGGTGCAGCTGCGGCCGCGCCGGGTCAGGGGTTGAGTGCCACCCAGCCAGTGAGCTGGCAATTCTTGTTCGGCGGCACCACGGCGTTGTCCTGCAGGACGGCCGCCCGGTAAGCGCCCTCCTTCGCCATGGCGGCGACGATCATTTCGTAGGGCGTGGCTGTGAAGCCGCCCGCGAACTTGATGCGCATGACGATCGACGACGTGGCGCCGTACTTCTCATGCTGGGGCCACGGGCCGCCGATCACGTCAGCGTCAACAAAGCGCGCCGTGCGGTGGTAGCACTTCAGCGTCTGCTGTGCGAAGTCGATCACGCTGGCGTCCAGGGACAGCGCCTGCACTTGCCCGGGCTTGTTGAACTCGCTGATCCCCTGCTGCAGCACTGCGGGGTTCTGCATCATCATGGTCACGATGGTTGTAATGGGGTCCATGGCTCACCTGAGTTGTTCGCCCGGATTGGTGCACATCTGCAGCAGCGACGGCATCCCCCGGATGGGCGATTGACGCTTTGGCATCCAGGCGCTGTTCGATGCGCATCAGCGTGCGCTCGATGGCGTCGACGCGGCCGCCCAGCGTCAGGGCGTTGCCCGTCCAGCCGATCAGCAGCCCGGCCAGCGCCACGCCGATCTTCACCAGCATTTCATTCATCGGGCGCCCTCCTTCATCAGCACAGCTGCGGCGCCGGCCAGCGCGCCGGCCCACGCCTGCGGGTCTGCGCCCTTGCTGGCCAGCAGCGCGGCCAGGCTCTGACAGATCAGGCCCATGCCGGCCCAGGTCGAGGGTTCACGAAGTCGGTAGATGATTTTGCTCATTGATAGTGGTTTGTGGGTGGGGGGGATTCAATACTCACCGGCAGGGGCTTGGAAATTTGGCGAGGCTGGTGGCACGGGCTGCAAAAGATGGGTTAGCGTTCCGCGACGAATAACATTTGGGAAAACTGAACATGGGCGGGGACACTTCTACCCAACTCTCGGTGGAGCACTTCACGAGTGCAGCCGACTTTTTGCTTGCTTTGCAACCTGAACGCTGGGTTGACAGACAGCAGTGGAAGACGCCTTGGGTATTCCGCGGTCAGCTGCGGTCCGAATGGCCGTTGTTGCCCTCCGCATGGCGACCCACCGACGCTCTGATGACGAAGCTTGTAAGGAGCGCTGTCGATACCGTTGATCCGTTGTGCCTCACGCCGTGCTTCCCAGCGACGTCGCCAATTTCTGCCGAAACCTCGAATCGACTCCGGATTGCGTTGGCCACTGCAGCCATTGAGCAGAAAATCTGCAGAGAGTTTGCAGACTTGGCGAACTCTGCTGGTCAATACGTCCGCCGAATCCCTGGAGAACTTCCTCTGATCCGCCTTTTGGAACAGGGACCGCCAATGCGCCTCACCGGAGTGTCTGCTCCCGATGCGCTCACTGCGATGGCTCAACACCACGGGATGCCCACCAGCCTGCTTGACTGGAGCGGGAGCGGCCAAGTGGCCGCATATTTCGCTGCCGCGGCTGTGCCAGAAGCCAGTTCGGTGGCCGACGAACGCCTCGCCGTCTGGGCAATCAATAGAACGCGCATCGGCGCCAACTTCAAGGAAGTTCCTGTACATCGGTCCGAGTTGCCCTATTTGCATGCACAACACGGCACCCTTACCTACTTCTCCGATGGGGACGACTTTGGGCACGCTCATTTCGCGGAGAAGGGGGTGTGGCCCGACATAGCAACTTACGCACAGCCAGGCGCAATCAAGAAGCTCACCCTTGCACACAGCGAAGCAGGAGAGTTGCTTAGGTTGCTTTGGCTGAGAGGTGTCTCGAAGGTTCACTTAATGCCCATCTTGGACAACGTCTCGGAAACCTTGAAGTTGCAGTGGAAGTGGAGCGGCATAACCTAGCCCAGAGGGATGAACTGCATCGTGATGGGCTTATTGGCTGCAATGCTGAAGGAGTCGCCTGAACTGCCCCCTGGGCCAGCGCTGTTGGCCCACAGTTGGCAGTTGACCGGTTTTGAGGATGCGACGGCCTGCACCATCTCCAGCGTGAACGGACCCGCATAGGCGGCGACGTCCGGCGCGGTGTAGCCGAACATGTAGGGCTGCGCCACCACGCCCCCGTCAATGTCCACGAATCGGGGCGCCAGGATCAGGCTGCGCCCGGCCGCCAGGTTGACCCAGCCGGTGAACCGGCAAATCACGTTGGCTGCCCCCGTGGGGCCGCTGTAGACCGGGCACACCGCCGCGCTGTCGATGATGGCCGCGCTGGTCCCGATGGCTGTGCTGGTCAGGCTGGTGAGTTGCAGTGCGGTCGGTCTGCGCGGAATGTCCAGCATCCCGGCTGTCATGGCCGGCGCTGCCTCGACCGCTTGATCGCCATCGCTGAACCAAGCGCGTCGAATCTCTACAACATCGTCGGTCGCTCCATCGAACTGGTAGAACTCGACGCCCGGGTACGCACAAACCACGTCCGCAATGGCCGGGTTCTCGCCAACCGCGGTCGTGCCATCTGGCAACAGGATGTATGCCTTCCCGCCATCAAGCGAAAGCTCGACCGTGTACCACTTGTCAACGTCCAGCGCCTTGTTGTACCGACCGGTCTTGTAGTTGGTGATGGTGCCGTTTGTATTCGGCAAGTTCCCGATTGACCAGCCCCACCGATTGAAAACCAAGTGCGCCGGAGTCGGCGGAATATTGGCGCTAGCCGTCACGCTGTCCCGCCATGGGATCAGTGCCGCGGCCCCGTTTCTTCCTCCCGAGCCAGCCCGAAAGCGAATCTCCGCCCTGATGCGCTTGCAGCCGGCTGGCATTGGCATATCTGAGTACCACGCGCGCTGCCCGGCGCCTGCCGACGATGTGAGCACGCCGCCGGATGCAATGAGTGGAGCGCCGTTAGACCGAAAGGAGATTGCGCGGCCAGCCGACGACAGCACCGGCACACCGCTGGCGGGGTTCATCAGGTCAACCGAATTTCCAGCCCTTGACACCGAGGATTGAATCGGCAGGATCTCATTTACCCCCGCCATCTGCTGCACCAGGCCGATCAGGCGGCCGTCGTCGTCGAACTGGCCTTCTAGGTTTTGAATCGTCGTCATGCGGGGCTTTCAGTTCATTCCGGCTTGCGATCGCAGCCAGGCGCGGAGTTCGGGGATTTGGCCGATGACGAATGCCACGGTCATCGTCACGGCCAGCTGGCGGGCCACGTCGCGCACGAAACGGTTCATCGGAAGAGGCTGCCGGCGTAGAGGTTGTAGGGGTCTTCGCTGCCGCTGCCGCTGGCGAAGGTGCCGGCCTGCTCATAGACGGCAGTGCTGGCACCGGTGCGGCCCATGTCGGCCAGGCGCTGCAGGTCGTTGCCGAACAGCAGGGATGCGCTCGACGGCTGCACGGCTGGGCGCAGGGTGATCGGCTCGGTCAGGGCACGCTCTGCGGCCACGGTGCTGGGGTTCATCAGCTCGAAGATGCGGGAGCCGAGATTCCAGCTGTCGTCGCCGCTGGCAGCAGCACCCACCGCGTTGACGCTGCGGGCCGCCACGTTGTTCGGGCTGGCCGGGTTGATGGCGCCGTTGCTGACGGCTTCGCCAACGGTGCTGGCGCCCTTCCAGAGCACCCAGGCCGCGCCGCCCACGGCGGCCGCAATGGCGAACACCTGCATGTCGCCGAGATTGAGCGCCTTCATGCCAGCACCCCACCGGCTGTTTCGTACTTCGCCAGCAGCGTCGACAACTTGCGCTCAGGCTGGCCGTAGCCGGCGCCCGGCAGGCTCGCCCATTCGGCTTTGCACTTGCCGATGGCTGCTTCGATGCGACCGGCTTGCACGTCGCCCATGGCGCCACGGTTGCGGATCAGCCAGCACGCGGCCGCGTCCTGGTTCATCGGGCTGAAGTCCGCCAAGCCCAGGGCGCGGCGGGCGCTCAGCCAGGTTGCGCGGATGATCTGGTAGCGGCCGGCCGCAGTGCTCACCATGCCGGCGTACTGGCTGCCGAGGTGCGCGATGCTCTCGCCGGTCCATTCGCGAGTCACGGCGGGGTGATCCGTGAACGACTGGATGGTGTGGCGGTAGCCGAAGCAGACGCGGTACGGGTCAGAGCGCAGGTCAGTGCCTTCAGCGGCTGCAATCATGCTCAGGAAGGCCCGCGTGTTGGTATCTCGCATGTCGGTGTCCAGGTTGCTTTGATCCATGAATCGGTCGATCGCGCCGATCGGATCGACGTAGTCCAGCGCGGTGGAGCCGTCGTCAGATTCAGCAGCGGCGGCGTCCGCTTGTGACCGCACCAGGAGCACGCCCAGCAGGGCGGCACCGGCGGCGATCACTATTTTTTTGTTCACAGCGTCTCGACTTCAAACCGCACGTTCAGGTTTGCGCCGTTGGTCAATGCCTTGAAAAGCAGATAGCTGCCAGGCGGAAGGACGAACGGGGATTTCGAGTAATCGAACTCGTTCTGAACTGCCGGCTGAATCAAATAACTGTGCCGAGATTTTGAGCTTGGAAACTTGGCATCGAATGCACCCAGCGTTGCGTAGCTGTTTGCAAAAATGTCGCACTGGCCCACCGGCAAATCAGGGCTGCCAATCAATTTATTGAAAACCGTATCGGTCGCCAAAAACCCAGCGGCAACAATGTTTGAGCCAGATATTGCAGAAACCAATGCGGCAGTGTCTGAAGAAATGTTCAGATTGGTAATTGCCAGCGGTGTCGTCCCATTGTTTCGAATGCCGGCGATAGGCTGATTCCCAGCAGTGCCGCTGATACCGATCGTGCCGATGTAGCTTTTGCCAGCGAGGGTCTTTTCGGCGCTGCTGTCGATCACCCGCACGTTGCCGGGCTGTCGACGGCTACCGCCCCGGCCGGTTTCCATCACCAGGATCTGCACGGTTTGAGCCGTGGGCGAGTAGATGACGAACGCGCCGTAGGTGTCTTCCAGGAACAGGCCGGAGACGGCGTTGACCATCTGGTCAGACTGGCGGCCGCTGGCTTCGTAGAAGTCGATGCGCACCGGGCCGCTGGACTCGATCAGCTCGAAGTAGCGCCCTGCCCGCTCGAAACGCTTGGTCTCGCCCGCAGTCAGGGTGATGGACAGAAGTTCCATGGATCAGGCTTTCTTGAAGAACGAGAGGGCCACCAGGCCGGCAATGGCGAACATGGCGTACTTCATGACGTCCGCGCTCTTGTTCTCGGCCGGCTGATAGGTGCTCATGGCCGATGTGGCGATGCCCTGAGCGGCTTTCAGCGTGCCGTCGGCACTGCTGAAGATGCGATCGAGCGTGTCGCCCGAGATGTCGAGCGTGTGCCCCCAGGCCTGCGCGCTGTTGCTCTGCGCCTGCCCGAACATGGACGTGACCGACTCACCCGAGGTGCGCAGCGCGTCATAGCCGAAACCGGCCAGCACGCCCACGGCGTCGCCGTTGGCTTCAGCCTGCGCGCCCACCAGCTGCGCGCCGATCTCTGCAAACCGCACGGCGCCGGGGTCGGTGCCGGTGATGTTGGTCGAGCGGTTGGAGTAGTCCGCGAACGTGCTGGCGTAGCTGTCGGCGTCGTTGACCGAACGGTTCGAGGTATCCGACCAGGTCGACGTGTCCTGGTCGAAAACGGTGGTTGACCGGTTCGAGGTGTCGGACCAGGTCGACGTGTCCTGGTCGTAGACGTTGGTCGAGCGGTTCGAGGTATCCGACCAGGTCGACGTGTCCTGATCGTTGACGTTGGTCGACCAGTTCGACGTGGTCGTGTTGTTGCGGTTGCTGCCGGCGTTGGTGTTGTCGGTGCTGTAGTCGAGGTACTGGCTGTTGTCGGACGAATCGAACGTGTTGGTGTTCGTCGTCGAGACGTAGTTGCTGCTCGTCTGCGCACTGGTGGTCTTGTTGCCACCACTGCCGATTCCCAGGAAGCTCAAGAGGCCCATCAGGATTTCGCTTTCTTGGCCTTGAGGATGACCAGCACCATCAAGCCCAGCATGATGTAGGTGGTGGTATTGCCACCCGCCTGAACCAGCGCGAACGGCTCAGCACCATCACCGGTGATGGAGTCGAACCCGCTCAGCGCCGGCACGCCGTAGGCGTACTGCGTGGCCTGCGCTTGGCTGACCTCAAACGGGTTGAAGCCCGCCGTAGGCGGCAGGGGCAGCGCTGCAGCGCCCACGCGCTGCGTGGCCGTGCCGCGACCCGTCGCCACGTTGATGCCCAGGGTCGGCCCGCCGTTGGAGATGCCACCGGTGTTGGCCGGGCCGCTGTAGCCGTCGTTGAACGACAAGCCCAGGCCACCGGCCGCGCCTCCACCCGGCATGCCGGGCATGCCAGGGGGCACGCCCATGGCGGCCATGCCCATGCTGGCGAGCAGCGCCGTCTGCTGACCGTTCGCCATAGGTCACGCCATCGCCAAGTAGGCGACCAGGGCGGCAATGATGAGCGTGGTGGTCGAGCTTTGCGCGGCAGGCGGTTGCGCGGCGCCGGCCTGGTTGCCTGCGCCGTTCTGGTACGTGCGGCCGTTCTGGCCGGAGAACGTGCCGGGGTTGGTGTTGCCGCCAATGCCGGCCACCTGCCCCGGCATGGCGTTGTCGATCGCACGGGTGGCGCCGTACATCACCAGGCGCTCCCACCACGGCGCGGCCGGGTTGCTGTTGACCGGTGCCGGGGTGTAGGGGTTCATGCGCTGAGCTTCCGCACCATCGCCCGGCATGAAGTACGGATTGCCCAGCAGCGTCTGTTGCTCAGCGGGGAGACCGGCCACGTAAGCGTTCGCGTCGCTGGCGAAAAGGTTGTAGTCGCTCATCGCATGGTCCGATCAGAGCTGGCTGTTCAGCGCGTAGCCTTCGACGTAGATCCCGATCGTGTCCGCGCCGCTGGTGCGCAGGCGAATGTCCAGGTTCTGCACCGGCACGGCCTTGCCGGCCGCGACGGTGAACGCGGTGTTGAACGCGTTGGACTGCAGCACGTCGGGCATGAAGTCCACGATGTGGAAGCCAGCCTGCGGCAGGTTGCCGAAGTCCTGTTCGCGGAAGTTGGCCAGGGCCACGGGCACGTCTTCGTAGATCTCGACGCCGTCGCGGCGCACGCGGGCCGCAGCCAGGTTGCCGCCGTGCTTGAGCACCAGGCGCTTGACTTGGAAGCCTTGCGCACCGAACGGCAGGTAGATCATTTCTTCGGCGGCGGCCGCGATCACCTTCTGTTGGTACATGACGCGGTGCACGATCGTGTTCGCGCTGGGGGATTCCACGTCGGCATACACCGTGATGCCGCTGCCTGCGGCCGGCACGTAGGTGCCCAGGTCGAATTCAAGGGTGAAGTCCTGCACGCCGGCCTCTTGGCACGCGGCGATGGTGCCCAGCGTCATCGCGACTTCTTCACGGGCGCGGCGCTCGGTGAAGTCGATCACGAAGAAACCGGCGTTCAGCGTGTTGCCCTTGTACGCGTTCAGCGCGTCCAGGTCAGTCGCCAAATTCCAGCGCTGGAATTCTTTGTTGTTGAGGCGCAGCGTGATGTTGCTCATCAACGCCTTGGTGATGTTCGTGCCCAACACGAAGTACAGCTTCTGGTAGACCACACCCAGGGGCAGGCGCAGCGAAACCCGCGTGTTCGGGCTGACGTTCTGAAGGGCGGGGAGCTTGATGATGCGCATTGTTTTCCTTGGGTGTGAAGTCGATCAGCCCATCAGCGCCTTGTCGACCAGCGGCTTGGCCGGGCCGATCTTGCGGAGCACAAAAATGGTGAGGAGGACGACACCGGTCGTCATCAGGGCGTCTTTGACTTTGCTTTGCATGGGGTGTTCCGTTCTGGATTTGAGGGGGTGAAGAGCCGCCAGTAAACCCCCGCCGAACGTCACGAACAACCCCCCGCCAACGTACCCGTATACGTATGGAAAACGCGCTGAATCACCGCCCCGTGAACGGGGTTGATCGCTCCGTGAACTTGCCGTTGCGAATGTGGATTTCGCCCGCGATCAGCGTCTTCTCGCGCCTGTCACGTTGCAAGTAGCGGATCACCACGCCGGTCGGCGTGTCGTCGGTCTGAAGCAGGCCCATGGCCGAATCAGGGCAGTCCAACTCACGTGCCATCGCGCGGCGGTCGGCCTCATAGCCCAGGCCGAAGCACCTCACGCGGGTGCAGTTGCCAAGGAAGGTTTTGTCGATCAGGGATGGCCGCTGCGCCGCGCCCAGCACCTGCAGGCCCCGGTGCCGGCCCTGCGTGGTGATCCGGCGCCAGGCGGGCGGCGCATAGCCCGGTGTCGTCACGTCGGACAGCTCTTCGGCCAGGAAGCACAGCGCGCCCGCCTCGAACGCCAGCGCGCACACCAGCCCGAAGGCGTCGGCCAGCTTCAGGGCCGATCCCGGCACGTAGCGCACGCGGATCGGCCCGGCGCCGGCCTTGCGGAATGCGGCCACCAGCGCCGGCAGCGTGCGCACGGCCGGGGCCTGCTTGGCGTACTCGTCGCGGGGATCCCAGATCAGCAGCCGGGGCGGTGCCAGCTCGGCGAGCCGGCGATTGATGCTCACGCCCTTGCCGCTGCCCGAGGCGCCGATGTAGGCCTCGATCTGGGGGCGGTTGGTGACGCTCATGCGCGGCGCTTGCGCTCTTCGGCGGCCAGCTCCATCTGTCGCTGCTTGAACGCGAAGTAGGTGGCGACGCACGGCGGGATGATTGCGCACAGCATGGCGATATACGGCCCGTATTTGCTGGCAACTTCGCCCATGTTCCAGCCGTGCTGCTCCATGATCGCGGCCGCGCTGTCAGCGATCTGGCGTAGCTGATGGTCGCTCCAGACTGCCGCGAACTGCGGCCACCAGGTGACAGCAGGCGCCGCGATCATGCGGCCCATCTGCATGAATGCGATCAGCTCATCAGCCGTGCTCATGGCCGGCGCAGCGCCGGGCAGCGCGGCGGGCGCGGCCGCAGATTCCAGCGCGGCCGCTTGGGCTTCCAGCGCGGCCAGGGGATCGCCAGCGGGGGCGGGCTGGTCGATGATTTCGGTTTCAGTGGTCATGGGTTCACCAGCTCATCAGGGATTTGCGCGCCGGCGCCGCAGGGGCTGCAGCGGGCGCGGTTGAGGGGGTAGGCGCGGCCGGTGCTGGTGCGGGCGCTGGCGGTGCCATTGCGGGTGCCGGCGCCGGCTCGGCAATGTGCCTCGCCCGTAACGAGGAGTCGGACGCGTCGCCGCGCGCAAACGTCTGCGATTTGCAGTCGCTGCACGTCACGTAGGGCAACAGCTTTTTCGACACACGCAGGCGGGCCTGTTCGGACCCGCACACCGGGCAGCGGCACCGCCCGATTTCGTTTTCGCGGGCGGCGGTCATCAGTCGACCAGGACGGGAGCCACGGGTTCCGTGCGGGCCTGCGCCACGGCCAGGGTTTCCAGCGCGGCGGCAGTGGCGGTCATGAACTCTGCGGCCAGTTCGCCCAGGCGGACGATGGGCGCCGGGACGAATTGCCGGCTGGAGTTGTCGACCAGGTGCTGTGCCTCAGCGGCGATTTCTGCGGGGGTGCGGTTCATGGGTGGTTCTCGGGTGGGTGGCTCGGTTCAAGAGCCGGGGTGGACCGCCGTTCAAGTTCTTTGAACGGTCGGGGAATTCCTTGTCCTACTGGTGACGGGGTTACGGGCTGCTGGCGTTGCTCAGGATCAGGCCGTAGAGCCGTTTTGGGGGGCGTGGGTGCCCTACCCCCTTGGGGGTCTGTTTTTGAGCGCAGGAAGCGCTCCCTGAGCGCCTGAGCGCGCATGACTGCCGTGCGGCTGTCGACGGCGGGCGCTTCGTCGCTGGCAGGCGGCGGGGGGGCGTGCCGCGCAGCGGCTTCATTCAACCCCCCTCGGGGGGTCTGTTGAACCCCTCCCTCGACTGCTTCAGTCTGTGGATAACTTGCGGTCTTGGGGGTAGGGGGTTTTAAGAAATTCTTCTTGAAAGAGCTGTTCTCTTTCGTGTTTTCTTCGTGTTGTGAACTTGAAGAATTCGTTGCTGCGTAAGGGGTTGATGCACGTTTGTGGCTGTTTTCATCCCTGTTCAATTTTTCCGTGGACGTGCTTTTCCAGACCCTGGGTGCGATCTGAAAAAACAGGACTTGCTCGGTCTCCGACCGGCCCTTGTCACGCGCCAGGATCAGCAGCTTCTCGAAGGCCGCCAGCATCGTGCGCACCTGCTGCAGGCTGATCGTGGGGAGCCGCTTGCCGCGTGCGGGCTGGTCGGGCTGCAGGGCGTTCAGCAGCTCGCCGTAGCTGGTCTTCACGGTGCCCTTCTTGAAGTCGCTGAAGGCGGCCAGGCACATGAACAGGCGCGTGCCCCACGCCGGCAGGCCCCAGAGGGCTTGCCACTCGTGTTCCAGGACGGGAAGAAAAAGGGCCGAACCCGGCCCGAAGTTGTGGGAGCGAACGAGCTGCATCACCATCACACGTCCAGCCTGATGAAGCGCACCACGGCGGCCTGGTGGTCGTAGCCGGTGTCCCAGAGGTAGGCCACGCGGGCCTTCTCTTCCGCGTCCAGGACGCTGCGGGCCATGCCCGACCAGAGGAAGCCCGATGCTTCGTCAGGGTGGCTCAGGCAGACGGCGTACCGCAGCTGCTCGGCACGTGGCCGGGCGCGCAGGAGGGGGAGGATGGCGGCCTTCACAGGGCGCCCTCAATGTGCTCTGCTGCAGCGCGGATGACGCCAGCACGGCGGCGCAGCTCGCGGCGCTTGCTTTCGTCCGGCTCGTAGGCGGCAGCTTGCTCCAACTCGCCGTATTTCTCCCATGCCGCTTCCATGGCTTCGCGGGCTTCTTCGTCGGTCAGCTTGTAGAGCTTGAAGTTCTTCATGCTTCCACCCCTGCCCGCGCAAACAGCCGGCGGCGCTCGACGGCGGGCTTGACGTTCTCCAGCGGCTCGACGTGCTTCCAGGTCGGGAAGCCTGCGACGCGGATCAGCGCGGCCGGGCGGCCTGCGCGGTCACGGCAGAGGTTGGCCAACGTGCCGAAAAGCTCGGTGTCGGTGCAACCGAAGGTGAACCGGACTTGATCGCCCGGCTGGAATGCTGCGTTCATGGTGATGGCCTCTTGCGCCGGCCCCGTCTTGCCCCTTGCCCCCTCGGAGGGGGCCGCTGCGCTCACGGTGACGGGGCCAGCCGTCAGAAACCGTGAATTGCGCAGCGACGGCGAGAGGATACGTACAGCGTCGCTAGACAGTCAAGCGACGCTGTACCTTGCCCCATGGTTTTCTAGGGCGTAAAGTGTCACTAGACGTTTCAACCGGGGCCAGCCAATGAAGACAGTCGAATTTCTGGACGCACTCAAGCGTCAGCACTCGATCGAGAGCGATTACGGGGTTTCCAAGCTGCTGGGGATCACCCGCCAGCGCCTGAGCAACTACCGCTCAGGGCGCGATTTTTTCGGGGATGAGATCGCAAGCCAGGTTGCGCAGATGCTCGGGCTTGACCCGGGCTATGTGATGGCCTGCGCCCACGCAGAGCGGGCCGCTACAGCAGAGATTCGGGCGGTGTGGGAGAGCGTCGCGGCCAAGCTGGCCGGCGTGGGCGCCGTTGCAGCGCCCGCCCCGTCAAAGGCTCAGAAGAAGGAGCCTTTGCATATTATGTAAACCAAAACAGCATTCCAGGCCCCCTGTTCAGGCCGCTGGTGCTGCACCCATCAGAAAATCGACCTTTCCCAGGTCGACGCCGTTGTGGCGCAGCAGCGCGTAGGCGGTCGTGACGTGGAAGTACACGTTGGGCAGCGCCCATTGCAGGAGGTAGGCCTCGCCCTTCATCGTGCGCGTTTTCTCGCGACCGATGGGGAACGTGACGTCCTTGTCTTCCGTGCCATTCACGGCGCTGGCGGGCACCGTGGCGATCCAGGCCAGGGTTTTGGCGATGCGCTCTTTCAGCTCGACGACCGTCGTTTCGTTGTCGTCGAACTTGGGCGCTTCCAGGCCGCTGAGCCGGGCCACGCAGAGCTTGGCCATGTCGCAGGCGATGCGCACCTGCGACGCCAGCGGCAGCATGTCGGGCGCCAGGCGCATGGGCACCAGCACGTTGACGTCGAACTTGCGCACTGCCGCATTGGCGATCGCCTTGTCGAGGCAGTGATCAAGGTTGGACAGCGCGGAGTGGAACACCGGCAGGCTGCAGCTGGACATCGAGATGGTCATGGTCAAGTTCCTGGGTTCAGTCGTGAATCAAAGTCGTTCGGCGACCCAGGCCTGCACACCAGCCAGGGCGCTGTCGAGCTTGCTCGGGTCGGTACCGCCGGCCATCGCCATGTCGGGCTTGCCGCCACCCTTGCCGCCCACTTGCTGAGCGACAAAGTTGACCAGCTCGCCGGCCTTGAGTTTTCCGACCGTGTCGGCGGTGACGCCGGCGGCGATCTGCACCTTGCCGCCCTCCACCGCCGCCAGCACGATGGCTGCGGTCTTGAGCTTGTTCTTGAGCTGGTCCATCGCGGTGCGCAGACCGGTGGCGTCCGCACCTTCGAGCAACGCAGCCAGTACCTTGACGCCGTTCACATCGACTGCCTTGGCCACCAGATCATCGCCCTGGCTCGACGCCAGCTTGCCCTTGAGCGCAGCGACTTCCTTCTCCAGCGCCCGCAACTGGTCCTGCAGGCTGCTGATGCGCGCCGGCACTTCGGCGGGCGATGACTTGAGCGTGCCGGCCACGCCGTTCACGGTCGCTTCCAGCCCTTGCAGGTACGCCAGCGCGTTGTCGCCGGTGATGGCTTCGATGCGGCGAATGCCGGCGGCCACGCCCGATTCAGCCACGACCTTGAACAGGCCGATGTCGCCCGTCGCCTTGACGTGCGTGCCGCCGCACAGCTCTTTGGAGCTGCCGATGGTCAGCACGCGCACGGTTTCGCCGTACTTCTCGCCGAACAGCATCATGGCGCCGGACTTCTGCGCGTCATCAATGGCCATCACCTGCGAGGCGGCGGCGGCGTTGGCCAGAATTTCAGCGTTGACGATCGCCTCGACCTGGCGGATCTGCGCGTCCGTGACGGGCGCGTTGTGGGCGAAGTCGAAGCGCGTGCGCTCGGCATTCACCAGGCTGCCCTTCTGCTGCACGTGCGCGCCCAGTACCTCGCGCAGTGCCTTGTGCATCAGGTGGGTGGCGCTGTGGTTGCGCACGGTCCTGGCGCGCACTTCGGCGTTGACGCGGGCGCTGAAAGCGTCACCCACCCTCACCTCACCCTCGACCACGCGGCCGTGGTGGCCGAACACATCGGCCTGGATCTTGAACGTGTCGCCCACCACCACGCGGGTCGTGCCATTGCGCAACTCGCCCGAGTCGCCCGCCTGACCGCCGCTCTCGGCGTAGAACGGCGTGTGGTCCAGCACGATGGCAGCGTCGTCACCGGCCTGCGCCGCTTCGACCGACGTACCGTCGACGTAGACCGCCACCACCTTGGCCGTGTCGCAAACCAGGTGCTCGTAGCCGTGGAAAGTGGTCGGGGCGCCGGTGTATTCCAGCCCGGCGGCCATCTTGAACTTGCCGGCGGCGCGTGCCTGGCTGCGCTGGTGTTCCATGGCGGCGTCGAAGCCGGCCTGGTCGACCGTCACGCCGCGCTCGCGGCAGACGTCGGCGGTCAGGTCGACCGGGAAGCCGTAGGTGTCGTGCAGCTTGAAGGCGGTGTTGCCGTCGATCTGCTTCGTCTCACCGGCCAGCGCGTGCTCCAGGATTTCCATGCCGTGCTGGATGGTCTGGAAGAAGCGCTCTTCTTCCTGCTTGAGCACCTCGGTGACGCGGGTCTGCGCCGCGCGCAGTTCCGGATAGGCCTCGCCCATCTGGTTGACCAGTTCGGCCACGATCTTGTGGAAGAACGGCGTGCGCGCGCCCAGCTTGTAGCCGTGGCGGATGGCGCGGCGGGCGATGCGGCGCAGCACGTAGCCGCGGCCTTCGTTGCCCGGGATCACGCCGTCGACGATGGTGAACGAGCAGGCGCGGATGTGGTCGGCGATCACCTTCAGGCTGGGCGATTCAGCATCCACGTCCTTGCCACCGCCGCTCTCGACCGCCGCCTTGGCCGCCGCCAGCAGCGCCACGAACAGGTCGATCTCGTAGTTGCTGTGCACGTGCTGCATCACCGCCGTGATGCGCTCCAGGCCCATGCCGGTGTCCACGCTGGGCTTGGGCAGCTTGTGCATCACACCGTCTTCGGTGCGGTTGAACTGCATGAAGACGTTGTTCCAGATCTCGATGTAGCGGTCGCCGTCCTCGTTCGGGCTGCCCGGCGGGCCGCCGGGGATGCCTTCACCGTGGTCGAAGAAGATCTCGGTGCACGGGCCGCAGGGGCCGGTGTCGCCCATCATCCAGAAGTTGTCGGACGCATAGCGCGCGCCTTTGTTGTCGCCGATGCGGATGATCCGCTCGGCCGGCACGCCGACGACCTTGTTCCAGATGTCATAGGCCTCGTCGTCCTCGGCGTAGACCGTGACCCAAAGTTTCTCGACCGGCAGCTTGAAGTGCACCGTCAGCAACTCCCAGGCGTAGGAGATGGCGTCGTGCTTGAAGTAGTCGCCGAAGCTGAAGTTGCCCAGCATCTCGAAGAACGTGTGGTGGCGCGCGGTGTAGCCGACGTTGTCGAGGTCGTTGTGCTTGCCGCCGGCGCGGATGCACTTCTGGCTGGTGGTGGCACGCGTGTAAGCGCGCTTGTCGAAGCCCAGGAACACGTCCTTGAACTGGTTCATGCCAGCGTTGGTGAACAGCAGCGTCGGGTCGTCGCCTGGGACGACCGGGCTGGAGCCGACGATCTGGTGGCCCTTGGACTCGAAAAACTTCAGGAAGGTGGAGCGGATTTCTGCGGCTTTCATGCGGTCTCGCGGTAGTTGCGCTGATTTTAAGTGGCGCCGCGAGGACTATCGGGCCGTCCCCGCACGAGAACGGCCCGTGATGCCCTTACTTCATGCCCATGCAGTTGGCATAGAAGGTGACCGTGGCGGGCCAGTCCGAGAAGATGCCGATGACGCCGACGTCCCGGGCCAGCACATCGACCACCCGCATCATGTCGCCTTCACGCGTGATGGCCGAGTCGAAGCTCTGGTAATAGAAGCCGTTGTTGCCATCGGCGAGGATGCCGCTGCGCTCCAGGCTCCAGGTGATCATGTTCAGTCCCATGGCCTTGGCGTCGCGCGCCGACTGGGACGGCACGATGTTCTTGTTGGCGTCCACGGCCAGCAGCGCAAAGATCGGTGGTGCCCAGATGTTGATGCCGTCGGCCTTGTAGCTGGCCAGTTCTGCGGCGCTGGGCAGGTCTGCTGCGGTGGCGGCGTCGTCCAGATAGACCGCCTGCTTGCCAAAGGCCGCCTCGTTGCGCACCCAGTAGAGGACATCGTTCTTGTTGAACGACTGCGGCCAGACCCGGCGCGGCGAGACGCCGGCTGCCTTGTACTCGTCGATCATCTTCTGCGCGTAGGCTTCCTGCGTGAAGCCGTCGAACGGCATCGTGACGGAGGCCGACTTCAGCTCGGGCGTCATCTTGACGCCAAGTTTCTTGAACAGCTCGATGCTCTCCCGGTGCGTCAGCAGCGTGCCGCTGGACGGGCCGGAATACAGGTCGGTGCGGAAATTGGCCGTGCCGCCCAGGTACTCCGCCGGCGTGCGGGCCGCCGGGTTGAAGGCATCCATCTTGCCCCGCAGCGTCTTGAACTCGGCCAGCGTGATGTCGCTGGCGCGGCACTCGGCAGCGGCCGGTGCGGTCATCTTGCCGGTGGCGTCGTAGGTGGCGGCGACGAAGGGCTTGGTGCACTTGGCGGCCAACTCAGGCACCACCAGGATGTTGGTCGTGGTGTGCAGGTCGTTCTGGGCGTGGCGGCAGACCAGCTCCTTGTCCTTGGTGAAGGTCACGTCGCATTCGACGATGCCCGCGCCCATGCGCGCTGCGGCTTCATAGGACTCCCGGGTGTGCTCGGGAAACTGCAGCGCGGCACCCCGGTGGCCGATGGAGAAGTCGCTCTTGCGGAACTCCGTGATGCGGCTGGCGCAGGACTGCAGCTTCTGCCTGAGCTTGCTGTCGCTCATGTCGTTGACCAGGAAATACGGGCGCGGGCCAACCTGCACGGCCGGGCCGTACGAGGCTTCGGACGCGCGACGACCCTCATGTTGCGGCGCCGCCATGACAGCGGGAGCCCAAGTGGGCAGCAAGACCGCTGCCACGGTGGCGGCGATGGCGGGAATCAGTGAGCGGCGCATGAAAACTCCTCTTGACGTTGAACCGGACGGCCTGGTGGGGCCGCCCGATCCACTCTAGGAGTGGGTCATGTCAGGGGCATGACCCCTGCTCACTCGTCGTTGGCTGCGTCCATGCCGCCTGCCGTCATGCCCACGCGCGAGCCGGCGCTCTGCGCAGCAGCCCCTTGCGCCAGGCCCAGCAATTCCTGCGCGTGCTGGCCGTGCTGCGGGTAATTGGCCACGCCCAGCGCCACACTCAGCACCGCCTGCTGGCCGCTGATGATGTAGGGCTGGCTCATGGCGGCCGCCAGCTTGGCACCGACCTTGTCCGCGTCCTGCGGTTTCTCCAGGCGCAGCAGGATGGCCGCGAGCGAGTCCTCGCCCAGCACGCCCACTACATCGCTGGCGCGCAGGCCGGCGCGCAGCCGCACGGCAGCCTTGCGGCGCAGCGAGTTGGCCATGACCTCGCCGTGTTCGCGCCGCACGCGCGCCAGGCCGTCCAGGCGCAAGACCAGCAGCGCCATCGCCGCCGGCTCACGCTCGCGCAGCGCGCACAGCTGGTTGAGCATCTCCAGCCACAGCGCCTGGCTGGGCAGACCGGTGTTGAGGTCGATCGACCAGCCGCGCCGCTGGGTGGCTTCCAGCCGCTTGCGCTCCACGCCCAGGCGCAGCGCACGCCAGGTGGCGACAGCGTCTGAAGGGGTGTTGCTGGCGCTGTCGATCACCTCCTGCACGCCCGCCCGCAGCAACTGCAGCTGCAGGGCGGGTGTCACGCCGGCACACCTCAGCACGACGGCAGTTTCCTGCAAGGCCTGCGGCCAGTGGGGCGCACTCAAGAGGGCCTGGAGTTGATCGGCGCCGGCCAGGCTGACCTGCAGCGCGTCCGGAAACGCTTCATGGGACGACCGTGCCTGCCACGCCGCCCAGTCGGCGAAGTGCGTCACGATCCAGCGGCCCCAGGAGGCTGGCGCTGCGTCCGGTCCGGCCTCAAGGGCGGCCGGGCCAATCAGATGGACGGTGTAAGCAGTGGAGTCGGGCATGGCAGGCAGTGCGAGCGTCCGGCAAGCCGGGCTGAGTCAATGATGGTACAGGCCGCACAGCGCCTGAATGCTGCGCCAGCGGCGACAATTCCGGCCCGCGCCACTCTTGCCTGACCTCCCGACATGACACCCGATCGCCTGCCCGCCGACCTGACTTTCACCGTGCACCATGCGCTGTCCGAGGACATCGGCACCGGCGACGTCACCGCCCTGCTGATCGATGAACACCAGCGCGCTGCCGCGCGCGTCATCACCCGCGAAGCGGCGGTGCTGTGCGGCCAGCCGTGGTTCGAGGCGGTGTTCCGCGCGCTGGAGCCGTCGGTGCGCATCCAGTGGGCCGTGGCCGAAGGCGCCAGCGTCGAGCCCGAACAACTGCTCTGCACCATTCACGGCACCGCCCGCACCCTGCTGACGGCCGAGCGCACTGCGCTCAACTTCCTGCAGACGCTCTCGGGCACCGCCACCGCTGTACGCCGCTACGTGGACGCCGTGGCCGGCACCGGCGCCCGTATCGTCGACACCCGCAAGACCCTGCCCGGCCTGCGCAATGCGCAGAAATACGCCGTGGCCTGCGGCGGCGGCCTCAACCACCGCATCGGCCTGTATGACGGTTTCCTGATCAAGGAAAACCACGTCGCCGCCGCCGGCGGCCTGCGCTCGGCCATCGTGCGCGCCCGCGCGCTCGGGCTGGAACTGCCCTTGATGACCGAGGCGGAAACGCTCGACGAGGCCCGTACCGCGCTGGACGAAGACGTCGACCTGCTGCTGATCGACGACTTCCCCCTGCCCCAGATCCGCGAAGCCGTCACCCTGGTGCGCGAGCACCGCGCCTGCGGCGGCAAGACCCTGCTCGAATATTCCGGCGGCGCGACGCTGGAGACCATCCGCGCACTGGCCGAAACCGGCGTCGACCGCATCTCGGTCGGCGCCATCACCAAGCACCTGCGCGCGCTGGACCTGTCGATGCGGATGATCGAGAACGACTGACGCCGGCTCAGCTCTCGCCCTGCTGTGCCTCGCGCTCCAGCAGGGCGCGCTTGCGCTCGACGCCCCAGCGGTAGCCGGACAGCGCGCCGTCGCTGCGGACCACGCGGTGACACGGAATGGCCACCGCCAGCGCGTTGGCGCCGCAGGCCTGCGCCACGGCGCGGAATGATTTTGGCGCGCCGATGCGCTCGGCAATCTCTGCGTAGCTCGCGGTTTGCCCGGCGGGGATGCGCTGCAAGGTCTGCCAGACGCGCTGCTGAAACGCCGTTCCCCGCACGTCCAGCGGCAGGTTCAGCCCCAAGGCAGGGGCTTCCACGAAACCGATGACCTGCGCCACCCATTGCTCGAACCCGTCATCGCCGCCCACCAGAGTCGCCTGCGGGAAGCGGTCCTGCAGATCACGCGCCAGCGCGTCGGGGTCGTCGCCCATCAGGATCGCACACACCCCCCGCTCGCTGCGCGCCACCAGAATGGCACCGAGCGAACACTGGCCAATGGCGAAGTGGATGGCCGCGCCCGCCCGCCTGACCGATAGCGCGTCGGCGTCATGCCCAGGACCTGGTCGGCCTCGGCGTAGAAACGGCTGCCGGAGGCGTAACCGGCGCTGTAGATGGCCTCGGTCACCGTGCTGCTGTGGCCGAGTTCCGTGCGCAGGCGCTGGCTGCGGTGCGCTTGTGCGTAAGCCCTGGGCGTCAGCCCCGTGACGAGCTTGAATACCCGATGCAGATGATGCGGGCTCAGTTGCGCCTGCCGTGCCAGTTCGTCCAGGCTCGGCGTGGGCTCTGAGGTTTCAAGCACCTGGCACAGCCTCGTGACCAGCGCGGCGTGCTGGACTGCCAGCGGCGGCTGATCCGGCTTGCAGCGCAGACAGGCCCGAAAGCCGGCGCGCTGCGCATCGGCTGCGCTGGCATGGAACGCCACGTTCTCCGGTCGGGCTTGCCGTGCGGCGCAACTGGGTCGGCAGTAGACCCCCGTAGTGCGGACCGAGTAAAAAAACGTGCCGTCGCACTGCGTGTCGCGTGCCAACACGGCCGCCCAGCGCGGATCGTTCACCGTGGCCAGCGCCAGAATTTCAGCCGGCGTGTTCATGCTCATCATCTGCCTTTCGAATGCCCGGGTTGGTGGCTTCACTGTAGAGCGCCGTGGCGGTACCCGCACCCCGGCTCTTGCTTTTGAATTCTGGAGTAATGTGCTGCCAATTCCGCAAGACGTCCGCCCCCATGCCTCCAGCACCACACGAGCCCGAAGCCATCCTTGATTTCTGGTTCGAAGAGAATCGATCCCAAGCAATGGTGGGCGAAATCCGAGCCGTTCGACCGGCAGATCGAAACCCGCTTTGGCGCTGTCCACCGGGCCGCAGCGCGGTGTGAGCTACACAGCTGGCGCGCCACGGCGCCCGGTCGCCTGGCAGAAATCATCGTGCTCGACCAGTTCTCACGCAACATCTACCGCGATCAGTCCCAGGCGTTTGCCTGCGACGCCTTGGCGCTCGCACTGGCTCAATGCGCCGTGGCGGCCCAGGCCGATATCGAACTCGACCTCGCGCAGCGAGCTTTTCTCTATCTGCCCTACATGCACAGCGAATCGCTTGTGATTCACGAAACCGCGCTGACTTTATTCAGTGCGCCGGGCCTGGAAAACAATCTGAACTTCGAGCGCAGGCACCAGGCCATCATCGACCGTTTCGGGCGCTATCCGCACCGCAATGCCATCCTGGGTCGAACATCCACGCCCGACGAGCTTGAGTTCCTGACGACACCGGGCTCGTCGTTCTGAAAAACAAAAAGCGCCCTGAGGCGCTTGATCGATGTTCTTCAGTGTGTTTTGGAGCGGGTGAGGGGAATCGAACCCCTGTATGAAGCTTGGGAAGCTGCCGTTCTACCATTGAACTACACCCGCAGCAGCGCGCATTATAAGCATCGCATTCGGGCAGAATCGCGCACCCTGGCGGCGCCTGATGCGTCGGCCCTTCCCTCACGAACTGCTCTGTGCCGCACGATGTCCGATCCCGTCGAAACCATCATCCCCGAGTCACCCGACAGCCCGGAGGCGTCTGCCGCGCCGCGCCGCGCGGTGCGCAGTTTCGTGTTGCGCGCGGGCCGCATGGGCACGGGGCAGCAGCGGGCGCTGGAGGAACTCGGGCCGCGCTACGTGCTGCCGTTCGCGCCCCAGCCCCTCGCGGTCGAGTCGGTCTGGCAGCGCACCGCGCCGCTGGTGCTGGAAATCGGTTTCGGCATGGGTGACGCCACTGCACAGATTGCAGCAGCGCGGCCTGAGACCCTGTTCCTGGGTGTCGAGGTGCACACGCCAGGCGTGGGCGCCCTGCTCAAGCACATCGGCGAGCGTGGGCTGGAGAATCTGCGCATCGTGCAGCACGACGCGGTCGAGGTGCTCGATCAGATGATCGCCCCCGGCAGCCTGGCCGGCGTGCATGTGTTTTTCCCGGACCCGTGGCACAAGAAGAAGCACAACAAGCGCCGGCTGATCCAGCCGGAGTTCGTGGCAAAACTGGTATCGCGGCTGGCGCCGGGCGGCTATCTGCACTGCGCTACCGACTGGCAGGACTATGCCGAGCAGATGCTCGCCGTGCTGAGCGCCGAACCCGGCCTGCGAAACACCGCCGACGGCTACGCGCCGCGCCCGGACTATCGCCCGCTGACCAAGTTCGAGAACCGCGGCCTGCGCCTCGGCCACGGCGTGTGGGACTTGATCTACACGCGCGCAGCCTGAGGGGCTGCGTTCGGTCTTTCCGTCAGTCCGTCCAGACGATCGTGCCGCTGTAGGCCGTGGCCAGCACGATCAGGCCGAATGCAATGCGGTACCAAGCAAACGGCACGAAATTGTGGGTAGCGATGTAGCGCAGCAGCCAGCGCACGCACAGCCAGGCCGAGATGAAGGAGAACAGCAGGCCGACGACAAACATCGGCAAATCCGCCATCGACAGCAGCGCGCGCTCTTTCCAGAGGCTGTAGGCGCCGGCGCCGACCAGCGTCGGAATGCCCAGGAAGAAGCTGAAATCGGTCGCCGCCTGGCGCGACAGCCCGAGCATCATGCCGCCGATGATGGTGGCGCCCGAGCGACTGGTGCCTGGAATCATGGCAAAGCACTGCACGAGGCCGACCTTGAGAGCGTCCAGCGCGCTCATCTGGTCGACGTCATGAATGCGCACGGCCTTCGGGCTGCGCCGCTCGACCCACAAGATAATCAGCCCCCCGATGATGAAGGTGGACGCCACGACAACCGGCGTGAACAGGTGGGCCTTGATGACCTTGCCGAACAGCAGGCCCAGCACCACGGCCGGCAGAAAGCCGATCAGCACGTTGCGCACGAAGCGCTGTGAGGACGGGTCACGTGGCAAACCCGCCATGGTGGCGCGAAGTCGCTGGGCATAGACCAGGATCACGGCGAAAATCGCGCCAGTCTGGATGGCGATCTCGAACACCTTGCTCTTGTCGTCGGTGAAGCCCAGGAGCGATCCTGCCAATATCAGGTGCCCGGTGCTGGAGATGGGCAAAAACTCGGTCAGCCCCTCCACGATGCCCATCAGGGCGGCCTTGATCAAGATGACGACGTCCACTGAATCACTCCGTTTCCGGTCGGACTGACCGGCTTGATTTACTTCAAATAATCAACAAAAAGCCCCGCTCGGCGGGGCTGATCTACAACGGAAATCACGATAGCACAGCCGTGTTTCCACCCTCTTCACGCCGGGTTGCCTCGGTGCGATCCCGCTTCAATACACCTCAGGTTTGCCGATATGGTCACGCTCAAGCTCACGAAAAAACCCGGCGCCAAGCCGTCCTCGCCTTCATCGCCCTCCTACCGCTCACCTGTCCGTGGCGGCCAGGGCGCGCGCGGCCGGCCGACGCTGGCGCAGGCGCAGGCCGACCGCGAGGTCCGTGCCAAAGAAAACGAAGCCGCAGCGGGGGATCGTCGTCCGTCGCAGAACCGGCCAGACCGACAGGATCGCCCGCCGCGTTTTGATGCGCGGCAAGATGAGCGCCCGGCGTTCCGCTCGGAGCCCCGCCAGGAGTTCCGCTCCGGCCCACGCCCGGATGCCCGTCCTGATTCGCGTCCGTTCCAGCGCGACGAAGGCCCGCGCCGTGGCTTTGACGATCGCCGCAACGAGGGCCCGCGCCCGTCGTTCGGCCACGCGGATCGCCCGCGTCCCCAAGGCGAAGGCTGGCGCGACGAGCAGCCGCGCCGTGACCGTGACCCACGTGACGCGCGCCAGGCACCACGCTTCGATCCGCGCCAGCAGGGCGCAGGCCAACGCAATGATTTCCGCCAGGGTGAGCAGCGTCCTGCCGCGCCCTGGGGTGGCGAGCGCCGTGACCCGCCACGCCAGTGGCAAGACCAGCGCCCCAACGATCATCGTCAGCCCGACAACCGCTGGCATGACCGGCCGGCGCCGGATGCGCGCGGGGGCTATCGCAACGACCAGCGCCCCGATCCGCGCAGCCAGGCCCAGCGCCCGGCGCCGCGCTTCGAGCCGCGTCATGAACAGCGCCCGGACTTCCCGCGCGCCGATCAGCGTGGCGACTATCGCAGCGAAAGCCGCAGTGATGCGCGCAACGAAGGCCGCACCGAAGAGCGCATCGCCCGCCCCTATCGCCCGCCGCTGGCTCCGGCCCGTCCGGTGCAATCGGGGCAGGACCGCTCCTACTCGTCGCGCCCGGAACGGCTGACGGGCCCGAACCCGAACCGCCGCGAGCCGTCGGAGCTGCACACCGGCGAGCGCCTGTCCAAGCGCATGACCGCGCTCGGCCTGGCGTCGCGCCGCGAGGCCGATGAGTGGATCGAAGCCGGCTGGGTGCGGGTCGACGGCCGCCTGGCGGTGCTGGGCCAGCGCGTCGGGCCGGAGGCGCGCATCACGGTCGACCCGCTGGCGCACAAGCAGCAGGCACAACGCATGACCATCCTGGTCAACAAGCCGGTCGGCTACGTCAGCGGCCAGGCCGAAGACGGCTACGAGCCCGCCATCGCGCTGATCCGCCCCGAAAACCAGTGGGCCGAAGACAAGTCCGGCTTCAGCTGGCACCCCGGCCACATGCGCAGCCTGGCGCCCGCCGGGCGGCTGGACATTGACTCCATCGGCCTGCTGGTGCTGACGCAGGATGGCCGCGTCGCCAAGCAACTGATCGGTGACGACTCGCAGGTCGAGAAGGAATACCTGGTGCGGGTCGAGTACATGGGCGACGGCGACTTCCCCGAGTCCGCCATGGCGCTGCTCAACCACGGCCTGGAAATCGATGGCGAGCCGCTCAAGCCCGCCAAGGTCAGCTGGCAGAACGAAGACCAGCTGCGCTTCGTGCTGCGCGAAGGCAAGAAGCGCCAGATCCGAAGAATGTGCGAAGCCGTCGGCCTCAACATCCTGAGCCTCAAGCGCGTGCGCATCGGCAGCGTGCCGCTGGGCCACCTGCCTGTGGGCCAATGGCGCTACATGCGCCGGGATGAGTTCTTCATCTGACGTGAACTGATCCGATCTTGATCGGATCGGAAAAGAAAAAACGGCCGCATCAAGCGGCCGTTTTTATTGGCGTTTCAGCGTCAGGGCTTGATCAGCCCGCCCTCAACCCACCCACTTGCGTGCATTGCCGAACATGCGCTGCCATGGGCTGGCAGCGCTCACGTCGCCACTCGTCCAGCTCATCTGCACGTTGCGGAAGACGCGTTCCGGGTGCGGCATCAGCACCGTGAAGCGGCCGTCGGCGGTGGTGACCGAGGTCAGGCCGTCCGGGCTGCCGTTCGGGTTGAACGGGTAGGCTTCGGTCGGCGCGCCGGTGGGGTCGACGAAGCGCATGGCGCGCTGGACCTTGGCGGAATCACCGCGCTGCGAAAAGTCCGCAAAGCCTTCGCCGTGGGCCACCGCGATCGGCATGCGACTGCCTTCCATGCCCTGGAAGAAGATCGACGGGCTGGCCAGGATCTCGACCTGGCTCAGGCGCGCCTCGAACTGCTCGCTCTTGTTGCGCGTGAACTTGGGCCAGTCCTGCGCACCGGGGATGATGGGCGACAGCGCCGCCATCATCTGGCAGCCGTTGCACACGCCCAGCGCGAAGGTGTCGGTGCGGCCGAAGAAGGCCGCGAACTGCTCGGCCAGCTGCGGATTGAACATGACCGAGCGCGCCCAGCCCTCGCCCGCGCCCAGCGTGTCGCCGTAGCTGAAGCCACCGCAGGCGACAAAGCCCTGGAACATGTCGAGACGGGCGCGGCCGGCCTGCAGGTCGGACATGTGCACGTCGAAGGTGTCGAAGCCCGACTTCGCCATCGCGTAGCTCATCTCGATGTGCGAGTTGACGCCCTGCTCGCGCAGGATGGCGACCTTGGGGCGCGTCAGGTTCAGGAACGGCGCGGCCACGTCCTGCGCGGCGTCGAAGGTCAGCGCCACGTGCAGGCCGGTGGCGTCGGCGGCGCCCGTGGCGGCGTGTTCGCTGTCGGCGCAGGCCGGGTTGTCGCGCAGGCGGGCGATGCGCCAGCTCACGTCGTCCCAGGCCTGGTGCAGGTCGCGCAGCGGTGCGGTGAACACGCTCTTGGCATCGCGCCAGACCTCGACCGCCGCGCGGTCGTTGGTCTTGCCGATGACGTGGCTGTGCTTGCTCAGGCCGTGGGCGCGCAGCGTTTGCATCACTTCGTTGCGCACGGCGGTCGGCACCTGGATGACGGCGCCGAGTTCCTCGTTGAACAGCGCTTTCAGCGTCAGCTCGTTGCGGCGCTCGCCGACCTGCGTGGCCCAGTTCTTGGAGTCACCCGTGTCGGCGCGGCTGTCGCTGATGCCGTCGCCTTCAGTGACGAGCATGTCGACGTTCAGGCTGACGCCCACGTGGCCGGCAAAGGCCATTTCGCAGGCCGCTGCCCACAGGCCGCCATCGCTGCGGTCGTGGTAGGCCAGCAGCCTGCCCGCGGCGCGCAGCGCGTTGATGGCGCTGACCAGGCACTTGAGCGCTTCGGCGCTGTCCACGTCCGGCACTTCATGGCCGAATTGGTTGAGCACCTGCGCCAGCATCGAACCGCCCATGCGGTTCTTGCCGTGGCCCAGGTCGATCAGGATCAAACTGGTGTCGCCCGTCTGCAGTTGCGGCGTGAGCGTGCCGCGCACGTCGTCGAGCGTGGCAAACGCCGACACGATCAGCGACACCGGCGCCACGACCTGCTTGGCTTGCTCGCCGTCGCTCCACTTGGTGCGCATCGACAGGCTGTCCTTGCCGACCGGAATGCCGATGCCCAGCGCCGGGCACAGCTCCATGCCGATCGCCTTGACGGTCTCGTACAGCGCGGCGTCTTCGCCGGCTTCACCACAGGCGGCCATCCAGTTGGCAGAGAGCTTGATGCGGCTCAGCTCGATCGGTGCAGCCAGCAGGTTGGTGATGGCCTCGGCCACCGCCATGCGGCCCGAGGCGGGCGCATCCAACGCGGCCAGCGGCGTGCGCTCGCCCATGCTCATGGCTTCGCCGCGGAAGCCGGCGTAGTCGGCCAGCGTCACGGCGCAATCGGCCACCGGCACTTGCCACGGGCCGACCATCTGGTCGCGGTGGCTCATGCCGCCCACGGTGCGGTCGCCGATGGTGATCAGGAAGCGCTTGCTCGCCACCGTCGGGTGGCGCAGCACCTGGTAGGCCACGTCTTCGAGCTTGACGCCGGTGAGGTTCAGCGGCGCTTCGGTGCGCTCGACGCGCTTGACATCGCGGTGCACCTTGGGCGGCTTGCCCAGCAGCACGTCCATTGGCATGTCGATCGGACGTGCGCCGCCCTTGCCTTCTTCGAGGATCAGCTCACGGTCGTCGGTCGCCACGCCGATCACGGCGAACGGGCAGCGCTCGCGCTCGGCCATCGCGGTGAAAATCGGCAGGCTCTCGGGCGAGATCGCCAGCACGTAGCGCTCCTGGCTCTCGTTGCACCAGATTTCCTTCGGCGCCAGGCCGGTTTCTTCCAGCGGCACCTTGTTGATGTCGAAGGTCGCGCCCTTCTCTGCGCCGTCGACCAGTTCCGGGAACGCATTGCTGATGCCGCCCGCGCCCACATCGTGGATGGCCAGGATCGGGTTCACCGCACCCAGCGCCCAGCAGTGGTTGATGACCTCCTGCGCCCGGCGCTGGATCTCGGGGTTGCCGCGCTGGACCGAGTCGAAGTCCAGCGACGCGGCATTGGTGCCCGCCGCCATCGAGCTGGCCGCGCCGCCGCCCATGCCGATGCGCATGCCGGGGCCGCCGAGCTGGATCAGCAGCGTGCCGGCGCCAAACGGCAGCTTGTGCGTCTGGCTGTCGCTGATTTGCCCCAAGCCGCCGGCAATCATGATGGGCTTGTGGTAGCCGCGCTGTACGCCGGCAACTTCCTGTTCGAAGACGCGGAAGTAGCCCGCCAGGTTGGGCCGGCCGAATTCGTTGTTGAACGCGGCGCCGCCCAGCGGGCCCTCGGTCATGATCTGCAGCGCGCTGGCGATGTGCTCGGGCTTGCCGATGGGCGACTGCTCCCACGACTCTGCCGTGTCGGGCAGGTTCAGGTTCGAGACGCTGAAGCCCGTCAGGCCGGCCTTGGGCTTGGAGCCGCGGCCGGTGGCGCCTTCATCGCGGATCTCGCCGCCCGCGCCAGTCGAGGCGCCCGGGAAAGGGCTGATGGCGGTCGGGTGGTTGTGCGTTTCCACCTTCATCAGCACATGCATGGTCTCGGGCTGCGCGGTGTACTGCGGCGCATTGGTGTAGCCCTGCGGTAGCCAGCGCTCGACCGGGCCGCCGCGCATCACCGAGGCGTTGTCGCTGTAGGCGACCACGGTGTTCTGCGGGCTGAGACGCTCGGTGTTGCGGATCATGCCGAACATGCTCAGCGGCTGCGGCAGGCCGTCGATGGTGAAGTCGGCGTTGAAGATCTTGTGGCGGCAGTGCTCGCTGTTGGCCTGCGCGAACATCATCAGCTCAACATCGCTCGGGTTGCGGCCGAGCTTGGTAAATGCGGCGACCAGGTAGTCGATTTCGTCGTCGCTCAGCGCCAGGCCGTAGGCCTTGTTGGCGACTTCCAGCGCAACGCGGCCACCGTTCGGGCCATGGCCCAGCACGTCGACATGTTCCAGCGGTTGCGCGGGTTGTTCGTCGAACAGGTGGCGGGCGGCGTCGCGCTCCAGCGCAGCCGATTCGGTCATGCGGTCGTGCAGCAGCAGCGCGCAGGCCTGCAGTTCTTCGGCGCCGAGGTGCTTTTGCGTGTCGCTCTTGAAGGCATCGAACAGGCCGGTCTTGAGCGTCAGGCGGAACTCGGTCACGCGCTCGACGCGGTGGATCGACAGGCCGCAGTTGTGCGCGATGTCGGTGGCCTTGGACGCCCAGGGTGACACGGTGCCCAGGCGCGGCATGACGACGATCAGTTCGCCCTCACCTGATGCCGCATAGGCGTCACCATAGGTCAGCAGCGCGGCAAGTTTGTCGATGGCGGCTGAGGGCAGCGCGGCGTCGCTCCAGACCCAGTGCACATGGCGGGCGGACACCTCGACGATGCGGGGGCTGATCGCTTGCAGGCGCGGCAGCAGCGCCTGGGCGCGGAAAGTGGACAAGGCGTTGCCGCCTTCGAAATGCATCAGGTGCTTGGAGGAAGAAGACACTTAGAGCGAGCCTGCAGGAAGGTGAACGATGTCGCGGCCGGAGGCCACGAACGCAACCCATGATTTTAGGCGGTGACGCAGCGTCAGAAAAATCCTTGCCGACGCGGCTCGTCTAGAAAGCAGAATCAAGCCTGATCTGAAACGTTGCCGTTAGTATGTTTTCATGAAGTCTTACCCGCTGTTCCCGTCGATCGAGGCTGAAGACCTGCGCACGGAGTTGCTGGCGCTGTTCGAGCGCTGGCTGGCCTCCAAGCCCGGGCGCAGCCGTCAGAAAGTGCATGCGCTGGCCAATGAGTCGGCCCATGTCTATCGGGACATGTGGGGCGCGTTCGCATCGTTCTGCATTCCGCTCGATGAGGAAGGGTTGCACTACGTGCGGGTTAACCCGCTGCAAGGCGTGCGCCGGGAGCAGATGCAGCTTTTCCTGTCACTACCCAACCCGGGGCCGCGAGCGCCTGGTCGGGGCCGCGTCCGCAATGACGCGCTGGCGCTGCGCTACGCCTGGCGCATGCTGCACCTGATCGACCGGGTGCTGACGTTCCACCGCATCCGCAAAAAGGAAAAAAGCGCCGGTCCCACGGCGGCTGCAGCGCTGTTGCTGGAAGCGCCCTACCGCTACGCCAACTCGGCCGCGCTGAATCCTGAGACGGAAATCCTCAGCGACGGCGAACTGAGGCGGCTGATGGCGCTGTTGACTGCCCCGTTGCCAAGCAACAGTTCGCCGCGCGGTGAATGGCGCCTGGTGCGTGACCGGGCGCTGGTGGCGCTGATGCTGGGCGCCGGGCTTGGCCCCGGCGACGCGCAAGGCCTGCTGCTGGACGGGCTGGCGCTGGAGGATGGCCCCGTGCCCGGCGTGCCGTGGCGCTTGACCGTGCCGGCCGATGGCCTGTCGCCTGAACATCAGACGCCGGTGGCGCAATGGGCGGGAGAGTTGCTGGCACGTTGGCTGGCGTTGCGCACGGCCAAGGCCATTGCCGGCGACTTCGTGTTTCCGTCCACCCTGAGCGGCAAACAATTGTCCCGGCCGGCGGTGCACAGTGCGGCCGTCAGCGTGCTGGAAGCAGCCGAGGTCATGGGCGGCGCTCCGTTCCGTTTGCGGCACACTTTTGCCGTGCGGCAGTTGACCAAGGGCTACTCGGAAGAACAGGTGGGCGCCTGGATGGGCATGGTCGAGTTGCGCACCATGCAGCGCTACCGCAAGTACGTCGTCAAGGCGCAGGATCTGGCCTGAAACCCGAATGCGATAATTCACAGCTATGTCGATCACGATCAAGACCGCCGAAGATATCGCCGCCATGCGCGTGGCCTGCCGCCTTGCCTCCGAGGTGCTGGACATGCTGACGCCTCACGTCAAGGCCGGCATCACCACCAACGAACTGGACCGCCTGGCGCACGACCACATCGTCCATGTGCAGAAAGCCATTCCCGCGCCGCTCAACTACGCCCCGCCCGGCTACACGCCGTACCCGAAGTCGATCTGCACCTCGGTCAATGACCAGATCTGCCACGGCGTGCCCAACGACAAGGCGCTGAAGAACGGCGACATCGTCAACATCGACATCACCGTCATCAAGGACGGCTGGCACGGTGACACGAGTCGCATGTTCATCGTCGGCGAGGGCTCGATTGCTGCCAAGCGCCTGTGCAGCATCACGTACGACGCCATGTGGCGCGGCATCATGAAGGTCAAGCCGGGAGCGCGTCTGGGCGACATCGGCAACGCGATCCAGACTTTCACCGAAAACCAGGGCCTGTCGGTGGTGCGCGAATTCTGCGGCCACGGCATCGGCAAGAAATTCCACGAAGAGCCGCAGGTGCTGCACTACGGCCGCCCGGGCACGCTCGACACGCTGGTCACCGGCATGGTGTTCACCATCGAGCCCATGATCAACGCCGGCCGGCGCGAGATCAAGGAAGCCGGCGACGGCTGGACCATCCGCACCAAGGACCGCTCGCTCTCCGCGCAGTGGGAACACACCGTGGTGGTGACTGAAACCGGCTACGAGGTCATGACGCTCTCGGCCGGCAGCCCGCCTGTGCCTGATTTCGTCGGAGCCTGACCGCCATGAGCGCCACCCCGACCAACGCAGTGGCCGGGGTGGCCACTGCAACACCCCCAGCCCCGCTGCCCCTGCCGGAACTGCGCCGCATGTTGCGCGATGGCCGGCAGGCGCTGATCGATGAATTCAAGGCCGCCCGCGCCACCGTCCCCGCTGCTGCGCGGCTGACACGCCTGCTGACGCGTCATGTCGATGACGTGTTGAAGCGGCTGTGGGAGCAGTCCACGCTGCCCAAGGGCGCCGCTCTGGTTGCAGTGGGCGGCTACGGCCGGGGCGAGCTTTTTCCGTATTCCGACGTCGATGTGCTGCTGCTCCTGCCGCAGCCGCTGCCCGAGCCGAGCGAAGTCGAGGCCGGCGTGCTGGCCACGCAGCAGGCGCACATCGAGGCCTTCATCACCGCGTGCTGGGACATCGGGCTGGAGATCGGCTCCAGCGTGCGCAGCCTGGATGAATGCGTGGCCGAGGCGCAAGCCGACGTCACCGTGCAGACCTCGCTGCTGGAGTGCCGCCACCTGTGCGGCGCCAAGCGGCTGTTCGAGCAGCTGCGCCGGCGCATGCACGAAACGCTCGACCCCGCCGCCTTCCTGGTTGCCAAGTCGCTGGAGATGCACCAGCGCCACACCAAGTACGAGGACACGCCCTACTCGCTGGAGCCCAACTGCAAGGAAAGCCCTGGCGGCCTGCGCGACCTGCAGGTGGTGCGCTGGGTCGCCTTGGGCGCCGGCCTGGGACGCAACTGGAACGAACTGGTCGCCAAGGGCCTGATCTCGCGTTTCGAGGCCCGCGCACTGGCGCGCAACGAAGGCCTGCTCAAGCTCATCCGCGCCCGGCTGCATGTGATTGCCGGCCGGCGCGAAGACCGGCTGGTGTTCGATCTGCAGACGGCGGTGGCCGAGAGCTTCGGCTACACCTCGACCAGCGAACGCCGTGCCAGCGAGGCGCTGATGCGCCGCTACTACTGGGCCGCCAAGGCGGTGACGCAGCTCAACCAGATCCTGATGCTGGGCATCGAGGAGCGCGTCAACGGCTCGCAGGACGCACCGATGCGGCCCATCAGCGAGCGCTTCTTCGACCGCGCCGGCATGCTCGAAGTCGCCAGCGACGATCTGTACGAGCGCGATCCACACGCCATCCTCGATACCTTCGTCACCTACCAGAACGCGGTCGGCATCAAGGGACTGTCGGCGCGCACGCTGCGCGCGCTCTACAACGCGCGCGAGCTGATGGATGCCAAGTTCCGGGCCGACCCCGAGAACCGTCGCCTCTTCATGGCCATCCTGCAACAGCCGCGCGGCCAGACGCACGCGCTTCGGTTGATGAATGACACCTCGGTACTGGGGCGTTATCTGTGGGTATTCCGGCGCATCGTCGGCCAAATGCAGCATGACTTGTTCCACGTCTACACCGTGGACCAGCACATTCTGATGGTGCTGCGCAATGTGCGGCGCTTCTTCATTCCCGAGCACACGCACGAATACCCGTTCTGCTCGCAACTGGCCGCGCACTGGGACAAGGCCTGGGTGCTGTACGTGGCGGCGCTGTTCCATGACGTGGCCAAGGGCCGTGGCGGCGATCACTCCGAGCTGGGCGCGGTGGAAGTGCGGCGCTTCTGCCGTGACCATGGCATCGAGCGCGAGGACACGCGGCTGATTGAATTCATGGTCAAGGAGCACCTGACCATGTCGCGCGTGGCGCAGAAAGAAGACCTGTCCGACCCGGACGTGATCCAGGCCTTCGCCCAGAAGGTGCAGGACCCGCGCCGCCTGACCGCCCTCTACCTGCTGACGGTGGCCGACATCCGCGGCACCAGCCCCAAGGTCTGGAACGCCTGGAAGGGCAAGCTGCTCGAAGACCTCTACCGCGCCACGCTGCGGGCGCTGGGCGGCGCGCAGCCGAACATGGACGCTGAAATCGAGCAGAAACGCCAGGAAGCGCGCCAGCTGCTGGCGCTGCATTCGATGCTGCCCGGCGCCGAAGAAACGCTCTGGAAGACGCTGGACCTGAACTACTTCGCCCGCCATGACAGCGGCGAGATCGCCTGGCACGCCCGCGCGCTCAACCGCAAGGTCGAAGGCACCGCGCCGCTGGTCAGCGCGCGACTGTCGCCAGTGGGCGAAGGCCTGCAGGTGCTGGTCTACGCGCCCGATCAGCCGGACCTGTTTGCGCGCATCTGCGGTTATTTCGACACGGCGCAGTTCAGCATCCTGGACGCTCGTGTACACACCACGCGGGCCGGCTACGCGCTGGACACTTTCCAGGTCATCACGCCGTTTTTCGATCAGGCCTACCGCGACCTGATCGCGCTGGTCGAGAACCAGCTGACGCTGGCGCTGGCCCAGGACGGCGTCCTGCCCGAGCCGAGCCGGGGCCGGCAATCGCGCCGGGTCAAGTCCTTCCCGGCCACGCCGCGCGTGCAACTGCGCCCGGACGAGAAGGCGCAGCGCTGGCTGCTGTCGGTGTCGGCGGCAGACCGTTCAGGCCTGCTCTACTGCATCGCCCGCGTGCTGGCGCGCTACCGCATCAACCTGCAGCTGGCCAAGATCAGCACGCTGGGCGAGCGGGTCGAGGACACGTTTCTGGTCGATGGCGCGGTGTTGCAGAACAACCGCAGCCAGATCGAGTTCGAGACTCAGTTGCTCGACGTGATCGCCTGAGCAGTGTCGGTCGGGGCAGTTTCTGCTTCGACCGGCGCAGCCACTTCAGGCTCGGGCAACGGCAGTACCCAGCCGTCCACGCGCTCGAACACCGCAATCGACTCCACGTGCGCGGTGTGCGGGAACATGTTGACCACGCCCGCTGCCGTGCAGCGGTAGCCGGCCTGGTGCACCAGCAGGCCGGCGTCGCGCGCCAGCGTGGCCGGGTTGCAGCTGACGTAGACGATGCGCTGCGGCGGCTCGAAGCCTTCGTGCGCGGCCGGGTTCTGGCGCAGTTCGGCCAGCGCCTTGATGAGCGCAAACGCGCCTTCGCGCGGCGGATCGATCAGCCAGCGCTGGGCCGGGCCGTAGGCGGTGACATCCGCTGGGCTCAACTCGAACAGGTTGCGCGCGGCAAAGCTCGCCTTGCCGTCGAGCTGGTTGAGCTTGGCGTTGTCGCGTGAGCGCTGCACCAGCGCCTCGCTGCCCTCGATGCCCAGCACCTCGCGCGCTTGCGTGGCCAGCGGCAGTGTGAAGTTGCCCAGGCCGCAGAACCAGTCGATCACGCGCTCATCGCGCTGCACCTGCAGCAGGCCGAGCGCCTTGCCGACCAGCACGCGGTTGATGTGGTGGTTGACCTGGGTGAAATCGGTCGGCTTGAAGGGCATGACCACGCCGTATTCCGGCAGGGTGTAGGCCAGCGCCGGACCACCTTCGTCGAGCAGATGTGCCGTGTCCGGGCCCTTGGGCTGCAGCCACCATTGCACGTCGTGCGCAGCGGCAAAGTCGCGCAGGCGCTGCTTGTCGGCGTCGCCCAGCGGCTCCAGGTGGCGCAGCACCAGGGCGTTGATCAAGCCGTGCGGGGATTCACCCAGCGCGACCTCGATCTGCGGCAGGCGGTCGCGCTCATCGAGCGTGGCGATCAGCGCGCGCAGCGGCACCAGCAGCGCGCTGATGTGCGGCGGCAGCACCGCGCAGGTCTTCATGTCGGCGACGTAGCGCGACTTGCGCTCGTGGAAGCCCACCAGCACCTCGCCCTTCTTGGTCACGTAACGCACCGACAGGCGCGCGCGGTAGCGGTAGCCCCAGGTCGGGCCTTCGATCGGCCGCATCATGCGTTCGGACTTGACCTTGGCCAGGTGCCAGAGGTTGTCCTCCAGCGTGCGCTGCTTGACCGCCACCTGCGCCGATGCGTGCAGGTGCTGCATCTTGCAGCCGCCGCAGGCACCGGGGTGCAGGCCGAAGTTCTCACAGCCGGGGCGCACGCGCTGCGAGCTTTCGCGGCCCATGACGGTCAGCGTCGCCTGCTCCCAGTTGTTCTTGCGCCGGTTGGTGTGCGCCTGTACGCGCTCGCCGGGCAGTGCGCCTTCGATGAAGACGACCTTGCCGTCAGTCTTGCGGGCCACGCCCTGGGCGTCGAGGTCGAGCGACTCGACCATCAACCATTCAATGCTGTTTGTCATCGTGAAAACCGGAAGGGTGAGGCGTGCCGAACGCCCGCGCGTTCAGCGTTCAGTTCAGCGCGAGGGCAGCAGCTTGACCGGGTCGAGCGGCTTGCCGCGACGGCGGATCTCGAAGTGCAGTTGCACCCGGTCGGCGTCGCTCGAACCCATCTCGGCGATCTTCTGGCCGCGCCTGACGGTCTGGTCCTCGCGCACCAGCAGCGCCTGGTTGTGGGCGTAGGCGCTCAGGTAGCTCTCGTTGTGCTTGACGATGATCAGGTTGCCGTAGCCGCGCAGGCCGGAGCCGGCATAGACCACCCGACCATCGGCTGCGGCCAGCACGGCGTCGCCCGCCTTGCCGGCAATCGACACGCCCTTGTTGCGGGTTTCGTCGAAGGCGGTTGTGACGCCGCCGCTGGCCGGCCACATCCAGTTGGGTTCTTCGTCGCTGTCGCGGGCGGCGGCAGTCTCGCGGGCAGGGATGACGGCAGGTGTCGGTGCGGTCACCGCCGTGCTGGCGGAGCCGATGGCCGATGCCGGCGCACCTGCTGCGCTGCCTGCAGCCGTCGATGACGCGGCGACCGTGGCACCCGAGGTGGCGGGCGCTGCCACGCGCGGCTCCAGCGGCCGGGTCTCCAGCGCGCGCGCATCGACGCGTGCGCTGCTCACCGGCTTGGCCGCCGTGCTGGTCGGGTCCTGGCCTGGGGCGACCACGCGCAGCACCTGGCCGATTTCGATGCGGTCGGGGTTTTCGAGGTTGTTCCAGCGCTGCAGGTCGCGCCAGTTCTGGCCGCTCTCCAGGCCGACGCGGATCAGCGTGTCGCCGGGGCGAACGGTGTAATAGCCGGGCTTGCCGGCGTTCTCAGCGCCCGGCAAGGGCTTGGAGGCATCGGTCGTTCCCGAGGAGGAGGACGCCTTGCCTGCGGAAGCCGAGCGTTCTTCGACCGGCGCTCTGGGCTTGAGGTTGGAGGAGGCGCAACCGACCAGCGCGAAAGCCGCGCAGACGAGGAAGACAAATCGCGAGACGGACGCGAACGTGCGGTGATTGATCATGGAATCCGTGGGAGGGCTGGCGGTCTGTGTGGAGCGAGGCGGCTCCGAACTGCCCTGGAACCGCTTCAGATCAGCCCGAAATCGCTGACGCCGGATTCTAAAGGGACGAACCGCACCGCCTCGTGGCTGCTGTGGCGCAGCGTGCCGTCGGTCAGCCGGTCGATCACCAGCAGCACCTGGCCGCCCAGCCGGGCGTCGTCCATCGGCGCCACCAGCCGGCCGCCGGGCGCGAGCTGGTCGATCCAGGCCGGCGGCACCGAGCGGCCACTGGCTGCGGCAATGATGCCGTCGTAGGGTGCATTCGGGCCATGGCCGAGCATGCCGTCGCCATAGATCAGGCGCAGATGGCTCGGGCGGGTGGCAGCGAGGTTTTCGCGCGCTTTCTCGTGCAGCCCCTTGAGGCGCTCGACCGAATAGACCTGCCGCGCCAGCAGGCACAGCACCGCCGCCTGATAGCCGCAGCCCGTGCCGATTTCCAGCACGCGGCCCAGCGTCGGGCCACCGGTGCGGGCGCGCAGCAGTTCGGTCATGCGGGCGACGACCGAAGGCTTGGAAATCGTCTGCCCCAGCCCGATCGGCAGGCTGGTGTCTTCATAGGCCTGCGCGGCCAGCGCGCTGTCGACAAACAGATGGCGCGATACGCTGCCCATGGCCTGCAGCACCTGCACGTCGGTGCAGCCGTCGCGCTTGAGGCGCTCGACCATGCGGGCGCGGAACACATCGCTGTCGAGGCCCAGCCCGGCCGGCGCGCTGGTGCGAGCCTGCTCACGCACGGCATCCGACAGGGGGCGCTGCGGGCGCAGCACGCCGTCGGGCGTGGCCGGTGCCTGGGCAGCGACATCCTTGCGCGGCGGCGGGCCTTCGGCGTGGACGAAGCGGCGCAGCGTCGGCTCGGTCTGTTGCAGGCGGAGCGGGAAACGCGCGCGCTTGGCCGGCGGGCCGGATGTCATGCGCGCGTGCCTGCCAGGCGTTGCGACCACAGGCCCAGCCGGGCGTGATCGGTCAGGTCGACCTGCAGCGGCGTGACCGAAATCTGGCCGTTGGCGCAGGCATGAAAATCGGTGCCTTCGCCGGCTTCGCGGGCGTCACCGGCAGCGCCGATCCAGTAGATCGGCTCGCCGCGTGGGCTGAACTGGCGCACGACCGGCTCGCTGGCGTGGCGTTTGCCCAGCCGCGTGACCTGCAGCGGCAGCGCCGCCGCATCTGGCCGGTTCGGAATGTTCACATTGAGCAGCCAGGGGTGGCCGAGTTGCTGCGTGGCCAGCACGTGGCGCAGCACGGCGCGCATGGCGTCGGTGGCAGCGTCCAGATGTGCCCAGCCTTTGTCGACCAGCGAGAACGCGATCGACGGCACGCCGAACAGGTAACCCTCCATCGCCGCAGCCACCGTGCCGGAGTAGACCGTGTCGTCGCCCATGTTGGCGCCGTTATTGATGCCCGAGACCACCAGATCGGGGCGCCGCTCCAGCAGGCCGGTCATGGCCACATGCACGCAGTCCGACGGCGTGCCGTTGACGTAGCGGAAGCCGTTGGCCGCCGTGTGCACCGACAGCGGCCGCGTCAGCGTCAGCGCGTTGGAGGTGCCGCTGGCGTTCTGCTCGGGCGCGACCACGTCGACCTCGCCCAACTCGCGACACACCTTCACCAGCGCAGCCAGCCCGGGCGCGAGGTAACCATCATCATTGGCAACAAGAATATGCATACGGCGGATTGTAGGCACCGAGGGGGGTGCGTAATTTGCCAGATTGGCCTGACGCTGAACCCCCTCATGAGTCCCCCGACTGCGGGGAGATACGCCCAATCGACCTGACTCGCGACAATAATTAAGGCACCGCAAGCGGTACCCAAGCCGTTCATTGCACAACACGTCTGCCGCCATGTCGATTCAAGTCCTGATCTTCGAAGAAAACGCCGTTGCCCGCAGCTTCCTGCTGCGCGTGGTGCGCGAGAGCTTCAGTGACGACGTCGTGTTCAATGAAGCAGGCAGCCTGGCGGAGGCCCGCGCGGCACTGGGTCTCAACGGGACGCAGGGCAGTGGTCAGGCTTCAGCCGCCTCGCAGTTGCGCCTGATTCTTTGCGATCTTGAACAGCCCGACGAAAGCGGCCTGGAGTTGCTGGCGCAGATCAAGGCCCACCCGGCCATCAAGATCGCCACCACGCTGCATTCGGACGACGAACACCTGTTTCCGGCGCTGCAGTGCGGCGCCAGCGGCTACCTGCTCAAGGAAGACCGCTTCGAGGTGCTGGTGGAAGAACTGCAGAAGATCGTGCGCGGCCAGCCACCGCTGTCGCCCGCCATGGCGCGCTGCCTGCTCGGGTTTTTCAAGGACGCGGCACCCGCTGTGGCCCGAGTCCGGCCTGCGCAGGCGGACGACCAGGACAAGCCGCACCTGCCGCCCTGCCCGGCACCAGGTCGTCAAGATATCAAGCAACCCAGTGCGCCCGAACAAGAAGTACTGACCTGGCTCAGCAAGGGCTACACGGTCAAGGAAATCGCGAGAAAGATGGGCATCAAGTGGCTGGCGGTCAACGAGCACATCGGCTCGGTCTACCGCAAGCTGGCCGTCGCCAGTGCGATGCCGGCAGCGCTGTAAACGCAAAAACTGCGCGCCCGACTTCTTCAAGCTCCATTTGGCGGGCTTGAAGAAACCAATAAGTCACAGGTGACGGGTCACTGAACTATTCAGTTCGGTGAATAAGCGCTTTTGTCTTCGACAAAACTGCCGATACACACTGAGTTAAGTGGAATTAAGTCCAAAAGCTTGATTTTTCTTAACCGCTCATTGACACTACACAAACAGTAACGATTTGTTTCGTTGTGTGTCTTTATGAGTCTTGACGCCAGCGGCCGAATGATCAGCGTTGCGCAGACTCCCACACCCGTGACGTTCAGGAGATTGAAGATGATGAAGAAACGCCCGCTCGCAGCGGCACTGGCCTTGGCCATCGGCGTGATGGCCAGTCCGCTGGCTCAAGCCGTCTGCCGTCCCGGCAACGCATTGCCCTTTACCGCCGGTCCGGCCAGCGCCGTGCACGGCTTTGCAGAGCAGGTGGTCGACTCCGAGGGCGTGGCCCTGGTCATCTGCACCGACAGCGTCGACGGCCAAGGCAACCCGCCGCCCTGCTTCTTCGATCCGGTGATTCCGGGCAACGCGACCTCCGAAGCCAATGGTTTCGGCGGCGAAGGCTTCTGGTTCCTGTCTGAGAACACGATCACCACCACGGGCGCTGCTGCCGTGAACGCGCTGGTGGTCATGGCCACCGAGGCCGCCTACGCCACCGAAGTGCCCGCGCCGAATGACCAGTTCGCCTTCACCCGCCTGCGCATCCGCATGGACATTGCGCAGCCCGGCATCTACACCGTGGCCTATCCGTGGGGTGTCAAGCAGTACGTCGTGACGACGACGGGCCGGCGCGTGGTGAACGAGACGACCGACACCGAGTTCACGCCCGGCGGCTCGCGCACCGGCACGGTAGGCCCGTGGCTGCGCTGGGATCCGACCGTGACGCCGGCTGCGCCGGAAGGCTACATCGGCGATGGCCTCACGCCGCATCGCGTGATCGGCAGCCCCTGCGGCCAGAACTTCGTGCGCATCAGCGCCACCACCATGGACGGCCGCACGCCGATCGCCATCGACCCGACCGATGCCGACCGCGACGGCTCGACCAGCGGCATCACCAACCTGCTGTTCACCGTGCAGGGCAAGCTGGCCCCGCAGGCCATCACCCCGCTGGCCATCAACGGCGCGTACTACGCCCGCGAAGCCGGCAACATCAGCGTTACCGCCTTTGCGACCGCGCCCAGCACGGCCAGCCTGATGGCCACGCCGGGCGGCAACATGAGCAGCGACGGCAACGGCCGCTTCTTCTCTTCCCTGAGCGTGACCGCGGTGCCGACCTCGGTGCAGGTCACGGCCAACAACGCCAGCCAGGGCAACAGCCCCAACACCCAGAACCTGCCGGTGACGGACCTGGTCACCATCAGCCGCGCCCAGGCGGTCTGCAGCGGCACGCCGCGCAGTTGCGCCCTGAGCGTGAATGCCACCTCCAGCGACAAGATCGCCACCGGTGCGCCCACGCTCACGCTCACGCTCAACAACGCGCCGCTGGCTGGCGGCGCGATCAGCGTCAACGGGCTGTCAGTGCTGCCCGCCACGGTCACGGTGACCTCCAGTGCCGGCGGGCAGGCTGTCAAGCCGCTCACCGTCATCAACCAATGAGTTGGAGACTAAGAACATGATGATGAAACGCAAACTCTCGGTCGTGCTGGTCGCGGCTGCACTCGACCTGTACGTGGCCTCGGTCGCCCAGGCGGCCTGCCCGGCAGACGGTGCCACGCCCTTCTCCACCGGTCCGCTGAACCCGGTCAACGGGTACTCGGAATACGTCAGCGACAGCAACGGCATCTCGTTGCAGATCTGCCTGGACGCCAACAACTGCGCCTTTGATCCGGTCATTGCCGGCAACCTGCAGTCCGAACAGGCCGGCGCAGGCACCGAGTCGTTCTACTGGCTGTCGGATGCGCGTCTGGACGTGCCGGCCACCGGCTTCTCGGCTCGGCTGATCATGGCCACCGAGGCCACCTACAACACGGCCGAGCCTGCCGCCGATGAGCAGCTGAGCTTCACGCGTCTGCGCATCCGTATCGATGCACCGGTGCCCGGTGTCTATCGCGTCACCCACCCTTACGGCGAGAACACCTTCACGGTGGACACGGTGGTGGCGGGTTTCGACGTCAGCGACACCATCGACATCAGCTTCACGCCGGGACAGCCCTCTGCACAAGGCCGCGTGGGCCCGTGGCTGCGCTGGGATCCGACCGTGGCACCGGCGGCGCCGGCGGGCTATCTTGGTGACGGCGCCTCGCTGCACCGGGTGGTCGGCAGCCCCTGCGGCAACAACTTCTTCCGCGTCACCGCCACCGACTTCAATGGCGCCCCCATCAACCTGACCGGCAACGGCGGCAATTCCGTCCGCACCGACGACTTCACCGTGGCCGGCCAGCTGTTCGACGGCAAGGTGCAGACGCCCCTGTCCGCCGACCGCGTCACCTACAGCCGCACGCCGCTGACGGTGGGCCAGATCGACGCCTTTGCGTCCTCGGCCAATGCCGCTGCCGTCACTATCCAGGACGGCCCCGGCACGGCGGCAGCCAATGCTCGCCTCGCCAGCCCGCGCACCCTGACCAGCAACGGCCTGGGCAAGTTCTTCACCAGCGAAGTGCTGGCCCCGCTGCCCAACACCAGCAACCTGCCGGGCGCCATCACGATGCGCGCCTCGGTGGCCGACGCCACCACCGACGCCACCACGCTGGTGCGCCCGCTGGTCGACCAGGTTGTCATCACCCAGGCCGACTACAACGTGGCGACCGGCACGCTGGTCGTGGCCGCCACCTCCAGCGACACCCGTGTGCCGCCCACCCTGACCGTGCAGGAATACAGCACGCTGGCCGGACAGGCCGTGCGCACGCTGGCACCGCCGGCCGTGGTGACCGTGATGTCCTCGGCCGGTGGCTGGGACCAGGCGCTGGTGCGCACCCAGGGCGCCGTCGCACCTGGAGCGCCGAGCAACCTGTCGGGCGTGGTGAACAGCCCGACCGAGGTCGCACTGAGCTGGTCCGACAACTCGACCAACGAAACTGCCTTCGAGGTCGAGCGCAACGGCGTGGTCATCGCCACGCTGGCGGCCAATGTGTCGGCTTACACCGATTCGGCAGCGCCTCAGAACAGCACGCTGACCTACCGGGTGTTCGCCAACAACTCGGCCGGTCGGGTGGGCTCCAACACCATCAGCGTGACCACGCAGGCGGGGTTGACCGCTCCGACCAACCTGGCGGCCACCGCCGTCACCGCCACCAGCGTGGCGATGAGCTGGCTGGACAACTCCAACAACGAAACCGCCTTCCAGGTGCTGCGCAACGGCGCCGTCGTGGCCACGCTGTCGCCCAATGTCACGTCCTACACCGACACCACGGTGGCGGCATCCACGGCCTACACCTACCAGGTGGTGGCTACGGCGACCGGTGCGACAGCCAGTTCCAACGCGATTTCGGTGACCACGCCAGCGGCCATCAACCTGCAAGCGCCGGGCAATCTGACGGTGCTGCGGCCCGCCAACGATGACGCGGTTGCTCGCCTGGACTGGGCAGACACCTCCAGCGGTGAAACCGCCTACCGCGTGCAGCGCGCCACCTACACCGTGGCGGCCAACGGCACGGTCACGCGGGGTGCATTCGCCACGACGACGGCGCCCACCGGAAACCTGGCGGCCAATGCCATCAGCTACACCAACACCGGCTTGGCGCTGAACACGCTCTACGCCTACCAAGTCAATGCAGCCAATGGCGCGACTCAGGGTCCGGTGTCGGTCGTCGATCGCTACACCGGCACGCTGCCGTTGCCGACGAACTTCCGCTCCAATGTCAGTGCCGGTCTGCTGGGCATCGGCGCCACACCAGCCGGCCGCGTTCCGTTGAACTGGACGGCCAGCACCACGGCGGCGGTGGCAGGCTACGAAGTCGAAATGTGCGTGGGCTCCATCGCGACCTGCGGCGGCGCTGGCGCCACCTGGTCGCAGGTGGCACGCACGGCAGGCCGGGCCACCAACACGGTCAACGTGAATGGCCTGACATCGCGCCAGGCGTACTCGTTCCGCATCCGCAGCCATACCGGCACTGTCGGCATCACGTCGGCCTGGTCGGCGCTGGTGGCAGGCACGCCGCGCTAAGGTTCGGCTAAAGTTCTCCGGATCCACAAAAAAGCCCCGATGCGTGAGCATCGGGGCTTTTTTTCGTCCTCGGGTCGCTCAGGCCTTGACGCAGTCCACGTAGTACCGCACCTGCCCATTGCCGATGTCTTCTTCGACCAGACCGTGCACGTCGGTGTGGAAGCCCGGGAACTTGGTATTGAAGCGGCGGGTGAAGCGCAGGTAGTCGACGATCTTCTTGTTGAAGCACTCGCCCGGAATCAGCAGCGGAATGCCCGGCGGGTACGGCGTCAGCAACGCGGTGGTGATGCGGCCTTCCAGGTGCTCGATCTCCACGCGCTCGGTCTGGCGGCGGGCGATGTGGGCGTAGGCATCGCTGGGCTTCATGGCCGGGTGGATGTCGGACAGGTAGACCTCGGTCGTCAGGCGCGCAATGTCGCCTTCGGCGTAGCTCAGGTGGATGGCCTGGCACAGGTCGCGCAGGCCCATGCGCTCGTAGACCGGGTACTTGACGGCGAACTCAGGCAGCACGCGCCACAGCGGCTGGTTGCGGTCGTAGTCGTCCTTGAACTGCTGCAGCGCAGTCAGCATGGTGTTCCAGCGGCCCTTGGTGATGCCGATGGTGAACATGATGAAGAAGCTGTAGAGGCCGGTCTTCTCGACCACCACGCCGTGCTCGGCCAGGTACTTGGTGACGATCGAGGCCGGAATGCCGGTGGCGTCGAACTTGCCGTTGACGTCCAGCCCGGGCGTGATGATGGTCGACTTGATCGGGTCGAGCATGTTGAAGCCCGGCGCCATCGGACCGAAGCCGTGCCACTCTTCGTTGGCATGCAGCATCCAGCCGTCGGAGTGGCCGATGCCCTCCTCGGCCAGCGTGTCCGGGCCCCAGACCTTGAACCACCAGTCGTGGCCGAACTCCTCGTCGACCTTGCGCATGGCGCGGCGGAAGTCGAGCGCCTCTTTCAGGCTCTCTTCCACCAGCGCGGTGCCGCCCGGCGGGTCCATCATGGCCGCGGCCACGTCGCACGACGCGATGATGGCGTACTGCGGGCTGGTCGAGCTGTGCATCAGGTAGGCCTCGTTGAAGAGGTTGCGGTCCAGATGCACCGTCTGCGAGTCCTGCACCAGCACCTGCGACGCTTGGCTCAGGCCGGCCAGCAGCTTGTGGGTCGACTGGGTCGCGTAGACCATCGCCTCTTTCGGGCGCGGGCGGTTCTTGCCCATCGAGTGGTAGCTGCCGTAGAACTTGTGGAAGGCGGCGTGCGGCAGCCAGGCTTCGTCGAAGTGCAGGTTGTCGATCCAGCCGTCGACCATGCCCTTGATGGTTTCGGTGTTGTAGAGCACGCCGTCGTAGGTGCTCTGAGTCAGCGTCATGATGCGCGGCTTGATCTGCGTGGTGTCCACGCCGGCCAGCAGCGGGTTGGCGGCGATCTTGCGCTCGATGACCTCGCGCGTGAATTCGCTCTGCGGAATCGGGCCGATGATGCCGTAGTGGTTGCGCGTGGGCGTCATGAACACCGGCACCGCGCCAGTCATGATGATGCTGTGCAGGATGCTCTTGTGGCAGTTGCGGTCCACCACCACCACGTCGCCTGGCGCCACCGTGTGGTGCCAGACCATCTTGTTGCTGGTGCTGGTGCCGTTGGTGACGAAGAAACAGTGGTCGGCGTTGAAGATGCGCGCCGCGTTGCGCTCGCTGGCCGCCACCGGACCGGTGTGGTCGAGCAGCTGGCCGAGTTCTTCCACCGCGTTGCAGACGTCCGCGCGCAGCATGTTCTCGCCGAAGAACTGGTGGAACATCTGGCCGACCGGGCTCTTCAGGAAAGCCACGCCACCCGAGTGACCCGGGCAATGCCAGCTGTAGGAGCCGTCCTGCGCGTAGTCCATCAGCGCCTTGAAGAACGGTGGCGCCAGGCCATCCAGGTAGCTCTTGACCTCGCGGATGATGTGACGCGCCACGAACTCCGGCGTGTCCTCGAACATGTGGATGAAGCCGTGCAGTTCGCGCAGGATGTCGTTCGGGATGTGCTGGCTGGTGCGCGTCTCGCCGTAGATGTAGATCGGGATGTCGGCGTTCTTGAAGCGGATTTCCTCGATGAACTTGCGCAGGCTGAGCACCGCCGGGTCCAGCTCGGGGCCGGGCGTGAACTCTTCATCGTCGATCGACAGGATGAAGGCGCCGGCGCGGCTCTGCTGCTGCGCGAACTGGCTCAGGTCGCCGTAGCTGGTGGCGCCCAGCACCTCGAAACCTTCTTTTTCAATCGCTTGCGCCAGGGCGCGAATACCGAGACCGGAGGTGTTTTCCGAGCGGAAGTCCTCGTCAATGATGACGATGGGAAAGTGAAAACGCTGCATTGCCGCGACTCCAATCAAGGCGAAAGCCTGAAAAATCGAAGGGCGGAGTGTAGAACGTGGGTGTGACGCTGCCGCGACGGTTTGGGCGCCCTGACAACGTCAGTTGTCGTGTCAGTCGTCAGACGCGGCGTCCAGGCCCGAGTCCAAGCCTGGAAAGAGCACTTCGGTGTAGCCGAAGCGGCTGAAATCACGCACCCGCATCGGGTAGAGCTTGCCGATCAGGTGGTCGCATTCGTGCTGCACCACGCGGGCGTGGAAGCCCTCGACCTCGCGCTCGATCACCGCGCCGTGCTCATCAAAACCGCTGTAGTGGATGCGGCGCCAGCGTGGCACCACCGCGCGCAGGCCGGGTACCGACAGGCAGCCTTCCCAGCCGTCATCTTCTTCCGTGCCCAGCGGCGTGATGACCGGGTTGATCAGTACCGTCTGCGGCACCGGCGCGGCATCCGGATAACGCGCGTTGCGTTCGAAGCCGAAAATCACCACCGCCAAGTCGACCCCGATCTGCGGCGCCGCCAGCCCGGCGCCGTTCGCGGCGCGCATGGTGTCGCGCAAGTCCTCGATCAGTTCGGCCAGCGCGGCGCTGTCGAAATCGGTCACGGGCTGGGCGACGGCCAGCAGGCGCGGGTCGCCCATCTTGAGCAGGGTGCGAATGGTCATCAGGTGTCAGGCAGCCTCGCCTGGGTCGGCATCGATGGCCAGATCATAGGCCTCGATCTCGCTCAACTCGTGCGGAATCACCGGCTTGTCGAGCGGCCGGCAGATGCGACGCTGCAGCCGCTGCAGGCGATCGGAATGCTCCATGGCAAAGAACACCGACTCGGGCGCCAGCAGGAGCGCAAACGGGTCGCAGCCAGCGACCAGGACGGGTGCATGAGCATGAGTTTGCAGAGACATGGCGGTTCTCCTGTTGAACCCGACAGCACGCCAATCGGCTGTCCATGTCTGCACTCTAGGACTGTGGTTGCACCGCAGTCAGTGGCTGAAAACGAAAAACCCTGTCAGTATTTGTCCGACAGCGTGTCAGGCTGCGCACCCGACCAGAGCATCATGCCTGCGGCTTGAACAGCCGGTCGAAGTTGGCCGTGGTGGCCTGCGCGATCTCCTCGACCGGCAGGCCCTTGATGCGCGCCAGTTCGGCGGCCACGTAAGGCACCAGCGCGGGCGTGTTGGTCTTGCCGCGGAAGGGCATGGGCGCGAGGTAGGGGCTGTCGGTTTCGATCAGGCAGCGGTCGAGTGGCACTTCGCGCGCCACGTCGCGCAGGTCCTGGGCGGTCTTGAAGGTCAGGATGCCCGAGAACGAGATGTAGAAGCCCATCTCCAGCGCCGCGCGCGCCACGTCCTGAGTCTCGGTGAAGCAGTGAAACACGCCGCCGACCTGATCGGCGCCCTCTTCCTTCAGGATGCTCAGCGTGTCGGCCGAAGAACTGCGGGTGTGGATCACCAGCGGCTTGCCCAGCAGACGCGCTGCGCGCACATGCACGCGCAGGCGCTCGCGCTGCCATTCCATGTCGGCATGGGTGCGCTCGCCCAGGCGGAAATAGTCCAGACCGCTTTCACCCACAGCCAGCACGCGCGGTGCCGAGCCACGCTGCACCAGATCGTCGACCGTCGGCTCGGTCACACCTTCGTTGTCGGGGTGCACGCCCACCGTGGCCCAGAAGTTGTCGTAGGCGAGCGCCAGGCCGTGCACGTCGTCGAACTCTTCCAGCGTGGTGCAGATGCACAGCGCGCGCTCGACCTGCGCGGTCTGCATGTCCCGGCGGATGTCGGCCAGGCGCGCTTTCAGGTCGGGGAAACTCAGGTGGCAATGGGAATCGACGTACATCGTGGGCAGATATTCAGATGGTCTGGGTCGGCTTGGCCGACTGGATCGAGGTGCCCAGCATCTCTTCGATGCGGATGCGCAGCGCACGCGTCTTCTCGTCCTGCGGAAACCGCACGCCCACACCCTGCGTGCGACCGCCCGAGGCGTTGACGGGCGTGAGCCACGCCACCTTGCCGGCCACGGGGTAGCGCTGCGGATCGTCCGGCAGCGTCAGCAGCAGGTAGACGTCTTCGCCGAGCTTGTATTCACGCGTGGTCGGCACGAACAGCCCGCCCTCGGCAAACAGCGGAATGTAGGCGGCATACAAGGCGCCCTTCTCGCGAAACACGAGCTGGATCACGCTGGGGCGGGTATTGGGCGTCATGGGGCTGGCGGTGCGTAGGCTGGACTCGCTCATGGCGACGAGTGTATCGGTCGGGTGTGCGCAGATGAGGCAGGCGCCGTGCGGTCCACCGCCTGGGCCTGCAGCAGCAAGGCTTCCAGCGCGAGGCCGGCGTGCCAGGGGTGGTCGGCGTGGCTGGCGTGGCGGCGCAGTGCGGCGGCCCAGGCGGTCAGCGCGGCCACGTCACCGCCACGCAAGTCGCTGTGCGTGAAGTAGCGCGGCGGCTGGCCCACGCTCAACAGCAGGCGGTCATGGCAGAGCTTCTGCAGCGCGTCGACCACCAGCGGCAGCGGCCAGGCCGCCAACGCGGCCACGTCGCCTTGCACCACCTGCTGCGGAAACGCCCGCCACGCGGCGGCATCGCGCCCGGCGCGGGCCTGCGCCAGCGCTTCCAGTGGCTGCTGGCCGGTGGCGTTGAGCAGGACATCCGCATCCGCCACGCCCTGCGCCTGTAACCATTGCAGCGCGGGCGCTGCATCCGGCGCATGCAGGCTCAAGGCCTGGCAACGGCTGCGAATCGTCGGCAGCAGGCTTTGCGGCGCGCCGCTGCTGAGCACGAAGCGCAGCGCGCCGGGTGGCTCTTCCAGCGTCTTGAGCAGCGCATTGGCGGCGATGTGGTTGAGCGCCTCGGCCGGATGCACCAGCATGACCCGCACGCCACCGCGCGCAGCGGTCAGCGCGCTGAAATCGACGGCAGCACGGATCTGCTCGACCTTGATCTCACGGCTGGGCTTGCGCTTCTTGCCGTCGTCGTCGGTGCCGGTGTCGTCACCACCCAGGCCGGCAGCGTCGCGCAGCGCCTCGGGCACGATCAGGCGCAGGTCGGGGTGGGCGCGCTCGTCGACCAGATGGCAGCTGGCGCAGTGGCCGCAGGCCAGGCGTTGCGGGCGCTCGGCCAGAGGCGTTTCGCATAGCCAGCTCTTGACCAGCGCAAGTGCAAATTCAAACTGCCCCACACCTTCAGGCCCGTGCACCAGCAGCGCATGGGCGCGCTGCTGCGCCAGGGCCTCGGCCAGCGGCGCGGTGAGCCAGGGCAAGTCGGCGGCAGCCGGGCGCGCCACCGATTCTGCGGCGGGTTGCGCCTTGAAGCTGACGCGTGTCACCATCCGCGCGACTCCAGCACGGCGACGATCTGCGCGGCCACATCGGCAAGTGATTGCGCCGCATCCAGCTGTTCAATCCGCTGTGGCGCCTCGGCGTGACGCTGGGCGTAGCCGGCACGCACGGCGTTGAAGAAGGCGACCTCTTCGCGCTCCAGCCGGTCCGGCGCCCGTGCTGCTGCGCGGCGTTGCGCGGCGATCTCGGGCGACACGTCAAACCACAGCGTCAGGTCCGGCTGGCGACCGGCCTGGACCCAGGTTTCGAGCTGGCCGAGCACCGCCAGATCAAAGCCGCGCCCGCTGCCCTGGTAGGCAAAGGTCGCGTCGGTGAAGCGGTCGCACAGCACCACGGCGCCGCGCTGCAGCGCGGGCTCGATCACGTTGACGAGGTGGTCGCGCCGGGCGGCAAACACCAGCAGCGCTTCGGTGAGCGCGTCCATCGGGCGGTGCAGGAAGAGTTCGCGCAGCGCCTCGGCCAGCGGCGTGCCACCGGGCTCGCGGGTGCAGACCACTTCCAGCCCACGGGCGCGCCAGCGGGCGGCCAGGGTGTCGAGGTGACTGCTCTTGCCGGCGCCGTCGATGCCCTCGACGGTGATGAAACGGCCGGCGGGAGGCGATGCAGTGGCGGAGGACGACGCGGCGTCTGAATAAGAAATCAAGGGGCGGCCTTGCGCTGGAATTTGTTGACGGCGCGATTGTGGTCGGCCAGGTTGGCGCTGAACTCGCTGCTGCCGTCACCGCGCGCCACGAAGTACAGCGCCGGGGTCGACGCCGGCTGCACGGCCGCCCGCAGCGCATCGCGCCCGGGCATGGCGATCGGCGTGGGTGGCAGGCCGTTGCGGGTGTAGGTGTTGTAAGGCGTGTCGGCCTGCAGGTGGCTGCGGCGCAGGTTGCCGTCGAAGGCCTCGCCCAGCCCGTAGATCACGCTCGGGTCGGTCTGCAGCGGCATGCCGATGCGCAGGCGGTTGATGAACACGCCGGCAATCTGGCTGCGGTCGGCGGCGCGGCCGGTTTCCTTCTCGACGATGGACGCCAGCGTCAGCGCCTGCTCGGGCGTCTGCAGCGGCAGGCCCGGCGCGCGCTGCGCCCACACGGCGGCCAGCCGCTTCTGCATGGCAGCGTGGGCGCGCTGCAGCACGCGCAGGTCGCTGCTGCCCTTGGCGTAGGCGTAGGTGTCGGGGAAAAAATAGCCTTCAGCGGGCTGGCCGGCGGCGCCGATGGCCTGCATGACTTCGGCGTCGGTCAGGTTGGCGCTGTCGGGTTTGAGCGTGGGCGAGCGGGCCAGTTCAGCCCGCACCTGCCGGAAGGTCCAGCCGTCGATCAGCCGCAGCGTGGCCAGGCTCTCGTCGCCATTGACGATCTTGCGCAGCAGGTCGCGCGGGCTGAGGCCCCGGCTGAATTCGTAGCTGCCGGCCTTGATGCGCCGCGCATCACCCGACCAGCGAAACCACTGGTAGAGCCACAACGCGGGCGCATCGACGCCGGCCTCGACCAGATGGCGGGCGATGTCGCGCGGGGTTTCGCCCGGCTCGATCTCCAGTTCGACCGTCAGAGGCTTCAGGGTCAAGGGCTGTTGCAGCCACCAGGCCACGGCAGCGGCTGAACTGATCAGCAGCAAAAAAAGCCCCAAAACCAGTCGCCCAAGCCAGCGCGACCGGGTCGATCGCGCCGCCCGGGAGTCGCCGCGCCAAATCCGTACTCGCTTGCTCCGCATAGCCACTGATGATAATTGGCGCCATGTCTGCACCTGTCACCTCCTCAAGTTCCCTTCCAGGCGTCATCACGACGGACGTTACGGCTGGCGTTTGCCGCCTGCCCCAGTGGGGCGTGCTGCGCGCCGCTGGCGACGACGCCGTGAGCTTTCTGCACGGCCAGTTGAGCAACGACGTCAGCAAGCTCGACCTGGCGCACGCCCGTCTGGCTGCCTACTGCGACGCCAAGGGCCGCATGCTCGCCAGCCTGACCTACGCGAAACGCAGCGCGACCGAGCTCTGGCTGCTCTGCAGCGCCGACCTGCTGCCCACCACGCTCAAGCGCCTGAACATGTTCGTGCTGCGCGCCAAGGCCAAGCTGAGCGATGCCAGTGCCGAATTGATCGTGCTCGGCTTGGTGGGTGATGCTGCTGCGGCTCACGTCGGCGCTATAGATCTGCATGCGACCTGGGATAAGGCTGACATCGGTGCGGCCCAAATCATCCGACTGCCTGACGCCGTTGGCCAGCCGCGCTGGTTGTGGATTGGCCCGCAAGCCGAGGCCGAGGCGCTCTGCGCCGCCCTGCCTGCGCTTGATACTTCGCTCTGGCAATGGCTGGACGTGCAAGCCGGCGTAGCGCCGGTGGTGGCGGCCACGGCAGGCCAGTTCGTGCCGCAGATGCTCAATTACGAGCTGGTCGGTGGCGTCGATTTCCAGAAAGGCTGCTATCCGGGCCAGGAAATCGTCGCGCGCAGTCAGTACCTGGGCAAGCTCAAGCGCCGCGCTTTCCTGCTGGCAGGTGAAGCCGCCATGCAGCCGGGCCAGGAAGTGATCTGGAGCGAAGACCCGGGCCAGCCCGCAGGCCTGATCGCCCAGTCCGCCACGGGTCCGGACGGCACGCACCTGGCGCTGGCTGAGCTCAAGATTGGCGTGACGGAGTCTGGCAGCCTGCATCTGGCCCGCGCTGAAGGCCCGTTGCTGCACCTGCAAGCCCTGCCCTACGCGCTGCCGCACGAGGCGTCCAGTGCTTGAGCTGTACGTTTATTACCGGGTGCCTGCGGAGGCTGCAGATGGTGCTCAGCCTGAAATCCAGGCCTTGCAAACCCGGCTTGCTGCCGAGCTGCCCGGGCTGGAAGCGCGGTTGCTGCAACGGGCTGATGGCCAGCACAGCGCACCGAATCAACTGACGTGGATGGAGATCTATCGCCATCCGCAGGGTCTGAACCCGGGGCAACTGCAGCACATTGTTCAAACCAGTGCCGACTCGCCTAGTGCACGCATCGGCACGCGGCACCTTGAGCACTTCACCTCTGCGTTGCGCTGATGTGCCTGATTGCCTTTGCGCTTGACTGCAGCCGGCGGTTTCCGCTGGTGGTGGCGTCCAACCGCGACGAGTTTCATGACCGTGCCACGGCGCGTCTGGCGTGGTGGGCACCTGGAGCGTGTGGGCCAGACATCCTGGCTGGGCGCGACCTGCAAGCCGGTGGTACCTGGCTGGGGCTGAACGCTGCGGGCAGGCTCGGCATGCTGACGAATATTCGTGACCCGCGCCGCAATGATCCGCATGCACCATCGCGCGGCAGAATCGTTCCGGACTGGTTGACCACAACGCAAAGTACCGACCGTTTCTGGGTCCGTACTGCGCTCACGGGCCACAACGGTTTCAATCTGATTGCGGCTGATTTCGCGATTGGCGAGTGCCATTGGATGACTTCGATACGAGCCTCGGCCCAGCGTTTGGGTGCGGGTGTGTATGGGCTGTCAAATGGTGAGCTGGATGAGCCTTGGCCCAAGGTGCAGCAACTCAAGCAGCGTGTGCGTGATGCAGTGGATTTGGGCAGTACCTCGAAAGCCAGTGTGGATCACTTGGCCAATCTGCTGTTTACCGCTTTGGCAGATCGCAGTCCTGCATCTGACGCTGATCTGCCAGCAACCGGCATTGCTGTTGACTTGGAGCGACAACTTTCATCTGCGTATATCCGCACAATGGATGGACGATATGGAACGCGCTGCTCGACGCTGATCATCAGTGAGCGCATTGGCCGCAGCCTGGTCACGCATGTGCTGGAGCGTACCCATCCAGTCGGTGCAGGCGTGGCGCTGCTGCGTCGTGCCACGCTCAAGGACTGGCCGCCGCGGTATCACACCGAGCCGAGACTGGAACCCGTGGCCGCCCGCCCAGTGCAGGAACGGCCCCCTGTCTCTGACACCGAATTGGCACATGCCGAACTCACCGAGTCGGCAGGCCGTACCCGCCTGGTCAAACCGCGCGTGCGCAGCCTGATCAAGCCGACCTTCCGCTGAACAGGGCTCTCAGAGGGCCAGCACCATCTCCAGGTGCTGAATACCGGCCTCTTCGAAGGCTTCACCGCACGGCTTGAATCCAGCGCGCAGATAGAAACCTACGGCCGATTGCTGTGCGTGCAGGATCACCTCACGGTCACCTTGTGCCCGGGCTGCAGCCACCAGCGCATCCAGTACCGCCTGCCCTACCCGCTGGCCACGTACGCTGGCACGCACGGCCATGCGCCCGATCTTGCTGATGCCGGGCGCCACGCTCAACAGCCGACCGGTCGCCACCGGTGTGCCGGTTGAATCACGCGCCAACGCGTGGACGCAACCGGCATCGGCCACGTCCCATTCCAGTTCGGCGGGAATCTGCTGTTCCAGCACGAACACCTCATGGCGAATGGCGTGGGCCGCCCCGCCCAGTTCTGCCCAATTGCCGATTTGTATTTGCGGCAGGCCAAAGGCCCGCTGCAGTGCCCGCGCAATGCTGATCTGCGCATCATGGGCTTCACCGATCACGCGGCCGAGCTTGATGAAATCGTGCGTCACGCCGCGCCACAGTTCCAGCTCGACCGGCACGCCGGCCAGGCGCAAGCTGTCGGCGTAGGCCATGCCCTCGTCGACCAATGGATCGCACTCGGCCAGGCCGATCCAGGCGGGTGCAACGCCGTCCAGGTCATCGGCCAGCAGCGGCGCAAAGCGCCAGTCGCTGCGGTCGGCGTGGTCGATGTAGTGGTCAAAAAACCAGTCGATCGCTTCCCGCTCCAGCAGAAATCCCTTTGCGTATATCCCGTGTGAGGGCGTGTCAGCATAGGCGGTGGTACCAGGCGTGATCAGTACCTGCAGCGCCAGCTTCAGGCCGATGTCGCGGGCGTGCAAGGCCGCGACCGCTGCCAGCGTGCCGCCCGCACTGTCGCCACCCACGGCGATGCGGCTGGCATCCAGCCCCAGCTGGGCGGCGTTCTCAGCCAGCCAGCGCAAAGCGGCCCAGCTGTCATCGACCGCTGCCGGAAACCGGTGCTCCGGCGCCAGCCGGTAATCGAGCGCCAGCACGGCCACGCCGCTGCGCAGCGCGAGCTGGCGGCACAGGCTGTCGTGGGTTTCCAGCCCGCCGACAGTGAAGCCGCCGCCGTGCAGGTACAGCAGCACCGGCAGCACGGCGTGGCTGGGCGCGTAGAGGCGCGCGGCGCGTTCGTGCCCCGGCGCCAGCGGCAGCGTCAGGTCTTCGATGCGCGCCAGCCGCACGCGCGGCAAGTCCAGGATCTCGGCACCGGACTGGTACAGCGCCTTGGCTTCATCCGCCGGCAGATGATGCAGCGCCGGGCGCCGGCTGCGCTGGATGCGCTGCATCAACTCGGCGGTGGCGGGCGTCAAAGAGGCTGGCGCGGCAGTGGATGGCTTTTTCACAGGGTTTCAACCTCATCGACAGGGCAGCCGCGCGCCAGCCAGTTGGCCAGCTCGTCGGCCAATTGCTGGCTTTGTGCCACGGCGACACGCCAGCGTTGCATGCGCTCCGCCACCGGCAGCGCCTTGAAATCATTGCGGTCGGGCAGCTTGCCGCCGGGCAGGCGGGCGATCCAGTCGGCGCGCGGGCTGAGCACCAGCACGTTGTCGAGCGCCGGCGTGCTGCGGTGGCGCTGCTTCCAGGCCTTGTCGAGCCAGCCGGGCACCAGCGTGGACTGGAAATGCGGATACAGCACCAGCTGTTCGTCGGCCATGCGGTGCCACGGCCAGTGCAGGTGATAGTCGGTGATGCCACCGTCCCAGTAGGCGCCGGGCGGCGCGCCGGGAATGTCGTGCACGGCCTTGAGCCAGAACGGAATCGAGCCCGACGCCAGCACCGCCGGCTGCAGGTTGGCTGCGCTGAGTGCGACCTCGCGGGTCGGAAAGTCGCGTAGCGGCAGGGGTAGTGCCTTACGCGGGTCGCTGAACACCACCCTCTCCAGCCACCCGCCCAGCGCCTGTCGACGCGCAGCGTTGCTGAACCAGGCCGCCGCGTAGCCCAGCGGCGTCCACACACCGTGCTCGCGATGCAGCAGGCGCCGGCCCCGGCTGGTGACGACGTGCAAGCGGAAACGCGGGTGACTCAGGATCGCCCCGGCCTGATCGCCCAACTGCAGCGCCAGCAGGGCCTCGAAGCGGCGGCTGATGTTGCGCGGGCTTTGCTTCTCGCCGTACGGCGGGTCGTAGCTTTCGGCGATGTAGGCCTCGGCCATCTGCGCCAGCGCAGCGTCGGCATTGGGCAGACAGGCCGCCGCCATGCGCCACGCGCCGATGCTGGCGCCCACCAGATGCACGCCCGGGCCGGCGCCCTGGAGCCAGTGCCCGAACAGGAACCGGTCCAGCCCGTTGAGGATCAGCCCCTTGGGACCACCGGCGGCGGCAGGAATAGCGCGTATATCGCCAGGTTGCAGCCCACGCTCACGCAGGTGTTGCAGTGCGCGCGGGCCGGCGTGGAGGCGGAGACTTTTCATGGGCGCGCATGCTAGCGCGCCACGTGCTCAGCGCGGGGTGGCCGCAATCACGCCGCAGGCGATGCGGGCGCCGGAGTTGCCGGTTGGCTGGGTCTTGTAGTCGTCTGGTGCGGCATGGACGATCACGCCCCGGCCGATCAGGTTGGCCGCGCCCTCGCCCAGCGTCACGCCGGTCAGGTGGAAGGTGGCGTCGACCTTGCCCGCCGCATCGGCCTTCAGCGCGGGCATATCGCCGGCGTGGTGCGCCGCTTCCTGTGCACCGTGCGGTTGGCCGGTCGGGTTGAAGTGGCCGCCGGCGCTCACACCATCACCGCTGGAGCAGTCGCCCTTCTCGTGCACGTGGAAACCATGTTCCTGCCCCGGCTTCAGGCCGGTGAGCTTGGCGTTCACCATGACGTGGTCGCCATGCTGCTTGAACGTGACCGTACCGCTGGCGGTATTGCCTTTGGTGGCGTCGAGCTGGGCGGTGGCTGACGGGCCCTTGCCGTACAGGAGTCCATGCATGCCGTGCTGGACCGACGCGCAGCCCGTCAGGGCAAGCACAACCAGGGATACAGCGGACAGCGCGATCAGGCGACGTGAGGAAGACAGGTTCATCAAAGCTCTCCTTAAGATGCCGGTGTGGCATCTCTTCATCCTAGAAGCTTTGCATGAAGCTGAGCTGTATTCCCTGATCAGCGCTTGCCTTGCAGTTTGGCGAACGCCGCCGCCATCGCATTGCCTTGCGCGGGTGCAGCGTGGCGTGGCGATGACGCCGCAGGCCGCTCGCCCCGCCCTGCCGCCCGGAAGCTGTTGTCCGCCGCCTTGCCCGCGCCCTTGGCCTGCGCCGGGGCATCGAGCTTCATGGTCAGCGAGATGCGCTTGCGCGGCAGGTCGACTTCCAGCACGCGCACCTTGACGATGTCGCCGGTCTTGACCACCTCGCGCGCGTCGGTCACGAACTTGTTGCTCAACTGGCTGACATGCACCAGCCCGTCCTGGTGCACGCCCAAGTCGACGAAGGCGCCGAACTGCGCCACGTTGGACACCGTGCCTTCGAGCACCATGCCTTCGGTCAGGTCCTTGATGTCTTCGACGCCGTCGTTGAAGCGCGCCACCTTGAAATCCGGGCGCGGATCGCGGCCGGGTTTCTCCAGCTCGGTCAGGATGTCGCGCACCGTGATGGCGCCGAACTTCTCGGTCGCGAACAGCTCGGGCTTGAGGGCCTTGAGCACATCGCTGCGGCCCATCAGCTCGCCGATCGGGCGACTGGTGGCGGCCATCATCCGCTCGACCACCGGGTAGGTCTCGGGGTGCACGCCGGTCAGGTCGAGCGGGTTGTCGCCGCCGCGGATGCGCAGGAATCCCGCCGCCTGCTCGAAGGTCTTGGGGCCCAGGCCCGCCACGTCGAGCAGCTGCTTGCGGTTGCGGAACGCGCCGTTGGCATCACGCCAGCGCACGATGCTCGCCGCCACCGTGCCGCTCAGGCCCGACACGCGTGACAGCAGCGGCGCCGAGGCGGTGTTCAGGTCCACGCCCACCGAGTTGACGCAATCCTCGATCACCGTGCCGAGCGTTCGCGCCAGCTCGCCCTGGTTGACGTCGTGCTGGTACTGGCCCACGCCGATGCTCTTGGGGTCGATCTTGACCAGCTCGGCCAGCGGGTCCTGCAGCCGCCGGGCGATCGACACCGCGCCGCGCAGGCTCACGTCCAGGTCCGGCAGCTCCTTGCTGGCGAACTCGCTGGCCGAGTAGACCGAGGCGCCGGCCTCGCTGACCACCACCTTGTCGATGCTGCGGTCCGGCGCCAGCTGGGCCAGGCGCTTGATCAGGTCGGCGGCCAGCTTGTCGGTCTCGCGGCTGGCGGTGCCATTGCCGATGGCGATCAGGTTGACGCCGTGCGTGGCGCAGAGCTTGGCCAGCGTGTGCAGCGAGCCCTCCCAGTCGCGCTTGGGCTCGTGCGGAAAGACCGCGCAGGTGTCGAGCACCTTGCCGGTGTCGCTGACCACCGCGACCTTGACGCCGGTGCGGATGCCGGGGTCCAGCCCCATGACGACGCGCTTGCCGGCCGGCGCGGCCAGCAGCAGGTCACGCAGGTTTTCGCTGAAGACCTTGATAGCGACAGCTTCAGCCTCTTCGCGCAGCCGGGTGAACAGGTCGCGCTCCAGGCTCAAGGACAGCTTGACCTTCCAGGTCCAGGCGATGGCCTTGCGGATCAGGTCGTCGCTGGGCCGCTTGGCGTGGCTCCAGCGCAGGTGAATGGCGATCTTGCCTTCGGCCAGGCTGGGCTGACCGGGCTGCAACTCTTCATCGGTTGCCAGCTTGGCGTCAAGGATCTCCAGCGTGCGGCCACGGAAGACCGCCAGCGCCCGGTGCGAGGGCACGCGGCGGATCGGCTCGTCGTAGTCGAAATAGTCGCGGAACTTGGCGACGTCGGCGTTGTGCTCGTCCTTGCCATCCACGCGCTTGGACTTGAACAGGCCCTCGTCCCACAGCCATTCGCGCAGGCCCTTGACCAGCACGGCGTCCTCGGCCCAGCGCTCGCTCAGGATGTCGCGCACGCCGTCGAGCACCGCCAGCGCGTCGGCAAAACCGGCCTCGGCGTTGATGAAGGCCTCGGCCTCGGCGCGCGGGTCCAGCGACGGATCGGCAAACAACTTGTCGGCCAGCGGCTCGATACCGGCCTCGCGGGCGATCAGGCCTTTGGTGCGGCGCTTCTGCTTGTAGGGCAGATACAGGTCTTCGAGCTCCTGCTTGGTCGGCGCGGCGTCAATCGCGGCGCGCAGCGCGGGCGTGAGCTTGCCTTGTTCGTCGATGCTTTTCAGCACCGCTGCGCGGCGGTCTTCCAGCTCGCGCAGGTAGCCCAGGCGTGACTCCAGTTCGCGCAGCTGGATGTCGTCGAGGCCGTCGGTGGCCTCCTTGCGGTAGCGGGCGATGAAGGGCACGGTGGCACCGCCATCAAGCAACTGCACGGCCGTGCTGACCTGGGCCGGGCGAACGCTGAGTTCCGCCGCAATCTGCAAAAGAATCTTGTCCAAGGCGCTGGCGGCGCGGCTGCGCCGGATGCAAAAAATGAAGCGGGCGAGTGTGCCATAGCGCTTTTTCGCGCGCCGCAGCCCGGCTCAGGCCACCCAGTCCAGCACCTGCTTGCCCTGCCGCATCGGCCCCAGCTCGGCCCCCACCACCTTGTGATGCGGATGCGTCTGATAGGCCTGCAGCGCCTCGACCGACTCGAAGCTCGACACCAGCACCACGTCACCCGTGGCTTCCAGCCCGGCGGGCAGCGGCGCCTCACGGCTGCCGACCTCGAAGCGCAGCATGCCGGGCACGAGGCCGGCGCAACTCTCCAGCAGCGCCTTGAAGCGGCCGATTTCGGCCGGGTTCTTGAGCGTCCAGATCACGACGTGATGAATCATTTTTGTCCTTGCTCAATCCGAGCCATTGCCATCCAGGCGGCGCTGCAGCGGCTTGATCTCCCGACCCGCCGGCAGGCGCCGCACGTATTTGAAGGTGCCGGTGGCGTGGGCGCACAACTGGCCGTCGCCGCCGTACACATGCCCTTCGGTGAAGGCCATCGTCGCGCTGCGGTGCAGCAGGCGGCCGACCGCGCGCAGCCGGCCCTCGGCGGGGCGCATGAAGCTGGTCTTCATCTCGATGGTGACGGCGCCGGGCGCCGTATCACCCGGCTCGGCGTTGACGCTGCGCGCGGCATGCGCCATCACCACATCGAGCAGCGTCATCGACACGCCGCCGTGCCCGACCAGAAAGGAGTTGAGCAACTCGGGGCGCAAATCGAGCTGGATTTCAGCCACGCCGCCCTCGAAGCGGATCAGCTCGAAACCCAGGTGCTCGACAAACGGAATGACGACGGGAAACTGCATCGGGCCGCTCACAGGACCTCGAACACGCCCGCCGCGCCCATGCCGCCGCCCACGCACATCGTCACGCAGACGTAGCGCGCGCCGCGCCGGCGGCCTTCGATCAGCGCGTGGCCCGTGAGGCGCTGGCCGCTCATGCCGTAGGGGTGGCCCAGCGCGATGGCACCGCCGTTGACGTTGAGGCGGTCCATCGGAATGCCGAGCCGGTCGGCGCAGTACAGCACCTGCACCGCGAAGGCTTCGTTCAACTCCCACAGGTCGATGTCGTCGACGCTCAGGCCCAGCCGCGCCAGCAGCTTCGGGACAGCAAAGACCGGGCCGATGCCCATCTCATCGGGCTCGCAGCCCGCCGTCGCAAAGCCCAGGAAACGGCCCAGCGGCGCGAGGCCGTGGCGCTCGGCGTAACGCTCATCGACCACCACGCAGGCGCCCGCGCCATCGCTGAACTGGCTGGCGTTGCCGGCCGTCACCACGCCGCCGGGCAGTGCGCTGCGAATGCCGCGCACCGCGTCCAGCGTCGTGCCTTCGCGCAAGCCTTCGTCGGTGCTGACAGTCACTTCACGGGTGCGCAGGCCCAGCACCTTGTCAGCCACGCCAGCGGTCACGGTGATGGGTGTGATCTCGTCAGCAAACTTGCCCGCCGCCTGCGCGGCGCAGGCGCGCTGCTGGCTCTGGGCGCCGTACTCGTCCATGCGGTCGCGGGCGATGCCGTAGCGCTTGGCGACGGTCTCGGCGGTCTGCAGCATCGGCCAGTAGATCTCGGGCTTGTGGGCCTTGAGCCAGCTGTCCTCGAACATGTGCTGGTTCATCTCCTGCTGGACGCAGGAAATGCTCTCGACGCCGCCGGCCACGTAAACCTCGCCCTCGCCGGTCATGATGCGTTGCGCGGCCAGCGCAAGGGTCTGCAGCCCGCTGGAGCAGAAGCGGTTGACGGTCAGGCCCGACACCGTCATCGGCAGGCCGGCACGGATCGCCACCTGGCGGGCGATGTTCCAGCCCGTGGCGCCTTCGGGGTTGGCGCAGCCCATCAGCACGTCTTCGATGGCACCGGCGTCAATGCCGGCGCGCGCCACGGCAGCGGCCACCGCATGGCCGCCGAGCGTGGCGCCATGGGTCAGGTTGAACGAGCCTTTCCAGCTCTTGGCGAGCGGGGTGCGGGCAGTGGAGACGATCACGGCGTTGCTCATATGGATTCCTTGGTTGCGGTCGTCGTGATCAGTTGAAAGTGCCACCGTCGGCGGCCAGGCGCGCCAAAAGCGGCGCAGGCTGCCAGAAGGCGCCGTCATCGTGTGGATTGCGGGCAAATCGTTTGAGAGCCTGCACTACGTTGAACAGGCCCTGTTCGTTGGCATACGCCATCGGCCCGCCGCGGTGCAGCGGGAAGCCGTAGCCGGTCAGGTAGACCATGTCGATGTCGCCGGCCTTGCTGGCAATGCCTTCTTCCAGCAGGCGTGCGCCCTCGTTGACCAGCGCGTAGACCAGCCGGTGCACGATCTCGTCGTCGCTGATCTTGCGCGGCGCCAGGCCCAGCGTGGCGCGGTGGTCGGCAATCATCTGCTCGACCCGCGCGCTCGGTTGCGCGTCGCGCTTGCCCGGCGCGTAGTCGTACCAGCCGGCGCTGGTTTTCTGGCCGAAGCGGCCCAGCTCGCACAGCAGATCGGCCGTCTTGCTGTAGCGCAGTTCGGGCTTTTCCAGGTAACGCCGCTTGCGGATGTACCAGCCCACGTCGTTGCCGGCCAGGTCGCTCATGCGGAACGGGCCCATCGCGAAGCCGAACTTTTCCATCGCCCGATCCACCTGCGCCGGCGTGGCGCCTTCTTCGAGCAGGAAGGTCGACTGGCGGAAGTACTGCTCGATCATGCGGTTGCCGATGAAGCCATCGCACACGCCCGACACCACGCAGGTCTTCTTGATCTTCTTGCCCAGCGCCATCACCGTGGCCAGCACGTCGCGGGCGGTCTGTTCGCCGCGCACCACCTCCAGCAGCTTCATGACGTTGGCGGGGCTGAAGAAGTGCGTGCCGATCACGTCCTGCGGGCGCTGCGTGAAGGCCGCAATCCGGTTGAGGTCCAGCGTGCTGGTGTTGCTGGCCAGGATCGCGCCGGGCTTCATGACCGCGTCGAGTTGCTCGAACACGGCGCGCTTGACGTCGAGGTCCTCGAACACCGCCTCGATCACCAGATCCGCTTCGGCCAAGTCAGCGTAATCCAGCGTCGTGCTCAGCAGCGCCATGCGGGCGTCGAGCTTGTCGGGCTTGAGCTTGCCCTTCTTGACCTGCGCCTCGTAGTTCTTGCGGATCGTGGCCACGCCACGCTCCAGCGCCTCGGGCTTGGCTTCAAGCATCACCACCGGCAGGCCAGCGTTGAGGAAGTTCATCGCAATGCCGCCACCCATGGTGCCGGCACCGATGACGGCCACTTTTGCAATCGGACGCAGCGGCGTGTCGTCGGGCACATCGGCGATCTTGCTGGCGGCGCGCTCGGCAAAGAAGGCGTGGCGCAGCGCGCGGCTCTCGGGCGTCATGATCAGGTTCAGGAACGCGGTGCGTTCATAGCTGATGCCCGCCTCGAATTGGGCCGGCGTGCCGTTCTTGACGGCTTGCTCGACGCAATCGACGCAGCGCAGCGGCGCCGGGAAGTGCTTGGCCATGGCGCGCGCGGTGTTGCGTGCGAACTGGAAGTAGCCGTCGGCCTCCGGATGGGTAGCAGGCAGGTGGCGCACCAGCGGCAGCGGGCGCACGGCGGCCCTTTCCTCGGCCAAGGCCAGCGCGCCGGCCAGCAGGTCGCCGTCGATCAGGCGGTCAAACAGCTTTTGGCCCGGGATCTGCGCCAGCACCTCGCTCTTGACCGGCTCGCCGGTGACGATCATGTTCAGCGCCGTCTCCGCGCCCAACACCCGCGGCAGCCGCTGCGTACCACCCGCGCCCGGCACCAGGCCGATCTTGACTTCCGGCAGCGCCACCGTCGCACCCGGCGGCGCCACGCGGTAGTGGCAGCCCAGCGCCAGCTCCAGCCCGCCGCCCATGCAGATGCCGTGAATGGCCGCCACCACCGGCTTGCTGAACTGCTCGATGCGCAGGATCAGGCTGAACAGATTGGGCTCGATGATGGCCTGCGGCGAGCCGAACTCCTTGATGTCCGCCCCGGCGCAGAAGGCCTTGCCGGCGCCCGTGAGCACCACGGCGGTGATGGCCGCATCGTCCTCAGCCCGGTCCAGCTGCTCGGCCAGCGCGCGCCGTGCGGCCAGGCTCAGGCCGTTGACGGGCGGGTTGTTCAACGTGATCACGGCCACATTGCCGTTGGGGCCGCAGGTCTGGTAGGTGGCGCTCATGAAGATCCTCTGGAATGGGTGAGTTCAGTTTAGGAGCGGGTCTTGACACCGCCTTGTCCGCTTGGCGACAAGCGACGTTGTGCCGCGCCCCGGGCTAACCCTCAGACCGAGCCGCCAAACGACTGACCCGTCACCCAGTCCCGCTCACGCCCCTCAGCCATGAACGTGGTGGGAAACAGGGCCAACGCCTCCGCCAGCCCCGCCAAGGTACGCCGCTCTATCGGCCGGATCACCATAAAGGCCAATTCCTTCGGGACATGCACGGCAGTCGAATCGCCGCTTTGAAAAATACAGGTCAGCACGATGGGCTCCCGTTCAGCAATATAGAAATCAAACCTCCAGCCACTCCCGCCGCACTGCCACATGGGCGCGCAACTCGGCGGGCGGGCCGGCAAAGACGATCTGGCCATGGCCCATCACCAGGCAGCGGTCGGCCACGTCCAGCGCCAGCGTGAGCTTCTGCTCGACCAGCAGCACCGCCACGCCGCGCCGCCGCAACTCGCGCAGGAATTCAGCCACCTGCACGACGATGAGCGGCGCCAGGCCCTCGGTCGGTTCGTCGATCAACATCAGCGCCGGGTTGCCCATCAGCGTGCGGCAGAGCGTGAGCATCTGCTGCTCGCCACCCGAGAGCACGCCGGCCTCGGTATGACGGCGCTCGCGCAGGCGGGGGAAAAGCCGGTACATGTCGTCGAGGCGCCAATCGTCGTGGGTGCCCATGGCACCGGGCTGTTCGCCGCGCTGTTTGCCTCGTTTTTCACCCAGGATCAGGTTCTGTTCAACCGTGAGCCGGGGAAACACGTCGCGGTTCTCGGGCACGTAACCCACGCCGGCCTGGGCGACGCAGAACGCCGACTGGCCCACCAGTTCGCGCCCGTTCCAACGCGCCGAGCCTTGCGCCTCGACCAGCCCCATCACCGCCTTGACGGTGGTCGATCGCCCCGAGCCGTTGCGCCCCAGCAGGCTGACGATTTCGCCTGCGGCGACCTCGAAGCTCACGCCGCGCAGCACCTGGCTGCGACCGTAGCCGGCGTACAGATCGGTCACTTCCAGCCGGCTCGGCTTGGAAAAATTTGCCTTCATGAACCTCTCGATGACCACCCCCACCGGGCGGGCGCCATTGTAGGAATGAGCAACCGTCTTAAAAGTCAAGTGTCATGCAGCATAGGCACCCACCTGGAACGGTGTTTGGCGATGGCGTTGAGCACGCCGATGAGCTTGCGCATGGCGGCGACCAGGGCGACCTTCTTGCGCTTGCCATTGGCCAGCAGGCGTTCGTAAAACACCCGGAAGGCCGAGCAGTGACGCACGGCCACCAGCGTAGCCATGTACAGGGTGCGGCGCACCTCGGCACGCCCGCCCCAGATGGCGCGTTGGCCGCGCATCTGACCCGAATCGCGGTTGAGCGGGGCCACGCCCACCAGCGCCGCCGCACGGCGCCGGTCGAGCTGACCCAGCTCGGGCAACTCGGCCAGCAGCACCGCCACGCTGGTCGCGCCGATGCCCGGCACGCTGCTCAGCGCGGCGGCGAGCTCGGCGTGATGGTGCTGGACATGGACGGCCACCTCGGCGTCGCTGTCACCGAGCTCGCGCTTCAAGAACTCGATGACCCGCTCGATGCTGGGCCGTGCCGCAGCATGCGACAGGCGCATGCGCTGGCGCTCGGCGGTGAGCATCTGCACGAGCTGGCGCCGGCGCAGCACCAGCGCCTGCAGGCGCTGCAGTTCGGCATCGGCCAGCGGCTTGACGAAGCGCTCGCGGTCCGGGCGCTGGTGCAGCGTGCGGGCAAACAGCGCCAGCATGCGCGCGTCCAGCGCGTCGGTCTTGGCCAGCGCGCCCATCGCCCGGGCGAAGTCGCGCGCCGTTCGAGGGTTGACCACCGCCACCGCCAGGCCGCTCGCTTGCAGCGCACTCGCCGCCTCGAACTCGTAGCCGCCGGTGGCTTCGAGCACGACCAGTTCAGGCCGTGCGGCGGTCAACTGGCTGACCAGTTGCTCGATGCCCGCCGCGTCGTTGCTGACCTGCCAGGTCTTGGGCGCGGCCGTGCTGGCCACCTCCAAGGTCTGGCTCGAAACGTCGATTCCCACGAAAACAGAGTCGGACACGTCCTCTCACTCCCATCCTTGTCTATGCGAACTGCATGTTCCAACAACCGTTCGGGCTGCGGAGAAGGACGGTCCGGCTCAGGTGCCCAGTGCTCACTCACGGGCTTCAACAACTGGCCCAGAGGCCGCTCGGGATGCCCGAGCCGGTCCGAGGCTTAAAGATACAAGGCTCAGTGGGCCACCGTTGAAGTGAAGGACGACAGCACGGGCAGCATCGGGGCGGGCGCAGTCGCGGGCCCGCTTGCCAGTTCCTCGGAACGGTCCCGGTTCAGCCAGTCGGAGACCGGCATGGGCCTGGCATAGAGGAAGCCCTGCAGCAACTCGCAGCCCTCGCCGATCAGGAATTGGGCCTGCTGCGGCGTCTCCACCCCTTCGGCTACCACACGCAGGCCCAGTTCGCGCGCCATGGAAATGATCAGCCGCACGATGGTGGTGTCATGCGCATCGTGCGGCACCTCGCGCACAAAGCTCTTGTCGATCTTGAGTTCGTACAGCGGCAGCCGCTTCAGATAGGACAGGCTGGAGTAGCCGGTACCGAAGTCATCCAGCGAGAAGCGCAAGCCCCAGGCGGTAAGCTGGTGCATGCGGTGGATGGCCTCCTCCAGGTTGTCGATCATCATGCCCTCGGTGACCTCGAAGATCAGGCGCTTCGGGTCGGCTCCCGTCTCGGTCAGCACGGCGCGCACCAGCTCGACGAAGTCGGGCTGCTGGAACTGGCGCGGGCTGATGTTGATGGACACCGGCAGGCTTTGGGCCGCCTGCGCAAGTTGCAGCTGAATCTCGCAGCCGCGCCGCAGGGTCCACTCCAGCAGCTGGCCGATCAGCCCCGACTCCTCGGCCAGGGGAATGAAATGCGAGGGCGGAATATTGCCGCGCAGCGGGTGATGCCAGCGCATCAGCAACTCGGCACCGCGCGGCACACCATCCTGGTCCATCTGGGGCTGCAGGTGCAGGTCTACATGGCGGGCGGCGATGGAGTCGGCCAGATCCTCTTCCAGCAGCGCGCGGTCTTCCACCTGGGCACGCATCGCGGCGGCAAAGAACTCCACCTGGTCGCGCTCGCGCAGCTTGGCGCAGTACATGGCGGTGTCGGCCTCGCGCAGCAGGTCGATCGCGCTGACGCCGGGCTTGGGCAACAGCGTCACGCCGATGCTGAGAATCACCGAGAAAGACTTGCCATCGATCACGATGGGCTGCTTGAGCGCCCGCATCAACGCATGCGCCTGCGCTTGGGCGTGCTCCTGCCCGGCGTCCAGCGCTTTGGCATGGGTGGCGAGCAGCAGCACGAATTCGTCGCGCCCATTGCGCGCGACGGTGTCACCCGGCTGAATGAACAGGTTGAGGCGCCGGGCCACGGCCTTGAGCAGATCGTCGCCCAGCGCATAGCCTCGTGCGTCGTTGATGACCTGGAAATTGCTCACCTGCAGGCAGATCAGCGCCGACACGGCTTCGGTTTTTTCCGCTGCGGCCAGGGCCAGCTCGATGCGCTCCATCAACAGGCGGCCATTGGGCAAGCCCGTCAAGGCATCGAAGTAGGTGAGCCGGTTGTTGAGTTCGCGGGCGCGCTGCCGCTCGCGCACCCAGGCGGCCTGGCGGTGCAGAAAAAAGCCGTACGCCAGCCCGCTGAGCGCCAGCATCAGCCCGAGCATCAGACAAGGCATCTGCACCTTGCTCCACCAGGCCGCCTGCACCTGCGACAGCGGCATGGTGACGAACTGCGTCACCGGAAAATGGGTCAGCCGCTTGTAGCTCTGCAGCATCATGGTGGGATCGATGCTGCTGGCGCCCTCGATATAGCCGCTGCTGGGGAAGCCTTTTTCTCGCAATTCGGTGATCAGCGCACCCGTACGGGGCCTGGCGTAGAGGGTGTCGACCGTCTCGGCCGAGCCAGACGGGTAGCGGCTCAGCACATACCCGTCGTCCCGGATCAGACCGAAGACCACGCGGCGGGCGATGGGCGTGTCCTTCCAGAAATTCTGCAGGATGCCCACCGGGATTTGCGCCGAAATCACGTGGCGTAACGCGCCCGCCGCATTGAAGCTGAAGTAGCGCAGCGGAATGACCCACTGGTTGACCAGAATGCTTTTGCGCGGCTGACCGATCTCGAGATTCTGGCCGGCTTGCGAATGCCCGTGAAGGTGAGCCGCCACCGAGAGGAAGAACGAAGCATCGGTCACTCGCGGCAACAAGGCACTGGACGAATGCAGGGCACTGAACAGGATGACGCCATCCGGACGCGTCAAGGTGGCGTTGTACAACTCCGGATTGAAGGCCAGCAGACGCGCGAAATGACGCTGCGCCACAGCATCGTCTGGTATGGCGCCGCGCTCGTCCAAGCGGTCATCAAGCGCCTGAAGCGCGCTGCCCAGCTTGGAGAAATACACGTCGGCGCTCTGCGCGCCCATTTCAGCCACGGTGCGCAACTCGGACGCCTGCGCGTCCCGCACCGAACTCCAGGACAGCCAGGAAAACCCGGCAACAAACAGGATCAGGGCCAGGAAAACAATCAGGCCCAATCGATTCAGCAATTTGCCGAACCGCAACTCGGTGGCTTCTGGAGTGTCCGAAACCATGGATATTTGCCTTTTGACCGAGCCGTCAATCGGCCGCAAGTCGAGTCTCACATGCCCGAGTCATCATTGAGCGTCAGGCGTACAAATATCGCTCCCGCCGACTTGGCCCAGATCAAACATTGCGCAATCATCGTCAAACGCCGAGATAGGCCTGCTGCACACGCGGGTTGGCGCGCACCTGCGCGGGGGTGTCGAAGGCGATCACCTCGCCGTGCACCAGCACCGCGATGCGGTCGGCCAGCTCGAACACCACACTCATGTCGTGCTCGACCATCAGCAGCGTCTTGCCCGCCGTGACCTGGCGGATCAGTTGCACGACATGCTGCGTCTCGCTGCGGCTCATGCCAGCGGTCGGCTCATCGAGCAGCACCACACCACAGTCGCCGGCCAGCGTCAGGCCGATCTCGAGCGCACGCTGCTCGGCATAACTCAGGTTCGCGGCCAGGTCATCGCGGCGCGCACCAAGGCCGAGTTGCGCCAGCAGTTGCTCGGCGCGGGCGTTGGCGTCCTGCGCGCGCGACAGCCGGCGCCAGAACGCATAGCCGTAGCCCAGACGGCAGAGCGCGGCGCAGCGCAGGTTCTCGAACACGCTCAAGCTTCCGAACAGGTTGCTGACCTGAAAACTGCGCGCCAGCCCGCGCCGGTAGATCTGGTGCGGCGCCAGGCCGTCGATGCGCTTGCCATGCAGCCGGACCTCGCCCACGCTGGGCGCAAGCCGGCCCGAGATCAGATGGAACAGCGTCGACTTGCCTGCGCCATTGGGGCCGATGATGGCGACACGCTCGCCGGCACGCACCTGCAGATCGACGCCACGGATGACAGGCGTGGCGCCGAACTGCTTTTGCAGGCCGCGCAGCTCAAGCACCGGTGTCATGACGCCGCCCGCCAGCGGTAGAGGGCCTCGATCAGCACGATGCCTGCCAGAACGACGGCGGTGCTCACCCCCACTCGCGTCAGAGATCGCGCGGACGGACGGTCCCGGCTCGCTGCCATCACCACACCGAGCAACCCACCCGGTGCCGCCATCACGACCGCCATGAAGGCCAGCCCGAGGTAGAGCTGCCATGCCGGCGTCAGTGCTGACAGCCAGACCAGCGCCAGCACCATCAGCACCGCGCCCAGGATTGGCCCGGCAAAGTAGCCCGCGCCACCCAGGAACACGAACAGCAGGTAGGCGCCCGAGCGGTGCGAGCTGACGACTTCCGCCGTGACGATCTCGAAGTTCAGCGCCCCCAGCCCACCGCCTACGCCGGCAAAGAAGCCCGCGATCATGAAAGCCAGGTAGCGCACGCGCCGGGTGCTGTAGCCGATGAACTCGACCCGCTCGGGGTTGTCACGCACCGCGTTCAGCAGCCGGCCCAGCGGCGTGCGGGTCAGCGCGTACAAGGCTGCGGTGGACAGGAAGCAATAGACGGCGATCAGGCCATACAGCTCGATCTGCGGCCCGAAGCTGATGCCCCACACCGGCGCGCCCACGACGCGGTTGCCGCTGACGCCGCCCTCGCCGCCGAAGAACGCCGGCCACATCAGCGCCAGCGCGGCAACCAGTTCGCCCACGCCGAGCGTGATCATCGCGAAGGTGGTACCGGCCCGGCGCGTGCTGACCCAGCCCAGCAGCGCCGCGCACGCCAGCCCGCCCAGGCCGCCGGCCAGCGGGATCAGGCTGACGGGCATCGGCCAGTCGCCCGAGCTGACCTGGTTGAGCGCGTGAATGGCGACATAACCACCCAGGCCGCTGTAGACCGCATGCCCAAAGCTGAGCATGCCGCCCTGCCCGAACAGCAGGTTGTAGGACAGGCAGATGATGATGGCCACGCCCATCTGTGACAGCAGCGTCAGCGCGAAGCTGCTGCGCCACAGCAGCGGCGCCAGCGTCAGCAGCAGCGCATAGGCGAGCCAGGGCCACAGCGGTCCGAGCAGGTGGCGGCTCACTTCAGGTCTCCCGCGTGCCGAGCAGCCCGCGCGGGCGCACGATCAGCATCAGCACCAGCAGCAGATACGGCAGCAGCGGTGCGGCCTGGGCCAGCGCCGGGTGCAGTACCAGCGGCAGCGTCTGCAGCAGGCCGATCAGCAGCGAGCCGAAAAACGCCCCCACCAGCGAGCCCAGCCCGCCCACCACCACCACCACAAAGATGATCGGCCCGACCACCGCCGCCATCGACGGCTCGGTCACGAAGGTGATGCCGCCGATCACGCCCGCCAGCGCCGCCAGCGCGCAGCCGAAGCCGAACACCGCCATGCGCACGCGCGGCACGTCGTGGCCGAGCGCCTCGACCATCTGCGGATGCGTCAGCGCCGCTTGCACGATCAGGCCGATGCGGGTGCGCGCGATCAGCGCCAGCGCCAGCAGCATCAGCAGCGCGGCGGCCATCATGAAGGCGCGGGTGAGCGGAAAGCGCGAGCAGTTGACCAGCACCTCGGCCGTGCTGCGGCACAGCTCAGCCGGCGCGGCACCCATCACCCAGCTCAAGCCTGAGGCCTGCGACTGCACCAGCGTGAACGCGCTGCCCAGCAACTGCGCCGGCGGCGCGAACGGCACCGCCGCGCGGCCCCAGATCAGCTGCACCCCTTCCAGCACGACGTAAGACAGGCCGAAGGTGATGAGCAGCTCCGGCACATGGCCGTGTTTCTGCACGCGGCGCAGAAAGAACCGCTCGAACAGCGCCCCCAGCGCACCGACCAGCAAGGGTGCTGCCAGCAACGCCGGCCAGAAGCCGATGCGGCCCGACAGCGCCCAGCCCAGATAGGCGCCCAGCATGTAGAAGCTGGCGTGGGCGAAGTTGAGCACGCCCATCAGGCTGAAGATCAGCGTCAGGCCGGCGCTGAGCATGAACAGCAGCAGCCCGGCGCTGAGGCCGTTGATGCCGCTGTTGATGAGGTTGAGTAGCGAGATGTCCAAGCAGCGTCCGAGGCACGGTTCGACCGGCCCAGCCGGCCGGGTCGGCAGTGTGCCTCAGCCCGTTCGGCAGCCCGACTCAGACGCCCGGCAGCACGTGGCCCTTGAACTGCTCGCGCAGCTTGAGCTTGAGCAGCTTGCCGGTGGCGGTGTGCGGCAGATCATCGACAAAGACCACGTCGTCCGGAATCTGCCACTTGGCGATGCGGCCGTCGTAGAAGGCCAGCAGTTCCTCACGCGTCAGCTCGGCGCCGGGCTTCCTGACCACCACCAGCAGCGGGCGTTCGTCCCACTTGGGGTGCTTGCAGGCGATGACCGCCGCCTCGTGCACCGCCGGGTGGGCCATGGCGATGTTCTCGAGGTCGATGGAGCTGATCCACTCGCCGCCGGACTTGATGACGTCCTTGCTGCGGTCGGTGATCTGCATGAAGCCTTCGGCGTCGATGGTCGCCACGTCGCCCGTGGGGAACCAGGCCTGGCCGTTGAGCTCGCGCAGCGGGTTGACACGGCTGTTGAAGTAGCTGCTGATGACCCACGAGCCGCGCACCAGCAGGTCGCCGCTGGACTTGCCGTCCCAGGGCAGCGGCTGGCCGTCGTCGCCGACGATGGCCATATCGACGCCGTAGATGACGCGGCCCTGCTTCTCCAGCAGGTGGCGCTGCGCCTCGGCCGGCAGCGCCTTGTGCTTGGCTTTCAGACGGCTGAGCGTGCCCAGCGGCGACAGCTCGGTCATGCCCCAGGCGTGGATGACCTCGACGCCGAAGTCATCTTCGAGCGTGCGCATCATGGCCGGCGGGCAGGCAGCGCCGCCGATCACGGTGCGCTTGAAGCTGCTGAACTTCAGACTGTTGGCCTTCATGTAGTTGATCAGGCCGAGCCAGACGGTGGGCACGCCGGCGCTGAAGGTGACCTGTTCGGTCTCGAACAGGTCGAACAGCGACTTGCCGTCCAGGTGCGGCCCGGGGAACACCAGCTTGGCGCCCACCAGCGGCGCGCTGTAGGGCAGGCCCCAGGCGTTGACGTGGAACATCGGCACCACGGGCAGGATGACGTCGGCGCCCGAGCTGCCCATCGCGTCCGGCAGCGCCGAGCCGTAGGCATGCAGCACCGAGCTGCGGTGGCTGTAGACGGCGCCCTTGGGGTTGCCGGTGGTGCCGGACGTGTAGCAGATGCTCGACGCGGTGTTCTCGTCAAAGTCAGGCCAGGTGTACTGGCCGTTTTCGGCCTCGACCAGCTCCTCGTAGCACAGCAGGTTGGCGATGCTGCTCTGCGCCGGCATGTGGGCGCGGTCGGTCATCAGCACGAAGTGGCGCACGCTCGTCAGCGCGGGCGCGAGCTTTTCGATCAGTGGCAGGAAGTTCAGGTCGAAGCAGAGCACCTGGTCGTCCGCATCGTTGGCGATCCAGGCGATCTGCTCGGGGAACAGGCGCGGGTTGATGGTGTGGCAGACCAGCTCCGAGCCCGAGGTGCCGTAATAAATCTCGAAGTGCCGGTAGCCGTTCCACGCCAGCGTGGCCACGCGGTCGCCGGGCTCGCAGCCCAGCCGGGCCAGCGCCTGCGCGACCTTGCGGCTGCGCAGCTCGGCGTCGCGGTAGGTGTAGCGGTGCAGGTCACCTTCGACGCGCTTGGAGACGATCTCGGTGTCGCCCGAGTGGCGCGCCGCGTGCACCAGCAGGCTGGAGATCAGCAGCGGCATGTTCATCATCTGGCCCGGCATGCGGCTCATGGTGTTTCCTTGATTCATTGAAGTGCAAACACTATAGAAAGCCCCGGCGGGCGCCCCACCACTGGCTAACCCTAGGAATGTCGCGTGGAAGACAGGCCTGAAGCAGGGATCAGGCCGGCTGGCTAAACTGCTGCGCATGAATGCGCCGCACGAGTCCCTGTTTCAGCCCATCGCCCCGGTCGAGGCGCAGTGGGTCAACCGCTATGCCGCACTCGGCCCGAAGTTTTCGACCCGGCTTGACGCCCGGCCGCTGCCGGCGCCACGCTGGGTGGAAATCAACCACGCGCTGGCCGCCGATCTGGGCTGGCCGGCCGACTGGTGGCAATCGGACACGGCGCTGGCCTGCCTGAGCGGCGGCGCGCCCTGGCCCGGCATGGCGCCGCTGGCCACGGTCTACAGCGGCCACCAGTTCGGCGTCTGGGCCGGTCAGCTGGGCGATGGCCGCGCGCTGCTGCTGGGCGAGGTCGACACGCCGCAAGGCCCGCGCGAAATCCAGCTCAAGGGCAGCGGCCCGACGCCGTACTCGCGCCGGGGCGATGGACGCGCGGTGCTGCGGTCGTCGATCCGCGAGTATTTGTGCTCCGAGGCGATGCATGCGCTCGGCATCCCGACCACCCGCGCCCTCGCCCTGACCGCCAGCGACCTGCCGGTGCGGCGCGAGGAACTCGAAACCGCCGCCGTCGTGGCCCGGGTGGCACCCAGCTTCGTGCGCTTCGGCCACTTCGAGCACTTCTGTCACCATGGCCAGCACGCCGAACTGGCGCAGCTGCTGGACTTCGTGCTGCAGCACCACTTTCCGGAATGCCTGGAGGCGCCGGTGCCAGCCGTCGCCATGCTGCAGACCGTGGCCGAGCGCACCGCGCGGTTGCTGGCGCAGTGGCAGGCGGTGGGCTTCTGCCACGGCGTGATGAACACCGACAACATGTCGATCCTGGGCCTGACGATCGACTACGGCCCGTTCGGCTTCCTGGACGGCTTCAACCCCGGCCACATCTGCAACCACACCGACCACCAGGGCCGCTACGCCTATGCGCGTCAGCCGTCGGTGGCGTTCTGGAACCTGCACGCGCTGGCACAGGCGCTGGTGCCGCTCGTGCCGCAAGCGGGTGAGAACGCCGAGGTGCTGACCGACGCGCTGGAACCCTATCGCCACGTCTACCCGGCCGAAATGCTGCGCCTGATGCGCGCCAAGCTCGGCCTGCAGGCCGAGCGCGACGAAGACGCCGACCTGGCCGACGATCTGCTGCGCCTGATGGCCGCCACCCAGGTCGACTACACGCTGTGCTGGCGGCAACTGGCCGACCTGAACAGCACGGAAGAAACCCACGCCGGCCCGGTGCGCGACCTGTTCCTGGACCGCGCAGGCTTCGACGCCTGGGCCGCCCGCTACCGCAGCCGCCTGCAGGCCGAAGGCAGCGTGGACGCCGAACGCCGCGCCCGCATGAACGCCGTCAACCCGCGCTACGTGCTGCGCAACCACCTGGCCGAGGTGGCGATCCGCCAGGCGCAGGCGGGCGACGACAGCGAGGTCCAGCGCCTGGCTGCCATCCTGGCGCGGCCGTTTGACGATCAACCCGAACACGCGGCCTACGCCGCCCTGCCGCCCGACTGGGCGCAAACCCTGGAGATTTCCTGTTCATCATGAGTACGCATGACCAAGGTGACGGCGCCTATCCCGTCCAGAAGACCGACGCCGAGTGGCGTGAGCAGCTGGATGCCATCCAGTTCGCCGTCACCCGCCAGGCCGCCACCGAACGCGCCTTCACCGGCAAGTTCTGGAACCACTGGGCCGATGGCAGCTACCGCTGCGTCTGCTGTGACAGCGTGCTCTTTGACGCCGGCACCAAGTTCGACGCCGGCTGCGGCTGGCCGAGCTACTCGGAGGCCGTTGCCGAAGGCCGGGTCGAGCGCATCATGGACCACAGCCACGGCATGACCCGCGTCGAGGTGCGCTGCCAGAACTGCGGCGCCCACCTCGGCCATGTGTTCGACGACGGCCCGGCGCCCACCGGCGAGCGCTACTGCATCAACTCGGCGTCGATCGAGTTCACCCCCCGCTGATCCGATTGACCCGATATCTGCCCCATGAAACTCCTGCTCGACTTTCTTCCCATCATCCTGTTCTTCCTGACCTTCAATCAGGCCGAGAAGCGCCCCGACGAGGCTGCCGCGCTGGCCAGCGACTGGTTCGGCTTTCTGGTCTCGGGCGGCGCCGTCGGCCCCAAGGAAGCACCCGTGTTGCTGGCCACCGTGGTGGTGATTGCCGCCACGCTGGCACAGGTGGTCTACCTCAAGCTGCGCGGCCGCAAGATCGACACCATGCTCTGGGTCAGCCTGGGGCTGGTGACGGTGCTGGGTGGCGCGACCATCTACTTCCACAGCGAGGCCTTCATCAAGTGGAAGCCGAGCGTGCTGTACTGGGTCATGGCACTGGCCCTGGCGCTCAGCCCGTTGCTGGCTGGCAAGAACCTGGTCAAGGCGCTGATGGGCGCCCAGCTTGAACTGCCCGAGCCGGTCTGGTCGCGGCTCAACGTGGTCTGGGTGATGTTCTTTGCCGCCATGGGCGCCATCAACCTGTGGGTGGCCTTCAGCTTCGACACCGCCACCTGGGTGCAGTACAAGCTGTTCGGCGGCATGGGGCTGATGTTCCTGTTCATGCTCGGGCAAGGCCTCTACATCAGCCGCCACCTGCCGGAGCTGCCGCCCAAAGTCACCGCCAAGGACGGCTCATGAGCGCCGCACCGCACGGCCTACACGGCTCACATGGCGTCAGCGCTGCCGACATCGAGGCTGCGCTGCGCGAGCAACTGGCGCCGGCGAGCCTCACCGTCATCGACGAAAGCCACCTGCATGCGGGCCACGCCGGCGCAGCGTCAGGACGGCATTTCAGGGTGCAAATCTGCAGTGCGCGCTTTACCGGCCAGACACGTTTGGCGCGGCATCGCCTTGTGTATGATGCGCTCGCCTTGCTGATCCCACAGGGTATTCACGCCCTGGCGATCGATGCCACTGCGCCATGACAACGGCCTGAGTTCACCGATCCACGATCATTTCAGCCTGTGGGCCGACACCCTGAGACACCGGCTCACCCCTCACACCAGAAAGGTTCTCCCTTCCATGAAGAAACTCCTGATCGCCGCATCGGTTGCCGCCCTGTGCGCCACAACCCTGGCCCCGACTGCTGCGATGGCCCAGAACGTCGCCATCGTCAACGGCAAGGCTGTGCCCAAGGCGCGCTTCGAGTCGTTCATGACCCAGATCACCAAGCAGGGCAACCAGCCGCGCACGCCGGAGCTTGAGCGCCAGGTGAAAGACGAACTCGTGCTGCGCGAGATCTTCGTGCAGGAAGCCGAGCGCCGCGGCCTGGCCAAGAACGACGAGTACCGCACGCAGATGGAAATCGCGCGCCAGAGCCTGCTGATCCGCGAACTGTTCGCCGACTACCAGAAGAACAGCGCCGTGACCGACGCCGAAATCAAGGCCGAATACGACAAGGTCAAGGGCGGTGCAGGCGAGAAGGAATACCGCGCCCGCCACATCCTGGTCGAGAAGGAAGAAGACGCCAAGGCGCTGATCGCCGAGCTCAAGACCGGCGCCAAGTTCGACGAACTCGCGGCCAAGAACTCCAAGGACCCGGGCTCGGCCCAGAACGGTGGTGATCTGGACTGGGCGGCTCCAGCCAACTACGTGCCCGAGTTCTCGCAGGCCATGACCCAGCTCGAGAAGGGCAAGTTCACCGAAACGCCGGTGAAGAGCCAGTTCGGCTTCCACATCATCCAGCTGGAAGACGTGCGCGCCGCACAATTCCCGGCGCTGGAAGAAGTCAAGGCCCAGTTGCAGCAGCGCCTGACGCAGCAGAAGATGACCGACTTCCGCGACAACCTGCGCAAGAAGGCCAAGACCGATTACAAGTTCAGCGAACAGTAATCAGGCCTGAAGCTGGCGCGGTTCAAGCCCGCGCCAGCCTTCAGATCCACGGGCGCCGTTGTTTGCACAGAGCGCAAGCAGTGGCGCCCGCTGCGTTTTCAGAACGGCATCAGGCGTGGAGCGCCCGCCACGCCATCAGGCTGCCGATCAGCACCGGCTGATGCAGCATGTAGTAGCTCAGCGACCAGCGTCCCAGCACTACCAGCGGCTGCAAAGCACGGGGCAGCGGCGCCATCAGCCAGGCGGGTCGACGCGCCAGCAGCACCTGCCCCGCCACCAGTCCGATGCAGACCACGCCCAGCCACGGCAGCAGCGGCACGTAGTCCTCGGTCTGCGGCTTGCGCGTGACCAGCCCGACCCAGTTGGTCCAGCGGCTGTCAAACCCGCTCGCGGCCACGAACTGCGGCAAGACCAGCGCCAACGTGGCCAGCAGCAGCAAGGGCAGCGGTTGGCGCAGGCGTGACGGCAACAGGCGCAGCAACAGCAGCATCAGCGCCAGGCCGTGCAGCACGCCGAAGCTGATCCAGCTGTGTGGAAACATCCACATCGACCCCAGCGACACCAGCACCGCGCAGCCGGCCACCTGGGCCCAGCGGCGCCAGAAGCGTGACGCCCGATTCGGCCAGCCCACTGGCGCCGCGCCCGCCGCCGCCTGGCCCAGCCCGGCGCAGAACAGGAACAGGCTGACGATGCACAGCCGCTGCAGCGTCCAGAACGGGTCGAGGTAGAAGTTCTGCCGGGGGATCAGGCCGAACTGGTGCAGGTCGAAGCTGAAGTGGAACGCCGTCATCCAGAGCATGGCCACGCCGCGCAGTGCGTCGATGGCGTCGATGCGGGCGGGCGCCCAATCGGGTCTTGAAGCGGTTTTGGACATGTGGAAACGATAACCCAGCAGCCCACGGACGGCTTTTACCATCGGGCCATGACGATCTTCATGACGCCCCCTGTCAACCCTGCACACCCGGCCCCACCTCGCCGCTCGCCCGAAGAACAGGTCAAGCTGGAGACGACGCTGACCGACCTGTTCGAGCAGCGCATCACCTTCAACAGCGTGCTCGGCCTCAAGGTCGAATCGATGGCGCTGCCGCTGCGCATGCGCTTTGCCATGCGCCCGGACCTGATCGGCCACTACCAGCACGGGCGGCTGCACGGCGGTGTGATCTCGGCGGTGCTGGACGCCACCGGCGGCAATGCGCTGATGGTGGCGCTGGCGGAGAAGTTCGCCGCCGACACGACCGAGCAGGTCATGCACCGCTTTGCCCGCCTGGGCACCATCGACCTGCGGGTCGACTACCTGCGCCAGGGGCTGGGCGAGCACTTCATTGCCAGCGCCGAGGTGCTGCGGCTGGGCGCGCGCGTGGCCTCCGTGCAGATGCGACTGGTCAACGAGGCTGGCGTGCTGATCGCCACCGGCGCGGCCGCCTATATCGTGAGCTGAAGCAGCTGCCTACAATGCCGCGCTTTGCCTTGCACCTGGGATTTGCACTGTGGACCTGAAACTCACCATCACCCTCATCGACGAACTGGCCGAAACGGTCGTGCGCTCCACCGGCGAGCTCGACCTGGCCAGCGGCGAGATCCGCAACGTGCACTACATCGACTATGACGTCGAGGCCGAAGGCCATCCGGTGCACGACGAGGACTACGAGTTCACCTCGGGCCTGCTGGCCAACGGCAACAAGGAAGTCGAGTTCGGCGTGCAGGTCGACGTGATGTCGGGCAAGTACTCGGTCACGCCGACCGAACTGCTGGAGATCAAGGGCCGCGCCGCGCGCCTGTTCTCGGGCGCCGGCACGGGCGAACCTGACGTGCCGCTGGTCACGCCGCGCAAGAAGCGCTGAAGAAGCGCTGAAGCGTTTTTTCAGGGATTGGCGCTGGTCACGCCCCGGTTGGCCAGCTCATCAGCCTTCTCATTGCCCGGGTCACCGGCGTGGCCCTTGACCCAGCGCCACTCGACCTGATGCAGTTGCGTCAGCGCATCCATGCGCTGCCACAGCTCGACGTTCTTGACCGGCTTGTTGTCGGCCGTCTTCCAGCCGCGCTTCTTCCAGCCGTGAATCCAGCTGGTGATGCCGTTCTTGACGTAGGCGCTGTCGGTGTAGAGCGTGATCTGGCAGCTGCGCTTCAGGCTGGCGAGCGCCTCGATCACCGCCATCATCTCCATGCGGTTGTTGGTGGTGTTGGATGCACCGCCCCACAGCTCCTTGGCATGCTCGCCACTGCGCAGCCAGGCGCCCCAGCCGCCCGGGCCAGGGTTGCCTTTGCAGGCGCCGTCGGTGTAGATCACCACGGTCGGCTTGACAATGAGATCTGCGGCCTGGGGTGCGGTTTGCGCAGCTGGGTTGGGGGTTGTCGCAGTAATAGCGTCCGTCGTCATGGCATTCGTTCCATTCCAGTTTCTTGGTTCTTGAAGACGGGGTCAGGCGTGCGGCTCGCGCTGCGCGATCACCGCAGGCGCCGTGCTCATGCGGCGGCGCTGCTGGCGCGCCGCGCCCAGCAGGCGCATGCCGCGCACGCGCTTGACGGCCACCATCATGTAAGTGGCGCCGAACACCGGCCACCAGCGCGCGCCCGCCGCATCGAGCCAGGCGCTGCGGTCCAGCCAGCTTGGGGTCGCAAACGGAGGACGGTAGCAGCCGAAGTGGCCGTATTCGACCTCGAAACCCAGCAGCCGCAACCAGTCGCGCAGGCGGCGCGGGCCGATCAGTTCAGCCGGCATCGGCAGCGCCGCGTGGCCCCAGCTCAGGCGCTCGGCCCAGTCACCCGCCTGCTTGCCCGCGCCCCACAGGCTGGTGGGGTTGAAGCCCAGCACCACCACGCGGCCTTCGCTGACCAGCACGCGCTCGACCTCGCGCAGCGTGTGGTGCGGGTCAGCCGCCAGCTCCAGCGTGTGCGGCAGCACGGCCAGGTCGATGCTGTTGGCGGGAAACGGCAGGGCCTCGAAGTCGGCCAGCACGCTCAGTGGCAAGGGCGGCGAGACCGGCGGCGCATCCGGCCCGCATGGCGCAGGCGTGAGCCGGGCCAGACTCGCGTCGGGCACGCGGTCATGGAGCAACCAGCGATGCGACATGCGGCTCGCCCGCAGCGCCTGCACCGCCGGCCAGCCCAGCTGCAGGGCGTGATAGCCGAAAAGATCCGCCACCGCCGCATCCAGCTGCGCCTGTTCCCAGGCCAGCAGGTAGCGGCCAGCGGGGGTCTGCAGGCGCTGGTCGATCCCTATAATCCCGCCGCTCAAGCTCATGCAACTACTCGCCCTACCCGCCTTCGCCGACAACTACATCTGGATGTTCCACGATGGGCGCCGTGCGCTCGTGGTCGATCCGGGGGATGCGGCACCCGTGCTTGCCGCGCTGGAGCGCCAGGCGCTGCAGTTGGCCGGGATTCTAGTGACCCACCACCACGCCGATCACGTCGGTGGCGTGGCCGATCTGCTGGCGCGACATCCGGCGCCGGTGTGGGGGCCTGCCGGTGAAGTGCTGCCCGTCGACGCCTGGCCCGAATTCCACCCGGTGGCGCAAGGCGACGTGGTCGAGTTGCTGGGCCTGCGCCTGCAGGTGCTCGACATTCCCGGCCACACCGCAGGCCATATCGCCTATTACACCGACGACGCTGCAGCCGGCGAGCCGCTGCTGTTCTGCGGCGACACGCTGTTTGCTGGCGGCTGCGGCCGGCTGTTCGAAGGCACGCCCGCGCAGATGCTGGCCTCGCTCACGCAACTGGCGGCGCTGCCGGCGCCGACACGGGTCTGTTGCGCGCATGAATACACGCTGTCGAACCTGCGTTTTGCACGGGCAGTGGAGCCCGACAACCTCGACCTGCAGCAGTTCGAGGCCCGCTGCATTGCGCTGCGGGCCCAAGACCTGCCGACCCTGCCCAGCCGCATCGGCCAGGAAAAGCTCATCAATCCCTTCTTGCGCAGCTACGAGCGCGCTGTGATCGACGCCGCCGTAGCGCGCGGTGCCGATCGCGCCGACCCGGTCGCGGTCTTTGCGGCCCTCAGAACCTGGAAAAACAACTTCCGATGAAGACACCTTTCACCCCGCGCCGCTGGACCCTGTCGGTCCTGAGCGCCGCTGCAGCGCTGGTCCTGTCCGGCTGTGCCGCCGTTCCTGCCGGTCCTTATGCCGAGACCCAGGTCCCCGAGACACTCACCCCGCCGCCGGTCGTGGCCGAAGCGGTACGCATCCCCGAAGGACCGCTGGCGCCTGTGCCTGGCCTGGAGCCACAGCCGGCCGTCAGTGCACTGCCTCAGGTTGCAGTTGACGCCGACGACATCATGCAGATCAGCCACGGTGAGGCGCTGCCCCGCTCGGCCGTGCTGGCCACCGCGCTGCCTGCAGCCATCCAGATCGAGGACGGCAAGGACGCGGCCGATGCGCCCACCGACCCGCTCGACCCCAGCCCGGTCGTGCAGCTCGATGCCGCCAAGGCACGCGACGACCTGTGGGCGCGCCTGCGCGGCGGCTTCCGCCTCAACGACCTGCAAAGCGACCTGGTGCGAGACAACGAGCGCTGGTACAGCGCGCGGCCCGAATACGTGCAGCGCATGACGGAGCGTGGCTCACGCTACCTCTATCACATCCTGCAGGAAGTCGAGCGGCGCGGCATGCCGACCGAACTGGCGCTGCTGCCCTTCATCGAGAGTGCCTACAACCCGCAGGCCATGTCCACTGCCAAGGCCTCGGGCATGTGGCAGTTCATTCCGTCGACCGGGCTGGACTACGACCTCAAGCAGAACATTTTCCGCGACGACCGGCGCGACGTGCTGGCCTCGACCCAGGCCGCGCTCGACTACCTGCAGCGCCTCAACAAGATGTTCGGCGACTGGCACCTGGCGCTGGCCGCCTACAACTGGGGCGAAGGCAATGTGCAGCGCGCCATCAACCGCAACCTCAAGGCCGGGCGTGCGACCGACTATGAAAGCCTCGGCATGCCCGCCGAGACGCGCAGCTATGTGCCCAAGCTGCAGGCGGTCAAGAACATCGTCGCCCAGCCGCGCGCCTACGGCCTGAGCCTGCCGGCACTGCAGAACCACCCCTACTTCCTGAGCGTGGCGCTGCGCCGCGACATCGACACCGCCCTGGCCGCCCGCATGGCCGGCATGACGCTCGACGAGTTCAAGACCCTCAACCCGCAGCTCAACAAGCCGGTGATCCTGGCGGCCGGCACGCCGCAACTGCTGCTGCCGTACGACAACGCCGACCGCTTCAAGGCCAGCCTGGACGGCTATCGCGGCCCACTCGCCACCTGGACGGCCTGGGTCGTGCCGCGCACCATGCATCCGGCCGAAGCCGCCAAGCTCGCCGCCATGGACGAGGGCGCGCTGCGCGAGATCAACCGCATTCCGGCGCGCATGCTGGTCAAGGCCGGCTCGACCCTGCTGGTGCCCCGCAGCGAGCAGCGCACCACCGACGTATCCGAGCACGTGGCCGACAACGCCCAGATGGCCCTGGCCCCCGACGTGCCGCCACTGCGCAAGGTGGCCGTCAAGACCCGCAAGGGCGACACGCTGGCCAGCGTGGCCAAGCGCTACCGCGTCAGCGCCGCGCAGCTGGCGCAGTGGAACCGCATCACGACCAGCTCCAAGCTGAGCGCGGGCCAGTCTCTGGTGATGTATCAGGCGCCCAAGGCCAAGGCGGCCGTCGCGGCCAGGACTTCGGCAGCCAAGGCCAGCGGCAAGGCCCGCGCCGTCAAGCCAGCGGGCGAGCGCCGCGTCAAGCTGGCAAGCGCCCGCTAAAAACCGCTGCCAAGCTCTTGAAACGCAAACGGCGCTGTGGGTTCACAGCGCCGTTTTTCAATTCCGGAACATGCTCGGTGTTCAGCGCCGGTCGTACAGCGCATGGGCGATGGTGCCCAGGTCGACGTATTCCAGCTCGCTGCCCACCGGCACGCCGCGCGCCAGTCGCGTGACGCGCACGCCGCCGGGCTTGAGCGCCTCGCTGATGACGTGGGCGGTGAGTTCACCCTCGGCGGTGAAGTTGGTCGCGATGATCAGCTCCTGCACCCGCCCGTCTTTCACGCGCTCCAGCAGCGCCGGCAGGCCGATCTGCCCGGCACCCACCCCATCGAGCGGGTTGAGCTTGCCCATCAGCACGAAATACAGGCCGCGGTAGCTGCCGCTGCGCTCAAGCGCCGCCTGATCGGCGGGCGACTCGACCACGCACAGCAGGCGGGCGTCGCGCGCCGTGTCCAGGCAGGTGCGGCACACCGGCTGCTCGGTGTAGGTGTGGCAACGCTCGCAGGGCTTCAGGCGCTGCAAGGCACCATCAAACGCCAGCGCCAGGCGCTGCGCGCCTTCGCGGTCGTGCTGCAGCAGGTGATAGGCCATGCGCTGGGCCGACTTCACGCCCACGCCGGGCAGATGGCGCAGCGCCTCGATCAACTCGGTCAGCGCGTCGCCTGTCACGGTCGTCTTCAGAACGGGAACTTCATGCCCGGGGGCATGGGCATGCCGGCGGTGAGCTTGCCCATCTTTTCCTGGCTCAGCGCTTCGGCGCGACGCACGGCATCGTTGACGGCGGCAGCCACCAGGTCTTCGAGCATGTCCTTGTCGTCGGCCAGCAGGCTGGGGTCGATGGTGATGCGCTTGACGTCGTGCTTGCAGGTCATCACGACCTTGACCAGACCGGCGCCGGACTGGCCTTCGACCTCGATCAGCGCCAGCTCGTCCTGCGCCTTCTTCATGTTGTCCTGCATCGCCTGGGCTTGTTTCATCAAGCCGGCGAGTTGTCCTTTGAGCATGGTTTTTCCTTGAAGTGAATGGGATGAATGTGATTGAGTTCAGCGCGGCCGGATCGAGCCCGGCACGATGCGCGAGCCGGGAAAGTGCGCCAGAAGCTGCAGGATCTGCGGGTCGCCCTGCATCAGCGCCTCGGCCTCGCGCTGCACGCGCAGGCGGGTGGCGGCATCGCGGCGGGCGGCGCTGTCGCTGACGGCGCCGGCTTCGATCTCCAGGCGCTGCGGCTGGCCGAGCAACTCGGTCAGCGCGGTCTGCAGACGCTCGCGGTGGCTGCTCTGACGCAACGATTCGCGCTCGACGCGCAGTTGCCAGCGCCCCGCAGCGTCATCGAAGTCGACGCATTGCGCCTGCCAGGCCAACTCACGCACCAGGCCGGTGACGGCGCCGCGCTCGAACAACTGCTGGCAGACGACGCCCCAGCGGTCTTGCGGCACGGCGTCGCCTGGGATGGAAACGGATGCGGGTGTGGGAATGACGATTTCGGCAGCGGCCACGACAGCCGCCGCCGCAACCGCCACGACCGGCGGTGCAACTGGCGCGATGGCCGGTGCAACGACAGGCGCGAGCGCAGGCATCTCCCAGCTCTCCAGCAGCTCTTCCCAGGGCGGGACGGAACTGCCGCCGGATTCAGGCTCGGAGGCGATCTGCGCCATGGGCGCAGGGACGGCTACAGACGCAGGAACAGGAACAGGAACAGGTGCCGGTACGGGAGCGGGCTCAGCCACAGCACGCGGTGCCATGGCTGGTGCAGGACGCGCTGGCGTCACGCTGCTGACTGCCGCCGTCGGGCGCAGCAGGTCACGGCGCGGCGGCGTGGCCGCAGGGGTCGGCTCGCGGCGCTCAGGCGCAGGCTTCGGCGCAGATCCCGGCGAAAACGCCAGCAGGCGCAGCAGCACCATCACCAGGCCGCTGTATTCGTCGGGCGCCAATGCCAACTCGGCGCGGCCGTGCAGCGCAATGCTGTAGAGCAGTTGCAACTCGTCGGGCGCGAGCAGCGGCGTCAGGCGTTGCAACTGCGGTGTGTCGGGGTCGGCCGGGTCAGCGGACTCGGGCACGACCTGCAGCACCGCCATCTGCTGCGCCAGCGTGGCAAGTTCTTCCAGCGCGCCCACAGCCGACAGGCCCAGGCCGCGCAGATCGTCGACACAGCGCACCAGTGCCGCGCCGTCCTGCGCGGCCACGGCCTCGACCATGCGCACGACGTGGCTGCGGTCGACCGCGCCCAGCATCTGGCGCACCTGGGCTTCATCGAGCTGGCCGCCGGCGTAGGCGATGGCCTGGTCGGTGAGCGACAAGGCATCGCGCATCGAGCCGTGCGCAGCCCGCGAGATCAGCCGCAGCGCGCCCGGCTCGGCCGGCACCTGCTCGGCGGCCAGCACCTGGCCGAGGTGCTCGAACACCGTCTCGGCCGCCATCGGGCGCAGGTTGAACTGCAGGCAACGGCTCAGCACCGTGACCGGCACCTTCTGCGGGTCGGTGGTGGCGAGCACGAATTTCAGGTACTCGGGCGGCTCCTCGAGCGTCTTGAGCATCGCGTTGAAGGCGGTGCTGGAGAGCATGTGCACTTCATCGATCATGTAGACCTTGAAGCGGCCCATCACCGGCTTGTAGACCGCTTGGTCAAGCAGCTGGCTGATCTCGTCGACGCCGCGGTTGGAGGCCGCGTCGAGCTCGACGTAGTCGACATAGCGGCCGGCATCGATGTCGCGGCAGGCATCGCACACGCCGCAGGGCTGGGCGGTGATGCCGCCGTGGCCGTCGACACCGGTGCAGTTCAGGCTCTTGGCCAGGATGCGCGACACGGTGGTCTTGCCGACTCCGCGCGTGCCGGTGAACAGGTAGGCGTGGTGCAGGCGCTGCTGCGTCAGCGCATTGCTCAGGGCCTGCACGACGTGCTCCTGCCCCACCATTTCAGTGAAGCTGCGGGGGCGGTATTTGCGGGCCAGGACAACGTATGACATGGGGCGGGATTCTAGGGTGCCGGATAATCGCGCCCATGAATTCAGCCCCCACCGCAGCCTCCACCGCTACGCAGCCCTCCGGCGCTGCCCATCCGACCGGCACCCTCAGCTATGACCAGGCCGGCGTCAACTACGACCTGATCGATCCGCTCAAGATCAGTGCCCAACGCGCGGCGGCCTCCACCGCCACCCACCTGAGCCACCATGGCTTCACCGAAGTCGCCGCCTCGCGCGGCGAATCGGCGTACGTGGTGGACGTCGGCCCGTTCTACATCGCCTCCATCGTCGAATGCCTGGGCACCAAGACCCTGGTGGCCGACGAGATGGCCACGCTGACGGGCAAGAGCTACTACGACGGCATCGCCCAGGACACCATCGCCATGGCGATCAACGACCTGATCACCGTCGGCGCCACGCCGCTGGTGGTGCAGGCCTACTGGGCCGCCGGCGGCTCTGACTGGTTCGGCGACAAGTTGCGCGCACAAGCCCTGGTCGAAGGCTGGAAGCGCGCCTGCGAGATCTGCTCGGTCGCCTGGGGCGGCGGTGAAACGCCCGCGCTGGCCGGCATCGTCGAAGGCGGCCGCATCGACCTGGCCGCGTCCTGCACCGGCCTGATCAACCCGAAGGAGCGTCTGAGCGTGGGCGACAAGCTCGGCGCGGGCGACGCGATCGTGCTGCTGGCGTCGAGCGGCATCCACGCCAACGGCCTGAGCCTGGCGCGCAAGCTGGTCGAGCGCCTGCCGCAAGGCTACCTGACCGAAATCCGCCCGGGCCTGAGCTACGGCGAGGCGCTGCTGGCGCCCACCACGCTGTACTCGCCCGTGACCGAGGCGCTGTGGAGGGCCGGCATTGCGCCGCACTACTGCGCCAACATCACCGGCCACGGCTGGCGCAAGCTGCTGCGCCACCCGGCCGAACTGACCTATCGCATCCACAGCGTGCCGCCGGTGACGCCGGTGCTGAGCTTCATCCAGCACCACGCCCAGCAGGACGACCGCGAGGCCTACAGCACCTTCAACATGGGCGCGGGCTTTGCGATTTTCGTGCCGGCCGAGCAGGCCGAGCAGGTGGTCGAGCTGTCGCGCTCGGTCGGCGTGCCGGCCTGGGTGGCGGGTGAAGTCGAAGCCGGCCCCAAGCGTCTGCTGATCGAGCCGCTGGGCATCGAATACGGCGCCGACGACCTGCAACTGCGCTGATCGGCTCAGGCCAGCCGGGAGAGCATTTCCATGATTCCCTGGCTGCCTGAGGACGAGACTGACGCCGCGCCGGGCGACACCGCCCTGGCGCCCTTCCCGCCCACCGCCCAAGCCCTCGGCCCCGAGACCGACGCTGCCGGCCTGCTCTGCGCCGGTGGCACCCTGAGCGTGGCGCGGCTGCGGCTGGCCTACGCCCAGGGCATCTTCCCGTGGTTCAGCCCCGGCCAGCCGGTGCTGTGGTGGACCACCAACCCGCGCATGGTGCTCAAGACGGCGGACTTCAAGCTGCACCGCTCGCTGCGCAAGACGCTGCAGCACTTCATCGCCACCCCGGGCTGCGAGGTGCGCATCGACAGCGCCTTCGACCGTGTCATCGCCCACTGCAGCGGCGTGGCGCGCCCCGGCCAGGACGGCACCTGGATCGTGCCGGAGGTGGCGCAGGCCTACTGCGCCTGGCACCGCACAGGACAGGTGCATTCGTTCGAGACCTGGATCGACGGCGAGTTGGTCGGTGGCCTCTACGGCGTCAACCTGGGCCGCATGTTCTTCGGCGAGTCGATGTTCGCGCTGCGGCCCGATGCGTCCAAGATCGCGCTGGCGGCGCTGGTGGCGTTCTGCCGTGCCCACGACATGCCGTGGATCGACTGCCAGCAGCAGACTGCCCACCTGGCCACGCTGGGCGCCGCGCCAGTGGCCCGTGCGGCGTTCGAGGCGCATCTGCAAAACCACGTCAACCGCCAGGCGCCGCAAGGCTGGTTTTATGATCCTGCGGTCTGGGTGCAACTGGATTTGCGCCTGCCGCCCGCCGTGATGTCCACCCCGTGAACCCTTTCAGCGCGTGACCCATCCCAAGGATCTTCCGCTGGCGCAGTTGCAGTTTTATGCCACCGCGCCCTACCCCTGCAGTTACCTGGACGGCAAGGTCGCGCGCTCGCAGGTGGCCACACCCTCGCACCTGATCAATTCGGACACCTATTCCGCCCTGGTCGCCGCCGGCTTCCGGCGGAGCGGCATGTTCACCTACCGGCCGTATTGCGACGGCTGCCAGTGCTGCATTCCGCTGCGCGTGCCGGTGGCGACCTTCGCGCCCAAGCGCAGCCAGCGTCGCGCCTGGGCCAGCCACCAGCACCTGCAATCGCGCGTGATGCGCATGGGCTTCGTGCCCGAGCACTACGCGCTCTACCTGCGCTACCAGACCGAGCGCCACGCCGGCGGCGGCATGGACCAGGACTCGGTCGACCAGTACACCCAGTTCCTGCTGCAGAGCCGGGTCAACTCCCGGCTGGTGGAGTTCACCGACCCGACCGAGCCCGACCCGGCGCGCGCGCTCAAGATGGTGTCCATCATCGACGTGCTCAACGACGGTCTCTCGGCGGTCTACACCTTCTACGCGCCCGACGAGGGCGCAAGCTACGGCACCTACAACGTGCTGTGGCAGATCGAGCAGACCCGCGAACTCGGTCTGCCCTACGTCTACCTCGGCTACTGGATCGAAGCCAGCCCCAAGATGGCCTACAAGGACCAGTTCCGCCCGCACGAGAAGCTCGTGGCGGGCCAGTGGCAAGGTCAGGCCACCTGAAGCCCCTTCGCCGGTAGGGTGAGCCAAACTTGGCGCCGCACAATCCCAAATAATCCAAAATGGTGCATGACATTAATAGTGCGCACCTGATTGGTTATATATCTGGAATTTATGCACCAATAACAATGATTGGTTGCATATTAACAACATCGAATGTAAACGTATCAAGGGTATTCATTGATCGACTTGACCCGTCGGGCGTGATGGCGCGACCATAGATACATCGCCTCCAGCGATATTCGGTCACAAAATACACCCAGAAAGGTCATCATGCTCGCATCCCTTACCCGTCAACCCAAAATGTTACTTGGTGCTGCAGCCCTGTTATTGGCGGGCGCAGCGCACGCCGAAATGACGATTTATGGTCTGATCGACCTGAGCTACGGCAAGAATGAAGTGCTCGGCAAAGGCGTCAAGGCCGATTTCCATTCCGGTGGTGACGACGGCAGCTCGCAGGGCAATTCGACCACCAAAATCGGCTTCAAAGGCACGACGGAAGTGGCGCCTGGCCTGAAGGCCAACTTCAAGCTCGAAACCGGCGGCATCACCAGCAGCGGCGATATTCCCGGACCGTTCTTCAATCGCCAGGCTTGGGCAGGTCTGTCAGGTGGTTTCGGTGAAGTGCGCCTGGGCAAGCAGGATTCCGTGGCGTTTCAAACCCAGATTGGTTTTGATTTCAACGGCGGCGCCAACGCAGCCTCCGCTTTTTATAACTCGGGTATTGCGGCTTGGCTGCCCGGTCGTCAGGAGCGTTCGCTGCAATATATCGCGCCTGAAATGGGCGGCCTGAAAATCCAGGTCGGTGCACAGCCCGCAGGTAATGTGGTCGATGCCAAGACCAATGGTTCGATCGGCGCGACCTACACGGTAGGCAAACTGTCGCTGGGCGTTGCGGCCGAAAGCAAGCGTACCGCCACATCGAAGAGTTTCGCGTCATTGGCCACCAGTTATGACTTCGGCCTCGCCAAGGTCATGGCCAGCTACGCTGACGGCGGCGCGCCGGCCAGCGGTGGCACGGGCAAGGGTTTCGGTGTCGGCGCAGCCGCACCGGTGGCGGGCTTCACCGTCGGCGTCAATTACGGCGAAAACTCGGACACCAAGGTCAAGGCGGCTGAACTCTTCATCAACCGTGAAGTGTTCAAGAACACCTTCGTCTACTTCGATGCGGGACGTGTCACCGGCAAGCTCAACATCTATGCCCTGGGCGCGATCTACGCGTTCTAAACCATGCATTGCCCGTCGCGCCTGGCAAGAGCAGGTGCGACGGGTCAGCAAAAAGCCGCCTCAAATGAGGCGGCTTTTCTATTGGCTTTGAGCCTGCAGCTTTTCAGATCAGCGGCACACCCGTTTTTTCAGCGATTTCCTCGCGCGACACGCCCGGTGCCAACTCCACCAGCTTCAGGCCCTCAGGCGTCACGTCCATCACGCCCAGGTCGGTAATGATGCGGTTGACCACGCCCACACCCGTCAGCGGCAAGGTGCAGCCAGGCAGGATCTTCAGGTCGGTCGAGCCGTCTTTCTTCCTGGCGACGTGCTCCATCAGCACGATGACGCGCTCGACGCCCGCCACCAGATCCATCGCGCCGCCCATGCCCTTGACCATCTTGCCGGGAATCATCCAGTTGGCCAGGTCGCCCTGGGCGCTGACCTGCATCGCACCCAGGATGCTCAGGTTGATCTTGCCGCCGCGGATCATCGCGAAGCTGTCGTGGCTGCCGAAGATGCTGCTGCCGGGAATGGTGGTCACGGTCTGCTTGCCGGCGTTGATCAGGTCGGCGTCCACCTCGTCTTCGGTGGGAAACGGGCCGATGCCGAGCATGCCGTTCTCGCTCTGCAGCCAGACCTCGATGTCGTCGCGCACGTGGTTGGCCACCAGCGTGGGCAGGCCGATGCCGAGGTTGACGTAGTAGCCGTCCTTCAGTTCGGCCGCCGCCTTGGCGGCCATCTGGTCGTGTGTCCAGGCCATGGTGTTGTTCTCCGCTTCAGGCTTAAAGGGTGGTGCGCTTTTCGATGCGCTTCTCGGGCGTCGCGTTCACCACGATGCGGTGAACGTAGATGCCGGGCAGGTGCACCGAATCGGGGTCGAAGGTGCCGGTCTCGACCAGCTCTTCCACCTCGACCACCGTGACCTTGCCGGCCATGGCGACCGCCGGGTTGAAGTTGCGTGCCGTGCGGCGAAACAGCAGGTTGCCGCTCTTGTCAGCCTTCCAGGCCTTGACCAGCGACACGGCGGGCTTGAGCGAGCGCTCCATCAGGTAGACGTGGCCGTCAAATTCGCGCGTTTCCTTGCCCTCGGCCACCAGCGTGCCCACACCGGTGCGGGTGTAGAAGGCTGGAATGCCGGCGCCACCGGCACGCAACTTCTCGGCCAGCGTGCCCTGGGGCGTGAACTCCAGCTCCAGTTCGCCCGCCAGGTACTGGCGCTCGAACTCCTTGTTCTCGCCGACGTAGCTGGAAATCATCTTCTTGATCTGGCGCGACTCAAGCAACTGGCCGAGGCCGAAACCATCAACGCCCGCGTTGTTGCTGATGACCGTGAGGCCCTTGACGCCGCTGTCGCGCAGCGCGGCAATCAGCGCCTCGGGGATGCCGCACAGGCCGAAGCCGCCCACGGCGAGCAACTGATCGTGGGCGACGATGCCGTCCAGCGCCGCTGCAGCGCTGGGATAAACCTTGTTCATGCGTGGTCTCCGCGTGTTTGAGAACAGCGCAGAGCGTACTACGTAAGGCCTTACGTAGTGCATACGTAGAATTGACTAAGTCAACCCTCTTTCGCACCTCGCCCATGAAGCTCGCATTGATCGCCCATGACCGCAAAAAGGACGCCATGGTGGCGCTGGCCCGTGAATTTGCTGCAGGCCTGGCGCAATGCACGCTCATGGCCACGGGCACGACGGGAGGACGCCTGCAGGCGGAAGTGGGGCTAACCGTAGAGCGGCTGCTGAGCGGCCCGCTGGGCGGTGACCTGCAGATCGGAGCGCGGCTGTCGGTGGGTGCGGTCGACGCGGTGGTCTTCCTGCGCGACCCCATGTCGTCGCAACCGCATGAGCCGGACATCAACGCGCTGGTGCGGGCCTGCGACGTACACAACGTGCCCTGCGCCACCAACGTGGCAAGCGCGCGGATTTTGCTGAGCGCACTGCTCTCCCGCTCCGACGCCGAATAAACCGCGGGCATGGGCGGGTCCATGGGCACCCTCGGTCAACCCATCATGCCGGCGCTTCGTTGGAGCAAGGGTTCCCACTTCGCCCTTGAGACATGCCCACCGAAACGCGCACCCATCGCCCTGCCATTGAACGGATGGATCGTGCGCCCTCCAATGCGGGCCTCGGACGTCGGCCCTGGCATCGGCTGCTGGGCATTGCCGTTCTCAGTGCCTCATTGGGCCTGACCGCATGCGGCGGTGGCAGCGCCGATGTGGCGTTTCAGATCGGCGTCGTCATTGCCGGGCAATCTTCGGCCTCTTTGCGGATCGACCCGGGCATGGCGCAGTCCATGTCGGTTTATGCCGGCGAGCGCTTCGAGCTTGATGCGGGGGAGCCCGTGACGTGGACGATGCAGGTTGGCGGGTCGCGCATCGAGACCTCGGGCGCCACCGTGTCTTACGCGGGCCTCGCGATTCGACCCACGACGGTGAACGGCTCCCGGGTGGTGGTGGACACGGCCTCGGCCTACCCGTTTGCCGGTCCGCTGCCCGTGACATTCAGGGCCACGTCAACCTACGACGCCGCGCTGGTGGCCACCGTGAACGTGTGGGTCTATTGAAAACGCTCGACTACCGCATCGCCTTCGACCTGGCCCCCATCGGGCTGGTGCTGTCGCGCAACCGTCTGATGGTCGACTGCAACCAGCAGCTGCTGGCCATGTTCGGCGCGACGCGCGAACAGCTGGTCGGCCACAGTTTCGAGGCGCTTTACCCGAGCGCAGCCGAGTTCGAGCGCACCGGCGCGCGCATCGTCGCCAGCCTGGACGCCAGCGGGCGCTACGCGGACGAGCGCGTCATGCGCCGCTTCGACGGCGAGCTGTTCTGGTGCCACGTCTCGGGCCGGGCGCTCGACCCAGCGCAGCCGCACGCAGCCGGCATCTGGGCGTTCGAGGACCTGTCGGCGCTGCGGCAACTCAAGGCCGACCTGACGCCGCGCGAGCGCGAAATTGCCGCGCTGCTGATCGAAGGGCTGACCAGCAAGCTCATCGGCCGCCGGCTGGACATCAGCCCGCGCACGGTCGACGTCTACCGCGCCCGGCTGATGCGCAAGTACGAAGCCGCCACCACGCCCGAGCTGGTGCACAAGCTGTTGAGCGCCTGAGGGCGCTGAGGGCAGTCTCACCCTCCGGTTTGACGCTGGCAGGCCTGCGCGCTAAGGTGCGCTGCATTCAGCCTTACGGAGACGCCCCATGATCACCCTCAAAGTCAACGGCCAGACGCGCAAGGTCGACGCCGACCCGGACATGCCCCTGCTCTGGGCGCTGCGCGAAAACCTGCAGCTGACGGGCACCAAGTTCGGCTGCGGCATGGCGCTGTGCGGCGCCTGCACCGTGCATCTGGACGGCGTGGCAGTGCGTTCGTGCTCGACGCCGATCTCGGCCGCAGCGGGCAAGAGCGTCACGACGATCGAAGGCGTGGGCGCCAGCAGCACGGGCAAAGCCGTGCAGGCCGCCTGGCTGCAGCAGGACGTGCCGCAGTGCGGCTACTGCCAGTCCGGCCAGATCATGAGCGCCTGCGCGCTGCTGGCGCAGAACAAGGCGCCCAGCGACACCGACATCGACGCAGCCATGAGCGGCAACCTCTGCCGCTGCGGCACCTACAACCAGATCCGCGCGGCCATCAAGGACGCGGCGGTCGAACTGCATCGGAAGGGCTGATCATGAATGCATCCCACAACGACACCGACAGCGACGGCCACGACACACCAGTCAGCCACCCGACCCGCCGCGGCCTGCTCGGCGGCGGTGCCGCGCTGGTGCTGGGCTTCGCCCTGCCCGCCACCGGCTTGGCCGCCAACCGCAAGAAGGCGCTCAAAACGGCCGCCCGCGCCGGGGTCGTCACCGCCGTGGCGCAGTTCCAGCCCAGCGCCTGGCTGCGCATCACGCCCGACAACCGCGTCACCGTGGTCTGCGGCTCGGCCGAGATGGGCCAGGGCGTGCTGACCGCCATCCCGATGCTGGTGGCTGAAGAACTGGACGCCGACTGGGCGCAGGTGCGCGTCGAGCAGGCGCCGGCTGACAAGGCCTACAACAATCCGCTGTTCGGCATGCAGGCCACCGGCGGCAGCACCACGGTGCGCGCGCACTGGGAGCCGGTGCGCAAGGCCGGCGCCGCCGCCCGCGCCATGCTGGTGGCTGCCGCCGCCGAGCAGTGGAAGGTATCCGCCGACCAGTGCCGCACCGAAGCCGGCCACGTCATCAGCGCCAGCGGCAAGAAGCTGAGCTACGGCGCCCTCGCCCTCGCCGCAGCCAAGCTGCCGGTTCCAGAGAATCCGCCGCTCAAGGCGGCCAAGGACTTCAAGATCCTCGGCCAGCCCAAGCGCCGCCTGGACACGCCCGCCAAGCTCAACGGCAGCGCCAAGTACGGCATCGACGTGGTCGTGCCCGGCATGCTGGTGGCCGTGATGGCGCGTGCGCCGCAGCCCGGCGCCAAGGTGCGCACGCTCGACGACAGCGCTGCCAAGGCGGTGCGCGGCGTCAAGCAGGTCATCAGCATTCCGCACGGCGTGGCGGTGCTGGCCGAGGGCTACTGGGCGGCCAGGAAAGGCCGCGACGCGCTCAAGATCGACTGGGACCTGGGCGCGCTGGCGGACCTGTCAACCGAGAAGATCACGGCCCAGCTGACCGAAGGCGCCAGGGCGGGCGGCTCGGTCGCAATCGCCAAGGGCGACAGCCGCCCGGCGTCGGCCACGCGGGTCGTCGAGGCCACGTACAGCGTGCCCTATCTGGCGCACGCCACCATGGAGCCGCTCAACTGCACCGCCTGGGTGCGCGGCGAGGACGTCGACATCTGGGCCGGCACGCAGAGCCAGGGCCCGGTGCAGGGCATCCTGGGCCAGGTGGCGCAGGTGCAGCCGGCGCGCGTCAAGGTCCACACCATGATGCTGGGCGGCGGCTTCGGCCGGCGCTTTGCGTCGGACTTCGTCATCGACGCCACGCTGCTGTCCAAGCTGAGCGGCAAGCCGGTCAAGCTGATCTACAGCCGCGAAGACGACATGATGGCCGGCTTCTACCGCCCGGCTGCCGTGGCGCATTTCAGCGGTGCGCTTGATGCGCAGGGCGCGCTGAAGTCGCTGACCGCTGGCGTATCGTCGCCGTCGATCATGGCGGCCTCGGGCTTCATGAAGATTCCGGACAACGGCGTCGACGCTTTCGCGATGGAAGGCGTGGCCGACCAGCCGTATGACATCGAGCACCTCAAGCTCGAATACGGCCGCCGCGAGCCCGGCCCGCAGGTCTGGTTCTGGCGCTCGGTCGGCCACTCGCAGAACATCTTCTTCATCGAGGGTTTCATCGACGAGCTGGCAGCCGCCGCCGGCAAGGACCCGTACGAGTTCCGCCGCGCCCTGCTCGACAAGCAGCCGCGCTACAAGGCTGTGCTCGAAGCCGCCGCGCAGCAAGCCGGCTGGGGCCAGCCGCTGCCGGCGGGCGTGTTCCGGGGCATCGCGGTGGCGCAGAGCTTCGGCAGCTACGTGGCCGAAGTGGCCGAGGTGTCAGTGGCCGCCGACGGTACGCCCAAGGTGCACCGCGTGGTCGCGGCGGTCGACTGCGGCATGACGGTCAATCCGGAGATCATCCGCCGCCAGATCGAAGGCGGCATCGTCTTCGGCCTGAGCGCGGCGCTCTACGGCAAGCTGGACTTCAAGGACGGGCGGCTGGAGCAGTCCAACTTCCACAACTACCCCGTCCTGCGCCTGACCGAAATGCCCCAGGTCGAAGTCCACATCCTGCCCAGCAGCGAAAAACCCGGCGGCATCGGCGAACCCGGCACCCCGCCGGCCGCGCCCGCCGTGGTCAACGCCATCTTTGCCGCCACGGGCAAGCGGCTGCGTCAGTTGCCGATCGATACGGCGTTGCTGAAGCAGGCCTGAGCCGCCGACGTCAACGCAGGCATCAACGCCGGCGCACCCGCTCGGCGTCGATCTGGCCGTCGGGACCCAGCGTGCCGCGCAGCTCGACGCCCTCGCCCGGGCACGGCAGGCGGTCGCGGCGGCCACCTTCTGGCAGGGGCAGGCCGTCGAGCGTGCCATCGGAGGCCAGCACGCCGCGCAAGCGGATACGAGCACCTGCGGGCACCGGCGCAGGTTGACCGGCGCTGTTGCGGGCGCCTGCAGCAATCCAGTCGCTGATGAGGCCGATGTCCGCATCGCTGAGCCAGGGCGGGCCGTCGAACGGCATGCGTGGCCGGGCATGGCCGCGCACGCGCCGGAGCAGTTCACTGGCCAGCGGCTGGCCGGGCACGATGCGGACCCGGTCGCTGGCGGACAGGGCGCCCTGGTAGCTGTTGAGCAGATAACCCTCAGGCGCCGGCCCCATCTGGCCTTGCGGGCTGTGGCATTTGGCGCAGCGGGTGGCCAGGATGGGGGCGACATGCGCCCAGGTGGGCGCCTCGCCCGGCTGCGGCCGGGACAGCAAGGGCGCGCTCGAAGGCGGGGCAGCAGAGGCCGTCCCCGCCGGCAGACCCGCCGTGATCCAGCGTTCGAACAGCGCGGTTTCGGCGTCGCTCAGGTAAGGCGGGCCGGTGAGCGGCATGCGGGGCTGACTCTGTCCTTTGAGGCGCCTGACCAGTTCGCTGCCCGCTGCGTCGCCCTTGACCACGACCGGCCCGCGCGCACTGCCCTTGAGCAGGCCGGGCAGGCTGTCGAGTTGCAGCCCTGCCGCCGCAGAAGCGCCGGCGTGGCAGAGCACGCATCGCGCCTGCAGGATGGGTTGCAGTTCGGCGTAGCTGGCTGCGCTGACGGTGGTGACCATCAGCAGGAGCGCGGCCGCAGCGATGAAGCGGGTCCCGATCGACGTCATGTGCACCTTCCCAAACTCATCCGGCGCTCAGCACTTGCGGATTCAACGCCGTCGGCGGCACACCGCCCGTGAAGCGCGCGATCAGGTTGTCGGCTGCCAGGTTGGCCATCGCCACGCGCGTGGGGCGGCTGGCGCTGCCGATGTGGGGGGTGAGCACGACGTTGGGCACGGTCAGCAGGTCGGGGTGCACGGCCGGCTCGCCCTCGAACACGTCCAGTCCGGCAGCGGCGATGACGTTGTTGCGCAGCGCCAGCGCCAGCGCGGCGTCGTCGACGATACCGCCCCGGGCGATGTTGACAAGCGTGGCAGTGGGCTTCATCTGCGCCAGTTCGGCCGCGCCGATCAGGTGGTGCGAGGCGGCGCTGTAGGGCAGCACGATGACGAGGTGGTCGACCGTGCGCAGCAGGTCCGGCAGCGAGAGCCACTGCGCGCCCAGCGGCGCCTCAACCTCGGGCGCCAGGCGCGAGCGGTTGTGGTACGCCACCTTCATGCCGAAACCCAGCGCACCGCGCCGCGCCACCGCCTGGCCGATGCGGCCCATGCCGAGGATGCCGAGCGTGCTGCCGAAAACGTCCTGGCCGCAGAACTGGTCGACGCTCCACCGGGTCCATTCGCCCCGGCGCAGCGCGTGTTCGCTCTCGGCCAGGCGGCGGGCGGCGGCCATCATGAGCGCAAAGCCCAGGTCGGCGGTGGTTTCGGTCAGCACATCGGGCGCATTGCTGGCCAGCACGCCGGCAGCGGTGCAGGCAGGCACGTCGATGTTGTTGTAGCCGACCGCCATGCTGCAGACGGCCTTGAGCTGCGGGCAAGCGGTCAGCAGGCGCGCATCGATGCGCTCGCCGGTGGTGACGAAGACGGCATCGAAGCCCTGCAGGTGGGCGATCAGCTCGTCCTGGCTCCAGGGGGTGTCGCTGTCGTTGTGCGCCACCTCGAAGTGCTCGGCCAGCCGGGCGATGACTTCCGGGAAAACCTGACGGGTGACGAGCAGGCGCGGGCGGGGCGTGGCGGGTGAGTTCATGGCGGGCAGCAGGTCGTTGTGTGGGGTGAACGGCAAGGGGACGGCAAAGAAACGGCAGAAAAGCTCAGCGTAGCCAGATCAGGCTGATGAGCGCGAACAGCGGCAGCAGGATGGCAGAACTCCAGGCCATGTAGGCGAAGAAGCTGGGCATCTTCACACCCCGGTCTTCGGCGATGGCCTTGACCATCAGGTTGGGCGCGTTGCCGATGTAGCTGTTGGCGCCCATGAAGACCGAGCCGGCCGAGATCGCCGCCAACACGGTCGCCTGCGTGGTCATCAGCACCTGCGGGTCGCCACCGGCCAGGTTGAAGAACACCAGATAGGTCGGCGCGTTGTCCAGGAAGGACGACAGCAGGCCGGTGGCCCAGAAGTACATGGCGGGCAGCGGCTGGCCGTCGGCCCCGGTGACCAGCGCCACCACCGGCGCAAACGCCCCCTGCGCGCCGGCCTGCAGCATGGCCAGCACGGGGACGATGGTGATGAAGATGGCCGCAAACAACCGGGCCACCTCCTGCATCGGCGCCCAGTTGAACTGGTTGGCCTCGCGCACTGCACGCGGCGTGAGCCAGAGCGACAGCGCCACCACCGCCAGCAGGCCGGCGTCGCGCACCAGCGCAGCCAGGCCGAGGTGCACGCCGGCCACGCTCCAGTGGGCGTCGGGCTTCCAGATGCCGCTCAACAGCACCAGGCCGATCACCACCAGCAGCAGCGTCAGGTTGACGGCTCCACCCTCCAGGCCGATGCGCGGCGTATCCGGCGTGGGGTCGACGGGCTGCACGCCTTCACGGCGGTAATACCAGGTGTCGATCAGCCAGAAGACGACCAGCAGCGCGCCGATCAGGAACAGCGTCTCGGGCAGGATGTTGCGCAGCGTCCAGAAAAAATCGACGCCCTTCAGGAAGCCCAGGAACAGCGGCGGATCGCCCAGCGGCGTGAGCGAGCCGCCCGCGTTGCTGACGATGAAGATGAAGAACACCAGCACGTGCGCGGCGTGGCGGCGGTTGTCGTTGGCGCGGATCAGCGGGCGCACCAGCAGCATCGACGCGCCGGTGGTGCCCATCACGCTGGCCAGCAGCGCACCCACCGCCATCAGGCCTGCGTTGAAGCCGGGGCTGCCGTGGAAGTTGCCGCGGATGTAGATGCCGCCGGCCACGGTGTAGAGCGCCGTCAGCAACACGATGAAGGGCACGTAGTCAGCCACCAGCGCGTGCGCCACGCTGCCGGCGGCGATGGCCGGCCCCTGCAGCCACGCCAGCGGCAACAGCAGCGCCAGCGTCCAGAGCGCGACGATCTTGCCGTAATGGTGATGCCACAGCCGCGTCAGCAGCAGCGGGCACAGCGCAATCGACAGCAGCACACCCGCAAACGGCAGGCCCCACCAGGCGGAAAGCGTGGCGCCGTTCATGAATGCGCCTTCATGAATGGAAATGGGTGAACTCAACCACCGGCGCGCGTTCGGTCTGCAGCTGGTTGGCGATGGCTGCCGGATCGGCGTGGCCCAGCGCCATGCCGCAGACCACCGCCTGCTCGGGCGGCAACGACAGGTGCGCGGCAATCAGTCGATGGAACTTGTTGAAGGCGGCCTGCGGGCAGGTGTCCAGCCCCCGGCCGCGCGCGGCCACCATCACGCTCTGCATGAACATGCCGTAGTCGAGCCACGAGCCTTGCGACAGCGTGCGGTCGATGGTGAAGATCAAGCCCACCGGCGCATCGAAGAACTGGTAGTTGCGGCCGTGCTGGTGGTGCATGCCGGCCTTGTCGTCACGGGTGAGGCCGAGCAGGCTGTACAGGTCCCAGCCCACCTTGCGGCGGCGCGCCAGGTAGGGGTCGGTCCACTGCGCGGGGTAGTAGTCATAGTCCTCCTGATGCTGGGCGGCGATGACCGGGTCGTCGTGCGCGGCCTGCAACTGGGCGCACAGGCCGTCGCGGCTGGCACCGGTCAGCACATGCACCTGCCAGGGCTGCGTGTTGGTGCCCGAGGGCGAGCGGGCAGCCACGGCCAGGATCGCCTCGATCACCTCACGCGGCACCGGCGTCGGCAGAAAGGCGCGCACCGAGCGGCGCGAGGTGATGGCGTGATCGACGCTTGCGCTGTCCATCAACGTGCCGGCTTCAGGGGGAGTCATCAAATTCATGGCGTGGATTATTCCTGCTGTGGGTGCGGCCCATGCTGCCAGTGTTGCCACGAGGCGAGCGCCTCGCGGTAGGTCTGCAACTGCAGCGCGACGGTGTCCTCGATCACATGGCCGTAGCCGCCGCCCATGGTCAGCACGATGGGAATGCGGCGCTCGCGGGCGGCGGCAAAAACGCGCCGGTCACGCTCGGCCATGCCCGCAGCGGTGAGCTTGAGGCGGCCGAGCCGGTCGCCCTCGAAGGCATCCACCCCCGCCTGATAGAGGATCAGCCCGGGCGGCTGATCGCCGTGGTGGCGCCAGAGCTGCGCAAGCGCATCGTCGAGCGCCTGCAGGTAGGGCGCGTCGGTGCAGCCGTCGGGCAGGTCGACATCCAGGTCGCCCGCCACCTTGCGAAACGGGAAGTTCTTGGCGCCATGCAGCGACAGGGTGTAGACGGTCGGGTCGTCGGCAAAGATCGCCGCCGTGCCGTTGCCCTGGTGCACGTCCAGATCGATCACCGCCACCCGCAGCAGGCTGCGGCGCTGGCGGCCCCACTCGGCCTGCATCAGGCGCGCAGCCACCGCCAGATCGTTGAAGACGCAGTAGCCACCGCCCTGCCCCGCACTGGCGTGGTGGGTGCCACCGGCCAGGTTGGCGGCCACGCCTTCGCGCAGGGCGTCACGTGCGGCGGTCACCGTGGCGCCGACCGAGCGCCGGGCACGCTCGGCCATGGCGGGCGACCAGGGGAAGCCGATCTCGCGCTGCTGTGCGGCACTCAACAAGCCTTCCAGCACCGCGTGGATGTAGGTGGGCGTATGCGCCAGCGCAAGCTCCCCCTCGCTCGCGGGCTGCGCTTGCGCAAGGCGCACCTGCGGCAATGCAGCGACGATGCCATCGCGCAGCATGCGGTATTTGTGCATGGGGAAGCGATGCCCGGGCGGCAGCGGCAGGACGAAGTGATCAGCGTAATAGGCGCGCATGGCGCGGCATTCTCGCGAAAGTGCCCAGCTCGCATCCCGAATCACAAATTTAGAGGATCAACCCTAATAATTGCTGCAATGCAACATTGGACTTGAAATTGACACGCAGGCAGCCCATACTTCATTCCATGTTGCAGTGCAGCAAAACTGCCCGGCACCGAATTCAGTACCCCATCAGGACTGAATTTCCGCTTCAACGCTTTCGCATCAACCCACTGGAGTTCACACCATGACGACCAACACCCCTGAGCAATTCGCCGCAGCCAACAAGGCCAATCTGGAGGCTTTCATCGAGCTGTCGCAGAAGTCGTTCGAAGGCGTCGAGAGGCTGGTTGAGCTCAACCTGCAAGCCGCCCGCGCGCTGTTCAGCGAGTCGACCGACGCCGCCAAGGCCCTGCTGGCCGTCAAGGACGCGCAAGAATTCGTCAGCCTGCAGTCGACCCTGCTGCAGCCGGGCGCCGATAAGGCATCGGCCTACGCTCGCCAGGTCTACGAAATCGCTTCGGGCACCCAGGCTGAAGTCACCAAGCTGATCGAAGCCCAAGTGTCGGCTGCGCAGCAAAAAGTGGTCTCGCTGGTGGACGGCGCCGTCAAGAACGCCCCGGCCGGCAGCGAAGGCGCCGTCGCCATGGTGAAGTCGGCCATGACCGCCGCCAACAGCGCGCTGGAAACCATGCAGAAGTCGGCCAAGCAAGCCGCCGTGGCTGCAGAAGCCAACTTCGAAGCCATGAGCCAGACAGCCACCAAGGCCGCTGCTGCCGTGGCGCCGAAGACGGCCCGCCGCGCCGCCTGATCGACCGCGATTCAACGCGGGGCCGTGGCCCTCTCGGTTGCAGCCTCCGCGTCACAAGTTGTCTCCTCGGTACCGCGCGCAAGCTAGCTTCCAGGTACCTTTCAACCGACTGGGTCTCCCAGTCGGTTTTTTTTCGTCGTGACGCGGGGACGGCCTATGCTCAAGCCATGAACGAGAAAATCACCCAGATCCTGGCGCAGATGGCTGCACTGGAAGACGATTTGCGCACCGCCGTCCACGATCAGGAAAGCCGGATGTTCTTCCAGATCAAGGGCCGGCGGGTGGAGTTCGAGCGCTCGGTCAAGACCGCGCACCGCCAGCTCAAGAACAACTTCTTCCGCTGGCTGGTCACCAACCGGCCGCAGAACCTGATCACCGGGCCGATCATCTACGGCATGGTGATCCCGATGATGCTGATCGACCTGTGCGTGACGCTCTACCAGTGGACCTGCTTCCCGATCTACGGCATCACGCGGGTGAGGCGCGGCGACTACATCGTGTTCGACCGGCACTACCTCGGCTACCTGAACTTCATCGAGAAGTTCCACTGCACCTACTGCGAGTACGGCAACGGGCTGATGGCTTACATGACCGAGATCCTGGCGCGCACCGAGCAGTACTTCTGCCCCATCAAGCACGCCCACAAGGTGCTGGGCACCCACGCGCGCTACAACCGTTTCCTGGATTACGGCGACGCGACAGACTACGAGGCCAAGCTCGAAGAATTCCGCGTCGCGCTCGGCAAGCTCAAGTGAAGCCGCGCCGACTCACAGCGTGATCGTGCCCGCCAGCGCCAGCCGGCCTTCCAGTCCATAGGCGCTCGCCAGCAGCCAGGCCTGATCCGCTTCTGCCAGCGCCTGCGCCAGCCAGGCCACGGACGGCCCGTCCAGCCCGGCCGTCGGCTCGTCCAGCAGCGTCAAGGCGCAGCCCGCACTCAGCGCCACCGCCAGCGCGGCCTTGCGGCGCGAGCCGGTCGACAACGCGTACATCGGCTTGGCCAGGTGCGGTGCCAGGCCAAAACCTGCCACATGCCGCTGCCACGCCGACTTGTCCAACGCAGGATGCAGCGCATGCTGTGCGGCCATCAATCCGCCCGGCGTCAGCTCGTCCCAGGCCACATCACGCGGGTCGATCCAGCAGACCTGGCGGCGCCAGGCGGCCGAGTCGGTCTCCAGGGGCTGGCCCGCCAGCGTGAACTGGCCGCGGCCACGCAGCTCACCCGCCAGCAAACGCAGCAAGGTGGACTTGCCGCAGCTCGGCTCGCCGTCCAGCCACGTGATACCAGCAGGCACAGCAGCCGACCAGTCGGTGAACAGCGGCGCCTGATCGGCGTAGGCGAAATGCAGGTTGTGGACCTGCAGGATCGGCGCGGCCATCAACGCGGGCGTCAGCCGGCCAGGCCCGCGAACACGTTCTGCACGTCTTCGTTCGCATCGAGCGCGGCCAGGAAGACTTCGACCTCTTCCAGCTGTTCGGCGTTCAGGCTCGCCGGGTTGACCGGGTTCCTGGGCTTGTAGCCCAGCTTGGCCGACAGCACCGTGAAGCCTTGCGCCGGCAGCGCGCGGCTGACCAGATCTAGGTCGGTGGGGTCGGTCAGGAACATCGTGGTGCCGTCTTCGTCGCCAGGCTCGAAGTCCTGCGCGCCGGCTTCGATGGCGGCCATTTCGGGGTCGGCGCCCGCTGCGGCGGCTTCGGCCTCGATCAGGCCGACGTGGTCAAAGTCCCACGCCACCGAACCGGACGTGCCCAGCTGGCCCTTGCGGAACAGCACGCGCATGTCAGAGGCAGCGCGGTTGACGTTGTCGGTCAGGCACTCGACCATGACGGGCACGCGGTGCGGCGCAAAGCCTTCGTAGATGACGTGCTCGAAGTTGACGGCCTCGCCGGTCAGCCCCGCGCCCTTCTTGATCGCCCGCTCCAGGGTTTCCTTGGGCATGGAGACCTTGCGTGCCTGCTCGACCACCAGCCGCAGGCGGGCGTTGGCCGCAGGGTCGGCGCCGTGGCGCGCGGCAATCATGATGTCCTTGGACAGCTTGCCGAACAGCCGGCCCTTGGCATTGGCGGCCACATCCTTGTGCTTTGCTTTCCACTGCGCGCCCATGGCGGAGTTCCTTTTGTATTTTTTCTGAACACAACTGAACGGGGCGCAGACCCGGCATGGATCTGCGCCCCGTCCAGATTCACGGCCATCAGCGTTGCGCTGCGGCCTCCAGCGCGGCGTTGAACGTGGCGCTCGGGCGCATGATGGCGCTCACCTTGACCGGGTCGGCCAGGTAGTAGCCGCCAATATCGGCAGGCGCGCCCTGCACGGCCTTCAGCTCGTCGGTGATCTTCTGCTCGTTCTCGGTCAGGGTCTTGGCCAGGGGCGCAAAGTGGGTCGCCAGCTCAGCGTCCTCGGTCTGCGCCGCCAGTTCCTGGGCCCAGTACATGGCCAGGTAGAACTGGCTGCCCCGGTTGTCGAGCTGGCCGGTCTTGGGCGACGGGCCCTTGTTGTTGTCAAGCAGCTTGCCGGTGGCCGCATCCAGCGTGCGGGCCAGGATCTTGGCCTTGCTGCTGCCGGTCTTGATGCCAAGGTCTTCCATGCTGACGGCCAGCGCCAGGAACTCGCCGAGCGAATCCCAGCGCAGGTGGTTTTCCTCGACCAGCTGCTGCACGTGCTTGGGCGCCGAACCACCGGCACCGGTTTCGTACATGCCGCCACCGGCCATCAAGGGCACGACCGACAGCATCTTGGCGCTGGTGCCGAGTTCCATGATCGGGAACAGGTCGGTCAGGTAGTCGCGCAGGATGTTGCCGGTGGCGCTGATGGTGTCCTGGCCGCGGATCACGCGCTCCAGGGTGTAACGCATGGCGCGCACCTGGCTCATGATCTGGATGTCCAGGCCGACCGTGTTGTGCTCGTGCAGGTACATCTTGACCTTGGTGATCAGCTGCGCCTCGTGCGGACGGTAGGCGTCGAGCCAGAACACCACCGGCATGCCGGAGTTGCGGGCGCGAGTGACGGCCAGCTTGACCCAGTCGCGGATGGCGGCGTCCTTGACCTGGCACATGCGCCAGATGTCGCCCTGCTCCACGTTCTGGCTCAGCAGCACTTCGCCGGTCTTGAGGTCGGTGATGTTGGCCACGCCGTCTTCGGCGATTTCGAAAGTCTTGTCGTGCGAGCCGTATTCCTCGGCCTGCTGGGCCATCAGGCCGACGTTGGGCACCGTGCCCATGGTCTTCGGGTCGAAGGCGCCGTGCCACTTGCAGAAGTTGATCATCTCCTGGTAGATGCGGGCGAAGGTCGACTCCGGCATCACGGCCTTGACGTCCTTCAGGCGGCCGTCGGCGCCCCACATCTTGCCGCCGTTGCGGATCATGGCGGGCATGGACGCATCGACGATCACGTCGTTGGGCGAGTGGAAGTTGGTGATGCCCTTGGCCGAATCGACCATCGCCAGCTCGGGGCGGTGCTCGTGGCAGGCGTGCAGGTCGCGCTTGATCTCGTCCTGCTTGCTTTGCGGCAGCGTGGCGATCTTGTCGTACAGGTTCGCCATGCCGTTGTTGACGTTCACGCCAAGCTCTTCGAACAGCTTGGCGTGCTTCTCGAACGCGTCCTTGTAGAAGATCTTGACGCAGTGGCCAAACACGATCGGGTGCGAGACCTTCATCATCGTCGCCTTGACGTGCAGCGAGAACATCACGCCGGTCTTGTAGGCGTCGTCGATTTCACGCTCGTAGAAGGCCAGCAGTTCCTTCTTGCTCATGTACATGCTGTCGATGACCTCGCGATCCAGCAGCGACACCTTGGGCTTGAGGATGATGGTCTTGCCGCTCTTGGTGATGAGCTCCATCTTGACGTCGCGCGCCTTGTCGAGCGTGATCGACTTTTCGCCGTGATAGAAGTCGCCGGCGTGCATGTGCGAGACGTGCGAGCGCGACGCCTGGCTCCACTCGGCCATGCTGTGCGGGTTCTTGCGGGCGTATTCCTTGACGGCGCGCGGCGCACGGCGGTCGGAATTGCCTTCGCGCAGCACCGGGTTGACGGCGCTGCCCATGCACTTGTTGTAGCGCAGGCGGATGGCCTTCTCTTCGTCGGTCTTGGGCTGCTCGGGGAAGTCCGGCAGCGCATAGCCCTTGGACTGCAGTTCGCGGATGGCCGTGACCAGCTGGTTCTGCGAGGCGCTGATGTTGGGCAGCTTGATGATGTTGGTATCGGGCAACAGCGTCAGGCGACCGAGTTCGGCCAAGTTGTCCGGCACCCGCTGCTCTTCGCTCAGGTATTCGGGGAATTCACCCAGCACACGAGCAGCCACCGAAATATCGCTCTCGACCACATCGATGCCGGCCGGTGCGGTGAAGGTGCGGATGATCGGCAGGAACGAGTAAGTCGCCAGCAGGGGCGCTTCATCCGTCAGGGTGTAGATGATCTTGGATTTATCAGCAGTCATGGTGTCGCCCATCTCATGATGGAGTGAAGGAAATGAAATTACTGTATTCGATGTTGAGCCGGCTTCTTGCAACGGCAAGCACAACACGAAGTTTGCCTGATGCCCGATCAAGTATGTGGTGATCAGCTGACACCAGGCGAACACGAGGCCCGGCGTGCTCAACCCGGCTTCGCCGGCCCGCGTGGGCGCGCATGCTCCGCCGGCGTGACCCCTGTCAGCCGGCGAAACATCGCGATGAAGGCCGACGCGCTGGCGTAGCCCAGGTCCAGGGCAATCGTCTCCACCTTTTCGCCGCCCTCCAGGCGCGGCAGCGCCTTCACCACCCGCAGGCGCTGGCGCCACTCTGCGAACGACATGCCCAGATCGCGCTGGCAGCGGCGGCTGAGGGTGCGTTCGGTGCTGTGAACGTCCGCCGCCAGGTCGGCCAGCGAGCGCTCATCGCCGGGGTTCTGCTCCAACGCCTGCAGCACCACGCGCAGCAGCGGATCGTCCGATCGCGGCAAGTAGCTGCCGACGCTGCGGGCGTGGCTCAGCTGGTCGACCAGCACCTGCAGCAGTCGCTGCTCGGGCGCACTCTGCGGCAGGCCTGGCGGCTGCTGGCGCAAGTGTTCCAGCAGCGCGCGCGCCAGCGGGCTGACGGTCAGCGCACAACTCGTCTGCGGCAGGGCCGCGCACAGTTCGGCCGCCACGTACAGGGAGCTGTGCACGGCTTGCTGGCGGTTCAGGCCGCGATGCTCCACGTCCGGTGGCAGCCAGATGCCGTACTGCGGCGGCGCCAAGTAGTGCTGCCCGGCCAGCTTCACCTCCATGACGCCGCTGAACGAATAGACGAACTCGCCCCAGGCGTGGCGGTGGGTCGGGTAGCTGGCCTGTGACGGCATCTGCGCGGCCCGGAAGACGATGGGCGCGGGCAAGGCGTCGTGGTAGGGCGGCTGGTGCAGCGTGTTCGTCTCTGAAGGGTCTGAAGGCATGGGAGCAGCAGCGCGGGCGTTGTCCGGTTGGCAGCATCGATTGTCTGATATTCGCTATCTCGATGAAAGACGCCAATCCGACAATGCACCGGTATCAACGAACCGAAGCTGGATGGCATGGACACCCGAACCGCACTCGACGGCCGCGCCATCGGCACCATGGTGCTGCTGTGCCTGATCTGGAGCCTGCAGCAGATCTCGCTGAAGGCCGTCGCGGGCGACGTCAGCCCGATGCTGATGGTCTGCGTGCGTTCGGGCGTGGCCGCGCTGCTGGTGGCGGCGCTGATGCGCTGGCGCGGCGAAGGCCTGCAACTGCACGCGGGCCGGTGGCGGCCGGGTCTGGTGGTGGGTGCCCTGTTCGCGCTGGAGTACGTGCTGGTGGCGGAGGGCCTGCGCTTCACGCACGCCTCGCATGTGGTGGTATTTCTCTACACCGCGCCTCTGTTTGCCGCGCTGGGGCTGCACTGGAAGCTGCCGGCCGAGCGGCTGCACTGGCTGCAGTGGGCGGGCATCGGCGTGGCGTTCGGGGGCATCGCCCTGGCCTTTCTTGGCCGGGGCGCGGGCACCGCCAATCTCGCGAACGAACACGTCCTGCTGGGCGACCTGCTGTCGCTGCTGGCAGGAGCCGCATGGGGCGCGACGACCGTGACCATCCGCTGCACCGGCCTGAGCGCGGCGCCGGCGACGGAAACGCTGCTCTACCAGCTCGCCGGGGCTTTCGCACTGCTGATCCCGGCGGCGCTGGTCACGGGCCAGGTGCACTTCCAGGCCACACCGGCTGCGTGGGCGCACCTGGCGTTCCAGAGCGTGATCGTGTCCTTCGCCAGCTTCCTGGTCTGGTGCTGGTTGCTGCGCCGCTACCTGGCCTCTCGGCTGGGCGTGCTCTCGTTCATGACGCCGGTGTTCGGCATCGTGCTGGGCATCTGGCTGCTGGATGAGCCGCTGGAGCCGGGCTTCGTCGTCGGCAGCGGCCTGGTGCTGGTTGGCATCCTGCTGGTCAGCGGCGCGGGCTGGCTGCGCCAAATGATGAACCAGAATCACCCAGGCCCCACCCAGCCGGCCAAAGCCCGGGGCGGGCGACCGGTTTGAACCCGGCGCTTACGATGCAACACCGCCCCTCGGAGACCGCCCTCATGACCGATTCATCGACCTACGCCCCACCCGCCGTCTGGACCTGGAACAAGGCCAACGGCGGCCAGTTCGCCAACATCAACCGGCCGATTGCCGGCGCCACGCACGACAAGGAACTGCCCGTGGGCAAGCACCCGCTGCAGCTCTACTCGCTGGCCACGCCCAACGGTGTCAAGGTCACGGTGATGCTCGAAGAGCTGCTCGCGCTCGGCCACACCGGCGCCGAGTACGACGCCTGGCTGATCCGCATCAACCAGGGCGACCAGTTCGGCAGCGGCTTTGTCGCCGCCAACCCCAACAGCAAGATTCCGGTGCTGGTCGACCACAGCGGGCCCGAGCCGATCCGGGTGTTCGAGTCCGGCGCCATCCTGATGCACCTGGCCGAAACCTTCGGCGCCTTCCTGCCCACCGAGCGCGCGGCACGCGCCGAATGCCTGTCGTGGCTGTTCTGGCAGATGGGCAGCGCGCCCTACCTGGGCGGCGGCTTCGGCCACTTCTACGCCTATGCGCCGAGCAAGTTCGAGTACGCCATCGACCGCTTCACGATGGAGACCAAGCGCCAGCTCGACGTGCTCGACCGCCGCCTGGCCGAGAGCGCCTACCTGGGCGGCGCGGACTACACGGTCGCCGACATCGCCGTCTGGCCCTGGTATGGCCAGCTGGTGCGCGGCGCGCTCTACAACGCCGCCGAGTTCCTGCAGGTGCAGGAATACACCCACGTGCAGCGCTGGGCCGAGTCGATTGCACAGCGCCCGGCCGTCCAGCGCGGGCGCATCGTCAACCGTTCCTTCGGCGAGCTGTCGGAGCAGTTGCACGAGCGCCACGACGCCACCGACTTCGACCTGCGCACGCAGGACAAACTGGCCGGCTGAACCCGCCCCGCCGTCAAGCCACCTGCGGCGGGTGCCCTTCATGCGTGGCCATATAGCCCTCGATCTCGGCCTCCAGCTCGGCCATCGCCTCGCCACCGGCCATCAGGTCGGTGATCTCTTCGCGGGTCTTCTCGCCCTTGCGGAAATCGGCCGCCTTGGCGCCGCGGATCAGCACCGCGAAATGGTCGCCCACGGTCATCGCGTGCGTGACGTTGTGGGTGATGAAGATCACCGCGATGCCCTTGTTGCGCGCTTGCAGGATGATGCGCAGCACGTGCGCCGCCTCCTTGACGCCGAGCGCGGCGGTGGGCTCGTCGAGGATCAGCACGCTGGCGCCGAAGTGCACTGCGCGGGCAATCGCCAGCGCCTGGCGCTCGCCGCCTGAGAGACCGCCGACCAGGCGGTTGCCGTCGTCGATGCGGGTGATGCCGAGCTGGCGCATCTCGCGCACGGCAATTTCGTTGGCCTTCTTGCGGTCGAAGACCTCGAACGGCCCCCAGCGTCTGGTCGGCTCGGCGCCGACGAAGAAGCTGCGGCCAATGCTCATCAGCGGAAACGTGCCGCCGAACTGGTGCACCGTGGCGATGCCGTTGTCGCTGGCGTCGCGCGGGTTGTCGAAGGACACCGGCTGACCCTTCATGCGCATCTCGCCGGTGGTCGGCTTGTGCACGCCCGAGAGGATGCGGATCAGCGTCGACTTGCCGGCGCCGTTGTCGCCCAGCAGGCAGAGGATCTCGCCGGCCTTGACCTCCAGGGAGATGTCATGCAGGACATTGACCGGGCCAAAAGACTTGTTGATGGCGGTGAGCTTGAGCAGCGGCGTGGTCATTTGGCAGCCTTCCCGTTGGTTTTCTGTTTCGCGCGAGGCGCGGCGTGTGACAAGGCCATGGAGCGGAACGTGTTGTTCAGCAGCACAGCCGCCAGCAGCAGCACGCCGATGATCAGGCTGGCCCAGTTCGCATCAAAGCCGGTGTAATAAATGCCCTGGTTGACGATGGAGAAGGTCAGCGTCCCCAGCACGATGCCCACCACCGAGCCGTAGCCGCCGGTCAGGATCACGCCGCCGATCACCACCGCGATGATCGAGTTGAAGATGAACGACTGCCCGGCCGACACCTGGGCGCTGTTGTAGAGAATCGCCTGGCACATGCCCACGAAGGCCGCGCACAGCCCGCTGCCCATGAACAGGGCGACGTTGAGCCGGTCGGTCGGGATGCCCGCATTGCGGGCGCTGACCTTGTCGCCACCCAGCGCCAGGATCCAGTTGCCGTACTTGGTACGGCTGAGGATGAAGCCGACCAGCAGCGACGCACCGATCCACCACAGCAGGATGACCTGGTATTTGCCGTCGATGAAGTCGCCGAAAATCGCCTTGGTGAGCGGATCGCTCTGGAGCGGCACGCTGGTGCTGCCCGCCACGATCACCGACAGGCCGAGCGTCAGGCCCGCCACCGCGAACAGCGTGGCCAGCGTCACGACGAAGGACGGCAAGTCGGTGCGGATCACCAGATAGCCGTTGAGAAACCCCACCGCCAGACCCAGGCACAGGGCCGCCGCGATGCCCACGGGCATCGGCAGGCCGAAGTGGCCGGAGACGATGGCCACCGTCATCGAGCTGGCCGGAATGACGCTGCCGACCGACAGGTCCAGGTGGCCGGCAATCATCAGCAGGCCGACCGGCAGCGCGATGATGCCCAGCTCGGCGGCGATGTTGAGCCAGCTGGCCGCGCCGCTGGTGGAGAGGAACGTCTCGCCGCCAAAGATCGAGAAGAAGATGAAGACCGAGACAAGGCCGATGAGCGAGCCGGTCTCGGGCCGTCGCAGCAGGCTGCTCAGCGAGGTCTTGGGCGTGCCGCCCCTCGCTTCGGTCGCGGCCCCGGGGACCGGGGCGGTGGTGGTGTTCGAGTTCATGGGTTCAGGCGTGTGGTCACGGCAGTAGATCGAAAATTTTGTCCGCCACCGCGGTGGCGACCGAGTGATGAAGCAGGTCCGGCCCGAAGGTCCACCCGGGCCGGACCGGCCCTCAACTTGGATCCGCGTGAAGCTCAGCGAGCGCCCGCTGCCGCGCCCGCCACGGTGGCAGCCACGTTGGAGGCGTCGACGATGCCGGGGCCCGTCAGGATCGGGGCCGTCGGCACCTTCAGGCCGTACTTGACGTAGCTGTTCAGCATCGACACCGCCAGGTAGCCCTGCAGGTAGGGCTGCTGGTCGATGCAGAACAGCTGCGTGCCGTCCTGGATGCGCTTCAGGTTGGTCGGGTCGATGTCGAAAGTACCGAGCTTGACCTGCTTGACCAGGCCGGCTTGCTGGATGCCGGTGGCGGCGCTGGTGGCGTCACCGGCGCTGATGGTGATCACGCCGTCGATGGTCTTGTCCTTCTGCAGCGCGGCCTTGATGGCCTGCGCCACTGCCGTCGGGTTGCCGAAGGCCGAGGACGGCAGCGGCAGTTGCGTGCCCTTGCCACCGGCCTTGGCGATGCCGTCGGCCACACCCTTGCAGCGCGATTCCTGGTTGGTCGAGCCCGGCTGCGTGTTCACGCAGATGACATTCTTGGAGCCGCTCTTGCCGAAGTACTCGCCGCCGCCCATGCCGGCCACGTACTCCTCGCTGCCGACGTAGTTCATCGCGCCCAGACGCTTGGCGGCTTCCATGCCACCGGCGTTGTAGATGATCAGCGGCACGCCCGCAGCGACCACTTCCTTGAAGGCCGCATCCATCGCCTCGGGCACCCAGTCGGGGCCGACGATGGCGTCGGGCTTCTGGCTCAGCGCAGTGCGGATCAGCTTGGCCGCGTCGGGGCCGAGGTTGTCATAGGTCTGCGGGCCGAGCCAGGTGACGGTGCCACCGCCTGCCTTGACGACCAGCGCGGCGTCATCAGCCCCCTTCTTGACGCGCGACCAGAACGGGTCGTCCGCCTTGCCGCCGATCACGAAGATCTTGGGGCCGGCGGCCATGGCGGCGGTGGAGGCGGCGATCGCGGCGGTGAGGGCCAGGATCTTGAGCGTGTTCTTGATTGATTTCATGGTTGTCTCCTCAGGGGTCTTGCCGTCGATCGATCGACAGGCGGGTGGGTGTTTTATGCAGCGGTGGTGGTTCAGGGCGTGGACGGTGGCGCGTTCTCCTTCTCTTTCTCTCTCTCTTTGTGTGCATTCATGCGTTCGAGCTTCTTCGCATAGCGGGCCTGCATCTGACGGTCGCCGTCCTTGCTGCCGTCGTGCCAGGTGCCCAGCCACAGGTCGAGCGGCACCAGGCCGTCGCCGCCGAAGTTCACGTCGAAGTACTTGTGGTGCAGGTAGTGCGTGTAGGCGTGGCTCTCCATCGCCCGGTCCTGGCCGAGCTCCATCTTCTCGAAGCCGATGTGGCCGTTGATCGCCCCGAAGCCGGCCGCGTGCAGCTGGAACAGCGCCACGATCGGGTTGGACGGAATCACCAGGTGCCACAGCGCCACCGCGTGGTACAGGAACCCCTCCACCGGATGCATGCTCAGCGACGACCACGGGCTCGGGTTGACCGAGTTGTGGTGGATGGCGTGCACCCACTTGTAGACGCGCGGCGAGTGCATCGCCCGGTGGATGACGTAGAAGTGCACCTCATGAATGGCCGGCGACAGCAGCAGCAGCGCGGTCAGGTAGACCGGGTGCTCGTCCCAGGTCAGCCAGGAGCCGATGCCGTTGGCGTAGCACCAGAGAAAAATCACCTGCACCAGCGTCCACAGCGGGATCGAGATCAGGAAGCTGCGCAGGAAGTTGTCCAGGTTCTGGCTCTTGAACCAGAACACGTCCGAGGGCTGCTCGGCCGGGAACTTGTGGTGGTACTTGAAGCGCCCGCCTTGTGCCTTGCGCACATACAGGCGCCACTCGAATGCGCCGTACCAGGCCAGGTTGGCGACCCAGTTGACCGCCAGCAGCCAGACCGGCCAGGTCCAGGTGAGCACCTTCATCGTCTCGACATCGGGCACCACGAAGAACCACCACAGCAGCGCCGTGGCCAGGTGGAACAGGTTCCAGGGCCAAACGTAGCCAGGCAGCCATTTCAGGACTTTGAGGAGTTGCGGGGGCCGGGCCCAGAACGGCGGAATCTCGCGCCGCCCGTTGGGCGCCCAGTCTCCGCGCTTGTTTCGGACTCCGTAGAGCAGGTCATCCATGGCGATCGAGCTTCCTTTGAGGCATTTCAGTGGGTTGCATGCTTTTGCATTGCAACCGAGTGCATGCAACTTTATGCGCACATTGGAAATTTTGTTCTGAGTAATTACCCGAAAGAAAGACAGCTTCCAGGCATTGATATGCACAGGCTCTGCCTTGTCTTTAAAGGCAGTGACAGCTTTGGATCCAGCACTTCTCGTGAACCGACAGACAGCACCTCCCTGCTGGAATTCATCGTTTACCCGAACTTCAAGGACATAAAGAGAAAATTCTTTCTGAATTACTTGCACCCGGATGCAACGCTTTCTACACTCGCCTCCGATCCAAGCGTTGGTGCATGCCGCCCGACCTGACGAACTGAAGGACACCCCTGTGAACTCACCCTTTGTGCTGGCCGCCTGCGCCGAAATGCTCTGGTCCGACCGTCCCATGTCCTGGCGCCTCGCCCGCCTGACCGAGATGGGCTTCGAGGCCGGCATCTGGAACTGGCCGAACCACGACCTGGCGATGCTGGAGAAGTCCGCTGCCGCCGGCACGCGCTTCTCATCGATGACCGGCTACCTGCGCGGCCGCCTGGCCGACGACGCAGGTGCCGACGAACTGCTGGCCACCGCCGCAGAAGCCATCGCCGTGGGCAAGCGCCTGAACGTGGCGCGGCTCAACCTGCACGGCACCGGCCTGGGCGACCGCGGTCTGCCCGTCACCCCCTGCGAGACCGTCACCGGCGCGATGTGGCTGAAGGCGCGCGACACGCTCAACCGCATCGCCGACCTGGCCGAGAGGCACGGCGTGACCTTCATGATCGAGAACCTCAACCTGCCGGTCGATCACCCCGGCGTGCCGTTCGCGCTGGCCAAGGACACGCTGGCGCTGGTGTCGAGCATCAATCGCCCCGGGCTCAAGCTCAACCTCGACCTCTATCACGCGCAGATCGGCGAGGGCAACCTGATCGAGCTGTGCCGAGCCTGCCAGCCGTGGATCGGCGAGGTGCAGGTCGCCGACGTGCCCGGCCGCATGGAGCCTGGCACCGGCGAGGTCAACTACGCCGGCGTCGCCCGCGCACTCAAGAGCATGGGCTACCGCGGCACGGTCTGCATGGAGGCGTTTGCCTCCGGTGAGCCGGAAGCCGCGCTGGAAGCCTTCCGCGCCGCGTTCACCGTCTGAGCGCCAGGAGTCCGAACATGACCTCACGCACCAAGCGCCCGACCGTCGCCGACATGCGCGCCCTCAAGGGCGTGCGCCAGATCTCGATGCTCTACGTCACCACGCCCGAGGAGGCCGCCGCGGCCGATGCGGCCGGGGTCGACATGCTGTCGATCGAGGGCCGTTTCTTCACCGCCGAGATGCGCGCCGCCGCCGGCCGCTGCTTCGTCCAGGTCGGCCTGCCCTACGGCCCGTTCGGCAAGCTGATCACGGCGGAAGACTACCTGCGCGAGGCCTTCCACTACATGGCGCTGGGCGGCGACTGCTTCTACTGCGCCGCCAGCCTCGACATCCAGAAACGCCTGTGCGACGAGGCGGTGCCGGTGGTCGCCCACGTCGGCCTGATCCCGTCGCAGGCCACCTGGACCGGCGGTTTCAAGGCGGTCGGCAAGACCGCGCCCAGCGCGCTGGCGGTGTGGCAGCACGTGCGGCGGCTCGAAGCCATCGGCGTCTTCGGCGCCGAGCTGGAAGTGGTGCCCGACCGGGTCGGCGCCGAGATCTCGCGCCGCACCAGCATGCTGATGCTGGGCATGGGCGCGGGCCCGGGCGCCGATGCGCAATACCTGTTCGCGGAAGACGTGCTGGGCCACACCCGTGGCCACAAGCCGCGCCACGCCAAGACCTACCGCGACTTCGCGGCCGAGTACGAGCGCCTGCAGGGCGAGCGCATCGCGGCCTTCAAGGAGTTCGTCGCCGACGTCAACACCGGCGTCTACCCGGCACCGGAACACGTCGTGCCGATCGCGGACGCCGAGTTCGAGCAGTTCCTGGCCCGTCTGCCGGCCTGACCTCCTTCCTTGTTTCCTCTTTCCTATTCAACCCCCACCGGAGAACAACCCATGATCAAAGTCGGATTGCTCGGCGCAGGCCGCATCGGCAATGTGCACGCCAAGAGCATCGCCGCCAACGCGGACAGCCAGCTCGTCGCCGTGTCGGACGTCAACCAGGCCGCCGCTGAAACGCTGGCCGCCGCCTATGGCGCGCAGGCGCGCACGTCGCTGGACATCATCAACGACCCGGCCATCGACGCGGTGCTGATCGCCACCTCCACCGACACCCACGCCGGCCTGATCGAAGCGGCAGCGGCTGCCGGCAAGGCCGTACTGTGCGAGAAGCCGGTCGACCTGAGCCTGGAGCGCGCGCTGGCCTGCCAGGCGGCGGTCGCCCAGTCGGGCAAGCCGGTGATGATCGGCTTCAACCGCCGCTTCGACCCGAACTTCGCCGCCGTCAAGCGGGCGCTCGATGTCGGCGAGATCGGCAAGGGCGAGCTGCTGGCGATCACCTCGTTCGACCCGTCGCCCCCGCCGGTCAGCTACATCCAGGTCTCGGGCGGTCTGTTCCGCGACATGGCGATCCATGACTTCGACATGGCCTGCTGGATCTTCGGCGCCGCGCCGGTCGAGGTCTCGGCGATCGGCTCCAGCATCGTCGACCCGGCCATCGGTGCCGCCGGCGATGTGGACACCGCCGTGATCACGCTGCGCTTTGCCGACGGCCGCATCGCCGTCATCAAGAACAGTCGCCGCGCCGTCTACGGCTACGACCAGCGCCTGGAACTGCTGGGCGCCACCGGCCTGCTGCAGGCCGGCAACGTGCTGGAGAACACGGTCAACAAGATCACCACCGCCGGTGCCACCAGCGCCAAGCCGGAGTACTTCTTCCTGGAGCGCTACATGGCGGCCTACGCAGCAGAGTGGCGCGCCTTCATCGACGCGATCAAGGCCGGCACCCCCTACCCGGTGACGCTGCAGGACGGCGTCAACGCGCTGGCCGTGGCCGAAGCCGCGACGCTGTCGTGCAAGACCGGCAAGACGGTGCGCCTGCAGGACGGCCGTCCGGTCGTCGCCGGGTAAGCCGGAGCCGCCGCATGCCCGGCCCGCAGGTCCGCGCCGTCGCCATGCCCAGCCACTCAGGCCAGACGGCGGTGCGACGAGCGCAGCACCAGCGTGCCGGGCGCCAGCAGCGATCCCGCGTCGACGGCGTCCGGGTCGATGATGCGCCGGATCGCCTCGGCCACCAGGTAGTCGACCGGCTGGCGGAAGGTGGTCAGGTCGTACGAGGGGGCGCTGGCCATCTCGATGTCGTCGAAGCCGACGACGCCGATGCGGTGCTGGGCACCGGTCATCGTCAGCGCATCCAGCGCGCCGAGGGCCAGGATGTCGCTCTCGCAGAACAGCGCCTCGATGCGCTGCTCGCGCGGCGTCGCCCCCAGGTACTTCAGCAGCGCCTGCATGCCTTGCTCACGGCTGTAATGCTCGGTGTGCAGCACGCAGGCCAACGGCACGCCGCACTGCTGCAGCCGATCGCGGAAACCGTCGAGCCGGCGCAGTTCGGTGCGCGCAGACGCCGGCCCAGCCATGTGGCCGATGCGGCGATAGCCCTGGGCGAGGAAGAGGTCGGCGATCTCCGCACCCGCTGCATAGCCGTCGGTGGTGACGTACGGGATGTTCGCCAGCGAGCTGTTGCGGCTGACCACCACCAGCGGAATGCGGCGGATCTTCTGGGCCAGCTCGATCAGCTCCTGATTCAGCGAGGTGCCCATGAACATGATGCCGTCGACCTGGAACTGGTCGGCCAGCCGCAGCGCCGCGGCGGGACCGTATTCGGGACTGAGGTTGAGCAGCAGCGAGCTGAAGCCCTTGGCCTGCAGCTGCCGGGTCGCTTCACTGAGCAGGTAGAGCTGGTTGGGGTTGCCCAGCTCGTCGACCACCAGCGCCACCAGCCGCGTGCTGCGGGTCGACAGGCTGCGCGCCAGCAGGTTGGGCGAGTAGCCCATCTCGGCGGCCACCTGCAGCACCCGTTCGCGCACGTCGGGGGCGATGGACGCGCCATCGGTGAAGGCGCGGGAGACCGTCCACTTGGACACGCCGACACGCTCGGCCACATCCGTGGCGGTGATTTTCTTGGTGGTCGATTTGTCTCGGGCCATCGGCATCGATTCGGTTCGGTTGGCTTCGGTTCAACAGCCGGCCACTGTAGTCGCTGACGCTGGTTTTCCGTCGTTTTCATGGCCCACCCTGCCCTTGCGAAAAAGGAACCCACCGAATGCCGACGCTTGCATCACCTCCTTTTGATGGCGGCATCACGGCCGGCCTCTGGGCGCGCGGCGCGGGCTCGAGCCCACGCCTGCTGCTCGAACTCCAGCGCGACCTGCCCACCCTCAGCCCCAAGCTGCGCAGCGTGGCGCGCTTCTGCATCCAGCATGCGTCGACCCTGCATCACCACCGCATCCAGGACGTGGCCCTGGCGTGCGGCACGATTCCGGCCTCGGTCGTGCGGCTGGCCCAGCGCTTTGGCCTGAAAGGTTTTCAGGAGCTGAAGCTGGCATTCCTGGACGGCGTGGAGCACGGTGCGGACGATCTGTCAGAGCCCCAGCTGCAGCCGGAATGCTCTGCCGCGCTGCAGGACATCGAGGACTCGGCGCTCGGCCTGGCCAGCTTGAAAGGGCTGGTGCTGCGGCCGGAGTTCCTGCATGCGGTGCAGTCCCTGCGGTCGGCGCGCCACATCCGCTTCGACTGGGCCGGCGAGGTCGACCGCACGATCGCCACGCATCTGCAGGCGCGCATGCGGGCGGCCGGCTGCCATCAGGTCGACACGACGATGTTGGAGGCCACGAGCCACACGCCGCCGCCCGGCGCGTGGCTGGTGCAGATCGCAGTGTGGGACGACATGGCACCGGGCGTCCGCGCGCCGGACACACACGCACCGACCGCAACGCACTTCGGCCCCCGCGTCCTCAAACTGGTGCGCGGCCGCATGAACCGCTTTGCCACGCGCACCCCGGAGGGCGTGGCGGTCCGGGTCGGCACGGACGCGCGACGGATGCTCAACGCCCTGGCCCTGTGCGAGGCGCTGGCCACCGCCGTGAAACCGGGCAGCCGCCGCCTGAAATCAGATCCCTTCAATCCCTGAACCCACCAAGGAAACCTCATGTCCCAATGGATCCCGACCGTTGATTTCGACAGCATCGACGACGAAGACGTCGTGCGTTTCGACCACGCCGGCAAGACCTTTGCCATCTACCGCGTCGAAGACCAGGCCTACGCCAGCGACGGCCTGTGCACCCACGAGAAAGTGCACCTGTGCGACGGCCTGGTGAGCGACCACGTCATCGAGTGCCCCAAGCACAACGGCCGCTTCGACATCCGCGACGGCCGCCCGCTGGGCGCGCCGGTGTGCGTGGCCCTGAAGACCTACCCCGCCAGGATCGAAGGCGGCCAGGTGCTGATCGAGATCTGAGCGAAACCCGAGCCGAGAACCCCGATGCACACCTCCTTCATCCTGACCCTGTCCTGCCCCGACAAACCGGGCATCGTGCATGCCGTCTCCGGCCTGCTGCTGCAACACGGCGCCAACATCGAGGAAGCGGCCCAGCACCAGGACACACGCACGGCGCAGTTCTTCATGCGCGTGCAGTTCCGCTGCGCCAGCGCCGTGCAGGACGACTTGAGCGCCGCGCTCGCCGCGCTGGCCAGCGACTGGTCCATGACCACCGGCCTCTACCCGCAGCACAAGCCCGTGCCCACCGTCATCATGGTGAGCCAGCACGGCCACTGCCTCAACGACCTGCTGTTCCGCTGGAAGTCGGGCCTGCTGCCCATCGAGCCCAGGGCCATCATCTCCAACCACCGCGATTTCTACAAACTGGCGGCCAGCCACGACGTGCCCTTCCACCACGTGCCCATCAGCGCGGCGACCAAGCCCGAGGCCGAAGCGCGGCAGCTGGAAATCATTGCCAAGGAAGGCGCGGAGCTGGTGATCCTGGCGCGCTACATGCAAGTGCTGTCGGACCCGATGTGCCGGGCGCTCGCCGGCCGGGCGATCAACATCCACCACAGCTTCCTGCCCAGCTTCAAGGGCGCCCGGCCGTATTACCAGGCGCATGACCGTGGCGTGAAGCTGATCGGCGCAACCGCGCACTACGTGACGGCGCATCTGGACGAAGGCCCGATCATCGAGCAGGACGTCGCCCGGGTCGACCACAGCCGCACGCCCGAGGACCTCACCGCCACGGGCCGCGACACCGAGAGCCAGGTGCTGGCCCGCGCCGTGAAGTGGCACACCGAGCGCCGCGTGCTGCTCAACGGGCACAGTACGGTGGTCTTCAACTGACCGAGCCCGAGGCCGCCATGAAATCCGTCCTGTGTTTTGGTGACTCCAACACCTTCGGCACCGCACCCATGCCCGCACTGGGCCAGGAGTTGCGCTGGCCTTTCGAGCAACGCTGGCCCGGTGTGTTGCAGGGCGAACTTCAAGGCGCGCCCGGATCAGACTGGCGGGTGGTCGAGGAAGGCCTGCCCGGCCGCACCATCGGCCGCGACGACCCGGTCGAAGGCGCCGACCGCAACGCGCTGCGCTACCTGCCGGCGTGCCTGCAATCGCATCGACCGCTGGACGCGGTCGTCTTCATGCTCGGCACCAACGACCTCAAGGCGCGCTTCCATCTGAGCGCCGAGGCCATCGCCCACGGCGTGCACGGCCTGATCGACGCCGTGCTCGTCAACAGCCGGCCCGAGGCGCCTGCGCCGCGCATGCTGGTGATCAGCCCGGCGCCGGTGCTGGAGCGCGGCTGCCTGGCCGGCTTCTTCACCGGCGCCGAGTCCAAGGCGCCGCAGATGGCCCAGGCCATGGCGGCGGTCTGCCGCAGCCGTGGGGTCGATTTTCTGGACGCGAGCGGGCACATCCAGGTCAGCCCGATGGATGGCGTGCATCTGGATGTTGAGGCCCACCTCGCGCTGGGCCACTGGGTGGCCCGCTGGGTGCTCGGGACTGCGTCGCACTGAACAGCCCCATGACCTCGCCAACAGTCGCGGGGGGCAGGCACGGCACGCCTTGACTCAACCGTCGATCAGCGCCGGATCCCAGGCGTACACGGTCTGCTGCTGGTCGCCCAGCTTCTCGATGCCCAGCGTGATGACGTCGCCGGCCTTGAGGAACTCGGGGGTGGGCTTCTGGCCCATGCCCACGCCCGGCGGCGTGCCGGTGGTGATCACGTCGCCCGGCTCCAGCGTCATGAAGCGGCTCAGGTAGCTGACGATCTGGGCCACCGTGAAGATCATGGTGCGGGTGCTGCCGGTCTGCTTGCGCACGCCGTTGACGTCCAGCCACATCGACAGGTTCTGCGGGTCGCCCACCTCGTCGGCGCTGACCAGCCAGGGGCCGATCGGGCCGAAGGTGTCGCAGCCCTTGCCCTTGTCCCAGGTGCCGCCGCGCTCGAGCTGGTATTCGCGCTCGGACACGTCGTTGATGGTGCAGTAGCCGGCCACGTGAGCGAGCGCGTCGGCCTCGCTGACGTAACGTGCCCGGCTGCCGATCACCACGCCGAGTTCGACCTCCCAGTCGGACTTGACCGAGCCCTGCGGCAGCACCACCGGGTGGTTGCAGCCGACGGCGCTGTCGACCGTCTTGGTGAAGACGATCGGCTCCTTGGGGATCGGCATGTTCGCTTCCGCCGCGTGGTCGGCGTAGTTCAGGCCGATGGCGATGAACTTGCGCATGCCGGTCCAGGGCACCGCGAGGCGCCCTTGGGGGACGACGGGCAGCGTGCCGGCGTCGATGCTGGCCAGCGCGGCCAGGCCGGCGGGCGAGAGGGTGGCCGGGCCGATGTCGACCAGCAGCGCGCTGAGGTCGCGCAGCGTGCCGTCGGTGTGCAGCAGGGCGGGCTTTTCCTGGCCCTTGGGGCCGTGGCGGAGGAGCTTCATGGGGAGGTTCCTGAAAGGCGTTGGGTCGGTGGAAGTGTCGAGGACGTTCAGATCGCCCAGCCGCCGTCGATCAGCTGGGTCGTGCCGGTGGTGAAGGCCGATTCGTCGCTGGCCAGGTACAGCGCCAGCGCGGCGATCTCCTCGGGCCGGCCCAGCCGGCCCATGGGCTGGCGGGCGTTGAAGGCGGCCTGCACCGCCTCCAGGCTCTGGCCGCTGGCCTCGGCCTGGGCGGCCATGCGCTGGGCCAGCGAGGGCGAGGCCACGGTGCCCGGGCAGATCGCGTTGCAGCGGATGCCGCGGGTCACGTAGTCGGCCGCCACGGATTTGGTCAGCCCCACCACGGCGGCCTTGGTGGCCATGTAGATGAAGCGGTTGGGCGCGCCCTTGAGCGCGCCGACGATCGAGGCCACGTTGATGATCGAGCCGCCGCCCTGGGCCAGCATGCCCGGCAGGAAGGCCCGGATCAGGCGGTACTGCGAGCGCACGTTGAGGTTGAAGGCGAAGTCCCACTCGGCCTCGGTGCTCTCCAGGATGGAGCCGGCGTGCACGTAGCCCGCGCCGTTGAACAGCACCTGGATGCTGCCCACCTCGGCGGCCAGGCGGGCGATGGCGTCGCCGTCGGTCACGTCCAGCACGTGGGTGCTGCAGCCGGTCTCGGCCTGCAGCGAGGCCAGGGCCTCGGCGTTCACGTCGGTGGCGATGACGCGGGCCCCCTCGGTGGCAAAGGCGACGGCGGTGGCGCGGCCGATGCCCTGGCCCGCGGCGGTGAGAAAGGCGGTCTTGCCCGCCAGGCGTCGTGACATGGAATGGTCTCCTGGGTGATCCGGATCGGGGGCAAGGCCGCTCAGAGCACCTTGCCGGGGTTGAGCAGGCCCTGCGGGTCGATGGCGTTCTTCAGCAGCCGCATCAGCGCGATCTCCTCGGGCGAGCGGGCGTGGCCCAGCCATTCGCGCTTGAGCGTGCCGATGCCGTGTTCGGCCGAGACGGTGCCACCGAACTCGCGCACCAGGCCGTAGACGATGGCGTTCACGCCGTCCTTGGGCTGCTTGGGCGCGCCCGGCAGGTGGGCGATGATGTGCAGGTTGCCATCGCCGATGTGGCCGTAATAGAAGCTGTCGATGCCCGGAAAGGCCTCGGCCAACGCGGCGCGGCAGCGGATCACATAGTCCTCCATGCGCGCCACCGGCAGGCCGACGTCGTAGGCCAGGTGGCCGGGCCACAGCGGGTAGAACTCGCCGCTGGCGTCACGCAGCGCCCAGAAGGCCTTGGCGTCCGCCAGCGACTGCGCGATGGCCGCATTGGGCACCACGCCGTCTTCCAGCAACCGGCCCAGCCAGGCCTCGAAGCGCGGCGTGTCCTGCGCCTCGTCGGTGCCCAGGGCTTCCACCAGCACGTAGGCGCCGTAGGGTGTGGCGTCGTCGGCCAGCGGATTGCGGGCGCGTGGCGCATGGGTGTTGGCAAACTGCCAGAATTCCGGCCACATGACCTCGAAGGCTGACAGCAGCGGGCCCAGGTTCCGGCGGGCCGAGTTCAGCAGCGCCAGCACGTCGTCGTAGCCGTTGACCGCGCACAGCGCCACCAGGGTCGAGGCCGGCTTGGGGTACAGGCGCAGCACCACGCGGGTGATGATGCCCAGCGTGCCCTCGCTGCCGATGAACAGGTGCTTGAGGTCGAAGCCCGCGTTGTTCTTGATCATCTTGTTGAGGCTGGTGACCACGCTGCCGTCGGGCAGCACCACCTCGATGCCCAGCACCATCTCGCGCGCCATGCCGTAGCGGATCACGCGGTTGCCGCCGGCGTTGGTGGCCAGGTTGCCGCCGATGGCACACGAGCCACGTGCGCCCAGGTCGAGCGGGCAGAAGAAGCCAGCGTCCGACGCAGCCTGCTGCACCGTCTCCAGCGGCGTGCCGGCGCGCACCGTCAGCGTGGCGGCGGCGGGGTCGATCTCCTCGATGCCCACCAGGCGCTCCAGCGACAGCGCCACCTGGCCGGGCGCCGCCCGTGCGCCACCACACAGCCCGGTCAGGCCGCCCTGCGGCACCACCGCGACGCCGTGGGCGTGGCAGATGCGCAGGGCCGCGGCCACGCCGGCGGTGTCGGCCGGGCGCACCACCACCAGCGGCACGCTGGCCGGCAGGCCGCTGGCGTCGTTGTGGTTGCGCACCGGCAGGTCGGCACCCGCCAGCACGGCCTGCGGGCCGAGTTCGGCCAGCAGGGCCTCGATGACCGCCGAGGACGGAAGGGTCGAGCCCATGCTCAGAGCGCCGAACCGTTCAGCAGCCCGCGTGCGGCCAGGTTGGCGATGAAGGCGCGCAGGCCGAAGCGCCAGGGCGGCGCGGTCTCGCTGTGGGTGACGCGGTTGTGCAGAGCGCCCAGCCAGGCGCTCTGGATCGTGACCACATCGCCGAGCTTGTGGGTGAAGCCGCCGCCAGGCTGGTCGCGGTCTTCGATCGGCGCGAACAGCGTGCCCAGGAACAGCATGAAGCCGTCCGGGTACTGGTGCGCGGCCAGGGTCTGCGCCACCAGGTCGGCCGGGTCGCGGCTGATGCTGGCCATGGTGTTGATGCCACGCAGCTCGAAGCCGTCCACGCCCGCCACGCGCAGGTTCACGGTCTCGCGGCGCACCTCGTCGAGGCTGAAGCCGGCGTCGAACAGGCGGATGAACGGGCCGATCGCGCAAGATGCGTTGTTGTCCTTGGCCTTGCCCAGCAGCAGCGCGCTGCGGCCTTCGATGTCACGCAGATTGACGTCGTTGCCGAGCGTGGCGCCGACGATGTCGCCGCGGCTGTTGACCGCCAGCACCACCTCCGGCTCGGGGTTGTTCCAGGCCGAATCGGCGCGGATGCCGATGTCCTCGCCGCAGCCCACCGAGGCCAGCACCGGCGCCTTGGTGAAGACCTCGGCGTCCGGGCCGATGCCCACCTCCAGGTACTGCGACCACAGGCCCTTCTGCTGCAGCAGGGCTTTGAGCGCCATCGCCTGCGGCGAGCCGGGGCGGATGTCGGCCAGGCTGGCGCCGATCAGCTCGGTCACCTGCGCACGCAAGCCCTGGGCGCGGCTGGCGTCACCGCGCGCCTGCTCCTCGATCACGCGCTCGATCAGGCTGGCGGCAAAGGTCACGCCGGCCGCCTTCACCACCTGCAGGTCGCACGGCGCCAGCAGCCAGGGCAGCGCCTCGTCGCGGCTGCCGGGCAGGCTGTTGGCCAGCAGTTTGTCGACGCTGCACAGGCGCTGGCCCGGTGCCGCACGCGCGGCCTGGTCGGGCTGGGCGGTATCGAGCAGCGTGCTCATGGTCGGGTAGTGCGCGCTCAGGTCGAACACGCCTTCAGGCCGCAAGGCCACCACAGCCGGCCCGGTGCCGACTATCCAGACCCGGCCGACCAAGGTGCCGGCCAGGCCGTCATCGGGCAGGATCTGGCCGGGTGTCAGGCCACTGGCCGACGAGGCCGCTGCTGCTGCCGTTGCTACGTGACTCATGAGATGTCTTCCTTCGAGGTTTCGAACGGCTGGCCATGCAGCGGCTCCGCCCGGGGCGGAGCGAGGCTCAGTGGTTGTGACGTGGCGTCGTTTCCGAGATGCGCCGGTAGTCGAGCGCGAAATCCAGCGTGGCGCCGTCGACCAGCTGGCCGGTCTTCTCGCGGTACAGCGCTTCCCAGGGCGAATGGGTCTTGGGGATCGGAGGCGCGGGCAGCTCGCGGCGGCGGCGTTCGATCTCCTCGGCCGCCACCAGTGCGTCGCAGCGGCCGGCGTTGAGGTCGATGCGGATCAGGTCGCCGCTCTGCAGCCAGCTCAGGCCCCCGCCCACCGCGCTCTCGGGCGAGCAGTTGAGGATCGACGGACTGTCCGCGGTGCCGGACTGGCGGCCGTCGCCCAGCGTCGGCAGCGTCATGATGCCGCGCTGGATCAGCGCATCGGGCGGCTGCATGTTGACCACCTCGGCCGAGCCCGGCCAGCCGATCGGGCCGGCGCCGCGCATCACCAGGATGCAGTCCTCGTCGATGTCCAGGGCCGGATCGTTGATGCGGTGGTGGTAGTCGTCGGCGCCCTCGAACACCACGGCGCGGCCCTCGAAGATGCCCTCGGCGCCCGGCCGGTTCAGGTAGCGCTCGCGGAAACGCTCGGAGATCACCGACGTCTTCATGATGCCGAAGTCGAACAGGTTGCCGCTCAGCACCAGGAAGCCGGCCTTCTGCATCAGCGGCGCGTCGAACCGGTAGATCACCTCGCGGTCGCGGGTCTCGCGGCCTTGCAGGTTCTCGGCCATGCTGCGGCCGGTGACGCTGAGGCACTCGCCGTGCAGGCGGCCGGCCTGCTGCAGCTCCCACATCAGCGCCGGCACGCCGCCGGCACGGAAGAAACGTTCGCCCAGGAATTGGCCAGCCGGCTGCATGTTGAGCAGCAGCGGCAGGTCGTAGGCGTGCTCGGTCCAGTCCTGCGGATTCAGCTCGACCCCGGCGTGGCGGGCCATCGCCATGATGTGCACCTGCGCGTTGCTGGAGCCGCCCGCGCAGCTGATCACCGACAGCGCGTTGAGAAAGCTCTCGCGCGTCAGGATGCGCGACGGGCGCAGATCCTCGTAGGCCATCTCGACGATGCGCCGGCCGGTCTCGTAGGCCATCTGGCCGCGCTCGCGGTAGGGCGCGGGGATCGCGGCGCAGCCGGGCAGAGACAGCCCCAGCGCCTCGGCCACCGCGTTCATGGTCGATGCCGTGCCCATGGTGTTGCAGTGGCCCGCCGAGGGCGCGCTGCTGCAGGCGCGCTGCAGGAATTCTTCTTCGTCGATCTCGCCGGCGGCCAACTGGCGGCGGCTGCGCCAGATCACGGTGCCCGAGCCGACCAGCTCGCCGTCGTGCCAGCCGTCGAGCATCGGCCCGCCCGACAGCACGATGGCCGGGATGTCGACGGTCGACGCCGCCATCACGCCGGCCGGCGTGGTCTTGTCGCAGCCGGTGGTCAGCACCACGGCATCGATCGGGTAGCCGTACAGGATCTCGACCAGGCCGAGGTAGGCCAGGTTGCGGTCGAGCGCCGCAGTCGGGCGGCGGCAGTTCTCGAAGATCGGGTGGACCGGGAACTCCATCGGGATGCCACCCGCATCGCGGATGCCGTCACGCACGCGTTTGGCCAGGTCCAGGTGGATGCGGTTGCAGGGCGACAGGTCGCTGCCGGTCTGCGCGATGCCGATGATGGGCCGGCCCGAGCGCAGCTCCTCGGGCGTCAACCCGTAGTTCATGAAACGTTCGAGGTAGAGCGCGGTCATGTCCGAGCGGGCGGGGTCGGCGAACCACTCGCGCGAGCGGAAGGGTCGGGCGGGTTTCTTGTCCATGTCGTCGGGCCGTCGGGCAGAGGTAAGAGCAGCGGGGTGGGAACAGCGGTATCAGGCGGGCACGTGCGGCACGGGGCCGCCCTGCCCGCCCTCGACCTTACTTGGCGGTGCCGCGCACCTTGGCCAGCTCGCTCATCAGCTCGGCCGTGGTGTCCTCGCCGAACTCCTTGCCGAACTTGGCCACGACCGGCTGCAGCTTGGCGCGCATCTTGGCCTGCTCGGCGGCGGGCAACTCGGTGACCTGCATGCCGACCTTCTTGAGCTCACCCAGCGCCTTGTCGCCGAAGGCGCGGATGGTCTTGCGTTCGAACAGCGTGGCCTCGCGCGCAGCCTCCTGCACGATCTTCTGCTCCTGTGCCGACAGGCTGTCCCAGGTCTTCTTGGACATCAGCAGCGCCCAGGCGCTGTACATGTGGCGCGACAGCACCAGGTGCTTCTGCACCTCGTAGAACTTGCTGGCCAGGATGGTGGCGGGCGGGTTCTCCTGGCCGTCCACGGCGGCCTGCTCCATCGCCGAATACAGTTCGGTGAAGGGCATCGGGGTGGCGTTGGCACCCAGCGCGCTGAAGGTATCCAGGAACAGCGGGTTCTGGATCACGCGCAGCTTGAGGCCGGCCAGGTCGTCGGCCTTGGTGATCGGGCGACGCGAGTTGGTGACGTGGCGGAAGCCGTTTTCCCAGTAGCCCAGGCCGACCAGGCCCTTCTCGGGCAACTTGGCCAGCAGCTTCTGACCCAGCGGGCCGTCGAGCACGGCATCGGCTTCGAGTTCGCTGTTGAAGGTCAGCGGCAGGTTGATCACGCCAAAGGGCTTGACGATCGACACCAGCGTGGAGGTGTCAGGCACCGTCATCTCCAGCGTGCCGCCACGCAGCGCCGAGGTCATGGTCAGGTCGTTGCCCAGCGTGCCGCTGGCAAACAGCTTGGCGGTCATCTTGCCGCCGCTCTTGGCCGAAAGCAGTTCGGCGAAATGCTTGACGGACTGGCCCTGGGGGTGGTCTTCGCTCAGGCCGATGCCGACCTTGAAGACGTGTTCCTTGATTTGTGCCGAGACCGAACCGGTGAACGCAGCCAGAACCGCAGCGGCAACGACGAGGGATTTCAACTTCATGAATGTCTCCAATGGAATGACTTTGTCGCGATGGATGGCCCATCGGCGCCTTGCTCGCCCTCTCCAGGACCTTCTCGACGCAGGATGAAGGTTAGGCCTGGGGCCCACCGGGGTCCACTCAATCTTTTGCTAGCATCGATTCCAAACACTTATGACTTCAGACACTTTTCCGGGTAAACCCTTGTCCATGACGCAGGCCTGCGGGCGGCTGCGCTTCCGGCACCTGCAGTTCCTGGACATCCTCGGCCAGACCCGCAATCTGCGGGTCACCGCCGAGCAGATGCACATCACGCAGCCGGCAGCCACCAAGATCCTGATGGACATCGAGGAGATCCTGGGGTCGCGCCTGTTCGATCGCCTGTCGCGCGGCATGCGGCCCAACGAACTGGGGCTGTTCACGCTGCGCTATGCCGGCGTGGCGCTGGCGGGCCATCACAAGTTCGTGGATGAATTCAATGCGCTCAAGCAGGGGGGCCATGGTCACCTGGCCATCGGCGCAATCACGGGTTCGGCCGCGCACCTACTGACGGCCTCGGTGGTGGAGATCCAGCGCCTGCGTCCGCTGCTGGTGCTCAAGATCCTGGAGCAGAGCAGCGACCAGCTCGTGGTCTGGCTGGCCGAACGCAAGATCGACCTGATGATCGGACGCTTCACGGACGAATCGCAGCGCTCCCAATTCAACTATGAACGGCTCTCCAGCGAACAGCTGCAGGTGGTGGCCGGGCTGCATCACCCCTTGCGGGGCGCACCGGACCTGGAGCTGACCCAGCTGTCCCGCTGGCCGTGGATCCTCTACCCGGCCTCGACGGCAGTGCGCAAGGTGTCTGACGACATCTTCGGCAGCACCGGCCTGGCGCTCACGTCGGGGGTGGTCGAGACACCCTCTTTCCTGTTCGCGCTGGAGCTGATGCAGATCACCGACATGCTGTCGCTGCAGCCGGCGGCCCTGGTGGACAAGTACGTCAACAAGGGCCTGCTGACCCGGATTCCCGTCGAGTTGCCGGACCGCATGCCGGACTACGGCCTGATCACGCGCCTGGGCGAGCCGCCGACACCTGCCGCGCAGGCCTTCATGGACGTGCTGCGGGCCAAGGCGGACGGCGCTGTCGCCACCGGCTGAGCGGGTTCAGCTCAGGCGGTCGCGCGTCTTCACGCCGTCCACCAGGCGGTCGATGCCCAGCGGATTGGCGTTCTTGAGCGCGTCGGGCAGCAAGGCATCGGGAAAGTTCTGGAAGCAGACCGGGCGCAGGAAACGATCGATCGCCAGGCTGCCCACCGAGGTGCCGCGGGCGTCGGAGGTGGCCGGATAGGGGCCGCCGTGAACCATCGCATCGCAGACCTCCACGCCCGTCGGGTAGCCGTTGAGCAGCAGGCGCCCGACCTTTTCTTCCAGCAGCGCCAGGAGGTCGGTGGACGCCAGCAGGTCGGCCGGCTCGCCGATCAGCGTGGCCGTCAACTGACCGCGCAGACCGTGCAAGGCGCGCATCAGTTCAGCCCGATCCGCCACCTCGACCACCACCGTCACCGGGCCGAAAATCTCCTCCTGCAGCAAGGCGTCGCCCGTCAGCAGCAGGCTCGCGTCGGCCTTGAACAGCTGGGACTGCGCCTGGCGCCCGCTCTGCTCGCGGCCCGCCAGTCGCGTCACGCCCGGGTGTGCCAGCAGGGCTTCCAGGCCATGGCAGTAGCTGTCCAGAGTGCCGGTATTGAGCAAAGTCTGCGGAGCCACGTCGGCGATGCGCTGACACAGTTGCTCGACAAAGGCATCGAACTCGGCCGAGCGGATACCGATCACCAGGCCCGGGTTGGTACAGAACTGCCCGGCCCCCAGCACCACCGATGCCGCCAGTTCTGCGGCCACCTGGTCGCCACGTGCCTGCAGCGCCCCGGGCAACAGCACCACCGGGTTGATGCTGCTCATTTCGGCAAACACCGGGATCGGCTGCGGGCGCGCCGCCGCCATGTCGCACAGGGCGCGACCGCCCCGCAGCGAGCCGGTGAAGCCGACCGCCTGGATCGCCGGGTGCTTGACCAGCCACTCGCCCACGCCGCTGCCATAAACCATGTTGAACACACCGGCAGGCATGCCGGTGCGCACGGCGGCACGCAGGATGGCATCGGCCACGGCTTCGGCCGTCGCCATGTGGCCGCTGTGCGCCTTGAACACGACCGGGCAACCGGCCGCCAGGGCGGCTGCGGTATCACCACCCGCCGTGGAAAACGCCAGCGGGAAATTGCTGGCTCCGAACACCGCCACCGGGCCCACGCCGATGCGGCACTGGCGGATGTCCACGCGCGGCAGCGGCGTGCGCTGCGGCTGCGCGCGGTCGATGCGGGCACCCAGAAAATCACCGCGCCGCAGCACCTTGGCGAACAGGCGCATCTGGCCGCTGGTGCGGCCGCGCTCGCCCTGGATGCGCGCGGCCGGCAAGGCGGTCTCGCGGCAGACGGTCGCGACGAAGGCGTCGTCCAGCACATCCAGCTCGTCGGCAATGGCGTCAAAAAACTGGGCCCGACGCTCCACCGGCAGGCTGCGGTAGGCCGGGAATGCGGCCGCGGCGGCGTGGGCGGCGGCATCCACTTCCGCTGCCGTGGCTTGCACGAAGTGCTGAGGCAGCGCCTCGCCGGTGGTGGCGTCCAGGCTGCGCAGGATGACGGTGCCGGCTGCGCTGCGTCCGCCACCAATGTAGTTATGGCCAGTGTTGTCAGACATGTTGATCTCTAGGGTCCCTGGCAGGGGGCGGAAATGCCCCGCCAGACGAGCGGAAGACGCCCTTGTTCCGCACTGATTCTAGGAAGACAGCCACCGTCCTCCCAATGACAAATTCGGGCTGATCGATAACCAATCGTTATCGAGATCGGCCTTCTCGCCGCTCAAAGCAGCAGCAAGGCCATCGCCGCGATGGCCGTGGGCGCCAGTGCGCCCAGGAACAGACCCCCTGCCCCCACGGACTCGTCTGCAAAGCCCTTGCGCAGCAGCGCCACGCCGGCCGGGTTGGGGGCATTGGCAATCACCGTCAGACCGCCACCGGCAACTGCACCGGCCACCAGCATGTATTTGGCGGGCTCGGAAATGTCGGCGATCAACGAGCCCAGGTAGGTCAGCGCCGCGTTGTCCGTCAATGCGGTGAGCGCGAGTGCGCCAAAAAACAGGGCCACAGGCTCCAGCCCCGACACCAGCGGCTGCAGCCACCAGCGCTGCAAGCCGCCCAGAACCACCAGGCCGGCCAAAAAGAAGGCGACCAGCAGCGCCTCCTTGATGAGCAGCGGGTTCTGGTGCCGCTCGTAGGCTTGCGAGAAGCCCAGGAACAACAGGAACAGCGCCAGAAATGCCACGGGATGGTGGGCCAACACCACCACGCCTGCCAGCAGCGCAAGGTGCACGACAGTGATCGACAGTGGCACCTTGCGCCGCAGGTCACCGCCCTGTTCAAGCGGTGCCGCCGGGCGAAGATGGGCGCGCAACAGCCAGGTGGCGATCGTGGCGTTCAACAGCACGGCCCAGGCGGCTTTCCAGCCGAAGTGGCTGAGCATGAAGGCGCTGTCCCATTGCCAGGTGGTGGCCACCATGAGCACCGGCGGCGCGGCATAGGAGGTGAGCGTGCCGCCGATCGATACATTCACGAAGAGCACACCCAGCGCGAAATACTTCAATCGCTCCGGCATGTCAGGCCGGAACACCAGCGGTGCCAGCAGCAGCGAGGCAATGGTCATGGCCGCCGGCTCAGTCACCAGCGAACCCATCAGCGGCACGGCCGCCAGCCCTAACCAGGCCGTCATCAGATGCGCAGCCTTCGGCATCCACTGCGCTACCCCGTTGACCAGGCCGAACACGGCAATCAGCACCGGTCGCGAACCCGCGATCACCATCACCACGAAAACAAACAGGGGTTCGGTGTAATTTCGGGATTCGGCATAGCTCAGCGCCTCAGCGCTGCCCACTGTCAAAGCCATGATCAAGACCAGCACGATGGCCCAGAAGCCGAACACCACCTCCACTTCACCCAGCAGATGGAACACGCCCGCGTGCTGCGGGTAGCGGTGCGACAACCGCTCGAACTGCTTGGCTGCAAAGGTATGCACCAAAGCCACGGCGAATAGCGTGGTGGCAATGGTCTGGATGAGGTCAGGTGTCATGGGTGATCCGGTCAACAGCAATACCACGAGGCGGCCCGACCTACGTGAACGACCTGATGCGCAATTTTCCGCGCAGCACCCATTGCTTCCAGTCTAACTGGGGGCAGGCGTACCGGTTCAGCGCCGGATCAACACGGGCCCGTCACTCGATCGTCACCTTGGCGTCCTTGACCAGCCTGGCGAACTTCTCGGTCTCGCTCTTGATCTGCTGGGCCATCTGCTCGGCGCTGTTGCCGATGGGCTCGGCCCCGATCTCGTCCATGCGCTTGCGGAACTCCGGCGACTGGATGATCTTGACCATCTCGGTGTTGAGTCGCGCCACCAGATCCTTGGGCGTGGCCGCCGGCGCCAGCACGCCGAACCAGGTGCCGATGTTGAAGCCCTTCAGGCCAGCCTCGTCGAGCGTGGGCACATCCGGCAAGGCCGCAGAGCGCCTGGCGGTGGTGACGGCCAGGGCGCGCAGCTTGCCGGCCTTGATATGGGGCAGAACCGGAGTGATCGTGTCGAAGGACATGGTGATCTGGTTGCCCAGCAGGTCGCTGGCCAGCGGGCCGCTGCCCTTGTACGGGACATGGACCAGCTCGACGCCGGCAATGTTCTCGAACTGGGTGCCGATCAGGTGCTGCGCCGTGCCGTTGCCGTTGGAGCCGTAGGTCGACTGCCCCGGCTTGGCCTTGGCCAGCGCCACCAGTTCGGCCACGTTCTTCGCTGGCGTGGCGGCATTGACGACCAGCACGTTGGGCACCAGCGCCACCGTGGTGATCGGCGCGAAATCCTTCTGGAAGTCGTAGGCCAGCTTCTTGTAGACCGCCGGCGCGATGGTGTGGTGCACCGCGCCCATCAGCAGCGTGTAGCCGTCGGGCTTGGACTTGGCGACGTAGTCGGCGCCGAGCGTGGCACCGGCGCCGGGCTTGTTCTCCACGACCACCGGCTGGCCCAGGCTCTGCTGCAGCTTCTCGCCGAGCGCGCGGGCCAGCACGTCGGTGGTGCCACCGGCCGGGAAGGGCACGATCAGGCTGATCGGCTTGCTCGGCCAGGCCTGCGCCATGGCGCTGCCGCCTGAGACGGCCAGGGTCAGTGCGATGGCCTGGACCATGCGGCGGCGGGTGAGGGTGTGGATGTCTTTCATGCTTGTCTCCTGATGGCACTGAGTGCGCTGTGTGAATGGAACTCCGGGATGCCGAAATGGACCCGAATCAACGGTGAGACGGCTGGGTTGCCGCGATGACGATGGCTCTGAAGTCGTTCACGTTGGTCAGCGTCGGGCCGGTGATCACCGAGTCGCCGAGCGCCTCGAAGAAGCCGTGGCCGTCGTTGTGATCGAGGCACTCCCGCGGGCGCAGGCCCAGCGCCCAGGCGCGTTCGAGGGTGTCGGGCGCCAGCAGCGCGCCGGCGATCTCCTCCTGGCCGTCGACGCCGTCGGTGTCGCCCGCCAGCGCGTGGATGCCGGGCGCGCCGTCGAGCGCCACGGCCAGCGCCAGCAGGAATTCGACGTTGCGTCCGCCCCGGCCCTGGCCGCGCAGCGTGACCGTGGTTTCGCCGCCGGACAGCAGCACGCACGGGCCTTCGAAGGGCTGGCCGCGGCGCGCCACCTGCCGCGCGATGCCGGCCAGCGTCTTGGCGACGTCGCGGGCTTCGCCTTCGATCGCGTCGCCGAGGATGTGCACGCGGTAGCCGGCCTCGCGCGCCACGGCGGCGGCGGCTTCGAGCGCCATCTGCGGTGTGGCAACGAAGCGGGTCTCGATCTCGGGCAGGCGCGGGTTGCCGGGCTTGATCGATTCGCCCTCGCCGCTGTCGAGAATCTCGCGCACACGTGGCGGCACCTCGATCGCGTAGCGGCGCAGGATGGCGAGCGCATCGGCACAGGTGCTCGGGTCCGGCACGGTCGGGCCGGAGGCGATGTCGATGGCGTCGTCGCCCGGCACGTCCGACAGCAGCAGGTTGACGATCCGCGCCGGCTGGCAGGCGGCGGCCAGGCGTCCGCCCTTGATGGCCGACAGATGCCGGCGCACGCAGTTCATCTCGCTGATGCTGGCGCCGCTGGCGAGCAGCGCGCGGCTGAGCGCCTGCTTGTCGGCCAGCGTCAGGCCGGTCAGCGCGAGCGGCAGCAGCGACGAGCCGCCACCCGAGATCAGGCACAGCACGAGGTCGTCGGCGGTGAGGCCCTGCACGAGTTGCAGCAGCCGCTCGGCCGCAGCCTCGCCGGCGGCGTCGGGCACCGGGTGCGCGGCCTCGATGATCTCGATGCGCTCGCAGGGCACGGCGTAGCCGTAGCGGGTGACGACCAGGCCCGAGAGCGGCCCCGGCCAGTGCTGTTCGACCGCACGCGCCATCGCCGCCGAGGCCTTGCCGGCGCCAATCACGACCAGCCGGCCCTTGGGTGCGGCCGGCAGGTGTTGCGGCACGCACAGCGCGGGCTGCGCGGCTGCGATCGCCGCGTCGAACATCTGGCGCAGCAGGCTGCGCGGGTCGAGTGGTTTCACGATCGGCGGCGGTGCAAGGCTGCGCGCTGGCTCAGCGGATGTTGCCGGCCAATTGCTGGCAGACCGCCTGCGTGACCTGCGCGGTGGTGGCCTTGCCACCCAGGTCGCCGGTGTGCAGAGCCGGGTTGGCGGTGACGCGCTCGATGGCCTGCATCAGGCGCTGGGCGGCGTCGAGTTCGCCCAGGTGTTCGAGCATCATCACGACCGACCAGAAGGTGCCGACCGGGTTCGCCAGGCCCTTGCCCATGATGTCGAAGGCCGAGCCGTGGATGGGCTCGAACATCGACGGGTAGCGGTGCTCGGGATCGATGTTGCCGGTGGGCGCGATGCCCAGGCTGCCGGCCAGTGCGGCGGCCAGGTCGCTCAGGATGTCGGCGTGCAGGTTGGTGGCCACCAGCGTGTCCAGCGTGGCCGGGCGATTCACCATGCGGGCGGTGCAGGCGTCGACGATTTCCTTGTCCCAGGTGACGTCCGGGAACTCCTTGGAGACCTGCAGCGCGATCTCGTCCCACATCACCATCGCGTGGCGCTGGGCGTTGCTCTTGGTGACGACGGTCAGCAGCTTGCGCGGCCGGCTCTGCGCCAGCTTGAAGGCGAAACGCATGATGCGTTCGACGCCGACGCGGGTCATCATCGTCACGTCGGTGGCGGCCTCGATCGGGTGACCTTGATGCACGCGCCCGCCAACGCCGGAGTATTCGCCCTCGGAGTTCTCGCGCACGATGACCCAGTTCAGGTCTTCGGACTTGCAGCGCTTCAACGGGCCGTCGATGCCGGGCAGGATGCGCGTCGGCCGCACGTTGGCGTACTGGTCGAAGCCCTGGCAGATCTTCAGGCGCAGGCCCCACAGCGTGATGTGGTCGGGGATGGCCGGGTCACCGGCCGAGCCGAACAGGATCGCGTCCTTGCCGCGCAGCGCGTCGAGGCCGTCGGCCGGCATCATCACGCCGTGTTCGCGGTAGTAGTCGCCGCCCCAGTCGAAGTTCTCGAACGAGAAGCGGAAGGCGTTGCTCGAAGCAGCGAGCGCTTCCAGCACCTGCTGGCCGGCCGGAACAACTTCCTTGCCGATGCCGTCTCCGGGGATGGTGGCGATGGAGTAGGTTTTCATGGGGTGTCTCCGTGGATCCGAGGGTGATCGATGACGCACTGTAGAAAGTGGACGCTCCCTGCGCGCACCGCTAAAGTCAATCCATCGTTTACCTGAAGCTAACAATCGAACGCATATGAGTGCCGGTATTCAACCTGCTGATCTGGGCTTCTTCTCGACGCTCGCCAGCGCAGGCAGCCTGAGCGCCGCCGCACGCGAGCTCGGCATCACCACGCCGGCAGTGAGCAAGCATCTGGCGCAGATGGAGTCGCGCGTGGGCGTGTCGCTGGTCAACCGCACCACCCGGCGCATGAGCCTGACGCCCGAGGGCGAGCTGTACCTCGAACACGCACGCCGCATCCTCGGCGAGATCAACGACATGGAGGAGCTGCTGGGCGTCTCCAAGGCCACGCCGAAGGGTCTGCTGCGGGTCAACGCGACGCTCGGCTTCGGCCGCAGTCATGTGGCGCCGCTGATCTCGCGTTTCGTGCGCAAACATCCGCAGGTCGAGGTGCAACTGCAGCTGTCGGTCAACCCGCCCCTGCTGACCGAAGACGTGTTCGATGTCTGCATCCGCTTCGGGGCGCCGCCGGATGCGCGCGTGATCGCCCGCTACATCGCCCCGAACCGGCGGCTGCTGTGCGCCTCACCGGCCTATCTGGCCCAGCACGGTACGCCCAGGGTGCCGAGCGATCTGGCCAAGCACCACTGCATCGGCATCCGCCAGGGCGAGGAAGCCTACGGCGTGTGGCGCCTGACCAGCGGCCGCGGCAAAGCCGCGACCACCGAGGCCATCAAGACCCGCGGCAACCTGACCACCAACGACGGCGAGATCGCCGTCAACTGGGCGCTCGACGGCCACGGCATCCTGATGCGCGCCGAGTGGGACATCGAGCGCTACCTGAAGAGCGGCCGCCTGGTGCAGGTGCTACCGCAGTGCTTCACGCCCGATGCCGACATCCACGCGGTCTACCCGCAGCGCCATCAGCTGGCGGCGCGGGTGCGGGCCTTCGTGGACTTCGTGGCGCTGTCCTTCACGCAGCAGGCGGCGACCGGCAAGTCATGACGCCATGACCCGCCTCGTGGGCGGCGCTCGTCTGGGGAGCACGTGACAGGCCAGGTCACCGCCATAGTCCTCTCGACCGGACAGCCCGGAGAAAACGGGCCCCAACACATCGTTTATCTCCCGACCCTCCTTGAATGAGGGTCATAACATGAAGGGTGGATGTGAGCAATTGCGTCTGCTTCACAACCTTTCGCGCACGCCTGCACCCACGGAGAGTCATTTGTCACGCACACCCCACCTTCGCCTGCTCACCCTGGCCGCCCCCGCCGCGCTGGCCCTGCTGAGCGGTTGCGCCCAGTTGCCGCCGCAAGCTGTGGACGCCGATGCCCACCAAGTCCAGGTCCAGGCCGACCGTGAAGCCGTGCGCCGCAACGTGGCGCCGCTGCGGGCCACGCTGGGGCTCGATGAAGCCATCGCCCGCGCCCTGAAATACAACCTCGACCGCCGCGCCCGTCTGATGGAGCAGGCCATGGCCGTGCAGCAGTACGACGCCAGCCAGTACGACGCCCTGCCGCGCCTGGTGGCGGCCGCCGGCTACTCGGCGCGCGACAGCGACCGCCTGGCGCGCAGCGTCAACTCCGTTACCGGCCAGCAGATCGGTGTCGACCCGTCCGTATCGCAGACCCGCCAGCACACCCTGGCGCAGATGGACCTGACCTGGAACCTGCTCGACTACGGCCTGGCCCGCTACAACACCGAGCAGGCTGGCGACCGCGTGCTGGCTGCGGCCGAGCGCCGCCGCAAAGCCACCCACCTGCTGGTGCAGGACGTGCGCGTGGCCTACTGGCGCGCCGCCAGCGCACAGCGCCTGCGCGACGAAGTCCGCGCCACGCTCACCCTGGCCGAAGAAGCCATGACCGACGCCCGCCAGGCCGAGGAAGAAAAGCTGCGCGCCCCGCTCGACAGCCTGCGCTACCAGCGCCAGCTGACCGAGAACATGCGCCTGCTCGAATCGATCGAGCAGGAGCTGGTCACCGCCCGCTACGACCTGGCCGGCCTGATCAACGCGCCAGTGATGCTGCAGGTCACGCTCGACAGCGACCCCACGCTCGACAACACCGATCTGCTCGCCACCCCGGCCGAGGCCATGGAAGACCAGGCCCTGGCCCAGAACGCTGACCTGCGCGAGCAGGCCTACCAGCGCCGCATTGCCGCCACCGAGGTGCACAAGGTGCTGGCGCGCGCCTACCCCAATCTGAGCTTCAGCCTGGGCGCGCGCTACGACACCGACAGCTATCTGGTGCACAAGAGCTGGAACGAGGCCGGCCTGCAGGCGTCCTACAACCTGTTCAACCTGCTGAGCCTGCCGTCGCAGAAGCGCGCAGCCGAAGCCGGCGTGGCGCTGGCCGACCAGCGTCGCCTGGCCGCGCATGTGGCGGTGGTCACGCAGGTCTATGTGGCCCGCGAGCAGCTCTCCAGCGCACGTCAGCAGTTCAAGCGCGCCCATGCGCTGTGGGCGCTGGACAGCAAGATCACCGAGCAGATGAACCGCCGCGAGCAGGCGCAGGCCGGCTCCAAGCTGGAGCGCGTCGCCGCGCAGACCACCAGCATCATCAGCCTGCTGCGCCGCTACCAGGCGCTGGCCCAGGTGCACGCCGCCACCAGCCGCCTGCAGGCCACGCTGGGCGTTGATCCGCTGCCCGACAGCAGCGACGACCTCACGCTGGAACAGATCAGCACCCAGGTGCGCAGCCGCCTGCTCGGCAGCTGATCCCTGGAAGCTGACGCCATGACGGCCCTGTCCCTCCTCCATCGCCCCGCTCGCCAGCTGCTGGCCTTCATCGGCACGGCGCTGCTGACCACCGCCAGCCTGGCGCAAGGCGCCGACCCCGAGTTGCGCGCCCAACTGACCCCACGCCGCTACACCACGCTGGCCGCCGAGATCGGCGCGCGCGTGCAGCGCCTGACCGTGACCGAAGGCGCCGTCATCCAGGAAGGGCAGACCCTGGTCAGCCTGGACTGCAGCCTGCAGAAAGCCCAGCAGGACCGCGCCCGCGCCACGCTGGACGCGGCGACCAAGCAACTGGCCACCCAGCGCCGCCTGGTCGAGCTCAACGCCACCGGCCGCCAGGAGCTGGACCAGGCCGAGGCCGAGGTGGGCAAGACCCGCGCCGAGCTGACGCAGATCGAGGTCACGCTGGGCAAGTGCGACATCGCCGCACCGTTTGCCGGCCGCGTCGCCGAGCAGAAGGTGCGCGAGCAGCAGTACGTCCAGCCCGGCCAGGCGTTGCTGGAAGTGCTCGATGACAGCGTGCTGGAGGTCGAATTCATCATGCCCTCGCGCTGGCTGCAGAGCGTGCGCGTGGGCAGCACCGTGCGCATCGCCATCGACGAGACCGGCAAGACCTATCCCGCCAAGGTCCAGCGCCTGGGCGCGCGGGTCGACCCGGTCAGCCAGTCGATCAAGGTCATGGCAGCCGTCGACGGCCGCTACGCCGAGCTGATGTCCGGCATGAGCGGCCGCGTGCTGATCAAGCGCGGGCCCTGAGCCACTGAGCCTCGCCACCGCCGGGCGCCGGAATGCGCCCAAGCCGATTGCCTTTTGCGTTTGTTTTGCTGTTGTTTTGAACTGCGAGTTCCCATGTCCAAGTCGCCCACCTCCTGGAAAAAGCACCACACCGCTGCCGCACCGCGCGCCTGGGCACTGGAGGCGCGGCTGATGTTCGACGCCGCCGCGGTCAGCGACGTGCTGGACAAGGTGACCCAGGCCACCGACACCCACCTGCAGACGCTGCAGGCGCGTGACACGACGGCCGTGCGAGACACCCAGCTCGAGCGCAGCAGCGTGGACACGTCGGCCCTGAGCATCGCCCCGGCACCGGTCGGCCGTGAAGTGCTGTTCATCGACCGCACGGTGGCGGACCTGGACTTCCTGCTTGGCGGCGTGCGCCCGGGCGTGGACGTGGTGCTGCTCGACCCGGGCAGCGACCCCTGGGCCCAGATGAGCCAGGCGCTGGCCGCGCGGCCCGGCACCACCGCCGTGCACCTGGTGTCGCACGGCAACAGCGGCGAAATCATCCTGGGTGACCACGCCTACGGCACGGCCGACCTGCAAGCGCGCAGCGCCGAACTCAACGGCTGGCGCCAGTCCCTGGCCGCCGGCGCCGACATCCTGCTCTACGGCTGCGACATCGCCGCCAGCGGCAGAGGCACCCAGTTGGTCGACACGCTGGCCACGCTGACCGGCGCCGACGTGGCCGCGTCCAACGACGCTACCGGCGGCACCGCTGCGGGCGGCGACTGGGCGCTGGAATACGCCCACGGCACGGTCGAGACCGGCCACTTCCTGCTGGATGCCACTGCCAGCGGCTACGCCAGCCGCCTGGCCACCGTAACGCTGGACGGCGCAGCCGGCTGGGTGCCCATCATGTTCGGCGCGGGCCAGGACCCGCAGGGCGACAGCCAGGCCGGCGCGGCCGACACCGACATCATTGGCGACGCCACCCACGGCTCGCTCTACACCGCCTTCAGCGACGGCGGCACTAGCAGCACGGCCGACGACTACCTCTACTTCCGCCTGCGCATCGACAACCCGACCAGCACCAGCAGCTTCAATGGCGTGGCCGTGGTCGGCATGGACGTCAACGGCGACGGTCGCGTGGATCTGTTCATGTCGGTGGACGGCCGCAACAACGGCCAGGCCGTGCGCCTGCTCGACCCCGGCACCGGCCTGAACAACTCGCCCAACACCACCACCACGTCGGCACTGCCCACCGGCTGGCTGGCCAACAACGGTGTCTACGCATTCAACAGCAGCAACTATGCGGTGACGGCCGTCAGCGCTAGCACCGACCCGAACTTCGGCCCGTCGTCCACCGGCCTGGCGGGCGGCACGGCCAGCAACCTCACCGGCATCGGCGGCACCGACGCCTTCGTCAGCTGGCGCGTGTCCGTGGCCGACCTGGCCACCGTGCTGGCCAAGCCCTCGCCGCTGGACGGCAGGACCGGCGTCTACGGCCCGCGCGGCGCCACCGGCTTTGCCGGCTTCAGCAAGGACACCACCGTCAGCTACGTCTCCTTCACGCAGACGCAGACCGGCCCGATCAACGGCGACCTCAACGGCGTGGGCGCCAGCTACGACAAGAACGCCAGCTTCGCCTCGCTGGGTGTGTTCACCACCGCCATGTCGCCGGCCAACCCGGTGGCAGCCTCCACGCTGCTGACCATCACCGACAACGTGGCCGGCACCACCGGCCTCGGCCAGCCGGTGACCTTCACCTTCACGTTCTCCGAGAACGTCACCGGCTTCGACGCCAGCGACATCAGCGTGACCAGTGGCACCAAGGGCGCCTTCAACACGGTGGACGGCAAGACCTACACCCTGGTCGTGACGCCCGACGCCGGCCTGGCCAGCGGCGACATCGGCGTCAGCGTGGCCTCGGGCGCCGCCACCGGCGCCCGAGGCCTGCCCACCCTGGCGGCCACGGGCACGCAAGCCATCGACACCCTGGCCCCCGCCGTGACGGTCGGCACCCCGGCGCTGGCCTTGTCCGGCCGGCCGACGCTCGGCGGCAGCACCAACCTGGCCGACGGCAACCTGGTCACCGTCACCATCGACCCCGACAACAACGCCACCACCGCCGACAGCGTCATCTACCAGGCGCTGGTCGTGGGTGGCGTGTGGTCGCTGGACACTTCCACCGCCGTGCCCACCAGCGGCAGCCTGCCCAGCATGGGCCTGAGCGCCAACAGCAAGGTCACAGCCACCGCCACCGACGCGGCCGGCAACAGCAGCAGCGCCGTCGAACTGAGCCGCCCCACCGTCAACCCGCTGAGCACCAACGCGCTGGCGCCCACGCTCACCGGCACCTGGACGAATCTGGCCGGCGACGCGCTGACCGTCACCGTCGGCGGCGCCACCTACAACGTGACGCCCAGCGGCGACAGCTGGAGCCTGAACCTGGCCAGCGCCACGCCTGCGGCCGGCACGCTCAGCCTGGTGGCCGGCAACACCTACACGGTCACGGCCACCGTCACGCGTGGCGGCGTCCCGGTCAGCGACACCACCAGCGGCGAGCTGGTCATCACCACCACCCCGGTCACGCTGGTGGACATCACCGGCGGCGCCACCGCCAGTGGCACCAGCACGCGGCCCGTCATCACCGGCACGGCCAGCAACACTGGCGGCTTCGTCATCGTGCGGCTGGACCCGAACAACGACGGCAACCTGTCCGACGCGGTGACCTACTCCGTCATCCCCGACGGCGGCGGCAACTGGTCGCTCGACACCGCCGTTGCCACGCCGATTGCCGGCACCGTGCCGGCCGGCGGCTACGTCGGCAGCGTTGGCCTGCGCGCCACCGACAGCACCGGCCAGGTGGTCGACACCCAGGTGCTGACCATCACCACGCCCACGGTCGCGATCGGCAGCATCAGCAGCGCAGCCAGTACCAATGCCAGCGCCATCGTCAGCAACACCGCAGGCACCGGGGCGAGCAACCTCAACATGGCGGAGGACGCCAACGTCACCTTCAGCGGCACGGCCGCCGGCGCCACGGCGGTGAACCTGACCATCACCGACATCAACGGCCACGCCGTCACGGTCGACAACGTCAGCGTCACTGCGGGCACCTGGTCGGCGACGGGTGTCAACCTATCCGGGCTGGACAACGGCACGTTGACGGTCAAGGCCACCTTGAGCGGCACCACCGTCAGCGCCACCGACAGCAGCGTCACGCACGACAAGGTCGCGCCCTTCATCCTCGACACCACGCAAAGTCCCATTCGCGCCACCGCTGGCGCCATCATCAAGGGCAGCACGGACCTGACTTCCGGAACCGTCCTGACGATCAGCATCCACACCGACGCGGCTCGCACCGCCTTGGCGCAGACGCTGACAGCCACCGTCACGGCCGATGGGTCGTGGTCCGCCCTGACCTCGGCCAACCTGGGCAACAACTCGACCGCCTATTTCACGGTCACCGCCCCCGCCAACAGCACCGATGCGGCCGGCAACCTGGTGCAGCCGGTGCAGTTCTCGCGCTCGGTGCAGAACTCCATCGGCAACTCGACACGCACCATCGACGTCAAACCCATCACCGGCGACAACCTCGTCGCGGTGTCGGAAATCGGCAGCGGCCTGGTCATCAACGGCGAAACCAGCGTCACCTCGGCCACCGTCACCGTCGTCATCAGCCAGAACGGCACCACGCTGTTCACCAAGACCGCCTCCAGCGGCGCCACCTACACCGCCGGTACCAACAACTGGACGTTGACGCTGACGCCGGCCGAGGCACAGCAGATCGCCAACGGACAGTTCCTGGTCTCGGCCAGCGTCCCGGACGGCTCGGTGACCCTCAGCGACGCCGAACTGCCGACCCTGAACCTGGCCGCCCCCACGCTGACCATCACCGACGACATCCCCGGCACGGCCACCGGCGCCTTCCTCTTCACCTTCACGTTCACCGAGAACGTCACCGGCTTCACCGCCGGCGACATCGTGCTGTCGGCCGGCGCCACGGCCGGTACCTTCTCGACGATCGACGCCAGGACCTACACCCTGGCCGTGACGCCGCCAGCCAGCGGCAGCGGCACCGTCACGGCCACCGTGGCCAGCGGCACCGCCACCGGCGTGACCACCGGCCGTAGCATCGTCGGCACCAGCGCCACCCAGGACTACGCTGCCCCCGCACTAGCCGCCGCACCCACGCTGACAATCAACGTCGACGCCCTGGCCACCAGCGGCACGCCCGTCATCACCGGCGCCACCACGCTGGCCCCCGGCGCGCCGGTGGTCATCACCATCGACCCGGACAACAACACCGCCACGGCCAACGACGTCAGCTACTCCGCCACGGTGCAGAGCGACGGCCGCTGGTCGCTGGACCTGGCCAGCGCTACGCCCACCAGCGGCAGCCTGCCCGCCGGCGGCCTGCCGACCTACGCCAAGGTCACCGCCACTGCCACCAATGCCTACGGCAACAGCACCACGGTGATCGGCCAGGACACCCCCACCGTCACCGCCCAGACCAGCACCAGCCACACGCCCACCGTCAGCGGCACCTGGACCAGTGGGCTCGGCGACACCCTCAGCGTCACCGTCAACGGCGTCAGCTACACGCCCACGGTCAGCGGCAACACCTGGTCGGTCAACGTCACCAGCGTCCTGCCCGACGGCACTTACCAGGTGGTGGCCACCACCAGCCGCAGCGGCGTGGACAAGGTCGACGTCACGACCAGCGAGCTGGTCATCGACACCCTGGCCACCGTGGACATCACCGGCGGCGCCACCGTGCTGACGAACGCACTGCGGCCGGTCATCAGCGGCACAGCCACCGGCATGGCCGCCGGCACCCTGCTGACGCTGCAGCTCGACACCGACAACAACGGCAGCTACGACCTCAGCTACCAGACCACCGTCCAAGCCGACGGCAGCTGGTCGGTCAACACCGCCACCGCCGTGCCCAGCAGTGGCACGCTGCCGGCCAGCGGCCTGAACGGCGACACGCCGATGCGCGCCAGCGCCACCGACGCCGCCGGCAACACCGGCGCCGACACCCAGACGCTGCAGGTGGACGTCACCCCGCCGCAGATCGCCTTCAGCTCCGGCACCCGCACCGCCAGCAGCCTGCCGCTGATCCGCGGCACCACCGACCTGCCGGCCGGCAGCACGCTGACCGTGGTGGTGGACGCCATCACCTACAGCGGCGTGGTGGTGCAGAGCGACGGCAGCTGGTCGGTACAGACCACCACGGCCGTCAGCGGCACCGTGAACGTCAGCGCCACCAGCACCGACGCCGCCGGCAACACCGCCACCGTCGCGCAGCCGCTGACCTTCGACGCCGTCACGCCCAGCATCGCCGTCAACACAGTCACCGACGTCACCAACGACCTCAACAGCGACGGCAAGATCGACGCCACTGAGGACGACAGCGTCACCCTCGCCGGCACCACCGCCAACGCCACGGTGGGCGACACGGTCACGGTCTACATCACCGACGGCAGCCTGACCCTGCGCTACACCACCACGGTGCTGGCCGGCGGCGGCTGGAACCTCAGCGGCCTCAACCTCAGCGCGCTGGCCAGCGGCCCGGTCAGCGTCACCGCCAGCCTGACCGACAGCGGCGGCACCATCTACACCGACACCACCCGCTTCACCCACGACAAGAGCGCCACGGTCGCCATCGACCGCATCAGCGACGACACCGGCCTCCTGGGCGACTTCACCACCACCGACACCACGGTGGCCATTGCCGGCAGCGCCACCGCCAACGCCGCCGTCGGCGTGGTGGTCAAGGACAGCGGCGGCGGCGCCGTCGCCAGCTTCAGCGTCACGGCCGACGCCAGCGGCAACTGGAGCACCACCGCCACGTCCGCCCTGCCCCAAGGCAGCTACACCCTCGAAGCCACGGTCGGCGGCACCACCGCCACCAAGGCCCTGACCATCGTCAGCACGCCGCTGCTGGCCAGCAGCACGCCGGCCGACAACGCCACCGGCATCGCCGTCACCGACAACCTCAGCCTCACCTTCAGCAAGAACGTGCTGGCCGGCAGCGGCTACGTCGTGCTCTACAACGGCGACGGCACGCTGGAAGAATCCTTCAACATCGCCACCGGCCTCGGCGACAAGGGTGGCAGCCTGAGCTTCAACGGCAGCACCGGCCTGACGCTCAACCCCTTCGCCGACCTGATCCAGTCCACCAACTACTACCTGAAGATCGACGCCGGCGCCGTGCTCGACGCCAACGGCAACCCCTATGCCGGCATCAGCACCGCCACCACGCTCAACTTCACCACCGCCGGCAGCAACAGCGCACCCGACAACACCGTGCCGGCCGCGCAGGCGGTCAACGAGGACAGCGCCCTCGCCTTCTCCAGCGCCAACGGCAACCTGATCAGCGTCGACGACGTCAACGGCAACCTCGCCAGCACGCGGCTCACGGTCCTCAACGGCGGCCTCACGGTCAGCCTGGGCGGTGGCGCCAGCCTCAGCGCCGGCAGCAACGGCGGCCGCACGCTGACACTTTCGGGCACACAGACCCAGATCAACCTCGCCCTGGCTACCTTGAGCTACCAGGCCGACCTGAACTACAGCGGCAGCGACACCCTGACCGTGCTGTCCACTGACAACGCCGCCACGCCGCTGAGCCGCAGCAGCACCGTCGCCATCACCGTCAATGCGGTCAATGACGCGCCCGTGGCCACCACCAGCGGCGGCTCGGCCGCTTTCATCGAAGGCAACAACGTCACCTCCACCCCTGTGGTGGTCGACGCCGGCCTGACCGTCAGCGATGTCGACAACACCACCCTGGCCAGCGCCACGGTGTCGATCACCGGCAACCTCCAGTCCGCCGAAGACCAGCTCGCCTTCATCAACAACCCGGCCACGATGGGCAACATCGCCGCCAGCTACAGCTCAGCCACCGGCGTGCTCTCGCTGACCTCGGCCGGCGCCACCGCCACCCTGGCGCAGTGGCAGGCCGCGTTGCGCTCGGTCACCTACACCAACAGCTCCGACACCCCGAATACCGCCACCCGCACCGTCAGCTTCGACGTGAACGACGGCAGCACGACCAGCGCCGCTGCTGCCCGCACCATCACCGTCACGCCGGTCAACGACACGCCTATCGCCACCGCCAGCGCGGGCACAGCATCCTTCGTCGAGAACGCCAGCGGCTCGCCCACCCCGGTGGCGGTCGATCCGGGTCTGACGCTCAGCGACCTGGACAACACCACCCTGGCCAGCGCCACGGTGGCCATCACCGGCAACTTCCAATCGACGCAGGACGTGCTGGCCTTCAGCAACACCAGCGTCATCACGTTCGGCAACGTCACGGCCAGCTACGACAGCAGCACCGGCGTGCTGACACTCACGTCGGCCGGTGCCACCGCCAGCGTCGCGCAGTGGCAGGCCGCGCTGCAGGCGGTCAGCTACAGCAACAGCGCGTCCGACCCCGGCAACGCCAGCCGCACCGTCAGCTTCGTGGTGAACGACGGCACGGCCAACAGCAGCGCGGCCACCCGGCAGGTCACCGTCACCCCCAGCAACAACGCCCCGGTGCTGGCCACCGGCAGCACGCTGGCCTACACCGAGAACCAGGCCGCCAGCGCCGTCGATGCCAACCTGACGCTCAGCGACGTGGACAGCGCCACCCTCGGCGGCGCCACCGTCAGCCTCTCAGGCGGCTTTGCCAGCGGCCAGGATGTGCTGGGCTTCACAGCCCAGAACGGCATCAGCGGCAACTGGAACGCCGCCACCGGCACGCTGACCCTCAGCGGCTCGGCCACCGTCGCCCAGTACCAGGCCGCGCTGCGCTCGGTCACCTACGCCAACAGCAGCGACGCGCCCAGCACCGCCACGCGCACCGTCAGCTTCCAGGTCGACGATGGCGCTGCCGCCAACAACCTCAGCAATGTGCTGACCAGCACGATCACCGTCGCGGCGGTCAACGACGCCCCGACCGTGGCCAACGGGCTGGCCCCGCGCCAGGCGGTCAAGAACACGGCGTTCACGCTCACCGTCCCGGCCAGCACCTTTGCCGACGTCGACACGGGCGACACGCTGACCTACACCGCCACGCTGGCCGATGGTTCACCGCTACCGACCTGGTTGAGCTTCAACCCGGCCACGGGCGTGTTCTTGGGCACGCCTGGTGAGGCCAATGTCGGCGCGCTGACCTTGCGCGTGATCGCCACCGACCGCGCCGGCGCCAGCGCCTTCAGCGACCTGGCCCTGACGGTGGCAGCATCCAACGCGGCGCCGACGCTGGCCGTGCCGATCGCCGATCAGGTCGGCACGCAGGACCAGCCGTTCAGCTTCACGGTGCCCGGCGGCACCTTTGCCGACGCCGACGCGGGCGACATCCCCGCCCTGGCGGCCACCCTGGCCAACGGCGATCCATTGCCGGCCTGGCTGCATTTCGATGCGGGAACCGGCCGCTTCACCGGCAAGCCGGCCAACGGCGACGTGGGGGCCATCGACATCCGGGTCACCGCCACCGATGGCGGCGGGCTGGCGGTGTCGGACGTGTTCCGCCTGACGGTGACCGATGTCAACGACGCGCCGACCGCCGCCAACGCATCGGTCACCACCGCCGAAGACACCGCCTTGTCGGGCAGCCTGCCTGCCTACATGGACATTGATGGCGATGCCGTCACCTACGCCCTGGGTATGAACGCCAGCCACGGCACGGTCGTGGTCAGCGCGGACGGACGCTACACCTACACGCCAGCAGCCAACGACAACGGCGCCGATGCCTTCACCTACACGGTCAGCGATGGCAACGGCGGACGCAGCACTTACTCGGTGGCAGTGACGGTGTCGGCGGTCAACGACGCGCCGATCTGGGCCGATAACGCCGCTGCACGCGCTGCGGCCACCACGGCGCAAGACACACCCGTCATGGGCAGCGTGCCGGCCGCCAGCGATGCGGAGGGCGACGCACTGACCTACGCCAAGGGCAGCGACCCCGCCCATGGCGCGGTGACGGTGGACGCCAGCGGCCGCTATATCTACACGCCGGCAGCCGGCTTCCACGGCACGGACAGCTTCACCGTCCGCATCGATGACAGCCATGGCGGACTGCGTCTGTTGACGGTGCAGGTCGCGGTGCTGGCCGCTCCGGCCGTGCCTGCAGCGCCAATCGTCGCGCCCGAGCCGGCACCAGCACCCATCGTTGCGCCGATTGCGGCACCCGTGGCAGCCCCCATCGTCACACCGTCCCCTGCGCCAGCCACAACGCCGGTGGCCGACTTCGATTCGGCGCTGGGCACGGCCTTACGCAGCACCTCCGTCGCCAGCGACGCCGGGGACAGGACGATCACACCGCCGCAGCCCGCCGCCACACCGGTCGCTGCGCCGACCGTGACCACCCTGCGCGCCACGACAGACGGCGACATCTACACCCGCCCCAGCGGCTTCCAGATCATGGTGACGCCGTCGGCCGAGCCGAGCCTGAAGCTGTTCCGCGGCGTGGACGACCAGATCGTGCCGCTGAACCGTACGCTGGTCGTGCAGGTGCCGGCAGACGCCTTCGTGCACACCGTGCTGACCGAGACGGTGACGCTGTCGGCCACCCGCGCCGACGGCACGCCGCTGCCGGGCTGGCTGAGTTTTGACGGCAAGTCGGGCAAGCTCGTCGGCCAACCGCCGGTGAATCAGGCCGAGGACCTGGCCATCCGCATCACAGCACGGGACTCGCAGGGCCGCGAGGTGACGACGATGTTCCGCATCAAGGTGGCCGATGGCAAAGGCGCCAACCCGACCTCGCGCACCAGCTTCAGCGAGCAACTCGCCCGAGGCGAGGCACTGGCGATCAAGCCCGGCCAGCGCGCCTGGCAAGCACTGCCCCGGCCGGTGGTCGCGCGCCGTGCCTGAGCTAGAGTGATCGGGCCATGATGCCCGACACCTCCACCCTGCTCGCCCTGCTGCAAAGCACCCGTTCGGCTGCCACGGCGGCCGAACGGCGCTTTGTGCTGCTCAACCGCACGCGCGAAGCACTGCCCTACCACGCCGCCGTGCTGTGGCAGGCGGAGGAAGGCGTGCTGGGGCATTCCGGCGTCAGCGGTGTGGATGCGCAGGGGCCGTACGGCCTGTGGCTGAAACGGCTGGCCCGCGCACTGGCAGACCAGCCGGCGGGTGTGGTCGCGGCCGATCAGATCGGCGGTGCCATCGCCGAGGAATGGCCGCAATGGTGGCCGCCACACCTGCTGTGGCTGCCGGGCCCACAGGAGGATGAAGCCGCGCTGCTGATCGTGCGTGACGTGCCCTGGTCCGAGGCCGAGTGCCAGGGCCTGGCGCAGTGGCTGGACCTGTGGCGGCTGGCGGACCAGGCAGCAGGTACGGCCGGCCGGCGGCGCGTGCTGGACCTGGGCGCGCTCTGGCTGGCGCTGCGCCGCCCCCGCCTGGGCGGCTGGCTGAAACCCGGGCGCTGGCTGCTGCTGGGCCTGCTGGCGCTGACGGGCCTGCCGGTGCACATGAACCTGCGTGCGCCAGGCGAACTGGTCCCGCGCGAGCCCACGGTGGTGCGCGCAGCCATGGAAGCCACGGTGCGCAAACTACGGGTCGAGCCCAACCAGACCGTGCAGGCCGGTCAGGTGCTGGCCGAGTTTGACGATGCCGCCTACGCCAGCCGCCTGCAGGTCGCGCGGCAGGCCGTGGCCACGGCGGCGGCCGAGTGGCGCCAGACCAGCCAGCAGGCGCTGGGCGACCCGCGCGCCAAGGCGCAGATGCCCGGCGTGCAAGGCAAGCTGGCGCAGAGCCAGACGGAGTTGCGCTACCTCGAACAACAAATGCAGCGCACCAGCCTGACCGCGCCGCATGCCGGCGTCGTGCTGGTCGACGACCCCGGCAACTGGGCCGGCCGCACCGTGCAAGCTGGCGAGGCCCTGCTGCGCCTGGCACAGCCGCAGGACCAGGAGCTGGAAGCGTGGCTGCCGGTGGCCGATGCCATCGACCTGCCCCCCGGCACCGCCCTGCACCTGCACCTGGCCAGCCGCCCGGCCGACCCGGTCGACGCCACGCTACGCCTCTACGCCTATGAGGCCGAACCCCGCCCCGACGGCAGCCTGGCCTACCGCCTGCGCGGCACGCTGACCGCCGCCGCCAGCGAGCGCCTGGGCGCACGCGGCACCGTGCGCATCGACGGCCCGCGCGCGCCGCTGATCTACGTCATGCTGCGCCGCCCGCTGGCCGCGCTGCGCGAGATGACCGGCTGGTGAGCCGCCGCCCGACATGAGCGCCACCACCGTCACCCTGGGCCAGCCCGTCGCGCTGCCCGCCGCCCGATCCGGCCAGAACACCGCACCGGCGCCCACCCTGCAATGGCCCGCGCTGCGCGAGGACCTGCAACTGCACCACGGCCCGGCCCTGCCCGACGGCCAGCCGAGCTGGACGCTGCAGGACCCTGTGCGCCATCGCTTCCTGCGCCTGGACTGGCAGACCTACGAGGTGCTGCGGCGCTGGTGGCTGGGCCAGCCGGAGCACATCGCCGAGCAGATCAACCAGCAAACCACGCTGGCGCTGACGCCCGACCACGTGCTGCAGGTGCTGGAGTGGGCGATGCGCGAGGAGCTGGTCCAACCCAGCCGCGCGCCGCGCCTGCAGGCTGCAGTCAGCAGCCTGCAGGCGCTGTCCACCTGGCTGCTGCACCACTACCTGTTCTTCCGCATCCCGCTCTTCAACCCCGACCGGCTGCTCCAGCGCCTGTTGCCGGCCGTGTCGTGGCTGGGCTCGCGCGGCTTCACGCGGCTGACGCTGGCGGCGCTGGCGCTGGGCTTGATCGGCCTGGTGCGAGACGCCAGCGCGCTGCAGGCGCAGTTTGTCGACCTGCTGTCGTGGCGCGGTGCGGCGCTCTACGGGCTGACGCTGGCGGGAGTCAAGGTGGCGCACGAGTTCGGACACGCGCTGGTCGCCAAGCACCACGGCCTGCGCGTGCCGACCATGGGCGCGGCCTTCATGGTGATGTGGCCGGTGGCCTACACCGACACCAGCGAGGCCTGGCGCCTGGCCGACGCCCGCGCCCGCCTGCAGATCGCCGCCGCCGGCGTGCGCACCGAGCTGACGCTGGCCGCCTGGGCCACGCTGGCCTGGGGGCTGCTTCCCGACGGCGGCTGGCGCACCGCCGCCTTCATCGTCGCCACCATGACCTGGGTGAGCACGCTGGCCATCAACACCAGCCCCTTCATGCGCTTCGATGGCTACTTTCTGCTGTGCGACTGGCTGGACCTGCCCAACCTGCACGAACGATCCTTTGCGCTGGCGCGCTGGCAACTGCGCCGCACGCTGCTGGGCTGGCAGGCCGCCGTGCCGGAGGTCTTCACGCCCGCGCTGCAGCGCGCGCTGATCGCCTTTGCGTTTGCCACCTGGGGCTACCGGCTGGTGCTGTATCTGGGCATCGCCTGGATGGTATACCACTTCGGTTTTCCGGCGCTGGGGCTGCTGCTGTTCGCGGTGGAGCTGGGCTGGTTCATCACCACGCCCATCCAGCGCGAGCTGGGCATCTGGGCACAAGGCTGGTCGCGCTGGAAGGCGGCGTGGCGCTGGCGCTGGAGCGCGCTGGCGCTGCTGGGCCTGGGTGGCCTGGCCGCCTGGCCCTGGCCGGTGCGCGAAACCGCTGGCGCCGTGCTGCAACCCGCGCACGAACTGGCGCTGCGCGTATCGGCTGCCGTGACGCTGCACAGCCTGCCACTGCAACTGGGCCAGCGCGTGGCCGCCGGCACGCCGCTGCTGGAAGGCGACGTGCCCGCCCTGCAGCAGAAGCAGGCCAGCGCGCAGGTGCGCATCCAACAGCTGGAGAAACAGGTCAGCGCCGCCAGCCTGAGCGGCGAGCAGCAGGCACAGTGGCAGTCGCTGCAGGCCGGTCTGGCCACCGCGCGGGGCGAAGCCGCTGCGCTGCGCCAGGAGCTGGCGCGCTTCCAGCCGCTGGCGCCGTTTGACGGCGTGGTGGTAGAGATCGATGCCGCGCTGCGGCCCGGCAGCGTGCTCAGCCCGCAGCAGACCGTGCTGCGCCTGGCCAGCCCGGGGCCGGGCCGCGTCGTGGCCTATGTGTCGGAGTACGCCGCTGCGCACCTGAAGCCGGGCGACACCGCCCGCTTCGGCGCCGATGCCGCGCCGCTGAAACGCTGGGCCGCACGCATTGTCAGCGTGGCGCCGCATGCTGCGACGGTGCTGCCCGAGGCCATGCTGGTGCGCGCCCACGGTGGCCCGATCGAAGCCCGCGAGCAGAACAACCGCTGGCTGCCGCTGCAACCGCTCTACCGGGTCGAGTTGCAGGTACAGGAAGACACCGGCCTGAGCCCCCGCCACTGGCGCGGCCACCTGGTGGTCGAACTGCCCGGCCGCAACGGCTGGGACCGCGCATGGAGCGCGGTCAGCGAGGTGCTGGCAAGAGAGGTCGGGTTTTGAAGGCGTTCAACACACAGAGGATGAGGCCGAAGCAGCGCGCTGCTCTGGTGTCGGAACCACCCTGCTCGGCCGCTGAGAGCGGACCTCAAGCGATTGATCGCTCGGCCGCGCCGTCGCCCGGCTGCCGCATGCGCCGGATGTCGCGCTGCGGCGGCGCACCGAACAGCCGGCTGTAGTCGCGGCTGAACTGCGAGGCGCTTTCGTAGCCCACGCGAGCGGCGGTGCTGCCGGCGTCGAGGTCCTGGCTCAGCATCAGCTGCCGCGCCTCCTGCAGGCGCAGCTGTTTCTGGTACTGCAGCGGGCTCATGCCGGTCAGGCTGCGGAAGTGCTGGCGGAAGGTCGACGGGCTCATGTGCGCGCGCGCGGCGAGCTCGTCGATCAGCACGTCGCCGGTGAAGTGCTGCTTGAGCCACGCCATCGCGCGCGCGATCTGATGGCTGGGTGTGCCCGCCGCCAGCAGATGCCGCAGGTAAGGGCCGTGCGGGCCGCACAGCAGACGCAGCATGAGCTCCTGCCGGATCAGCGGCGCGACATGTGCGATCAGCCGCGGCTCGCCCAGCAGCCGGACCAGGCGGATCAGCGCGTCGAGCAAGGGCGCTTCGGTCGCGCAGCGCGAGATCGCGCGCGGCACCGCGTCGCGCGGCAGCGGCGGCAGATCCATCTCCGCCACCGCCTGCAGCAGCGCGCGGGTGTCGAGCGTCAGCACCAGGCCCAGAAACGGCTGGGCCAGATCGGCCCGGGTGACCTGCCCGATCACCGGCAGGTCGACGGCGGTCAGCAGCGACTGGCCCGGCCCGTAGTCGATCACCTGATCGCCGAGCGTGACCTGCTTGCCGCCCTGCGCGACGACGGTCAGCCCGAGCGCGTAGACGCAGGGCATGGGCTCGGTCTTGATGCTGCTGCGGTAGAGCGTGAGACCGGGGATGGCCGTCGGGTGTTCGCCGTCGATTTGAGCAATCCGGCCGATCTCCTGGGCCAAGGTGTCGATGGGCATGGTCAGCCTGTGAGAGTGGATTCCTGTCGCGGTCGCTCGACCAGCACGCCAATCCCGTGCCTGCGTCGACCGCAGGCACTTTACCGCCGACGGTATCGATCCCTTTTCAGCCTGACGACGAAGCCTCGAAAAAGGCAAGACATGGATCAGAACCGGCAAGCTCGTGGCCGGCTCGACGCAGACACTTCGCCGCATCGATCCGCTTCTGGAATCCACATGACCGACAAGAAGGTTTGGCTCATCACCGGCGCAGGCCGGGGACTGGGCCTCGACATCGCCCGCGCCGCGCTGGCCGCCGGCCACGCCGTCGTCGCCACCGGCCGCGATCCGGCCAAGGTGGCGGCGGCGATCGGCCAGAACGCCACCCTGTCGGCCGACCTGCTGGCCGTGAAGCTCGACGTCACCCGCCCCGAAGACGCCCAGGCCGCCAGCGAGGCCGCCGTCGCCCGCTTCGGCCGCATCGACGTGCTGGTCAACAACGCGGGCGACTTCCACGCCGGCTTCTTCGAGGAGCTGGGCGCCGAGCAGGTGCGCGGCCAGATCGAGACGCTGCTGTTCGGGCCGATGAACGTCGCCCGCGCCGTGCTGCCGGTGATGCGCCGGCAGCGCGCCGGTCTGCTGCTGACGATCTCGTCGACCGCGGGCCTGGCGGGCGGGATGTTCTGCTCGGCTTATGCGGCGGCCAAGTTCGGCCTGGAAGGCTGGGCCGAATCGCTGGCGATCGAGGTTGCGCCGTTCGGCATCCGCACCATGCTGGTCGAGCCGGGTTTCTTCCGCACCGAGCTGCTCGGCCCCGGCTCCACCACCTATGCCGCGCCGTCGATCGACGACTACGCCGCCACCACGCGCGCCACCATGGCGGCCTGGCGCAGCATGGACGGCCAGCAGGGCGGCGACCCGGCCAAGCTGGCCGCCGCGCTGGTGAGACTCGCCGCACTCGACGAACCCCCCGCCCGCTTTGCCGCCGGGGCCGACGCGGTGCAGGCCTTCGAGGCCAAGGCCCGCACGCTGCTGGCCCAGGCCGACGCACACCGGGCGCTGTCGTCGTCGCTGGCCTGCAATGACGTCTGAACATCGCGCCTGAATCCCGCCACCCCAACCCTCAACCGCGGAGCACCGACCCCATGAGCACGCTCAACGTCAACGGCCGTCAGCACACGGTCGACACCGACCCGGCCACCCCCATCCTCTGGGCCCTGCGCGACACGCTGGGCATGACCGGCACCAAGTTCGGCTGCGGCGCGGCGCTGTGCGGCGCCTGCACCGTGCACCTGGACGGCCAGGCGATCCGCTCGTGCATCACGCCGATCTCGGCCGCCGAGGGCAAGAAGATCCGCACCATCGAAGCGACCACCGACGGCAGCGACCGGGTCGGCGCCGCGGTGCATGCGGCCTGGGTCAAGCACGACGTGGCGCAGTGCGGCTACTGCCAGAGCGGCCAGATCATGAGCGCGACGGCGTTCCTGAAGTCCTTGCCGCGCGGCAAGCAGCCCAGCGCCACCGAGATCGACACGGCCATGGCCGGCAACATCTGCCGCTGCGGCACCTACGCCCGCATCCGCGCCGCGGTGGCCGATGCCGCTCGCACCCTCGCCTGAAGGAGCCACCATGTTGCACAACATCGACCCCGTCGAAATGCCCGGCGCCCTGCAGCACCTGCTGGCCCGTGACCAGGCGGCTCAGGCCGACCCAGCTGCCCCGCTGCCGCGCCGCCGCTTCCTGAAGCTGGCCGGCATCGGCGGCCTCGCGCTCGGTGCCTTTCCGCATCTGGCGACCGCACAAACCACGGCACAAGCCGCAGCCCAGGCCACCGCGCTGAAGCCGACGCAGCAGCCTTCGGCCTTCGTGCAGATCGCGCCCAACGGCGAAGTGACTGTGACCATCAACCGGCTGGAGTTCGGCCAGGGCGTGCAGACCGCGCTGCCGATGATCCTGGCCGAGGAGCTCGATGCCGACTGGCGCCTGGTGCGCAGCCGCCACGGCTCGGGCGACGCGGCCTATGTCGACCCGCTGTTCGGCATCCACCTGACCGGCGGCTCCAACTCGGTCAAGAACAGCTACACGCAATACCGCGAACTCGGCGCCCGCGCCCGGGCCATGCTGCTGGCGGCCGCCGCGGCGCGCTGGAACGTCGACGTCGCCACGCTGCGCACGCAGGCCGGCACGGTGCTGGGGCCCAAGGGCCGCAAGGCGAGCTACGGCGAACTGGCCGAGGCCGCGATGGCGCTGCCGGTGCCCGAGAAGGTCACGCTGAAGGACCCGAAGGACTTCCGCCTGATCGGCCGCCCGACTGCACGCCTGGATGCCAAGGCCAAGAGCAGCGGACGCCAGGATTTCGGCATCGACGTGCGCCTGCCCGGCCAGCTCACCGCCGTGGTCGCGCACCCGCCGGTGTTCGGCGCCAAGCTCGCGTCGGTGGACGACAGCGCTGCGCGCGCCGTCAAGGGCGTGAAGGCCGTGCTGCGCGTGCCGCTGGACCGCGGCGCCGAAGGCATCGCCGTGCTGGCTGACGGCTACTGGCCGGCCAAGCTGGGGCGCGATGCACTGAAGCTGCAGTGGGACACGGCGGCGGTCGAGAAGGTCGACAGCGAACGGCAGCTGGCCCAGTACCGCGAGCTGGCCGGCCAGCCGGGCGCGCGCCAGTTCGACGCCGACATGGCGCCGCTGGCCAACGCGCCGCGCCAGCTCGAAGCCGAGTTCGTCTTCCCCTACCTGGCACATGCGCCGATGGAGCCGCTCAACTGCACGGTGCAGCTGTCGGCTGGCGGCGCCGAGTTGTGGGTCGGCAGCCAGTCGCCCGGTCTGGATGGCGGCGCCGCAGCGCGCGTGCTGGGCCTCCAGCCCGGGCAGGTCAAGGTCCATGTGCAGATGGCCGGTGGCGGCTTCGGCCGGCGCTTCTCCAGCACCAGCGACTACGTCATCGAGGCCTGCGAAGTCGCCAAGGCCGCGCGCAGCGCCGGCCTGAACGCGCCGGTGCGCCTGCTGTGGAGCCGTGAGGACGACATCAAGGGCGGCTACTACCGCCCGATGCACCTGCACCGCGCCCGCATCGGCTTCGACGAGCGTGGCCAGGTGCTGGCGTGGGATCACGTCATCGTCGGTCAGTCGATCCTGACCGGCACCGTGTTCGAGCCCTACCAGGTCAAGAACGGCATCGACGCCACCGCCACCGAGGGCATGCGCGACCCCTACGGCGTGCCGATGCGCCTGACCGTGCACCACCCCAAGCTCAACGTGCCGGTGCTGTGGTGGCGCAGCGTGGGCTCGACCCACACCGCCTTCGCGATGGAGACGCTGATCGACGAGATCGCCCGCGCCACGAAGCAGGACCCGGTGGCCTACCGCATGCGGCTGTTCGGCGACAAACATCCGCGCCACCGCACCGCGCTGCAGCTGGCGGTCGACCGCAGCGGCTACGGCAAGCAAGCCCTGGCACCGGGTCGCGCCTGGGGCGTGGCGGTGCACGAGTCGTTCTCGACCGTCGTGGCCTATGTGGTCGAGGCCTCGGTGCAGGACGGCAAGCCCGTGCTGCATCGTGTCACCTCCGGCGTGCACTGCAACCTGGCGGTCAACCCGCGCACCATCGAGGCGCAGGTGCAAGGTGCAGCGCTGATGGGCCTGTCGATGTGCCTGCCAGGGGCCGCCATCACGCTGAAGGACGGCGAGGTGCAGCAGAGCAACTTCGGCGACTACCCGGTGGCCCGCATCACCGACATGCCGGCGTTCGCGGTCCACATCGTGCCCAGTGCCGACGCGCCCACCGGCATGGGCGAGCCCGGCCTGCCGCCGCTGGCGCCGGCGTTTGCCAACGCCATTGCGCAGCTGACCGGCAAGCCGCTGCGCCAGTTGCCCTTCAATCTGGCCTGAGCGCTGGAGGGCATCCACACCAGGACACCCTGGCGTGGATGCCTCCCTCACGCCACCCGGCACGCTGCCAGCGCCGCACCTTCCTCGAACACAAACTGCCGGAACGCTGCGTTGACACCGGCGAGCACCGTGTCGCGGCGTTGCACGAAGCACCAGTCGATGTGCTTGGGCATGCCTTGCACGTCGAGCACCGCCATCAATCCGGCGCCGAGTTCGACCTGGAAGGCATGCGCCGACAGGAAGCTGATGCCCATGCCGCACATCACCGCCTGCTTGATGGTCTCGTTGCCGGCCAGCTCCAGCCCGAGCTTGACCTGAATCGACTGCGCCTGCAGCAATTGCTCCAGGAACTGCCGCGTGGCCGAGCCGCTCTCGCGGAAGATGAAGTGCTCGTCGCGCAGGTCGGCCCAGGCCAGACCGCGCCGCTGCGCCAGCGGGTGGTCCGGGTGCGCGACGATGCAGTGCGGGTGGCGCGCGAAGCTGGCCGCCTCCAGATCGGCCTCGGACGGTGGGTAGCCGGTGATGGCGATGTCGAGCCGGTGCTCCTGCAGCATCGCCAGCACCTCGCTGCGCTTGGCCACCGTGAGCTTGAGCCGCACCTCGGGGTGCAGGCGGTGGAACTCATGCAGCAGGCGCGGCGCAAAGTAATGCGCAGTCGACACCACGCCCAGATGCAGCAGACCGCGCGTGCCACGGGCACCGGTGGCGATGCCACGGGCCTCGGCCTCGTGCACCGCCATGGCCTCTTCGGCCGCACGCGCCTGCGCCAGGATCACCCGGGCGTGCTGCAGCAGGTCCTGCCCGGCATCGGTCAGGCGCTGGCGTTGCGGCCGCTCGAACAGCACCGCGCCCAGGTCGGTCTCGAGCTGGCGCAGCTGCATCGACACCGCCGGCTGGCTCATGCCGAGTTGCTCGGCCGCGCGCGAGAAGCTGCCGCAGCTGGCGATGGTCTCGAAGATACGGAGATGGCGCAGGTTGAAGTTCTTCATCACCACCCTTTCGACTTGGGGACTTTCCCGCAGGCGGTAGGTCGTTCCAGCTCGCTGGACGGGCCGCACGCATCCTCCAACGGACCGGAGCACTGCAACATCATATTTTCCTGATGGGATGCATCAGAGTCTATCAATTGCTCCTGAAGCCTCAGGTGCTTACGCTTGCATCCCATGAACACCCCCAACCCCACCTCCGTGTCCACGTTCAAACCCTTCCCACGCTGGGACGATGCCCGCGCCGCCACGCTCGACGAACCCGGCCTGCTGCTCTACCGCAGCAACCTGCTCGGCTCGGACCTGCGCATCACCAACTACGGCGGCGGCAACACCTCGGCCAAGATCTGGCAGCGCGACCCGCTGATCGGCGAGCAGGTCGAGGTGCTGTGGGTCAAGGGCTCGGGCGGCGACGTCGGCTCGATGAAGCTTGACGGTTTCTCGACCCTCTACATGGACAAGCTGCGCGCCCTCAAGAGCCTGTACCGCGGGCTCGAGAACGAAGACGAGATGGTCGGCTACCTGCCGCACTGCACCTTCAACCTCAACGGCCGTGCTGCCTCGATCGACACGCCGCTGCACTCGTCGCTGCCGTATGCGCACGTCGACCACATGCACCCCGACGCGGTGATCGCGATTGCGGCGATGGCGCATTCGGAGGCCATCACGAAACAGGTGTTCGAAGGCACCGTCGGCTGGATGCCCTGGCTGCGCCCGGGCTACGAACTGGGCCAGCAGCTCGCCGCCTGCAACGCCGCCCATCCCGGCCTGCGCGGCATCGTGCTAGGCGGCCACGGCCTGTTCAGCTGGGGCGACACCGCCAAGGCCTGCTACGAGAACACCGTCGACCTGATCGAGCGCGCCCAAGGCTGGCTCGCCCAGGAGCGCTCGGCTCGCAAGGTTCAAGTCTTCGGTGGCGCCCGCTTCGAGACGCTGGCCACAGACGACAGCCAGGCCACGCTCGCCCGCGTGCTGCCGGTGCTGCGTGGCCTGTCGGCCGAAGGCGCGCCCAAGCTCTTGCACCTCAACACCTCGCCAGAAGTGCTCGAGTTCGTCAACTCGGCCGACCTGGAGCCGCTGGCCGCGCTCGGCACCTCGTGCCCCGACCACTTCCTGCGCACCAAGATCCGCCCGCTGATCGTGCCCGAGGCGGTCTACCGCCTGACCGGCGCGCCGCTCAAGGCCGCACTGCAGGACCTGCTGGCCGGCTATCGCGCCGACTACAGCGCCTACTACGAGCGCTGCAAGCGTGCCAACAGCCCGGCGCTGCGCGACCCGAATCCGGTGGTGATCCTGCTGCCGCGCATCGGCATAGTGACGATCGCCAAGGACAAGGCCACCGCCCGCATCGCCGGCGAGTTCTACGTCAACGCGATCAACGTGATGCGCGAGGCCAATGCGGTCGACCAATACGTCGGCTTGCCCGAGCAGGAGGCCTTCGACATCGAATACTGGCTGCTCGAAGAAGCCAAGCTGCAACGCATGCCCAAGGCCAAACCGCTGGTCGGCAAGGTGGCGCTGGTGACGGGCGGCGCCGGTGGCATCGGCCAGGCGATCGCCAAGCGCATGCTGGCCGAAGGCGCCTGCGTGGTGCTGGCCGACATCGACCAGGAGGCGCTCGACACGGTCGGCGCCGACCTCGCCAAGAGCCACGGCCGCGACCACGTGCGTGGCGTGCGCTGCGACGTGACGAGCGAGGCCAGCGTCATCGCTGCCTTCGACCGCGCCGCGATCGAGTTCGGCGGCGTCGACATCCTGGTGAGCAACGCCGGCATCGCCTCGGCCGCGCCGATCGACGAGACCACGCTCGAACTCTGGAACCGCAACCAGGCCATCCTCGCCACCGGCTACTTCCTCGTGGCCCGCGAAGCCTTCAAGCAGATGAAGGCGCAGGGCACCGGCGGCAGCATGATCATGATCGCCAGCAAGAACGGCATGGTGGCGAGCAACCAGGCGACGGCCTACTGCGCCGCCAAGGCGGCCGAGATCCAGTTGAGCCGCAGCTTCGCGCTCGAAGGCGCGCCGCTGGGCATCCGCAGCAACGTGGTCAACCCCGACGCGGTGATCCGTGGCTCCAAGATCTGGACCGGCCAGTGGAGCTCGGAACGCGCCGCCGCCAACAAGATCGACGAGGGCGACCTCGAAGCCTTCTACCGTGACCGCTCGATGCTCAAGCGCAGCGTCTTCCCGGAAGACATCGCCGAGGCCACCTACTTCTTCGCCGCCGAGCACCTCAGCGCCAAGAGCACCGGCAACATCCTCAACGTCGACGCTGGCAATCTGGCCGCGTTCACCCGCTGAGCCTGCGGCCGCACCAAGGAAACACCATGACCCTGATCGACACGAGCGTCATCGCTGCACACAACGACAAACTGCTGCGCCACCTGCACAACGACTATGAACACCTGGGCGAGCAACTTGCCCGCCGTGGCATCGACATCGAGGCCGTGCGCAAGCAGGTCGCCGGCTACGGCGTCGCCATTCCGAGCTGGGGCGTGGGCACCGGCGGCACGCGCTTTGCCCGCTTCCCTGGCCTGGGTGAGCCGCGCCACGTGTTCGACAAGCTGCAGGACTGCGGCGTGATCCAGCAACTGGCCTGCGCCACGCCGACCGTCTCGCTGCACATTCCGTGGGACAAGTGCAGCGACTGGGCGGAGCTGCGCCAGACCGCCGCCAGCTACGGCCTGGCGTTCGACGCGATGAACTCCAACACCTTCTCCGACCAGAAAGGCCAGGCGCACAGCTACAAGTTCGGCAGCCTGACGCACAGCGACGCGGCCACCCGCGCCCAGGCGGTGGCGCACAACCTGGAGTGCATCGAGATCGGCCAGAAGCTCGGCAGCAAGGCGCTGACGGTGTGGGTCGGCGACGGCAGCAACTTCCCCGGCCAGCAGCATTTTCGCCGCGCCTTCGACCGCTATCTGGACAGCGCGCAGCAGATCTACGCCGCGCTGCCGGGCGACTGGCGCATGATGCTGGAGCACAAGATCTGCGAGCCGGCCTTCTACGCCACCGTGATCCAGGACTGGGGTTCGAGCTTCCTGGCCGCCCAGGTGCTGGGCCCGAAGGCGCAATGCCTGGTCGACCTGGGCCACCATGCGCCCAACGTCAACATCGAGCTGATCGTGGCCCGCCTGATTGCCGCCAAAAAGCTGGCCGGCTTCCACTTCAACGACAGCAAGTACGGCGATGACGACCTGGACGCCGGCAGCGTCTCGCCCTACCGCCTGTTCCTGGTCTTCAACGAGCTGGTGGCGGCAGCGCATGAGCAGGTCGAGGGGTTCGACCCGGCCTATATGCTCGACCAGAGCCACAACGTCACCGATCCGATCGAGAGCCTGATGACCAGCGCCGCGCAAGTGCAGCGCAGCTACGCCCAGGCGCTGCTGGTGGACCGCGCCGCGCTCGACGCGGCGCAGGAGTCCAGCGACGCCATGGTGGCCACCCACCTGCTCAAGGCCGCCTTCCAGACCGATGTGACGCCACTGCTGCAGCGCGTGCGGCTGGATGCGGGCGGCGCCATCGACCCGGTCGGCGCCTACCGCGCCAGCGGCTACCGCCTGCGCGTGGCAGCAGACCGGCCGGCGGTGGCGGGTGGCTCGGGCGGCATTGTCTGACCCTCGCCCGGTACGCCTGATTTTTCGCGTTTTCACACCCAGCCGCGGTTTGCGGCATTTCATCCCCAAAGAGGAGACAAGCATGACCCCACGTTTCAAACTCATTGCCGCCGCAGCCCTGTCGGTCTGCATGACCGCGCCGGCGCTGGCTGCCGACAAGGTGGCGCTCGTCGTCAAGAGCCTGGGCAACGGCTTCTTCGACGCCGCCCACCAGGGCGCGCTCGAAGCCGCCAAGGAGCTGAAGGACGTCGAGATCATCTACACCGGCCCGGCCAAGGCCACCGCCGAAGGCCAGATCGAGATCATCAATTCGCTGATCGCGCAGAACGTCAAGGCGATCGTGATCTCGGCCAACGACCCGGACGCGCTGGTGCCCTCGCTCAAGAAGGCGATGGCGCGTGGCATCAAGGTCATCTCCTTCGACTCGGGCGTCAAGAAGGAAGGCCGGCTGATGCAGCTGAACCCGTCCAATAGCGCGCTGATCGGCGAGAAGCTGGTCAAGATGAGCGAGCAGGTGGTGGGCAAGACCGGCGAGATCGCCGTGCTGTCGGCCACCGCGCAGGCCACCAACCAGAACATCTGGATCGGCGAGATGAAGAAGGTGCTCGCCCAGCCCGGTTACAGCGGCCTGAAGCTGGTCAACGTGGTCTACGGTGACGACCAGACCGACAAGAGCTACCGCGAAGCCCAAGGCCTGTTCAAGAGCTACCCGAACCTGAAGGCCATCGTGGCACCGACCACGGTGGGCATCGCCGCCGCCGCCAAGGCGGTGCAGGACGAGAAGAAGGTCGGCCAGATCTTCGTCACCGGCCTGGGCCTGCCCTCCGAGATGGCCGGCCACGTCAAGAGCGGCGCGGTCAAGTCGTTCGCGATCTGGAACCCGATCGACCTCGGTTACTCGTCGATCCACGCCGCGCATGCCTTCATGAAGGGCAAGGCCAAGGGCACGGCGGGCGAGAAGATCTCGCTGGGCCGCGTCGGCAGCACCACGCTGGACGCCAACCTCGAAGGCGCGATGGCCGAGCCGTTCACCTACGACGCCGGCAACGTCGAGCAGTTCGCGAAAATCTTCTAAGCTGGACCCGGGTGCCGCGTCGTCATGAGAGTTGATTCATCCCCCGCGTGGCTCACGCTGCGCGGCATCCACAAACGGTTCGGTCCGACCCACGCCTTGAAGGGCGTGGATCTGGATCTGGTACCGGGCCAGGTGCTGGCGCTGATCGGCGAAAACGGCGCCGGCAAGTCGACCTTGGTGAAGACGCTGACCGGCGTCTACCAGTCTGACGAAGGCGAGATCCGCATCGAAGGCAAGCCGCAGCGTTTCGTGCGTGCGCAGGATGCGCAGGCGGCCGGCATCGTCGCGGTGCATCAGGAAACGGTGATGTTCGAGGAACTGAGCGCCGCCGAGAACATCTTCATCGGCCGCCAGCCGATGCGCCACGTCGGTCCGTTCCAGGTGATCGACTGGGCGCGCATGAACCGCGAGGCGCAGGCCGTGCTCGACCAGGTCGGTGCCGGGTTTGCCTCGACCACGACGGTCAAGCACCTGAGCCTGGCGCAGCGCCACCTGATCGAGATCGCGCGGGCGCTGTCGCAAAAGGCCCGTGTCGTGATCCTCGACGAGCCCACCGCGGCCTTGTCGCAGGCCGAGATCCGCGATTTCTACGGCCTGGTGCGCGGCCTCAAGGCGCAGGGCGTGGCGGTGCTCTTCATCACCCACAAGTTCGACGAGATCTTTGCCGTCTGCGACCGCTACGTGGTGCTGCGCGACGGCGCCTCGGTGGGCGAGGGCGCGATTGCCGATGCCGACGAGCCGATGCTGGTCAAGCTGATGGCCGGCCGGGCCATCGAACACATCTATCCCGCCATCACCAGCCAGCCCGGCGAGGTGGTGCTGAAGGTCCAGGGCCTGAGCCACCCGAGCGAGTTTGCCGACCTCAGCTTCGAGTTGCGGCGTGGCGAGATCCTGGGCTTCTACGGCCTGGTGGGCGCGGGCCGCAGCGAGGCGATGCTCGCGCTGATGGGGCTCAACCCGGCCGCGACGGGCGAGGTGTTGGTGGACGGCCAGCGCATCGAGATCCGCCGCCCGGGCGACGCCATCGCCGCCGGCCTGGCCTATGTGCCCGAGGAGCGCCAGCGCCAGGGCGGCATCCTGGGTTTTTCGGTGCGCCACAACATCAGCCTGGCCGGGCTGGCCACTTCCGCCAAGGACAGCGCCTCGGCCTTGTCGCGCGGGCCGTGGCTGTCGCCGCTGCGCGAGAGCGCGCTGGCCGCGAAGATGATCGAGCGCCTGCGCATCAAGACCGCCAGCCAGGACACGCCCTTGTCGGGCCTGTCGGGTGGCAACCAGCAGAAGGTGGTGATCGCCAAGTGGCTGGGGCTGAACCCGCGCATCGTCATCCTCGACGAGCCCACCAAGGGCATCGACGTCGGCGCCAAGCAGGCCGTCTACCACCTGATCGCCGAGATGGTGGAACAGGGGCTGGCGGTGATCCTGGTGTCGTCGGAGCTGCCCGAGGTGATGCACCTGGCGCACCGCGTGATCGTGATGCGGCGCGGCCGCATGGCCAGCGAGTTCGCGATGGGGCAGGCCGATGCGGAGACCGTGGTGGCCGCGGCGTCCGGGCTGGAGCTGCCACCCCGGTCGGCGGTGCCTACGTCCTTGAATGCGCCCGATGACCTGCGACCCCTGACCTTGAACCCGGAGCTGGCCGCATGAAGCCCACGCTGTTTTCCCACCTCGCCGGCGTGCGCCGCGAGTGGTTGCTGCTGGCGATCATCTCGGTGATCGTGCTGGCGGTCGGCGCCCGTGCGCCGGTGTTCCTGACCTGGCGCAACGCGCTCGACATCGGCAACGATTCGGCCATCCTCGCCATCCTGGTGATGGGCCAGATGCTGGTGCTGCTGACGCGCGGCATCGACCTCTCGGTGGCGTCCAACCTGGCACTCACCGGCATGTTGTGCGCGCTGGCCGGGCGCACTTGGGCCGACATTCCGCTGCCGCTGCTGATCGCGATGGCGTGCGGCATCGGCGCCGGGCTCGGCTTCGTCAACGGCTGGCTGATCATGCGTTTCAACCTGCCGGCGATCGTCGTCACGCTCGGCACGATGGCGGCCTACCGCGGCGCGGTGTTCGTCTCCAGCGGCGGCGCCTGGGTGTCGGACCAGGACATCCACCCGCTCATCAAGGGCCTGCCGCGCGAGACGCTGTTCGGCCTGCCGATGCTGATCTGGATCGCTGCGGTGGTGGTGGCGCTGGCGCTGTACCTGCTGCGCTGGCGGCGCGAGGGGCGCGAGCTCTACGCCTTTGGCGGCAGCCCGTCGGCGGCGGTCTATGCGGGCATTCCGGTGCTCAGCCGGCTGGTGATGGCCTACACCTTGTCGGGCCTGCTGGCCGGCCTGGCCGGGCTGCTGTGGGTCGGGCGTTATTCGATCGCCTTCAGCGAGCTGGCTTCGGGCTATGAACTCACCGTGGTCGCCGCCTGCGTGATCGGCGGTGTCAGCATCGGCGGCGGCGTGGGCTCGATCGGCGGCGCGGTGCTGGGCGTACTGTTCATCGGCGTGATCAACGGCGCGCTGCCGGTGATCCAGGTCTCGCCGTTTTGGCAGCAGGCCATCGCCGGTGCGGTGATCCTGATCTCGGTGGTGCTCAACGCCCGCGCCGATCGCGGCCAGGGCCGGCAGATCCTCGAGCGGCCGCAGTCGCCCGCTCCATCCCACACTGCAACACAAGGAGCCGCTGCATGAAAGCGCTCGACACCTGGGAGCGCGTGCTGATCGCGCTGATCGTGGCGGTCTACTTCTGCTTCGGCATCGGCATCGAGGGCTTCTTCTCGCCTTATGCGCTGGCCGACAGCACCTACAACTTCTCCGAGAAGGCGCTGATCGCGCTCGCCATGGCACTGCTGGTGGTCTCCGGCGAGATCGACCTGTCGATCGCCGCCACCATGGCACTGGCCTCGCTGGCGATGGGTTTTGCGATGAAGGCCGGCGCCAGCCTGCCGGTGATGCTGCTCGTCGCGATCGCGGTCGGTGCGCTGTGCGGCGCCTTCAACGGCTGGCTGGTGACGCGCTGGAAGCTGCCCTCGATCGTGGTCACGATCGGCACGCTGTCGCTCTATCGCGGCCTGGCTCAGGTGATGCTGGGCGACCAGGCGATCACAGGTTATCCCGAGACGCTCAGCAACTGGGGCAACGGCAGCGTGGGCGATCTGATCGGCCAGCCGTGGCTGATCGTGCCGATCGAGTTCGCGGTGCTGTTGGTGATGGCGCTGGCCGTGGGCCTGCTGCTGCACCGCACGATCCATGGCCGGCGCATTTATGCGATCGGCGCCAACCCGATCGCCTCGCGTTTCTCGGGCATCGCGGTGGATCGCTATCGGCTCGGGCTGTTCATCTTTGCCGGCGTGATGGCGGCGCTGGCGGCCATCCTGCTGACCGGGCGCATCGGCAGCACGCGGCCGAACCTGGCGATGGGCTGGGAGCTCGATGCGGTGACGATCGTGATCCTGGGCGGCGTGGCCATCGAAGGCGGGCGCGGCAGCATCGTCGGCGTGGTGCTGGCGGCGGTGCTGCTGGGCAGCTTCACGTTCGCGCTCGGCATGTTGAACATCTCGGGCATCGTGATGTCGATGATCGTCGGCGCGCTGCTGATCGTCTCGATGGTGTTGCCGCGCTGGCTCAAGCTGCTGCGCCGGCCCAGTGCGGCGGCGCTCAAGCCCGCGTGAGGACAGGAGACGCATGACCATGACCGAAAAGATCGCCTTCCGCATGTTTCTCAACCCCGGCTGCGAGGCCGAGTACAAACTTCGCCACGACCGCATCTGGCCTGAATTGGTGGACTTGCTGAAAGACAGCGGCGTCGCCGACTACAGCATCTTTCTCGACGAGCCGCGCGGCGTGCTGTTCGCGGTGCTGCGCCGCGAGGCCGGCCACACGATGGCGACGCTGCCGCAACACCCCGTGATGCAGCGCTGGTGGCAGCACATGAAGGACATCATGCGCTGCAACCCCGACGGCTCGCCGGTGGCCGAGCCGCTGCCCTGCGTGTTCCACCTCGATTGAGCGCGGCGATGCAAGACAAGAATGCCTGCACGCTGGTGCTCGACATCGGCAAGAGCAACGCCAAGCTGCTGCTGATTGCCGACGACGGCGCCGTGCTGGCGCGCGTCAGCCACGCCAATGCCTCGGTCGACAGCGGCCTCGGCTACCGCGCACTGGGCGTGGCAGCGTTGCAGGACTGGCTGCTGACGAGCATTCCGCACCTGCCCGGGCGGGAGCGCATCGGCCGCATCAGCATCAGCACCCATGGCGCGGCGTTCTGCGCGGTCGATGGGCAAGAGCTGGTGCTGCCGCCGGTCGATTACGAATGGGATGGCTATGGCGAACACCGTGCGGCTTTCGAGCAGGCCATCGACCCGTTCGAGCACACCGGCGCGCCGCTGCTGCCACTGGGCCTGAACGCCGGGCTGCAGCTGTTCTGGCTGCAGCGCACCCAGCCGCAAGCCTGGGCGCGCGTCCGCCACTGGCTGCCCTACCCGCAGTACTGGGCCTGGTGGCTGACGGGCGTGGCCGCCAGCGAGGTCTCGTCGCTGGGCTGCCACACGCAACTCTGGTCGCCCGCGAACGGCACGTTTTCCGATTGGGCCCGGCGCGCCAGCATCGCCGAGCGTTTTGCACCGCTGCGCCGCGCGTGGGACGTGCTCGGCCCGCTCCGGCCGGACCGTGCACAGCAACTCGCCCTGCCGCCCGACTGCGAGGTCATGTGCGGCGTGCACGACAGCAACGCCTGCCTGGCGCGCTACCTGCACCACGACGCGGCCACCCTGCTCACCACCGGCACCTGGACCATCGCGATGGCCACCGGCGGGCAGGCGCGCGACCTCAAGCCCGAGCGCGACGAGCTGATCAACGTCTCGGTGGCCGGTGCGCCGGTGCCCACCGCACGGTTCATGGGCGGGCGCGAGTTCGAGGTGCTCTGCGCGGGGGCATCGCCCGACTTGGCGACCCCGGCAGCCCTGGCCGACGTGATCGCCCAGGACTGGCAGGCGCTGCCCGGCTTTGCAGAAGCGGGCGGGCCGTTCCAGGGCCAGACCGGCCGACTGCTTCACGCCGGCCGCCCGGCCGACGAGGTTCCTGCAGCCCTGCGCCCTGCCCTGGCCTCGCTGTACTGCGCCCAGATGAGCCAGCAGCTGGTGCAAGCCATCAGCAGCCAGGGCCCGGTGATTCTGGAAGGCCCGCTGGCCCACAACCCGGCCTACGGCGCGGCGCTGTCGGCGCTGCTGGGGGCGGATCGGCCGCTGTGGCGCTCGGTCGATGCGCTGGAGGGCACCGCGCGCGGGGCCTGGCTGCTGGCCCGCCGGGATCAGCCGGAGGCCGCTTCCACCGAGCGGCTGGCGTTGATGGCCCCGCCGCCGGAAGCGCTTGCCTCAGCGGTTCGGTCCCATTACAAGGCCTGGCAGGACTGGGGGACAGCACGCAGCCGTGCGCCAACGAACAGGTAGCGGCTTGGGCTGCGCAAGCGCTTTCTGGTGCTCAACCCGGAGCAGGACCGACTCGCGACCGCGCAGGGCTGCTGGAACTGGTTCGACACCCGGAGCGTTTCAAGGCGGTGGTGATACATCCGGGTATTGCGCCTGGCACCGCGCACTCCACCTTGTCAGCGCTGGGCGCCATGCAGGGCCACCGTTCACCCGTGCCGCTGGCGGTCACGCCGAGCACGAGGGCGGCCCACGGGCCACCGCTGCTGGTGATCCACGGCGACGCCGACTTGGTGGTCTCGCCCCACAACGGCCAAGCGGCGGCGCAGGTCCGGGCCCGTGCAGCGGGGGCGCAGGCCAGCCAGGCAGTTTGGACGCTTGAATGACGCTTGAAAGCGCCCACCGCCGTGCACAGCGCCGGGACAGCCCGTTCATCCGTTTTGGCGACACCGGGCCGATCCCGGTCGTCGTCCCCGGCTGCAACGTAGCGCGCTGATATTTCAGCGCGCGTGATACGGCCGGTCACCCAGGATGGTGGCGCGGTGCATCACCCGGCGGTGCGGCAGGTAGTCGGCGGTGGCGTAGTGCTGGGTCAGGCGGTTGTCCCAGAAGGCCAGGTCGTGGCGCTTCCAGCGCCAGCGCACGGTGAACTCGGGCTTGGCGATGTGGGTGAACAGGTGGCGCAGCACGGCCTCGCTCTCGCCGAGGCCGAGTTCGACGATGCGGGTCGTGAAACCCTCGTTGACGAACAGGCCGCGCCGGCCGCTGACCGGGTGCGTGCGGATGACCGGGTGCACCAGTGGCGGGTTGTTGGTACGCGCCAGATCCCACTGCTGCTGTTCTTCCGGCGTGCGCGCATAGCGCCAGGCGGGGAAGGATTTGACGAAGTCGTGCTCGGCCGTCAGCGGGTCGAGCAGCTGGCGGAAGGGCTCGCTCAGCGCCTCGTAGGCCGCGATGCCACTGGCCCACAGCGTGTCGCCGCCGCTGGGCGGCAACTCGCGCGCCGACAAAATCGCACCCAGCGGTGGCGTCTGGATGAAGGTGACGTCGGTGTGCCAGTTGTCGTTGTCGGGCAGGTTGTTCTGGTGCGTGTCGAGCACGATGATCTCGGCCGCATCCGGGTGCTGCGGAAACACCGGGTGGATGTGCAGTTCGCCGAAGCGCCGCGCCAGGTCGCGCTGCTGCACCGGCGTGACCGGCTGGTTCTCGAAGAACAGCACGTGGTGCTGCAGCAGCGCGGCGTGCAGCGCGTCGCGCTGGTCGTCGCTGAGGGGCCGCGTCAGGTCGATGTCGTGCACGCGCGCGCCGATGGCGGGGCCGAGGGGCTCGATGTGGAGCTGAAGCTGAGTGGTGTCGATGTGGCTCATGGAATGATTTCCGTTTCAGGTTCAGGCCTTGCCCTGCCAAGGCACGAGGCGGCGCTGCAGCAGGCGCAGGCCCAGTTCCATCGCAAAGGCGACCAGCGCGATCACGCTGATGCCGGCCAGCACGATGTCGGTGTTGAGGAACTGCGCCGCCGACTGCACCATGAAGCCGACGCCGCGCGTGGCGGCAACCAGCTCGGCCGCCACCAGCGTTGACCAGCCCACGCCCAGCCCGACGCGCAGGCCGGTCAGGATGTCCGGCAGCGCGCTGGGCAGCACCACGTGCCGCACCAGTTGCCAGCGCGTGGCGCCGAACGATTGCGCCGCGCGCAGGCGTGTCTCGTCGGCATGGCCGACGCCGGTGGCGGTGGCGATCACGACCGGCGCGAAGATCGCCAGGTAGATCAGCAGCACCTTGGCGAACTCGTCAATGCCGAACCAGATCACGATCAGCGGCAGGTAGGCCAGCGGCGGCACCGGGCGGTAGAACTCGATCAGCGGATCAAGCGCGCTGCGCACCTTCGGGTTCAGGCCCATCCACAGACCGAGCGGAATGGCCGTGGCCAGCACCGCCGCGAAGGCCAGGCCGACACGGCCCAGGCTCGCGCCCAGGTGCTGCCAGAGGGTGGCGTCGACATAACCGACGCTCGCGAGCTGGCCCAGCCGGCGCGCCACCGCCCAGGGCGAAGGCAGAAACAGCGGCGCGATCCAGCCCTGCGCCGTGACCAGCCCCCACACGCCCAGCACCAGCGCGACGCTGGCCAGGCTCCACAGCCAGGGCGGCAGTAGACGGCGCGTCTGGGGCGCCACCCCGTCAGGCCGAGCGGTTTCGACTTGGGCTGAAAGCGGCTTGAGGGGCAGTACGGCACTCATGGGTCAGACCTCCAGCGGGCTATTGATCGTGTTGTCCTGGGCCTGCACCAGTCGCAGGACCTGCTCGCGGGTGGCGATGAAGCCCGGCTCGGACTTGAGACTGCGCGCCGATTCGCCCTGCGCATGGCGGCGGCCGAAGTCGAGCTGCAGGTGCCGGGCGATGCCGGCGGGCGAGCGCGCCATCACGATCAGGTCGGTGGCCAAGAACACCGCTTCCTCGACCCCGTGCGTGACCAGCACCACCGTCTTGCCGCTGGCCTGCCAGACCTTGAGCAGCAGCTCCTGCATGCGCTCGCGCGTCAGCGCGTCCAGCGCGCCAAAGGGCTCGTCCATCAGCAGCACGGCCGGGTCGGCCGACAGCGCCCGGGCGATGCCGACACGCTGGCGCATGCCACCCGAGAGTTCCCAGATCGAATGCGACTCGAAATCCTGCAGCCCCACCAGTGCCAGCGAGCGGCGCGCGATGGCCTCGCGCTCGGCGCGCGGCAGGCCGCGCAGCACGAGCGGAAACGCGGCATTGCCCAGCACATCAAGCCACGGCAGCAGCGCGTCGTCCTGGAACACCACGCCCCGGTCAGCGCCGGGGCCGTGGATCTCGCGGCCATCAAGACGCACCGTGCCCGAGGTCGGCGCCACGAAGCCCGCCACCACGTTGAGCAGCGTTGATTTCCCGCAGCCCGAGGGGCCGAGGATGACCAGCAGCCGCCCGGCCGGCAGGCTCAGGTTGACGTGGGCCAGCGCCTCGGTGCTGCGCGCGCTGCTGCCGCGCCCGCTCGCGTAGCGCACCCCGATGTCGTGCAGTTCAAGCATGGTGGCGTCCGGTTCCGGTCGGTCAGGGCTTGGCCGCGAGCTGGGTGCCCCGGGCGGCAGCCTGCACGTAGCGCGCGTTGACGTAGGCGGCGTAGTCGGGCAGCACCTGCTCGACCTTGCCCTGCTCTTTCAGGAAGGCCGCCGTCCGGGCCACGGCCTTGGCGGTGCCGCCGCCCAGCAGCGCGGGCGAAGCCTGCTCGGCCAGCGTCGGGAACTTGCTGCCGGCCAGCTGCTCGGCGATCTCTTCGACCTTGGCGCCGGTCAGGCGGGCGATCTTTTCGAGGTTGGCGGCGTTGGCCACATAGGCCTTGGGATCGCGGCGGTAGGCCTCGTTGGCCTCGCCGGTGACCTTGACGAACTGGGCCACGAAGTCGGGGTTCTTCTCGGCAAAATCCTTGCGCACGATCCAGGTGTCGTAGGTGGGCGAGCCCCACTTCGCCACCTCGCCCGAATGGGTCAGCACCCGGCCACTGGCCTTGATCTTGCCCAGCGCCGGGTCCCAGACGTAGGCGGCGTCGATGTCGCCACGCTGCCAGGCGGCAATCTCGGGCGGGCGCAGGTTCAGGATGGTGACCTTCCTGGCATCCACGCCCCAGTGCTTCAGTGCCGCCAGCAGGCTGTAGTGCGTGGTCGAGACAAACGGCACCGCCACCTTCTTGCCCGCCAGATCCTTGGGGGCGTTGACGCCCGAGCCGTTGCGCACCACCAGCGCCTCGGCGGCCTGGATCTCGCCGCCGATGAAGATGGTCTCGATCGGCAGTTCCCGACTGGCCGCCGCCGCCAGCGGGCTGGAGCCGACGTTGCCGATCTGGATATCGCCCGAGGCGATGGCAGTGATGACGTCGGCGCCGGTGTCGAACTTGCGCCACTCGATCTTGCTGCCGGTGGCCTTCTCGTAGACGCCATCGGCCTGCGGCACCTTGGACGGGTCGATGCCGGTCTGGTAGGCGATGCGCACTGGCGCGGTCTGGGCCTGGGCGGCGATGCCAGTGAGGGCCAGCAGCGCAGAACCCGTGACAGCGGCGACTGCGGCGCGGCGGGTGAGGTTGGTTTTCATGCTCAGAGCGCCGCGATGAAGACTTCGGTGGACTTGACCAGCGCGATCACTTCCTTGCCCACGGTCAGGTTCAGGTCCTTGACCGAGCGCGTGGTGATGACCGAGGTGACGATCAGGCCTTGCGGCGTCTCGACGTCGATCTCGGAGACCACAGGGCCTTCGATGATTTCCTTGACCTTGCCGCGGAACTGGTTGCGCACGTTGATGGCGGTGATGCTCATGGGGATTCCTTTGTGGGGTGGATGAAAGACAGAAAGAACACGGGCAGAACCGTGGTGACAGCGAATCAGGTCTTGCGGGCGTCGGGCGGGCGGTGCTCAGACCGCAAAGCGCAGCGGCTCGCCTGCCCACGGCGGGGTCCAGGCCAGCGTGGCTTGGGCGATGACGTCGCGCAGCGCGCGCTCCAGGCGCAGGGCGATCGCCTCGCTGACCTCGTAGCCGCCGCTGGTCCGCCTGGGCACCTGCTCGTCGGTGGCGAAGACGCCGTCGAGGATGTCGCGCGCGCCGAGCGCCGACAGCACCGGCTTGAGCGCGTAGTCCACCGCCAGCAGATGCGCCGGACTGCCGCCGGTGGCCAGCGGCAGCACGGTCTTGTCGCGCAGGCCGTCCTGCGGCAGCAGGTCCAGAAAGCTCTTGAGCAGACCGCTGTAGGCGGCCTTGTAGATCGGGGTGGCCACCAGCACGATCTGCGCGTCCTGCACCTTCTGGATCGCGGCAACCAGGGCCGGATCGCCGAAGCGCGCGTGCAGCAGGGCTTGGGCCGGCAGGTCACGCACCGACACGGTGTGGACTTGCGCGGCGTAGGGCGCCAGCAGGGACTGGGCGTGGTGAAGCAGCGCTGCGGAACGCGATGTTTCCGACGGGCTGCCAAGGAGGCTGATGATGTTCATGGGCCGCAACGATAGGCAGCGCGGCTTGAAACGCGAACGAAGCAAACTGGTTTTGCTTGTGCGGAAAACGGTGTTGCCCGGACCTGAAGAAAATGAAAAAAGGGCGTGCCCGTCTGGACACGCCCTTCACCTCTGGCCGACCGGTCTGCGCAGGATCGGCTGCGGCTTTTCCTTCAACAAGCGCTTGATGTCACTCTCGGGCACGTGCCCTTCAATCACATAGCCCTGAACCAGCGCCGTATGGCACGAACCGAACACCTTTGGCAGGATCTGATCCGGGCTCACATCCCGCGCAGCATCTGGCCGCCGCCCACCTGCGCATCGGCAATCACCGCGCCCAGCCAATCCATCACGACCCGTACCCGATGCGACAGGTTGCGGCGGTGGGGGTAGAGCAGGTTCAGGGGCATCGGCGGCGCAAGAAACTGGGGCAGGACTTCGACCAACGCGCCGCTGCGCAGGTGCTCGGATTCACCGATCTGCGGCACCTGGATGATGCCCAGCCCCGCCAGGCAGGCCGCCGTGTAGGCCTCGGCGTTGTTGACCGTCACCGCACCGCCCATGACGACGTTTCGCGGCGTGCCCGTCTCGTCGGTGTACTCGAATCCGGCGGATTTGCTGCCCAGGGTGCCGACGAAGTGGATCAGGCGATGTTTTGCCAGGTCCGCCAAGGTCTGCGGCATGCCGAAGGCCTTGATGTACGCGGGGCTGGCGCAGTTGAGCTGCTGCAGTGCGCCCAGCGGGCGGGCGACCAGACTGGTATCCACCACACTGCCGGTGCGCAAGACGCAGTCAAAGCCTTCGCGCACCAGATCAACCCGGCGCTCGGTGCTGCTCAGCTCGACCTCCAGCAGCGGGTGAGCGGCCAGCAGCTCGGGCAGGCGGGGGATGACGATGTTGCGCGCCAGGCCGGTGCTCATGTCGAGGCGAACACGGCCGGTCAGCCCCTTGGCGTTCTGCAACTGGAACATCGACTGCAGCTCGTCCATGTCGGCCAGCACGTCCTTGCTGCGTTCGTAGAAGGCCTGCCCGTCCTGCGTCAGTTGCACCCGCCGGGTCGTGCGGTGCAACAGGCGCGCTCCGAGCTGGGTCTCGAGCTGCTGAACGGCGATGGACGCACTGGCCTTGGGGAGGTTCAGGCTCAGTGCCGCCTGGCTGAAGCTGGCCAGTTCGGCCACACGGTGAAAAATCTGCAGGCGGTCGATGGGACTCATTGGTCGATTATTAGCGAACAGTCAAATTCATAACGACAGGTTTATGTACGCTTTGCCAATCAATAGACTGCAGTCACATCCACCAAGGAACAGCGACTCATGACTGCAAACACCACCCCCATCGCCCCGATCGCCCTCATCACCGGCGGCAGCCGCGGCCTAGGCAAGAACACGGCCCTGCATCTCGCGGCGCAGGGCAGCGACATCATCCTGACCTACCGCAGTGCCAAGGCCGAAGCCGAGGCGACCGTCGCCGCCATCCAGGCGCTGGGTCGCCGCGCCGTGGCCCTGCCACTGGACGTGAGCGCCAGCGCGAGCTTCCCCGCGTTTGCCGCGGCCGTGCAGCACGCGCTGACCACGACGTTTGAGCGCGATCGTTTCGACCATCTGGTCAACAACGCGGGCGAAGGCCGCCACGCCAGCTTCATGGAGACCACCGAGGCGCAGTTTGACGATCTGGTCAACATGCACCTGAAGGGCGTGTTCTTCCTCACACAGGCGCTCCTGCCGCTGATGAACGACGGCGGCCGCATCGTCAACATCTCCAGCGGCCTGGCCCGCTTCGCCCTGCCCGGCTACAGCGCTTATGCGGCGATGAAGGGTGCCGTGGAAGTGCTGAGCCGCTACCTGGCCAAGGAATTGGGGGCGCGCGGCATCGCCGTCAACACGCTGGCCCCGGGCGCGATCGAAACCGACTTCGGCGGCGGTGCGGTGCGCGACAACGCGCAGTTGAACGCCTTTGTCGCCGCGCAAACCGCGCTGGGCCGCGTAGGCCTGCCGGACGACATCGGGGGCGCGATCGCGGCGCTGCTGGCGCCCAGCAGCGGCTGGATCAATGCCCAGCGGATCGAGGCATCGGGCGGCATGTTCGTTTGAGAACCTGTCAGGACTTGGGCGGCGCTTGCGGGGCGGTCACGACCACATCGCCATTCTTCACCTGCAGCGTCGCGCCCGGCATGAATGAAGTGCGCACGCCGCCTTCCTTGCCGGACAGGCGGTAAGTGATGTCATCGCCCCTGTGATTCAAACATCACCGACTGGGGGCGCGCTGAGCAGCAGGCGCTCAACGGTCTGCCGGCGGTCCTCGCTGTGCTCCCCGCTGGAGGAGCCGCCGAGCAGCGATTCCGCCAACTCGTAGCTGTAGAGCAGGAAACCGCGGGTCCGGGCCTCGGTGATGTCGAAGCCCAGGGACGAGAAGCACTGGGCGATGTAGGACAGGCGCTGGCTGTCGACCTGGTCGACGAGCTTGCGCGCCACCTCGTCCCGCCGGGCCCAGGCCCGGATCGCCAGTTCGATCGACGCGGCGCGGCCTGCGGCACGGCCGCGGAAAGGAAGGCTGAGCAATTCGTTGATCAACTCGCGTGCGGTGGCGCCCTCGCGCTCGAAGCGGGTGATCACCTGCTCGGTGGCAGCGTCGCGCCAGCTCTGCAGCATCCGCAGCAACAGATCTTCGCGGTCGGTGAAGTGCCAGTAGAAACTGCCACGCGTCACGCCAAGGGTCTTGGCCAGCGCGTCGACATTGATGGCGTCCACGCTGCGCTGTACCAGCAGGTTGGTGGCGGCATCGATCCAGTCCTTGGGGGTCAACTGGGTTCGAGGCGCGCTGCGGGCCTTCGCTCGTCGGATGACGGGCCCCAGCGCGGGGGAGGTGAGCTCTTCTGGGTGGGTGTCGACAGGTTCCATGCGTCTGCGGATTTTATGCGCCAGATCCGTGCCGCAAAGCACCGCACCGCGACTTCCGCGGTGCAGGCATCGAGGCACCTGCGACGAGAAAGAGCCCCTGCGCAGCCAGACAACAAACGTTGTTGCATGGACCGAGAAGGCCATCGTCATCAGTAAAAACCCTAGTTAAATTGTCATTGATTGATGTCCATCAGATCAATACCATACACATACGCATCTGTATGGAGTTGAAATTGAGTCAGTTCGGAATCGGCAAGACCCTGGTCGCGGCAGATCATCAGACCAACTACTTCGAGGACGGCACAGGCAAGCCCCTGTTCCTGCTCCATGGCTCCGGCCCTGGGGTCTCGGCCTGGACGAACTGGGGCCGGGTCATGCCCGACCTGGCCGGCCAGTTCCGCGTCATCGCGCCGGACATTGCCGGTTTTGGCTTCACCGAGTTCAAGGCCGAGAACAAGTACGACATCAAGCTCTGGACCAAGCACCTGCTGGGCATCATGGACGCGCTGGGCATCGAGAAGGCCTCGTTCGTGGGCAACTCCTTCGGTGGTGCGCTGGCCATTGCGCTGGCCTTGTTCAAGCCTGACCGCGTGGACCGCCTGGTGCTGCTGGGCACGCCTGCGGGTGAATTCATGCAGACGCCCGGCCTGCGCTCGGCCTGGGAGTACGAGCCCACGCTGGAGAACATGGAGCGCACGATGCGGCTGTTCCCCTTCGACCAGTCGATCATCACCGACGAGATGGTCCGCAGCCGCTTCGAGGCCAGTGCCCGCCCCGGCGCGCAGGATGCGCTGCGCAAGCTGCTGCCCAAGCCCAACGCCGAAGGCCCGACCGTGGTCAAGGGCTTTCCGGAAGCCTCGGTGGCGCAGATCCAGGCCAGGACGCTGGTGCTGCACGGCCGTGAGGACCACGTCGTGCCGCTGGAATGTGGCCAGCTGCTGGCGCGCGCCATCCCGAACGCCGACCTGCACGTGTTCGGTCACTGCGGCCACTGGGTCCAGACCGAGCGCAAGGCCGATTTCCTCCACCTCGTGACGCAGTTCTGCGCCTGAGGCGGCCATGAGTCGAGACCTTCTTGAGCGGGTGCTGCACCAGCTGACGGTGGATCGCAGCGCCAAGCTGCGCTTCAAGGAAGAGCCCGAGGCTTTCCTGGCGCGCTTTGCCCTCAGCGACGACGAGCGGGCGATGCTGACCGGCTTCGATGTGCTTGCGCTGCAACGCCTGGGCGTCAACCCGATGCTGACGATGGGCTTCTGGCAGGAGCTGTCCCCCTCGCGCGACATGCGGCTCTACATGAAGGCGCTGCGTCCGCTGGCCGAAGGCGAGGCGGTGCACCTGGCCTCGCTCAAGCAGTGAACGGCCCCGCAGCCTTCACCCTTTAACCCTGACTGGCCGAGTCCGAGGCAGCGTGCATGGCGCGCTGCCGGGGATCGTGCTGCCGAAAGAAAGACGATGGGACAGATTGTTGGTGGCTTCCTGGTGCCGCATGACCCGGTGATGTTCATCGCCCCCAAGGCCCCTGCAGCCGAGATCCAGGCCCGCATGTGGGGCGCATTCGCGGAGTGCTCGCGCCGCCTGGCCGAGCTTCGGCCCACCAGTGTGGTGATCATCGGCGCCGATCACTACATGCTGTTCGGGACCTCGTGCCTGCCCAGCTTCCTGATCGGCACCGGCGACGTCGACGGCCCGCTCGACCAGCTGCCGGGCCTCAAGCGCGGCGTGATCCCGACCAACGCGCCGCTGGCCCGTCACATCGCGGCACACGGTCTCGACAACGGCCTCGATTGGGCCGTGGCGCGGTCGCTGACCGTCGACCACGCCATTGCCGTGCCTGACCAGCAGATCGTGCGACCGCTGCGCGAGCGGGGCGAGTCGATCGGCACGATTCCGGTCTACCTGGCCGCAGGCGTGGACCCGTACATCCGCATGAAGCGCGCCATCGAGGTCGGCCAGGGCATCCGCCGCGCGGTCGAGGCCTATCCGGACCAGGAACGCGTGGTGGTGATCGGCAGCGGCGGTATCAGCCACTGGGTCGGCACGGCCGAGATGGGCCGCGTCAACGAGACCTTCGACCGGCAGATCCTGGACTACGCCGTCCGTGGAGACCTCCCCGCCCTGGCCGCGCTGAGCGACGACTACATCCTGGCCGAAGGCGGCAACGGCGGCATGGAAATCCGCAACTGGGCCTGCGCGATGGGCGCCGTCGGCCCGGCCACCGGCGAGGTCATCGACTACGCCCCGGTGCCCGAATGGGTCACCGGGCTGGGCTTCGTCGAGCTGAAGCTCCACTGATCTGAAAGAGAAAGCCATGAGCAAGAAAGTCTTCCTGCTGCGCCGTGCCGATCTGGCCGAAGGCGCGGTTCGCCGCGTCGATGCACCGGACGGTTGCCCGGTCGCGGTCTACAACATCGAGGGCCGTTTCTACGCCACCCACGATGTGTGCACGCACGCCACGGCGTCGCTGTCCGAAGGGGAAATCATCGACGGCGACCTGATCGCCTGTCCGGTGCACGACGGCCAGTTCCACATCCCCTCGGGCCAGGCCGTGGCCTTCCCCTGCACGACCGACCTTCGCACCTACCGCGTGCTCGAAGAGGGTGACGACATCTATGCGGACCTTGACGCGGAAGCCGAAGACGCCGGCGCCGCCATCTGACGCCGCCACGACACCCCCCGCCTCCAGGAACTGACATGTCTGATCACTCCACCAGCGATTGCACCGGCGACTGCCCGCCCCGCCTGCGCCGCGACCCCTCGAACGCGCCGCTCGACTACCTCGACTCGCTGATCGACTTCGACAAGGGCCGCCTGTCGCGCCGGGTCTACTGGGACGACCGCATCTACCAGCAGGAGCTGGAAAAGATCTTTGCGCGCAGCTGGCTGTTCCTCGCGCACGAGTCGCAGCTGCCCAAGTCGGGCGACTACCTGACCACGTCGATGGCGGAAGACAACGTCATCGTCGTGCGGCAGAAGGACGGCTCGGTCAAGGCCTTCCTCAACACCTGCCCGCACCGCGGCAACCGCATCAGCTTCAGCGACGAGGGCAACGCCCGCAGCTTCATCTGCAACTACCACGGCTGGAGTTTCGGCATTGACGGCGCCCTGCGCGGCATGGCCGGCCAGGAGCTGTTCAACGACAGCGGCATGGACAAGACCGCGCACGGCCTGCACCCGGTCGCCCAGGTCGCCTCCTACAAGGGCCTGATCTTCGGCAACATGGACCCGACGGCGCCATCGCTGGAAGCGTTCCTGGGCGACTTCCGCTACTACCTCGACGTCATGCTGGACATGGACGGCCAGGGCACGGAATTCGTCGGCGGCCCGGTCAAGTCGGTCATCCACTGCAACTGGAAGGTGCCGACCGAGAACTTCATCGGCGACATCTACCACGCGCTGTGGACGCACGACTCGGCCGCCCGCGCCATCCTCGGCGGCCCGGTCTCGCCGGTCTACAAGGACGACAACGAGTCCTACCACGTCAACCACAACGGCCACGGCTGGGAGTTCAACCTGGACATCGTCGGCAATGCCGCGACGCTGGGCGACAAGGAAATCCGCAAGTACCTCTACGGCATCCAGCCGCAGGTGGCCCAGCGCCTGGGCGAGCTGCGCTCGAAGATGATCGGCTCGATCGCCTCGGCCAGCGTGTTCCCGAACATGTCCTTCCTGCCCGGCCAGAACACCTTCCGCGTCTGGCAGCCGCGCGGCCCCGGCAAGATCGAACTGCACACCTGGACGCTGGTCAACAAGAGCGCGCCCGAGGACATCAAGGAACGCTGGCGCAAGGGCGCGATGCTGACCTTCTCGCCCTCGGGCATCTTCGAGATGGACGACGGCGAGAACTTCGAGTTCTCCAGCCGCACCAACGCCGGCTTCGTCACGCGCCAGCAGGACCTCTACATGGGCCTGGGCCTGGGCAGCCGCCTGAGCGACACCCACCTGCCGGGCAACGTCTACCGCAACCAGGTCAACGAGGCCAACCACCGCGCCTTCTACCAGCGCTGGCTGGACCTGATGAAGGCCCCCAGCTGGGCCGACATGCCGCAGCGCGACGTGAACCGCCTCGCGGACACCGCCTTCGTCTACCCCGAGACCGCCAAGGAGTCGGCATGAGCATGCCCCTGACCGTGCCCGAAGGGCCTGAAGTCGACGCCGCGCTGGGCCGCCGCATCGAGAAACTGCTGTTCCGCGAGGCCCGCCTGCTCGACTCCGAAGCCTGGGACACCTGGCTGGCGCTGATGGCCGAGGACATCCACTACTGGATGCCCTCGGTCGAGAACCGCCGCCGCGCCGACAAGCTCGGCGCCTGGGAGCGCGGTCGTGGCGCCTTCTTCGACGACTCGCTGCGCGAGCTGACCATCCGCGTGGCGCGCTTCAAGCAGCCCTCGGCCTGGGCCGAAGACCCCCCCACCCGCCATGTGCACGTGGTCAGCAACATCGAGGCCTTCCACACGGCCCGGAGCGACGAGTTCCTCGTGCACTCCACCTTCGTGAACTACCGCAGCCGCGGCGAGTCGGACAACGACCTGCTGCTGGGCCGGCGGCAGGACGTCTGGCGCGACATCGACGGCGAACTGCGCCTGGCCCGGCGCACGGTGCTGATCACGCAGTCGCTGTTCATGTCCAAGAACTTCAACACCTTCCTGTGAGGACGGCGCCATGGAATGGTTGAGTGGTGATGTGGCCCTGGTGACCGGCGGCGGTTCAGGCATCGGCCGGGCGGTGGTCAAGCGCTTCCTGGCCGAAGGCGCCATGGGCGTCGGCGTGCTGGTGCGCAGCGCCGAACACGTGGCCTCGCTGCAGCAGGAGTTCGGCGACCAGGTCGTCGTGGTGCAGGGCGACGTGCGCTCGCACGAGGACAACGCGCGGGCGGTGGCCGCCACGGTCGATCGCTTCGGCAAGCTCGACACGCTGGTGGGCAACGCCGGGGTCTGGGACTACTTTGCCAAGCTGGAGAAGCTCAGCGGCCAGCAGCTCAGCGAGAGCTTCGATGAGATCTTCTCGATCAACGTCAAGGGCTACGTGCTGGCCGCGCACGCGGCGGCACCGCACCTGCGCGCCAGCAAGGGCAGCATGATCTTCACGTTGTCGAACTCGGCTTTCTACGCCGGCGGCGGCGGCCCGCTGTACGTGGCATCCAAGCACGCCGGCGTCGGCCTGATCAAGCAGCTGGCCTACGAGCTGGCCCCGGACGTGCGCGTCAACGGCGTGGCACCGGGCGGCACCGCCACCCCGCTGCGCGGCCCCGCCAGCCTGGGCCGGCAGGAGCAGCGGCTGTCGGAGATTCCCGGCTTCCAGGCATCGGTCGCCAGCACCATGCCGCTGCGCTTCATGGCCGAGCCCGAAGACCACACCGGCCACTACGTGCTGCTGGCCTCGCGCGCCAACTCCCGGGCCACCACCGCCCACGTGATTCAGAGCGATGGCGGCTGGGAAATCCGCGGCTTCGCCCGCAACGGCTGATTCACCATGACAACCACCCCTCATGAGCGCGTGCTGACCGCGCCCCAGACCGAGTTTCTGCGCCTGCTCGACGCCTGCGCCCTGCCGCTGATGACCGCGCCCATGTTCCTGGTCTCCGGGCCGGAACTGGTGGTGGCGAGCGCCCGCGCCGGCATCATCGGCAGCTACCCGGCCGCCAACGCCCGCAGCATCGAGATGCTCGACGACTGGCTGCGCCAGACCGTCGACGGCATCGCCGCCTGCGGCCGCGACGTGCCGTTTGCGCTCAACCTGATCGTCCACAGCACCTACGACCGCTTCGAGCGCGAGCTGGAACTGGTGCGCAAGTACCAGCCCAAGATCGTCTCGACCGCGCTGGGCAGCCCCAGGCGCGTGCTCGACACCGTGCATGCGTACGGCGGCATCGTGATGGCCGACGTCGTCAACCCGAAGCTGGCGCGCAAGGCCGCCGAGGCCGGCGCCGACGTGCTGATCCTGGTCACCCAGGGCGCGGGCGGCCACACCGGCCAGTACAACCCCTTCGCGCTGGTGGCCGAGGTGCGCCGCTTCTGGCAGGGGCCGCTGGGCCTGGCCGGCGCCATCACCTCGGGCCGCGACCTGCGCGCGGCGCAGCTGCTAGGCGCCGATTTCGTGGTGGCCGGCACCCGCTTCATTGCCGCCACCGAGAGCCTGGCCAGCCCCGAATACCGCGACCTGCTGGTGCAGAGCCACCTGGAAGACCTGGTGCTGACCAAGGCGGTCTCCGGCGTCGAGGCCAACTGGCTCAAGTCCACGCTGGACGCGGCCGGCATCACCGGCGAGCTGCTGCAGCAGGACAAGCGCATCGACTTCTCCGGCGACATCAGCACCAGCAAGAAGGCCTGGAAAGACGTCTGGTCCGCCGGTCACGGCCTGGGCGGCATCGACCGCGTGGCCTCCACCGCCGAGATCGTTGCGGACCTGCAAGCCTCGCTGCGCCAGGCGCTGCAGGACGAACTCGTCAGCGCCCAGGCCCTGATCCAGCGCCTCGCCGCTGAGCCCTCCCCCCAATCCTGATTTCCGAGACCGCCCACCCATGAGCATCGCCCAACCCCGACTGGCGCAAGCCGCTGACGCGCTGTACCAGGCCCGCGTCACGCGCCAGCCGATCGCCCGCATCTCCGAGACTTTCGGCATCACCACGCTGGAAGACGCCTATGCGGTCGCCGCCCTCAACACCGAGCGCGGCCTGCAGGCCGGCCGCACGCTCTCGGGCCGCAAGATCGGCCTGACCTCCAAGGCGGTGCAGCAGCAGCTGGGCGTCGACCAGCCGGACTACGGCGTGCTGTTCAACGACATGGAGTTCCTCGACGGCGATGCCGTCCCGACCGGCCGGCTCATCCAGCCCAAGGCCGAGGGCGAGATCGCCTTCGTCATCGGCCGCGACCTGACCGACGCCGACCTGAGCTGGAGCCGCTTCGTGCTGGCCATCGCCTACGCGCTGCCCGCCATCGAGATCGTCGACAGCGCCATCGACAACTGGAAGATCACGCTGGTCGACACCGTGGCCGACAACGCCTCCTGCGGCCTGTACGTGCTCGGCACCGACCCGAAGCCGCTCGGCGGGCTGACGCTGGCCGAGTGCGGCATGGATTTCCGCCTCAACGGCCAGACCGTCTCGGTCGGCAGCGGTGCGGCCTGCATGGCCCACCCGCTGCGCGCCGCCTTCTGGCTGGCCAAGACCATGGCGGCGCTGGGCCAGCCCCTGCGCGCCGGCGACACGGTCATGTCCGGCGCGCTGGGCCCGATGTTCACCTTCCAGGCCGGCGACGAGCTGTCGCTGTCGATCGGCGGCCTGGGACCGGTGCGCTGCCGCGCCGTCTGACTTTTCCTGCTTTCTTCTTCCCCCGAATCCCTATCCGAGGTGCATCCGACGCACCCACCACCCCTGCTGAGACAAACCATGCAAAGACGCCACGCCCTCGCCGCCCTGATCGCCTCGGCCTTCACCCTCGGTACCGCCCATGCCCAGACCGCCGAAGTGATGGTCGGCGTGTCGATCAGCTCGACCGGCCCCGCAGCCTCGCTCGGCATCCCGAGAAGCAGAGCCTGGAGCTGCTGCCCAAGACCCTGGGCGGGCTGCCGGTCAAGTACGTGATCTTTGACGACGCCACCGATCCGTCCCAGGCGGCCAAGAACGCCCGCCGCCTGGTCGACGTCGACAAGGTCGACGTGATCATCGGCTCCTCGGCCGTGCCGACCTCGCTGTCCATCGCCGAAGTCGCTGCGCAGACCAGGACGCCGCAGCTCGCGCTGGCGCCGTTCCAGCCCAAGCCCGAGCAGCTGGCCTGGGTGTTCTCGCTGCCCCAATCGGTCAGCGTGATGGGCAGCGCGGTGTTCGACCACGCCAAGGCGCAGGGCGTGAAGAAGCTGGCCTTCATCGGCTTCAGCGACGCCTGGGGCGAGGCCTGGCTGAAGGAGTCGCAGGCGCGCGAGCAGACCGCCGGCTTCAAGCTGGTCGCTGTCGAGCGCTATGCGCGCAATGACACCTCGGTGACCGCGCAAGTGCTCAAGATCGTCGCCACCCAGCCCGACGCCGTGCTGGTGGGCGCCAGCGGCAGCCCGGCGTCGCTGCCGATGCGTGCGCTGCGCGAGCGCGGCTTCAAGGGCCAGATCTACCAGACCCACGGCGTGGCCAACAACGACTTCCTGCGCGTCTCGGGCGAAGCCGACGAAGGCGCGATCCTGCCGTCCGGCCCGGTGCTGGTCGTCGAGCAGCTGCCCGACAGCCACCCGAGCAAGGCGGCCGGCCTGGCCTACGTCAAGGCCTACGAGGCCAAGTACGGCGCCGGCACGCGCAACAACTTCGGCGCCTACGCGCAGGACGCCTACCTGATCCTGGACCGTGCGGTGGCCCAGGCGGCCAAGAAGACCAAGCCCGGCTCGGCCGAGTTCCGCCAGGCACTGCGTGATGCGATCGAAGGCACCAAGGACCTGGCCGTCACCCACGGCGTGGTCAACATGACGGCGCAAGACCACTCCGGCTTCGACACGCGTTCGCGGGTGCTGCTGAGCATCCAGAAGAACAGCTGGCAGCTGGTCAAGTGACACGCCTGAGGTGAGACCCGCCATGAGCAATCCAACCTCCAGCATCGCCTTCTTCGACGACCCTTCGATGCTGGCGCCGCCCAGCGTCGAGGTGATCGACGGCCCGGACGGCTCCTTCATCCTGCGCTCGACCCTGCCGCTGGGCGAGCCGGTGCGCTGCATCGGCGAATGGCTCGAACACTGGGCCCGCACGACACCCGATGCCGTCTTCCTGGCCGAGCGCGGCGCCGACGACGCGTGGCGCCGGCTGAGCTACCGCGAGGTGCGCCAGCAGGTTGGCCGCATCGCCCAGTCGCTGCTGGACCTGCAGTTGCCGGCGGGCAAGCCGCTGGTCGTGCTGTCGGACAACGCGGTCGACCACGCGCTGCTGCTGCTGGCGGGCATGCACATCGGCCAGCCGGTGAGCACGGTCTCCAGCGCCTACAGCCGCCTGACCAAGGACCACAGCAAGCTCGGCGCGATGCTCGGCCTGCTCGACCCGGCGCTGGTCTATGCCTCGGACGCCCGGGTCTACGGCGCGGCAGCCCAGGCCGCCGCGCCCGGCGTGCCGCTGGTGTTTTCGGCCCACGCGGAGCTGGTGGACGGCGCCCGGACCTTCGCACAGCTGCTGGACACCGAAGAGCGTGCAGACGTCGACGCGGCCTTCCGCCGCATCCAGCCCGACGATCACGTCAAGTACCTGCTGACTTCGGGCTCGACCGGCGTGCCCAAGGTGGTGATCAACACCCACCGCATGCTGTGCGCCAACCAGCAGGCCATCGCCCAGGTCTGGCCTTTCCTGAGCCAGGAGCCCCCGGTGCTGGTCGACTGGCTGCCCTGGAGCCACACCTTCGGCGCCAACCACAACTTCAACCTGGTGCTGGCGCATGGCGGCGCGCTCTACATCGATGAAGGCCGGCCCATGCCGGGCCTGATCGAGAAAACGATCCGCAACCTGCGCGAGATCCAGCCCACGCTCTACTTCAACGTGCCGCGCGGCTACGACGCGATGGTGCCGTTCCTGGAAAACGATCCGGCGTTCGCCAGCGACTTCTTCGCGCGCCTCAAAGCGCTGTTCTACGCCGCCGCCGCGCTGTCGCAGGCGACCTGGGACCGCATCGAGGCGGTGGCCGAGCGCGTCTCGCACCACAAGGTCTGGTTCACCTCGGCCTGGGGCTCGACGGAGACCTCGCCGCTGCTCACCAGCGTGCACTGGCGCCTGGAGCGCGCCGGCTGCATCGGCCTGCCGGTGCCGGGCGTGGAGATCAAGTTCGTGCCCAACGCGGGCAAGCTGGAAATGCGCGTCAAAGGCGTCTCGGTCTTCCCCGGCTACCTGAATGCTCCGGAGCAGACCGCCAAGGCCTTCGACGAGGACGGCTACTACCTGATGGGCGATGCCGGCCTGCTCATGATGCCGGACCTGCCCCAGGCCGGCATCCTGTTCGATGGCCGCGTGGCCGAGGACTTCAAGCTCTCCAGCGGCACCTGGGTGTCGGTCGGCCCGCTGCGCACGCGTGCGCTGTCGATGCTGTCGCCCTGGGTGCAGGACGCGGTGGTCACCGGGCACGACCGCGGCGACGTCGGCCTGATGGTCTTCCTGACGCCACAGGCCAAGGCCCTGCCGCCGCAGGAACTGGCAGAACAACTGCGCGCCGGCCTGGTGCGATTCCGCCAGGAGGGCGGCGGTTCATCGCAGGCGCCCGTTCGCCTGCTGATCCTGGACGAACCCCCCAGCGCCGACGCCGGCGAGATCACGGACAAGGGCTACATCAACCAGCGCGCCGTATTGACGCGCAGGGCTGCCCACGTTGAACAACTCTACGCAAATCCCCCGGCCGATCACCTGATCCGCCTCAACTGACCAAGGAATGACATGAGCGCCAGCACGCCCAGAAAGCTCAAAGCCGCCATCGTCGGCAGCGGCAACATCGGCTCCGACCTGATGATCAAGATCATGCGCCACGGCAAGTTCATCGAGATGGGCGCCATGGTCGGCATCGACCCCGCCTCCGATGGCCTGGCCCGCGCGGCCCGCATGGGCGTGGCCACCACGCACGAGGGTGTCGAGGGCCTGACCCGCCTGCCGGTGTTCGCCGACATCGACGTCGTCTTCGACGCGACCAGCGCCGGGGCTCACGTCAAGAACGACGCGTTCCTGCGCTCGCTCAAGCCCGGCATCCGCCTGATCGACCTGACGCCGGCGGCCATCGGCCCGTACTGCATTCCGGTCGTCAATGGCGAGGACCACCTCGACGCCATGAACGTCAACATGGTCACCTGCGGCGGCCAGGCGACCATTCCGATGGTGGCGGCAGTCTCGCGCGTGACCAAGGTGCACTACGGCGAGATTGTCGCCAGCATCTCCAGCAAGAGCGCCGGCCCCGGCACGCGCGCCAACATCGACGAGTTCACCGAGACCACGTCCAAGGCCATCGAGGTGGTCGGCGGCGCGGCCAAGGGCAAGGCCATCATCGTGCTCAACCCGGCCGAGCCGCCGCTGATCATGCGCGACACGGTCTACACCTTCAGCGACTTCGCCGATGAAGATGCCATTGCCGAATCGGTCGAGCGCATGGCCGCTGCGGTGCAGAGCTACGTGCCAGGCTACCGCCTGAAGCAGAAGGTCCAGTTCGACCGCCTGGAGGGCCTGACGATTCCCGGCATCGGCAAGAACCTGAGCGGCCTGAAGACCTCGGTATTCCTGGAGGTCGAAGGCGCGGCGCACTACCTGCCCGCCTACGCCGGCAACCTCGACATCATGACCAGCGCCGCATTGCGCACCGCCGAGCACATGGCTGCCCGCATGCTGGCAGCCAGCCACGTCACGGCCTGAAGGAGCCCCTCATGGAAAAGAAGATCTACATCTCCGACGTGACGCTGCGCGACGGCAGCCACGCCATCCGCCACCAGTACAGCGTCGAGCAGGCCAGGCAGATCGCCAAGGCGCTGGACGACGCCCGCGTCGACTCGATCGAGGTCGCCCACGGCGACGGCCTGCAGGGCGGCAGCTTCAACTACGGCTTCGGCGCGCACACCGACGTCGAGTGGATCGAAGCGGTGGCCAGCGTCGTCAAGCACGCCAAGATCGCCACGCTGCTGCTGCCGGGCATCGGCACCGTGCATGACCTGAAGGCGGCCTACGACGCCGGCGCGCGCATCGTGCGCGTGGCCACGCACTGCACCGAGGCCGACATCAGCCGCCAGCACATCGAATACGCCCGCCACCTGGGCATGGAAGCGGTCGGCTTTCTGATGATGAGCCACATGCAGACCCCGCAGGGCCTGGCCCAGCAGGCCAAGCTGATGGAGAGCTACGGCGCCACCGTCTGCTACGTGGTCGACTCCGGCGGCGCCCTCAGCATGAACGACGTGCGCGACCGCTTCCGCGCCTTCAAGGACGTGCTCAAGCCCGAGACGCAGACCGGCATGCACGCCCACCACAACCTGAGCCTGGGCGTGGCCAACAGCATCGTCGCGGTGGAAGAAGGCTGCGACCGCGTCGACGCCAGCCTGGCCGGCATGGGCGCCGGGGCGGGCAACGCGCCGCTGGAGGTGTTCATCGCTGCGGCTGCACGCATGGGCTGGAACCACGGCACCGACCTCTACAAGCTGATGGACGCCGCCGACGACATCGTGCGCCCGCTGCAGGACCGCCCGGTGCGCGTCGACCGCGAAACGCTGGCGCTGGGCTATGCCGGCGTCTACAGCAGCTTCCTGCGCCACAGCGAGGCGGCGGCCCGGAAGTACGGCCTGAAGGCGGTCGACATCCTGGTCGAGCTGGGCAAGCGCCGCATGGTCGGCGGCCAGGAGGACATGATCGTGGACGTCGCGCTGGACCTGCTCAAGCAGGCCGAGCATGACCGCATCCATGCCCAGCCGACGATGAGCGAAGCGGGCTGAGGAAAGGCCATGACCTCCACCTTCCAGATCCGGCTGCAGCCGGCCGGCGGCACCTTCTCGTGCCGCAGCGACCAGACGGTGCTGGACGCCGCTGCCGAGGCCGGCTACTGGCTGCCGCACAGCTGCCGCGGCGGCAGCTGCGCCAGCTGCGTCCTGCCCGTGGTGTCGGGCGACGTGCAGCACCGCACGTCAGAGCAGGCCACCGCCCTGGCCACCCTGGCCGAGGGCAGCTGCCTGAGCTGCCAGGCCTTCCCGCAGTCGGATCTGGTGCTGGACGCCCCGGGCGTGCCGGCCGAGCCGGGCCGGCGCGTCGTCAAGACGGCCGCACGCGTCACCGAGGTCTCGCACCCCAGCGCCGATGTCGCGGTCATCAAGGCCCAGGTGCCGGCGCAGGCCGGCTGGCAGTTCGAGGCTGGCCAGTACGCCGAGGTGGTGCTGCGCGACGGCACGCGGCGCAGCTATTCGATGGCCAATGCGCCCAACGAGCACGGCGAGATCGAGTGGCATGTGCGGCGCATCGAGGGCGGGCGCTTCTCGCCCCACGCCTACGACAAGCTCAAGGCGCGGGACCTGCTGCGCATCGAAGGCCCCTTCGGCGACTTCACGCTGCGCAGCGGCACTGCGCCCGTGATCCTGCTGGCATCGGGCACCGGCTACGCGCCGATTGCCGCGCTGCTGGCCACGCACGGCGCCGAACTGGCCGCACGCGGCGCCACGCTCTACTGGGGCGGGCGGCAGCGCGAGGACCTCTACGCGCTCGACAGCGAGGCGGCATGGTGCGCACGCCATCCGGGCATCCGCATCGTGCCGGTGTTCTCCGGCGCCGGCGCCGGGGAAACCGGCCGCCGCGGCCTGGTGCACGAGGCCGTTCTGGCCGACCACCCGGACCTGTCCGCGCACGAGGTCTATGCCTGCGGCAACCCCTTGATGATCAACGCGGCACAGGCGGAGTTCAGCGCGCGGGCCGGGCTGCAGGCCGACCGTTTCTTCAGCGACGCCTTCGTGTTTCGCGCTTGATTTTGGGGAAACCATCTCATGGATTTTTCGATTGCCGCCATCCTGTCCCAGGACGGCCTGACCAACGGCGCGGTCTATGCGCTGGTGGCCATGGCGCTGGTGCTGGTGTTTTCCGTCACCCGGGTCATCTACGTGGCCCAGGGTGAGTTCGTCGCTTTCAGCGCCATCACGATGGCCATGCTGCAGGCGGGCCAATTCCCGACCATTCTGTGGCTGCTGATCGGCCTGGGCGTGTGCGCCTTTGCAGTTGATGCCAGCGTGGCGCTGTGGCACGCCCGGCGCGGCCGCAGCACCAGCGTGCACAGCCTCCTGGGCAGCCTGGCGCTGAACATCGCGCTGCCGCTGCTGTTGCTGGGTCTGCTGAAGACGGTGTCGCTGCAGGAGTCCGGGCTGCTGGTGCAGTTGCTGGTCACCACGGTGCTGGTGCTGCCGATGGGGCCGATGATCTATCGGCTGGCCTTTCAGCCGGCGGCCGAGGCGTCGGTGCTGGTGCTGCTGATCATTGCCGTCGGCGTGCACTTCATGCTGATCGGCCTGGGGCTGTTGTGCTTCGGCCCGGAGGGCCTGCGCTCCAACCCGCTGACGGACGCGCAGTGGACGGTCGGCGGCCTGATGCTGTCGGGCCAGAGCCTGCTAGTGCTGCTGGCTTCGGCCGTGCTGATCTGGGCACTCTACCTGTTCTTCGGTCACACGCTGACCGGCAAGGCCCTGCGCGCCACGGCCATCAACCGGGCCGGTGCACGGCTGATGGGCATTGCGCCCACCGCCTCGGGCAGCCTGGCCTTCTCGCTGGCCACGCTGATGGCGGTGCTGGCCGGCGTGCTGGTCGGCCCGCTGACCACGATGCAGTACGACACCGGCTTCCTGATCGCGCTCAAGGGCTTCGTCGCCGCCATCGTCGGCGCGCTGGCGAGCTACCCGATGGCCGCGCTGGGCGCGGTGCTGGTCGGCCTGATCGAGAGTTTCGGCTCGTTCTGGGCCAGTGCTTACAAGGAAGTGATTGTGTTCACCCTGATTATTCCTGTGCTGATGTGGCGTTCCATGACCAGCCCCCACGTGGAGGACCACTGATGCTGCCCCGCTGGATTCGTTCCCCCGCCACGCTCTTCTTCGTCGCCCTGGGCCTGCTGCCCCTGCTGCCGGCGCCGCCCTTCTGGTACACGATGGGCAACTACATCGGCGTGGCGGCGGTGGCCGTCATCGGCCTGGTGCTGCTGACCGGCGTGGCCGGCATGATCTCGTTCGGCCAGGCCGCCTTCGTGGGCCTGGGCGCGTACACCACTGCGGTGCTGTGCACGGCACTGGGCTCGTCGCCCTGGCTGGGGTTGCTGGCCGGGCTGGCGCTCTCGGGCGGCTCGGCCGCGCTGATCGGTGCGGTCACCGTGCGCCTGTCAGGCCACTTCCTGCCGCTGGCCACCATCGCCTGGGCGCTGTCGCTCTACTACCTGTTCGGCACGCTGGAGGTGCTGGGCAAGTACGACGGCCTGGCCGGCATCCCGCCGATCAGCGTGATGGGCGTGGCGCTCGACACGCCGCACCGCATGTTCGCGCCCATCTGGCTGGCCGTGCTGCTGTGCGTGGTGCTGACGCGCAACCTGCTCGACTCCCGCCCCGGCCGCACCATCCGGGCACTGCATGGCGGCGCCGTGATGGCCGAGGCCATGGGCGCCAACACCGCGCGCTACAAGCTAGCCAGCTTTGTCTGCGCCGCGCTGATGGCGTCGCTGGCCGGCTGGCTGTATGCGCACCTGCAACGCTCGATCAACGCCACGCCCTTCGGCCTGAACATCGGTATCGAATACCTGTTCATGGCCGTGATCGGGGGCATTGCCAGCGTCTGGGGTGCCATCGTCGGTGCCGGCGTGCTGACGCTGTTGAAGGCACTGCTGCAGGACACGCTGCCGCAGCTGCTGGGCTCGGTCGGCAGCTTCGAGACGGTGGCCTTCGGCGCCATCATCATCGTGGTGCTGCAGCGCTCCAGCCGAGGCCTGTGGCCGGTGCTGCTGCGCCTGTTCCGGCAGGACGGCAAGCCGTCGGGCGCCACGGCCCCGGCCACCGAGCCGGCCGGCTACGCCGACATGCCCGTGCGCGCCAAGCCGGCGCGGGGCGAGCGCATTCTGGAAGTGCGCCAGGCACGCAAGCAGTTCGGTGGCCTGGTGGCGGTCAACGACATGGTGTTCGATCTGCACGCCGGCGAAATCGTCGGTCTGATCGGCCCCAACGGCGCGGGTAAATCGACCATGTTCAACCTGATCACCGGCGTGCTGCCGGTGAGCGCGGGCGAGATCCGCTACCTGGGCGAGCGCATCGACTCGCGCAGCTCGCGCGACATCGTGCGCCGCGGCGTGGCGCGCACCTTCCAGCATGTGCGCCTGATGCCCGAGATGAGCGTGCTGGAGAACGTCGCCATCGGCGCCTACCTGCGCGGCCGCCGCGGCATGCTCAGCGCCGCGCTGCGCAGCAACCGGGCCGAAGAAGCGCGCCTGCTGCACCTGGCGGCAGAGCAGCTGCGCCGCGTCGGCCTGGGCGATCTGATGAATCAACCTGCCGGCAGCCTCGCGCTGGGCCAGCAGCGCATCCTGGAAATCGCGCGCGCGCTCTGCACCGACCCGGCCCTGCTGCTGCTGGACGAGCCGGCCGCCGGCCTGCGCCTGCAGGAAAAGCAGGCCCTGGCCCGGCTGCTGAGCCAGCTGCGCGCCGAGGGCATGGCCGTGCTGATCGTCGAGCACGACATGGACTTCGTCATGGGCCTCACCGACCGCCTGGTGGTGATGGAATTCGGAACCCGCATCGCGCAGGGCACGCCGGCGGAAGTCCGCCAGGACCCGGCGGTGCTGCGCGCCTATCTGGGCGGAGTGGAAATATCGTGAGCAAACTGCTGTTGAGTACCCGTGGGCTGCACGTCAGCTACGGCAAGAGCGCGGCCCTGATCGACGCCAACATCGAGCTGCACGCCGGCCAGATCGTCAGCGTGATCGGCCCCAACGGCGCCGGCAAGTCCTCGCTGCTGAACGCGATGATGGGCAACCTGCCCGCCAACGCCAGCACCCAGGGCCAGGTCCTGATCGGCGAGGAAAACGTCAGCGACCTGCCGGTCGAGCGCCGCGTGCTGCGCGGCGTCGCGCTGGTGCCCGAGTCGCGCGAGCTGTTCAGCTCCATGAGCATCGAGGACAACCTGGTACTGGGCAGCTACCTGCGCCGCCACCTGGGCCGCCACGACCGCGAGGAGCAGCTCGAACACGTCTTCAACATGTTCCCGCGCCTGCGCGAACGCCGCCCGCAGATGGCCGGCACCCTGTCCGGCGGCGAGCGCCAGATGCTGGTGATCGGCCGCGCGCTGATGAGCCGCCCGCAGGTGCTGATGCTCGACGAGCCCTCGCTGGGCCTGGCGCCCATGATCATGAACGAGGTCTTCCGCGTCATTCAATCGCTGCGCGATGCCGGCGTCTCGATCCTGCTGGTCGAGCAGAACTCGCGCGCCGCCCTGCAGGTGGCCGACCACGCCTACGTGCTCGAAATGGGCGAAACCACCCTGCAAGGCCCAGCAGCCGAGCTGCGCCAGCACCCCAAGGTCATCGAGGCCTACCTGGGCCACGGCTCGGCCGCTGTGGCCTGACGGCCCCTTCCAGATCACATTCCTTCGATTCAAAGCATTCTCATGAAAATCCACGAATACCAAGGCAAGGAAATCCTGCGCCAGTTTGATGTGCCGGTGCCGCGCGGCCATGCTGCGTTCACGGTGCAGGAGGCGGTGGAAGCCGCGCAGAAGCTGGGCGGACCCGTGTGGGTCGTCAAGGCGCAGATCCACGCTGGTGGGCGCGGCAAGGGCGGCGGCGTCAAGCTCGCGCGCTCGCTCGACGATGTGCGCAAGCTCGCCGAGGAAATCCTCGGCATGCAGCTCAAGACCCATCAGACCGGCCCCGAAGGCCAGAAGGTGCGCCGCCTCTACATCGAAGACGGCGCCGACATCCAGAAGGAATACTACGTCTCGCTCGTGACCGACCGCGCCTCGCAGAAGGTCGCCTTCATCGCGTCCTCCGAGGGCGGCATGGACATCGAGGAGGTCGCCCACTCGACCCCCGAGAAGATCGTCACCGAAGTGATCGACCCGCTCACCGGCCTGGGCGCCGAGCAGGCCAGGAAGATTGCTGACGCCATCGGCCTGCCGGCCGACTCGACCGCGCAAGCCGTCACGCTGTTCCAGAACCTCTACCGCTGCTACATGGAGACGGACGCCTCGCTGGTCGAGATCAACCCGCTCAACCGGGACTCCAAGGGCAACCTGATCGCGCTGGACGCGAAGTTCAACTTCGACCCCAACGCCCTCTTCCGCCACCCCGAGATCGTGGCCTATCGCGATCTGGACGAGGAAGATCCGGCCGAAGTCGAGGCGTCGAAGTTCGATCTGGCCTACATCAGCCTCGACGGCAACATCGGCTGCCTGGTCAACGGCGCGGGCCTGGCGATGGCGACGATGGACACCATCAAGCTGTTCGGCGGCGAGCCGGCCAACTTCCTGGACGTGGGCGGTGGCGCCACGGCCGAGAAGGTGACCGAGGCGTTCAAGATCATGCTCAAGAACCCGGACGTCAAGGGCATCCTGGTCAACATCTTCGGCGGCATCATGAAGTGCGACACCATCGCCGAAGGCGTGATCGTGGCGTGCAAGGCCGTGAACCTCAGCGTGCCGCTGGTGGTGCGCATGAAGGGCACCAACGAGGACCTGGGCAAGGAGATGCTCAGCCGTTCGGGCCTGCCCATCATCGCTGCCAACACCATGGCCGAAGCCGCGACGGCGATCGTCGCCGCCGTGAAGTAAGCCGAAGGAACAAGAACATGTCGATTCTCATCAACAAAGACACGCGGGTCATCACCCAGGGCATCACCGGCAAGACCGGCCAGTTCCACACGCTGGGCTGCCAGGCGTATGCCAACGGCAAGAACGCTTTTGTGGCGGGTGTGAACCCGAAGAAGGCGGGCGAGAAGTTCTCGGACATCCCGATCTACGCGACCGTCAAGGAAGCCGCCCAGGCCCAAGGCGCGACCGTCAGCGTGATCTACGTGCCGCCCGCGGGCGCGGCGGCTGCGATCTGGGAGGCGGTCGAAGCCGACCTGGACCTGGCGATCTGCATCACCGAAGGCATCCCGGTTCGGGACATGCTGATGGTGCGCAACAAGATGAAGGCCAAGGAAGCGGCCGGCGGCAAGCGCACGCTGCTGCTGGGGCCCAACTGCCCGGGGCTGATCACGCCCGAGGAGATCAAGATCGGCATCATGCCGGGCCACATCCACCGCAAGGGCCGCATCGGCGTGGTCTCGCGTTCGGGCACGCTGACGTATGAAGCCGTCGCCCAACTCACCGAGATCGGCCTGGGCCAAAGCTCGGCGGTCGGCATCGGCGGGGACCCGATCAACGGCCTGAAGCACATCGACGTGATGCGCGCCTTCAACGACGATCCGGACACCGACGCGGTCATCATGATCGGCGAGATCGGCGGCCCGGACGAGGCTGAAGCGGCACTCTGGTGCAAGGCGAACATGAAGAAGCCGATCGTGGGCTTCATCGCCGGTGTGACGGCCCCGGCCGGCAAGCGCATGGGCCACGCCGGTGCGCTGATCTCGGGTGGCGCGGACACAGCGGACGCCAAGCTCGCGATCATGGAGGAGTGTGGCTTCACCATCACGCGCAACCCCTCCGAGATGGCTCGGCTGTTGAAGGCGATGCTGTAAGGGGAATCGGATGCAGGGGTGGCTTTTGCTGCTCCTGCAAAAGACAAAAAGCCGCTCAGTGAGCGGCTTGACGTCGTGTGTAGAACGTTCCGAATATCGGATCTGGGCTCACACCCCACGCAGCACACTGAACTCCCTGAACAGCCTTGCAGGCAGCGGCATCTCAAGCCGCCAGACGATGCTCATCGGCCGGTCGCCCTCAGCCGACTCCAGCGTCACGCGCCCGCAGGCCCGGTAAGCGTCGCCTTTACGCGGTCGCACAAAAAGCTGGAATTGCCAGCCGTTGCTCGCACTCTCCAGATAACGCCGACCTCCGGGCGTATCCGGGCCGGCGCTACTCTGTGTCTGCCAATGGAAACGCTCTGCGCTGATCGCATAGTCGTGATACGAGATGCGGTCGTGGTAGCCCTCGCTCTTGTCGAGCGTCACGAACAGCAGCTCGATCTTTCGGTGGGTCAGTGGCAACACACCGGCCTGGAACGGCGCACGGCGCGTTGCTGTCAGCCAGCCGACCGCCGTGAGCACTTCGCGCGCGCCATAGGCGGCGTGCAAGCACAACGGCGTGTCTTCGAGACCGGGCAATGCGTTGGCGCCCAGGCTGCTTCGGGCCTGCAGCAGGTCTGACAACTCGACCAGCTCCGCGGCGATGGCAGGGTGGCGTGCCAGTCGCTTGGCAAAAGCCTCGTGACCGGCTGCCTGCGCATGCCGGCCATCGATCTGATAGGCCAGCATCTGCACACCCAATGCACTCTTGGCGTCGAGCACTGCCGAGTGGCCTTGCCTGGCGCCGACCGCAGCCATCATGTCGAGCCGACGCGGGTCGTCCACGTGCAGCAGGTCACCGAAACGGCGGCTGAAGTAGTCCTCTTCCGGACCGGGCTCCGCGACGATCAGGCCGGCGTCGCGCTTGAGCGCCGTCCAGCCGCTGCGGCCTTGGCCGGTGCCCGCGCGGTAGACGTCTTCGAGCTCCAGCGCCTGGTCATGCAGAAAGTCCGCCAAGCGCACCGACGCACGGCCCTTCAGCGCCACATACGTCTGCAACTCGGTCTTCAGGCGGCGCCAGTTCTGCGTCGTCAGCGCACGCAAGCCTTGCAGCACCTGCTCTCGCGTCTGCCGCTGAAGGTGGATGTGGCAACCCGGCGGCAAGCTGCTAAAACCGTTCTCGACGCCCTCCACCAGTTCGCGGCGCGACAGCCCGGTCAGGCTCGACAACAGGCGGTCAAAACGAAACTCGGTGCGGTGCTGGCCGACAAAGTCGAGCACCAGGCAGCTCTCCTTGCCCGGCGCCAAGCGCAGGCCACGGCCGATCTGCTGCTGGAACAGCACCGGGCTCTGCGTGGGCCGCAGCAGCAACAGGGTGTCGACCATCGGCAGGTCGATGCCTTCGTTGTAGAGGTCGACGGTCACCAATGCGCACAGCTCGCCGCTGAGTAGGCGTTGCGGCGCGCGGCGCCGCTCTTCAATCGCTGTCGTGCCGACCACGCAGGCCGCCGGCAGGCCGGCGCGGTTGAACCAGTCGGTCATGAACTCGGCGTGGGCAACCGACACGCAGAACACGATGGCACGCGACCGCAATGCGTCGGAAGCCAGCCGGCGCCATTCATTGACGACGAGCCGCGCACGCACGTCATTGCCGGTCACGAGGTTGTCGATTACCGCGTCGCACTCACGTGCGGATTTCTCCCATGGCACGGCCGAGAAGTCTGTGGCGTCGTCGCAGGCGTAGTACTCGAAGGGTGCCAGCAGTTGCAGGTCGAGTGCGTGCCACAGCCGCAGCTCAATGGCTGGGCTGCCATCCGGGCGTGCATCGAAGTACTGCGCAATGGGTTGCCCGTCGCTGCGTTCGGGTGTCGCGGTCAGGCCGAGCAAGACGCGGGGGCGAACCGACTTGACGAAGGCATCAAAGCGATCGGCGGCCAGCCGGTGGCATTCATCGACCACGACGGTGTGCCAATGATCGGCACCGACGCTGACCACCAGGTCGCGGCTGGTCACGCTGTCGATGGTGGCAAACAGATGGTCCCATCGTTCGGGCTGGTGGCTGCCAGTGAGCAGGTCGCCGAATTCGGGGTCACGCAGCACTTCGCGATAGGTGCGCAGGGCCTGGCGCAGGATCTCTTCGCGATGCGCCACAAACAGCAGGCGAGGGCGGCCGCCTTCAACCCGGCAGGTGTTGCGATAGTCGAACGCCGCCACCACGGTCTTGCCGGTGCCGGTAGCCGCCACCAGGAGGTTTTTGTTCCGGCCGTGGCTGCGCTCGGTGATCAATTGCTCCAGCATCTCTTGCTGATAGGTCTTGGGCTGGAGGTCGAAGAAGCTGATCGTGGCCGTGGGCTCGCCGCCGAAGGACTCGCGGCCAAGCGCGGCGGCCAGTGCCTGCCGGTGCGCGACGTTGTCCGGGTCGTAACGCTGAAACTCGCTGTCGGCCCACAGCGTTTCGAAGTGGGCAACCGCCCGGGCAAACAGCGACTCTTGCGCGCGCTGGGTCAGCTTGACGGTCCACTCCAGCCCACCGGTCAGCGCCGCGCCCGACAGGTTGGCACTGCCGACATAGGCTGAGCCGAAGCCGGTCTTGCGCTGGAACAGCCAGGCCTTGGCATGCAAGCGCGTGCGCCTGCCGTCGAGCGACACGCGCACCTCGCACCCCGGCAGGCGTGCGAGTTCATCCAGCGCCCGCGCCTCGGTCGCGCCGGTGTAGGTCGTGGTGAGGATGCGCAGGCGTGTAGCCGCTTGGCCCTGTCCGTTCCCGCCCTTGGCCGTGATCTGCTGCAGCACGTCCTGCAGCTTGCGAACGCCCGACACGGTGATGAAGCTGACGAGGATGTCCACCTGGTCGCTGGAGACCAGTTCGCGGCGGATCTCCTGCAGCAATGAAGGCGAGCCTTTGCCGGCCGTGAAAAGCCAGGGTACGGCCAGACCGATCTCTGGTGACGTCGGGAACTGCTGGTTGCGCTGCACGGCCCTGAGGACACGCAGCGGCGATGCCACCAGGTCGACGACTTCGGCAGACGCAGCGGCACCGGTCGAACCGTCGCTGACCTTGAGCCGCTGGCGCAGCATCACCAGGAGCTCATTGGCCAGTTCGAGTTGCCGCCTGGCTTTGTCGGCGCCGTCACCGGCGACATCGTCAAGCAGCGTCGCCAACTGCCGCGTGATGACGTCGGCCAGGAACTCGGCGGCGCCACCCTTGAGCGCCGACACATCCGCGCTGCTGGGGTCGATGGTTGCGAGCGATCGGGACAGGCCCTCGGTCAGCAACAGGTCATAGAGACCGTCGGGTAATGCCATTGTCCAGTTCCCCCCCTTGTTTGCGAGGTTGTACCAGGCGCCAGAACGAAGTTGCGGATGGACTCAGCACACGGTCAAACGCAGCACCAACGACTTGCCAGTTCCGTCAATCAAGTTGCAGCTCTCGTCCCGGATAGAGCCAGAGCGCCGTGCGGGCCAGGGAAGTCAGCGACGTGCTGCACGCCTCCTCCGGCGGCAGGATGATCTCCGAATGGGCAAAGCGACCAGAATGCAAGGAGGTCGTGATGAGTGCGAACGACTCTGCCCCGGCAGTCAACATTCCGGAGGTGAAGTAGCCGGCGAACCGCCGATTCACGTCCAACTGCATCGGCGTGACCTGCCGGGCACCCCGGACATCGTCATGCCCGGCCGCAAAGTCGCTGTCTTCGTGCACGGCTGCTTCTGGCATCGTCATCAGGGATGTCGCTACGCCAGGATACCCGCCACGCGCACCGAGTTCTGGAAAGCCAAACTGGAGGCCAACGTCGAGCGCGACCACCGCGCCATCGACAGGCTCCAGGCGTCGGGCTGGCGGGTTCTGTGCGTCTGGGAGTGCGCAACGCGTGACGCTTCGGGCCTCCAAGGCGCAATGCGAGCCTGGATCGAGGGCGATGCCAAGCTAGGCGAGATTGGTGCGCCACTGCGGGTTTGAGCCAAGGCCAACTCCCGCTTGCGAGGAGTTAGAGCCCAGGATAGGGCACACATCGACGACAAACGCAGTGCGTCCATCGCAACGCAGTCTGCCGGCACCTTGAACCGCGCAGGCACCATGCTGAACGACATCAACCGTGCAGCCACCACGCCGTTTCGGTCGTGGAGATGTTGGGAGAACGCTACAAGCCCGAAATGCCAAACGAGCAGTCGTACTTGGCAGCCCCGGACCAGTGATGCACCGCGCAACGGACTTCACAATCAGATGCACAAAAGAAAAAAGGACTTAGCTTTTGCTAAGTCCTTGATTTTCTTCGAGAATTTTTGGTGGGCCCTGAGTGACTCGAACACTCGACCTACGGATTAAGAGTCCGCTGCTCTACCAACTGAGCTAAGAGCCCTAACAAGAATAATATTATAACACAGTTTGGTGGGTTGTGCGGGACTCGAACCTGCGACCTACGGATTAAAAGTCCGCTGCTCTACCAACTGAGCTAACAACCCTTCCAATGCTTAGGCATTGCTGCCAAAACTGCTCGCTTGCTTCTTAACAACCGAGCCCACTATTCTATAGTGATATTCAGATAAAGATCAAGCACTCTCACCGCTTGAACGCAAATATTTACCTCGAACCCACTGCAGCGCCTCAGCAGCAGCCACCATGCCGAAGCAGGCAGTCACAGCCACACTCGATCCATAGCCGTGGCAGTTCAGGCTGCCGTCGACCGGGCAGTTGGCATCGGGCAACGTGACGGCTTCCTTGGAGTACACGCACCGCACACCAAGCGGACCCGTACGCGGCGCACCGTCCTTGCGGAGTTGTTGTCGCATGCGGGCCAGCAAGGGATCGTGGCTGACCTGAGCCAGGTCATCGACTTGCACCAACTCTGGACGTGACTTGCCGCCCGCAGCGCCCACCGTGACCAGTGCATGGCCTGTGACGACAGCCCATCGCGCCAAAGCCTGCTTGACGCGCGTCTGGTCGCAGGCGTCGATCACCACGTCGACCGGCACCGGCAGCAGCGCAGGCCAGTTTTCCACGGTGGCGAATTCTTCGACCGCGTGCACCAGACAGCCGGGATGGATGTCGGCGATGCGCACGCGCAATACCTCCACCTTGGCCGCGCCGACGGTGCTGCCCAGCGCCTGCACCTGGCGGTTGATGTTTGATTCGGCAATCTGGTCGAAGTCGATCAGCACCAGTTGCGCCACACCGCTGCGCGCCAGCGCCTCGACCGCCCAGGAGCCCACGCCACCGACGCCGATCACGGCCACGGAGGCCCCGCGCACTCGTTCGTAAGCCTCGCTGCCCCACAAGCGGCGCAGGCCACCGAAGCGACGCTCCAGATCCGCGTCGGTGTACGTCTCTGAGCCGCTCACTTGACCTGCGACAGACGTTCGCGGCCCGCTTGCGCGGCTTCGGACTGCGGATAGTTCTTGATCAGTTCGTCCAGCGTCTTGCGGGCCGCGCGGTTGTCCTTGAGTTCGATCTGGCAGTTGGCCAGCGCCAGCAGCGCCTCGGCGGCACGTGGGTGATCGGGCGTCGCGCTGACCAGACTGCGGAAGGTCACGACGGCCTCCTTGACCTCGCCCTTGCCGTACTGCGCATTGCCCAGCCAGTACTGCACATGGCCGGCGTAGGCGCTGCCGGGGAAACGGCGCTGGAACGAAGCCAATGCATCAGCGGCCTTGGCAAATTCGCCGCGCCGCAGGATCGCGATGGCGTCGTCGTAGGTCTTTTTCTCGCCCGAATCCACCGTGACGTCCTTGCCGTCCAGGCTGACTTTCTGCGGCTCCAGACGCTTCATGCGCTCATCGAGCGTGGCCAGCGTGGCGAGCAGGTCTTTCTGCTTGCGTTGCAGTTCAGACAGATCGCGCGCCACGTCGCGGGTCGATTGCGTGGCCTGCTCGTCCTGGCCGCGCAGACGCGCCAAGTCGGCGCGCAGGACTTCCAGCTGGTTGTTCAATTCCAGCGTGCCGCGCTTGATGACGTTGACCTGCTCCAGCAGTTCGGCGGTTTCGGCCTTGCGGGCGGCAAGTTCCTTCTGCGTCTGCTGGTCAACCTGATCAAGCCGGGCGCGGATATCGACGATCGCCTTGCGCGCTTCATCGTCATCAAAAATGCCGGCCTGGGCCGTGCCCAAGCCCAGGCTCAAGCATGTGGCCAGGGCCAGCGGTGCGAGCGGTGACAGTCTCTTCATCTCAACGATCCTTCAATTCAGCGCGGCGGTTCTTGGCCCAGGCCGCTTCGTTGCCTTCGGCGGCCAGCGGGCGCTCCTCGCCGTAGCTCACGGCCTCAAGCTGCGACTCCAGCGGGCCCAGCAACGTCAGGGTGCGCACCACGGCGTCGGCGCGCTTCTGGCCCAGCGCCAGGTTGTATTCACGGCCACCGCGCTCGTCGGTGTGGCCCTCGACCAGCATGCGGCGCTGGCGGTTGGCGTTGAGCAGCCGGGCATTGGCCTCCACCACGCTGCGGAACTCGTCCTTGATGACGAAGCTGTTGAAGTCGAAATAGATCACCCGCAGGTTGGCCGGCACGTCGCTGCCATTGGCGGCGCTCAGGCCACCCGCCCCCAGATCGACGCTGGTCACACCCGACGCGCTGGTCTGCCCGGCGCCGACAGCGCCCGTACCAGCCTCGGCGCCACTGGCCGCGCCGCCCACGCCCGCTGCCGCGTTGCGGTCTTCCACCGGTGCGGGCGGGTCGAGCCGGGTGCTGGTCGAGCAGGCCGACAGCAGCATCGTGCCGACCGCCAGGGCCGTGATGGCCGCAGAAAAGCGGCTTCGAATATTGAGTTTCATGGGTCAGATTTCTCCGTGATTCCGTGCCCGGTCAACGGCCGTAGGGGCCCCAGACCGGTTCGCGCACATCGGCCTGCGGCACACCCAGGCGAGCCTTGATGCTGCCGTCGAGCGTGGTCGTCATCAGCACGTCACGCCCGGCGGCGCGTGTGGCGTAGATGATCATGCGGCCATTGGGCGCAAAGGCCGGGCTTTCGTCGTCATTGGTGTCGGTCAAGGGCGTCAGCGTGCCGGTGGCCAACTCCATCAGCATGACGCGGAAACTGCTGCCGCCCGGGCGCGACACGAAGGTCATGTAGCGACCGTCGGTGCTCAGCGCCGGGCTGATGTTGTAGTTGCCTGCAAAAGTCACACGCTCGGCGTTGCCACCCGCCGAGGACATGCGGTAGATCTGCGGGCCGCCGCCCCGGTCGCTGACGAAATAGACGCTGCGACCGTCTGCCGACCAGGCCGCTTCGGTGTCGATGCCACTGCTGTTGGTCAGGCGCCGCAGGTTGTCGCCGGTGCGACTGACGGCATAGAGCTGCGACAGCCCGTCCCGCGTCAGGGTGACCACCAGTTGCTGGCCATCGGGCGACCAGGCCGGCGCACTGTTGGAGCCCTTGTAATTGGCCACGATGCGCCGCTTGCCGGTGCCCACTTCCTGCACGTAGACCACCGCCTTGCGCGACTCGAACGACACGTAGGCCAGTTCGCGCCCGTCCGGCGACCAGGCCGGCGAGATGATCGGCTCGGGGCCGGCCACCGCCACCTGCGCGGCCTCGCCATCGGCATCGGCCACCCAGAGCGTGTAGCGCCCGGAGGCCTTGGAGACATAGGCGATGCGGGTCGAGAACACGCCCTTCTCGCCCGTGAGCTTCTGGTAGATCTCGTCGGCGATGCGGTGCGCGGCCAGCCGCAGGTCTTCCTTGGGCACGGCCAGCGCCTGCGCGGTCAGCTCGACCCCCTTGACCACGTCCCAGAGCCGGTAGCGCACGTCGAAGCGGCCATCGGCCAACCGGGTGATCGAGCCGGCCACCAGCGCGTCCCCGCCCCGGGCGCGCCAATCGGGGAACACCGGCCGCGTGTTCTCGTCGAACACGCCGCCCGAGGCATCGATCAGCTTGAACAGGCCGCTGCGCTCCAGATCTCCCCGCACGATGGCCGACACCGGCTGCGACGCCTTGTCTTCATCGCGCAGCTTGGGGATGGCGATCGGCACCTGCGTGGCGCCCACGCCGGAGATTTCGACGCGGAACTGCGCCTGCGCCCAGGGCATGGCGACGGCAGCGCCGGCACCGGCCACGAGGCGGGAAAATTGTCTGCGGGAGGTCATCTGCACCTGCATTCCTGGGTATTCGAGCCTCGGCAATATAAACGAAGGCACCCACCGCGCCGGGGCGCACCGCACTCCAGCGGTTCGACAGGGCTTCAAAGACAATGAGCCCGGTCCATCCACCTCTCAACTTGCGCACGATCATGACCCAGCCCATCAGCCGCTACCCGGTGCCCGAGATCACCACCCTGCCCGATGACCTGCGCGAGCGCATTCTGGCCGTGCAGGACAAGGCGGGCTTCGTGCCCAACGTATTTCTTGCGCTGGCGCACCGGCCCGACGAATGCCGCGCCTTCTTCGCTTACCACGACGCGCTGATGCTGCGCGAGTCGGGCCTGAGCAAGGGCGAGAAGGAAATGATCGTGGTCGCCACCTCGGGCGCCAACCGCTGCCTGTATTGCGTGGTGGCGCACGGCGCCCTCCTGCGCATCTACGAAAAGGCACCGCAACTGGCCGACGCCGTGGCCATCAACCACCGCAAGGCCGACCTGAGTGCGCGCCAGCACGCCATGCTGGACTTCGCGCTCAAGGTCTGCACCGATTCGGCCAGCGTCACCGATGCCGATCACGCCGCGCTGGCCGCGCACGGCTTCAGCGCCGAGGACATCTGGGACATCGGCGCCATCACGGCGTTCTTCGGCCTGTCCAACCGCATGGCCAACCTGATCGACATGCGGCCCAACGACGAGTTCCATCTGATGGGCCGCCAGCCCCGGCCCGCAAGGTAAGCCCGCTCAGGCCGGCGCGGCCTCGGCCACCGCCGACACCGCCGCACGCAGCGCAAGCAGATAACTGTCGACGCCAAAGCCGCAGATCTGGCCCTTGACGATCTCGGCAAACACCGACACGTGGCGGAAGGTCTCGCGGGCGTGAATGTTGGACATGTGCAGTTCCACGATCGGGCAGGTCAGGATCGCCAGCGCATCGCGGATGCCGTAGCTGTAGTGCGTCCAGGCGCCCGCGTTGATCAGCACGGCGTCGACGCGCTCGGTATAGCCCTGGTGAATGCGCTCGACCATCTCACGCTCGCTGTTGGTCTGGAAGCTCTCGACCTGCGCGCCCAGTTCTGCAGCCAGCGCGGCCAGTCGTTCGTCGATCTGCGCCAGCGTGATCGTGCCGTACTGCTTGGGGTCACGCTTGCCGAACATGTTGTGGTTGATGCCATGCAGCATGAGGATCTTCATCGGGCACTCTCCAACGGCACTGTCATTTTCTCGATCAACGCCCGTGTGTCGGGCCGCACGCCACGCCACCACAGGAAGGCTTCCGCCGCCTGCTCGACCAGCATGCCCACGCCGTCGGCCAGGCGCTTGACGCCCGCGTTCTGCGCCAGCCGCAGGAATGGCGTCAGGCCCTTGCCGTACGCCAGTTCATAAGCGAGGCAGTCCGAGCCGAACACGCCCGCCGGCACCGGCGGCAGCTCGGCCTTCAGACTGGCCGACGTGGCATTGACGACCACGTCGAAGCGCTCACCCACCAGATCGGCATAGCCGCAGGCGACGATGGTGCCGCGCGCGCTGAAGTTGGCCGCCAGTTCCTGCGCCTTGCCCAGCGTGCGGTTGGCCAGCACCAACTCGGCGGGGTTCTGCGCCAGAAACGGCAGCAGCGCACCGCGTGCGGCACCGCCCGCACCCAGCATCAGCACGCGCTTGCCCGCCAGTACGACGCCCAGGTTGCGCTGGATGTCGTTGACCAGGCCGACGCCGTCGAAGTTGTCGGCCAGGATCTTGTCGCCCTCGAACTTGAGCGCGTTGGTGGCGCCGGCCAGCCGGGCGCGCTCCAGCCGGTCGGTGGCCAGCTCGAACGCCTGCAGCTTGAACGGCATGGTCACGTTCATGCCCCGGCCGCCACGCGAGATGAAATCCGCCACGTCCTGCTCGAACGCCTCGGGCGAGCCGGTGTGGCCCTCGATGGCGATGTACTCGATGTCCTGCCCGGTCGCCTGCGCGAAGCTGCGGTGGATCAGCGGCGACTTGGTGTGGCCGATCGGGTTGCCGATGACGGCGTACAGGTCACTCATGTCTAACGTCCTTCACTTTGAGAACAGCACGCCGTCTGCCTGCATCGCCGCGATCTCGTCGGCGCTGAAGCCCAGGCTGGCGGCTACTTCGCCGTTGTGCTGGCCCAGGTCGGGAGCGACCTGGGTGATCGTCGTGTCGCAGTCCGAGAAACGGAACGGCAGGTTCGGCAGCCGCAACGTGCCATGGCGCGGGTGCTGCTGTTCCACGATCATGCCGCGCGCCTGGATCTGCGGGTCGGCGATGACCTCGTCGATGCGCTGTACCTTGGCGGCGGGCACGTCGATGGCGTCGAGCAGTGTCAGCACCTCGGCCACCGTGCGCGCGGCCACCCAGGGCTTGACGGCGGCCAGGATCTCCTCGCGCCCGGCGTTGCGGCCGCTGGAGCTGTGAAAGCGCGCATCGGCACCAAAACCCGCCGGCCCGCCGTGGGCCTCGACCAGCACGGCGAAACGCTTCCACGCGTCATCCACCTGCGCGGCCAGCACCAGGTCGCCATCGGCGGCGCGGAACACGCCGTAGAGCGTGCTGGTCGGCATGTCATGGCCGGTTTGCTCGGGCAACGCGCCGGTCAGCGTGTAGTTCTGCACCGCGTATTCGTGCATCGAGACCAGGCAGTCGTACAGCGCCATGTCGATGTGCTGGCCGCGGCCGGAGTTGACGCGGCCCAGCAGCGCCGCATTGATCGCCGCCACCGCGTGGATGCCGGTGTACATGTCACCCAGCGAGATGCGCAGCAGCGGCGGCGCCTCGCCCGGCGTGCCGACCATCTGCATGATGCCGCTCTTGGCCTCGGCGATCAGGCCGAAGCCGGCGCGGTGCGAATCCGGCCCGGTGTGACCGTAGGCCGAGATCGAGCAGTACACCAGCCTCGGGTTGCGCGCCCGCAACTCGGCCTGGCCCAGACCGAGTTTGTCGAGCGCACCAGGACGGTAGTTCTCAATGAACACGTCGGCTGAGTCGCACAGCTTCTGCATGAAGGCCTTGCCGCGCGCATCACGCATGTTGACGCTGACGCCTTGCTTGCCCATGTTGAGCTGCAAGAAGTAACCGCTGGTCTGGTCGTCCAGCACCGTGGCGTGCTGGCGGCCGGCGTCGCCCGAGCCGGGGCGCTCGACCTTGATGACCTCGGCGCCGAGCGCGGCCAGGCAGCGGCCGACATAGGGGCCGGCCAGGAAGTGCGAGTAGTCGATGACGCGGATGCCCGCGAGCGGAAGTGCTTGTGCCATGTCTTGTCTCCTGGGCGGGCTCAGACGGCGCCGGGGCGACGCGGAATCATCAGGCGGTGTTCGCCACGCTGCACCACCTCGCCGTTCTGGTTGATCAGCTCCGACGGCAGCACCACGATGCCCCAGCCCGGCTTGCTCTTGCTGGCGCGCATCGCGCCGACCTTGAACTTGACGTGCAGTACGTCGTTGACCTTGATCGGCAGCAGAAAGTCCCAGGTCCAGCCCAGCGACATGCCGGGCAGGAAGCGGTAGTCGCTCTGCGTCTTCAGGCCGTCGGCAATGCTCAGGCCGAACAGGCCGTGCGCGACGATGCAGCCGAAGTGGCTGGCGTTGGCGTAGGCCTCGTCGACGTGCACGGGGGTGTGGTCGCCCGTGAGGTCGGCATAGGCCAGGATGCGTTCCTTGGTGACGGTGTAGGTCGGGCTGACGCAGGTGTCGCCTTCCTTCGCATCGTCCCAGTATTTTTCGAGGCTCAGGCTCATGGTGGGTCCTTGTGTTGTCAGTCCGCCGAGCGCGGGTTGATGGCGAGCGCGGCGGCCACGCAGCGCGCGGGTTTCGCCTGCATCAGCTCCACGGCCAGGCCATCCGGCAAACGCAGCCAGTTGCGGCCTTGCGGCATCTCGGTCACGCCAAAGGCCTGCGCGGCGGCGAGGGCCCATTCAAGGTCCTCGCACATCACGCCGAGGTGGCCGAGCCGCCCTTCGGGCTCGTCGAAATCAGGCTTGGCAATGAACTGCATGCCGCCGAGCGTCCAGTACTGAATCGGGTTTTCGGGCGTGCCCTGCACTTCGCGCATCGTCATGCCGAGCACGTCGTGGAAGAACTTGATATGCCAGTGGATGTCACGCACCCAGATGGCGACGTGTTCGAGGTAGGCCTTGGGGGTGGTCATGTTCAGCTCCTGCTGCGCGCCATGCGCATTTCAATGCCCTTGATGCACGCCACCAGCGCCGCGTTCACGGGCGTGGTGACGCCGCAGCGGGCTCCGCAGCGCACGACGGCGCCGTTGATGAAGTCGATTTCGGTGATGGGACCGTCGCTGCGCGAGCCCTTCTCCAGGCTCTGCAGCATCGAGGTCTTGAACTCGGGCGGCAGGCCGGCGGCGGCCAGGTCCCAGGCCTGCTCAGGCTCGGTCAGGCTGAGCCGGATGCCGCTGGCCTGGGCCACGTCCATGGCCTCGGCCACCGCCGCCAGCGCGGTGTGGCGCAACTCGGGCAGCGCGTACAACTCGCCATAGGTCAGGCCGGTGATGCCCGTGAGCGCACCGGTGGCGACGTTGACCAGCAGCTTGTCCCACATCGTGCCCATGATGTTGTCGCTGACGGTGGTCTGCAGGCCGGCACGGTTGAACACGGCGGCAATGGTCTGCACGCGCGGGGTGACGCGGCCATCGAGTTCACCGATCATCGTCTGCTTGCCCGCCACGCCGGAAATGATGCGGCCCGGCGCCAGCATCACGCCGCCGACATAGGTCTTGCCGGCCAGCACGCGCTCGCGGCCGACCACCTCGGCCAGGATGTCCTCATGACCCAGACCGTTCTGCAGCGACAGCACCACAGTGTCGGGGCCAATGAGCTCGGCCGCGCCCTGGATGGCGTCATGGGTATGGAAGGACTTGACCAGCACGATCACCAGGTCCACCGGGCCAATGCCGGCGCAGCGCGTCGCCGCCTGGACCTTGACCTGGCGCTCGCCTTGCGGTGTCACCAGCGTCAAACCATGGGTGTTCATGGCGTCGACGTGGGCGGCGGTGCGGTTGATGAGCCAGACGTCGGCGCCGGCTTCGGTCAGCGCACCACCGATGGCACAGCCCAGGGCGCCCGCGCCGAGGATGCAGATTTTCACGTTTGACCGTCCTGTGAGTGAGATGCAGCGCTCAGGCTGCGATGGGACGGAACGATAGGCAGCTCTTCCCCATCTGTCGATGCAATGGGAACAATAGGTATATTGCCAAACGCAATACACCCCCGCATCACTGAACTCGCCATGGCCCTGCCCGACCTGAAACTGCTGCAACTCTTCGATGTGCTCTACGACAGCCGCAGCGTCACGCGCGCGGCCGAATTGCTGGGCCAGAGCCAGCCGACCGTGAGCATCTGGCTGGCGCGGCTGCGCGAGCAGTTGCGCGACCCGCTGTTCGTGCGCACGCCCGCCGGCATGCAGCCCACGCCGCGCGCCGACGCGCTGATCGGCCAGACGCGCGAGATCCTCGAATCGTTGCGCCGCCTGTCGGCCTGGGAGGCCGACTTTGTGCCCGCCACCGCACAGCGGCGCTTTCGCATCTGCATGACCGACGCCAGCCACATCACGCTGCTGCCGCGCGTGCTGGCGCATGTGCGCGCCGTGGCGCCGCAGGTGCGGCTGGAAGCCGCCCGCATCGACGGCCAGACCGCCAGCGCGCTGGAGTCCGGCGAGGCCGATCTGGCGCTGGGCTACGCGCCGTGGCTGGAGTCCGGCATCTACCAGCAGACGCTGTTTCCGCAGGACTGGGTCTGCCTGGCCAACCCGGCGCATCCGCGCATCGGTACGACGCTGGACTTGACGCTGTATCAGGCCGAGGCCCACATCGCCATCGCCGCCGGCACGGGCTACCAACTGCTGGAAGCGGCCCTGAGCCGCCAACACATCCAGCGCCGCGTGCTGCTGGAATTACCCGGCTTTTTGGGCCTGGCGCCGATCGTGTCAACCACCGATCTGATCGTCACCTTGCCGCGCCACATCGGCGAGACGCTGGCGAACTCGGGCGGCCTGGCCGTGTTGGCCTGTCCGCTGCTGGTGCCGTCGTTCGACGTCAAGCAGCACTGGCACGCCCGCTACCACCAGGACGCCGGCAACCGCTGGCTGCGCAGCGTGATCGCGGGCCTGTTCATGCGGACCTGAGCCACAGCGAAGCTGGGCTGCGCGCCGCTGCGCCTCGTCCGCGGCTCTGAAGTGAGGGGGAAATTCAGTCGAGCTGCAGGTACACGCGCTGACCCTCGATCTTCACGGGATAGCTGCGCAGCGCCTCGGTCACCGGGGCGCAGCTGGGCTGGCCGTTGCGCACGTCGAACTTGCCCTGGTGCAGCGGGCATTCGATCTCGTGGCCTTCCAGAAAGCCATCGCACAGCCGCGCATGACCGTGCGTGCAGAGGTTGTCGGTGGCGTACACCGCGTCGCCGACGGTGTAGATCGCAATGTCGCGGCCCGCGATGGCCAGGCCCATCACGTCGTCGCTGGGCAGGTCGTCAGCCGACAACGCGTCAATCCAGGTGGAAGCAGTCATGGTCACTTCAGAGGGGGTAAATGATGGAGTTGGGGATCATTTCGCTGTCGTAGATGCACTCGCGCGACGCGAACTTGAAGCCCTCGGGCGTGCGCACCACGGTGTCGAGATAGCGGCCGACGTTGAACACGGTCGAGGGTTCCGACAGCTTGGTGCGGAACACCGCGTAGTTGGCCTCGCAGGTGATGCGGCCCTCGGCCACGCTGCGGATCACCGGCACGCCCACCACGTGCCGCTGGTAGTACGGGTCGTGGAACAGCGTCTCCTGGATACCGTAGACGCGGTCCTTCAACATGCCTTTGCTGGTGAACGAAAGTGTCGCCAGCGGAAAGCCGCGCTCGTGGTTCTCGCGCGGCTGCAGGCGGTAGACGCAGTCGTCGGTGAAGAACTCGGGCCACAGCGCCCAGTTTCCGGAATCCACCGCGCTGGCGTAGTCGGCGTAGAGCTGGTTCAGTGCCAGCCAGTCGTCGAAATTGATGTTCGTGGTCATCGCTCAGGCCTCCATCACTTCGCGCCAGTAGCGGTACATGCCGCGAATCAGCGTCTCGGTCACCATGTGCTCGGTGTCTTCCACGCCATGCCCGCCGAGTTCGGCCAGCGTGCGGTGGAAGGGCTTGCTCTCGAAGGCCTGCTGTGAGAACTCGATCACCTCGCCGTCGTCGGCCGACACGAAGCCGGCCGGGCCGAACAGGTTGGCCTGGCGCAGGCGGCGCTGGGTCATGTCTTCGGTGTCATCGTCAAAACCGAAGTGCGTCCAGACGAAGTCGAAGCTGCCGTGGCCGTTGGGCTGGATGTGGCGGGTGCTGACGCTGTTGACCTGCTGCTGCAGGATCACGCTCGGGAAGATCGTCGTCATCACTGCGGTCGGGCCGTTCCACCAGGGCTCGGGCGCGATGTCCAAGAAGCTCGGATCGTTGAGCTGCATGCTCTCCTTGAAGCTGGAGACCTGCGTGACCTGCTCGGACTTGCCCGCCGTGCCCCGCGTCGAGATCATCGCGGCGTGGCGGTGCTTGTCGTCCATGCGCAGCTGGCTCTTGTTGTCGGCACGCCAGAGGCCGAAGGTGACGAACCAGGTGTGCAGCAGGCCCGGGTGGTACGGGTCCTTGATGTTCTCCTGCATCAGCTTCCAGTTGCCCGGAATGCGCTGGCGGTTGTAGCCCAGGATCTTGAGCTGGCGGCCGTTGAAGAGGCGGTCGAAGTAGCCGAGGATGGTCGGGCCCAGGTAGTCCTCCAGCGACTCCACTTCATGGTCGAACGAGGCGAACACCACGCCGCCACGCGTGGCGACCTTCAGCTTGGTCAGGCCGTGGTCGCTGGTCTTGAAGTCGGCCGGCATGCCGCCGTGGACCTGGCCGTCCTGCTTGACGCCGCGGCGGAACGGCACGCCCTGCAGGTCGCCCTTGAGCGTGTAGCTCCACTGGTGGTACGGGCAGACGAAGTCCTTGACCGTGCCGTGGCGCTCGCGGCAGAAGCGCATGCCGCGGTGGGCGCAGACGTTCTCGACCACGCTGATGCCGCCGTCGGCGTCGCGCACCAGGATGACCGAGCGCTCGCCCACCACCGTGCGCTTGAAGTTGCCGACCTCGGGCACCTCGGCCTCCAGGCCGACGTAGCACCAGTGGCCCTGGTAGAAAAAGCGCTCCAGTTCTTTCTTGTAGATCTCGTCGCTGGTGTAGGTCAGGAAGGGAATGCGGTGCGTGCCCTCGCTCTCCCACTGCGGGGTGATCGGAAAGACGGTCGAGGTGTCGCTCATGTGGGTCTCCGGGTCTCTGCGCTGAAAGGAGCGGCCGCCATGGTCGTCGCTGGCGCTGGATCCACCAATAGAATGGCTTGAATGTTGAACATCACAACGGGTGATGTAGCGAGGCGCGCGTGGAACTGAAGGACATCGACCTGAACCAGCTGGTGCTGTTCCACCAGCTGATGATCGAGCGGCGTGTCTCCAAGGTGGCCGACACGCTCGGCCTGACCCAGCCGGCGGTCAGCAACACGCTGGCCAAGCTGCGGCGCCAGTTTGGCGACGACCTGTTCATCCGCACCGCCTCCGGCATGGTGCCGACCCCTTTCGCCGAGCAACTTGCCGAGCCGATCGGCGACGCGCTGGCCATGATCCACAGCGGCCTGAACCAGCAACTGCGCTTTGACCCGGCCAGCGTCAAGCGCTCGCTGACCATCGGCATGACCGACATCGGCGAGATCGTGTTCCTGCCCCGGCTGGTCGAGCGGCTCAGCCGCGAGGCGCCCGGCATCACGCTCAACACGGTCCGCAACACGGCGGTCAACCTGCGCGACGACATGGAGTCCGGTCGGGTCGACCTGGCGATCGGCCTGCTGCCGCAGTTGAAGTCAGGGTTCTTCCAGCGCCGGCTCTTCAGCCAGCGCTATGTCTGCCTGTTCCGGCGCGGACACGCGCTGGATGGCCAGCCGCTCCGCCTGGCGGACTTCCGCAGCGCCGAGCACCTGGTGGTGGTGTCGGCCGGCACCGGTCACGGCAAGGTGGATGAGTTGCTGCAGCGCGCCGGCATCGACCGGGTCGTGCGGCTGACGGTGCCGCACTTCGTCGGCGTCGGCCACATCCTGCAGGGCACCGATCTGGTCGCCACCGTGCCGGAGCGGCTGGCCCAGCGGCTGGCCGAGCCGTTCGGGCTGGTCTGGCTGACCCACCCGGTCAAGCTGCCGGAAGTCGCCATCAATGTGTTCTGGCACGCCAAGGCGCACCGGGCGCCCGCCAACCAGTGGCTGCGCGGTCTGCTGTTCGACCTGTTCACGGACGGCAGCAGCAGCGGGGAACCTGCGTCGGAATCCGAACCGCCGGCCTGACAACGGGCGGCCCGGCCAGGCCGAACATCACTGTCACTGGTCGCTGTCAGCCTTCATCTCCAGGATCCAGACCACCCCGTGAACATCAATAGGCGCCAGCTGCTGCGTCACTTGAGTTGAGCCTGCGGGGCCCGTTGTGCGTCAGGCGCTGCGCGCGCAAGCTCATGGCTCGTCAGCACGAACTGCGAGCCTTCGGTGAGGCGCTCGACCGCAAGATCAACGAAGGCGCGTGCCCGGGCCGGCTGCGAGCTTCTGCTGCCGTAGTAAACGAAGTAGCTGGCGAAGTCCGCCATGTGCGCCAACAGGACGGGAACCAGCCGGCCCGAGCGAATATGGGGCGCGGCTGTAGTGCCCGCCAGCTGCCCCAGCACCTTGCCCGCCAGCACGGCCTGAAGCTCCAGGCCCTCGTCGTTGCTGATGAGGGCGGGCGCCACGGGCTGCTCCACCAGTTGCCCGTCCAGCGCCAGGTGCCAGGGCGCCAGCTGCCCCGTGCCCGGATGGCGAAACACGCTGCAACGGTGGGACGCCAGCGCCGCCAGCGTGTCGGGCACGCCGTGCTTTTCGAAGTACGCGGGTGCGCCGCAGACGATCATCTGCAGCGGCAGCAAGCGGCGCGCAATCACGCCCTCATGTGGTGAATGGCCAAGGCGGAAGCCTACATCCACCCGGTCCTCGACCCAGTTGCCTACGCGGTCATCGAGCAGCACGTCGGGCTGGATGCCGGGGTGACGCTCGCAGAACTCTTCGATCAGCGACCAGAGGATGGGCTGGAAGGTGGTGCGGGGTCCGACGATGCGCAGCGGCCCGGCGAAATCGTCCTTCGCGCCGCGCGCCTTGCTGAGCGCGCGCTGCACCCCGACCAGCGCCGGCTGTACGTCTTCCAGCAGGCGCTGCCCCGCATCGGTCAGCGCCATGACCCGGGTGGTGCGATGGAACAGCCGCGCGTCCAGATGCGATTCGAGCTGCGCCAGCGCTTTGCTGGCCGCCTGCGGGCTGATGCCCAGCGCCTGTGCGGCACGGCGCAGGCTGCCCAGTTCAGCCGCCTTGATGAAGGTGGATACGCAGCGAAGCTCATTGATGGCCATGAAGGACAACCTCCTGCCGAGGATTGTCCCGGTTGAGATGCCAATCCAACAACCGATTAAGCACTTTTGCAATGCGATTCAACGACCTAGAGTGGGCCTGGATCCACACATCTTCAGCTCTCACGCACTGCCGCCCCAGGAGTTCCCATGCGTCGCCCCAATCCCATCGCCCTTTCCACCCGGACGCCAGCCACCGTCGACCGTCGCCAGCTTCTGGCCATGGCCGCGACCCTGGGTGTGGCGCCCTGGCTGCTCTCGGCCTGCGCCAGCGCTGCCGACACCACGACCACCGCCGGACCGCAAGCGGCAGCGGGAGCGCGGCGCCGGCTGGGGCCGCTCGAAGTCTTCCCGGTCGGCCTCGGCTGCCAGTGGCGCCCCGGGGCCGTGCCCGGTGAACTGGCCGACTCCTACAGCAGCCGCTTCGATCGACCGGCCGCGATCCGCCTCATCCGTCGCGCCGTGGACCTGGGCGTGACGCTGATCGACACGGCCGAAGCCTACGGCCCGCACGTGTCCGAGGGCATCGTCGGCGAAGCGCTGCAGGGCATTCGCCACCAGGTGGTTCTGGAAACCAAGTTCGGCTTCAACATCGACCCGGACACCGGCGTGCGCAGTCCCGGCCTGAACAGCCGGCCCGAGCACATCCGGCAGGTGGTCGACGCGCAGTTGAAGCGCCTGCGCACCGATCACATCGACGTGCTGATCCAGCACCGCGTCGATCCGGCCGTGCCCATCGAGGACGTGGCCGGCACGGTCAAGGACCTGATCGCCGAAGGCAAGGTTCGGCATTTCGGGCTGTCGGAGCCGGGCGTGCAGACCCTCCGCCGCGCGCACGCGGTGCAGCCCCTGGCGGTGATCCAGAACGAATACTCGATGCTGTGGCGCGGCCCCGAAGCGCAGGTGCTGTCGCTGTGCGAGGAACTCGGCATCGGCTTCGTGCCCTGGAGCCCGCTGGGCATGGGCTTTCTGGCCGGCACGGTTCGGGCCGATTCGCGCTTTCAATCGGCACCGGTGCTGGATTTCCGCGCGATCTCGCCTCGTTTCGCGCCCGAGGTGCTGCCGGCCAACATGGCGCTGGTGGACGTGGTGCGCACCTGGGCACAGCGCAAGAACGCCACGCCGGCGCAACTGTCCCTGGCCTGGCTGCTGGCGCAGAAGCCCTGGATCGTCCCGATCCCCGGGACCACGAACATCGCGCACGTGGAGGAAAACCTGGGCGCGGCCACGATCGCGTTCACAGGCGATGAACTGCGCCAACTCAACGCAGCAGTCGCCACCGTGCGCATCCAGGGCGAGCGTTTGCCTGCGGCCGTGATGCGCTTGTCGGGCGTGGAGGCGCCGCCCAAGCGCTGAGACCAAGACGGTGTCCGATGGGGTGACCAGCACTTCGGGCACAACGCCATTTCGGCCCGTTGCGGCAGAGGCCCTGGCGGCCACTGAAACCTCACATCAGCACGATGTCGTACTGCTCCGGGTTCATGCTCGGCTCGGTCTGCAGCGAGATCGGCTTGCCGATGAAGTCGCTCAGGCCGGCGAGGTGCTGGCTTTCTTCGTCGAGCAGCATTTCCACCACCGCCGCGCAGGCGATGACGCGGAATTCCTTGGGATTGAACTGGCGCGCTTCGCGCAGGATCTCGCGCAGGATGTCGTAGCAGACGCTGCGCGCAGTCTTGGTCTGGCCGCGGCCGGCGCAGGTGGGGCACGGCTCGCACAGCATGTGGGCGAGTGATTCGCGGGTGCGCTTGCGCGTCATCTCGACCAGGCCCAGCTGGGTGAAGCCGCTGACCGTGGTCTTGGTGCGGTCGCGCGAGAGCTGCTTGCGCAACTCAGACAAGACTTGCTCCTGATGGTCGGGGCGCGTCATGTCGATGAAATCGATGATGATGATGCCGCCCAGGTTGCGCAGCCGCAGCTGGCGGGCAATCGCCAGCGCCGCTTCCAGGTTGGTCTTGAAGATGGTGTCGTCGAAGTTGCGCGCGCCGACGAAGCCACCGGTGTTGACGTCGAACGTGGTCAGCGCCTCGGTCTGGTCGACCACCAGGTAGCCGCCGGACTTGAGGTCGACGCGGCGCAGCAGCGATTTCTCGATTTCCTGGTCGATGTTGAACAGGTCGAAGATCGGCCGCTCGCCCTTGTAGTGCTGCAGGCGGTTGACCGAGCCGGGCGTGTACTGCTGGCCGAAGGCGCGCAGCGCGTCGAACTGCAGGCGCGAGTCGATGCGGATCGACTGCGTGCGCTCATGCACCAGGTCGCGCAGCACGCGCTGGGCGAGGTTCAGGTCTTCGTGCAGCAGCTTGCCGGCGGCCGACTTGAGCGCCTGCGCGCGGATGGTGTTCCAGGCCTTGCGCAGGTAGGCGATGTCTTCGGCGAGTTCTTCGTCGCTCGCGTCCTCGGCATTGGTGCGCAGGATGAAGCCGCCACCGCCACCGGTCTCGCGCGTGCCGGCCAGCACGGCCATGCGCTGGCGCAGTTGGTCGCGCAGTTCGGGCGAGCCGATCTTCTGCGAGATGCCGATGTGCTCGTCCTGCGGCAGGTAGACCAGCAGGCGCCCGGCCACGCTGATCTGGGTGGAGAGCCGCGCGCCCTTGGTGCCGATCGGGTCCTTGATGACCTGCACGACAAGGCTCTGGCCCTCGAACACCAAGCGCTCGATCGGCGTGGCCGGCGTGTTGTCGGCCGAGCGCACCGGAATCTGGCCGGCCACATGCACATCGGCCACGTGCAGGAAGGCGGCGCGCTCCAGGCCGATGTCGATGAAGGCGCTCTGCATGCCCGGCAGCACGCGCGCGACCTTGCCGAGATAGACGTTGCCGACCAGGCCGCGCTCCAGCGTGCGTTCCAGGTGCAGCTCTTGCACCGCGCCGTGCTCGACCACCGCGACACGGGTTTCCTGGGGCGACCAGTTGATCAGAATGTCTTGCATGAGAACCTCAAAGCTTCCAGCCCAGGCCGCGCAGCAGCTGCGCGGTCTCGAACAGCGGCAGACCCATGATGCCGGAGTAGCTGCCGCGAATGGACGCGATCCATGCCGCCGCCTCGCTCTGGATGGCGTAGGCGCCGGCCTTGCCCATCGGCTCGCCGCCCTCGACGTAGGCGCGGATCTGCGCGGCGCTGACAGGTGCAAAGCGCACGCGTGACTCGCTCAGCAGGCAGGTTTCCTGCGTGCTGCCGGCACCACTGGAGAGGGCCACTGCCGTCAGCACACGGTGCTCCTGGCCGGCCAGCAGGCTCAGGATGCGGGTGGCGTCAGCGGTATCGACCGGCTTGCCCAGAATCTGGCGGCCCAGCGCCACCGTGGTGTCGGCGCAAAGAATCGGCGCATCAGGCCAGCCGTGCGCCTGCAGGCGGGCGCGGGCGGCGCCGAGCTTGGCCAGCGTCACGCGCTGCACATAGGTCCTGGGGGCTTCGTTGGGGCGCACGGCCTCCAGCGCTTCGGCGTCCTCGTCGGGCGTGGGCAGCAGCAGCTGGTGCGGCACGCCGATCTGGTCGAGCAACTGGCGGCGGCGCGGGCTTTGCGAGGCCAGGTAGATCCAGTCATGTTGGACAGCTTGATCAGCCATGGCGCAGCGCCTTCATTCGCGGTGATAAGGGTGGCCGACCGTCACCGACCAGGCGCGGTAGAGCGCCTCGGCCAGCATGACGCGCACGAAGGCGTGCGGCAGGGTCAGGTCGGAGATGCGGATCAGTTCGTCGCCGCTCTGGCGCAGCGCGGGGTCCAGGCCGTCGGGCCCGCCCACCAGCAGCGCCACATCGCGGCCGTCGAGCTGCCAGGCGCGCAGGCGCTCAGCCAACTGGACGGTGGTGAGGCGGCTGCCACGCTCATCGAGCACGACGCGCCGGCAGCCGCGCGGCAAGGCGGCTTCGATGCGCACGCGCTCGGCCGCCATCAGCGCCTCGACCGGCTTGCCGCTGGTGCGCGGCTCGGTCTTGACCGCCTTGAGCTCCAGCCTCAGATCAGGTGGAAAGCGCTTGGCGTAGTCGTCATAGGCCGTATCTGCCCAGGCGGGCAGACGCTGGCCCACGGCGACCAGCAACAGCTTCATGCGTCAGGCGCGGGGCTTGCGGACAGCAGCTTTCTTGGCCGGGGCGCGGGCAGGCGCAGCGCGCGTGCCGGCTGCAGCCTTGCGGGCCGGCGCCTTCTTGGCCTCGGTCGGCATGATCACGATGGTCTTGACGGCTTTGTCGGCGGCGGTGGTGGTAGCCGCTTTCCTGGCCGGAGCCTTCTTGGCCGCCAGCGGCGCCGGCACGGCAATGCCCTTGGCCGTGCTCTTGACGACGGTCTTGCGGGCCGGCGTCTTCTTGGCCGCAGGCTTGCGCTCTGCGGCGCGGCTGGCCGCCACTTCCGGCGACTCGGTGTTGGCCGTGACCTTGGGCGCGGCTTTGGGTGCCTTCTTGGCCGCCGGCTTGGCGGCGGAGTCCTTGGCCGCAGGCGTCTTGGTCGCCGGCTTCTTGGCGGTCTTGACGGCCTTCTTGGGCGCGGGCACTTCGTCTTCTTCCTCGACCGGTTCGCTGGCCTTGACCAGACCACGGGTCTGCGACGACAGCGTCATCTTGACCGGCTTGCCACCCCAGATCTCTTCCAGGTGGTAGTACTGGCGGATGGCAGGCTGCATGACGTGCACGACGGCAGAGCCGCAGTCCACGATGATCCACTCGCCGTTGTCCTCACCCTCGATGCTCAGCACCTCGCCGCCTGCGGCCTTGACAGCCACGCTCACGCCGGAGGCGAGCGACTTGGTCTGGCGGTTGCTGGTGCCCGAGGCGATCACCACGCGCTCGAACAGCGGCGAGAGGTGTTCGGTGTTGAAGACCACGATGTCCTGGCCCTTGACGTCTTCCAGGCCATCGACGATGGCGCGTTGCAGCTTGCGAATATCCATGCAGATCTAGTTTCTTCAGTGTGGCGCGCGCGAGGCGGCAAGAGGGGGATGGTACAGCCGGTGGCTGTCAATGTAGGCAGCCACCGGCTCGGCCAGCATGGAGCCGGCCAGCGCAGCGGCGGATTCGCCCGCCGACAGCCGCGCCCGGATGGCGGTGGCCGAGGTCGGACTGGCCGGCATGAGCAGCGTTTCAAGCCGGTGCGGCACGGCAGCCAGATCATGCGGCGTGACCACGGCCTGGCCGTTGCGCGCCGTCACGGCCAGCGTGACAAGCCCGAGCAGTTGCGGCCAGCCGTGCCAGGTAGGGAAGTTGGCGTACTGGTCCTGGCCGAGGATCAGGAACCATTGGCACCCCCGTCCGCCCGACGCCTTCGCCCAGCGCGACTGCAGCTCGGTCACGGTGTCGAGCGTGTAGCTCGGGCCGGTGCGGTTGAGTTCACAGGTTTCGAGCCGGTAGCGCGGCTCATCGGCAATCGCCAGCGCGACCATCGCGGCGCGGTCGGCCGCCGGGGCCAGCTGGCGGGCCTTCTGCCACGGCTGGCCGGCGACGACCCAGCGCAACTCATCGAGCTGCAGTTGCGCCAGTGCCGCATCGGCCAATTGCCGATGCGTCAGATGCACCGGATCGAAGCTGCCGCCGAGCAGGCCGATGCGCCGGCCTGCCGTCACCTCAACTGTGACCCCAACCGCCGCTTCAACCGCCATCGGTTCCGGCCAGCCAGTCGCGCACGGGCAGGAAGTCGGTGTAGAGCCGCGCCTCGGGCGTGCCCGGCTCGGGTGCCCACTGGTAGCGCCAGCTGACGTTGGGGGGCATCGACATCAGAATCGATTCGGTGCGCCCGCCCGACTGCAGGCCGAACAGCGTGCCACGGTCCCACACCAGGTTGAACTCGACGTAGCGGCCACGCCGATAGGCTTGGAACTCGCGTTCGCGCTCGCCATACGGCGTGTCGCGGCGGGCCTGCGCGATCGGCAGCCACGCACCGATGAAAGCGTCGCCCACCGACTGCATCAGCGCCAGGCTGCCTTCGGCGCCCAGTTCCGAGAAGTCATCGAAGAAGATGCCGCCGACGCCGCGCGCCTCGTTACGGTGCTTCAGGAAAAAGTACTCGTCGCACCAGGTCTTGAAGCGCGGGTGATAGGCCTCGCCGAACGGCGCCAGCGCATCGCGGCAGCTGCGGTGAAAGTGCTGCGCGTCTTCCTCGAAGCCGTAGTACGGCGTCAGGTCCATGCCGCCGCCAAACCAGCGCACGGTCTGGCCGGCGGCCGGGCCCTGCGTCGGCGTGGCCGAGAGCATGCGCACGTTCATGTGCACGGTCGGCACATAGGGGTTGCGCGGGTGGAAGACCAGCGACACGCCCATGGCCTCAAAAGGCGCGCCAGCGAGCTCGGGCCGGTGCTGCGTGGCCGACGGCGGCAGCGCCTTGCCGCGCACCTGGCTGAAGGCGCAACCGCCGCGCTCCAGCAGCGCGCCGCCCTCCAGTACGCGGGTCAGGCCGGCGCCATCGAGCAGGCCGCCGGGCGGGCGCTCCCAGGCGTCGTGGATGAACTCGCCACCGTCTTCGGCACCCACCGCCGCGCAGATGCGCGCCTGCAGGCCGCGCAGGTAAGCCGCGACCTGCTCGTTGCTCAGCGTGTCCGCCATGGCCGCCGTGCTCAACGCTTGATGGCGCGGTGGCCGATGTCGTGGCGGTACTGCATGCCGTCGAAACGGATGCCGCGCACGGCCTCGTATGCCCGCTGCTGCGCGCCCTTGACCGAATCACCCAGCGCCGTCACGCACAGAACACGCCCGCCGCTGGTGACCGGCACGCCGGCTTCGGTGCAACTGGTGCCGGCGTGGAAGACCACGCAGTCGTCGGCATTGGCCGGCAGGCCGTGGATGGCATCGCCCTTGCGCGGCGACAGCGGATAGCCGCTGGCGGCCATCACCACGCCCAGCGCAACGCGGCGGTCCCAGTCGAGCTGGACCTGGTCGAGCGTGCCGTCGGTGGCGTGCAGCAGCACCTCGAACAGGTCGCTCTTGAGCCGCATCATGATCGGCTGGGTCTCGGGGTCGCCCATGCGGGTGTTGAATTCGAGCGTCTTGACGTGGCCTTGCGCGTCGATCATCAGCCCGGCGTACAGGAAGCCGGTGAAGACGATGCCGTCGCGCGCCATGCCGTCCACGGTCGGGCGGATGATGTCCTGCATCACCCGCGCATGCACGTTGGGCGTGACCACCGGCGCGGGCGAGTACGCGCCCATGCCACCGGTGTTGGGGCCGGCGTCACCGTCGCCCAGGCGCTTGTGGTCCTGGCTGGTGGCCAGCGGCAGGATGTTCTTGCCGTCGACCATGACGATGAAGCTGGCCTCCTCGCCCGCCAGGAATTCCTCGATCACCACCCGCGCGCCCTGCGCGTTGTGGGTCACGCCCAGCGTGTTGTCGACCAGCATCCAGTCGACCGCCTGATGCGCTTCTTCGAGCGTCGCCGCCACGACCACGCCCTTGCCGGCGGCCAGGCCATCGGCCTTGATGACGATGGGCGCGCCCATCCTGTCGACGTAGGCGTGCGCAGCCGCCGGGTCGCTGAAAGTCTCGTACGCGGCAGTCGGGATGCCGTGGCGCTTCATGAAGTTCTTCGAGAACGCCTTGGAGCTTTCCAGCTGCGCGGCGGCCTGCGTGGGGCCGAAGATGCGCAGGCCGCGCGAGCGGAACTCGTCGACCACGCCAGCAGCCAGCGCCACTTCCGGGCCGACCACGGTCAGCGCGACCTTCTCGGCCTGGGCGAAGTCGGCCAGGGCACCCACATCGCTGATCGGCACATTGACCATGTGGTTGTCCAGCGTCGTGCCGCCGTTGCCCGGCGCGACGAACACCTTCTGCACTCGCGCAGATTGCGCCAGCTTCCATGCCAGAGCGTGCTCGCGGCCGCCCCCCCCGATCACCAGTACGTTCATTTTTTCGTTCTCAATCAAGCTGGAATTCGTGTTCATTCGCCAATGGCAGCGTTGTGATAGACCTCTTGCACGTCATCGAGGTCTTCGATGACGTCCAGCAATTTCTGCATGCGCTGGGCGTCTTCGCCCGCCAGGTCGATGGTGTTCTCGGCGCGCATGGTGACTTCGGCCACCTCGGCATTCAGGCCGGCGGCTTCGAGGGCGAGCTTGACGGCCTCGAAGTCGTGCGGGCCGGTCAGCACCTCGATGGAACCATCGTCGCCGGTGATGACGTCCTCGGCGCCAGCCTCCAGCGCCACGTCCATGACCTGGTCCTCGGACGTGCCGGGCGCGAACACCAGCAGGCCGCAGTGCTTGAACTGGAACGCCACCGAGCCTTCGGTGCCCAGGTTGCCGCCGTACTTGCTGAAGGCGTGGCGCACCTCGGCCACGGTGCGCACGCGGTTGTCGGTCATGGTGTCGACGATGATGGCCGCGCCGCCGATGCCGTAGCCCTCGTAGCGGATCTCTTCGTAGTTGGCGCCTTCGAGGTTGCCCGACGCCTTGTCGACGTTGTACTTGATGCGGTCGGCCGGCATGTTGGCGGCCTTGGCCTTCTCGATGGCCAGGCGCAGGCGCGGGTTCATGGTGGTGTCGGCACCGCCCTGGCGCGCCGCGACCGTGATTTCACGAATGATGCGGGTCCAGATCTTGCCGCGCTTCTCGTCCTGACGGCCTTTGCGATGCTGAATATTGGCCCACTTGGAATGTCCAGCCATGAAGGCTCCTGCTGTATTGTTTTGATCTGAAAACCACAACTCCGGGTCGGCCGGTGGCGGCGCAGAAGTTGGGGTTTCTTTGGCTAGACTGCCATTTTACTTTTGCGCTCGCCCGCTTACCGGAGCCCCCGATGACCGAACCCATTCTGCTTGCCCGCCACAGCGAGATCGAGTGCCACCTGCTGCCGGCGTTGGCCAACCGCCACGGTCTGATCACCGGCGCCACCGGCACCGGCAAGACCATCACGCTGCAGAAGCTGGCCGAGAGCTTTTCGCAGGCCGGTGTGCCGGTCTTCATGGCCGACGTCAAGGGCGACCTGACCGGCATCAGCCAGCCCGGCAGCGCCACGCCCAAGCTCGTCAAGGTGCTGCAGGAACGCGGCCTGGACACGCCGGCCTGGGGCGCCTGCCCCGTGACGCTGTGGGACGTCTTCGGCGAGCAAGGCCACCCAGTGCGCGCCACCGTCTCCGACATGGGGCCGCTGCTGCTGTCGCGCATGCTCAACCTCAACGAAACCCAGCAGGGCGTGCTGCAGCTGGTGTTCAAGATTGCCGACGACAACGGCCTGCTGCTGCTCGACCTGAAAGACCTGCGCGCCATGCTGCAGTACGTCGGCGACAACGCCGCGCAGTTCACCACCGAGTACGGCAACATCAGCGCCGCCAGCGTGGGCGCCATCCAGCGCGGCCTGCTGCAGATCGATGAGCAAGGCGGCGACAAGTTCTTCGGCGAGCCGATGCTCGACATCAGTGACTTCATGCAGACCGTCGATGGCGAGGGTGTGGTCAACATCCTGGCCGCCGACCAGCTCATGAACGCGCCGCGGCTGTACGCCACCTTCCTGCTGTGGATGCTGTCGGAGCTGTTCGAGTCGCTGCCCGAGGTGGGCGACCTGGAGAAACCCAAGCTGGTGTTCTTCTTCGACGAAGCCCACCTGCTGTTCAAGGACGCGCCGGCGGCGCTGACCGAGCGCATCGAGCTGGTCGTGCGCCTGGTGCGCTCCAAGGGCGTGGGCGTGTACTTCGTGACGCAGAACCCGCTCGACATTCCCGATACGGTGCTCGGCCAGCTCGGCAACCGCGTGCAGCACGCGCTGCGCGCCTTCACGCCGCGCGACCAGAAAGCCGTCAAGGCGGCGGCGGAAACCATGCGCGCCAACCCCGGCCTGGACATTGCCACCGTCATTACAGAACTCGGGGTGGGTGAGGCGCTGGTCAGCCTGCTGGACGAAAAAGGCCGCCCCAGCGTGACCGAACGTGTTTTTGTGTTGCCGCCGGGCAGCCGCATCGGCCCGATCGACGCCGCACAGCGCCAGCAACTCCTGGCCGGCTCGCTGGTGGCGGGCGTGTATGAAAAACACGTCGACCGCGAATCGGCCTACGAGCGCATCAAGGGCAGTGCAGCACCGGCCTCAGCCACGACCACCGCCACGCCCAGCGCGCAGGAGTCCTTCCGCAACGCGCCCTCGGCAGCCGGCAACGGCAACAGCAATGGCGCCCCGCAAGAGGCCAGCGGCGGCGGCATGGCCGAGTCGCTCATGAGCGGCCTGAGCGGCCTGCTGTTCGGCAGCACCGGCCCGCGTGGCGGTCAACGCGATGGGCTGGCGCAATCGATGGCCAAGTCGGCCGTGCGCACGGTGGGCTCGGCGGTGGGACGCGAGATCGTGCGCGGCGTGCTCGGCTCGCTGCTGGGCGGCGGTACCAGCCGCCGCCGCTGAACACCCCGGCCGGCTGAACCGCCCGCCACCTGTCAGATGCGCCCCTGCTCCTGCAGGGCGCGCTGCAGGTCGAGCAACTCCTCCAGCACCTCGGGCGCAAAGCCACGCCGACCCGGGCGCGAACTCAGGATCAATTCGCCCAGGTAGCGGGACAGATCGTCAGGATTTCCCCACAGGATGCTGAGCTTGTTGATGATGTGCGCGTGCCGGTTGGCCGTGATCAGCGGACGGATCGGCACAGGCAGCGACTGAAGCCAGTTCGCACCCGGCCGCGTCAGGTGCTCGATGGGCGGAGGCGGCAGGGTTGCATGGAAATCACTGGTCTGCTGCATGTCGAACCCTTTCTGAAAAAACGCTGAAAAGATTGTGCCCTGCGTTACCTCCCGTTGCATCAGAAGAAGCCAGATGGGCTGGCTACAATTTTTGACATGAGCGACGCGAAGCACCCCACCCCCAACGACCACAAGCCGACCCATTTCCTGCGCGGCATCATCGAGCGCGATCTGGAGGCCGGCACCTATGCCCAGCGTCATTTCGCCGGCACCCCGGGCGACGCCGCCCACCACGCCGCCGGCCCACTGGACCCCGCGCGCATCCGCACCCGCTTCCCGCCCGAGCCGAACGGCTACCTGCACATCGGCCACGCCAAGAGCATCTGCCTGAATTTCGGCCTGGCGCGCGACTATGGCGGCGCCTGCCACCTGCGCTTCGACGACACCAACCCTGAAAAAGAAGAAAAAGAGTACGTCGACAGCATCATCGACGCGGTGCAGTGGCTCGGCTTCGGCTGGGAGGCCAACGGCAACAACCACCTCTACTACGCCAGCAACTACTTCGACGTGATGTACCGCGCTGCCGAGGCGCTCATCACTGCCGGCCACGCCTACGTCGATGAGCAGTCCGCCGACGACATGCGCGCCAACCGGGGCGACTTCAACACACCCGGCACCAACAGCCCGTTCCGCAGCCGCACGCCAGCCGAGAACCTGGCCCGCTTCCGCGAGATGCGCGACGGCCTGCTGCCCGACGGCGCCGCCGTGCTGCGCGCCAGGATCGACATGGCCGCGCCCAACATCAACCTGCGCGACCCGGCCATCTACCGCATCCGCCGCGCCACCCACCACAACACCGGCGACACCTGGTGCATCTACCCGATGTACACCTTCGCCCACCCGATCGAAGACGCGCTCGAGCAGATCACTCACAGCATCTGCACGCTCGAATTCGAGGACCAGCGCCCTTTCTACGACTGGCTGCTGGAGCGCCTGATCGAAGCGGGCCTGCTCGCCGCACCCGCACCGCGCCAGTACGAATTCGCGCGCCTCAACCTCACCTACGTCATCACCAGCAAGCGCAAGCTGGCGCAACTGGTCAACGAAGGCCACGTCGAAGGCTGGGACGACCCACGCATGCCGACCATCGTCGGCCTGCGCCGCCGCGGCTACACGCCTGCGGCGCTGCAGCTGTTTGCCGAGCGCATCGGCGTCAGCAAGGACTACAGCTGGATCGACTACAGCACGCTCGACATCGCGCTGCGCGACGACCTCGAAACCAAGGCCCACCGCGGCATGGCCGTGCTCGACCCGGTCAAGCTGGTGCTGACCAACTGGGACGACGTATTTGCCGCCCAAGGGGGCGCCGGCCACCAGGAGCCGTGCAGCCTGCCCGCCCTGCCCCACCCTCCCGAGGGCACGCCCGAGCCCGCGCATCGCCAGTTCAGCATCGGCCGCGAAGTGTGGATCGAGCGTGAAGACTTCGAGGAAGTGCCGCCCAAGGGCTACAAACGCCTTTTCCCGGGCAACAAGGTGCGCCTGAAGGGCGGCTACGTCATTGAGTGCACCGGCTGCGCCAAGGACGCTGATGGCCGCATCACCGAAGTGCTGGCCACCGTCGTGCCTGACACCAAGAGCGGTACGCCCGGCGCCGACCTCGTCAAGGTCAAGGCCGCCATCACCTGGGTCGGCGTGGCCGACGGCGTGGCCGCAGAGGTGCGCCTCTACGACCGCCTGTTCACCGACGCCCAGCCCGACGCCGGCGGCAAGGACTTCCTCGCCCTGCTCAACCCGCAGAGCAAGCGCGTCATCACCGCCTACGTCGAGCCGTCACTGGCGCAGGCCGCGGCCGACACGCGCTTCCAGTTCGAGCGCTTCGGCTACTTCGTCACCGACCGCCACGACCACGCGCCCGGCCGCCCGGTCTTCAACAAGATCACCGGCCTGAAAGACAACTGGTCGAAGTAAGAAGCCCAGAAGCTTCATCGACAAAAAGCCGCGCCAGAGCATGAACGCTCTGGAGCGGCTTTTCTTTTTTGGGTGCGGCTTCAGCCGCGATCCCCACCCGTTCTTACAGCAACTCCGCCGGCACATTGCCGCCGTTGGCCGCCAGCTTCTGCAGCACCGTCTTGTGCAGCCAGATGTTCATCTGCGCCGAGTCGCCCATCTTGTCGGCCGGGCAACCCAGTTCACTCGCCAGTTGCTTGCGCGCGCCCAGGCTGCTGTCCAGGCCCAGCAGCTTCATCAGGTCGACGATCGAGGTCTTCCAGTTCAAGGCCCCGGCATGCGCCGCCGCCAGCGTCTCCAGCTTGGACAACACATCGACGTCGCTCACCGCAGCCACCACCGGCGCGGCTGGCGCCGCTGCGGCTTCAGGTGCGGCGGCCACGGCGGCGGCAGCTGCAGTGGCTTCAGCCACCTTGTCGTCGCCAAAACCCAGCTTGCTCAGAATGCTGCCAAAAATGCCCATGTGAAAACTCCCGAAGGTTGAGGTGAAAGTCGATCGGCGCGCATCGCCACATCGCGCACCGCCCCGACATTCAACGACACACCTCGGCTCAGTTCGTGACATTCATCACAAACCAAACCACGAAACCGACAGGATTTGTTTCACATCAAGGCTGTGCGGCAACCCAACGCTCCCGCGTTGTCAGCACACGACAAGCACGCACCGCGTGCCCGCCCGGTCAACCCCGCGACTTGGCCTGCGCCCGCGCCGCCTTGGCCGCCGCCGCGCTCGACACACCCGCCGCCAGCGCCAGCGTCACGTACTCGCGCACGTTCTTCTTGAACAGCTCCTGCTTGGTCAGCAGCTTGATATGACGGCGCAGCTTGCCCTCGCCTTCGAGCACATGGTGCGGATCGGCCAGCTCGGCGCCCCGGCTGAACTCCAGGGCCACATGCTTCTCGTACGAGAACAGCCCGCAGATCGGCGGCCCGGCCGAGAACAGGATGCCGCCGTACTTCACCTCCTCGGTGATGCGCGGGTCCACCGACAACACCAGCTTGCGCAGCCGCACGACCAGGTCGTACCGCTCGGCGTCGCCGGTGAACAGGTCGTCAAGAAAATCGAGGATGGGTTCAGGGGTCGTTTCTGGAGTCATGCGGGATTGGAGCATGGCGGGGCGGGACCAGCCCCAGCGCCCGCAGTTGCGCCTCCAGTTCGGCCCTGGAACCCCAGGGCAGGATGGGCGAGTTCTGGCGCTCGTCGGGCGGGTTGGCTTCCAGCCCGTCGGACCAGCCGCCGCAGCCTGTCAGCGGCAGCAGCGGCCGGTGGTGCAGCCACGCCAGGCACACCTCCGAGATCGTGCCGGCACGCCCGCCGATCACCAGGCACGCATCGCCGGCCAGCGCCATCAGCAGGTTGCGCGCATCGCCCATGCCACACGGAATCACCACCGTGGCGGGCCAGTCCGCCGCCGGCATCTCGCCGGCGGGGATGATGCTCACCACCTCCCCGCCCGCCGCCACCGCCCGCTCGGCCGCCACGCGGGTGGCCGGGCTGCCGCAACCGCTCACCAGCGTGATGCCCAGCCCGGCCAGCAACTCACCCGCCTGGCCGGCCAGCTCAAAGGCCGGCGAACCCGGCTCGGCGCTGCCCAGGACACACACCTGGGGTCTGCGAAAAGTAGGGGTCATGCCGCGGGCTCCGATGAAATTCAAACGTTGTGGGGGATTGGAGTATGGCGGCGCCACAGGCCCCGTTGCCTCGCTATGCTCGCGCTCGCCCTCACTTCCGGACCCCGCCACCATGCGCCTGCCCCGCTCCCGCCCGCTGTGGCTCACCCTGGCCCTGCTCGCGGCGCTGGCCGGGGGCGCTGGCGCGCTGCAGTCGTGCGCCACGGCCAACCCGCACTTCCAGGCCGACAAGGCCCACCACCGGCCCGGTGGCTTCCGCAATCCGCATGTCGCGTTCGAGCCCAAGGGCATGCTCTCCGTACTGCAGTGGCAATGGGACGCCGCCCGCAACGGCCTGCCGCCTGCACCGCGTACGCCCACGCCCCAGGTGGCGGCCGACGTGCCTTTCATTCAGGCCAACGCCCGGGCCGGCGCGGCCATGCAGCCTGCGGTCACCTGGGTCGGCCACTCGACCATGCTGGTGCAGATGGCTGGCCTCAACCTCATCACCGACCCGGTGTTCTCCGAGCGCGCCTCGCCCGTGCCCTACCTCGGCCCCCAGCGCGCCCAGCCGCCCGGCCTCACCCCGGCGCAACTGCCGCGCATCGATGTCGTGCTGGTCTCCCACAACCACTACGACCACCTCGACGAAGCCAGCGTCCGCCAGCTCAACGCCCAGCCCGGCGGCGCGCCGCTCTTCATCGTGCCGCTGGGCCTCAAGGCCTGGTTTGCCGACGTCGGCATCACCCGCGTCGTCGAACTCGACTGGTGGGACACCCACGCCGTCCCCGGCGCGGCCGGTCCGGTCGACGTCATGCTCACCCCCGCGCAGCATTGGTCAGGCCGCACCCTGTCAGACCGGCTGCAGACCCTGTGGGGCGGCTTCGCGGTGTTTGCCGACGACCTGCACCTGATCTACACCGGCGACACCGGCTACTCCCCCGACTTCCAGGAAATCCGCCGCCGCGCCCAACCGCGCCAGGCCACTGGCGGCGGCTTCGACCTCGCCCTGATCCCGGTCGGCGCCTACGAACCCCGCTGGTTCATGCGCGCCCAACACGTCAACCCGGCCGAAGCCGTGCAAATCCACCGCGACCTGGGCGCCAAACGCTCCACCGGCGTCCACTGGGGCACCTTCAGCCTGGCCGACGAAGCGCTGGACGAACCCGCCGCCGCCCTGCAACGCGCCCGCCAAGACCAGGGCGTGGCCGACGACGCGTTCTTTCTGATGGCGGTGGGGGAGACGCGGCGATTGGCGCGCCGGTAAATGACAGACGCAGCGGCTTGAAAAGCTCAGGCCGAAACCGGCCCGGCCTCGTACAACTCCAGCGGCAGGTCATCCGGATCGGCAAAGAACACGAACCGCCGCCCGGTGTACTCATCCACCCGAATCGGCTCCACCGCCACACCTTTCGATTCCAGCTCGGCCTTGCACTGCGCCACATCGGCCACCTCAAACGCCAGATGCCGCAGCCCCTGCGCTTCAGGGTAGGACGGGCGCGGGGGCGCGTTCTGAAACGAAAACAACTCGATCTGCGAGCCATCGGGCAGTTGCAGATCCAGCTTGTACGAGTTGCGCGCCTCACGGAAATTTTCAGCCAGCACTTTCAGGCCGAGCGTTTCGACGTAGAAGCGCTTGGAGCGCTCGTAGTTGGAGCAGATGATGGCGGCGTGGTGGAGGCGGAGGAGCATGAGGTTTCACTTCAGTTTTGAATCTGCAGAGCTTAAAGCTCGCCAGGCAAGGGGATCAGGCACCGGATGCGGCAAGGACAACGGCAAGTGCGCGAGCTGGGAAGATTGAAGTGAGACCTGACGTTGCGTGAGAGTGATGCAGAGATCGCGGGTGAACCCACACCTAAAGCCGGGCAGCGCATCGCATTTGACACGGCCTGAAGAACTCTTCAGACTAGCCAGATGACTAGTTCCGTTGGAGTTCCCATGCACACATGGCCCGTTCAGGACGCGAAAGCGCGATTCAGCGAGTTTCTGGATGCCTGCCTGCAAGAAGGACCGCAGATGGTGACGCGGCGTGGCGCTGAAGCGGCCGTGCTGGTGCCGGTGCAGGAGTGGCGGCGGTTGCAGGCCGCGGCGCGGCCTTCGTTGAAGCAGTTGCTGCTGTCTGACCAGGCGCGCACCGACTTGGTCTTGCCGGCCCGTGGGCAGGCGCAGCGCCGCAAGGTGGAGCCGATGCTGTGACGGGCCTGTACCTGCTGGACACGAATGTGGTGTCTGAACTGCGCAAGCCGCGCCCGCACGGCGGGGTGGTGGCTTGGCTGGAGGCGCTGGATGATGCACAGCTGTTTTTATCTGCCGTCACCCTGGGTGAGATACAGGCGGGCATCGAGTTGACGCGAGAGCAGAACGCCGCGAAGGCCGGTGAGATCGAAGCGTGGCTGGAATTGGTCGCCAGCGCCTACAACGTGCTGCCGATGGATGCAGCCACCTTCAGGGCCTGGGCGCGGTTGATGCACCGCAAGTCCGACACACTGTATGAAGACGCCATGATCGCGGCCACCGCGAAGGTGCATGGGCTGACGGTTGCGACACGGAATGTGGCCGACTTCAAGGCGCTGGGGTTGGAAGTGTTCAACCCATTTGCGCCGGCATAGATCAAAAACAGCCTCCCATCTTGCACGGGAGGCCGACCTCAGATCACCGCTTCTTACGCGTCGTCCCCGCCGCAGGCGCACGGTTGATGGCACCTGGCACAACGATGCGCGAGCGGTTGGACTCGGGCTTGATGCGACTGCCGCCGGCGCCGGTTTCGCGCGGAGGCAGGCCGGTATGCTGGGTCAGGATGCGGCCCTTCGGCGGCGTGGAGCCGGCCTTGACGCCCACCGGCGTGCTGTTCTTGCGGCGCGCGCTCTGGTAGCTGCCATCGGTGACGGGCTGGTAGGTGGGGATCAGGTGGTGCTTGCCGTTGCCGATGAGGTCGGCACGGCCCATGGCCTGCAGGGCCTCGCGCAGCAGGGGCCAGTTGTTGGCGTCGTGGTAGCGCAGGAAGGCCTTGTGCAGGCGGCGGCGCTTGTCGCCGCGGACGATGTCGACCGCCTCGCTGTCGCGCGTGACCTTGCGCAGCGGGTTGCGGCCGGAGTGGTACATCGCGGTGGCGGTGGCCATCGGGCTGGGGTAGAAGGTCTGGACTTGGTCGGCGCGGAAGCCGTTCTTCTTGAGCCAGACGGCGAGGTTCATCATGTCTTCGTCGCGCGTGCCGGGGTGGGCGGCGATGAAGTACGGGATCAGGTACTGCTTCTTGCCGACTTCTTCGCTGTACTTGTCGAACAGGGTCTTGAAGCGGTCGTAGCTGCCGATGCCGGGCTTCATCATCTTGGACAGCGGGCCGTCTTCGGTGTGCTCGGGCGCGATCTTGAGGTAGCCGCCGACGTGGTGCTGGGTCAGCTCCTTGATGTACTCGGGCGACTCGACGGCCAGGTCATAGCGCAGGCCGGAGCTGATGAGGATCTTCTTGATGCCCTTCAAGGCCCGCGCGCGGCGGTACATCTTGATGAGCGGGCCGTGGTCGGTGTTGAGGTTGGGGCAGATGCCGGGGTAGACGCAGCTGGGCTTGCGGCAGGCGGCTTCGATCTCGGGCGATTTGCAGCCGATGCGGTACATGTTGGCCGTGGGGCCGCCCAGGTCGCTGACGACGCCGGTGAAGCCCTTGACCTTGTCGCGGATGTCCTCGATCTCCTTGATGACGGAGTCTTCGCTGCGGCTCTGGATGATGCGGCCTTCGTGCTCGGTGATCGAGCAGAAGGTGCAGCCGCCGAAGCAGCCGCGCATGATGTTGACGCTGAAGCGGATCATTTCCCACGCGGGGATCTTGGTCGCGCCGTCGTGGCCGCCGTGCTCGTCGGCGTACGCGGGATGTGGGCTGCGCGCATACGGCAGGTCGAAGACGTGGTCCATCTCGGACGTCGACAGCGGAATCGGCGGCGGATTGATCCAGACGTCGCGCGCGGTGGCGCCGTCGCCGTGGCGCTGCACCAGGGCGCGGGCGTTGCCGGGGTTGGTCTCCAGGTGCAGCACGCGGTTGGCGTGGGCGTAGAGCACCGGGTCGCTCTTGACCTGCTCGTAGCTGGGCAGGCGGATGACGCTCTTGTCGCGCGGCGGCATCTTGATGCGGCCGATCGGCTTGACGAAGGTGATGGGCTTGAAGGCCGAATCGGCAGGCGGTGCGGCGCCGTCAGCTGCCTTGCCCTTGCCGGCGGCGTCGTCCTTGGTGCAGGTGGTGCCCTGCGCCACGGCCTGCTCGGCGGTGGTCTGGTAGGGGTTGATGTGCTCGTCGATGCGGCCGACCTGGTCGACCGAGCTGGAGTCGATCTCGAACCAGCCTTGCGCGTCCGGGTCATCCGAGCGGCGCACGAAAGCGGTGCCGCGGATGTCGGTCATGCGGCGCACGTTCTCGCCGGCGGCCAGGCGGTGCGTCACTTCGATGATGGCGCGCTCGGCGTTGCCGTAGAGCAGCAGGTCGCATTTGGCATCGACCACCATCGAGCGGCGAACCTTGTCCTGCCAGTAGTCGTAGTGGGCGATGCGGCGCAGCGAGGCCTCGATGCCGCCCATGATGATCGGCACGTCCGGATAGGCTTCCTTGCAGCGCTGGGCGTAGACCAGGCTGGCGCGGTCCGGGCGCTTGCCGCCGACGTTGCCGGGCGTGTAGGCGTCGTCGCTGCGGATCTTGCGGTCGGCGGTGTAGCGGTTGATCATCGAATCCATGTTGCCGGCGGCGACGCCGTAATACAGATTCGGCTTGCCCAGCACCTGGAAGGGCTCGGCGCTCTGCCAGTCGGGCTGGGCGATGATGCCGACGCGGAAGCCCTGCGCCTCCAGCGTGCGCCCGATCACCGCCATGCCGAAGCTGGGGTGGTCGACGTAGGCGTCGCCGGTGACGATGATCACGTCGCAGCTGTCCCAGCCGAGCACGTCCATCTCGGCACGGCTCATGGGCAGGAACGGCGCCGGCCCGAACCGCTTGGCCCAATGCGGCTTGTAAGACGTCAGCGGCTTGTCGGCACGCGGCGGGGAAACGATCGGGGCAGGAGCAAGAGCAGACACGGCGCGGCAGGTTCGGACGAAAACCGCGATTGTCCCAGCAATGACCCTTTCAGGGGCGGGTTTGCTGGAATAGGCCGGCTCAGTGCATGTCCGCCGGCACCACGGCGGGCGTGGCGTATTCGCGGCCGACCAGCGCACGGGCGGCCAGGTAGTTGAGGCGCTCGCGCTCGCTCAGGGTGTTGATCTCGACCCAGCCCTGCGCATCGCAGGGAAAGCTCAGGCCGCGACCGACCTTGAAGAGGGACTGGAAGCGGATTTCGTAGGCGGCGCTGGCCGTCAGGGGCAGGCGGATGTTCATGATGGGGACTCCTTCGGGGCGGCAGCGGCGGAGCCTGCTGCCTTTCAAGCATTTACGCGACCGCGTAAACCTTGGATGCGACTGTGCGCCGCCCTCGCCCACCCCGAAGCCGCAAATCGCGGCGGAAGAACCCGCTATTTCTGCGCCATCAGGTCAAGGCGGGCGCAGGGACTTGAGCGGGCTCAAGATCATCAACGTCTTCGCCCAGGAAGCCGCCGCTCTGGTGCGCCCACAGCCGGGCATACAAGCCGCCCTGCTCCAGCAACTGCTGGTGCGAGCCCTGTTCGACGATGCGGCCCTGCTCCAGCACGATCAGCCGGTCCATGGCGGCGATGGTCGACAGCCGGTGCGCAATCGCCACCACGGTCTTGCCTTCCATCAGCGTGTAGAGCGTGGCCTGGATGGCGGCTTCGACCTCGGAGTCGAGCGCGCTGGTGGCCTCGTCGAGCAGCAGGATCGGCGCGTCCTTGAGCATGACGCGCGCAATCGCCACCCGCTGGCGCTGACCACCGCTGAGCTTGACGCCGCGCTCGCCCACATGCGCGTCATAGCCCTGGCGGCCTTTGGCGTCGACCAGGGTCTGGATGAAGCCGTGCGCCTCGGCGCGCTGAGCGGCCAGCAGCATGTCGGCGTCACCGGCTTCGGGGCGGCCGTAGAGGATGTTGTCGCGCACCGAGCGGTGCAGCAGCGAGGTGTCCTGCGTCACCATGCCCACCTGCGCGCGCAGGCTGTCCTGCGCCACGTCGGCGATGTTCTGGCCGTCGATCAGGATGCGCCCGCCCTGCACGTCGTAGAAGCGCAGCAGCAGGTTGACGATGGTCGACTTGCCCGCGCCCGACCGCCCCACCACGCCGATCTTCTCGCCCGGGCGGATCACCAGGTCCAGATCCTTGAACAGCGGCGGCGCGTCGCCGTAGCCGAAGGTGACCTTGTCGAAACGCACCTCGCCCTGGCTGACCTTCAGCGGCGCAGCCTCGGGCCGGTCAACCACGCTGTGCGGGCGCGACAGCGTGCCGATGCCGTCCTGCACGGTGCCGATGTGCTCGAACAGCGACGCCATCTCCCACATGATCCAGTGCGAGATGCCGTTGAGGCGCAGCGCCATGGCCGTGGCCGCCGCCACCGCGCCGATGCCGATCTCACCACGCGTCCACAGCCACATCGCCGCGCCCGCCGTGCTCAGCAGGAACGCCATGTTGAGCGTGTGGATGCCGACCTGGAAGCCGCTCACCAGCCGCATCTGCGCGTAGCCGGTCTGCATGAATTCCTGCATGGCCGAGCGGGCAAAACCCGCCTCGCGCCGCGCATGCGAGAACAGCTTGACGGTGGCGATGTTGCTGTAGGCGTCGGTGACGCGGCCGGTCATCAACGAGCGCGCATCGGCCTGCGCCTGGCCGACGCGGGCCAGGTTGGGCACGAAGTACAGCAGCGCGCCGATGTAGAGCACCATCCAGCCCACGAATGGCAGCAGCAGCCACAGGTTGAAGCCGCCCACCAGCGTCGTCATGGTGACGAAATAGATCACCACGAAAACGAGGATGTCGGTGACGATCATCACCGTGTCGCGCACCGCCAGCGCGGTCTGCATCACCTTGGCGGCGACGCGGCCGGCAAACTCATCCTGGTAGAAGCTCATGCTCTGGCCGAGCATCAGGCGGTGAAAGTTCCAGCGCAGCCGCATCGGGAAGTTGATCGCCAGCGTCTGGTGCTTGATGAGCGTCTGCAGCCCCACCACCAGCGGGCTGGCGACGATCACGCCCGCCAGCAGCAGCAGGTTGGCGCGCTCGTCGGTCCACAGCCGCGATGGCTCGACGTGGCTGAGCCAGTCGACCACCTGCCCGAGCATGCCGAACAGCAGCGCCTCGAACGCGCCGGTCAGCGCGGTGAAGCAGGTCATCGCCAGCACATAGCCACGCGTGCCTTCGGTGCAGGCCCAGATGAAGGCGAAAAAGCGGGCGGGCAATCGCCTGGGCAGGGCTTGCGGAAAGCTGTCCACCCTTTTCTCGAAAATACGGAACAACAAGTCTCGCTCCCAGCGGTCAGCAATCGACGACGAACGGCGCAGCACATTCACGCCATGAAAAAAGCCCCGCAAGTCGGAGACTCGCAGGGCTTTTCAATTTTTGGCGGAGGGGGCGGGATTCGAACCCGCGGTGGGGATTAACCCACACACGCTTTCCAGGCGTGCGACTTAAACCGCTCATCCACCCCTCCGCAGAGCGCGCAAGTATAGCCTGCTTCCGGACCGGATTTGACGCCGGTCAGCGCGAACGCTGTTTGGCCAGCTCCTGAGCCACCGCACGACGCACCACGTCGCGCACGATCGTGCCGAGTTCTTCGCGGGTTTCGCGCACCAGCGCTTCGGTCAGGCGCGTCAGCACGGGGGTGAGCGCCTCGCGCACGCGGTACTCGAACAGGTGGTCGATCTGGCGCTGGACGTCGGTCAGCACGGTCTGCACGAGTTCGGTTTCAGCCTGTGCGGCCCAGGTCTGGCGGGCCCAGTCGTCGACTTCATCGGCAAAGTCGATCGGGGTCGCAGCGGCGGGAGGCACGGCGAGTTGCACGGGCACCGGTGCGCCATGCGGCAGGCTTTCGTACTCGGTCGCGGCGTGGGCGGCCTGCTCGAAGCCGATGACCTCGGTCAGGGTCGGCAGGTCAACGGCTGGGGGACGCTGGTTCGGGCTCATGCGCCGACCTCGTGACGTTCGATGGTCAGGCCCTGGCTGGCGTAATGGCGCCAGCGCTCGCGGGCGGCGTTACGCGAGGCGCTGTCCTGGCCGACCACCTCGATCAGCCGCTCGAACTGCTCGAAGCCCACCGGCACCTCACGGCCCATGTTGACAAGGATGCGGTGGCCTTGCGCCGGGCTGGGCTGGTCGACCAGCACCACCGGCGTCGGCTGCAGGCGCTCGGGCAGCGCTTCGGGCCGGGTGCCGCGCCAGTGGGGCACGAACTCCAGCGGCTCGAAGATCCACAGCTGGCGATCCAGCTCATTGAGCGTGGTGGCGTCGGCCGTGACCGCCACCTGGGCGCCGCTGCGCCAGGCCTTGCGCAACAGGCGGCAGCCGTAGTCGCGTGGATCGGCCGCGTTGAAGTGAAAGGCAATGGCCGTCATGCCGAGGGAACCGGGCGCCTCATCGACCGGCGTAAGCCAGCACGAAATGCGTCAGCAGCGGCACGGGGCGACCCGTGGCGCCCTTGGCCGCGCCGCTCTTCCAGGCGGTGCCGGCGATGTCGAGGTGAGCCCAGCGGTAGGCGGCGGTGTAGCGCTTGAGGAACATCGCCGCCGTGATGGCGCCGCCAGCACGCGGGCCGACGTTGGCCATGTCGGCGAAGTTGCTCTTGAGCGCGTCGTCGTACTCGTCGTCCATCGGCATGCGCCAGGCCGGGTCGAGGCCGGTTTCGCCCGCTTGCAACAGGCCGGCGGCCAGCGCGTCATCACTGCTGAACAGGCCACTGCGATGGTGGCCGAGCGCCACGACGCAGGCGCCGGTGAGCGTGGCGATGTCGATCACGGCGGCGGGCTTGAAGCGCTCGGCGTAGGTGAGTGCATCACACAGGATCAGGCGGCCTTCGGCGTCGGTGTTGAGCACCTCGATGGTCTGGCCCGACAGGCTGGTGATGACGTCGCCCGGCTTGATGGCGCGACCGCTGGGCATGTTCTCGCAGGTGGGAATCAGGCCGATCAGATTGACCTTGGGCTTGAGTTGCGCCACGGCGCGGAAGGTGCCCAGCACGCTGGCGGCGCCACCCATGTCGTACTTCATCTCGTCCATCTCGGCCGCGGGCTTGATGGAGATGCCGCCGGTGTCGAAGGTGATGCCCTTGCCCACCAGCACCACCGGCGCCTGCTTGCGCGGCGCGCCGTCATAGCGCAGCACGATGAACTGCGGTGGCTCGTCCGAGCCTTGCGCCACGGCCAGGAAGCTGCCCATGCCGAGTTTTTCGAGCGCCTTGCGATCGAGCACTTCGACCTTGAGGTGCTCATGCTCGCGCGCCAGTTCGACGGCCTGCCCGGCCAGCAGGGTCGGCGTGCAGTGGTTGCCCGGGCGGTTGGCGACTTCACGCGCCAGCTCAATGCCGGCGGCCAGCGCCGTACCGCGCTCGATGCCTGCCTTCACGGTCGCCTGCGCGGCCTTGCTGCAGGCCAGTTGCAGCTTATTCAATGCAGCGGGCGCGGCGGCACTCGGCTTGGTGTGGCGATAGGTGTAGAGCGCCTGCGAGAACGAGCGCACCGCAATCTCGGCCATGCTGTCGGTCAGCTCGCCCGGGCCACCCCAGGCCAGTACGGCGTGACGGGCGCCACCGGCCTTGGCGGGACCGACACAAGCGGCGACGGCAGCCTGCCAGGCGCGGGCGTCGAAGGCTTCGGCGTTGCCGCCGCACAGGCCAACCACCAGGCGGTCGGCTTTCAGGCCGGTGGGACGATGGACATAGAGCGTTCGGGCTGGCTTGAGTTCCAGATCGCCCGCCTGCACCGCGTCATTGACCAGCGCGGCCACGGCCGGCGCGAGCTGCCAGGTGTCGGCCTCGGTCGGCAAGATCAACACGAGCACGTCAGCGGCTTGTTCGGCCAAGTCCTGAGGGGCTGAAACCAGGGTGCGAGCGTCCATAATTCCCTGCTGTTTTGAGACGCATTGATGTTATTCGATTCCGTATTGCGCAAGGACTTGTCACGCAGCTTCGGCGGCACCCTGGTGGTGATCCTGACCATCGTGTTGACCATGCTGCTGATCCGCACGCTGGGGCTGGCCGCCGGTGGGCGGGTCTCGCCCCAGGATGTGGCGCTGCTGCTGGGCTACACCATGCTGGGCTATCTGCCGACCGTGCTGTGCCTGTCGCTGTTCGTGGCCGTGGTGTCGGTGCTGCTGCGCATGTACCGCGACAGCGAGATGGCGGTGTGGTTTGCCAGCGGCCTGTCGCTGCAGCGCTTCGTGGCGCCGGTGCTGCGGTTTGCCGCACCGGTGCTGCTGGCGGTGGCCGCACTGGTGCTGGTGATCTGGCCCTGGAGCAGCCGCAACAGCGTCGAGCTGCGCGACCGCTACGAGCAGCGCTCGGACCTGTCGCGCGTGGCGCCCGGCCAGTTCCAGACCTCGGCCAACGGCCAGCGCGTGTTCTTCATCGACAAGCAGGCACCGCAGGAGCGCACCGGGCGCAACGTCTTCATTCTTGACCAGCGCGAGGGCCGCGAATCGGTCACCACCGCGCAGGCCGGCCGCATCGAGTTGCGCGCCGACGGCAGCCGCGACCTGGTGCTGGAGAACGGCGCCCGCACCGACCTCGACCTGCTGGCCGGCACGCGCACGCTGTCGCGCTTCGACAGCTATGTGGTGCGCATCAGCGAACAGGTCATGACCCATCTTCAGGAGGCGCCGCCCAAGACGCGCAGCACGCTCGACCTGCTCACCTCACGCGACGCCCGCGTCGACGCCGAACTCGCCTGGCGCGCCGGGCTGATCCTGGCCGCCGTCAACCTGCCGCTGCTGGGCATCGGCCTGTGCAGCGGCGGGCCGCGCCAGGGCGCGGGCAGCACGCTGGTGCTGGCGCTGCTGAGCTTCATGGTCTACCTCAACATGGTCAACCTCAGCCAGGCCTGGGTCGGGCGTGGTCGCATCGGGCTGGGCGCGGGCCTGCTGGCGGTGCACGGCACGGCGCTGCTGCTGGCCGTGGGCCTGATCTGGTGGCGCGATTCGGGCTCGGCCCGTTTCTGCTGGCCCTGGCGTGCCGGGAGAACCTGAAGCCATGCGTACCGTCCGTCGACTGCTCTACCGCGAAATCCTGGGCGCCACCTTGCTGGTGATGTGCGCCTTTCTGGGACTGTTTTTCTTCATCGACATGATCGGCGAGCTGGAGAGCCTGGGCCGCCCCGGCTACGGCATCAGCCAGGCGCTGTGGGTCTGCGTGCTGCAGTTGCCCGGCCACGTCTATGAACTGGCACCGATTGCGGTGCTGATCGGCGGCATCTATGCGCTGGCGCGGCTGGCGCAGTCGTCGGAGTTCACCATTCTGCGCACTGCCGGCCTGGGGCCGGGGCTGGCACTCGGTCTGCTGGCCCAGCTGGGGCTGGGCTTTGCAATCCTGACCTTCGTGGTGGGCGACTTCATCGCGCCGTGGTGCGACACGCAGGCGACGCTGCTGCACTCGCGCAGTGCCGGGGCGTTGTCGCTGGGCAGCGGTGCCGGCTGGCTGCGCGACAGCGCCCAGCGGCCCGACGGCGTGCACCGCTACAGCGTCAACTTCGGCGTGGCGCGCTCGCACGACCAGGTCGAGCAGATCCGCATCTTCGAGTTCGGCCCCAAGGGCGATCTGCGCACCCGCACCACCGCCGCCAGCGCCACCATCGGCACCGACGGCGTCTGGCTGCTGCAGGACGTGAGCATCTCGCAGTGGACCACCGAGGCGGGCCCCAAGCTGGGCGCCGACCAGAAGCTGGCCACGCTCGCCTGGCCCTCGACACTGACGCGCGACGTGGTCGCCGCCGCCGTGCTGCCGCTCAGCACCATGTCGACCGCTGCGCTCTACACCTACATGACACACCTGAGCGACCACGCCCAGGCCGCGCAGCGCTACGAGATCCAGTTCTGGAAGAAGGCGCTCTACCCGCTGGCCTGCCTGGTGATGATGGGCCTGGCGCTGCCGTTTGCCTACCTGCACGGCCGCAGCGGCGGCATCAGCCTCAAGGTCTTCGGCGGCATCATGCTGGGCATCAGCTTCGTGCTGCTCAACAGCGTCAGCAGCCACCTGGGTCTGCTCAACAACTGGATTCCCTGGGCCGCCGCCAGCGCGCCCAGCCTCGTCTATCTGGCGTTGTCACTGGCCGCGTTCAGCTGGCTGGTGCGCTACCGCTGAACCCCTCTCACCGAACTGGATTTGTCATGCACGGTCTTCTGCTTTTTGCCCACGGCGCCCGCGATCCCGCCTGGGCCCGCCCGTTTGAATCGATTGCCGCGCAGCTGCGTGCCGCCGCGCCGCAGTGCCCGGTGGTGCTGGGCTTTCTGGAGCTGATGCAGCCCGGCATGGTCGAGGCCGCGCAGGCGCTGGCCCAGGCCGGCGCCACCCGCATCACCGTGGTGCCGCTGTTCCTGGGCTCGGGCGGCCACATCCGCCGCGACATGCCGGTGCTGCTCGATGAAGCCCGCGCCGCGCTGCCCGGCGTCGCCATCGACGCCACGCCCGCCATCGGCGAATCCGACGTGGTGACGCGTGCCCTGGCGGCGGCCGCGCTGACCTTGGCGGGGATCGAGCCGGCCGCATGAACCTGCATCAATTCCGATTTGTGCAGGAGGCCGCGCGCCGCAACCTCAACCTGACCGAAACCGCCCGCGCGCTGCACACCTCGCAGCCGGGCATCTCCAAGGCGATTCTCGAGCTGGAAGAAGAGCTGGGCGTCGACATCTTTGCCCGCCACGGCAAGCGCCTCAAGCGCATCACCGAGCCCGGCCAGCAGGTGCTCAAGTCGATCGAGATCATCATGCGCGAGCTGGCCAACCTCAAGCGCATCGGCGAGGAATACACACTGCAGGAAGCCGGCACGCTGTCGATTGCCGCCACCCACACCCAGGCCCGCTACGTGCTGCCTGCGCCGGTGGCCGCGCTGCGGGCGCGCTACCCCAAGGTGTCGGTCAGCCTGCACCAGGGCACGCCCGATCAGGTGGCGCAGATGGTGCTGGACGATGCGGCCGAAGTCGGCATGGCCACCGAGCGCCTGACGCAGTACGAAGAACTCATCACCCTGCCCTGCTACGAATGGCGCCACGTGGTGGTGGTGCCGCGCGACCATCCGCTGGCCACGGCCGAGCCGATCACGCTCGATTTGCTGGCGCGCGAGCCGCTGATTTCCTATCACCCGTCGTTCACCGGCCGGGGCAAGATCGACGCGGCCTTCGAGGCCCGCCACCTCAAGCCGCAGTACGTGCTCGAAGCCATCGATTCCGACGTGCTCAAGACCTACGTGCGCCTCGGCCTGGGCGTGGGCATCGTCGCCGAGATGGCGGTGCGCGACGACCCCGCCTTCCTGCCCGGCGGCGAACTGGTCGCGCGGCCGGTGGGCCAGTTGTTCGGCTCCAACGTGGCGCGCATCGCCTTCAAGCGCGGCGCCTACCTGCGCAACTTCGTCTTCACCTTCGCCGAGTTGCTGTCCGAACGCCTGCCACGCGCCCTCGTCACCCGCGCCATGCTGGGCGGCACGGCCGAAGACCACGCCGGCGACGATCTCTGACCCTTTTACCCTGACAGACCCGCCCATGAACATCGCCCCCGCCAGCCGCCTGCCCGCCGTGGGCACCACCATCTTCACTGTGATGTCGGCGCTGGCGCAGCAGTGCGGCGCGGTCAACCTGGGCCAGGGATTTCCGGACTTTGACGGCGACCCGCGCCTGATGCAGGCCGTCAAGGATGCGCTCGACGCCGGCCATAACCAGTACCCGCCCATGACCGGCGTGCCGGCGCTGCGCGAGGCCATCGCCACCAAGATCGCCACGCTTTATGGCCACGCGTATGACGCAGGCACCGAAATCACCGTCACCGCCGGCGCCACTCAGGCCATCCTGACCGCGCTGCTGGCCCTCGTCCACCCGGGCGACGAGGTCATCGTGCTGGAGCCGTGCTACGACAGCTACGAGCCCGGCATCGTGCTGGCCGGCGCCACGCCGGTGCGGGTGGCGTTGACGCCGGGCCACTTCCGGCCGGACTTCGACGCGCTGGCCGCTGCCATCACGCCACGCACCCGCGCCGTGATCGTCAACACGCCCCACAACCCCAGCGGCACGGTCTGGAGCGACGCCGACATGCAGCGCCTGGCCGCGCTGCTGCACGGCACCGACGTGATCGTGCTGGCCGACGAGGTCTACGAGCACATGGTGTTTGACGGCGCCGCGCACCAGAGCGTCGCCCGCCACCCGGCGCTGGCCGAGCGCAGCGTGCTGATATCGAGCTTTGGCAAGACCTACCACGTCACCGGCTGGAAGGTCGGCTTTGCCGCCGCGCCGGCCGCGCTGATGGCCGAGTTCCGCAAGGTGCACCAGTTCAACGTCTTCACCGTCAACACGCCGATGCAGCACGCACTGGCCGCCTACATGGCCGACGCCACGCCGTATCTGGAGCTGGGCGACTTCTACCAGCGCAAGCGCGACCGCTTCCGCGCCGGCCTGGCCGCCACGCCGCTGCGCCTGCTGCCGTGCGAGGGCACGTATTTCCAGTGCGTCGACTACAGCGGCCTGGCGCCCGAGGTGGCCGCGCTGCCCGAGGCCGATTTCTGCCGCTGGCTGACGCAGACGGTGGGCGTGGCCGCCATTCCGCTGTCGGCCTTCTACAGCGACCGCCGCAACCAGCAGATCGCCCGGCTGTGCTTTGCCAAGCAGGACGCGACGCTGGAGGCGGCGTTGGGGCGGTTGCAGGCGGGGCTGGGTTTGCGCTGACGGCTTAAAAAGAACGATCGTTCTTTTTATTCGGGCAAAATCTCGCCGCGACTTGCAGACTCTTCGGCCTGAACCGCCCGCCCGTGCATGAAACCACTGACCCACCCGCGACGCCGCCTCTACCTGATGCGACACGGCAGCGTCGAGTATTTCCTGCCCGATGGACGCGTCGCCCGGCCCGACACCGTCGAGCTGAGCGCGTTGGGCCGCAGCCAGGCCGATGCAGCGGGCGCCTTGTTCGCCTCCGCCGGCGTGGTGCCCGACCTGGTGCTGACCAGCGGCCTGCCGCGCACGCTGGAAACCGCGCAACGCGTGCTGGCGGCGGCCGGCTGCACGGCAGCGATCGAGGTCGAGCCGCAGTTGCAGGAAATCCGCTCCGGCCGCATCGCCGACCTGCCGGCGCAGGCGATTCGCGAGGCGTTTCTGGCCGTGTTTCAACCCGGCCCGGCGCACGAACTGGAAGCACGACGCTTTCTGGGTGGCGAGAGCCTGGGCGAGCTGCTCGACCGCGTGCTGCCCGCCTGGACCGCGCTGCTGGCGCGCGACGACTGGCAGTGCGCGCTGGTGGTGCTGCACGGCGGCGTCAACCGGGCGCTGCTGTCATCCGTGCTGGCCGGCGGGCGCGCTTTCTTCGGCGCGCTGGAGCAGACGCCCGCCTGCATCAACGTGCTGGACCTGCCGCAGGCGAGGCGGCTTGATGCGCCGGTGCTGCGCGCCGTCAACCTCTCGCCCACGCTGGGCCTGCAGACCACGGAGCGGCAAAGCACCATGGAGCACCTGCTGGCGGAGTTCGAGACGCGGGTGGCCCGCGCATGACAACGCCGGTGCTGACCCCCGACGAGCGCCAGCAGATCAATGGCGGGCGCTGGTTTTCGCGGCTGAGCCCGGCGCTGCGGCAGGACATCCTGCACCGCTCGGTGATCCGCCGTTATCCGGACGGCATCCAGATCGCCGCGCGCGGCACGCCGCCGACCGACTGGGTCGGCGTGGCCAGCGGTGCGGTGCAGGTCAGCTCGACCTCGCTGGCCGGCAAGCAGTACACGCTGACCTACATCGAGCCGGGCACCTGGTTCGGCGACACCGCGCTGTTCGACGGCCTGCCGCGCACCCACGACGCCACCACCCACGGCGCGACCACGCTGCTGATCGTGCGCAAGCATGACTTCCAGGACCTGTTGAGCCGCCACACCGAGCTGTACGAGGCGCTGCTGCGCCTGAACTGCTGGCGGCTGCGGCTGATGTTCGCGAGCTTCGAGGACCTCAACACCAAGTCGCTGGCCGCCCGGCTGGCCAAGCAGGTGCTGCTGCTGGCGCGCGCCTACGGCGTCGACAACGGCACGGAAGTACGCATCGGCCTGCAGCTGGCGCAGGAAGACCTGGCACAGCTGGTGGGCGCTTCGCGCCAGCGCGTCAACCAGGAATTGAAAAGTTTCGAGCGCGACGGCGCCGTGCGCGTCGAGCCGACCCGGCTGGTGGTGCTGTCGCGCGACAAGCTCGCAGCCATCGCCGACGCCTGAACAAACCTGACGACACCCAGGAACCCTCGCCATGAACTCCAGCACCTCGCAGAACGCCACGCCCTTCGATCTGGATGCCCTCGATCGCTACCTGAGCGAGCACCTGCCTGGTCACTCCGGACCGTTGCAGATCGAGCCCTTCCAGGGCGGTCAATCGAACCCGACCTACAAGCTCACCACGCCCGGCCAGACCTGGGTGATGCGCACCAAGCCCGGTCCGGTGGCCAAGCTGCTGCCGTCGGCGCATGCGATCGAGCGCGAGTTCCGCGTCATGCAAGCGCTGCAAGGCAGCGGCGTGCCGGTGGCGCGCATGGCGCTGCTGTGCACCGATGAAGCCATCATCGGCCGCGCCTTCTACCTGATGGAGTACGTCGCCGGCCGGGTGCTGTGGGACCCGACGCTGCCGGGCATGACGCCGCCCGAACGCACGGCGATCTACGACGAGATGAACCGCGTGCTGGCCGCGCTGCACAGCGTCGACGTGCAGGCAGTGGGCCTGGCGGATTACGGCCGGCCGGGCAATTACTTCGAGCGCCAGATCGGCCGCTGGAGCAAGCAGTACCTGGCCTCGCGCTGCGACGCGCTCGAACCCATTCCCGAGATGGAGCGGTTGATCGAATGGCTGCCCGCGCACATTCCGGCCAGCGCGCGCGACGAGCGGCTGGTGTCGATCGTGCACGGCGACTACCGGATCGACAACCTGATGTTCCACCCCACCGAGCCGCGCGTGCTGGCCGTGCTGGACTGGGAGCTGTCGACGCTGGGCCACCCGATGGCGGATTTCAGCTACCACGCCATGGCGTGGCGGATTGCGCCGGACGTGTTTCGCGGCATCGGCGGGGTCGACCTGGCGGCGCTGGGTATTCCGGCCGAGGCCGACTACATCGCGCGCTACCTGCAGCGCGTCAAGCTACCTCAGGGCCTGAGCCTGCAGTGGCCCGACCTGCGGCCGGACTGGAACTTCTACCTCGCCTACAACATGTTCCGCATTGCCGCCATCCTGCAAGGCATCGCGCGGCGGGTGGTCGATGGCACGGCGTCGAGCGCCCAGGCACGGGATGCAGCCGCAGCGGCCCGCCCGATGGCGGTGCTGGCGTGGCAGCACGCGTTGAAAGGCTGAAGGGCAAAGGGCCGAGCCGAAGCCGGCCGGCTCAGACTTCGATGTCGGTCGGCGGGCCGGCGTCGGGGATCGGCGTCAGGCTGGAATCGAGCGCGCTGGGTTGAAAGCCTGACTCGCCTTCCGCGCCGGGCGTGGCTTCCAGCGGGCCGAGTTGCGTCGGGGGCAAGCCCGCGAATTCGGTCGCGGGCGTATCGCTCGACTTGGCGACCGAGCGCAGGGCGCGGGCGGCCGCGCTTTCGGCCAGCAGGCGCACGCCTTCGAGCACGGTTTCGTCGATCGACGGCGCAGCGGTGCGCAGCAGCAGGTGGCCGCGCGCCACCATCAGCACCAGCGGAGCGTCTGCGGCCAGCCAGTGGCTCAGGGCCCGCGCCAGGCGGGTGGCCAGTTCGCCCTCCACCCAGCGCCGCGTGTAACCCGGGGACGAGCCGAGCACCGCATACGACGCCACCAGCGGCGCGTAGGCCGGGTCGATGGCCACGCGCTCGAACATCGCCAGCCAGCGGGCTTCCTCGGGCATATTGACATCGACCTGGGTCTGCTGGCCCTCGACCAGGCGCTGGTAGGCCTGGTTCTCCAGCTGTTCGGCCAGCCAGCGCGAGATCACCATCATCTCCAGCACCGCAGGCAGGCCGAGTTCGATGCGCACGCGCAACTCGCGCGGCCCCATGTAGTCGCGCTGCGACGGCCCCCATTCCATGCGCGCCGCGCGGCCGTTGAAGGCGTATTGCGCCACCACGCCACTGCCGTCGCGCACATGCTTGACGGTGTCGCCACGCCGCTGCGCCCAGACCGCGAACAGGCGCGTGTCGGGTGTTTGTGCGGCTTTGCCGCGCCATAAACGCTGGAATGATTCGAGCATGAGTCCGTGGTTTCGAATGGAGTGGGCTGAAAGCCCTCCCCTGCTTATCGACGCTTCGACGCCATGATTGAATTATTTACGACAGGTACGGATCAGGCCACTGATCAGGACGGCTCCAGCGGCTCCACCGTCACTGCAACGCGCGGCACAGCCTGTCCGCCACCGCGAATCACGCCACGCAACGGCGCCACGTCGGCGTAATCACGCCCCCACGCCACCGTGACATGGTCCAGGCCGGCGGGCACGTCGTTGGTCGGGTCCAGCGCCAGCCAGCCGTGCACCGGGCACCAGACATCCACCCACGCATGCGTGGCGTCCGAGCCGACCAGGCGCGGCTGGCCCGGCGGTGGCTGGGTCAGCAGGTAGCCGCTGACGTAGCGCGCCGCCAGCCCAAGCGAGCGCATCGCGCCGATCATGACGTGGGCAAAGTCCTGGCACACGCCCCGGCGCTGCGCCAGCGCCTCGGGCGCACGGGTGGCCACCGAGGTGGCGGCAGGCTTGTACTCGAAGCGCGTGTAGACCATCGTCATCAGCGCCAGCGCGCCGGCCAGCAGCGGCACGCCGGGCGTGAAGGCCTCGCGGCCGAAGGCAGCCAGCGCGGCGTCGTGCGGCGCGTAGACCGATGGCAGCACGAACTCCACCGCCGGCTCGCAGGCCACGCCGGCGCCGTAGCGCAACCGCTCGGCCACCTCTTCCCAGGCCGGGCTGGCCTCAGGCCGCAGGGCCGGACGGGGCTGCAGCTCGGCGACGAACACCGAGCGCACCCGCAGGCGCTCATGCACGGTGGCGTGGCTGAAGCTGGCGCGCCAGTTGCCCCAGGAATCGCGGCTCTGGTGCAGGCCGGTGGCCAGGTCGGGCGCGGGCGGCGGGGTGATCTCCAGCTGCCAGTCGCGCACATGCTGCCACGGCGTATCGCGCGGGCGCAGGTGCGCCAGGTGGTGTGCCAGCTCGACCTCGGCGCCGTAGTCGTAGCGGGTTTCGTGGTCGACGCGCAGCGTGCGGGTCGTCTTCGGCGCAGGGGGCGCGGGGGAAGCAGTTTTCAAGGGCGGGGTCGTCATTGCCACACCGTCCGGTCGGTGGCGCCGACGTGCGAGAACAGGTGTCGACTGATGTCATTGGACAGGCTCTGCGCCGCCTGGCTGCAGGTCAGCAGCTGGGCGGCCAGCGCCGCGTGGCCGCCTTCGGCGTTGACCGCGCACAGCTCGGCCAGCGACCAGTCCTGCGGCGCAGGCATGGCAGCGCAGATCGCATCGGACCAGACCGGATCGAGCCGGGCGAGCTTGCGCAGCCGCTCGCGCATGGTGCGCGCCACCCAGGCGAGCGAGCGCGGGTTGTCGGTGTCGAGCACCAGCAGGTGCAGCAGCGGCGGCACCTCGCGGCGGGCCTGGAAATGGGCGCGGTAGGTGATGGTCGAGTCGAACAGCGCCAGCAGCAGCGCGAAGCCGTCGTCAATGCGCTCCAGCCCGGCCGCGAAGCCCTGCGCCAGCGCGTGCGCCTGGGTGTCGAGCCGCTCGATCTGCCGGCCGACGCTCAGCAGCCGCCAGCCGTCATCGCGCGTCATGCGGTCGGTCTGCGCGCCGGTGATGGCCGAGAGCTGGATCGCCGCCCGGTTGAGCACCGCCAGCACGTCGCTCAGCGGTTCATGGCCGCTGGCGGCCAGCACGTGCTGCAGCTGGCGGGTGAACTGCGCATCCAGATCGGTGAGCAGCGACCAGTGCTCGGGCGACAGCCGCTCGCGCAGCGCCTCGGCGCACAGCCGCAGCGCGCGCAGGTTGTAGGCCACGCTGGTGCTGCGGTCGAGGTCGCCGAGCGAGTGCACCAGCGTGCGCTCGAACACCCGCGTGGCCTGGGCCGAACCGAGCATCGGCGACGGCACGCGCGAACCGATCAACCCATGCCGCCACAGCAGGCCCTGCAGCACTTCGAGCACCGGCGCGCTGGCGGTGGGCAAGGCTTCAAGCGTCAGGCGGGCCAGGCGGATGGTGTTTTCGGCCCGCTCGGTGTAGCGGCCCAGCCAGAACAGGTTCTCGGCCGCGCGGCTGGTGATGACGCGGCGGCTGTTGGCCAGGTCCTCGACCTGCAGCGGCCGCGGCAGCAAGGTGGTGGCATCGACCTCGCCCCGGGTCAGCACCCAGGTGTCGGTGCTGGCGCTGCCGCGCTGCATGGACAGGTAGACGTCGGTGCCGCCCACCGGACTGCTGGCCGCCGGGTGTTTCTTCGCCGGATGCTTGGCGGCGTCCTTGACGGCCGGTCCCAGCTTCTTTTGCGGTGCGGCCACGCGGGTCAAGCCGCCGGGCAGCACGCACCAGTCGCCATCGGCGTCGCGCAACGCGTAGACACGCAGCACCACCGGGCGGGGCTCGATCCGGCCTTCACTGCGGTGCTCGCACCAGATCGGCAGCTCCGAAGGCCGCACCGGCGCCATCAGCGTGTGCGCAGCCGGGTTGGCGTCGATGCGGGCCTGCCAGGCCTTGATCTCTGCGGGCGTGAGCGCGGCGCCCATCACCGGCTCGAAGGTCTGCGTCACGCTGCCGGCCGGGAAGGTCGGCACGATGACGAAGTCCGCCAGCGATTCGCGGTGGGTCGCCCAGACCGTGGCCTCGCCGCACCACCAACTGGTGGTGGCCGGCAGCAGCAGGTTTTCCTTGAGCAGGCGGCGCGACACGGCCGGCCAGAAGGCGGTCAGCCCGGGACTCTCAAGCACGCCCGCGCCGGGCAGGTTGGCCAGCAGCACGCCGCCGGCACGCACGGCCTGCACCAGACCGGGCACGCCCAGGGCCGAGTCGGGCCGCAACTCCAGCGGGTCGAGCCATTCGTCATCGACCCGGCGCAGCAGCACGTCCACGCGCTCCAGGCCATTGAGGGTCTTGAGGTAGACGCGCTCGTCGCGCACCGTGAGGTCGGAGCCTTCGACCAGCGTCAGGCCCAGGTAGCGGGCCAGGAAGACGTGCTCGAAGTAGGTTTCATTGCGCGGCCCGGGCGTCAGCAGTGCCAGCCGGGCCAGCGCGCCGGCCCCGCTGGCGCGCGACAGGCCATCGACCAGCGCGCGCAGCGCCGAGGCGATGCGCTGCACCTTCAACTCACGGAAGGCCTCGGGAAACTGCTGCGCAATCGTCAGCCGGTTCTCCAGCAGGTAGCCCAGGCCGGAGGGCGACTGGGCGCGGTGGCCCACCACCCACCAGTGGCCGTCCGGGCCGCGCGCCAGGTCCAGCGCCACCACGTGCAGGCCGTGGCCGCCGGGGGGCTGCACGCCGTGCATCGGCCGCAGGTATTGCGGGTGACCGTAGATCAGCGAGGCGGGCAGCAGGCCGTCGTGCAGCAGATGCTGCTCGCCGTAGATGTCTTTCAGCGCCGCGTCGAGCAGGCGGGCACGCTGGTTCACGCCGCGTTCGATGCGCGCCCATTCGTCCGGGCCGATCAGCAGCGGCAGCAGCTCCAGCGGCCAGGTGCGCGCCGTGTCGCTGCCGGGCGAGTGGACGTTGTAGGTGGCGCCGTCTTCGAGCACCTTGCGCTGCACCCGCGCACGCCGCGACGCCAGATCGTGCCAGCCGTCCTGGCCCGTGGCGGTGAAGAAACGCTGCCAGAGCGGGGCGAGCGTGGGGGCGACGGCTTCAGCGCCAGCCTCGGCATCAGGTGACGTGGCCACGTCAGGACCGGTCTCTGCCGCACCGGCTACCGAGTCGGTCAATGCAGCCGGGTTGAGCCGGCCGCGCAATTCGTCGTAGTGGCCGGGGCTGCCCGGCGCCGCCGCCAGAGCGGCCAGGCGGGCCGCAGCGTCCGCGGGGGCGGCTGCAGCCGCCTGAGGCGGAGTGTCTTCATCAGAGATCGGAAACGCATGCATGGCTGCATCATGCCTTGCGGCCCGCGGGGTGACCATGCGGAGTTGCCGCAGCAGCCACCCTCATCACGTCAGAAACTCAGGCGCGACGCAGGTCGAGCGTGAACGGGAACTCCAGGCTGCGCTCCGGCTGGCTCACTTCGATGCGGCCGATGCTGTGGCCCATCGAGAAGAAACGCGCCAGTCGACGGCTCTCGGCCTCGAACGAGTTGACCGGGAAGGTCTCGTAGCTGCGGCCGCCCGGGTGGGTGACGTGGTACTGGCAGCCGCCCATCGAGCGCTGCATCCAGCTGTCCACCAGGTCCACGGTGAGCGGTGCATGCACACCGATGGTCGGGTGCAGGGCCGACGCCGGCTGCCAGGCGCGGTAACGCACCCCCGCCACGTACTCGCCGACGCGGCCGGTGGGCTGCAGCGGCACGGGTTCGCCATTGACCGTGACGACGTGGCGCGGGTTGACCAGCCCGGTCACCTTGACCTCCATGCGCTCCAGCGACGAGTCGACGTAGCGCACCGTGGTGCCGGCGCCGCCCTCCTCGCCCATCACGTGCCAGGGTTCCAGCGCGGTGCGCAGGGTGACCTGCACGCCACGCGCCGAGACCTCGCCGACCTTGGGGAAGCGGAACTCGAAGTGCGGCGCAAACCAGTCGGCCTCGAAGCCGTAGCCGGTGAGCTGCATCTCCTCGATCACGTCGTTGAAATCCATCTGCACGAAGGTCGGCAGCAGGAAACGGTCGTGCAGCTCGGTGCCCCAGCGCACCAGCGGCGCGCGGTACGGCTCCTTCCAGAAGCGCGCCACCAGCGCGCGCAGCAGCAGCTGCTGCACGATGCTCATGCGGGCGTGCGGCGGCATCTCGAAGGCGCGCAACTCCAGCAGGCCAAGGCGGCCGGTGCTGCTGTCGGGCGAGTAGAGCTTGTCGATGCAGAACTCGCTGCGGTGCGTGTTGCCGGTCACGTCCACCAGCACGTTGCGCAGCGTGCGGTCGACCAGCCACGGCGGCATGTCGGCGCCGTAGACGGCGCGGTTGCGCTCGATCTGCTCCAGCGCGATCTCCAACTCGAAGACCTGGTCGTTGCGCGCCTCGTCGACGCGCGGCGCCTGGCTGGTCGGGCCGATGAACATGCCGCTGAACAGGTAGCTCAAGCTGGGGTGGTTGTGCCAGTAGCTCAGCAGACTGCCCAGCACGTCCGGACGGCGCAGGAAGGGCGAGTCGGCCGGCGTGGCGCCGCCCAGCACCATGTGGTTGCCGCCGCCGGTGCCGGTGTGGCGGCCGTCGAGCATGAACTTCTCGGCCGACAGGCGCGAGCGCCACGCCGCGTCGTAGAGAAACTCGGTGTGCTCGACCAGCTCGCCCCAGTTGTGCGCCGGGTGGATGTTGACTTCGATCACGCCCGGGTCGGGGGTGACCTGCAGCAGCTTCAGGCGCGGGTCGCGCGGCGGCGGGTAGCCTTCGAGCACGATCTGCACGCCCAGGTCGGCAGCCGTGGCCTCGACCGCGGCCAGCAGTTCCAGATAGTCCTCCAGCAGCGTCAGCGGCGGCATGAAGACGTAGAGCACGCCGGTGGCGGTGCCGACCGCTTCGGCCTTGGGGCCGTTGGAGCGGCGCGGATCACGGGCCTCGACGCACAGCGCCGTGCGGGTGATCCAGTGCGCGGACTCGAAGCGGCGTGGGTGCTGCGCCAGTTGCTCGGCGCTCAGGCTGGCCTGCGATGCAGGCGCAGAAGACGCTGCAGCGGTGGCCGATGCAGTGGGCTCGCCGAAGACATACGCACCTTCGCTCGGGCCGCCGGCGCCGGCCTGGACCGCCACCATGCCGCCTTCGGCAAAGCCACCGCCCGCCACGCGCGCGGCGTATTGCGAACGCAGGGTGGCCGCGTGCGGCAGCGCATCACGCGGAGCGAACGGGTCGTGTTCGATGTGGTACGGGTAGTCGCCCTTGCTGACCCAGGGGATCGAGTCGAGCGGCAGGCGGTAGCCCATCGGCGAATCGCCCGGGTGCAGGTACATGCGCTCATCGCGGAAGAACCACGGGCCGGTCATCCAGCGCGGGCCGCCGAGCAGGGCCTGCGGGTCGCGCTTGAGCGGCAGCACATAGCCGATCTCGGCCTCCAAGCCCTGATTGAAGACGCGGCGCAGGCGCAGGCGCTCCAGCTCGTCGTCAAGCTTGCTCTCGAACGGGTCGACGTTGACCGGCAGGCGGCGCTCGCGCCACAGGTAGTACCAGGTGTCCTCGTAGCCGGTCTGGATGTATTCGTCCGTCAGGCCGAGCTTGGCGCTCAGGTGCTTGATGAAGCGGTTGGCATCTTCGGCGGTGTACTGGTGCGGATCGCGCTCGTCGGCGAACAGGCTCGGATCCTGCCAGCACGGCTGGCCGTCGGCACGCCAGCAGATCGACAGCGCCCAGCGCGGCAACTGCTCGCCCGGGTACCACTTGCCCTGGCCGTAGTGCAGGAAACCGCCCTGGCCGTAGTGCTCGCGCAAGCGCTGCACCAGGTCTTGTGCATAGAGGCGCTTGGTGGGGCCGAGCGCGTCGGTGTTCCACTCTTCGCCGTCGCGGTCGTCGACCGAGACGAAGGTCGGCTCGCCGCCCATGGTCAGGCGCACGTCGCCGGCCACCAGTTCGGCGTCGACCGCCTCGCCCAGCGTCAGCACCTCGGCCCACTGCGCTTCGGTGTAAGGCTGGGTGACACGCGGCGATTCAAAAATGCGCGTGACTTGCATCAGGTGGCCGAATTCGACCTCGCACTCGTCGACCGCACCGCTGATGGGCGCCGCACTCGACGGCTGCGGCGTGCAGGCGACCGGAATGTGGCCCTCGCCAGCCAGCAGGCCGGAGGTCGGGTCGAGGCCGATCCAGCCGGCGCCGGGCAGGTAGACCTCGCACCAGGCGTGCAGGTCGGTGAAGTCGACCTCGGTGCCGCTCGGGCCATCGAGCGCCACCACGTCGGACTTGAGCTGGATCAAGTAGCCGGAGACGAAGCGCGCCGCCAGGCCCAGGTGCCGCAGCGTCTCGACCAGCAACCAGCCGGTGTCACGGCAGGAGCCCGACGCCTTGGTGAGCGTTTCCTCGGGCGTCTGCACGCCCGGCTCCATGCGGATGGTGTAGCTGACCTCGTGCTGCAGGCGCTGGTTCAGCGCCACCAGGAAGTCGATGGTGCGGACCTCGGTGAGGTCGACGCTGTCGATGAAGGCCTGGAATTTCGGCGTGGCGGGTTCGGCCACCAGATACGGCGCCAGTTCCTGCTTCAGCTCGTCTTCGTAGGTGAAGGGGAAGCTCTGCGCGCCCGGCTCCAGGAAGAAGTCGAACGGGTTGAAGACCGACATTTCGGCCACCAGGTCGACGGTGACCTTGAACTCGGTGGTCGGCTCCGGAAAGACCAGCCGGGCCTGGTAGTTGGAGAACGGGTCCTGCTGCCAGTTGATGAAGTGGCCTTCGGGCTCGACCTTGAGCGCGTACGACAGGACCGGCGTGCGGCAATGCGGCGCCGGACGCAGCCGCACGATCTGCGGCGACAAGCCGACACGTCGGTCGTACTTGTAATGGGTAACGTGGGTCAACGCGACGTGAATGGACACGAGTGGGCCTTGCTTGAAAGTGGAAGGTGGTCAGGCGCGCGCACTCAGTGCGTGGCCACCAGGAAGTCACGGCTGATGCCCGCGCCCAGATCGCCGACACGGTCGAGGAAATGGGTCAGGTAGGCATGCAGGCCGGTGGCCAGGATCTCGTCGATGCGGCCGTATTCCAGATCGGCCTTGAGCCGTCCGGCACGGCGGAGTGTCTCAGTCGATTGCTCGTTGGCGACCAGACCCAAGTTGGCGACCACCTCATGGGTGCAGGCGGCCAGCGAGCGCGGCATGTCAGGACGCAGGATCAGCAGCTCGGCCACCTTCTCGGGCTGGATGACGTTGCGGTAGACCTTGCGGTAGACCTCGAAGCCCGAGACCGAGCGCAGGATGGCGCTCCAGTGATAGAAGTCGTACTCCTGATCGCGGGCGTCGGCGGCGCCGTAGAAATCGCTCTCGACGGCATGGAACTTGACGTCCAGCAGACGCGCGGTGTTGTCGGCGCGCTCCAGGAAGGTGCCGATGCGGACGAAGTGCAGCGACTCGTCCTGCAGCATGGTGCCGACCTGCACGCCGCGTGACAGGTGCGAGCGGAACTTGACCCACTCGAACAGCGTGCTCGGGTCGCGTTCGAAGGCGCTGTCGCGCAGCACGTTCTTGAACTCCAGCCAGGTCTGGTTGGTGGTTTCCCAGACCTCGGTGGTGAGCGTGCCGCGCACGGCGCGGGCGTTCTCCCGCGCGGCGCGCAGGCAGCTGATGATGGACGACGGGTTGCGCTCGTCGCGCACCATGAAGTCCATCACCGCGCGGGCGTTGATGTCGCCGTAGCGGGTGGCGAAGTCGGCGCTCAGCTCGGAGATGTTGAGCAGGCCGCGCCAGCCGAGTTCGGCCACGGCAGCCGACTGCGGCAGCAGCGAGGTCTGATAGTTGACGTCGAGCATGCGGGCGGTGTTTTCGGCCCGCTCCATGTAGCGCGACATCCAGAACAGGTGGTCAGCGGTTCTTGAGAGCATTGATGTTTTCCTCCATCTCACAGTGTGCGGGGTGCGAGCCGTCAGGCTTCCAGCACCCAGGTGTCCTTGGTACCACCGCCCTGTGACGAGTTGACGACCAGCGAGCCTTCCTTGAGCGCCACGCGCGTCAGTCCGCCGGCGACCATCTGTACGTTCTTGCCCGAAAGCACGAACGGCCGCAGGTCGATGTGGCGCGGCGCGATGCCGGACTCGACGAAGGTCGGGCAGGTCGACAGGCTCAGCGTCGGCTGGGCGATGTAGTTGCTGGGGTTGGCCAGCAGGTGTTCGCGGAACTCGGCGATCTCGGCCTTGGTGGCCGCCGGGCCGACCAGCATGCCGTAGCCGCCGGCGCCGTGCACTTCCTTGACCACCAGCTCGTCCAGGTGGGCCAGCACGTACTTGAGGTCCTCGGCCTCGCGGCACAGGTAGGTCGGCACGTTGTTGAGGATGGGCTTCTCGCCAAGGTAGAACTCGATCATCTTGGGCACGTAGGCGTAGATCGACTTGTCGTCGGCCACGCCGGTGCCGATCGCGTTGGCGAGCGTCACATTACCGTTGCGGTAGGCCGACAGCAGGCCCTTGCAGCCGAGCGTCGAATCCGGCCGGAAGGCGAGCGGGTCGAGGAAGTCGTCATCAAGCCGGCGGTAGATCACGTCCACGCGCTTGGGACCGCGCGTGGTGCGCATGAAGACGTAGCCGTCCTTGACGAACAGATCCTGGCCTTCGACCAGCTCGACGCCCATCTGCTGCGCCAGGAAGGCGTGCTCGAAGTAGGCCGAGTTGTGCGCGCCGGGCGTGAGCACGACCACGGTCGGCTCGTTGACGCCGCCGGGCGAGACGCTGCGCAGGGTGTCGAGCAGCAGGTCGGGGTAATGCGCCACCGGCGCAATGGGGTGGCTGGCGAACAGGTCGGGGAACAGCCGCATCATCATCTTGCGGTTTTCGAGCATGTAGCTCACGCCGCTAGGCACGCGCAGGTTGTCTTCGAGCACGTAGTACTTGCCAGAGCCGTCCGGCTCGGCCGCGCGCACGATGTCGATGCCGCTGATGTGCGAATAGATGCCACCCGGCACATCGACCCCGATCATCTCGGGCCGGAACTGCGCGTTGCGCATGATCTGGTCGGCCGGAATCAGCCCGGCCTTGACGATTTCCTGGCCGTGATAGACGTCATGGATGAAGCGGTTGAGCGCGGTGACGCGCTGGCGCAGGCCTTTTTCCATCTCGCGCCATTCATGCGCGGGAATGATGCGCGGGATCAGGTCGAACGGGATCAGGCGCTCGTTGCCCTCGCCGCTGTCCTTGTCACCGTAGACCGCGAAGGTGATGCCGACGCGGCGGAAGATCATCTCCGCCTCTTCGCGTCGGTCTCGCATCAACTCGCGCGGCTGCTGCTGCAGCCAGCGGTCGTAACCTTGATAGTGCGCGCGCACGGCGGCATCGGCGGAGTGCATTTCGTCGAACATCGGTCTCATGGGGCGGCTTGGTCTAGGAATGGAGAAGCTTTAGCAAATTCAGGGCCCGACCCGGAAGTCAGGGGCGGACGATGCCAGTAACGGCGTTGTCGATCACGAACGCACCAACTTGAGGCATCGGCACTGCGCCAGTGCCAGGCCCCACACAAATCGGTGCGAACCACGCCAATATCGTGCAGATTCAGGCGCGCCACCACGTCCGGCGCCGGGTGTCCATAGCGATTGCGGTAGCCCGACTGCACCAAACCCCAGCGCGGCTGCACCGCGCGCAGCAAGGCGCTGCTGGACGATGTGCGGCTGCCGTGATGCGGCACCAGCATCACATCGGCGGCCAGATGCGCGCCATGGCGGCCGACCAGCGCGTGTTCCTGATCGCGCTCGATGTCACCCGTCAGCAGCAGCGTGCGGCGGCCATTGCTCACGCGCAGCACGCAGGACACGGCGTTGGACTTGGGCAGGTCGGGCGCGCGACGCTCCAACTCTGTCGGCACGGGGTGCAGGAACTCGAAATCGACGCCGTCCCAGCGCCAGCTCAAGCCATCGCCGCAGCCCTGGTACGGCGCCAGCGCACGCCAGGGGTGGCCGTCTTCCAGCGAGCCGGCCACGCGCACCACACCACCGCTGCGCACGATGGCCGCCGCGCCGCCGGTGTGGTCGCTGTCGCGGTGGGACAGCACCAGCAGATCGAGCGGGGCGCTGCCGCCGGCGCGCAGCAGCGGCAGCAGCACGCGCTCGCCGGCGTCGCTGTCGCGCGAGTACTGCGGGCCGGTGTCGTAGAGCAGCGTGCGCGAGGCCGTGCGCACCAGCACGGCGTTGCCCTGGCCGATGTCGGCAGCCAGCAGGTCGAATTCCGCCAGCCCAGGCCGCACCACCGCGGGCCAGATCAGCGGCAGCATCAGCAGCGGACCAAGCAGCCGCAGGCGCCAGGCCGTGGGCAACACGAACAACAAGGCACCCGCCACGGCCAGCGCCTGCGCCCACAGCGGCGCGGCGGGTGCGTTCCAGCTCGCCAGCGGCACGGTGGCGAGCTGGCCCAGCACGCTCATCAGCGCCTCCACCAGCCACGCGGCCAGCGGCCACAGCGGCGGCAGCAGCACGCCCAGCAGCGCCAGCGGCGTGATCACCAGCGTCAACGCCGGAATGGCGACGGCATTGGCCAGCAGGCCGATCAGCGAGACCTGCTGGAAGAAGATCAGCGTCCACGGCGCCAGTCCGACGCTGGCAACCCACTGGCTGCGCCACATCGCCTGCACTGCTGACGTGAGGCGGCCGCGCGGCGTAGCAGGGTCGAGTTGTGACGGCTCCGCGCCCACCGGCTCCGACACCATCAGCAACGCCACCGCCACGAACGACAGCCAGTAGCCCGGCTGCAGCAGCGCCCACGGATCGGCCAACGCCACCACGGCGGCGCAGCACAGCAGGATCAGCGGGCCGGGCCAGCGCAGGCCGGCGGCGCGCAAGGCGGTCAGCACCGCCAGCATCAGCACCGTGCGCTGCGCCGGCACGCCCCAGCCAGCCAATAGCGCGTAGGCCACCGCCGCCAGCAAACCGCCCCAGCGCGCAGCGTCCTGCGCCGGCAGCCAGTGCATGGCGCGCCGGCTGCGCCGCCACAGCGCCTGCACGGCCGCAGCGGCCACCCAGGCCAGCAGCGCAATGTGCAGGCCACTGACTGCCAGCAGATGCGCCGTGCCCGTGATGCGGAAGGTATCCCAGTCGGCGCGGTCGATCGCCGCCTGGTCGCCCACGATCAGGCCCGCCAGCACACCGGTGGCGGCCGTGTCGCCCAGGCGCTGCTGCAAGGCGCTGCGCAGGGCCTGGCGCCAGCGCTGGATGCGGTGCAGGCCGCTGTCGCCCAGCAGCATGGCGGCGCTGGAGTTGGCGCTGGCGCCGGCCGCGCGCACGCTGCCGGTGGCACGCACGCCTTGCTCGAACAGCCAGAACTCGTAGTCGAAGCCGTTCGGGTTCATCAACCCATGCGGCTGGCGCAGCCGCACGGCCAGGCGCCAGCGGTCGCCGGCCTGCACGTGGGGCGGGCGAGCGGCACTGTCGCCCTCAAAGCGGTCGCTGGCATACCAGCCCAGGCTGATGTGCCGGGGCAGATCGGCGCCCACTTGCAGTGGCTGGCCGTCTCGGCGGGCCTGCTCGACCTCGAACAGAAACCGCACGCCGTCGCGGCGCTCGGTGGGCAGGGAGCGGACCACGCCGACCAATTCCAGATCGACCCCCTCCAGCGCCGCGGGCAGTTGCTCGGCCAGGGTGGCCGCAGCACGGAGGCGGGTCAGTTCCCAGCCGAGCGTGGCGCCGAGTGCGGCGCAAACCACCAGACCGGCAGCAAGGGCCCAGCGCGTGCGCCAGATCCAGCAGGCGCCGGCGCACACCAGCCACGCGCCCAGCGCGATCCATGCCACAGCAGCCTCGCCCAGCACGGGCTGCTGCAATTGCCAAGCCGTACCTGCCAACAAGCCAAGGGTGACTGCGATCAGGATACGGACAGGCGCCATGGCAACCCAGTGGGCAAGAAGGGCTGCAGTGTAGGATGCGCGCGCCCAAGCACGGGCAACGGAGATTGATCTAAATGAGTATCCAAACGCGTCTCGACCAACTCGGCATCAGCCTGCCGCCCGTGGCCATTCCGGCTGCGGCCTACCTGCCCTTCGTGCGCAGCGGTAATCTGGTGTTCATCTCCGGCCACATCGCCAAGCGCGACGGCAAGCCCTGGGTCGGCCAGCTGGGCCGCGACACCGACACCGCCACCGGCCAGCAGGCTGCGCGCGCCATCGCCATCGACCTGCTCGGCACGCTGCAGGCGGCGGTGGGCGACCTGGAGCGTGTGCGCCGCATCGTCAAGCTGATGAGCCTGGTCAACAGCACCGGCGACTACACCGAACAGCACCTGGTCACCAACGGCGCGTCGGAGTTGCTGGTCGAGATCTTCGGTGCCGAGCGTGGCGCGCACGCCCGCAGCGCCTTCGGCGTGGCGCAGATTCCGCTGGGCGCCTGCGTCGAGATCGAGCTGATCGCGGAAGTCGAATGAAGTCCGCCGCCAGCACCTCGCAGCGCGCCCGCTGGGTCTGGCTGCTGATGGGCGCGGCCAGCCTGGGCGCCGTCGCCGGTGCGCTGTACGGCCAGCACAAGCTGGGCATGCAGCCCTGCCCGTGGTGCATCCTGCAGCGGCTGATCTTCATCGTGATCGGCGTGGCGTGCTGGCTGGCGGCGGCGTGGCCGGCGGTGCTGGCACGCTCGCCGCTGGGCCGCCTGGCGCGGGTGGGCAATGCGGTGCTGGTGACGCTGCTGAGCCTGGCTGGCGTGGCGACGGCGCTGTACCAGAACCTGGTGGCGTCCAAGTCGCCCTCGTGCAACCTGACGCTGGCCGACCAGATCGTGTCCGGTCTGGGACTGGACGCCCGCTGGCCCGAGGTCTTCGAGGTGCGAGCCTCCTGCGCCGATGCCGCCGTAGACCTGCTCGGCGTGCCGTTCGAGTTGTGGAGCCTGGCGCTGTTCGTGGTGCTGGCGGGCGCCGCGATCTGGCAGATTCGCGGGCACAGCGGCAAAAACAAATACGGCTTCTGACGTATTTTCTGACGCATCCACGGGGGATAAGCCCCTCGGATGCAGCCCGCAATGGCGGCGGCATGCCATGGATATGAAATACTTTTTGCATCCATTGCTGCGCCCGCCCATGCCGTTTTTCTGCCCCTGCCGTTCTTCTTATCTGTCCGGACTCCGGCCAGCCCTTGCAATGCTGGCGCTGTGGGCCGGCGGAGCGGGCACCCAGAATGCGCAAGCCCAGATCTATGTGGGCGAGGCCGACGGCGCAGTGCTGCTGTCGAACTTCGCCACGCCTGCCGCATCGCAAACGCTGGTGGCAGCGCCTGAAGAGATCACGCCGCTGCGCCCGGCCCAGACCCGCCAACCCGGCACGGCCTCTGCCGGGCCAGTGGCTGCGGCTTCCAGCACGATCCACACCCCGCAGCGCAGCGCGCCTCCGCTGCCTGCGGCGTTGAAGCCGATGTTCGATCGCATCGGGCGCGAACACGCCCTGCCGTCCGCCCTGCTGGCTGCAGTGGCCGCAGCCGAATCCGGTTTTGACGCCCGCGCGCTGTCGAACAAGGGCGCGCAAGGCTTGATGCAACTGATGCCCGGCACCGCGCGCCAGCACGGCGTGCGCCAGGTCTGGTCGCTGGAAGACAACCTGCGCGGTGGCGCGGCGCATCTGCGCGGCCTGCTGCAGCGGTTTTCGGGTGACACCACGCTCGCGCTCGCCGCCTACAACGCGGGGGAGCAGGCCGTGCTGCGCGCCGGCATGCGCGTGCCCGACTTCGAGGAAACCCAGCGCTACGTGCCCAAGGTGCTGGCCTGGCAGCGGGACTACGCACGCCGGAATTGACCGGGCGCGGTTCGGTCAAATTACACGTTCGGCATCCAATTCAGCCTTTTTTACGTACAAGGTCATTTTCCGTGTCTTCATTTATGAATCCCTCCCGTCGATATACCCGTCAATCTGGTTTCACCCTTCTGGAGTTATTGGTGGTGATGGTGATCATTGGTTTGCTGGCCGGCATCGTCGCGCCGCAGTACTTTGCGCAGTTGGGCAAGTCCAACACCAAAGTCGCGCGCGCGCAGATTGAAGCCTTTGGCCAGGCGCTGGATCAATACCGCCTCGACGTCGGCCGCTACCCCAGCACCGAGCAGGGCATCACCGCCCTGCGCCTGGCGCCACCCGACGCGGCGCGCTGGCAAGGCCCCTACCTCAAGCGCGACATTCCCGCCGACCCGTGGGGCCGCCCCTACCAGTTCCGCTCGCCCGGCGAACACGGCGAGTACGACCTCTTCACCCTCGGCAGCGACGGTCAGCCTGGCGGCGAAGGTGAAGCAGCGGACGTCAACTCGTGGTGAAGAAGACCCACCATGCCTGAGACCCCACGCCGCGCCGCGCCCGGCCTGCAGCCTGCGACCGCAGCCGCTGCCGGCTCGAACTGGCTCGCCAACGCGAGCCGGCTGGGGCGCGGTGCGACGCTGCAGAACGCCAAGCTCGATGAAGAGCAGTTCGCGCACGATCTGGCGCTGATGCTGCGCTCGGGCCTGAGCCTGCTGGAGGCGCTGCGCACCGTGGGCGAGCGCCAGCAAGGCGGCGCCGCGCTGGCGATGCAGCGGCTGCTGGAGTCGCTCAAGCGTGGCGAGCCACTGTCGGCCGCGCTGCTCGACAGCGGCCACTTCAGCACCGCCATGCTGGCCTGCGTGCGCGCCAGCGAACTCACCGGCGACCTGGGCGACAGCCTGACCCGCTTCGCCACCAACGCCGCACGGCTGCGCCAGTTGCGCAGCCGGCTGGTGTCGGCCTGCGTCTATCCGGGCCTGCTGGTGAGTGTGGCCGGGCTGGTGGTGCTGTTTCTGCTGATGTATGTGGTGCCGCGCTTTGCGCTGGTGCTCGAAGGCGCATCGGCCGAGATGGCGCCGCTCTCGCGCGTGCTGATCAACGTCGGCGTCAGCCTGTCGAAGATGCAACTGCCGCTGCTGCTCACGCTCGGCAGTGGCCTGGCGCTGCTGGGCTGGACGATCTGGCGCGCCATGGCCGCCGGCCAGCTCGGCCAGCTGATGATGCGGGTGGCCGGCAAGCTGCCGTGGCTGCGCGGGCTGGTGCGCACCTACGGCCAGGCGCAGCTGGCGCGCACCGGCGCGATGCTGGTGCGCTCGGGCGTGCCGGCGCTCAAGGCGCTGGGCATGTGCCGCGGCCTGTTGTCGCCGTTCGATCAACCCAAGCTCGACCGCGCCCTGGCCGCCGCCACCGCCGGCGCATCACTCGCCCCTGCACTGCATGAGACCGGCCTGGTCGACACGCTCGGCCTGCGCGTGCTGCGCGTGGCCGAGCAGACCGGCGCGCTCGATGTCGCGCTCGACCGTCTCGCCGACGTGCACGACGCCGTGGTCGAACGCGCACTGGAGCGCCTGACCCGCGTGATCGAACCGGTGCTGATGCTCACCATCGGCACCGTCGTGGGCGGCATCGTCGTGCTGATGTACCTGCCCATCTTCCAACTCGCCGCGAGCATACGTTGACCCCCATGGAACCCACGCGCGACGAGGCCGACGCCGAAGCAGCCCCCACCTACGAAGTCCAGGACGCTGCCAGCAGCCTGCTGCAGGAGCAGATGCGCGCCATCGCCAAGCGCCTGAACGCGCGCTTCGAAGCCGACACCCGCGTCGACTCGACCGCGCTTGCTCCCGTGCGCGAAGCCGCCTACCGGCGCTGGCTCGGCCAGGCCAGCGGCATGCTGCTGGGCGACCTGCGCCAGGCGCGCACCGAACTGGCCGATTTCACCGTGATTCCGTTCGCGCAGGGCCAGCGCCGGCTGTGCGTGGCGCTGCGCCGCAATGACCAGGCGCTCGACCTGGTGCTGGCCGACCCGTTCGACCGCAGCACCCGGCTGTGGATGGAAGCGCGCCTGCGCGAGGCCGGCCACCCGGTCACACGCTGGTTCGTCACGCCGATGGCCGACCTGCAAGCCTTCTACGGCCGGCTGGAGCGTGAAACCCGTGCGCTGCAGGCCGACGCCGGTGGCAGCCGCGACGGCGCCCAGTCCGGCGAGAGCAGCACGCTCGAACTCTCGCTGGCGCAGATCAGCACCGACGAGAGCCCCGTGGTGCGCTTTCTCAACGGCACGCTCTACGACGCGCTGCAGGCGCAGGCCAGCGACATCCACCTGGAGTCGACCCCGCGCGGGCTGGTGGTCAAGTACCGGCTCGACGGCGTGCTGCAGGGCGTGAGCCGCCCCGAAGGACGCGACTTCGCCGACCGCGTGATCTCGCGCCTGAAGGTGCTGGCCGACCTCGACATTTCCGAGCGCCGCGTGCCGCAGGACGGCCGCCTGAAGCTGTCGCGTTCGGGGCGCGAAATCGACGTGCGTGTCTCGATCATGCCCAACCTGCATGGCGAGGACGCCGTGCTGCGCGTGCTCGACCGCTACCAGCTCGCTGCCGACCAGCAGCTGTCGGTCGACCACCTCGGCTTCGATGAGCCGTCCGCCGCCTTCATCCGCCGCCAGGCGCAAATGCCCTACGGCCTGTTCCTGGTGACCGGGCCGACCGGCTCGGGCAAGACCACCACGCTCTACGGCGTGCTGTCGGAGATCCACACCGGCCAGGACAAGATGATCACCATCGAAGACCCGGTCGAGTACCAGCTCAACGACGTGCTGCAGATTCCGGTCAACGAGGCCAAGGGCCTGACCTTCGCACGCGGCCTGCGCTCGATCCTGCGCCACGACCCGGACCGCATCATGGTCGGCGAAATGCGTGACGCCGAGACCGCCCAGATCGCCGTGCAGGCGGCGCTCACCGGCCACCAGGTCTATGCCACCGTGCACGCCAACAACGTCTTCGACGTCATCGGCCGCCTGTCGACCATGGGCGTCGATCCGTACAACCTGGTGGCCGCACTCAACGGCGTGGTCGCCCAGCGCCTGATGCGCATCAGCTGCCCGATGTGCGTCGAACCCGAGCGCCCCAGCGCCGAGCTGATCGCGCTGAGCGGCCTCAGCCCCAAGGTGTTCGACGACGGCTGGCGCTTCATGCGCGGCATGGGCTGCAGCCACTGCCGCGGCACCGGCTACAAGGGCCGCCGCGCCATCGCCCAGACCTTGACCATCGACCTCGACATGAAGAGCCTGATCGCCGAACGCGCCAGCCCCGCCGCGCTGCGCGCCGCCGCCGAGCGCAAGGGCCTGACCACCCTGCGTCAGGCCGCCCTCAACCTGGTGCGCACCGGCATCTCGACCCTGGAGGAAGCCAATCGTGTCTCTGCGGTTCAGGAGTGAGTTGCGACTCGAATTGCACCGGCGCAGCTGTCTGGCCGAAGTGCTGAAGCCCGGCTGGTCCGGCACGCCGCGCATCACGGCCAGCGGCTCGGGCGACGGCGCGGGTGCGCTGAATGCCGCCATCTCGGCGCTGCGCCTGGCCGACGTGCACGACCTGCCGGCGCGGGCGCGGCTGATCGTGGCCGATGAGTACCTGTACTACCTGCTGCTCGACGAAGACCTCGACTGGGCCGAGGCCGAGCAGGAAGCCCAGTCGCGCCTGTCCGAGGCGCTCGGCCTGACCGACCTGCGCGTGCAGGTGCTGCCGCTGGCCGGCGGCCGGCGCTGGCTGGCCGCGGCCATGACCGAGAGCGACCTGGCCGCCTGGACCGAGGCGCTGACGCTCGCCGGCGTCTCGATCGGACATCTGCACGCCGCACTGGTCGAAGACCTGCGCCACCTGACGCCGCAGATCCCCGAGGACGACGCCGTGCTCGCGCTGCTGCGCGACGAAGGCATGTCGCTGGTGCGCCTGAGCGAAGGCCTGCCCGTGAGCCTGCACTGGGAGCGCTTCGATCCGGGCGACGTCGTCACCATGGAACAGCGCCTGCGCGCCTTCGTGCGCGACAGTCGCCCGGAAGAGCGCGCCAGCGAATGTGTCGTCTACCTGCTGCCGCACAGCAAGGCGCTGTGCCGCTACGTCTGGTCGCCACGCTCGCGCCGCGGCCTGGTGCCGTCGCCCGCCGGCAGCGCCAAGGGCAGCAGCGCCTTGCCGAAAGAATCTGGCCGGACCCGGGACGATCCGGCCTCGACCCTGTCCGGCCCCGTCACCGAGCCGCCGCGCCTGAACGGAGTCGCGCCATGAAGCGCCTGAACCGCCTCGACTTCATGCAACGCCGGCCCACGCCGTGGGCCGGCTGGCTGATCCTGATCGCCGGTCTGGCGCTGCTGGCCACCGCTGCGCTGCCACTGTGGGAACAACAGCAAGCCCAGCTGGAGCGCGAGCAGCGCCTGGCAGCGCTGACCTCTGCGGCGCCCGGTGCCCGTTCCACCCGCATCACCCCCACCGGCGACAAGCGTGAACAGGCCCGCACGCAAGAACTGCTGCAGCGTCTCAACGCGCCGTGGGGCGAGCTGTTCGCGGTGCTGGAACAGCACGCCAGCAGCGAGATCGGCCTGCTGCAGGTCGAGCCTGACGCGCCGACCCGCCAGCTGCGCCTGACCGCGCTGGCACGCAACCTCGACAGCATGGTCGCCTGGCTGCGCGAACTGCAGGGCGACGCCCGCCTGGCCGACGTGCTGCTGCTGCAACACCAGACCGAGGAGCAGACCCCCGGCCAGCCGATCCGCTTCCGCGTGACAGCCCAGTGGCGTGCCGCGCCGGCCCCGCTCGCAACGCCTGCCGCGCCGCCGGCAGTGATGCCCGCACCCACACCCACATCCCTCCCCGCGCCGACCCCCTCGGCCGAGGCCTCCCCCAAGCCCCTGATGGCGTTCGCGATGGCGGGTGACGCCGTGCCCACGCGCGCCACCGTCAAGCCAGAAGCCGCCACCATGTCCCCCGCGGACCAAGTGCGCAGCGCCGGAGGCCCGCGATGACCCCGAGCGACCGCACCGTGTCCGACACCCTCCCCAGCCATCCGTCGCCCTGGCGGCCGCTCAAGATCCTCTGGCAGGCACGCCTGGGCCGCCCGGCGCTGCTCGGGCTGGTGCTGCTGCTGATCGCCGCCGTGCTGACGCTGGTCGTTCGCCCGCATCTGGAAGACCGTGGCCGCGAGCTTGATGCGCGCATCGACGCCGCCATGCGCCGCTCGGCCCAGCAAGCCAAGGCCGCAGCGCCCGCCCAACGCGTGACCCGACCGCAGGACGAGTTGCCGGAATTCACCCAGCGCAGCGCCGACCTGATGACGCTGATCAGCCTGGCGCGCCAGAGCCAGGTCGAGCTGCCGCGCGCCGACTACAAGCTCGAACCCGTCAGCGCCGGCGACGGCGGCCTGGTGCAGTGGCACGTGCAATTGCCGGTGCGCGGCAGCTACACGCAGCTGCGCCAGTTCGTCGCCAGCATGCTCAACGGCCTGCCGCACGCCGCGCTGGAGAACCTGCAGATCGAGCGCAGCGACACCCAGCAGTCGGTGCTGCAGACCACGCTCGACCTGAGCCTCTACTACCAGGGGAGCGGCTCGTGAGCGCGCGCCGCCCGGTCCTGCTGGCGGTGGCCGCCGTGGTGGGCGCCTGGTCGCTGTGGATCGTCACCGCCGGGGAAGACGACAGCACCGTGGTCTCGGCAGCCGAACGCGCGCCGCGCGCTGCCGTGCGGCCCAACGAAATCAGCCCCACCTCAGGCCGTGCCACCCGGCACCGCCAAGGCCACGACAGAAGACCCGGCGCCGGCCACCCCCGCTGAGCGCGAGTTGCGCTTTGCCGCAGCCACTGCCAAGACGACCAACGCCTTCAGCGTGCGCGACTGGCTGCCCCCGCCGCCGCCGGCACCCAGGGTCGTGGCGGCACCGGCGCAGGCCGTGGTCGCGCCGGTCGAGGCCGCACCGCCGCCTCCGCCGCCGCTGGTGCTGCCGTACCGCTTCATCGGCATGCTGGACGACCCGCAGTCGAGCGCCCAGCGCGTCTTCCTGGCCATCGGCGAGAAGCTGATCGTCGCCAGCACCGGCGAGGTGCTCGACGGTGGTTTCCGCCTCGACGCCATTCGCGCCACCGAACTTGTGTTCACCCACGTGCAGCAAGGCAGAACCGTGCGCCTGCCGCTTGCCGGAGCCCCCTCGTGATGCCCTCCTCGATCCCCCTCCCCTGCCCTGCGCCGCGGCCTGTCGGCACTGGCCATCGCCTGCACCGTTCTGTTGACCGGCTGTGCCGCCCAGCGGCTGCATGAAGACGGCCTGCAGGCGCTCAACGACGGCGACACCGGCGTCGCGCTGCAGAACCTGCGCAAGGCCAGCGAACTGGAGCCGGGCAACGCCCGCTACCGGCTGGACTACCTTTCGCAGCGCACGCTGGCGCTGCAGTCGCTCAACACCCGCGCCGACGAAGCCCGCAACGCCGGCCGCAGCGACGAAGCGCGTGGCGCTCTACCGGCAGGTGCTGCAGATCGACAACGGCAACGAGCGCACGCTGCGCGGCCTGCAGTCGCTGCAGGACCGCGCAAGCGCGCGGCCCTGGTGGAACAGCAGGTCGAGCGCAGCCTGGAGGCCAAGCAGGCCGAACAGGCACGCGACCAGGTCAAGCGCGCCCTGCGCGACCTGCCTGGCCAGCCGCTGCTGCTGGCGCTGATGAAAAAGGTCGACGACCAGATCGAGGCCGAGCGCGCCGAGCGCGAGCGCCAGAGCGGCCTGCAGGCCGCCTTCAAGCGCCCGGTGACGCTGCAGTTCCGCGACGCCAACGTCCGGATGGTGTTCGAGGCGCTGTCGCGCACCTCGGGCGTCAACATCATCCTTGACCGCGACGTGCGCGCCGACCTGAAGACCACCATCTACGTGCAGAGCGCGTCGGTCGAGGACACCATCGACCTGATCCTGCTGCAGAACCAGCTCGACAAGCGCGTGCTCAACGGCAACACGCTGTTCATCTACCCGGCCACGCCCGCCAAGCAGCGCGAATACGCCGAGCTGAAGGTGCGCAGCTTCCAGCTCAGCAACATCGAGGCCGCGCAGATGGCCTCGATCCTGAAGGACCATGCTCAAGACGCGCGACATCGTCACCGACGTGCGCACCAACAGCCTGGTGATGCGCGACACGCCCGACGCCATCGCCGTGGCCGAAAAACTCATCGCCGCCAACGACGTGGCCGACCCCGAGGTGATGCTCGAAGTCGAGGTGATGGAGGTCTCCGCCGACCGGCTCACCAACCTGGGGCCTGAAGTTTCCGGAGTCCTTCAGCCTGGCCACGCCCGACCGACGGCCGCCACGCTGGGCGCGCTGCGCGGCCTGACCGGCAACGACCTCAGCGCCAGCGGCCTGAGCCTGGGCCTGAACCTGCTGCTGCAGGACACCGACACCAACATCCTGGCCAGCCCGCGCATCCGCGTGCGCCACAAGGAAAAAGCCCGCATCCTGGTCGGCGACAAGGTGCCCGTCATCACCAACCTGATCTCGCCGCAGCAGAACGGCGCCAACTCGGTCATCACCGGCTCGATCCAGTACGTGGACGTCGGCATCAAGCTCGAAGTCGAGCCGCAGGTCTACACCGACGGCGACGTCGGCATCAAGATCAACCTGGAGGTGAGCAACATCTCCAAGACCATCACGACCCAGTCGGGCGTGGCCTATCAGATCGGCACCCGCAACGCGACCACCTCGCTGCGCCTGCGCGACGGCGAAACCCAGGTGCATGGCCGGCCTGATCAACGACCAGGACCGCAACACCGCCAGCAAGCTGCCCGGCCTGGGCCAGCTGCCCGCGCTCGGCCGGCTGTTCACCAGCACCAACGCCAACGGCAGCAAGAGCGAGATCGTGCTGTCGATCACGCCGCGCATCGTGCGCGCCCAGGTCACGCCCGAGGGCCGCTACGGCGAGGTCTGGAGCGGCACCGAACAGCTGGTGCGCGAACGCCAGCTGCGCATCGACCCCGCTGGTGAGCGTGCGCACCGGCACGACCCCAGCGGCCGACTGCAGCCGGCAACGCGCCAACCACGATCCCCGGCGCCTTCAAGCCCGGTAGCGTGCCACGCACGCCGGCCAATCCTGCCGCCAACCCGGCGGTCAGCCCTGCCGCCAGCAGCCCCACGCTGGGGCTGCCGCAGGCCCGACCCCAGGCAGGCCGGGTGCCGCTGGACGCCGCACCGGCACACCACTGTACCTGCTGCTGCACCGACGCCCAGCTGCCGCGCCGATCCCCGACAGCCGTCGCACCGGCAGACGCTGCGCCCGCCGAAGCGGTCACCGGGAGACTGAGCCCATGCGCAGGCCGGGACAGGCGGGACGGGGCTTCAACGCTGATCGAGCTGGTCATCACGCTCGCGCTGCTGGGCGTGCTGGCGATGGGGCCGCGCCGATGGCCGAAGTGGCCGTGCAGCGCAGCCGCGAGCAGGCGCTGCGCGAGGCGCTGCGCGAGATTCGCACCGCGCTTGACCGCCACAAGCGCGCCGCCGACCAGGGCCAGATCAGCCGGCAGGCGGGTGATTCCGGCTACCCGCAGAGCCTGGACGTGCTGGTCAACGGCGTGCCGTTGGTGGGCGACAAGGACGGCCGGCGCCTCTACCTGCTGCGCCGCCTGCCGCGCGATCCGTTCGCCGACCCAGAGCTGAGCGCCGTGCGCAGCTGGGGCCAGCGCAGCTACGCCAGCCCGCCGGACGCGCCACGCTCGGGCGAGGACGTGTTCGACGTCTACTCCCGCCACCCCGGCAAGGCCTCAACGGCCAGCCGTACCAGGAATGGTGACGCGCATGCAACGCTCAACCTGCAGGCGCGCCTCGCGCGGCTTCACGCTCATGGAACTGGTGGTGGTGATGACCCTCATCGGCCTGCTGCTGACCATTGCGCTGCCGCCTACATGGATGCGCTCGACCGCGGCAAGCAGCGGGTGCTGGAGCGCAACGTCACGCTGATGCGCGAAGCCATCGACCAGCACTACGGCGACCTGGCCGCTACCCGGAACAACTGCAGGACCTGGTCACGCGCCGCTACCTGCGCGCGATTCCGCCCGATCCGTTCACCGAGACCACCACCTGGGTGGTGATTCCGCCGCAAGACCCGGCGCTGGGCGGCGTGATGGACGTGGCCAGCACCGGCCAGGACACGGACGGCAAGCCCCGCACCGTGCGAGGCAACGGCACGCCGGCGCCAGACGCCAACGCCGAGCCACCGGCGGATCGCTGAAAGCCCTGCATGAAGCTGACCTCCGCCCCACGCCGTGGGCGCCGTGATGCTGGGCTTCCTGGTCCTGCTGGCGGCCAGCGGCTGGACCTGGTGGTGGAGTGGAGCCAGGCTGCCGCCCACGCCCGCCAGCGCGCCGACGAG
>NZ_CBDFPH010000004.1:0-9029 GCF_965250675.1 Leptothrix sp. (in: b-proteobacteria)
TCGGGATCAGCAGGCGAACCGGTCCCAGCGCAGCCGCTCGCAAGATGGCACGCAACTGGGCCTCGAACATGTCCGGATCCGCCAAGCTCCAGCGAATGGCCCGCAGGCCCAGCGCGGGATTGAGCGTGTGCTCGTGCCGCAACTCGTGCAGAGACAGTCGCTCCAGCGGTTTGTCAGCGCCGATGTCTACCGTGCGGATCGTCACCGGCGAGCCTTGCATGGCGAGCACGGCGGCCTTGTAGGCCTCGTACTGCTCGTCCTCATCAGGCAAGGCGCCCTCGCGGTTCATGAACAGGAACTCGCTGCGGAACAGGCCAACGCCCTCGGCCCCTTCGGCCATGGCGGCTTGGCCATCGGCGGGCAACTCGATATTGGCGAGCAACTCCACCCGCTGCCCGTCCAGAGTCACTGCAGGCTTGTGACGCAGACGGTTGAGTCGTTCGCGCTCGACCTGCGCCTGACGCTGCCGAAACCGGTATTCATCCAGCACGATGGGGGAAGGGTCCACGATCACGACCCCCACTTCGCCGTCGATGATGACCCAGTCGTCCTGGCAGACCAGCCGACTCGCCTCGCGCGCACCGACCACCGCCGGAATATCCAGACTGCGGGCGACGATGGCGGTGTGCGAGGTCCGCCCGCCCACATCGGTGACGAAGCCCGTGAACACGCTGCCCTTGAACTGCAGCATGTCGGCCGGCGAGATGTCGTTGGCAACCAGCACCAGCGGATCTTCACCGGCGAAATCGCGCGCGCCCACCGGTCGCACCAGCGCGCTGCCCGCCTGGTTGGCCAGCGCCCGCAGCAGCCGCTCAGCCACCTGCTCCAGATCGGCCTTGCGCTCGCGCAGGTATTCGTCCTCCATTTCGTCGAACTGGCGGGCCAGCACTTCGAGCTGCGCCGACAGCGCCCACTCGGCGTTGTAGTGCCGGTCGACGATCCACGCCGCCGTGGCTTCGGCCAGGAATTCATCGCGCAAGAGCATCAGGTGGACGTCGAGCAGTGCGCCCAACTCGGCCAGCGCGTCGGCAGGCACCTCGAACTTGAGCGCCTCCAACTCAGCCCCCACCTGGCGGCGCGCATGTCGCAGCCGCGTGATCTCGGCCGGCACCTGCGCCGGCTCCACGTAATAGTGCGCCACGTCCATGCGGCTGGACGCCACCAACACCGCACGACCGATGGCCACGCCGCGTGACACCGGCAATCCAAACACTTGCAGACTCATGACTTGATGCTATCAGCGCATGCGCCGCAAAACGCTCCGTGCAGACCCGCTGGAAATGCCCTGTGACATATATATATATAGAGATAGCGGGTGACGCACGTCAGGCCGTCTGTCATCCAGACGTCATGACAGCGACACGGCGGTGTCATCCCCTCCGGCGAGCATGAACCCATCGTCAAGAGGAGCCATGCATGAGGGATTTACCACTGCCCACCCTGCCACTGGCAGAGCTGTCGCACCGCCGTCCGGCACGCCGGGCAAATCTGCTGGTCGACGGCGCTGCCACCGCCCGCAGCCAGACTGCCATTGCGCCGGTCGGCGTCATTCCGACCTCGGTGCCGGCTCCGGTGCTGAGTGCGACCTGGGCGCGCAGTGAAGCCGAAGTCAACAGCGCCCTGCGCCTGCGCTACCGCGTGTTCGCGGAAGAGATGGGCGCGCGGCTGACCTCGCTGCCCGGCACACCGGCCGGCCACGACCGCGACCTGTTCGATGCCCACTGCGAACACCTGCTGGTGCGCCTGCAGGGCGAGGACGGCGAGCCCGGTGAAGTCGTCGGCACCTACCGCGTGCTGACCCCTGCGGCGGCACGCCAAGTGGGCGGCTGGTACAGCGAAACAGAATTCGACCTGACGCGCCTGCGCCACCTCACCGGCCGCATGGCCGAGCTGGGGCGCTCGTGCGTGCACCCGGACCACCGCAACGGCGGCGTGATCCTGACGCTGTGGGCCGCTTTAGGGGATTTCATGGCACGCAATGGCCTGGACACCATGATCGGCTGCGCCAGCGTCAGCATGCGCGACGGCGGCCATGTGGCCACCAGCCTGTGGGAGCAACTGCGCCAGACGCATCTGGCACCGATTGAAGACCAGGTGAGGCCGCGCCTGGCGCTGCCGGTGGAAGGATTGCGCAACGATCTGCAGGTCGAGACACCCGCGCTGATCAAAGGCTATCTGCGCTGCGGCGCCAAGGTGCTGGGCCCGCCGGCCTGGGATCCAGACTTCAACACCGCCGACCTGCCGATGATGATGCGCCTACGCGATCTGCCCGCACGCTACCGGCGCCATTTCCTGCCCGGTCAGGAAGCCTGAGTGCCTCGAAGGAATATCTAGGTTTTCACGGCCCTGAGTCTTGTCTCAGGGCCGTTTTTTATTCGCCTTCGCCGAACTTGTCGTCGATCAGGCGGCGCAGCTGCTCCATCGCGTCCTGTTCGCGCTCGCCATCGGTCTCGATCTCGACCTCGCTGCCCAATCCGGCGGCCAGCATCATGACGCCCATGATGCTTTTGGCATTGACGCGGCGGCTGTTGCGGCTCAGGAAGACCTCGCACGGGTAGCTGCCGGCCAGCTTGGTGAGCTTGGCCGAGGCGCGGGCATGCAGGCCCAGCTTATTGCTGATGGTGATAGTGCTGCGGATCATGGGCGGTGGTGGACTGGGCCTGGTTCTGGGGTCGGGTGGAAGCAATCGGCAGCACCCCCTGGGTGCCGCCGATCATCGAACGCGTCACCAGCTCGTCGAGCGGCAGACGCGCGTAATTGAGCGCGCGCCAGAGCATCGGCACATTCACGCCCGCCAGTACGCGCACATGCACGCCATCGGCCAGACGCTGGGCGACGTTGGCAGGCGTGGCGCCGAACACATCGGTCAGCACCAGCGTGTCCGTGTCGGCCTCGGAGCAAGGCGCAGCCAGCACGGCCCGCACCTGCGCTTCGATTTCCTCCATGCTGGACTGCGCCATCACGTCCAGGGCGACGACCCGTTCGCTCAGCTCGGGGAAAGTGTGCTGCGCCACCGACTTCAGTGCCGAGGCCAGGGGGTAATGCGCAAGAATCAGGAGACGAGCCATGGGCAAATATTAGCCGCCTTGCGTCCGCCTCAGCGCGACCAGCGCCAGGACTCGATGAATTCCGCAATGCCCGCCTGCGTTGCTGCCGGGGTTCCCGCCCGCGTCAGCACCACCAGTTGATACGCCTGAGCGCCATGCGCCAGCCAGACCGCGTCAGCCTGCACCGTGCTGCCGTCCGGACGCAGGCCGGTGATGAGGCTGCGGCGCAGCACGTCGGCGGTACCTGCTGCCGCGCTCGGGGCGGCCCCTGCTGGCGGCTTGGGCGCAGGCTGCGGCGCGTCGCTGCCGCGTAGATTGGCCAGCAGCTTGTCGTGCAGTTCGGGCAGCACATCCTGCGCCGAGGCGCCGTCCTGGAGCGGAAAGTAGGTCGCCGACCAGGTGACTTCACCCGCGTCGCACACCAGCATCTGCGCCGGTGTCGCGCCTTGTGCCAACGTCACCGAGCGCTCGACACGGTCAGGCTTGCAGGGAAAAAGCAGCAGCAACTCGCCCAGGCGTGCTTCGCGCCAGTCCAGCGTGGGCGTGCAGGCGGTCAAGGTGAGTGCGGCCAGGGCCAATGAAAGAAAACGGTTCATGCCCGAATTATCCGGGCCCGGCTCACTGAAACAGCGCCAGCATGTGTTCGAGCGCCGTCATCATCGGCACCTCAAGCATGGGCAGCGTGACCAGGATGCCCAGCAGCCCGACGGAGACGGTGATGGCGAAACCCACCGAGAAGATCTGGATCTGCTGCGCCACGCGCGAGATCACGCCCAGCACCATGTTGACGAACAGCAGCATCGTGATGATGGGCAGCGCGATCCAGAGCCCGAGCCGGAAGATCTCCGCGCCCCAGACCTGCGGCTGCAGAGCCGAGATCACCGCAAAGGGCTGATCGCTGACCGGAAAGGCCTCGAAGCTGCGCACCACCGCCATCGTCAGCAGCAGGTGGCCGTCGGACACCACAAACAGCAGCGCGCTGATGGTGCTGAAGAAACGCGAGGTCGCCGTGCCCTGCCCGCCCGTGGCCGGGTCGAAGAAGCCGGCAAAGTTCAGGCCCATCTGCAGGCCGATCAGCTCGCCGGCGAACTCCACCGCCGTGAACACCACGCGCGCAGCAAACCCGAGCGTGACGCCCACCAGCACCTGCTGCATCACCATCGCCAGGGCCGCAGGGCTGTCCAGCGGCAGGATCGGCATGACGGGCAGCGAGGCCTGGGCCGCCACGGCCACCAGCAGCGCCAGCCCGACCTTGACGCGCGCCGGCACGCTGCGCTGTGACAGCACCGGCGCCGACGCAAACAGCGCCAGCGTGCGAATGAAGGGCCACAGCAGCGGCAGCAGCCACTGCATGATCTGCGTTTCGTTGAAACCGATCACTGCCCTAGCGCCCCATCGTTCAGCCCACCACGGTGGGAATGGCCATCAGCGTGCGCTGGATGTACTCGACCAGCGTCGACATCATCCACGGCCCGGCGACCGCCACCACCACCACGGCAGCAATCATCTTGGGCACGAAGGACAGCGTCTGCTCGTTGAGTTGCGTGGCCGCCTGGATGACGCTGACCACCAGCCCGACCACCAGGATGGTCAGCAGCATCGGCGCGGCCACCATCAGCAGGATGGTCAGGCCTTCCTGGCCGAGGGTGAAAACCTGTGATGAACCCATGATGTCGATTCCGGACGGTCAGGTGGCAAAGCTCGCCGCGAGCGAGCCCAGCAGCAGGTTCCAGCCATCGGCCAGCACGAACAGCATCAGCTTGAAGGGCAGCGCCACCAGCACGGGCGACAGCATCATCATGCCCAGGCTCATCAGCACGCTGGCGACCACCATGTCGATGACCAGGAAGGGAATGAAGATCAGGAAGCCGATCTGGAACGCCGACTTCAGCTCGCTGGTGACGAACGACGGCACCAGCACCCGCAGCGGCACGTCCTCGGGCTTGACGCCCGCATCGAGCCGCGCCAGCTTGGCGAACAGCGCCAGGTCCGACTGGCGGGTCTGCTTGAGCATGAACTGGCGCATGGGTGCCTCGCCGCGCACCAGCGCCTCGTCGAAGCCGATCTGGTTGGCCGCGTAGGGCTTGTAGGCGTCGTTGTAGACGCGGTCGAGCGTCGGCCCCATCACGAAGAAGGTCAGGAACAGCGACAGCCCGATGATCACCTGGTTCGGCGGCGCCGCCTGCGTGCCCAGCGCCTGCCGCAGCAGGCCGAGCACGATCACGATGCGCGTGAAGCCGGTCATCATCAGCAGAATGGCCGGCAGGAACGACAGCGCAGTAAAAAACAGCAGCGTCTGGATCGGCACCGAATAGCTGGAGCCGCCACCGCTCTGCCCCACCAGCAGCGGCAACGCCGCTGGCGCGCCCTGCGCCCAGACGGCCACCGGGCCACAGGCCAGGCCGGCCAGCAGCGCGGCGCGGATCGCGCGTTTCATGTCAGCGACCATCATGCGCTCCCGGTAGATCAGCAGGGGCCTGCGCCGTCGGCTGCCAGCGCGCCAGCCAGGTCGGCAGCGGTGCGGCCGGGCCGGCGTCCAGCGACGGCGGGTTGTCGAGCGTGTGCAGGGTGCGGATCTGCTGCGGCGTCACGCCCAGCACCAGCCAGCGCCGCTCGGCACCCGTGCCCACTTCAATCGTCACCACGCGCTGCTGCGCGCCCACCGACAGCGACTGCACCATGCGCATCGCGCCCGGTGCCGACGACGCCAGCCCGCCCACGCGGCCGGTGCGCTTGAGCAGCCACAGGCACGCCGGAATCAGCGCCAGGATCAGCACGAACCACAGCAGGGACAGCCAGGTCGAGGTCATCGGGCCACGCTCCGCTCAGCTGCCACGCGACAAGCGGCGCATGCGTTCGCTCGGCGTGACGATGTCGGTCAGGCGGATGCCGAACTTGTCGTTCACCACCACCACCTCGCCCTGGGCGATCAGGTAGCCGTTGACCAGCACGTCCATCGGCTCGCCGGCCATGGCGTCCAGCTCGACCACCGAGCCTTGCGCCAGCTGCAGGATGTTCTTGATCGGAATGCGCGTGCGGCCCAGCTCGACCGTCAGCTGCACCGGAATGTCCAGAATCAGGTTGATGTCGTTGCCGGCCGGGTTGGCCGGATTGGCGCCTGCGCCGCTGAAGTTGGTGAAGGCCGCGGGCGACACCGCTTCGGCAATCATCTGAGCGGGCGCAGCTTGCTGCTCGAGCGCCGCCGCCCATTCGGCGGCCATGGCGTCCTGTTCGGCGTCGGTGTCGAAGGTGTTGTCAGTGGCCATGGTGGTCTCCGATCCAGGTCATGTTTTGATTGGTCAGCATGCGCTCGACCTTGAGAGCGTAACGCCCGTTGGACAGGCCGTACTGGGCCTCGATCACCGGCACGCCATCGACCTTGGCCTCGATGATCTTGTTCATGTCGAGCTCGATGAAGTCGCCCGCCTTGAGCGCCAGCAGCTGCTCGACCGTGGCCGGCGCGTGGGCCAGCTCGGCCACCAGCTGCACCTCGGCAGCCTGGATCTGGTGCGTCAGCAGCTTGACCCAGCGGCGGTCAGGCTCGTTGGAGTCGCCCACGGTGCTGGAGTACAGCACGTCGCGGATCGGCTCCAGCGTGGCGTAGGGAATGCAGAAATGGATCGTGCCGGTGGTGTCGCCGATCTCCAGCGTGAAGCTGGTGGTCACGACGATCTCGCCCGGCGCGGCGATGTTGGCGAACTGCGGCTGCATCTCCGAGCGCTGGTACTCCAGCTCCAGCGGATAGATGCCCGCCCAGGCCTTCTTGTATTCGGCGGCGATCACCTCGACGATGCGCGAGATCACCCGCTGCTCGGTGGGCGAAAAGTCACGCCCCTCGATGCGCGCGTGGAACTTGCCCGCGCCGCCGAACAGCGCGTCGATCACCGAGAACACCAGCGTCGGGTCGCAGACGATCAGCCCCGAGCCCCGCAGCGGCCGCACGCTGACGATGTTGAAGTTGGTCGGCACCACTGTCTCGCGCAGGAAAGCGCTGTACTTCTGCACCTTGATGCCGCCCACGCTCACCTCGGGCGTCTTGCGGATGAAGTTGAACAGGCCGACGCGGATGTTGCGCGAAAAGCGCTCGTTGATGATCTCCAGCGTGGGCATGCGCCCGCGCACGATGCGCTCCTGGCTGGCCAGGTCGTAGTCGCGGATGCCGCCGCTGGGCGCGGCTTCCTGATCGAGCTTCTGACTCTCGCCGGTGATGCCTTGCAGCAGCGCATCGACCTCGTCTTGCGACAGGATTTGCTGGTTCATCTCAGGCTCATTGAATGATGAAGCTGGAGAAATGCACGTGCTGCACCGGGTTGTAGACCGGCGCGCGCCGGCGTTTCTTCTTGCCGGCGGCGGGGTCGTCGGGCTCTTCGGCGTCGATTTCGATGCCCATCGGGCGCACCGCTTCGCGCATCACCTCTTCGGCGAGCTTTTCCTTGCCTTCGCGGTCCAGCAGCTCGGCCGCCGTCTTGTGCGCCAGGATCATCAGGATGGCGTTGCGGATGGCAGGCATGTAGCCCTTCATTTCCTCGCCGGTCTTGGCCTCGTCGACTTCCAGCGTGATGCCGATCTGCGCATAGCGCTCGCTGTCGCGGTCGGCCAGGTTGACGATGAAGGGGTCGAGTGCCACATAGGTGGGCGGATGGCCGGGCTCGCGCTTGTGCGGCTTGGGCGCGGCGGGCGCATGGGCGGCGGCTGCGGCAGGCGCGTGCTCGCCATCAGCGCCCTCTTCGCCCTCGGCAGCAGCGGCATTTTTCTTCATCATGAAGAAGCCCCCACCAGCGGCCAGCAGCAGGACCACCACCGCGATGATGATGATCATTTTCTTGGAGCCCTTCTTGGCGGGCGCATCGCCTGCGGGGGCAGCGGCAGCGGACATGGACAGCTCTCCAGCAAAAAACAGTCGGGGCGGCCCTCGGGCCACCGGGGTCCCGGCACAAGCCGGTTCCTACAAACTGGATTATTCAGATTCGCCCAGCCGGCCAAACGTGGAAAAGGGCGGTAAACCGCCCTGAGACCTGAGTTAGTGCCACGCCGCGTGCACTAATGCCCTGACAGGTGCCGTGCCTCAGGCGTAGAGATCCAGCCCACGCGCGCCCATGCCGGGCGTAGCCGCACCCCAGCCGGTACGCGGCAGCGGTGCCAGCGCGTCACGGCCGTCCCCGGCCGCCCGAAGGGGACGCTGCGCCGCCAGGGCGGCCATCCCCGGCATGTCGCGCCAGGACGGGTTGCTGTCCTGACGGCCCTGCTGCCCGCCCGCGCCTTGCGAGCCGGCGCCCAGCGTGGGGGGCTCGGCCGGCAGATCGACCACCTGCACGACGCTGCTGCGCTCCAGCTGCAGGCCATCGTCCTGCAGCGACTGGGCCAGCGCCGGCAGCGCGGCCTCCAGCAGCGCGCGCGTTTCAGCGTGGCTGGCCTCGAAGTTGATCTGTGCTTTCTGCCCATCCATCGCAATGTGGATGCGGATCGGCCCCATGTCGGCCGGGTTGAGGTGCAACTGCGCCTCGGTGATGCCGGATTGAGCCAGGTCGCCCGCCCGCATCATCACGTGGGTGCCGAATTCGGGGGGGTCACGCACCGGCACCGGAATCGGCACATCCACAGGCGGGGTGGCCACCGGCGCGGCGTGGGTCGGGTTGGCTTGCGGGTTGACCGCGCCGGCGGTCATGCTTTGCAGCGTGCTGGCGAAATCGGTACCGGCCAGCGTGCTGCCCAGGGTGGATTCCGCAGGCGTCATGCCGGCGGCCAGGGCGCTGGCGTCCTGCGTGGCGGAATCGGCCACCACGCCCGCCGCCTTGCCGGTGGCGCCCGGGGCCGGCAGCCGCCTCGTGCGCGGAACCCCGCCCGCCTTCAACGGCAGCGCGGCGGTCTGCCGTGTCGGCCGCAGTACCTGATGCTGCGCTCGCCTTGGCGCGCAGCGCGCTCAGCGGCTGCAGCCAGGGCGGCAGGCTGGCGCCGGCTTCGGTGCCGTCGGCGGGCGCGCGG
>NZ_CBDFPH010000005.1:0-4562 GCF_965250675.1 Leptothrix sp. (in: b-proteobacteria)
CGGCTTCAACGCCGGCTCGGCGTTCGAGGCCAGTTCGCGCGCGGTGGGCGCGGTGCTGGCGACACAGGTGGCGGCCAGCGCAAGCGCCTTCGTCTGGGGCCTGTGCGAGTACGTGAAGCGCGGCCAGATGAGTGTGCTCGGCATGGCCACCGGCGCGATCGCCGGCCTGATCGCGATCACCCCGGCGTCCGGCTACGTCGGCATTCTTGGCGCGCTGGGCATCGGCACAGCCGCCAGCGTGATCTGCTTCTTCGCGGTGACCAACTTCAAGTCGCGCACCGGCATCGACGACACGCTGGACGTATTCGCGCTGCACGGTGTGGGTGGTCTGGTGGGTACGGTGCTGGTGCCGGTGTTTGCGCTGCCGGCGATTGCTCCCGTGACTGCCTCGGTCTGGACCAACGCCATCGGCGCTGTCGCTGTACTGGCCTATGCCGGCAGCATGACCGCCGTGATCATGCTGGTGGTGAAGGTGGTGGTCGGTCTGCGGGTGGACGACAAGTCCGAACGCCTGGGACTGGACATCACGCAGCACGGCGAAATGATCGCGCCGAACTGATTGCGCAGGACCCACAACCATGTCGGAACCGCTCACGCCCTCTTCGGGCGACAGCCTGATGAACTATGCCTTGCGCATGGTCATTCCGATCAGGAGGGAGTTCGGGCGGTCGCTGGATGTTCAGCACTTCCTGCACGACCTGGCCTATGCCAAGGAAGTGCTTGACGAGGCCCGCCAGAGCCAGAACCCCAGACTGCGCGAGTACGCGGAGTACCTGAACAGCCACATGCTGGGACCTCGCAATGCGTCGGCGCCGGCGCCGGGTGTCTCGCAGCGACTGGCCGCCGGGACTGCCAGCGCCCCCCCGTCCAGCGCACAGAGCAGGGCCACGCAGGCCAGTGAAGACGACGAGGCCAAGCGCCTGATGCTGGCCAAATACCGGTCCGGGCTTCGGTGACGCGGTTCGCTCCCGACGCCGCCCGACCTGGCGCCAGCTGGGCATGAAGGACCTGGACGCGCTGTTCCTGCGCGGAAGGTAAGGTTTTTTTGCCCTGGGGTGAACTTTCGCGGCCGGCCTCGCATCATTCTTTGGCATGAAACGCCTGATCACCCTCCTGCTGCTCGCCGCCGCCGTGCTCGCCGGCTGTGCTTCCCTTGACGAACGCCAGCGCGGCTGGATCTTCCAGCCCTCGGACCGCAGCTGGTGGCGCGGTGAGGAGGCCGCCGCCGGCATGCAGGACGTGTGGATCGACTTTGCATCGAAGGAAACGGGCACACCGGCCAGGCTGCACGGTCTCTGGAGCCCGCACGAGCGCTTCGACAAGGATTCAAAAGCCCCGGTCCTGCTCTATCTGCACGGCGCACGCTTCAACGTGGTGGGCTCGGCCTTCCGGGCCCGGCGCATGCAGGAGCTGGGTTTCTCGGTGCTGGCGGTGGACTACCGGGGCTTCGGCAAGAGCACGAACGAGCTGCCGTCCGAGACCCTGGCCTACGAAGACGCCCGCGCCGCCTGGGACTGGCTGGCCCGGCAATACCCAGACCGGCCGCGCTACATCTTCGGGCACTCGCTGGGCGGCGCCATCGCGATCGAACTGGCGGCCCAGGTGAACGATGAAACGGGGACGCTGGTCGAAGGCACCTTCACCTCGATCCCCGACGTGGTCAGTTCGTACAAGTGGGGCTGGCTGCCGGTGGGACCGCTGATCACGCAGCGCTTCGAAGCGATCGAGCGGGTGAAGCAGATCGGCTCGCCGCTGCTGGTGGTGCACGGCAGCGAAGACAACACCATCAAGCCCGAACTCGGGCGCCGGCTCTACGACGCGGCGACCGGCAGGAAGAGTTTCGTGCTGGTCGAAGGCGGGTCTCACCACAACACCAACGCCGTGGGCCAGCCGCAGTACCGGGTCGCGCTGGCCGAGCTGTTCGGGATGAAGTAAGCCCCCCCGCGCCGCCTTCGGCGTCACCCTCCAGGGGGCAACGCGGTGCGGCCCGGCAAAGGCGGTTCCGCCGCGCTCTGGTCGCATGCACGTCGCGCCGGTCGAACATGGGGCGGTCTGCTACCCTCAGCCGGATGTCCGCCTCCCGTTCCGCCATGTCGCCCAGCCTGATCGTGCTGGTGCTGTCCCTGCTGCTGGGCCTGCAACCGGTCACCACCGATCTCTACCTGCCCGCCCTGCCTTCCATCACCCAGGGTTTCGGTGCCGGCATGCCGCAGGCCCAGCTCACGCTGACCGCGCTGCTGCTGGCCTTCGGTCTCTCTCAACTGGTCTGGGGTCCGCTGTCGGACCGGTTCGGGCGCCGGCCGGTGCTGCTGGGCGGCACGGCGCTGTATGTGCTGGCCGCCGTGGGCAGCACGTTTTCCGCTTCGATGGACCAGCTGATCGCCTGGCGCGTCCTGCAAGGCATCGCGATGGGCGCGGGCGTGATGTGCGCGCGCGCCGTGGTGCGCGACCTGTACGCGCCGGTTGATGGGGCGCGGGTGATGTCCAAGGGGCTGACCGGCCTGGGCGTGATCGCCTGCGCGAGTGCGCCGGTCGGTGGACTGCTGGCCGACTTCGCGGGCTGGCGCATGGCGCTGATGGCACTGGCCGTGTTCGGCGCCGGCACGCTGGCGCTGCTGGCCTGGCGCTTCGAGGAAACGCTGGCACAGAAAAACCCGCGTGCGCTGGAGCCGCTGACGCTGCTGCGCACCTGGGGCACGATCCTGCGCCACCCGACCTTCTGGGCTTTCACCCTGCTTTCGGCCACTTCCTACGGCGGCCTGTTCACCTTCCTCGCGGCCTCGTCCTTCGTCTTCATCGGTGTGCTCGGCCTGGGCAAGACCGCCTACGGCCTGCTGATGCTGGTGATGTCGCTGTCCTACATCGCCGGCACCTTCATCTGCCGCCGGCTGCTGCCGCGCCTGGGCGTGCGCCGCACGGTCGCCATCGCCGGCATATGCACCCTGATCGCGGGCAGCACCATGGGCGGTCTCGCGCTGGCCGGCGTGCAGCACCCGGCCGCGATCCTCGGCCCTTTCATCCTGTTCATGCTCGGCCACGGCGTGCACCAGCCCTGCGGCCAGAGCGGTGCCGTCGGCCCGTTCCCGCACGCGGCCGGCGCGGCCTCGGCCATGAGCGGCTTCCTGATGATGTTGACCGCCTTCTTCATGGGCGGCTGGCTCGGCAAAAGCCTGGCCGAAAGCCCCGGCAGCGTACGGCCGTTGACCGACGGCCTCTGGTTCTGGAGCGTGCTGATCGCACTGACCGCCTGGACACTGGTGCAGAGGCATGGCGAGGTGAAGGTGCCACCGGTGCGTGTCTCTCCCGGGGCGAGCGATGCCCGCTGAGCCGGTGAGCTGCATTGCGCTGGCCGGACCCACGGCCAGTGGTAAGAGCGCGGCGGCGCTCGCCATCGCGCAGCGCTGGCCGGTCGAGATCATCAGCGTCGACTCGGCCCTGGTTTACCGCGGCATGGACATCGGCACCGCCAAGCCGAGCGCCGCGGAACGCGCGGCTGCGCCGCACCACCTGATCGACATCACCGATCCGCTCCACGCCTACAGCGCCGCCGGGTTCGTGCGCGACGCCCAGCGCCTGATCGGCGAGATCACCGCGCGCGGGCGCACCCCGCTGCTGGTGGGCGGCACCATGCTGTATTTCAAGGCGCTGATGCAGGGCCTGGACGACATGCCGCGCGCCGACGCCGACGTGCGACAGCGCATCGAAGCGGCAGCGGCCTCGCACGGCTGGCCCGCGATGCACGCCGAACTGGCCAGGGTCGATCCGGTCACGGCCGCGCGCCTGGCCCCGGCCGACTCGCAGCGCATCCAGCGCGCGCTGGAGGTGTTCGAGGTCTCGGGCCGGCCGATCTCGGCGTTCCAGACCGGGGACGCGCGCACGGCCGACAACCCGATCCTGGGCGGCGCCTTCATCAGCCTGGAGCCGGCCGACCGCGCCTGGCTGCACGGCCGCATCGCACAACGCTTCGACGCCATGCTGGCGAGCGGTTTCGTCGACGAAATGCGGCGCCTGCGCGCGCGCGGCGACCTGCACCCCGACCTGCCCTCGATGCGCTGCGTCGGCTACCGCCAGGCCTGGGAGGCGCTCGATGCGGCGGGCGACGCGACGCTGTCACCGACCCAGCTGACCGAGCTGCGCGACCGCGGCATTTTCGCCACCCGCCAGCTCGCCAAGCGCCAGATCACCTGGCTGCGCTCGATGCCGCAGCGGTGCGTGATCGGCTGCGACGCGCCGGATGCGCCGGACCGGGTCTTGTCAGCGGTCAGCGACCTGCTGGGTTCACCTGGGCGATGATCCGGCCATGTGGCAACGCCTCTTGAACCTGCTGCCCCCGGCCCTGCGCTGCTACTGCAGCTTTGGCCACGCGCTGTGGCTGGCCGTGCTGATCGCCGTGTTCCTGATCTGGGGGCATGGGGCATGAGCCTGGTGATCACCGCGCTGGGCAAACGCTACGGCGACACACCGGTCTTCTCCAACGTCTCGCTCAATGTCGCGCCGGGCGAGTTCGTCGCCATCGTCGGCGAGTCGGGCGTGGGCAAGTCCAGCCTGCTCAACTGCATGGC
>NZ_CBDFPH010000006.1:0-273166 GCF_965250675.1 Leptothrix sp. (in: b-proteobacteria)
CGCAGCCCGCGCATCGCCCAGTTGCGCGCGCAGGCCCGCAAGCCCGGCGAAGCCTCGTTCTTCTACTACGACGCCTTCTTCAAGGCCGACGCCGTCAAGGTGCTGCCGGGCGAGTACTTCGTGCATGACGAGGACGTGCTGATCATGACCACGCTCGGCTCCTGCATTGCCGCCTGCCTGTGGGACCGGGTGGCACGCGTGGGTGGCATGAACCACTTCATGCTGCCGGACGTGGGCTCGGGCATGGTCGACGGCGGCCGTACGGCTCCTACGCGATGGAATTGCTCATCAACGAACTGCAGAAGCGCGGCGCCACGCGTGCCACCTTGGAGGCCAAGGTGTTTGGCGGCGGTGCGGTCATCAGCGGCATGAACACGCTCAACGTGGGCGAGCGCAACACCAAGTTCGTGCTCGACTACCTGCAGACCGAGCGCATTCCGGTCGTCTCCAAGGACGTGATGGAAATCTACCCGCGCAAGGTCTGCTTCTTTCCGGCCAGCGGCAAGGCCATGGTCAAGCGGCTGGCGCCGTCGAGCCCGGACGTCATGCTGGCGACCGACCGCGACGCGGCCCAAAAAGCCCGCGCCACCAGCAGCGCTGGCGCAGCGTCGATCTGTTCTAAAAAGAAGAAGGGAAAAGCCGATGCCAAAAATCACGGTCCTGGTGGTCGACGATTCGGCCCTGGTGCGCAGCCTGCTCACCGAAATCATCAACCGCCAGCCCGACATGGTCTGTGTCGGCGCGGCCAGCGATCCGTTCGTGGCGCGCGAAATGATCCGCAGCCTCAATCCGGACGTGATCACGCTCGACGTCGAGATGCCGCGCATGGACGGGCTCGATTTCCTCGCCAAGCTCATGCGCCTGCGGCCCATGCCGGTGGTGATGGTGTCGACGCTGACCGAGCGCGGCGCCGAGGTCACCTTGAAGGCGCTGGAATTGGGCGCGATCGACTTCGTCGCCAAGCCCAAGATCGGTATCGCCGACGGTCTGAAGCAGCTGGCGCAGGACATCACCGACAAGGTGCGTATCGCCGCGCGCGCGCAAATCACACGCCATACCAGTCATGACGTGGCACCGCCGCCGCCCAGCCGCGTCAGCGAAATGCTGGCCGAGGCGCACGCGGCCACTGCTACAGGTGCAGCCCGGCCGGCTGTGCGGCCGGCAGCCCCGGTCCACTCGGCCCCGCTCGGCCGGGTGTCGACCGAAAAGCTCATCTTCATCGGCGCCTCCACCGGCGGCACCGAGGCCACGCGCGAGGTGCTGGTCACGCTGCCGCCCGACTCGCCCGCCATCCTCATCACCCAGCACATGCCGGCCGGCTTCACCCGCAGCTACGCGGCGCGGCTGAATTCGCTCTGCCGCATTGCGGTGAATGAAGCGACCGACGGCGAGCGCATCCTGCCCGGGCACGCCTACCTGGCGCCGGGTGGCCTGCATCTGTCGGTGGAACGCTCGGGCGCCAACTACATCGCCCGCGTGCGCGACGGCGAGCCGGTCAACCGCCACAAACCGTCGGTCGAGGTGCTGTTCCAGTCCGCCGCCCGCGTGGCCGGCCGCAACGCCATCGGCGTGATGCTGACCGGCATGGGGGCCGACGGCGCCCGCGCCATGAAGGAAATGCGCGACGCCGGCGCCTATTGCGTGGCGCAGGACGAGGCCAGCTGCGTCGTCTTCGGCATGCCGCGCGAAGCCATCAACGCCGGGGCCTGCCACGAGGTCCTGCCGGTCAAGAAAATCGGCGCCCACCTGATGGAGCACCTGCGCAGCACGGCAGGCGCCTCACTCAACCGGGTGTGATCAGCGCAAGAACAGGCCCTGCAGGTCGCTCAGGAAATCAAACCCGCGCGCGCTCGGCCGCAGGTGGTGCAGGTCGCGCTCGATCAGCCCGCGTTGTTCGGCCTCGCGCAGCGCCGGTTCGATGCTGGAAATCGGTAGTCCGGTGCGGTCGCGGAACAGCGCCAGCTCGAAGCCTTCGCGCAGGCGCAGCGTGTTGAGCATGAACTCGAAGGCCAGCGCGTCGCGCTTGACCTCTTCCTCGTTCGACACAGCCTTGCCCGGCTCGCCTGACAGCGCGTGCTGCATGTACGCCGCCGGCTCGCGCCAGCGTACCTGGCGCAGCACGCGGTGCGGAAACGTCAGCTTGCTGTGCGCACCGGCACCGATGCCCAGATAGTCGCCAAACTGCCAGTAGTTGAGGTTGTGGGTGCAGCGGTGGCCGGGTTGGGCGTAGGCCGAGACCTCGTAGCGGTCCATGCCCAGTTCACCCGTCAAGGCGGTGATCTGGTCGAGCATTTCGGCCGCCAGGTCATCGTCGGGCAGGTTCCGCGGCGGCTGCACCGCAAAGCGCGTGTTCGGCTCGATGGTCAGGTGGTAGACCGACAGGTGCGGCGGCTGCAGCGCCAGCGCGGTGCGCAGGTCGGCCTCGGCCTGCGCCAGCGTCTGGCCGGGCAGGGCGTACATCAGGTCGAGGTTGAAGGTCTCGAACGCGTCCGCCGCTTCTTCGGCTGCGGCCAGCGCCTGGTCGCGGCTGTGCACGCGGCCGAGTGCCTTCAACTGAGCGTCGTCGAAGCTCTGCACGCCGATCGACAGCCGTGTGACGCCGGCGCCGCGAAAGGCGCGGAAGCGCTCGCGCTCGAAGGTACCGGGGTTGGCCTCCAGCGTGATCTCGCAGCCCGGCGCTACCGGCAGCAGCGTGCGGATGTCGCTGAGCATGCGCTCGATGCCCTCGGGCGAAAACAAGCTGGGCGTGCCGCCGCCAATGAAGATGCTCTGCACGCTGCGGCCCCAGACCAGCGGCAGCGCGGCCTCCAGGTCGGCGCGCAGCGCCTGCAGGTAGCGGGCTTCGGGCAGTTCACCGCCGGTGGCCTTGCCGGGAATCTCGTGGCTGTTGAAGTCGCAGTACGGGCACTTCTTCAGGCACCACGGCAAGTGCACATAGAGCGACAGCGGCGGCGGCGCGCCGAGCTGCAGGGTGCCGGGGCGCAGGAAACGGTCGGCGGCGCGGGGGTCAAGCATGGTGATCGGGCGTCTTCAGGTGCCAGACCTCGCGCATCAGCGCGAGCATCTGCTGCGCGGCCAGCGCGCGGTGGCTGTGGGCGTTCTTGACGTCGGCGGGCAGCGCGGCGGCGGTCGCGCCCAGGGTGGGGACGAACATCAGCGGGTCGTAGCCGAAGCCGCCCTGGCCGTGCGGCGCGGCCAGGATCTCGCCCTCCCAGCGGCCGAAGGTGATCAGCGGCTCGGGATCGTCGGCCGAGCGTAGCGCGACCAGCGCGCAGACGAAGCGGGCGCGGCGGTCGGCCTGGCCTTGCAGCGCGTCGAGCAGGCGGGCGTTGTTGGCAGCGTCCTGCCGGGCGCGGTGGGCTTCGCGGTCGAGCGCGGGGTTGATCTCGATGGACGCGTAATGCGCCGAATAGACCCCCGGCGCGCCGCCCAGCGCATCGACGCACAGGCCCGAGTCATCGGCCATGGCCGGCCCGCCGCTGGCCTGCGCGGCGTGGCGGGCCTTGGCGAGCGCGTTCTCGATGAAGGTGTGGTGCGGCTCCTCCGCCTCGGGGATGCCCAGGCTGCCCTGGCTGACCAGTTCGAGCGCCAGCGGGCTGAACAAGGCGTTCAGTTCCTTGAGCTTCTTGACGTTGTTGGAAGCCAGCACCAGGCGCATGGTTCAGGCCTCGGCAGGGTTGTCGAACGCGGCGCGCTGCGCGGCAATCAGCTGGCCGATGCCGGCCTCGGCCAGTTGCAGCAGGCGCGTCATCTCGGCGTGGCTGAAGGGCGCGCCTTCGGCCGTGCCTTGGACTTCGACGAAGCCGCCGGCGCCGGTCATGACCACGTTCATGTCGGTGTCGCAGGCCGAGTCTTCGACGTATTCCAGGTCCAGCAGCGGCGTGCCGGCCAGGATGCCGACCGAGATGGCAGCGACGTGGTCGCGGATCGGGCTGGCCTTGAGCTTGCCCTGCGCGATCAGCCCGTTGACGGCGTCCTGCGCGGCCACGAAGGCGCCGGTGATGGCGGCGGTGCGGGTGCCGCCGTCGGCCTGCAGCACGTCGCAGTCGATCAGGATGCTGCGCTCGCCCAAGGCGGCCAGGTCGAACACGCAGCGCAGCGAGCGGCCGATCAGGCGCTGGATCTCCTGCGTGCGGCCGCTCTGCTTGCCCTTGGCCGCTTCACGCGCGCTGCGGGTGTGGGTGGCGCGCGGCAGCATGCCGTATTCGGCCGTGACCCAGCCCTCGCCCGAGCCCTTCTTGTGCGGCGGCACTTTCTCTTCGACCGAGGCGGTGCACAGCACCTTGGTGTCACCGAACTCGATCAGCACCGAGCCTTCGGCGTGCTTGGTGTAGTGGCGGGTGATGCGCACCGGGCGCAGGGCATCGGCGGCGCGGCCGAGGGGGCGGGATGAGGTCATGGTGGGCTTTCGGGAATGCATGAAAAAAAGAAGGCCGACCTGCGCGGGGCGGGCCAGCCGGTCATGGGGTGGTGGCGTCGATCGCGGGTCAGGCAGGCATCAGGTGCGCATCAAACGCAGATCAAACACGTTTCTGGGCGCTGCGCCGGATGGCTTCGTTGATCTCGCGGATCGAGCGTTCGATCTCGTCGTCATCGAGCAGGTCGTCCGCAACGCCGGGGCCGACGCCGGCCTGGATGGTCGAGGCGAAGGCGTCGTCGCCCACGGCTTCTGCGGCTTCGCCGGGGTGGGGCGCCTCATCCTCGGCGGATTCCCATTCGACCGCGATCACGGTGACGTTGTCGCTCTTGGCACCGGCAATCTGCAGCGCGAGTTCGACCAGGTTGGGCGCGGACTCGGTGATCGGCTGGCGGGCCAGGTGCTCGGTGATGGCCGGGTCTTCGACGCTGCCCCACAGGCCGTCGGAGCAGAGCAGGAAGCGGTCGCCGGGCTGCAGCAGCGTCGGGCCGACGATGTCGATCACCGGCTTGCCCGGGCTGCCCAGGCAGGTGAACAGCACGTTGCGGTTGACGGGGGTGCCCAGCGGCACCAGGCCGGCCAGGGTTTCCTGCAGCTCGGAATAGGAGTGGTCGCGCGTGCGCGCCATGAGCTTGCCGTCGCGCACCAGATAGAGCCGCGAGTCGCCGCAGTGCGCCCAGTAGGCCTCGCGCCCCTGCAGCACGCAGGCGACCAGCGTGGTACGCGGGGTGTCGAGCAGTGCTTTCTCGGTGGCGTAGCGGATCAGGTCGTGGTGGCCGGCCAGGATGGCGTCGGTCAGGAAGCGCTTCACGTCCGGCAGCACCGGCTTGGCCTGCTGCTGGAACATCGCGGCCAGGGTCTGCAGCGACATCTGCGAGGCGACTTCGCCCTCAGGGTGGCCGCCCATGCCGTCGGCCAGCGCGAACAGGCCCGACTCCCGCGTGTAGCAATAGCCCATGCGGTCTTCGTTCTTTTCGCGCCCGCCACGGCGGCTGATTTGGTAAACCGAGAAACGCATGGGGAATCTTGCTCAGGTACTCAGGCCTTGGCGCCGTTCTTGATGTTTTCCAGCTGGAGCTTGAGGCGCTCGCTGAAGCTGAGCTTGGTATAGCGGCGCTCGGTCTCGCGGGCGAGTTCCTTCTGCAGCGCGAACACGCTCTGCGGACGCGCTAGCGGGTCGATCGCCATGCACCATTCGGTCACTTCGATCAGGTTGTCGGAGTAGACGTTGCGCAGGCGGGACAGCGACAGGTTGAGGCGGTCCTTTTCCATGCGCTGCGGCGAATCGTTGGGCGGGTAGCCCTGCATGCAGGCGTAGATGCAGGCGCCGATGGCGTAGATGTCGGTCCACGGCCCCAGGCTGCCGTCGCGGCGGTACATCTCGGGTGCGGCAAAGCCGGGCGTGTACATCGGGCGGATGAAGTTGCCTTCCTTGGAAAGCACCTCGCGTGCAGCGCCAAAGTCCAGCATCACCGCCTTGTTGTCGTTGGTGATGAAGATGTTGGCCGGCTTGATGTCCAGGTGCAGCATCTTGTGCTGGTGCACGATGCGCAGGCCGCGCAGGATTTCGTCGAACAGGCTGCGGATGGTGGATTCGCGGAAGACCTTGTCGCGCTTCAAGTCGCGCGCGGTGACGATGAAATCCTGCAGCGTGTCGCCCTGCAGGTAGTTCATCACCATGTAGACGGTTTCGTTCTCGCGGAAGAAGTTGAGCACGCTCACCACGCTCGGGTGGCTGATCTGCGCCAGCGAGCGGCCTTCTTCGAAGAAGCTTTTCAGGCCCAGCCGGTAGAGCGGCTGCTTTTCGGGCTTGACCTTGGGGATCAGCTCGCCGGTCTGGCGCTCGGCCAGGGACGAGGGCAGGTATTCCTTGAGGGCCACCAGACGCCGTTCCGGGTCTTCGGCCAGGTACACGACACCGAAGCCGCCCGCAGCCAGCTTCCGGACGATCTGATAGCCGCCCACCACGATGCCCGGAGACAGCGGGGCGGGTTTTGGCTTTGACATAATCGTGATTTAGTTGGGCAGATTTCCTATGTCAGTTTACAGCATGACCGGCTACGCCAGCGCCACCGCCGGCGCTCAGGATGTCTCCTCGGGCGAGTCCGTGGGCAGCGCGCCTCGCCCCGGTGCCGTCACGATTGAATTGCGTTCGGTCAACAGCCGTTTCCTGGACCTGGTGTTGCGCTTGCCGGACGAATTCCGCGCGCTGGAGCCCGGTCTGCGCGAGCTGGTCAGCGCCGGCCTGCGCCGCGGCAAGGTCGAGCTGCGCCTCAGCAGCGAGCGCGGTGGCGATGCCGCAGCGGTGATGCCGCAGCCCGACCAGCTCCACACGCTGGCGCGCCTGGAAGGCACGATCCAGAACTGGCTGCCCAAGGCTGCGCCCATGAGCGTCAACGAGGCGCTGCAGTGGTGCCGCGCCAGCGCGCCGCCGGTGGTGCTGGATGACGCCGCGCTGGCCGCCGCGCGCCTGTGCATCGAGCGTTTGCGCGAAGCCCGCGCCCGCGAAGGCGCGCGCCTGGTCGCCATCCTGATGGACCGCGTCGACCACCTGCGCGTGCTGGCCGAGCAGGCCAGGCCGCTGGTGCCGCAGGTCGTGGCGCGCCAGCAGCAGCGTTTTCTGGAGCGCTGGAACGAGGCCCTGGCCGCCGTGGGCGCCAACCAGTCGGTGCCGTCGCAGGCGCTGACCGAGCGTGCCATGTCCGAGGCGGTGACGTTCGCGATCCGCATCGACGTGGCCGAGGAACTGGCGCGGCTCGGCTCGCACCTCGACGAAATCACCCGCCTGCTCAAGGCCGGTGGCGAGGTCGGCAAGCGGCTCGATTTCCTGATCCAGGAACTGCACCGCGAAGCCAATACGCTGGGCTCCAAGTCCGCCGCGCTGGAGTTGACCCAGATCGCGGTCGAGATGAAGGTCGCGATCGAGCAACTGCGCGAACAGGTGCAGAACCTGGAGTGACCGTCAGGTCACGGCGGCGTGCTGGTTGAAGCGCGGCTGGCGCCACTCGCCGCTCTGCAGCACCTGCACCAGTTGCTCGACGGCTTCCCACACGTCGGCGTGGCTCAGGTAGAGCGGCGTGAAGCCGAAGCGCAGGATGCCCGGCGCGCGGTAGTCGCCCACCACGCCGCGCGCGATCAGCGCCTGCACGATGGCGTAGGCGCCTTCCTCGCGCCACAGGCTGACCTGGCTGCCGCGCGGTGTGGCGGCCTGCACCTGCAGGCCGTGGCCGGCGCAGCGCTGCTCGACCAGTTGGATGAACAGCCCGGTCAGCGCAAGCGACTTCTGCTGCAGCGCGGCCATGCCGCCCAGCGGCTCGGCCGCCAGCACGGTGTCCACGCCGCATTCGAGCGCGCTCATGCCGATCACCGACGGCGTGCCGCATACAAAGCGCGCCACGCCGCCGGCGGGTTGGTAGTCCGGGGTGAACGCAAACGGTGCGGCATGGCCCAGCCAGCCTGACAGCGGCTGCCAGAGCCGCTCGGCATCCATGCGCGCGGCGTGGCGCGGGTGCAGCCAGACGAAGGCCGGCGCACCCGGCCCGCCATTCAGATACTTGTAGCCGCAGCCCACCGCAAAGTCGGCGGCCTGATCGGCCACGCCGCCACCATGCAGGTCGACCGGCAGCGCGCCAGCCGAATGCGCCAGGTCCCACACCACCAACGCGCCGGCGGCGTGCGCGGCGGCGTTGAGCGCGGCCATGTCGTGCAGCCGGCCGGTGCGGTAGTGCACCTGCGTGAGCATCAGCACGGCCAGTTCGTCGTTGAGGTGGGCGGCGATCTCATCGCCCTCGACCAGCCGCAACTCGCAGCCGTGCTGGCGCGCCAGGCTTTCGGCGATGTAGAGGTCGGTGGGAAAGTTGTCGCGCTCGCTGACGATGACGCGGCGCTGCGGCGCGCCGGCCCGCGCCAGCATCAGCGCCACGCTCAGCACCTTGTAGAGGTTGATCGAGGTCGAATCCGCCGCGATCACCTCGCCCGGCCCGGCGCCGATCAGCCGGCCGATCTTGTTGCCCACGCGCTGCGGCAGCGTGATCCAGCCGGCCTTGTTCCAGCTCTGGATCAGGTCCGCGCCCCATTCTTCGCGGATGACCTGCTGCACCCGGCCGGCGGTGGCGCGGGGCAGGGCGCCCAGCGAGTTGCCGTCGAGGTAGATCGTGCCGGCGGGCAACTCGAACAGGTCGCGCAGCGGCGCGAGGCGGTCTTGCTGGTCGAGCGTCAGGCAATCGGCGCGGGTGATGGCTTGCATGCGGTGCTCTCGGTTCAATGGGCGGGGGTCAAGGATTTTTTCAACCACTGGCACAGCGCGCTGTCAGGCTGCTCAAAGCCGTGGATGGCCGAGAGGTGGTGTGCGCCGGGCTGGGCCAACTGCTCGCTGGAGTTGCCGGCCTGCTGCCAGGCGGCGGCGAAGTCGGTCGACTGGCGGGCGAATTCGCTCGACTCGTCAGCGCCCCAGGTCACCAGCGCGGGCGTGGCGCAGGGGCGCACGGTGAACTGCGGCGAGTTGCGCCGGATCACGCCGTCGTCCAGCTGGATCATCGGCTGCAGGTAGCTGTAGCGCAGCGGCGCGAGGTCGTAGACGCCGCTGACCAGCACGGCGGCGGCGAGCGGATCGTCGGCCAGACCGTAGTCGCGCGCCCAGGGCGTCTGCAGGCACATCGCGCTCAGGTGGGCGCCAGCGGAATGGCCGCCGATGGCGACGCGGCGCGGGTCGCCGCCGTGGTGGGCGATGTGGCGCAGCACCCAGGCAACCGATGCGCGCGCCTGGCGCACGATCTCGTCGAGGCTGACGGTGGGGCAGAGCGCGTAGTTCACCACCACCGTCGTGATGCCCAGCGGCTGCAGGCCGAGTACGACGCAGCTGAACTCCTTGGACGACAGCGCGCGCCAGTAGCCGCCGTGCAGAAAGACGAACACCGGCGCGCCGGGCTGCGCAGCGGGGAAGATGTCGAGCGTTTCCGCCCGCGTCGGGCCGTAGGGCACGTCGAGCACGCAGGGCCGTTGCGCGCGGGCCTGCTGGCTGCGCTCGACGTAGTGGCGCGCCTCGGCTGCCGCGTCGGCCAGGGCCGCGCTGGGGTTGTACTGCGTGTCGATCTGCGCCTGGGTCTGGAAGTCGCGGTAGAGGGTGAACGGAGCGTAAGACGGTGGCATCACGAGAGGTGTCTCCTGGGCTGGGGCGCAACAGCCGAAAAAAGCCGCAAAAGCCGACTGCTAGACTTTTGTCCTGCGGATTTTGAGCGAAAGCGATCATGGAGTTTCCCGGTAATTTGTATGTGGTGGCCGCTCCTTCGGGCGCGGGCAAGTCGAGCCTGGTCAAGGCCTTGCTGGAGCTGGACGCCAAGCTGGCGGTGTCGATCTCGCACACCACGCGCGCACCGCGCGGCCAGGAGCAGAACGGGCGCGAATACTGTTTCGTCAGCCCGGAGACGTTCCGGGCCATGGTCGACCAGGGCGATTTCTTCGAGTGGGCGGAGGTGCACGGCAACCTCTACGGCACCTCGCGCGCAGCCATCGAGGCGCGCCTGCAGGCCGGCGAGGACGTGGTGCTGGAGATCGACTACCAGGGCGCTCTGCAGATCAAGCAGCTGTTCCCGACGGCGGTGCTGATCTTCATCCTGCCGCCGTCGTGGGCCGAACTGCGCCAGCGCCTGCTGCGCCGCGGCGAGGACGCGGCCGAGGTGATCGAGCAGCGCATGGTCAACGCGCGTGACGAGGTGGCGCAGGCGCCGCACTTCGATTACATCGTCATCAACGCGCTGTTCGAGACCGCGCTGTTCGACCTCAAAGCCATCGTGCATGCGCAGCGTCTAAAATACGTGGTTCAGCGTCACAGCCGGTCGGCTGTGTTCGACGCGCTTCAACTCCCTTGAGAAAAATCCATGGCCCGCATTACCGTTGAAGATTGCCTGAAGAAGATCCCGAACCGTTTCCAGTTGGTGCTGGCTGCAACCTACCGCGCCCGCATGCTGAGCCAGGGCCACGCGCCCAAGGTCGAGACCAAGAACAAGCCTGGCGTGACCGCGCTGCGCGAGATCGCGGCTGGCGAAGTCGGCATTGAAATGCTGCGCAAGGTGCCGGGCTGATTCAGCGCCTGAACGGGGGCGGGCCTTGCGGGCTCGTCCCTTTCCAGGGTTTTGGCAGGGCGCGCAGCGCCTGAAGCCGAGCCAGGCGTTAGAGTGTCACCATGGTCTCTCGAACCGCTGACGTCTTGCGCCGCATGTTTTTTCCGCCTTGGGGCCATCGCCCGGAAGGCTCCCGCCTGACCGAACCCAAATCGCCCGCCACGCCGGGTGAGGGCAAAGTCCAGGGCCACAACGGTCACGGCCGCCCGCCCACGCCACCTCACCGCGAGGCCGTGCCCGGGGCGCACAGCGCCAGTGCCGCTTCATTTGCCGCGCTGACCGGCAAGCTTGATTACCTCGACGAAGGCGATGTGCGCCGCGTGCGCGAGGCCTACCGCTTCGCCGACGAGGCGCACCTGGGCCAGTTCCGCGCCAGCGGCGAGCCCTACATCACCCATCCGATCGCAGTCGCCGGCCTGTGCGCCGACTGGAAGCTCGACGCCCAGGCCATCATGGCCGCGCTGATGCACGACGCGATGGAAGATTGCGGCATCACCAAGTCCGAGCTGGTCGAGCGCTTCGGCTCGGCCACGGCTGAGTTGGTCGACGGCCTCACCAAGCTCGACAAGCTGCAGTTCAGCACGCGCGAGGAATCGCAGGCCGAGTCCTTCCGCAAGATGCTGCTGGCGATGGCACGTGATGTGCGCGTCATCCTCATCAAGCTGGCCGACCGCCTGCACAACATGCGCACCATGGGCGCGATGGCCGCCAACAAGCGCGGCCGCATCGCGCGTGAGACGCTGGAAATCTTCGCGCCCATCGCCCACCGGCTGGGCCTGAACCAGACGTATCGCGAGTTGCAGGAGCTGTCCTTCAGCTACCTGCAGCCCTGGCGCCACGCGGCGCTGTCCAAGGCGGTGAGCCGCGCGCGGGGTCACCGGCGCGATGTGGTCGAGCGCGTGCAGGAACAGGTCGAGGCTGCGCTCGGCCAGGCGGCGGTGCCGGCCCAGGTCTACGGCCGCGAGAAGACCATCCATTCGATCTACACCAAGATGAAGGACAAGCACCTGAGCTTTGCGCAGGTGAGCGACATCTTCGGTTTCCGGCTGGTGGTCAACACCCTGCCCGAGTGCTACCTGGCGCTGGGCGTGCTGCACCAGCTCTACAAGCCGGTGCCGGGGCGTTTCAAGGACTACATCGCCATCCCCAAGGCCAACGGCTACCAGAGCCTGCACACCACGGTGGTCAGTCCGGTGGGCACGGCCGTCGAGTTCCAGATCCGCACCGCCGCGATGCACGCGGTGGCCGAGGCCGGCATTGCCGCGCACTGGATGTACAAGGACAAGACCGGCCACGATGCCCCCGACGCGCAGCGCCTGGGCAATATGTGGCTGCAGTCGCTGATCGACATTCAAAGCGAGACGCGCGACTCGGCCGAGTTCCTGGAGCACGTCAAGATCGACCTGTTCCCCGAGTCGGTCTACGTCTTCACGCCCAAGAGCCGCATCCTGGCGCTGCCGCGCGGCGCGACGGCGGTGGACTTCGCCTACGCCATCCACTCGCGGGTGGGTGACCACTGCGTGGCCGCGCGCGTCAACAGCGAGCCGGTGGCGCTGCGCACCGAACTGCGCTCGGGCGACGTGGTCGAGATCGTCACCTCGCCGTCGGCGCGGCCCAACCCGGCGTGGCTGAACTTCGTGCGCACCGGCCGGGCGCGCTCCAAGATCCGCCATTACCTGAAGAACATGGAGGCCGAGGAGTCCTACGAACTCGGCCAGAAACTGCTGGCGCAGGCCTTGCGCGCTGAAGGCCTGCAGTTGCCGGCCATCGATGACGACGCCGATGCCAGCGACACCGCCCTGTGGCAGAACCTGGTGCGCTGGAGTGGCAACCGCAACCGGCGCGAGCTGATGGTCGACATTGGCCTGGGCCGCAAGATTTCCACCATCGTGGCCAAGCGTCTGGCGCGCCACATGGTCGAACACGGTGAGCGCCCCGACGCCCTGACCCTGAGCGCCGGCCGCTATGCCATCGACAGCGACGCCCCGACCCAGGGCACCGTGGTGATCGACGGCAGCGAGAACGCCACCATGCGGCTGGGCACCTGCTGCCGGCCGATTCCGGGCGACGCCATCGTCGGTTACCTGGGCCGGGGCGAAGGCCTGACGGTGCACACCAGCGACTGCTCGGTTGCCAAGCGCCAGTTCGAGCGCGACAGCGAGCGCTGGCTGGACGTCGAGTGGGCCGATCATCCGCAACGCCAGTTCCAGACCGCCGTGTCGGTGCTGGTCAAGAACGGCAAGGGCGTGCTGGCCGAGGTGGCGCAGGCGGTGAGTGCGGCCGAGGCCGACATCGCCCACATCGACATGGACAGCGTCCAGCACGACCAGACCAGCGAGCTGAAGCTGCTGCTGGCCGTGCGCGACCGCCAGCATCTGGCCGATGTGCTGCGCACCGTGCGGCGCTCGCCTGCGGTCGAGCGCGTGGCGCGCGTCAAGGGTTGAAGGTCAGGGGCTGAACTTCAGGCGCCGGGGGAGGCCGGTGCCGGGTAGCGCACCTCCAGCACCTCCAGCCGGTCGAGCCCGCCGGGTGTCATGAGTTGCACTTCGTCGCCCTCGCGCGCCTTGAGCAGGGCGCGGGCGATCGGCGCCACCCAGCTGACCTCGCCGTTGAGGTTGTCGGCCTCGTCGATGCCCTTGATGGTGATGGTGCGTTCCTCGCCGCGCCCGTTGACATAGCTGACCGTGGCGCCGAAGAAAATCTGGTCGCTGCCGTGGTGCAGCGCCGGGTCGACCACCTCGGCAATGTCGAGCCGCTTGGTCAGGAAGCGGATGCGGCGGTCGATCTCGCGCAGGCGCTTCTTGCCGTAGAGGTAGTCGCCGTTCTCCGAGCGATCGCCGTTCTTGGCCGCCCACGACACGATTTCCACGATGCGCGGCCGCTCCACATCGAGCAGGTCCATCAGTTCGGCCCGCAGGCGCTGCTCGCCCTGCGGCGTCATGTAGTTGCGGCTGCCGGCGGGCAGCGGCGGCAGGGCGCCGGGGCTGTCCTCGTCGTCATCGGCACCTTCGGGTTCGCGGGTGAATGCCTTGCTCATTTGAAATATTCGCTCCGGGAATGCGCGATTGGCGCTCTGGTGTGCAAAATGTCACAAGCTGTAAGTTCAAAGCCTTCAGTTCGGGGAGTGACAACCGAAAAAAACAGCAAGGCGCAGAAGTGGCCCCACTGCTCAAGCGCTGCAAACCATCTCCGGCCGATTCGGCCCTGTACCCTTGAAGAGGGCCTTTGCAATGTCACGTCCCCATTTTGCTCCCGACCCTGTCGATCCCTTGCTGACCACCCGTGAGGCGGCGATGCGCCTTGGCGTTTCGCTGCGCACCGTGCAGTTGTGGGTGGAAGCAGGCACCTTGCCCGCCGGCCGCACGCCGGGTGGCCACCGCCGCATCCGGCTGTCGGCGGTCGAGGCGCTGGCGCACCGCAGCGGCTTGCGTGCTTCAGCCCAGACGGTGGCGACCTTGCCGCCGGCCAACGGCCCGCTGGACGTGCTGCTGATCGCCGCCAGCATCGACCAGCTGCAGCACTGGCAAGAGGCGCTGCAGCCGCTCAACACCCAGATCTCGCTGCGCAGTGCCAACAACGGCTACACCGGCCTGCTGCAACTCGGTCGGCGCACGCCCGACCTGCTGGTCACCGATCTGGCCATGCCCGACATCGACGGCTACGCCATGCTCCTGACGCTGGCCAGCCTGCCCGACTACGCCGCCATGCGCGTGCTGGCGATCACGTCGCTGACGCCCCAGCACATTGCCGAGCGCGGCGGCCTGCCCGAGCGCGTTCGCGTGCTGCATCAGCCCGCACCGGCCCTGGCCGTGCGCAGCTGGGTCGAAGGCGAGATCATCCGCATGGGCCGTGGCTTCCATACCGGCCTGGCCGCCTGAAGACCTGACGCAAGGCGCGACCGATGTGGTGTTTCATGGCTGAAGCTGGGTCGGGAAGCCACGCTTGTTCTACCGAGCAAGCTGCGGACAGCCCGAATAACATCCGTCCTTTCAAGCATTGTCTTCAAGGGAGCTGGCCGCTGTGACTCACCGCATTCTGATCGTCGAGGACCAAGCCGACATTCGCAAGCTCATCCGCATGACGCTGGAATTCGGGGACTTCGAAATCCACGAGGCGCAGGACGGCGAGTCTGGCCTGGCGTTAGCGCACGCGATGCGGCCCCACGTGATGCTGCTCGACGTGATGATGCCGGGTGCGCTGGACGGCTATCAGGTCTGCCACCTCATCAAGCAGGACCCGGCGCTGCGCCAGATCCAGATCGTCATGCTGACCGCGCGCGGCCAGGCCACCGATCTGGCCGATGGCGAGAAGTCCGGCGCCGACGCCTATCTGGTCAAGCCCTTCAGCCCGCTGGAGTTGATCGACCGCGTCGAGTCGATGGTGGACGCCGAAGATCTGGATTGATGCGGTCTCCGCCGATCTGAAAGAGTGTCATGAACAATCCTTTTTCCTCGTCCGATGCCCTGTTTTCGGACGATACCGGCCCCGGCCTGAGTGCGGCGGAGCTGACGCAGGCGTTTCCCTTCTTCATCCAGATCGACGACCGCTGCCGTGTGCTGGCGCTCGGCCCCGGCCTGCGCGCGGCCAGTCCGGCCCTGCAGCCGGGCTTGCGCCTGGGCGTGCTGTTTTCGGTGCGCACCGCCACGGGCGTGGTGTCGCTGGATGAGGGCCTGGCCCAGTCGCCGCAGCGGCTGACGCTGGTGAGTTCTGTCGGCGCGAGCCTGCAGATGTCCGGCCCGGTGCTGTCGCAGTCGGGTGGCCTGCTGCTGCTGTTGACGCCCGATGCGGCCACGTCGGGCGAGTCGGCGGACAACGCAGCCGATGGCACGTCAAGCCCCGAGGGCGACGACTGGCGCGAACGCGCGCTCGCACTGGAGCGGGTGCTCGAACTCGCACCCGAAGGCGTGCTGCACTTCGACGCCCGTGGCCTGCTGAGCCACTGCAACGCCGCGCTGGAAGGTATTCTTGAAATGCCGCGCGACGAACTGCTGAGCCAGAGCCTGGACGAGGTCGACGCCGTGCTGCAGGCCTGCCTGGTGTCGCACCAGCGCGAGCCGGTGCTCATGCCGCTGCTGGGCCAGGCGCGCGATTTGCGCGCTGATGCCGAAGAGGTCTCCCGCCTGATCGAGCTGGTGCTGCCGCTGCGCAAGACCGTGCGCGTCAGCGCCCGCTGTGCCGCGCAGGGCGACGTGGTGTTCTATCTGGACGAGATCCGCAGCCTGGAATCGGTCCGTACGGACGCCCATGACGTGCCGCCGACCGAGCCGTTCATGCTGCCGGTGGCCGAGGCCGTGTTCGAGCTGATGCCGCTGCCGCAGGTGGTGATTTCCTGAATCTGGCGGCGTCAAGCCCAAGCTTCTCCAAGTTTCTTTACCTTCGCGCTACCTTCGCGCGACAGGCGCACCAGGTCTTGCGGGCATCATGAGGACATGAACCAGCATGTCCTGTTGATCGATGATGACGCGCGCCTGAGCACCATGGTGCGCGACTACCTGCAAGCCGCCGGCTACCTTGTCACCGTGGCGCCCGATCTGGCGCAAGGCCGCGTCCAGTTGCAGCGCACCAGCTTCGATGCCCTGGTGCTCGACCTGATGCTGCCCGACGGCGATGGCCTCGACCTGACGCGCGAGTTGCGCGCCGACTCCCGCCTGCGCCACCTGCCGCTGCTGATGCTGACCGCGCGCGGCGAGCCGATGGACCGCATCGTCGGCCTTGAAGTCGGCGCCGACGACTACCTGCCCAAACCCTTCGAGCCGCGCGAACTGCTGGCCCGCATCAAGGCCCTGCTGCGCCGCGCTGCGCCGCGCCACGATGACGACGTGCTGCGCTTCGGCCGGCTCGAAGTCGATGTGAACGCCCGCCAGGTCCGCATCGAAGGCCGCCCCTGCGACCTGACCAGCTACCAGTTCGACCTGCTGCTGGTGCTGGCGCAAAGCCCGGGCCGGGTGCTGTCGCGCGACCAGATCATGGACTCGCTCAAGGGCCATCCGATGGATGCGTTCGACCGCAGCATCGACGTGCACATCTCGCGCATCCGCGCTGCCATCGAGGACGACGCCAAGACGCCGCGCCGCATCCTGACGCTGCGCGGCGCCGGCTACGTGTTCGCGCGCAAGCAGGACGGCGAAAACCTGTGATCCGCAGCCTCTACCTGCGCATCTACCTGACGGTGGTGCTGGTGCTGCTGGTGTTCGCGCTGGTGGCCGGCGTGCTGGTGCGCAGCCACGCCGAGGCCGAGCGGGGCCGCATCGACGCCGCCATCAACGAGCGCGGCCTGGCCTGGGCCAGCCTGCTGGAGCAGAGCCTGCCCGCCGCCACCGAGCCCGACGCGGTGCAGGGCGCGGCGGTGCAGGACTGGTCGCGCCGCCTGCGCCTGCCGCTGGCGCTGGACGACGCGGCCGGCCGGCGCATCGTGGCCTCGGCCTTCTACCAGCGCCTGCTCGACCAGATGGGCACCGACGCCCAGTTCGCCCTGCGCGTGCCGTTGAGCGATGGCCGCTTCCTGTGGATCGGCCGACCACGCCGGCAGGAAGGCGGGCCGCCGCATCGGCCCGATGCCGCCGGCCCGGCATCCCGTGCGGACCTCAAGCCCTGGCGTTTCGGCCCCGGACGGCCCGTGCCGCCCTGGCTCGACGATGCGGGCGCGCTGCTGATCGTGCTGAGCGCCGTGTTCGTGGCGGTGGCCGCCGGCTCCTACCCGGTGGTGCGGCGCCTGACACGGCGGCTGGAGGCGCTGCAGCGCGGGGTCGAGACCTTTGGTGCCGGCGACCTGTCGCACCGGGTCGACGCCGAGGGCCGCGACGAGGTCGCCGTGCTGGCGCAGAGCTTCAACCGCGCCGCGCAGCAGGTCGAGGACCTGGTGCGCTCCAACCGCTCGCTGCTGGCCAACGCCAGCCATGAACTGCGCTCGCCGCTGGCGCGACTCAAGATGGCAGTCGAGATGCTGGGCCTGGCTGCGCCCGAGCAGCGCGCCGCGCTCAAGGCCGAGATCGACCGCGACATCCGCGAGCTTGATGCGCTGGTCGAAGAGGTGCTGCTGGCCAGCCGGCTCGATGCCCGGACCGAAATCCAGGCCGAGCCGGTGGATCTGGTCGGCCTGCTGGCCGAAGAGGCCGCGCGCGTGGACGCCACGCTGGACGCGCCCGGCGACCTGCCGCTGCTGCACGGCGACGAGCGCCTGCTGCGGCGCGCCGTGCGCAATCTGCTGGAAAACGCCCGGCGCTACGGTGGCGATGAGGTCGAGGCCCAGTTGCAGCGCCAGGGCGATCGGCTGGAAGTGCGGATCTGTGACCGCGGCCCGGGCGTGCCGGCGGGTTTTGAGGAGCGGGTGTTCGAGCCCTTCTTCCGCCTGCCCGGCCATGCCGAATACGCCGGCGGCGTGGGCCTGGGGCTGTCGCTGGTGCGCCAGATCGTGCAGCGCCACGGCGGCGAGGTGCGCTGCCAGACCCGCGAGGGCGGCGGCAGCTGCTTTGCGCTCAGTCTGCCGTTGGCCTGAGGTCTGAGGCCGGCACGCCCGAGGCGCTGCGCACGCGCTCGGCATAGCGGTTGAAGCGCCAGGCCGTGCCTTCCTGGGTGATGCGGTGCCAGACCTCGCGCTTCTGCACCGGGCTCAGCCCCGGCCAGCGCTGCACCTCGTCGAAGCGGCGGCCACAGCCCTTGCAGGTGGCGTCGCCCTGGGTGGTCGAGCAGATGGCGATGCAGGGCGCGTCCGGCGTGGTGGCGTACCAGGCCAGCCAGGCGTCGCGGGCGTCGTCGGGCAGCGTGGCCTCGTCGCACTGGCTGCGGCGGTAATAGACCATCAGCGCATAGACCTCGGCCAGCGCCTGCAGCGGCTCGCTCAGCGCCATGCTGTCGGGCGTGGGCGTGCGGATGCGCCACCAGTTGATGGCGGCCTCGATGTCGGTGAGGTAGATGCCGGTCATGGGGGGCGCCGTCGACTGTTCAGGCCTGGCTGGCGGCCAGCAGCGCGGCCAAGGCCGCCAGCACGGTGTCGCGGCTGACGCCTTCAGCCAGGTCGACCCGCGCAGCGTCCAGCGCCGCATCCAGCGCCACGGCGCCTTCGGTCTTGAGGCGCTGCACCCAGCCGCCGGCGGCGCGGCCTTCGCTGAAGGCACGGCTTTGCAGCAGCAGGTGGCCGTCGGCGCGGGTCAGCTTGAAGTGGAACTGGCCGTCGGCCTCGCGGTATTGCTTGAACAGCGGCAGATCGGCGCTGTGCTTGGCCACCTTGGCCTGCTGAGCCGGCGCGTGCGCCTGCATGCGGCGCAGGCCGACGGCGTCGCGCAACTGCGCCAGCAGCGGCCCGGCGGTGGCGCGGGCCTTGGCAGCGCCGGCCAGCAGGATTTCTTCGATGTGTTCCGGGTGCGCCATCAGCTGCTCGTAGCGCGTGCGCATCGGTGCGACGCTGCGCTCGACCTGCTCCAGCAGCCGCTGCTTGGCGTCGCCCCAGCCCAGGCCGTCGCGCAGCGCCTGGCGGAAGGCGGCACGCTCGTCGGGCGTGGCGAAGGCATCGAAGATCGTCACCAGCGCCGAGCCTTCAGGGTCTTTCGGCTCGCCGGGCAGGCGCGAGTCGGTCACGATGTGGGCGATCGCTTCCTTCATGGCCCGGCTGCCACCCTCGAACAGCGGAATGGTGTTGTCGTAGCTCTTGCTCATCTTTCGGCCGTCCAGGCCGGGCAGGGTGGCGACGTCGTCCTCGATCTCGGCCTGCGGCAGCACGAACAGCTCGCGCCCGCCGCCGAACAGGTGGTTGAAGCGCTGCGCCACATCACGCGCCATCTCGATGTGCTGGACCTGGTCGCGCCCGACCGGCACGCGGTGGGCGTTGAAGATCAGGATGTCGGCCGCCATCAGGATCGGGTAGCAGTACAGGCCCATGGTGATGCCGGCGTCGATGTCTTCGCCCGCGGCCGCGTTGGCGTCCGCGGCGGCCTTGTAGGCGTGGGCGCGGTTCATCTGGCCCTTGGCGGTGACGCAGGTCAGCAGCCAGGTCAGCTCGGGGATTTCGGGGATGTCGCTCTGGCGGTAGAAGGTGACGCGCTCGGGATCGAGGCCGGCGGCGATCCAGCTGGCGGCGATCTCGATGCGTGAGCGCTCGATGCGCGCCGGGTCGTCGCACTTGATCAGCGCGTGGTAGTCGGCCAGGAAGAAGAAGCTCTCGACCCCGGCTTCGCGGCTGGCAGCAATGGCCGGGCGGATCGCGCCGACGTAGTTGCCCAGGTGCGGGGTGCCGGTGGTGGTGATGCCGGTGAGGACGCGGGATGACATGGTCGGTAGGGGCGGGTAGTTGACAGGCGGACTGGACAGGCGCACAGAGCGGTCATGCAGAGCGGTCATGCAGAGCGAGCGGCGCGATTGTAGGCAGCGGCCTCATGGCCTTGCAGCACCGCCCGGAGCCGCCTCGCTACACTCGCCCCCCCATGAAACGCATCGTGATCCTGATTTCCGGCGGCGGCTCCAACATGCGCGCCATCGCCTTGGCCTGCGTGGCCGAAGGCTGGCCGGCCGAGGTGGTCGCGGTGCTGAGCAACCGCGCCGACGCCGCCGGCCTGGCCTGGGCGCAGGCCCGGGGCATCGCCACCGGCGTGGTGTCGCACCGGGATTTCGCCGATCGCGCTGCGTTCGACGCTGCGCTGGCCGCCCAGATCGACCAGCACGCGCCGGACCTGGTCGTGCTGGCGGGTTTCATGCGCATCCTGACGCCGGGTTTTGTCGCGCATTACGCCGGCCGGTTGATCAACATACATCCGTCGCTGCTGCCGGCCTTCGCCGGGCTGCACACGCACCAGCGCGCCCTCGACGCGGGCTGCCAGTTTGCCGGCGCGACGGTGCACTTCGTCACGCCAGAGCTGGACCACGGCCCGATCGTGATTCAGGCCGCCGTGCCGGTGCAGCCCGACGATACTGCGGCGACACTGGCAGCCCGTGTGCTGCAAAGCGAACACCATATCTACCCGCGCGCGGTGCGCTGGTTCGTGCAAGGTCAGTTGCAGTTGGACGGCAACCGGGTGCACCAACTCGCAGGCGAGACGCAAAGCGTCTTCGGCTGACCTCTCCCCGCGCTCCTCGCCCTTGATCGCGCTGAACTCTGCGCCGAACCCAGAAAGAACACTTCCATGACCCCCAAAGCCCTGCTCGCCCTGTGCGACGAACTGCTGCACGAGGTACTGCGCTTTACGCAGCCGGCCGATTCGGTCGTCTCGGCCTTCTTCCGCCAGAACAAGGCGCTTGGCCACCGTGAACGCCAGACCCTGGCCGAGACCATCTACGCCGTGCTGCGCGAGAAGCTCAAGTGGCAGTACCTGGCCAAGACCGGCACCGGCTCGCTCGAGCGCCGCCTGTCGATGCTGGCCTGGCAGGGCAGCGAAGCCTATCTGCGCGCCGCCGCCACGCCCGACGAGCTGAAGTGGGTCTACTCCAGCCGCCTGGTCAGCATCGCCAAGCAGGGCGACAACCTGCGCCACAACCTGCCTGAGTGGCTGGCCACGCCGCTGCAGGCCGAGCTCGGCGAAGAGTTCTGGCCGCTGGTCGAGAGCCTCAACCAGCCCGCCAGCCTGAACCTGCGCGTCAACTCGCTCAAGGCCAAGCGCGACGTGGTGCAGGCCGCGCTTGCCGAAGAGGGCGTCTTCACCCAGCCGACGCCGTGGTCGCCGCTCGGCCTGCGCGCCAACGGCAAGCCCGCGCTCAACCTGAGCGCGACCTTCCTGCGCGGCGACGTCGAGGTGCAGGACGAAGGCAGCCAGCTGCTGGCGTTGCTGACCGAAGCCAAGCGCGGCGAGATGGTGGTCGACTTCTGCGCCGGCGCGGGCGGCAAGACGCTGGCGCTGGGCGCCATGATGCGCAACACCGGCCGGCTCTACGCCTTTGACGTGTCGGCGCACCGCCTGGCCGCGCTCAAGCCGCGCCTGGCGCGCAGCGGGCTCTCCAACGTCTATCCGGCCGGCATCTCGCACGAGCGCGACGAGCGCATCAAGCGCCTGGCCGGCAAGATCGACCGCGTGCTGGTCGACGCGCCGTGCTCCGGCATGGGCACGCTGCGCCGCAACCCGGACCTGAAGTGGCGCCAAAGCCCCAAGGCGGTCGAGGAACTGGTGGTCAAGCAGGCCGCCATCCTCGACAGCGCCGCGCGCCTGCTCAAGTCGGGCGGCCGGCTGGTCTACGCCACCTGCAGCCTGCTGCGCGCCGAGAACGAGGACATCGCCAATGCCTTCAGCGCCGCACATCCGGACTTCGAGCCGGTGGACGTGGCGCAGATCCTCGCGCGCCAGCAGGTCGCCGACGCCGAGCAGCTCACCCGCGACGGCTGCCTGCGCCTGTGGCCGCACCGCCACGGCACCGACGGCTTCTTCGCCGCCGTCTGGCAGCGCCGCTGAGCCCGATCCGGCCCGGGGCTGGATCCCGCTTCTCGCTTGATTTGCAGCAAACGCCCCGCATAAATCCGGCTCCGGGGCGGTTTCAGCCCTAAAAGCCGGGTTTGTGGGCGTGAATTCAGTGCCTCGAATTGCGGCATCGCCCCTACAATTGATTTCTCTGCTGATGACACACGGCTGTGCCTCCTTGTGTCTCTTCGCGTGAAGACGTGATCCGGCCAGGCGCATACGAAGGTTTCTCGATGACCGAACTCTCCTCGATCTGGTTTGCCCTGGTGGACTGGCTTTCCAATGGATTCACGCACGCCAGTGTCTGGCAGGTCGTGATCTACACGCTGATCGTCACGCACTGCACCATCGCGTCCGTCACCATCTTCCTGCACCGCAGCCAGGCGCACCGCGCGCTCGACCTGCACCCGATTCCGGCGCACTTCTTCCGTTTCTGCCTGTGGATGACCACTGGCATGGAAACCAAGCAGTGGGTCGCCATCCACCGCAAGCACCACGCCAAGTGCGAGACCGTGGACGATCCGCACAGCCCCGTCACGCGCGGCATCAAGAAGGTGCTGCTGGAAGGCTCGGAGCTTTACCGTGCCGAAGCCAAGGTGCAGGAGACACTCGACAAGTACGGCCATGGCACGCCCAACGACTGGGTCGAGCGCAACCTCTACACCCGCCACAGCAAGCTGGGCGTGATCCTGATGTTCATCATCAACGTCGCGCTGTTCGGCGTCATCGGCGTCACCATCTGGGCGATCCAGATGATCTGGATCCCGATCTGGGCGGCGGGCGTGATCAACGGCCTGGGCCACTTCTGGGGCTACCGCAACTTCGAGGCGGTCGACGCCTCCACCAACGTCTCGCCCTGGGGCCTGATCATCGGTGGCGAAGAGCTGCACAACAACCACCACACCTACCCGACGTCGGCCAAGTTCTCGGTCAAGCCGTATGAGTTCGACCTCGGCTGGGGCTACATCCGCGCGATGGAAATCGTCGGTCTGGCCAAGGTGCGCAAGACCGCGCCGCAGCTGAAGCTGGGCGAAGTCAAGCCGGTGGCCGACAGCCAGACGCTGGAAGCGCTGATCACCAACCGCTATGAAGTGATGGCGAAGTACGCGCAGGGCCTCAAGTCGACCTGTGCTGCAGAACTGGACCGCATGAAGGCCCAGGGCAAGCAGAACACCGAACGTTGGTCCAACATGATGCTGGCCCAGCGCTGGCTGCACCGCGACGACGACAAGATCCCGGCCGACGTCAAGGCCCAGGTGGCCCTGGCCTGCGGCGAGAGCGACACGCTCTCCAAGCTGGTGACGATGCGCGAAGAACTGCGTCAGCTCTGGACCCGCACCAACGTGTCGGCCGAGCAGTTGGTGCATGACCTGCAGGCTTGGTGCCATCGCGCCGAGAACAGCGGCATCGCCGCACTGCAGGACTTTGCCCGTACGCTGCGCGCTGCCCGCGCCTGATCGTCCGGCATCCTGCGGCCCGGTCCGCAGGTCATGACAAAAAACCGCCTTCGGGCGGTTTTGTTTTTTGGGGTGGATACACTGCGCAGCCGATGAGGCGGCTGAAGCGCATCAGCGCCGATCCGTCAGCGGGGTTTCGAGGCCTGTACGTGGATGCGAATCGCGTAGGGCCGGAACTCCAGCAGCTTGAGTCGATCTTCCAGGCGCGGCAGCAGTTGCCTCAGCTTGGCGGCGACGGCCGGTCCGCTGGCCAGAATCGTCCAGCCCTCTTCATCGGTCGGGCCGGACTGGACAAAAGCCCGCAGTCCCTGCGGCAGCAAAGGGCGTACGGCCTCCATGCGCGCCTGGGCCTGGGCCAGCCGCTGCTGCAGCCGCATGAGCGGCTCGCAATGGGACAGCACCTGACGCAGCGGTACGGCATCAGGGACGGCTTTGGGCTGAGCAGCTTTCACGCAAAGGAGTGTAGCGACCATGGATATCTTGATCACGCACGGAACGTCCCGCACCCGGACCCTGCACCTGCGGCCGCTGCAACTCGGGCTGATCGCCGCCGGCACGCTGCTGGCGTTGCTGATGTTCTCCGGCGCGGTCTATCACTTCGTCTTCCTGAAGGCCGTGCGCGACGGCTGGCCGGTGGTGAGCCAGATCGTGCGGCTGGTGGTGCGCGACGAATCCGAGCAGCGCGACCGCTACCTGCGCGAGAACCTCGACGCCATGGCCCAGAAGGTGGGCGAGATGCAGGCCAAGATGGTGCAACTCGAAGCCGTGGGCGAGCGCGTCTCGGGCCTGGCCGGCGTCAAGCCGGAAGAGTTGCGCCTGCCGGCCACTGCCGCACCCAAGAGCGTGGGGGGCGGGCGGGGCGGGCCTTACGTGCCGGCGCAGGCCTTGTCGATGCCGCAGTTGCAGGCGTTCGTGAGCCGGCTCGACACCCAGGCCGAGCAGAACACCGACATCTTCACACTGATCGAGTCGCGGCTGCTGGAGCGCCGGCTGGAGTTGCTGCTGGTGCCCAGCGCGGCGCCGGTCGACGGGCCGGTCGGCTCGGGCTTCGGCTTCCGGCTCGACCCCTTCACCGGCCGGCCGGCGTTGCACACCGGGCTGGACTTTCCGGGCGACGTCGGCACGCCCATCCATGCCGCCGCTGGCGGCGTGGTGCAGAGCGTCGAGGTTCATCCCCAATACGGCCAGATGCTGGAGATCGACCACGGCAATGATCTGGTCACGCGCTACGCCCACGCCTCCAGGGTGCTGGTCAAGCCGGGCGAACTGATCAAGCGCGGCCAGTCGATTGCGCTGATCGGCAGCACCGGCCGCTCGACCGGCGCCCATCTGCATTTCGAGGTCTTGCTCGGCGGCGTACCCCAGAACCCGGCGCGTTTTCTGGCGCGCGGCGAGAGCCTGGGCCCGTCTGAACAGACCGCCGGCGCAGGGGGCGCCGCACGGGGCGAGCGCCGTAAGGTCCGCTGACCGCGCTACGCCGATCGCCTGATGCCCGGTGATAGACTCATCGGCTTTGTGTCGATGCCCGAGCGCGCCTGAAATCCATGTTGCCCAAGCTTCTTACCTCGATTTTCGGCAGCCGCAATGACCGTCTGCTCAAGCAGTACCGGCGTGTGGTCGAGCGCGTCAATGCGCTGGAAGTGCAGTTCGAGGGCTTGAGCGACGACGCCCTTCGCGCCAAGACTGACGAGTTCCGCCAGCGCGTTGCCGCCGGCACGTCGCTCGACGACCTGCTGCCCGAAGCCTTTGCCGTCGTCCGCGAAGGCGGCAAGCGCGTCTTGAAGATGCGTCACTTCGACGTGCAGTTGATCGGCGGCATGACGCTGCACAACGGCAAGATTGCCGAAATGCGCACCGGCGAAGGCAAGACGCTGATGGGCACGCTGCCCGTCTACCTGAACGCCCTGTCGGGCAAGGGCGTCCACGTCGTCACCGTCAACGACTACCTCGCGCGTCGCGACGCCGAATGGATGGCGCGGCTCTACAACTTCCTGGGCCTGACGGTGGGCATCAACCTGCCCAACATGAGCCGCCAGGAAAAGCAGGCCGCCTACGCCGCCGACATCACCTACGGCACCAACAACGAATACGGCTTCGACTACCTGCGCGACAACATGGTCTACGAGGTGGTCGACCGCGTGCAGCGCGGCCTGAACTACGCCATCGTCGACGAGGTCGACTCGATCCTGATCGACGAGGCGCGCACGCCGCTGATCATCTCCGGCCAGGCCGAAGACCAGACCGACCTGTACCTCAAGATCAACGCCGTCGTGCCCGGCATGAAGAAGCAGATCGGCGAGGCCGATCCGCGCACTGGCGAGGGCGTGATCGAGGCCGGTGACTTCACCGCCGACGAGAAGACCCAGCAGATCGTGCTGACCGAAGAAGGCCACGAAAAGGCCGAGGCGCTGCTGGCGCAAGCTGGCCTGCTGACCGAAGGCGCGTCGCTCTACGACGCGGCCAACATCACGCTGGTGCACCACCTCTACGCCTCGCTGCGCGCCCACCACCTGTTCCACCGCGACCAGCACTACGTCAACCAGAACGGCGAGATCACCATCGTCGACGAGTTCACCGGTCGCCTGATGACGGGTCGCCGCTGGTCCGATGGCCTGCACCAGGCCGTGGAGGCCAAGGAAGGCGTGCAGATCCAGCCCGAGAACCAGACGCTGGCTTCGATCACGTTCCAGAACTACTTCCGCATGTACGGCAAGCTCGGCGGCATGACCGGCACGGCCGACACCGAAGCCTACGAATTCCAGGAAATCTACGGTCTGGAAACCGTGGTGATTCCGCCCAACCGCCCGACCATCCGCAAGGACGATCTCGACCTGGTCTACAAGACCGACCGCGAGAAGTACGACGCCGTCACGGCCGACATCCGCGAGTGCTTCGAGCGTGGCCAGCCGGTACTGGTGGGCACCACGTCGATCGAGAACTCCGAGCGCGTCTCCGAGTTGCTGACCAAGGCCGGCCTGCCGCACCAGGTGCTCAACGCCAAGCAGCACGCCCGCGAGGCCGAGATCATTGCCCAGGCCGGCCGGCCCAGGATGATCACCATCGCGACCAACATGGCCGGCCGCGGCACCGACATCGTGCTGGGCGGCAACGTCGAGAAGCAGGTGCAGTTCATCGAGGCCGACGAAGCGATCCCGGCCGATGAGAAGGCCCGCCGCGTCCAGCAGCTGCATGACGAGTGGCAAGGCCTGCACGACCAGGTCAAGGCGCTGGGCGGCCTGCGCATCATCGCGACCGAGCGGCACGAGAGCCGTCGCATCGACAACCAGCTGCGCGGCCGCGCCGGCCGCCAGGGCGACCCGGGCGCGTCGCGCTTCTTCCTGTCCCTTGACGACCCGCTGATGCGCATCTTTGCCGGTGAGCGCGTCAAGGCGATCATGGAAAAGCTCAAGATGCCTGACGGCGAGGCCATCGAAGCCGGCATCGTCAGCCGCAGCATCGAGAGCGCGCAGCGCAAGGTCGAGGCGCGCAACTTCGACATGCGCAAGCAGCTGCTGGAGTACGACGACGTCTCCAACGACCAGCGCAAAGTCATCTACGCCCAGCGCAACGAGCTGCTGGAGCAGACCGCCATCGACGAGCAGCTCGGCTTCCTGCGCCGTGGTGCCATGGTCGACGTGGTGCGCACCTATGTGCCGGCCGAGAGCGTCGAAGAGCAGTGGGACCTGGCCGCGCTCGAAGCCACGCTGCGCGACGAGTGGCAGCTGCCGATCGACCTCAAGGCGCAGGTCGAGAAGTCCGACGCCATCACCGACGAGGAGCTCATCGAGCTCGTCGTCAGTGCCGCCAACGCCAGCTACGCGGCCAAGCAGGAACAGGTGGGCGCCGAGCAGTTCGGCAGCTTCGGCCGCATGATCCTGCTGCAGGCGATGGACACGCACTGGCGTGAGCACCTGGCCGCACTCGACTACCTGCGCCAGGGCATCCACCTGCGCGGCTATGCGCAGAAAAACCCGAAGCAGGAATACAAGCGCGAGGCCTTCGAGCTGTTCAGCCAGCTGCTCGACCGCGTCAAGATGGAAGTCAGCCGCCTGCTGCTGACCGTGCGCATCCAGAGCCAGGAAGAGGCCACGCAGGCCGCCCAGGCCATCGAGCAGCGCGCCGAGCACATCAGCAACGTCACCTACACCCACCCGAACGAAGACGGCAGCGTGTCGCAGGACACTGCGCCGTCGCTGGACGAGGGCGTGCCCCTGCAGCAGTCGGCCCGTGTGGGCCGCAACGACCCCTGCCCGTGCGGCAGCGGCAAGAAGTACAAGCTCTGCCACGGCAAGCTGAGCTGATCGGAGACCTGCCATGCCCGTGAACCTGTCCGCCCCCCATCCCGCTGAACTGCACCCTGTGGCCGGGGTCGAGCTGGGCATCACGATGGCCGGCGTGCGCAAGGCCAACCGCCGTGACCTGACCGTGATCACGCTGGCGCCCGGCTCCAGCGTCGCCGGCGTCTTCACCAGGAACCGCTTCTGCGCCGCGCCGGTGCAGATCTGCCGCGAGCATCTGGCCGTCAGCTCGACCAAGCGCGCCATCGTCATCAACACCGGCAACGCCAACGCCGGCACCGGCGAAGACGGCCTGGTGCGTGCCAAGACGGTGTGCATCGCGCTGGCGCAACTGCTGGACCTGGCGCCCGAGGACGTGCTGCCGTTCTCCACCGGCGTGATCATGGAAACGCTGCCGAGCGACCGCATCCAGGCCGGCCTGCCCGCCGCGCTGGCCGACCGCAAGGTTGACCAGTGGGGCCTGGCCGCCGAGGCCATCATGACCACGGACACGCTGCCCAAGGCCGCCTCGCGCCAGGTGCAGATCGGCGGCCAGACTGTCACCGTGACCGGCATCAGCAAGGGTGCCGGCATGATCCGCCCCAACATGGCGACCATGCTCGGCTTCGTCGCCACCGACGCGGCCATCGACCCTGCGCTGCTGCAGCCGCTGGTGACCGAAGCCGCCAACCGCAGCTTCAACCGCATCACCATCGACGGTGACACCTCGACCAACGACAGCTTCGTGCTGATCGCCACCCACCAGGCCGGCAACGCCGCCATCACCTCGCTCGACTCGGCCGAGGGCCAGGCGCTGAGCCAGGCGGTCATCGCGGTGTCGCAGCAACTGGCGCAAGCCATCGTGCGTGATGGCGAAGGCGCGACCAAGTTCATCACCGTGACCATCGAAGGCGGCCGCACCGAGGATGAATGCCTGCAGGCGGCCTACGCCATCGCGCACTCACCGCTGGTGAAAACCGCTTTCTTCGCCAGCGACCCGAACCTGGGCCGCATCCTGGCGGCGGTCGGCTACGCCGGCATCGATGACCTCGATCAGAACCTGATCGACCTGCACCTGGATGACGTCCACGTTGTGCACCAGGGCGGCCGCCGCGCCGAATACCGCGAAGAAGACGGCCAGCGCGTCATGAAGCAGGCCGAGATCACCATCCGCGTCGGCCTGAACCGCGGCGCAGCGCAGGCCACCGTCTGGACCTGCGACCTGTCGCACGACTACGTGACCATCAACGCCGATTACCGCTCCTGACGGCGGGGAGGCGCTTCGCTCGCGTCCATGGCGTCGTAGACCGTGGCGCGGCGGGGGGCGTCCATCGGCGATGGCGTCGCCGGCTTGGGCTGTCCGTGTCCCGGCACCACGCTGATCGTGCCGCCGGTCATCTGATGCTCTTTCGCACCTTGCGGGCAGGCTTCATTGGTGTAGATGATCTCCGCCCCCTTCTTGCACTTCCGGACGCCGCCGGACCCCAGGTTGCGGCTGTCATTGCCCTGGCCCGGCTGCGAGGCGGCGGAGTAGTCTCGAACGGTGCCATTGTCGAACTCGATCTTTGCGGCGGCCGGCGGGTCGGGAGACATCCATGCCGTGATGACGGGAGCGTTTCGGTAGCGCCACCCTATCGATGCTAGGAGCAGCACGGCCGCTCCGATAGAGACGTTTTTCAATGACATTTGAAGGACAGATGCGGCTGTGCCGTGCGGGTGCTGGAGTGTGAAAAAAGAATAGCCCACAAAAAAGCCCCGCATCGGCGGGGCTGAGTGTCATGACGAAAGCGGCTATCAATCCGTGATCAATTTCCCGCCCTTGAGCAACTCCTGAATCACCTGCTGGTCGCTGCTGAAGCCGGCGGTCAGATCGACGTGATTGAACTCGATCACCTGGTCGACCACGCCGCTGGCACCGTGCGACTTCACCTCCAGCAGGGTCGAACCGGTGGCGCTGTCGTGGCTGAAGTGCAGGAAGCTGTCGAGGTTGCCGGCGTCGGTGCCGAAGTGCTGCGCGCCCACCAGCAGGTCGCGCAGGTCCAGCACGTCACCGCCTGTGCTGGCGCTGGCCAGGTTGAAATCGGTGATGACGTCGTGCGCCGGGGCACCGCTGCTGCCCACGTCGGCCAGATGCCACTGGAACACGTCGGTGCCGGCGCCGCCGGTCAGTACATCGTGGCCGGCGCCACCGATCAGCAGGTCGTTGCCGATACCGCCGTTGATGACGTCGTTGCCTGCGCCACCGCGCAGGATGTCGTTGCCCGCACCACCGTCGAGCGTGTCGTTGCCGTCCAGGCCATAGAGGCGGTCGGTGCCGCTGCTGCCGCTCAGGCTGTTGTTGCCGGCGTTACCGGTGTCGACATTCGACGTTTCTGGTGCGGCGAGCACGCCCGCAGTCAGCAGGCTGCCGACGTTGGCGTGAGCGCTGGCGCCCTCGCTGTCAGTGGCGCTGATCGTGACGCCTGAGAAGAGTTTGGCGTCCACCACGCCGCCCAGCAGGCCGCCGTTTTCCTGCAGATGCACGCTGGCGAGGAACTCGTTGACCACCTGGTTGTCGACCACGCCGCCGTCGAGGGCGGTGACGGTCAGCGTCGAGCTGGTGCCGGTCAGCAGACCCAGCAGGCTGTGGCTGCCGGTGTCTACCAACGTGACCTTCAGGCCCAATTCCTGTGCCAGCGCGCTGTCATACGCCAGGCTGTAGTCGGTGGTGACCAAGCTGAGCAGTCCGCCCAGCAGGCCGCTGTCGTACTTGACGGTGACGGTCTTCAGATTGCCGTCCACATCACTTGCACTGAACGCCTGCTTGTTGCCGAAGTCCAGGATGTCGAGCACGTTCAGGTCGACCAGCCCCAGCAGCCCGCCGCCGCCGCTCAGGCCCACGGTGGGCGTGTCGTTGGTGCCGTGGATGGTGATGTTGATGGTCTGCTCGGTGCCGTCGGCGCTTCGCACCACGAAGCGGTCTTGCAGCAACTCGCCTTTCTGCAGGCCGTCAACGCGCGTGTGGCTGTTGTCGAGCGTGTAGCTCCACTGGCCGCTGGCATCGATGCTGAAGCTGCCCAGGCCGTTGACGCTGGCACCTGCCGTCACCGGCTGGAAGTAGCTCTGGCCCACGTCGCTGTCGTGCACGGTCAGTTGACCGTGCGTGGTGCTGGCGGCGGTATCGCTGGTGCTGCGGTGGCAGCCATCGCTGCTGGTGGACGAGCCTGCCTCGGTGACCTCGTCGCTGATCGCACCGCCGATCGTGGCCGCATGGTTGACCGGCAAGGTCACGTCGAGGCTGATCTGGCCGCTGGCGGTGTCGCCGTCGCCATCGACCAGCGTGAAGCGGATGTCGGTCTGGCTGGCACTGCCACCCGGTGTCAGCGTGTACTCGCCGGTGGCCATGTTCACGACCAGGCTGCCGCCGTGCGCCAGCGCAATGGTCTGCACGCCCGGCTGGTCGTAGACCACGCTGTTCACGGTGAGGGACAGCACCCGTGCGCCATCGGCGCCGCCTGCGCTGATCAGCGAGCCGTGAATGGGCTGCTGCACGGTGGCGGTCAGCACGCTGTCGAGCTGGGTCAGATTGGCCACCACCACTGCGTTGGTGTCGGTGCCGGTGCGGCCGTCGTAGGCAATGCCGTCGATGGCCGAGCCCACCGCGCCGGCCCCGATGCCGATGCCGTGGCTGGTGATGCCGGCGGTGGTCAGGAAGTTCTGCCACGCCTGGGTGTCGCTGGCGTCGATTTCATGGCCTGCGTTGGGCGCGCCATCCGACAGGAAGTAGCTGACGTTCTGCGCGCCTTCGAGCTTGCCCGCGCTGTGGAAGGCGCTCTCGGCTGCGGCCAGCGCCGAGTCGTAGTTGGTGTTGCCCGAGGCCGTCAGGCTGGCCAGCAGCAGCTTGGCGTCGGCCAGACTGGTCCAGTGGTCGCCTATCGGGCCGCCGGTGGACGAGAACGTCACCAGCCGCACCGCCACCTCACCTGCCGCGTCATAGCGGTCCAGCAGGTTTTCGATCGCCTTGATGGCGGTCTGCAGGCGCGTCTCATGGCCCACGCCGTCGGTGGTGGTCATGCTGCCCGACACGTCCAGCGTGATCAGCAGGTTGGTGCGCACGGCCGTGGCCGTCAGCGCGTCCGAGTGCGCCACCGGCGCGTCGTCCTCCACGTTCACCACCAGCGTCGTGGTGCTGGTGTGCGTGCCGTCGGACACGCTCACGCCCACGCCGAGCGCCAGTACGTCCTCGCCGGCCGCGCCTTCGCCCTGAAGGGCGTGGTCAAGCGGCAGCGACAGCTTGACGCTGTAGGCGCCCTGGTTGTCGATGTGGATGCTCACCGCTTCCGCGCCGCTGGCCGAGCCGACGTGGCCGACCAGCGTGCCTGTGCCGTCACCGGTCCAGACAATCGCCTGGCCGCCCGAGGTCACCGCCAGGGTCGGCGCCGTCAGCGTCACGGTGAAGCTGTTGCTGTCGGCATCGGTGATGCTGATGTGGCCGTTGAACGTCGGCGCATCGCCCGTGTCTGCACCGGCTGCGTTGCCCTGGCTGTCGGCTGCGCCGTGCGCCAGGCCTTCCTCGGATGCCTGCGCGGTCAAATCGCCACCCAGCACGGGCGGCGGTGCGTCGAGGAGGGTCGTCGTCACCCCCGCTTGTGCGCTGTCGGCCTGAATGGCCTCGAAGCCACCGCCGGTGACGGTGTCGATGCGAACCGTGAAGGTCTCGCTGCCCTCGGGCAGGTTGTCCACCAGCGTGCGCAGCGAGAACGTCGCTGCCAACTCGCCCGGCTGGAAGGTCACGGTCGCCACGCGCTCGAAGTCGCCGCCGTCCGCTGCCACGCCGCTGAACACCAGCTTGACCGTCACCGCCTCGGTGGGCGGGTGCGTGAGCGCCAGCGTGTAGTCGGAGGTGGTCTGGCCTTCGATCACCTCGACCGGCCCGCTGATCGACACCTTGACCGTGCTCGAATCCGCCGGCGGGTTGGCGCCGAAGTCGTGGATGGCCGTGGTGACCGATGCCGCCGTCAAGTCCGTCTGAACCGCCTCGAAGCCACCGCCCGTGTGCGCGCCGATGGCCACCTCAAAGGCTTCGCCGTGCTCGGCGTAGACGTCATCCAGGGTGGCGATGTTGAACGAGGCCGACGTCTGCCCCTTCAGGATCGTCACCGAGGTCACCGCCTGATAGTCGCTGCCGTCCGCGCCACGGCTGGTATAGACCAGATCGACCGTCATGTCTGACGCCGCGGCATGGGTCAGCGAGACCTTGTAGCCGGTGGCCGTCTGGCCTTCGACGACCGAGCCTGGGCCGGTGATCGACAGCAGGACCACGTTCGGATCGGTCGGCGGCAGCGGCGCTGGCGGCGGGCCGCCGGCGGGGAAATCGTTGATCGCGGTCGTGATCGATCCTGCAGCCGAATCGGTCTGCACCGACTCGAAGCCACCGCCGGCATGCGAGCCGATGGCGACGGTGAACGACTCGCCGGATTCGGCGTAGACGTCGTTGATCGTGGCGATATCGAAGGTGGCGGACGTCTCACCGGCCTTGATCGTCACGGACTGGACGGCGGTGTAGTCCGAGCCATCAGCCCCCGTGTTGCTGTAGACCAGATCGACCGTCATGTCCGACGCGGCAGCGTGGGTCAGCGAGACCGTGTAGCCGGTGGCCGTCTGGCCTTCAACGACCGAGCCAGGGCCCGTGATCGACAGCAGGACCACGTTCGGATCGGTCGGCGGCAGCGGCGCTGGCGGCGGGCCGCCGGCGGGGAAATCGTTGATCGCGGTCGTGATCGATCCTGCAGCCGAATCGGTCTGCACCGACTCGAAGCCACCGCCGGCATGCGAGCCGATGGCGACGGTGAACGACTCGCCGGATTCGGCGTAGACGTCGTTGATCGTGGCGATATCGAAGGTGGCGGACGTCTCACCGGCCTTGATCGTCACGGACTGGACGGCGGTGTAGTCCGAGCCATCAGCCCCCGTGTTGCTGTAGACCAGATCGACCGTCATGTCCGACGCGGCAGCGTGGGTCAGCGAGACCGTGTAGCCGGTGGCCGTCTGGCCTTCAACGACCGAGCCAGGGCCCGTGATCGACAGCAGGACCACGTTCGGATCGGTCGGCGGCAGCGGCGCTGGCGGCGGGCCGCCGGCGGGGAAATCGTTGATCGCGGTCGTGATCGATCCTGCAGCCGAATCGGTCTGCACCGACTCGAAGCCACCGCCGGCATGCGAGCCGATGGCGACGGTGAACGACTCGCCGGATTCGGCGTAGACGTCATGGATCGTGGCGATATCGAAGGTGGCGGACGTCTCACCGGCCTTGATCGTCACGGACTGGACGGCGGTGTAGTCCGAGCCATCAGCCCCCGTGTTGCTGTAGACCAGATCGACCGTCATGTCTGACGCCGCGGCATGGGTCAGCGAGACCTTGTAGCCGGTGGCCGTCTGGCCTTCAACGACCGAGCCTGGACCCGTGATCGACAGCAGGACCACGTTCGGATCGGTCGGCGGCAGCGGCGCTGGCGGCGGGCCGCCGGCGGGGAAATCGTTGATCGCGGTCGTGATCGATCCTGCAGCCGAATCGGTCTGCACCGACTCGAAGCCACCGCCGGCATGCGAGCCGATGGCGACGGTGAACGACTCGCCGGATTCGGCGTAGACGTCATGGATCGTGGCGATATCGAAGGTGGCGGACGTCTCGCCGGCCTTGATCGTGACGGACTGGACGGCGGTGTAGTCCGAGCCATCAGCCCCCGTGTTGCTGTAGACCAGATCGACCGTCATGTCCGACGCGGCAGCGTGGGTCAGCGAGACCGTGTAGCCGGTGGCCGTCTGGCCTTCAACGACCGAGCCAGGGCCGGTGATCGACAGCAGGATGGTCTCTGGCTGCGCAGGGGCGGGTGTGGGTGCCGGCGGGGGCGGTGTGACGCCCGCGTCGTAGATCATCGTCATGATCGAAGCGGCGCTGCTGTCAGGCGTGATCGAACCGGCTTCGCCGCCCGACAGGGCGCCCAGCGAGATCTGGAAGCCTTCGCCGCCGGTCTCGACGAGGTTGTCGCTGAAGGTGTTGATGTCGAACGAGGCGGACGTTTCACCGGCCTTGATCGTGACCGACTGGACGCTCTGGTAGTCCGAGCCGTCAGCGCCCTTGCTGGTGTAGAGCAGCTCGACCGTCATGTCGGTGAGCGCAGCGGAGGTCAGTGAGACCTTGTAGCCGGTCGCCACCTGGCCTTCGATCACGGCGTCCGGGCCGGTGAGCGACAGCAGCCTGGTGCCGGCTGGCGGCAGGGAAATGGGGGGCGTGGTGACGCCGTCGTCGCGAATCGTGGTGATGACGGTGTCAGCTGCGGGATTGGAGCCGATCAGTTCCAGCGCGCCGCCGCCGGTGATGGGGCCGAGGGAGACGCTGAGGGTCTCGTCGGCTTCTGCGAAGACGTCGTCGAGGGTGGCGATGTCGAAGGTGGTGGAGGTCTGGCCAGCCCGGATCAGGACCGAGGTCACGGCGGTGAAGTCGGTGCCATCAGTCGCGGTGCCGGCGTAGCGCAATTCGACGGTCACGTCGGTCGTGGCGGCCTGTGAGAGGGTGATGGTGTAGCCGCTCGCGGTCTGGCCTTCGGTGATGTCGCCCGGGCCGGTCAGCGCGGCCGAGATGACTTGGACCGTGTTTTCCGACGGTGCAGGTGCAGGTGCAGGGGATGCCGGCGGTGCGCTGGTGTCCTGTGCCAGCGGTGCCGCCGGGATGACCGAGGCGGGGCTGTCGTAGGTGTAGGTCTGCGGGCTGACGACTTCGACGATGCGCTCGATCATCACGCCTTGCTGCAGGTCGCTCGACGGGGCCAGGCCACCGGCGGCGGGGGCGTCGAAGTCCAGTTCCAGCTCGGCGACGATGCGGTCCAGGGCCGGGTCGCCGGTGCTGCTGTCGTCGTTGAGCGGGGCCAGACGGGCCAGCGGGTTGCCTTCGCTGCGGATTTCGACCACGCCGTTCTGCTCGGTCAGCAGCACGTCGCCCTTGCTGATTTCGTCGCCCACCTGCAGCTCGACCAGCGAGCCGTCCGGACCACGTCGTGCGGCCTTGCCAGTCAGGCTCATGATGGTGCCCGCTGGCAGGCGGGCCGGCACGTAGCTGGTGTCGATCGCGCCGGCAGCGGCCACCGTGGCCCGGGGCGCACCGGAAGCCTGGGCGGCAGTCGAGGCGGTGGAGGGGGTCGGACGGGCGGTGCTGGCGGTATCGGTGGACATGAAAAGCCTTTCGGGCCAGTGCGGTTGAGCCTGGGTCCGTCGGGGCGGCGCAGAGTTGCAGCCGTTCCCCAGCGGGCGAAGTCACTGGCTTTTCATGTATCGGTGTCGGACGGCGCGACTTGAGCGCCGGCCCGGTCACGTCAGGGGCAGGAAGCGGGGCGCGACGGTGGGTTGCAGGCGCCCATCCGCTGAAGTGTGAAAAATCTCACGGGCGATGTTGTGCGGGTGGGCGGCCGCTTCGGCCATGCCGAGCACCGGGGCGAAGCAGGCATCGCTGCCTTCGAGCAGCGCGCACCAGTGCGCACGCGGCCGGCTGGCGAACAGCGCGGCCAGGCGTGCCTTCAGGCCGGGCCAGGCGGCGTGCTGATACTGGGCCGTCGGGTCCACGTCGTGCAGCCCCAGGCGCTGCAGCAGCAGGGCATAGAACTGGGGTTCGAGCGCGCCCAGGCTGATGTGGCCGCCGTCGGCGCAGCGGTAGACGTCGTAGAACGGCGAGTCGTGGAAGGGGCTGGTGGGCGCGGCGGTGTCGAGCTGCCCGCCGCTGCGCAGCCAGTGCGCCAGCGTGCCGAGCATGGCGACGACGTCGACGATGGCCGCGTCCACCACGCAACCCTGTCCGCTGCTGCGCGCGGCCAGCACGGCGCTGACCAGCCCCAGCGCCAGGCCGAGCGCGCCGCCGGCATCGCCCAGCACGGTGGGCGGCACTGTGGACAGGCCGCCTCGCGGCGCCCCGAGCGACAACAGGCCGCTGAGCGCGACGTAGTTCAGGTCATGCCCCGCCGCCTGCGCCAGCGGCCCGCTCTGGCCCCAGCCGGTCATGCGGCCGTAGACCAGCCGCGGGTTCTGCGCGGCGCAGTCGGCCGGGCCGAGGCCGAGGCGTTCCATCACGCCGGGGCGGTTGCCTTCGATCAGCGCGTCGGCCTGGGCGATCAGGGCCAGCGCGCGGGCACGGTCAGCGGGATTTTTCAGATCCAGCTCGACGGCGGTCTTGCCCTGGTGGAGCGGGTTGTCGCCCGCACCGCCCAGCTGGCGTGCCATGGCGTTGCCACCGGGCCGGCTGATGAGGGTGACGCGTGCGCCCAGCCCGGCCAGCATCCAGCCGGCCAGCGGCGCGGGGCCGAGGGCTTCGAATTCAACGACGTGCACATCGCGCAAGGGCTGCATGGTGGATTTCCTGGGGGTGTTGGGGGCCGGGGGGCTGGCGCAACTTGCGTTGCCGCAATCGAAATTCATCAACCTATTATTGAATCGGCACTCAAGAAAAGGAGGCGCGTGATGCTCAAGCACGTGTGGCGGCAGGTGCGGAGCTGGTTCACCTGCCCGCGATTGAGCATTCGCGCCTGGCTGCTGCTGTGCGCGTTGGCTGCCAGTCTGCCGATGCTGCTGCTGGCGATCTGGCTGTCGCAGCGACAACTGGCGTTGCTGCAGGCCGAGCAGCAATCGCAGCTGGCCCAGCGGGCAGAAGCTGCCGCCCGGGCGGTGCAGCACCGGCTGGCGCTGGGGCGGGCGGCGCTGGAAACGCTGGTCGAGTCGGACCAGGCGCATCAGGGTGACCTGAACGGGCTCTACACCCACGCGCTGCGGGCCAGTGGTCATCAGCCCGACGCGCTGCCGATCACGCTGGCACGCCAGGACGGAGCGCTGGTCTTTTCCACCGCCTACCCGATGGGCAGCGTGTTGCCGCATTCGGCCTCGCAGCGCGATGAACAGCCGGTGTTCGAGCAGGGCCAGCCCGTGGTGACGCCGCTGGTCAGGAGCGCCCTCAGCGGCCAGTTCGAGGTGATGGTGGCCGTGCCGCTGCACGCTGCGGGGGCGGTGCGCTACTCGCTGCGCATGGCGCTGCCGGTGCGGGCGCTGCAAGGCGTGCTGGAAGACCAGCAGTGGCCGGCCCACTGGCTGGGGGTGATCATCGATGAGCGCGGCGTGATCGTGGCGCGTTCGCAGGATTCCGCGCGCTGGGCAGGCCAATCGGCCAATGCCGACCTGATCCGCCACCTTCAGAGTGGCAACCGGGAGACGTTCGAGAGCGTCTCCAAGGATGGCCGCTCCATGCTCGGCGTCATCCGGCCCATTGCCGGCACGGCCTGGCACCTGGTGCTGGGTCGCACGCAGATCGACGTCGTGGCCACGCAGCGGCAGGCCTTGCTGCAGCACCTGGTGCTGGGTGCGCTGGGCCTGGGTTTTGGGGCGCTGGCCGCCTCGTCGATTGCGGTGGTGGTGAGCCAGCAGGTGCGCCGGCTGCCCGACCTGATCGACGCCACCGTGCCCATGCCCCTGCACGAAGACACCCGGCCGGTTGCCTTGCGGCCCGAGCGCCGCGCTGCGCCGAGCAGCCCGGTGCATGAGATCGACCAGGTCGTGGAGCACCTCAACGGCTTGCACCAGCAGCAACTGGCGCTGGCGCACCAGTTGCACGTGGCCCAGCTCGATCCGCTGACGCAGTTGCCCGCGCGCCAGCTGTTCATGGAGGTCAGCCACACGCTGCTGGAGAGTTGCCGGCGCCACCCGAACCAGGTGCTGGCGATCTTCTTTCTGGACCTGGATGGCTTCAAGAGCATCAATGACCGCTACGGCCACCCTGCTGGCGATCAGGTGCTGCGGCAGATGGGCGCGCTGCTGCGGGCCAGCGTGCGCGAGGGCGACATCGCCGGTCGGGTGGGCGGCGATGAGTTCGTGCTGTGCATGGTGTTCGAGCGCCACGTGGCCGAGGCGACCAGCCGGGTCGTCGCGCAACGCCTGATTACGGGCACGGCGGCAATCGGCTCCGGGCTGGGCTGCAGCGTGGGCGTGGTGCTGGCGTTCGATCCGACGCCCTCGCTGGAGGCCTTGATTGCCCAGGCCGATGCAGCCATGTTGGGCGTCAAGCAAAGCGGCAAGAACCACTTTGCGTTTGCCGCCTCGATCAACCCGGGTGCGGCCCCAACGTCCTGACCGCATCGCTGATGACGCTGGCCACGCCCCACGACAGCAGCGCCTGCGCACGCGCCGCGTCATTGACGGTGTAACAGGCCACCTGCAGCCCGGCGGCGTGCAGGCGCTGTACCTGGGCCGCGTCGATCAGCTTGTGGTTCAGGACGACGGCGACGCAGCCCAGTTGCCGCGCGACTTCCAGGTGGCCGGGCCACAGCTCGTCCAGCAGCAGCGCGCGTGGCAGGGCCGGGGCGGCGGCTTGCGCGGCCGCCAGCGCCTCGGGCTCGAAGCTGCTCAGCAAGGGCGGTGGCAGCGTGGCGGCATCGGCCCACAACGCCTGCGCCTGCCAGGCGACGACGCGGCCGGTGCGCGTGGCATCGCCCGGCGTGTGCTTGATCTCGATGTTGAGCGCGCAGCCCTGATGGATGCAGAAGCGCGCCACGTCCTGCAGCGTCGGCAGCGGCTCGCCCGCGCAGGCCAGGCTGTGCCAGCGGCCGGCGTCCAGCGTGGCGAGCGTGTGCCAGGGCAGGTCGCCAGCGGTGCCGTGGCCGCTGGTGGTGCGGTCGAGCGTGGCGTCGTGCAGCAGAAAGGGCTGGCCGTCGGCGCTGAGCTTGACGTCGCATTCAAACGCCCGCCAGCCAAGCGCGGCGCCCAGGCGAAAGGCGGCCAGCGTGTTCTCGGGGGCTTCCTTGCCGGCGCCCCGGTGGGCGATCCAGCGGGGATAGGGCCAGGCGGGCAGGGTGGGCATGTGGGTGGACATGGAATTGCTCATGAAGATGGAGCCTTGATCCTGGCAGGGCACAAAAGGATGCAAGGGCTTGCCGTGGCCAGGCAATAGCCGCACCGCCGGTGAAAACCGCCCCCTGAGCTACTATTCTTGCCCCGGTTTGAGCCGGGTCCGTCGTCTTCTTTTGTCATCGTGCGGCTCGTTTTTCGTTGATGAGTCTGCCTACGCGCCCTGCGGCCCCATGAATGCTCCGCTTCCTTTGAATACCCTTCTGCCCGCCGCTGCGGCCCATGCCGAAGCGACGGACCAGCCCCGCCTGCGCGAGATTCCGTACAACTACACCTCGTTTTCCGACCGGGAGATCGTGCTGCGCCTGCTGGGCGCGCCGGCCTGGGAGCTGTTGAACCGCCTGCGTGGCGAGCGCCGCACCGGCCGCTCCGCGCGCATGCTCTACGAGGTGCTGGGCGACATCTGGGTGGTGCAGCGCAACCCGTATCTGGAAGACGACCTGATCGCCAACCCGAAGCGGCGCCAGATGCTGATCGACGCCATGCACCACCGCCTGGCCGAGATCGAGAAGCGCCGCTCCGACAGCGACGCCGAGCGCGACGGCGCGGTGGCGTCGCTGCTGGTGGCCGCGCGTGCGGCGGTCGAGCGCTTCGGCGCCCGCTTCCGCGAGGTCTACGACCTGCGCGCCCGCAGCCGCCGCGTGCTGGGCCGCAACACGGCCAAGGACAACATCAAGTTCGACGGCCTGAGCCGCGTCTCGCACGTGACGGACGCGACCGACTGGCGCGTCGAGTACCCCTTCGTGGTGCTGACGCCCGACACCGAGGCTGAAATGGCCGCGCTGGTGGCCGGCTGCGTCGAGCTGGGTCTGACCATCATTCCGCGTGGCGGCGGCACCGGCTACACCGGCGGCGCCATTCCGTTGACCTGGAAGAGCGCGGTCATCAACACCGAAAAGCTCGAACAGATGACCGAGGTCGAACTGGTCGACCTGCCGGGCCTGCCGAACAAGATCGCCACCATCTGGACCGGCGCGGGCGTGGTGACGCAGCGCGTGTCGGACGCGGCCGAGCGCGGCGGCTATGTGTTTGCGGTCGACCCGACCTCGGCCGAGGCCAGTTGCATCGGCGGCAACATCGCCATGAACGCCGGCGGCAAGAAGGCGGTGCTGTGGGGCACGGCGCTGGACAACCTGGCGTCCTGGAAGATGGTCACGCCCGAGGCCAAGTGGCTGGAGGTGATCCGCCTCAACCACAACATGGGCAAGATCCATGACGTCGAGACCGCCAGTTTCGAGCTGAACTATTACGACGCCAGCGGCAAGACCCTGGAGCGCACCGAGCGCCTCGACATTCCGGGCCGCATCTTCCGCAAGGAAGGCCTGGGCAAGGACGTCACCGACAAGTTCCTCGCCGGCCTGCCCGGCATCCAGAAGGAGGGCTGCGACGGCCTGATCACCAGTGCGCGCTGGGTCGTGCACCGCATGCCCAACCACGTGCGCACGGTGTGCCTGGAGTTCTTCGGCAACCCGAAGGACTGCGTGCCGTCGATCGTCGACATCAAGGACTTCATGTTCGCCGAGATGAAGCGCCCCAACGGCGCCATCCTGGCCGGCCTGGAACACCTGGATGACCGCTACCTGAAGGCGGTCGGCTACACGACCAAGAGCAAGCGCGGCGGCTTCCCCAAGATGGTGCTGATCGGCGACATCGTGGGCGACGATGACGACGCGGTGGCCCGCGCCACCAGCGAGGTCATCCGCCTGGCCAACGGCCGCAACGGCGAAGGCTTCGTGGCCGTGTCGGCGGATGCGCGCAAGAAATTCTGGCTCGACCGCAAGCGCACTGCCGCGATCTCCAAGCACACCAACGCGTTCAAGGTGAATGAGGACGTGGTGATTCCGCTCGAGCGCATGGGCGAGTACACGCTGGGCATCGAGCGCATCAACATCGAGCTGAGCCTGCGCAACAAGCTGGCGCTGGTCGACCAGCTGGAGGTGCTGTTCTCTGCCGGCGCGCTGCCGCTGGGCAAGACCGACGACGCCAACGAGATTCCGAGCGCCGAGCTGCTGGAAGACCGCGTCCAGCAGGCGCTCGCGCTGCTGGGCCAGGTGCGCACGCAGTGGCAGGGCTGGCTCGACGGGCTGGACGTGCCGCAGCACGACGAGGCCAGCGCCGGGCGCAGCTTCTTCGACCAGTTGCAGGACTACAGCCTGCGCGCGTCCTGGAAGGCGCAGATCTTCAAGCCCTTCCAGTCGATGTTTGCCGGTGCGGCCTTCACGCCGATCCTGGACGAATGCAAGCGCATCCACAAGGACGTGCTGCGCGGCCGCGTCTGGGTGGCGCTGCACATGCATGCCGGCGACGGCAACGTGCACACCAACATCCCCGTCAACAGCGACAACTACGAGATGCTGCAGACGGCGCACGAGGCGGTCGCCCGCATCATGGTGCTGGCGCGCAGCCTCGACGGCGTGATCTCGGGCGAGCACGGCATCGGCATCACCAAGCTCGAGTTCCTGACCGACGACGAGCTGGCCAATTTCACCGCCTACAAGGCGCGCGTCGACCCCGAAGGTCGCTTCAACAAGGGCAAGCTGCTGCGCGGCAATGCGTTGACGGGCCTGGGTGTCGACGTGCACGCCGCCGACCTGAGCCACGCCTACACGCCCAGCTTTGGCCTGATGGGGCACGAGTCGCTGATCATGCAGCAGAGCGACATCGGCGAGATCGCCACGTCGATCAAGGACTGCCTGCGCTGCGGCAAGTGCAAGCCGGTGTGCGCTACGCACGTGCCGCGCGCCAACCTGCTGTACAGCCCGCGCAACAAGATCCTGGCGACCAGCCTGCTGATCGAGGCCTTCCTGTACGAGGAACAGACCCGGCGCGGCATCAGCATCCAGCACTGGGAAGAGTTCGAGGACGTGGCCGACCATTGCACGGTCTGCCACAAGTGCCTGAGCCCGTGCCCGGTCAAGATCGACTTCGGCGACGTGTCGATGAACATGCGCAACCTGCTGCGCAAGATGGGCCAGAAGAGCTTCCGGCCCGGCAACGCTGCGGCGATGCTGATGCTCAACGCCACCAACCCCGAGACCATCAAGCTCGCGCGTACCGCGCTGGTGGGCGTGGGCATGAAGGCGCAGCGCATGGCGCACGACCTGTTCAAGGGCCTGGCGCGCAAGCAGACGGACGCGCCGCCGGCCACGGTGGGCACGGCGCCCATCAAGGAACAGGTCATCCACTTCATCAACAAGAAGTTGCCGGGCGGGCTGCCCAAGAAGACGGCGCGCGCGCTGCTCGATATCGAGGACAAGGACTACGTCCCCATCATCCGCGACCCCAAGGGCACCACGGCCGAAACCGAGGCGGTGTTCTATTTCCCGGGTTGCGGCTCGGAGCGGCTGTTCAGCCAGGTCGGCCTGGCCACGCAGGCGATGCTCTGGCACGCCGGCGTGCAGACGGTGCTGCCGCCGGGTTACCTGTGCTGCGGCTACCCGCAGCGCGGCTCGGGCCAGTTCGACAAGGCCGAGAAGATGATCACCGACAACCGGGTGCTCTTCCACCGCGTGGCCAACACGCTCAACTACCTCGATATCAAGACCGTGGTGGTGAGTTGCGGCACCTGCTATGACCAGCTGCAGGGCTACGAGTTCGACAAGATCTTCCCTGGCAGCCGCATCATCGACATTCACGAGTACCTGCTGGAGAAGGGCATCACCTTGCAGAGCAAGGGATCGTTCCTGTACCACGACCCCTGCCACACGCCTATGAAGCTGCAGGAGCCGATGAAGACGGTCAAGGGCCTGCTCGGCGACAACGTGCTGGAGAGCAAGCGCTGCTGCGGTGAGTCGGGCACGCTGGGCGTGTCGCGTCCGGACATCTCGACCCAGATCCGCTTCCGCAAGGAAGAGGAGTTGCTCAAGGGCGAGGCCGAGTTGCGCGCTGCCGGTCACCAGGGCGACGTCAAGATCCTGACCTCGTGCCCGAGCTGCCTGCAGGGCCTGTCGCGCTACGGCGACGACCTGAAGAACGGACTGCTGGAAGCCGACTACATCGTGGTCGAAATGGCGCGCCAGATCCTGGGCGAGAACTGGATGCCCGACTACGTCAAGCGCGCTAATGCGGGCGGCATCGAGCGCGTGCTGGTGTAAGCCGGTCGGCGTTGTGGCTCAGGGGACTGCGGCGACCAGCGCCCAGTCCTCGGCACCTGCGCTGGATGAAACCATGGGTTTGACGCTCCCGGGTTGCCTGTCGTTGAGTGCGGGCGAGCACATCGCGTAGAGCATCAATGCGTCGCGGAACGCGGCCAGATCGAGCACTTCCAGCCGCGTTGGCCGCAGCAGCAGGGCTGCGAGTTGCGCCGCAGCGTCAGGTTGGAACCAGAGCTGGCAGATGCGAGGCCAGCTGTGCGGCTGGTCTTCCAGGCTGCGGCCTTCGCCCGGCCCCTCGGCCATGAGCGGCACGCGGACGTTGTAGATCGCCTCCAGCTCGGCGCTGACGCGCTCGTGGTTCCACGGCTGGTTCAGCGTGCGGTAGAGATCGAGCAGGCGCAGCAGGATCCACGGGCTTTTGCCGACATGGCTGTGCAGCGCGTGTTCCAGCGCTGCCGCGCTTGCGCCGTGATAGCCATTGGCGCTCAGCGCATCGACTTGGGCCAGTGCGGCGCTGCAGGGCGGATCGTCCAGCGCGGCCTGGCCCAATTCGGTGGGCTGGCCATATCGAGCCATGTGACTGGGCCATTCCAGGCTGGCGCTGACGGGGCTGCGGTTGTCCGGTGAAAAGCTTGCCACTGGCGCTGGCTCTGCAGGGGGTGTCGCAGGCGTGAAGCGCGGCGCGCGACTCGGCTTGTCAGGCGGCAGCCAGGAGTGCACGCGCTTGAGCGTGACTTCGCGCAGTACACGCAGCAGCAGACCGGCCAATAGCAGGCCGGCGATGCCACTGGCCATGTCGATCCCGTGGCGCCAGGTGTCGCGCTCGGCGCGCTCGAGCCGGGCGTTCAGCGCCATCAGCGTGGCGCGGGTCTGGCGCTGTTCCTCATGCAGACCTTGCAATTCCTGCAGCCAGAGGCTTTGAATGGCTGCGGGCAGGGCCGTATCTGCCGGAACTGGAGCGAGGGCGCTGAGGTGGGGCACGGTCGTGCCTGCGCTGGTTGGCGCTGCATTCAGGACTTCATCCAGTTGCAGTCGAGGTGGCTGCGTTTCGGGTGGTGGCAGGCGAGGGCGTGCGTGAGCTGTTGCCGCCTTGCGTGGATTGGGTGGAGCGCTGCGGTCTTGCCGGGATGGCACGGGTTGAAGTGGAGGCAATGGCTGCGGCAAGGACTGCGCCGTGTGGGTGGATGCCTCGGGAGGCTCGGCCAGCAGCGTGAATTCACGCACCAGCGGTGCACCACACAGCAGCGCGACACGGGCCTGCAGCGTGGGTTCCTGCACCGCGAGGGCACTGGTGACCTGCAGGCGCCACTGGCCATCGCTGCCCACGGGCTGGGCTTGCCATTGCAGCGACTCGGCAGGCCAAGGCGCGTCACCCTGACGCAGATCGACCTGGAAGCAATGGTGGGCCAGTCCGGTACGGGCGCCGGGCTCGAAGTCGCGCACCAGCAAGTGCAGTTTCAGGGGCTGGCCGACAGTGACGCGGCTGGGGCTGATGTCGATCGACTGCGCCAGGCCAGTCGACAACAACCCGGCGCTCAGCATGAGGCCCGCTGCTGTCCTCTGGCCCGTCCTCTTCCACCTGTACTGCATGAGACACCTCGCCGCGTCCTGACTGCATCAATCTAGGTCAGGGCATTGGCGACGTCCATCACCTTGAAGGGGGATGGACAAAACCGATCAGGCAAAACAAAACCCGCCGCAGGTGACCCTGGGGCGGGTTGTGAAAATCAGCGGTTCAGTCGAGGCGACTTACTTGAGCTTGATTTCCTTGTAGAGCACGTGCTTGCGCACCTTGGGGTCGAACTTCATGAATTCGAGCTTTTGGGGCGTCGTCTTCTTGTTCTTGTTCGTGGTGTAGAAGTGGCCGGTGCCCGCAGTGGACTCCAGCTTGATCTTTTCGCGTCCGCCTTTGGATGCCATGGTGTTCTATCTCCGCTTCAGAGTTCGCCGCGAGCACGCAGGTCGGCAACGACCTGCTCGATGCCCACCTTGTCGATCAACCGCAGAGCGGCGTTCGAGATGCGCAGACGCACCCAGCGGTTTTCGGTTTCGAGCCAGAACCGGCGATAGTGCAGGTTCGGCAGAAAGCGACGCTTGGTTTTGTTGTTGGCGTGGGAAACATTGTTCCCAACCATCGGGCCTTTACCCGTGACTTGACAGACGCGTGCCATGACGCTTCTCCAGACTGTAAATAACTCGGTGAACAGCGCAAGCCATGCCGCATGGCGCAAACAGCGACCGCTCGGAAGCAGTGGCTGCCTGCACTTATGAACAACGGATCGGTCGCGAGGACTGCTCTGTTGTCTGGCTTGATGGTCACCCCTCCGCCGAAAAAATTCGGCGGGTCTCATGACGGCGAAACGACGATTATAACCAGATCAATCGGGCCATCACCGGGTTCAGCCGTGCGTGCTGCCTTGTTCCAGGAAGCGCTGGGCGTCGAGGGCGGCCATGCAGCCGGTGCCGGCGCTGGTGATGGCTTGGCGGTAGATGTGATCCTGCACGTCGCCGGCGGCAAATACGCCCGGCACGCTGGTCATGGTTGCAAAGCCGTTGAGGCCGGTGCGCGTGATCAGGTAGCCGTCCTTCATCTCCAACTGGCCCTTGAAGATGTCGGTGTTGGGCTGGTGGCCGATGGCGATGAAGCAGCCCTTGACGGCCAGGTCGTGCGTGCTGCCGTCGTCGACGTTCTTGAGGCGCACGCCGGTGACGCCGGAGGCGTCGCCCAGCACCTCGTCGAGCGTCTGGAAGGTGTGCAGTTCCATCTTGCCGGCGGCGACCTTCTCGTGCAGCTTGTCGATCAGGATCGCTTCGGCGCGGAACTTGTCGCGGCGGTGGATCAGGTGCACCTTGCTGGCGATGTTGGACAGGTAGAGCGCTTCCTCGACCGCCGTGTTGCCGCCGCCCACCACGCAGACCTCGTCGCCGCGGTAGAAGAAGCCGTCGCAGGTGGCGCAGCCGCTGACGCCGCGGCCCATGAAGGATTCTTCAGAGGGCAGGCCGAGGTACTTGGCGCTGGCGCCGGTGGCGATGATGAGCGTGTCGCAGGTGTAGGTGCCCGAGTCGCCGGTGAGCGTGAACGGGCGCTGGGTCAGCTCGACCGTGTGGATGTGGTCGAACACGATCTGCGTGTTGAAGCGCTCGGCGTGCTTCTGGAAACGCTCCATCAGCTCCGGGCCTTGCACGCCCATCACGTCGGCGGGCCAGTTGTCGACTTCGGTGGTGGTCATGAGCTGGCCGCCCTGGGCCATGCCGGTCACCAGCATGGGCTTGAGGTTGGCGCGCGCAGCGTAAATGGCGGCGGTGTAGCCGGCAGGGCCGGAGCCCAGAATCAGCACCTGAGCGTGTTGGGTCGTCGTGGTCATGGATGATTTCTGGAGTGAGGTTGCGGTGATGGAGGCAGCTTTGCGCGTTTTCATTTCGGGCGCAAGCCGAGCCAAAATCTGGCGAGCGATCAGTTAGAGTCTCGGTCAGTTGCGCATGTCGTGAAAAAGTGCAGTAAGCCATTGGCACTAACGTCGTTTTTCTACGTAAGGCCAGGGGTTCTGCCAGTTGTTTGCGGCCGAGGGATTGTATGAACGGTCGCCGCTGTCAGGCATGTGCAAACTCCAATGACAACGATAGAACCAATGACAGGAGCGCCCACCGATGGCGATGTTGACCAACCTTGATCTCATTCGGCGCGTGCCGCTGTTTTCGCTGCTGACCACCGATCAGGCGCAGACGATTGCGGACGGCGTCGTCAAGCGCCGCTACCGCCGCGGAGAAATCATCGTCGAACAGGGTCGCAAGTCCGATGCGCTGTTCATCCTGCTGAGCGGTCGCGCGCGCGTCATCACCTCCGACAGCCGGGGCCGCGAGGTGATCCTGGCCGTGCTTGAAGCGGGTGATTACCTCGGCGAGATGAGCCTGATCGACAACGATCCCCATTCCGCCACGGTGCGTGCCGAGGTGCAGACCGACGTGCTGGTGCTGGCACGCTCCGACTTTGCCGCCTGCCTGCCCGAGAACTCCAGCCTGTCCTACGCGATCCTGCGCGGCCTGGTGGCGCGGCTGCGCAACGCCGACCGGCAGATCGAGTCCCTGGCGCTGCTCGACGTGTACGGCCGTGTTGCCCGCGCCCTGCTCGACATGGCCGAGGACGACAACGGCCAGCGCATCATCCGCAGCAAGGTCTCGCGCCAGGATCTGGCCAAGGTCGTGGGCGCTTCGCGCGAGATGGTCAGCCGCGTCATGAAAGACCTTGAGGAGCGTGGCCTGATCGAGACCCAGGAAAACGGCTGGGTCATGCTGACCGAGCGCCTTTCCACGCAGTGATGCCCGCGTCCTGCGTGTGATCTGCCCGGGATCAGGCCGTGTCACCGGCGCGGCGCAGATGCACGGAGCCGATGCGGGACAATCCCGTCCATGACCTCTTCGCTCGGCTCGCTGCGCAATGCAGCCTCCGCTGAGGCGGCCGGAGCTTCTGCCTCCGGCCAGCCTGCTGCGCCCATTCCTCTTGCCGCCCGCTGGAAACTGCAGTTGGGTGTCGCCCTGGGCGCCCTGTGCCTGCTGCTCTGGCTGATCGCGCTGTTCAGCCACACGCCCGGTGACGCGGCGTTCTCGACCTCGGGTGACGGCTTGGCCGTGCGCAACAAGGTCGGCACGATCGGCGCCTGGATTTCCGACATCTCGCTGGTCCTGCTGGGCTTCTCGGTCGGCTGGTGCGTGCTGTTCCTGGCGCGTGCCTGGCTGTCGTGGCTGGCGCGCTGGCTGCGTCTTGACGAACTGATGCTGCCAGGCCGCAGCCTGCATGCAGCGCGGCCCCGCTGGCTGAGCTGGGTCGGGCTGGCCCTGCTGCTGATGGCCAGTTGCGCGCTGGAATGGACGCGGCTCTATCACCTTGAACCGGGCTTGGCCGGCTCGCACGCCGGCGGCATCGTGGGTGCTGCGCTCGGGCCGCTGAGCATGCACTGGCTGGGCTTTGTCGGCAGTGGCGTGTTCTGGCTGGTGATGCTGCTGTTGGGGCTGTCGTGGGCGTTCCGGTTCTCGTGGCTGTCGGTGGCCGAGCGCATCGGCACCGCGCTGGACGGCCTGCGCGAGCGCCGCCTGGAGCGCCGTGAGCACGCCGAAGACCTGCGCATCGGCCAGCGCGCTCAGCAAGAGCGCGAACGCGCGGTCGAGGCCGAAAGCCAGTTCCAGCCGACCCAGTCGCTGCCCGATGCCGACCTGCCGCCGCTGGTGGTGCTGCCAGCGGCGCCGACATCCATCTCGCCACCGTCCACCCCGCCGTCCATCGCGCCTGTCGCTGTGCCGCGTGCCGCTGCGTCCCGCCCGGTCGAGCGCGTGGCCGTCGAGCCGATACCGCAGCCCTTCGTCAAGCCGGCGGCCTCGGTCAAGTTGCCGCAGGTCGACCTGCTCGACGCACCGCCGCCGCGCACCGAAACCGTCACGCCCGAATCGCTGGAGATGACCAGCCGGCTGATCGAGAAGAAGCTCAAGGACTTCGGCGTCGAGGTCCAGGTGGTTGCCGCCCAGCCTGGCCCGGTCATCACCCGCTACGAGATCGAGCCCGCCACCGGGGTCAAGGGCTCGCAGGTGGTCAACCTGGCCAAGGATCTGGCGCGCTCCTTGAGCCTGGTGTCGATCCGCGTGGTCGAGACCATTCCAGGCAAGACCTGCATGGCGCTGGAGTTGCCCAACGCCCGGCGCCAGATCATCCGGCTCTCCGAGATCCTCGATTCGCGCCAGTACCACGAGTCCGGCAGCCTGCTGACCATGGCGCTGGGCAAGGACATCATCGGTGCGCCGATGGTGGCCGACCTGGCCAAGATGCCGCACGTGCTGGTGGCGGGCACGACCGGCTCGGGCAAGTCGGTCGGCATCAACGCCATGATCCTGAGCCTGCTCTTCAAGGCCGAGGCGCGCGACGTGCGCCTGATCCTGATCGACCCCAAGATGCTGGAGATGAGCGTCTACGAAGGCATCCCGCACCTGCTGGCGCCAGTGGTGATCGACATGAAGCAGGCCGCCAACGCACTGACCTGGTGCGTGGCCGAGATGGAGCGGCGCTACAAGCTGCTCAGCAAGATGGGTGTGCGCAACCTCGCCGGCTACAACAAGAAGATGGACGAGGCGGCCGAGGATGGCGAGATCATCCCCAACCCCTTCAGCCTGACGCCGGACGCGCCCGAGCCGCTCGGCCGCCTGCCGCACATCGTGGTGGTGATTGATGAGTTGGCCGACCTGATGATGGTCGTCGGCAAGAAGATCGAGGAGCTGATCGCGCGCCTGGCGCAGAAGGCACGCGCCTCGGGCATCCACCTGATCCTGGCGACGCAGCGGCCCAGCGTCGACGTCATCACCGGCCTGATCAAGGCCAACATCCCGACCCGCATCGGCTTCCAGGTCAGCAGCAAGATCGACAGCCGCACCATCCTCGATCAGATGGGCGCCGAGGCGCTGCTTGGCCAGGGCGACATGCTCTACCTGGCCCCCGGCACCGGCCTGCCCACGCGGGTGCACGGCGCCTTTGCCAGCGATGACGAGGTGCACCGCGTCGTCAACTACCTCAAGAGCCAGGGCGAGCCGAACTACATCGAAGGCATCCTGGAGGGCGGCGTGCTCGATGGCGACGGCGCCGAAGCGCCCGAAGGCGGTGCCGCCGGCGGCACCGAGGCCGACCCGATGTACGACCAGGCCGTGGCCGTGGTGCTGCAGCACCGCCGTGCGTCGATCTCGCTGGTGCAGCGCCACCTGCGCATCGGCTACAACCGTGCCGCCCGGCTGCTGGAGCAGATGGAACAGTCCGGCATGGTCTCGGCCATGGCCACCAACGGCAACCGCGACATCCTGGTGCCGCCGCGCCCCGCTGAATGAACCCTTCCAAACGCATGAAAAAACTCTTCCTTGCCGCCACCCTGGCTGTCGCGTCCTTGCTGACGCCGCTGGCGCACGCCGATGCCGTGGGCGCGCTGCGCGACTTCGTCCAGAACGTGCAGTCCGGCCGCGGCGGCTTCATCCAGGTGGTGACGTCGCCCGATGGCGCCAAGAAAAAAACCTCGACCGGCAGCTTCGAGTTCCTGCGCCCGAACCGCTTCCGTTTCGACTACAGCAAGCCCTACGAGCAGCAGATCGTGGCCGACGGCGCCAAGGTCTGGTTCTTCGACGTCGACCTGAACCAGGTCACCATGCGCGCCCTCGACCAGGCGCTGGGCAGCACGCCGGTGGCGCTGCTGGCGGGCGGCTCGATCGAGCGTGATTTCACGCTGCAGAACGAGCCCGACCAGGGCGGCCTGCAGTGGGTGCTGGCCAACCCGAAGGCCAAGGACAGCGGCAGCATCCGCACCTTGCGCGTTGGCTTCAAGGGCCGTGATCTGGCCGCGTTCGAGATCACCGACGGCTTCGGCCAGCGCTCGCGGCTCGACTTCAGCCGCTTCGAGGCCCAGGCGGCGATTGCGCCCGCGCGCTTCAAGTTCAGCGCGCCCGCCGGCGCCGACGTGCTGCAGCAGTAAGGCGATCCCTCAAGAGATTCAAGAGGTTCAGGCCATGAGCGATCTCTTCGGTGCGGACCCGCCTGCTGCCTACGCCCCGCTGGCCGAGCGCCTGCGCCCGCGCCATATCGACGAGGTCATCGGCCAGCTCGACCTGCTCGGCCCCGACAAGCCGCTGCGCGTGGCGTTTGCCTCCGGCCAGCCGCATTCGATGATCCTGTGGGGCCCGCCCGGCGTCGGCAAGACCACGCTGGCGCGGCTGATGGCTGACGCGTTCGACGCCCAGTTCATCCAGATCTCGGCCGTGCTGGGCGGCGTCAAGGACATCCGCGAGGCGGTCGAGCAGGCGCGCGTCGCCCAGAGCCAAGGCCGCCGCAGCATCGTCTTCGTCGACGAGGTCCACCGTTTCAACAAGGCGCAGCAGGACGCGTTTCTGCCGCACGTCGAGTCGGGGCTGTTCACCTTCATTGGTGCCACGACCGAGAACCCGTCGTTCGAAGTCAATTCCGCCTTGCTCTCGCGCGCCACGGTGCACGTGCTGCAGCCGCTGGGTGAGGCCGATCTGCAGCAACTGCTGGCCCGCGCCTGCGAGGAATTGAAGATTCTCGCGCTGGAGCCTGCCGCCGCCCAGCGCCTGATCGCCTATGCCGATGGCGATGCGCGCCGGCTGCTCAACACGCTCGAGAACGTCGCGCAGATGACCGGCGGCACCGCGCCGATCGACGAAGCCGCGCTGGAGCGCAGCCTGGGCGCGCAACTGCGCCGCTACGACAAGGGCGGCGAGCAGTTCTACGACACCATCTCGGCGCTGCACAAATCCGTGCGCGGCAGCAACCCGGACGCGGCGCTGTACTGGTTCGTGCGCATGGTCGATGGCGGCGTGGACGTGCGCTACATCGCGCGCCGGCTGATCCGCATGGCCACCGAGGACATCGGCCTGGCCGACCCGCGCGCCCTGCGCCTGACGCTGGACGCCGCCGAAACCTACGAGCGCCTGGGCTCGCCAGAGGGCGAGCTGGCGCTGGCCGAGGCGGTGGTCTACCTGGCGGTGGCCCCCAAGTCGAACGCCGTCTACGCCGCCTACAAGGCGGTGCGCGCCTTCGTGCAGCAGGACGGCACGCGCCCGGTGCCACTGCACTTGCGCAATGCGCCGACGAAGCTGATGAAGAGCCTGGACTACGGCCGCGACTACCGTTATGCCCATGACGAGGCCGACGCCTACGCCGCCGGCGAGCGCTATTTTCCCGATGCGCTTGACCCATCGCCGCAGTTCTATCAGCCAGCGCCACGCGGGCTGGAGATCAAGATCGGCGAAAAACTGGCCCAGCTGCGCCAGCGCGATGCCGAAGTGAAAAAGACTTCGTAATTTGGGCCTCTCACCGAATTGAATCGCGTGAGATAGCGGAAAACACGAATTTTTCTCAGCGTGTTGCGAACCTAAAATCCGCGCGCTTTACGTCGGCAGATGTGATGAATTTGGCGGGTCAGCCCTTCCGAATTTTTGACACCTGCTGGCACGAGCGTTGCATACGAGTCGCGGACGTCATGAGCCGACGCGACCATCAAGAACAGCAGATGGCGCGCGACTCGCGCCACAGGAGACCTCTCATGGATATTTTTGTACAGCAGATCATCAATGGTCTGGTGCTCGGCAGCATGTATGCGCTGGTGGCACTGGGCTACACGATGGTCTACGGCATCATCAGCCTGATCAACTTCGCCCACGGTGAGGTGCTGATGGTCGGCGCCATGGTCAGCTGGACCGTGGCCATGGCCTTTCAGGAGGCCGGCATCATGTGGCCGGGCTGGGTGATCCTGCTGATCTCCATGGTGGCGGCCATCATCGTCTGCTCTGCCCTGAACTTCGCGATCGAGAAGATCGCCTACCGCCCGCTGCGCAACGCGCCGCGTCTGGCGCCGCTGATCACCGCCATGGGCATGAGCCTGCTGCTGCAGACGCTGGCCATGATCATCTGGAAGCCCAACCCCAAGCCGTACCCGCAGCTGATTCCGCCCGAGATCTTCTTCCTGTGGGAAGAGGGCCCGGTGATCACGCTGACGCAGGTGCTGATCCTGGTCACCACCGCCGTCGTGCTCGCCAGCCTGCTGTACCTGGTCAACAAGACCAAGCTCGGCCGCGCCATGCGCGCCACCGCCGAGAACCCGCGCGTGGCGGGTCTGATGGGCGTGCGGCCGGACCACATCATCAGCACCACCTTCGTGATCGGCGCGGCACTGGCCGCCATCGCCGGCATCATGTGGGCCGCCAACTACGGCACGCTGCAGCACAGCATGGGCTTCATGCCGGGCCTGAAGGCGTTCACGGCGGCTGTGTTCGGCGGCATCGGCAACCTGACCGGCGCCATGGTGGGCGGCGTGCTGCTGGGCCTGATCGAGGCCATCGGCGCGGGCTATCTGGGCGACCTGACCGGCGGCCTGTTCGGCAGCCACTACGTTGAAATCTTTGCCTTCCTGGTGCTGATCCTGGTGCTCACCCTGCGCCCCAGCGGCCTGATGGGTGAACGCGTGGCCGATCGCGCCTGACGCAGGAGACTTTGAACATGAATCCCAAGAATCGACTGATCGTCATCCTGCTGGCGGCGGCTGCGCTGCTGGTGTTGCCGATGTTTGCCGCCCAGTTCGGCCAGGGCTGGGTGCGCATCATGGCACTCGCCCTGCTGTACGTGCTGCTGGCGCTGGGCCTGAACATCGTGGTGGGCTTTGCCGGCCTGCTGGACCTGGGCTACGTGGCGTTCTACGCGCTGGGGGCCTACATGTACGCGCTGGTGGCGTCGCCGCACCTGAGCGAGAACTTCGAGGCCATCAAGGCCGCCTTCCCCAACGGCATGCATTTCCCGATCTGGCTGGTGGTGCCGGTGGCGGCCTGCGTGGCGGCGGTGGCCGGCATGATCCTGGGTGCGCCCACGCTCAAGCTGCGTGGCGACTACCTGGCCATCGTGACGCTGGGCTTCGGTGAAATCATCCGGGTGTTCATGAACAACATGGAGCACCCGGTCAACATCACCAACGGCCCGCGCGGCATCAGCCAGATCGACCCGATGAACCTGTTCGGCTTCAGCTTCGGCAAGCCGCTGGAACTGTTCGGCGTGGTCATCCCGTCGGTGGCGCTGTATTACTACCTGTTCCTGGCGCTGGTGGTGGGCAGCGTGGTGATCTGCCACAACCTTGAGAACTCGCGCATCGGCCGCGCCTGGATGGCCATCCGCGAAGACGAGATCGCCGCCAAGGCCATGGGCCTCAACACCCGCAACCTCAAGCTGCTGGCGTTCGGCATGGGCGCCACCTTCGGCGGCGTGTCGGGCTCGATGTTCGCGGCTTTCCAGGGCTTCATTTCGCCCGAGTCGTTCACGCTGATGGAGTCGGTGATGATCGTCGCGATGGTCGTTCTGGGGGGCATCGGCCACATTCCGGGCGTGATCCTGGGCGCGCTGCTGCTGTCGGCTTTGCCCGAGGTGCTGCGCTACGTGTCGGGTGACGTGCAGGCCATCACCGGCGGCCGGATCGACTCGGCCATCCTGCGCCAGCTGCTGATTGCGCTGGCCATGATCACCATCATGCTGCTGCGTCCGCGCGGCCTGTGGCCCAAGCCCGAGCATGGCAAGGCCGCCCCGGCTGCCGTCAAGTAATGGAGCAAGCAATGACTGAAACCGTTCTCGAAGTCAAAGGCGTCTCCAAGCGCTTCGGTGGCCTGCAGGCCCTCAGCGAGGTGGGCATCACCATCCGCAAAGGCCAGGTCTATGGACTGATCGGCCCCAACGGTGCCGGCAAGACCACCTTCTTCAACGTCATCACCGGCCTCTACACGCCCGACGGTGGCTCCTTCCAGCTGGGCGGCGCGCCCTACACGCCGCAGGCGGTGCATCAGGTGGCGGCGGCCGGTATCGCCCGCACGTTCCAGAACATCCGGCTGTTCCCCGAGATGACAGCGCTCGAGAACGTCATGGTCGGCCGCCACGTGCGCACCGGCTCGGGCCTGATCGGCGCGGTCTTCCGCACCAAGAGCTTCAAGGCCGAGGAGGCCGCGATCGCCCAGCGTGCCCAGGAACTGCTCGACTACGTCGGCATCGGCAAGTACGCCGAGTTCAAGTCGCGCACGCTCAGCTACGGCGACCAGCGCCGGCTGGAGATCGCTCGCGCTTTGGCCACTGATCCGAAGCTGATCGCACTCGACGAGCCGGCCGCCGGCATGAACGCGACCGAGAAGGTCGTGCTGCGCGAGCTGATCGACCGCATCCGCAAGGACGGCCGCACGATCCTGATCATCGAGCACGACGTCAAGCTGATCATGGGCCTGTGCGACCGCGTCACCGTGCTCGACTACGGCAAGCAGATCGCCGAAGGCACGCCGGCCGAAGTGCAGCGCAACGAGAAAGTGATCGAAGCCTATCTGGGCGCGGGTCACAAGGCCCATTGAGGCAGGAGCACGACATGGCAGAACACAACAAGGTGCTGCTCAGCATCAGCAAGCTCAAGGTCGCCTACGGCGGCATCCAGGCCGTCAAGGGCGTGACGCTCGAAGTGCGTGAAGGCGAACTGGTGAGCCTGATCGGTGCCAACGGCGCCGGCAAGACCACCACGCTCAAGGCCGTCACCGGCACCCAGCCGATCGCCGACGGCGACGTGCAGTACATCGGCAGGAGTCTCAAGGGCCAGGGCTCATGGGATCTGGCCAAGCAGGGCCTGGTGATGATTCCGGAAGGGCGCGGCACCTTCACGCGCATGACCATCACCGAAAACCTGCAGATGGGCGCCTACACGCGCAACGACCGCGAAATCGACCTCGACATCGAGAAGGTGTTTTCGATCTTCCCGCGCCTGAAGGAGCGCCGCGACCAGCTCGCCGGCACCATGTCGGGTGGCGAACAGCAGATGCTGGCGATGGGCCGTGCGTTGATGGCGCGCCCCAAGGTGCTGCTGCTCGATGAGCCGTCGATGGGCCTGTCGCCCATCATGGTCGACAAGATCTTCGAGGTCATCGGCGACATCCACAAGCAGGGCGTCACCATGCTGCTGGTCGAGCAGAACGCCAGCCGCGCGCTGGCCATTGCCGACCGCGGCTACGTGATGGAGTCCGGCGAAGTCACCATGACCGGCGCCGGCCAGGCGTTGCTGGACGACCCGAAGGTGCGGGCCGCCTATCTGGGTGAGTGATGTGGCTGAGTGACATGGGCGAATAAGCCCTTTTACCCGCGCCATGAAAAACGCCGGCTTGCAAGCCGGCGTTTTGCTTTTCAGAGCAGACGAATCAGCCCGTGTTGCGCAGGCCTGCTGCCACGCCGTTGATCGAGATGTGGATGCCGCGCTGCATGCGTTCATCGACCGGGTCGCCTTCCTTGCGCTCGCGGTAGCGGCGCATCAGCTCGACCTGCAGGTGGTTGAGCGGGTCGAGGTAGGGGAAGCGGTGCTCGATCGAGCGCGCCAGCGTCGGGTTGCTGGCCAGGCGCTGCGGCTCGCCGGTGATCAGGCTCAGGGCCTGGTTGGTCAGCGTCCACTCGGCCTCGATGGCCGCGAAGATGCGCTTGCCGAGCTTCTTGTCCTCGACCAGATCGACGTAGCGCGCGGCGATGCGCAGGTCGGTCTTGGCCAGCACCATGTCGAGGTTGGACATCAGCGTGCGGAAGAACGGCCACTGCTTGAACATGCGCTGCAGCAGGCTCAGGCGGCTCTTGCGCTTGTCTTCGCCCTGGGCGTTCAGGAACGCCTCGACGGCCGAGCCGAAGCCCGCCCAGCCCGGCAGCGCGACGCGGCACTGGCCCCAGCTGAAGCCCCAGGGAATGGCGCGCAGGTCTTCGATGGCACGGGTGGCCTTGCGGCTTGCCGGGCGTGAGCCGATGTTGAGTTCGGCAATCTCGCGGATCGGCGTGGCGCTGAAGAAGTAGTCGGTGAAGCCCGGGGTCTCGTAGACCAGCTTGCGGTAGGCGCCCATGCTGGCCGAGGAGATCTCGGCGGCGGCGTCCAGGAAGCTCTTGGGCGCGCTTTGCGTCGGGTGCAGCAGCGTGGCCTCCAGCGTGGCCGCGACCAGCGTTTCCAGGTTGCGCAGGCCGATCTCGGGGTGCGCGTACTTGGAGGCGATGACCTCGCCCTGTTCGGTCAGGCGGATCTGGCCGTTCACGGTGCCCGGGGGCTGGGCCAGGATGGCCTGGTAGCTCGGGCCGCCGCCGCGTCCCACCGTGCCGCCGCGGCCGTGGAACAGGCGCAGCGTGATGCCGTGGCTCTGGCCCAGCGCCTGGAATTGCTCGACCAGTGCCAGCTCGGCCGCGTACAGCTCCCAGTTGCTGGTGAAGAAGCCGCCGTCCTTGTTGCTGTCGCTGTAGCCGAGCATGATGTCCTGCTCGGACCCGGAGCGCACGATCATCTCGGTCATGCCGGGCAGGGCATAGAAGTCGCGCATGATCGGCGCGGCGTTGCGCAGGTCGCCGATGGTCTCGAACAGCGGCGAGACGATCAGGTCGTTGACGGCGTCGCCGCTGAGCGTGCCGCGCATCAGGCCGACTTCCTTCTGCAGCAGCAGCACTTCCAGCAGGTCGGAGACGTCCTCGGTGTGGCTGATGATGTAGTGGCGGATCGCGTCGCGGCCGTACTGCGCCAGCATGGCGCGCGCGGCTTCGAAGATTCCCAGCTCGCTGCGGCTGTGCTCGGAGTAATCGGCACCGATCACGCGCAGCGGGCGCGTTTCGTTGAGCAGACGCACCAGCAGCGTGCGGCGCGCGGCTTCATCCAGGGCGCTGTAGTCGGCCTCGACCTGCGCGGTGGCCAGCAGTTCTGCCACCACGGCCTCGTGCTTGTCGGAGCTCTGGCGCAAGTCGACCGTGGCGAGGTGGAAACCAAAGACCTGCACCGCGCGCATCAGCGGCGCCAAGCGCGGGGCGATCAGCGCCTGGGCGTGGTGGCTGTGCAGCGAGGCTTCGATGATGCGCAGGTCGTCCAGCAGCTGCGCGGCGCTGGTGTAGGCGTTCTGCGGCGGCACGGCGTGGCGCAGGGCCTCGGTGCCGGTGAACTCTTCCAGCGTCGCCGCCAGTCGGGCGTACACGCCGATGAGCGCGCGGCGATACGGCTCGTCCTGGCGGTGGGCGTTCTTGTCCGGCGAGCGCTCGGCCAGCGCCTGCATCTCGGGCGTCACCGGGGCCAGCAGCTGCGAGATCGACAGCTCGCCGCCCAGCGCGTGCACCTCGGTCAGGTAGTGGCGCAGTGCGGTCTCGCTCTGGCGCGACAGCGCGCGGGTCAGCGTCTCGGCGGTCACGAAGGGGTTGCCGTCGCGGTCGCCGCCGATCCAGTTGCCCATGCGGAAGAAGCTGGCGATGTCGTGGCCCGGCAGCGCTTTCTCGACCGCGCGGTACATGCGCGGAATCTGGCGCAGGAAGGTGCTGCGGTAGTAGCTGAGCGCGTTCTCGATCTCGTCGGCCACCGTCAGCTTGGCGTGGCGCAGCATGCGCGTCTGCCAGAGCTGGGTGACGCGGGCGCGCAGCAGGGCCTCGTTGTCGGCCTTCTGCGTGGCGGTGCGCAGGTCGTCGCGCTCGCCCACCAGCTCGGCCACGGCGCGCTCGGCGTCCAGGATGCTCTTGCGCTGGACTTCGGTCGGGTGCGCGGTCAGCACCGGCGAGATGTAGGCGTGCTGCAGGGTCCTGGCAATGTCGGAGGCGCGGATGTCGGCCTCGGCCAGCCGGTCGAACGTCATCGCCAGCGAGCCTTCCTGCAGGTCGCCCTGGGCCTCGTGCACTTCGCGGCGGCGCACGTGGTGGCGGTCTTCGGCGATGTTGGCCAGGTGCGAGAAGTAGCTGAACGCGCGGATCACGCTCACCGTCTGGTCGCCGCTGAGGTTCTTCAGCAGCCGGTCCAGCGCCTTGCCGGCGGTGGCGTCCTGCTTGAGGCGGTAGCCCACCGACAGCTGGCGCACGCGCTCGATCAGGTCGAACGCCTCCTGGCCTTCCTGCTCGCGGATCACGTCACCCAGAATGCGGCCGAGCAGACGGATGTCTTCCATCAGCGGGCGGTTCTTCTCGGCGGCGTCGCTGTTGCGACGTTCCAGACTGGCCGGACTGCGCTTTGCGGTGGCCTTTTTGGCTGCAACGGCGGGGGCGGGGCGGGGGCGGGAAACGGCGCTCGGCATTGAAACCTCGGTGCTGTGGGGTTGGTAACTTGGTTACAGCCGAGATGGTATCACCCGACTTTTCAGAGGGTCGAGCAAGATCAAGGCCACACGGCTGCGGTGTCTCGCCTGTGCCGGAGGCCCTTCGGCCATGCGAGACAATCCGGACATGAGCCTGAACACGCGCCTTGAAACCCTGCCCCTGCCTTGCATCATCGCCACCCGCGAAAGCCGTCTGGCGCTCTGGCAGGCCGAACACGTCCGCGACCTGCTGCAGCGCCGCCACGGCGTGACGGTCGACCTGCTGGGCATGACGACCCGCGGCGACCAGATCCTCGACCGCGCCTTGTCCAAGGTCGGCGGCAAGGGCCTGTTCGTCAAGGAACTCGAAACTGCACTGGAAGAAGGCCGCGCCCAGCTGGCCGTGCATTCGCTCAAGGACGTGCCGATGGAGCTGCCCGCCGGCTTCGTGCTGGCGGCTGTGCTGGAGCGCGAAGACCCGCGTGACGCCTGGGTGTCGCCGCGCTTCGAGAGCGTCGCCGCGCTGCCGCAGGGCGCGCGCGTGGGCACCTCCAGCCTGCGCCGGGTGGTGCAACTCAAGGCGCAACGGCCCGATCTGGACGTGCAGCCGCTGCGCGGCAATCTGGACACCCGCCTGCGCAAGCTCGACGAAGGCCAGTACGACGGCATCGTACTGGCAGCGGCCGGCCTCAAGCGCCTGGGCCTGGCCGAGCGCATCCGCGCCGTGATCGATCCGGACTGGATGCTGCCCGCGGCTGGCCAGGGCGCGCTGGGCATCGAGGTGCGCGAAGACGCCACCGCGCTGCGCGCCGCGCTGGCCGCCATGACGCACACGCCGACCTGGCTGGCGGTGCACGCCGAGCGGGCCGTGTCGCGCGCCTTGGGCGGCAGCTGCAGCATGCCGCTGGCGGCGTTTGCGCAGTGGCGCGGTGCCGAGTTGCAGCTGCAAGCGCGCTTGGGCCATCCGCTGGACGCCAGTGTGGCGCTGATCTGCGCGCAGGCCCAAGGGCCGGTGGCCGATGTGGCTGCCGCTGAGGCGCTCGGCCTGGCCGTGGTGGCGCAGTTGCGCGTTGCGGGTGGCGAAGCCTTGCTGGCCGCGCTGCCCTCGGCCACCGCCGATGCCTGAGGCCTTCGTCGCGCGGCGGCCGTGCGTCCTGGTGACACGGCCCCAGCCGCAGGCCGATGAATGGGTCGCGCGCCTGCAGGCCCTGCGCCAGCCGGCGCAGGCGCTGCCGCTGCTGCGCATCGAGGCGGACCCGGCGCACGCCGCTGCCCTGGCCGAGGCTTGGTCCGCACTGGCTGCAGGGTGTTATCGCCTGGTGATGTTTGTCAGCCCGAACGCGGTGCTGCAGTTCTTCAGCGCCCGTGCAGCGGGTCAGGTCTGGCCGATGTCGACGCTGGCCGGCGCCACCGGGCCGGGTACGGTGGCGGCGTTGCAGGCGCAAGGGTTGGATGTGGCGCAGATCGCTGCGCCGGACGCCGACGCGGCGCAGTTCGATGCGGAGGCGCTCTGGACCCAGCGGCTGGCCGCGCTGCCGTGGGCGGCGCAGCCCGTGCTGATCGTGCGTGGCACCGACGGGCGCGACTGGCTCGCCGCCACGCTGCGCCAGGCGGGTGCTCACGTCGACTGCCTGGCCGCCTACCGGCGTTGCGCACCCGACTGGAACGCGGCCACGGTTGCGCTGTTGCAGGCGGTGCAAGCCGCGCCGGATCGGTCGGCCTGGCTGTTCAGCAGCTCCGAGGCCATCGGCCATCTGCGCGACTTCATCGCCACCGACGCCACCCGCTGGGCCGGCCTCTGGGCGGTGCCGGTGTTGGCCACGCACCCGCGCATCGCGCAAACGGCCATGACCGCCGGTTTTTACGCCGTGAGGCAGATCACGCCAGCGCCATCCGCCGTGGTGGATTCCTTGCGCGATACGGCCTGAGTGCGTCGGAAACCCGTCTATACAATGGCTGCGCAGGGGTATGCGCCTCATGTCCGCCCCATGTTTGCCTCATCCATCACGCCGTGAACGAATCCTCCCCACCTGCTGTCAGCCCGCCGCCTGCTGAAACTGCGCCGGTTGTGGTGTCCGCCGCACCGGCTGCTTCTCCAGTTGCTTCCGCGCTGCCCCATCTGCCCGCCTGGGTCTGGGCCGTGGCGTTGGTGACGCTGCTGGCCGCGCTGGCCGGTATCTGGCTGGCCTGGACCACGCACGAGAACTTGCGCGGCCTGGAGCTGGAACTGGTGCGCCGCCAGCAGGACAGCAGCCAGAACGCGCAGGAAGCGCAGGTGCTGGCCAAGCAGGCGCAGGAAATCGCCCGCGACACGGCTGCCAAATCCGCCTTGCTGGAGCAGCGTCTGGCCGAAGTGGCGCTGCAGCGCAGTCAGCTGGAAGACCTGATCCAGTCGCTGTCACGCTCGCGTGATGAGAACGCGGTGACCGACATCGACTCGGGCATCCGCGTCGCGCTGCAACAGAGCGCCATCACCGGCAGCGCCGAGCCGCTGGTCGCTGCGCTGCGCAGCGCCGACGAGCGCCTGGCGCGCATCAACCAGCCGCGCCTGGAGCGCCTGCGCCGCGCGCTGGCACGCGACCTGGACCGCGTGCGTGCGGTGGGCGTGCCCGATATCGGCCAGCTGCTCATCAAGATCGACGAGGCGGTGCGCCTGGTCGATGAACTGACGCTGATCTCGCAATCCGCCCCTGCCATGCGGCCGCGCAACGCTGCGGCTGCGGCGTCTGCGGCTTCCGAACCTGCGGCGGCGGCCAGCCCGGTGGCCCGCAGCGCCTCGGTCGTGGCCCGCCACGCATCGGCCCGCGCATCAACGGCGGAAACGCCAGCGCTGATGGATGGCTGGGCGGCGCGCTTCTACGCCTGGAGCAGCCCGCTGACGCAGGTCTGGACCGAGGTGCGTGGCCTCCTGCGCGTCACGCGCATCGCCGAGCCCGAAGCCATGCTGATCGCACCCGAGCAGGCCTATTTCGTGCGCGAGAACCTCAAGCTGCGGCTGCTCAATGCGCGCCTGTCGCTGCTGTCGCGCCAGCTCGATCCGGCGGTGGCCGATCTGCGCAGCGCCCAGGCCACGCTGACGCGCTACTTCGACCCCGACTCGCGCAAGACCCAGGTCACCGATGAACTGCTGCGCCAGATCGCCGCGCAAAGTCGCCAGACCACGCTGCCCCGACCGGATGAGACGCTGGCTGCCATCGCCGCGACGCTCGCCGGCCGCTGAAGGACAAGACCATGCGTGCGGTGATCTGGCTGCTGCTGCTTTCCATCGTCGCCGTTCTGGCGGCGGCCACTCTTGGTGCCAACGACGGCCTGGTGTCCATCTACTGGGCGCCGTGGCGGGTCGACCTGTCGCTCAACTTCTTCCTGCTGCTGTTGGTGGCGGCCACGGCGGCGCTCTATTACGCGCTCGGCACCCTCAACCGGCTGGTCGGCCTGCCCGAGCGTGCGCGCCTGTGGCGTGTGCAGCGGCGTGAACAGGCGGCGCAGTCGGCGCTGCGTGAAGCACTGGGCCTGTTGTTTGCCGGTCGATATGGCCGTGCCCACAAGGCGGCGCAGCAGGCGCTGGAAATCCATGCGCTGACGCCTGAGATCGGCGTGGACCGCGATTTCACCGCGCTGGCGCATATGCTGGCCGCCAGCAGCCTGCATCGCCTGCAAGACCGTACCCGGCGCGACGAGCAACTTGCACTCGCGCAGAGCGCACTCGGCAGCCAGGCTGCCCAGCGTCCGGTGGGTGAGGGGGTCTTGCTGCTGGCCGCCGAATGGGCGATCGACGACCGCGATGCCGAGCGCAGCCTGGAGCAACTCTCGCAATTGCCCGCTGGCGTCGCCCGCCGCACCCAGGCCCTGCGCCTGCGCCTGCAGGCTGCCCGCCTCGCCCGCCAGCCGCTGGAAGCGCTCAAGACCGCGCGCCTGCTGGCCAAGCACCAGGGCTTCGCCCCGACGGCGGCCCAGGGCATTGTGCGCACGCTGGCTGTCGAAGCGGTCGACACCGCGCGTGATGCCGACCAACTTCGCCGCGTCTGGACCCAGCTGGAAACCGCTGACCGGCGCGATCCCTATGTGTGCGCCCGTGCCGTGAGTCGTGCCGTCGAGATGGATGCCGCCGCCGATGGCCGCAACTGGCTGCGCCCGCACTGGGACAGCCTCGCGCAACTGGGCGAGCGTGAACGCCAGGCCGTGCTGGACGCCTTCATCCTGGTCGTGCCCGGCTTGCCGGCCGACTGGTTGCCCGTGCTGGAAACTGCCATGTCCGCGCAGCCCCAGGATGCTCCGCTGGCCTACGCTGTGGGCCGCGCGATGGCCGAGCGTCAACTCTGGGGCCGCGCCCGTCGCTTGCTTGACGGCGTCACCAGCGCCCGGGGCGCCGACACGGCGCTGCGCGGCCAAGCCTGGCGCGCCCTGGCCCGCATTGCCGAAGAAGAAGGCGACGAAGCCCGTGCGCAAGAGTGCTACAAAGAAATTTCGCGAAATGCTTGACCGCGTTTCAAAAGCCGGTATATACTAGCGTTCTTGCAGCAAAGCGGCTGTAGCTCAGTTGGATAGAGTACTTGGCTACGAACCAAGGGGTCGTGGGTTCGAATCCTGCCAGCCGCACCATATAAATCAACGGGTTAGCTCTCACAAAGAGCTAACCCGTTTGGCTTTGTGGGTTCGGTATCTTTTTTGCCCCCACAGTTGCCCTCACACCTCGCCGTGCTGTGGCTGCGACGGGTGTTGTGATCGTCGACGGGAGGCACTCTTTGCTCGGGTGAATTCCCACCTGCGCTCGATCGACTGACATTGCCATCGGCTCAAGCTACCTGTCCACGTGCTCTGGCGACAACATCGTGTTCAGGTCGTTGGGCGTCAGCAGGTCTTCCTGCTCGAGGATCTCGGCGAGGTTGGGGTGTTGGCGCCCAGCATGGGTTCTCCTTGATGGGATGACAGGGCTCCGGAACTCGACATACCGAAGCTTGAGGTGTACTTGCCGTGCAGGCATCCGATGACCGCAATGCGTGTCGCGACCCCATCGGGCACCTAACTCACTCCACTCCCAGCGCCTTGAACGCCGCATCCACCGGATCCGAATAGAAGCTGGTCTGGAACTTGGCGAACAGCTCGCCGGGAACGGTGGGCAGATCCATCACGCTCGACATCGGCAGCAAGATGCGCTTGACGCCGGCATCGAAGGCCACCTGCAGGCTCTCGGCCAGGTTGCTGGCCTTGGTGATGGTGCCGCCCAGGCTCATGTCGCCCATGACGGCCATTTGTGCCTGCACCGGCTTGGCCAGTGCGGCGGAGCACATCGCGATGAAAGCTGGCAGGGTCAGCGCATCGTTGTTGCCGCTGTTCTGCAACTCGACGATGTGGACGTGAAAGTCTCGCTCGGTCGGCTTGATGGAAGCACTGACCCGGCCGGCGTTGGCCTTGAAGTAGTCGAACGCCACCCGCACCGGCTCGCGCGAAAGCGAACCCGACACCGACAGCTTGCCGCTGCCCGCCAGCGCCTGGATCTCGGCCCGGTAGGTCCCCGGCATGCCGCCAGTGCCGGTGCTGATGGTGTGCAGCACGCCGGGCTGCAGGCGCCCTTCAGGAATCAGGCCGCCGCCGCCTTGCTCCGGCACCGTGATGAACCGCTCCTGCTGGTCCTCCAGATCGATGTAGGAGAAGTGCACGTCGTAGAACTCCATGCCGCCGATCTTCTTGAGCTGCTCCTTGACGCGACGTCGGGCCTCCAGCGCGTACTCCAGGCAGAGCTGCACCTGTTCCTTGTTGTAGTCGCCGTGCGGACACAGCAGCTTGAGCAGGCCCGATGTCGTGCGGCGCACGGCGATGGTGTCGCGCTGGTTGAGCTGGTTGCCCAGCTTGAAGAACTTGTCGATCGCATCGGCAAAGCTGGTCTTGCGCAACTCGCGCAGCGCCTCGGCCAGGTAGTCGACGATCAGGCCGAACTGATTGGTGAAGAACTCCGGCCGCATCTTCGGGATCTCCCAGCCCGGCACGTAGGCGTGGAAGCGGTCAAAAAATGCCGAGTCGATCATCACGTCCGGGAAGGGGCTGAACAGGTGGCTGGTCTTGACCAGGGTCTCCACCGTCTGCCCCTGCGGCAGGTTGCCGACGAACACCATCGAGGCGTTCGCGTTGATCGACTCCCGACCCCGGCTGAAGCTGCCCGAGGCCATGTAGTCCTTCATGATCTGGACGCCGTCCTGATCCTTGAAGTTGATGCCGGCCACCTCGTCGAAAGCCACGCAGTCCCACAGTCCGACCAGTCCGACCTTGCGCGCCGCCATGTTGTAGAACAGGTTGGCCACCGTCGTCTGCCCGCCCGAGACCAGGATGCTGTTCGGGCTGATTTCTTTGTAGATGTGGCTCTTGCCCGTGCCTCGCGGCCCCAGCTCGCAGAAGTTGTAGTTGTTCTCGACCAGCGGGATCATGCGCGCCAGCAGGTGCCACTTCACGCGCGACTTGAAGGCGGTCGGCTCCATGCCGGTGGAGCGGATCAGCGCGTCGATCCACTGCTCATCGCTGAAGCCCTTGCGGCCCTCGAACAGCGCGGCCATGTCCATGTTGGGCATCTGGATCGGCTTCAAGTCCTCGACCAGAAAGGGCGAGCCCTTCTGGTTCTCCTCGAAGCTGTAGCGCAGCGTCACGATGCACCAGATACCGCCCACCAGCAGCTTCTCGAACTGCCGCACGATGCGGTCCGAGATCTCCGCGCTCTTGACCCCCAGGTTGGACAGCAGCGCCTCGTACACATCGCGCTTCTCATTGAGCTTGACGGTGACCTTGTCGATCACCTTGTAGCTGCCGCTCTCGCGGATCTTGGACTTGACCTTCTCGGCCTCGTCGGGCCGCACATAGTTCTCGGCCAGGATGCGCTTGACGGTGGTCAGGCCGGTCTGGATCGTGGCCTCGTCGTCAGAGGCGCAGTACATGCCCAGCAGGTACTCCAGCACGTAGACCGGGACGTTGGCGCCCTCCTTGATCAGCTTGGTCAGGTCCTTGCGGACCACCTTGCCGGCAAAGTGGCGGTTCAGCAGTGAATCGACGTCGACAGGTGCGGCGGCTGCGGATGCGGTTTCAGTCATGGCGGATAGGCTCAGAAATCGTTGGAGAACGCCAGGTCCACGCGCACCGGCACGCGCAGCACCTCAACCTGGGTCTGCGCGTCACGCGCCACCAGGTGGTAGTCGCGCAGGCGGTCGTACTGGCCGGAGCGGATGGTCAGGAACACCGAGCGCACGCGCTCGTTCATGCTGTCCGAGGCGCTGTCGAGCGTCAGCGCCTGCTCGTTGCTGATCAGCCTCTGACCATCGCGCAGCGACACCAGCACCGTGCGCGCAAGCACCCGCGCCGACACCTGCTCGCTCTGGATGAACTCGAAGCGCTGCGTGTTGGTGACCACCTTGTTGGACGCGCCCAGCAGGCTCAACTCCACCTGCCGGGTCTTGGCCGAGGCGCTCTCGTTCTCACGCACCGTCACCACCGGCACGATCACCTCCTGCGGCATGGCGCTGCCATGCACAAAGCGCGCACCACCCGCAAAGTGGAAGCGGGACGTGCCCTTGGGCAGCCAGAAGTCCAAGCTGTCCTCACCCACATGCGTGCCCGCCGTGGTCGCCGTATTACCCATCCAGGTCTTGGCGTTGGCCGGCAGATCGCGGCCCAGCAGGTAGCGCTTCTTGGCCTTGACCGTGCCCTCGGGCTTGTCGCCCAGCGCGGCCTTGTCCGCCTCGTCCAGTGCCGACTCCTGATAGACGAAGCCGTGGTCTGCCGTCACCAGTACCGTCGAGCCGTTCAGGTTGTTGACGATGAAGGTGACGATAGCCTGCAGCTCGCCCAGCGTGTCAGCCACCGCCTCGAAGGTCTGGCCCTCGCTGGCCTGCTTGTCGCCCAGCATGTCGATGCGGTCGTGATAGACGTAGACCACCCGCTGCTCCGCCACCCGCTCACGGCCCTTGATCTTGCCCAGCGCCAGCAGTTCATCGGCTTTGATCGCCATGCCGCCGTAGCGCGCCAGGATGGCGTGGCGCGCCTCCAGCGTGGCGGTGGGTTGTCCGTCAGCCCAGACGTTGCCATCGGCCCGGTAGGCCAGCCGCTGGTGCGGCAGCAGCGCGGCCATGCCCAGCGTGGTGTAGCTCGGCAGCACGCCCAGCATGGCATCCAGCTGGGCGGTGAGGCGGTTCTTGCTGTTGATTTCGCGGGCTAGTTCTTCGGCCGCTTCGTAGCGGAAAGCGTCCGAGATCACCACGAACACCTTGTTGTTCCTGCCACCGATCCGGTCGTTGAAGAACTTCTGCTGCGGCGGTAGGTCCGCCAGTGTCCAGTGGCTCAGCAGGCCTGCAGGGCCTTCCACCACGCGCGACCAGGCTGATGCCAGCTGTGGCATGAACCAGCCGCTGTAGGCCTGCTCCACCGCGTCGCGCAGGTCGTGCAACACCGCCCAGCCCATCGGCTCGACCCGGCCGGCCGCGTAATGAAAGCGCCGGTACAGCTGGTCAAAGGCAAACAGCTCCGTGCGGTACTGCGCTGCGCCCTCGGCCGCGTCGGCAAAGCTGATGCCCTCGGCGTGCTGCTCCTTCAGTGCCATGAACTCGGCCGCCGCCTCCAGCGCGTCGTAGCAGGCTGCCAGTGCGCGCGTCTCGTCGCTGCCCTCGGCCATCAGCCGGCTGACCCAGGGGCCATCGCGCCGCCGTGCCACCAGCGGGCGCAGGCCGGGCAAGGCCGCGCCGCCCTGGGCGATCACGCGCTGCTTGAGCACTGCCAGAATCTGCCGCTCCACCACCGCAAACGTCACGCAGTCGGCCAGGGCCTCGGCTGGCAGTCCCGCCAGATGGGTCGGCAGCTGCAGCGCATCGCTCACCGCCGCCGACAGATCGGCGTAGGACTTGTGCAGGTTCAGGTCGCTGCGCCAGCGCCCCGCCAGCACCGAGGCATTGGCCGCCAGCACCCGGTTGGGCAGCATCAGGTGCTGCAGCGCCGCCGGTGCCTCACCCACCAGCCCGCGCCCGAAGTCCGTCACCAACACCCGCCGCAGCAAATCGGCCAACGACGGCTTGGATTCGTCATAGCCCAGGTGCAGCTTCATCAGCACCCAGAACGCCGCATCCAGGTCCAGGCTGACAAGTTCCGCCCAGCCCTTGGGCTCGGCCGCCAGTTGTGGCTCGCCCGCCACCCACAGCCCGTGCAGCAGCCGTTGCGCCAGCGCCAGCGGGTCGGCCTCGTCGCTGCGCAGCAGCACCGCCATCATCTTGCGGTCCAGCGCCTCGGCATCGTCACCTGGCAGCACCAGCCGCTTGAGGCGCTCGACTCGGTCCTTGGCACGCAGGAACTTGCCCCGCAGCTTCAGGTGCGGCGCCAGCGACAGCGCGGTCAGGCCCAGGTCTTCCAGCAACATCGAAGTGCTGTCCGCACGGAAGGTGCGCGAGCGCAGGCGGATGTCGAGCAGCCAGTCGCGCTCGGGTTCCGGCTCGGGCTGGGTGCTGTAGAACAGCCACTGAATGCCGTTGCCGGCGACGACGCTCGATTCGACATCAAGCTTTACCTGTAATGCGGGCTGCTCGTCCAGTTTGACAACTCGCACTCGGTCGCCCAACGCCAGGTGGTCGATCACAGTAGAAAACTCACCCTCCAAGTCGTGCCAGAAGGTGGTGTCGTGGTGCGAAAAAGCGGCGGTGAGTGCGTCATTGACGCGTGCATCCGTGGCCATATTCAGTAATTGTTCATCATGGAGCACTCAAATGTGACCTTGCCTGCAGCGTCTTCTCGGTATCGAACCGTCACATTGCAAAAGGCATTGCTTCCTTGCAGGTGAAACAGCGTATTGGTGGCCATGCCAAAGTTCTTCGCCTCAAGGTTCTTAGGCCATTCATCTCTACCAGATTCATTTCCATAGAGAAACAAGTAACCGCCCAGATAAAGTTGATCACGTGATTGATGTTTAATGCCTGGATCGATGCAGATTCCGGTCTTCATGAGGTACTCATCTAAATATTCAGATGCATTACACCAGTCAATCTCGCCGTCTTCCACGTCAGGCCCAAAAAGAGATTTTCTGAAGTCCGAGAAACAGCGTGAGACGATCGGGTACATCACCCCGGCCGCTTGCCATTTCACACCATGCCAGCCATTTTTATTGATGCCCAATGGAAATGTGGGGACCGCGTCGAGCCAGGGCGCTTGGTCCGGAAAGAAAACGTCCAGATCCTCGTCAAGGTCGCTGGCGGGAATGACGCGCAATTGGCATTCCTGGGCTATCTCATCAAACCAGACCTGAAGCAACCCATCCCCCAGATTTGCGCCTAGCAGCGCGCCCGCGTTCAGCAAGTCAAGTTGCACCAACGGCGTCAGAAAAACATTCTTTGAAGACTTGGGCCAAGGCCAGGAAGCGCTGGTGAAGTGAAATCCAAAAACCTGATCGGCCACTCGATCCGATCTTGTTTTTCCATTATTTTTGACAAATTTTGGCGCACAAAACACTCGACCTGTTTTTTTGTACTCAGCCATATAGGTCTTGGCCCACGGCAGCGTCATCGACGCCTCCAGCGCCGTCAGGACTTCAAGCGAGGCTGGCAACTGGGCGTTGCTCAAAGGCGAATATTTCTTTTTCATCTTCATCCCTTAATGTAAAAAACATGATGCAGGCAGAATGCCTTCCCAATTTTGGTGTTATCCACCCAGTTTGTCCCGAACTTCAGCGCCGAGGTCGTTGGTACCGTTGGTCACCAACTCTGCCTCGATCTGCTCGATGCTGGGCAGGAACTGCAGGTGGTATTCGGCAATGCCCATCGACTGTGTCCTGCCACGCAGCGCGTATTCGGCCACCACACGGTGGCGCTGGCGGCATGACAGCAGGCCCAGCGTAAGCGCGTCGGCCTCGCTTTTCAGGCGCTCGGCAAAGTTGCTGATCGATCACCTTGGCACCCCGGCCCTGCGCCTGCTGCCGATCGAGGATGTCACGGCCGATCTGCCAATACAGCAGCACCAGTTCGCGGTTTATAGCCAGAACCGCTCGCTGCTGGTTTGCCTGGATTCGCTGTTTTAGTTGCAAATGCCACCTTGCGTAGTTCGCTGGCAGGATGCGCTTATCCGACATCTACCGGTCGACCCGAGGAATGGCTACTGACAGTTGCTTCATCAGGCCAGCCCCATGCGCTGCCACAAGGGTTCCAGATCGGAAGGCAACGGCAAAGTTCGGAAGAGCGCTACTCGGCGGTCCTTAGACGCTTTGGCACCCAGCAACCGGTCAAGTGCCCGGTGCACCACCTGCGGATAAAACGATTTGGCGTACAGGTGCTGGTGCAGGAATTTGTCCTGAGCAATTGCCCTCATGGCGACCATCGCTGCCTGGACCTCCGCGTAAACCCTCGTCTCATCGATGTAGGCAGCCCAGGCCCGCAATGTTTGCTGGACGCTGGCGTCGTTCGCCACAGGGTTGGTTGTCAGCAAGCCCTCCTTGAAGCCAAGGGCCCGCAGTCCTGACCACATGGGGTTGATGACCTGCCACAACGCAGCGTGCCACTGCCATTCATCGATGTTGGCCAGCATCGCCTGCTGAAGTGCCTGCTCGCTGACACCGGGCTTTTCCCTTTGCGTTGGCGGCAAGGCCAACCACAATTCGCTGGGATCGACCAGATAACTCTCCATGCAAAACCTGGGCAGCACGAAGAAGTTGGGATGTGCAGCCTCATGCTGCGCCACCTCCACGGGCGTCCACTCGTCGCGATCCGTCAACACTAACCAGTCTGGCTCCAGCGGCGCCATCGTCAACGCCATGCGCTTGCTTCCAGCGTCAGCCAAGACCCAGCTGAGCTCCCAGTTGGGCGCGCGGCGACCCAAAAACTGGGTCAAGGCACTGACATCGTCCGAGCCCTCCAGCAGCAGTACCCGTTTGCCTGAAGCGCCGACTTGCACTTCGCGGATCTCCGCGACACGCTTTTTAGCGTTGCTCATGGCCGGCCCCCAAGTCAATCCGTCGGCCTGTGCTCTCGTACCGGTTCCAGACCTCCGGAATGTGGGAAGTGATCAGCAACTGCCCGTCAAGCTCACGAACCATGTTCTCGATGCGCGACAGCAGGCTACTGATCAATGAAGGGTGCAGGTAGAGGTCGGGTTCGTCGATCAGCACCAGGCAGCCCTTCTCAGCCCAACGCGCAATCAGGTAAAGAATGATCAGCACCTGATGCTCGCCCGCGCTGAGGTCGTCCAGCGTGTGGAACTGGCCGCGCTGCCCCTTGAGCTTGACCCGCATCCGGTTCTCGCCAGGCTTGATGTCGGTCTCGATGGTCTTGCCCACCAAGAAGGCATTCAGCTCGCCCATCACATGGAAGAACTTCTTCGGCTGCGTGACCTTCAGGTTGATCAGTGAAGCCTCCAGCTGGCCGCGCCAATCCTCTGTGGCGATGTAGCGCGGCGCCCAGCGCAAGGCCGGCTGCTCGGCCAAGCTCTCACCCACGTTGCGCTTGGGCGCCACCCAACGGCGTTCTTCCGCGTCCATGAAAATCACGTTGGGTACGGTCGTGGGCTCAAACGCCAGGATCAACTTCTTGCGCGCGTCTGACCAAGCCTGCAGCCATTCACCCAGGGGCAAAATCAGGTCGCGCTTGGGGCTGCCGGGTTTTCCGGTGCGCACCACGCTTTCACCCAGCCATTGCACCGCCGGGTGCTGTGCCATGAGGGCGGCGCACCAATCGGCTTCACCAAAAATCAGCCCGACTGGCGCGTTGTCAGAGCCGGTCAACCCGGTGTCCGTCAACACTACCGCCATGCCGGCCCAGCGTTGCAGCCACTCGCGAACGGGGTTGGGCCTGGACAGCGGCTTTCGGTGGTCTAGCCAGGCGCCAGCCGCTTCCCACAGCATGGCCACTGCACGCAGCACGGTGGTCTTGCCGCAGCCATTAGTGCCAGAGAACAAGATGCGCTGGCCCATGTCGCCAGTCCACTCGTCGGCGAAGTCGAAGCGCCTGTTCAGCAGCGGGCCCACGTCGCTGAAGTGCAGCGATTCAATCTTCATTCTTCTTCCTTTCCACCTGTGACGGCCTTCACCTCGGCCAGCAGATCCCCGAATTTCCCATAGTTCACCTTCACCCCGTCATCGAGGTCGAGCGAGATGCGCATGTCGGCGTGGTGTCGCAGTTTCTCGTCGTAGGCGAGCAGTTCGAGGTGCTGTTTCTTGAGCTTGTCGAGCTGCTTGGTGAGCTTGGTGCGGGCGGCCGTGGAACTGGCGGCGCGGATGTCGGCTTGCAGGCTGTCGATGCGGCTTTGCATCTTGCCGGTGAGGGGCAGCACGTATTCGGCGCGCAGGCGGGCCAGGGTGCCGTCGTGGTAGCGGTGCAGGTAGACCAGGGCCTGGAAGGCGCCTTGTTTGCCGCTGCTGAAGAGCCAGTAGATCGGGCGCTTCTTGTAGGTCTGCAGGTGGTCCTTGAAGAACTTGTCGGCCAGGTAGCGGCGGATGGTTTCATCCGGGGTTTCCGAGCCCTTTTGCCCCAAGCTCTCGGCCAGCCAGGCCATGTTTTCTTCCAGCGTGTCGGCGCCCCACACGGCGCGCAGGAACTCGCGCACGCGGCTGGCGGCGTCGTCCTCGAACCAGCGTTCGTCGGTGATCGGCACGATGCCGTCGGCGTCGGCCGGGAATTTCTTTTCGTAGCGGCTCGGGTCGAACCCGACGTTGCCGGCGTGCGCGTAGATCAGCCCCGGTTTGTCGAGGCTGTATCGGCCCATCATGCAGCCGATGGCATAAGAAATCAGGCGCTGGCAGTCTTTCTCTCGGTCGGCGCGGGCGAGGGTGATTTGGTTCTCTGGAATATCGCTGGAGATCTCACTTTCGAGTCCGTAGGTATCGATCAAATGCGAATTTATTGCCTCCTCTAACTCTGTCATCTGGCGGAGTCTAGCCTTACATTCATTCTTCCATATCTCAAAGGATGCAGATAGTAAAGTATCATTGCTGGCACCAGCCGAAACGGCAATTCTTTGAAAGTCCCACGACTCTTCGAATGAATCCCAGTCACTCTTAGATATAGCGATGCATTTTTCGGTGAGAGTAGAAATTCGATCTCGATCTCTAATAATGAGAGGCATTTTTAAGAACGGCCCCTCATGAAAGTCCAGCGTGGGTGATAATATATTCAGGAAGGTTGACGCAAGTTTTGAGTTGGATAGAGCCATGACGTACATTAGACACGCGTGCTCTTCGCTGAAGTACATCGCCCCCTTGGTTTCGAACATGAATGAACTGGGAGAGTATCTCATCGAGATGCTTCCGGTTGCAATTGCCGACCAAGTTATTCCTTCTTTAAAATAGTAATCGGTATTCTTTGGCTTTGAATTGCTTGCGAGTATCAGGCCATCGTTGAGTCTTCGCAATTTGTCTGCCCTAATATTCTGGCCATCATTCTTCCAATCTACAACATACTCGTTATTTCCATACCATTTTCTGTAGGTTCCGCCTTTGTTGCATGGAAACCATTTCATTCCTGACGCTTTTGCATCATCTCTTGACTTGGATGTGCGATTCAACGAGTGCTCCGGAATTTCGTGCCAATAGCGCAAAAATGCGCCATTATCACCGGTCGCCAACCCCTGTTTAGTAACGCCAACCAACCCGACATTATCGGCCCACTGAAATATATCCCTAACATGCTTGCCGACCCAATACGCGATTGGTTGACCTGGAATCTTTCTAAAATCAGACTGTGGAGAATTGGTGTATTTATTATCGGCACGCAATAGTGTATTTTTCTTCTCGTCCTCCTGACCATCAATCAGCCTGAAGAATGAGGGGATATACTCCAACTGACTACTGGCTTGAAAAACAAACGCGACTGTTTGCACTACCTCGCCAGATATTTCAGAGAATGCTCTTGCTCCAAGGTGAGCTAATGTGATAAGAGTTCGTTCTGAGATTAACTCGCCTCGCATTTCTTCAAAAGATGACAGAAACATCCAGCTCTGCATTGTCACCAAGCTATTAAATCCGAACGGCTTGCACCAATAAAATCCGCGTCCGATAAATGCTGCAAATAGATCTGATTTGTTATTCGGATATGCAGCCTTTACGTGATCTTTTAGGAATTGACTCATTCCCTTGTTGCCCATATAAGGAGGGTTCGCCACCACCGCATCAAACTGCATCCCCAGCACCAATCCCTGCCAAACCAGTGGCAACACATCCTTGGCCGCCTGCCGCGCATATAGATCTCCATCCTGCAACGCCTGCTGCAACCCCGCCGTCATCGCCGCCAGTTGCCCGTTCAGCGCCGCCGGAATCTGGATCAGCGAGCCGAAGGTCTTGGCGTGTTCGAAGGTATCGACCAGCGACGCGAGCGCCGCGCGCTGCAGGCCGAAGGGCGCCAGGTGGGTGGCGAGTTCGTCAGCGTCCAGGCCCTTGCTTTCCTGCAGGCTCAGCACGTTGAGCTTGGGCGGATCGTTGAACAGGCGGCGGTCGTCGGCGCGGGCCTTCATCAGCAGGGCGAAGGCGGCGAGCTGGGCGGCGCGGTCGTCGATGTCCAGGCCGTAGAGGTTCTTCTCCAAGATCAGGCGCGGAATGGCGCGGGGCTGGTAGCCGCGCTCCAGGTAGATGGCCTTGAGCACGTCGTAGGCCACCACCAGGATGTGGCCGCTGCCGCAGGCCGGGTCGAGCACGGTGATGGACTCGGGGTTGAGCGCCTCGCCGTCCTCGCGGATGCGGGTCTGGATCAGCGCGTCGAGTTGCGCCTGCACCTCGGGCGTCTGCTCGGCCGGCTGGATGTAGTAGGGCCACTGGCTGGCCAACGTGCTGGTGGGGTTGGCCATCAGCCACAGGCGGCCGACGCTGTTCTGCACCAGGTACTGCACGATCCAGTTGGGCGTGAAGAGCTGGGTGGCGGCGGGGATGTCCTCGCTCTTGACCACCTTGCCGATGACTTCGTCCTTCTTCTCGCTGATGTAGAACTGGTAGAGCCAGCCGATGGCTTCGACTTCGGCCCAGTCTTCCTCGGGGATCTGCGCCACCAGCTTGGCGACAATCGAATCACTCAGCAGCAGGTTGTCGGGCAGCAGCAGCTCGGTTTCGTCATCCAGCGCCTCGAACAAAAAGGGCATGGCCTGGTGCAGGGCGTTGCACTGGGCGATGAGGGCGCGGCGGTACAGCTCGCCGTCCTGGTTGGCGAGCTTGAGTTCGCGCACCTGCTCGGGCCGCAGGCCGGGCAGGTTGCCGGCTTCGGCCAGGTCCAGCGCATGGGCCAGCACCTCGGGCAGCGGGCCGCCTTCGGGGTGGCTGAGCACGCGGCGGCCGTGGCCCAGGTAGTCGTGCAGCTCCATGTAGCGCAGGGCGGCCAGGCGGTTGAACCAGGTGTAGGCGATGGCTTCGAGCGTGGCGTGGTAGCCGTCGAACACCATGCGCTCGTACAGCGCGTCACGCTGGCTGCTGACTTTGGCGGGCCAGGCCCGGCCGGCGATCACGGCCACATCGCCTTGCACGGCGCAGGGTTCGAGCGCAATGCGACCGCCTGCCCCCAGGCTCAGGCCCAGCAACTGGGCGCGCTGGGTGACGGCGGCGATGAAGTCACGTCGGGCGGCGGGGGCGTAGCGCTTGAGGTTGGATTTGTTCATGGGGCGAGGGGGTGAATCAGCTCAAAGGTGCATTGGCAACTTGGCAAAAAAGTTGGCAAACCGATGCACAAACCAAGGTGAAAGTGATTTGAAAACAAGGCATTGGCGGTGCCTGCAAGTTGGCAATCAGGATGTGCTGCGGCGCTGCGCAGCCCTGATGGCTGGCTTCCAGATCGGGAAAGTCAGCCCATCAGCCTCACTGGATGCGCACCCGCTGCCCGGTCTCGATCACGCCCATCAATTTCTTGCGCAGCGCGGCCAGGTAGGCCTCGACCTCGGCCTCGGTCTCAAGGTAGGACTTGGGCGAGAAGTTGGCGGCGTGGACGGTCTGGCTGGGCTTGGGGCCGGCCGGCGGCGGGGGCTGGACCGGTGGGGGCGGCGGCGGTGGTGGCTTGCCGCCATCGGGCGGGAGCTTCTTGTGAAGTTCGGCCAGCCGGGCGAGCCGCTCGGCTTCCTCTGCTGCGGCCTTGGCGGCGGCGTTGGCTGCGACGGTGATCAGATCCATGCCCTGGTCCAGCAGGTCACCGGCGTGGTTCTGAAGGTAGAGGATTTGCGGGATCTGTTCCTGGCGCGCTACTTCCAGCTTCAGGTCTTGCAGCGGCTTGAGGGCCCGGTTGCACAGGTCGACCGGCGAGGTGCTGCGGGTGAGCTCAGCCTGCAGTTCGGCGAGCTTGGCGTCAATGGACTGCAGGGCCCGCTCGCGCTTGTCGCGGGCCAGCGCGTCGTTGACGGCCTGGACGGTGGCGATCAGCGGGTCGATCTGGCTGATCTGGCCGTAAGGCACAGGGTTGTCGCGGATGGCTACGAGCGACTTGAGCGCGGCGCTGGCCTTGGCGTCTTCGACCAGCGCCTGCCGGTTGGCCGCAAACAGGGGCAGTGCCACGAGCAGCTTGCGCCAGGTGGGCAACTGCTTGCCGTAGAAGGCGCTGAGATCGGCGTGGTCGTCGCTGACGTCGAGCCAGTCATCGCGGTCGCGGTTGAGGGCCTCGATGAACTCGAACGCATCGCGGATGGACAACTGCTGCGCGACGCGGGTGAGCAGCGCCTCCAGCTTGGCCTTGCCGGGATGGTGCGGCTGGTTGGCCAGACTGCTGTGACCGCGCAGGCCTTGGGCCCAGTCGTTGAGCTGGGTGCGCCAGTCGGCGACCAGGCCGTCTTCGTCGTCGCGGGCGAGCGAGGAGAACAGGTCCTTGTACAGGTCGCGGGCGCGCTTGAGGCTGCCGGCATCGGCCAGCTTGCGCTTGAGGAGGGCCACCTGCTTGAAGCGCGCGGGCTTGGTCAGGGCGTCGAGGGCGGTCTTGGCATCGAGGTCAGAGCCTTCGAGCGTGAGCTTGATCTCGCCAGCCATGAACAGGCGGGCAACGATGAGCACCACCTCGTGATCAGGCTTCCAGCCGTAGGGAATGGCGGTGTAGCGGTCAACCAGTTCGGACAGGAGCAGGCGCTTGTCGCGCGCGACGAGGTGGAGGTACTCGCGCACGTCGGCAATGGCCTGCGGATTGCCTTCTTCGCCACCGAGGGCCAGGCCGCGCTGGGCGAGGTCGTCAGCCGACAGCACGGCGCGGATTTCAGCCTGCGGGTCGATGCAGCGGACCTTCAGCAGCCGCAGCTTGTGAAAGGTGTTGGTGATGAGGTAGTTGACCAACTCGTCGAGCAAGGTGCTGGGGCTGGCGGCGCGGCTGCTGAACTTCTGGCCCTTGGTGTAGAAGGTGCCGCCGGTCATCAGCTCACCGATCTGGCCGACCAGACGGTTGCGCCGCTCACGGTTTTCTTCCTTGCGCTCGGCCATGATCTTCTTGAGCGAGGGCGTGGCGGTGCTGGCCTTGGGGCCGTCGACGTACTTCTCGATCTGCAGGTAGAGCGTCAGCTCCACGTCGAGCCGGGTGCCTTCGTCCAGGCGTATCAGTGCGCGGCCATGGCCGTCTGAACTGCGCAGGACGCAGCGGGCTTCGGTGAGTTGCTCGTAGTCATCGCCCAGGGGTGTGACGACTTCCAGGGCAAGCTGGTGGTGAGCCTGCTTGTAGGGCACGCCGTCGAGCAGGCGGTTGAATTCGTAGTCGGCCTTGGTGTCCTTGTGGCGCACCTTGGTCTGGCCGGAGAGGATTTCGTCGAAGACGATTTCGCTCAGCAGGCGCGATTTCTCGCTGGCGGCGACGTCGACATGGCCGATCTCGCGGGCGACATCGCGCTCTTCATTGGTGAGGAAGAACCACTGGTCGCCGCTGCGGTTGACGAGGCGCTGCGCTTCGAGGCGCTCCAGGCTGGCTTGGATGCGGCGCTTGAGCGCGAGCTTGTCAGCGTCGATCTGGTCCAGGCAGAGCGTGGCCAAGTTGTCGACGGTGGGCTTGAGTACCTCGGCGACGTAGCGGATCAGGAACAGCGCTTTAAGCAGCGGCAGATCGGCTGGCTCGAGCGCGCCATTCTCGGCAGCTTGGTCGATGGCTCGCTTGACGCTGGTGTCGAGGAAGCTCTCGATGCTGGGATAGAAGTCATGCAGCGGCACCAGGGCATCGATGTTGCGGCGGGCGTTGCTGAGGGTGGCGGACTGGAAGGCGTCGAGCAGCGAACGCTCGCCGCGTGACAAGTGCTTGCCGGTGGCGCCGACGCGGCGGATCGACTCGAAGATCTTCTGCAGCAGCGTGAACTGGTAGGGGACGAAGGGGTAGTAGGCAACGAACTCGGCCGCGTCCCGGTAGCCGCGCAGGTTGACGGTGCTGCCGACGAAGCTGAGCTGGTTGTTGATGATGTCGACCTGGCGCTCGAACACCACCCGCAGCGCCTGGTGGGCGGCTTCGGTCTTGGCCAGCAGGCGCTCGCCGATGACCTCGTCGGTGTTGGAGCTCGCCAGCGACAGCCGTGTGTGGAAGCGGCCCTGGATCTTGGAGAAATCCTGGCTCTTGGCCTTGTTGGCGTCGCCGAGCGCTGCGTCGATGTCCTCCTGACTGGTGACGATGACCCAGGCACGCCCGCCACACAAAGTGCCAAGCTGCTCGGTAATGGTCTGCAGCGTCAGCATCAACTGGGTGTTGGCGCCAATGAACTGGCCGACTTCATCGACCAGAAAAATGATGCGGTGACCCGCAGGCTGGCTGTCAAGGTAGCCGCACAGCAGGCGGGCAAAGCTCTCGATGTTGATCTTGTAGCTGTCGCGGGCCTTGTCGAACCAGACGGCGGCCGAGGCGGGGGTCATCTTGAGGGCGATGGCCAGCGACTCGATCACCTCGTCACGGTGGAAGTCGACCGCATCGCGCTCGGCTCGCCAGGTGGCGCCCTTGCGCTGGTGGAATTCCTGCTGGAAGGTGTCATACGCGCCCTTGGCGACGAGGTAGCGCTCCATCTCGGCGATATGCGGTGCCTCGCCCGAGTAGCCCAACTTCTCGTTGAACACGCGCAGGAAGACCTGCAGGATCACGTCGCGGTCGGACTTGCTGTCGGCCTTGGCGTCGATGTTGAACAGGATGACATCGGCACTGCCCCGCGTGGCGCGCTGCACATCGGCCAGCAGCATCACGTCCTTGATCTTGTGCTCGTCGAAGAATTCAGACGCGCGGCGGCTGGTGCCGGTGGCGGGGTCATGCGCCTCCAGGTTTTCCAGCAGGTAGGACAGGATCTTGATGAAGTGCGACTTACCGGAGCCGAAGAAGCCCGACACCCAGACGCCCATGCGCGTGGCCAGCACGGGGTCCTTGGGGTTGTCGGCTGCGGCGAGGTAGGCGTCGAAGAACTTGCGGAAATATTCGGTCAGCTGCTTGGTGACGACGTATTCATCGAGCTCTTGCCAGATGCTCTCGGCATCGCGCTGGTCGGCCTTGATGACGCCGTTGATCGGGCGGTTGATGGACTTGGTGAAAAGGTCTTTGATCTGCATGACGGGTGGTCCCTGAATCTGTTTTCTTATTCGACGAGTCGGAAGGCGCGGTAGTAGTGATCGTCGGCCAGCTGGTTGAACAGGCTAAGCGAGTAGCCGTCGTAGCGGCCGGGGTAGAACATCAGCAAGGGGGTGTTGTTCATGACAGGGTGCAGGGCCGACAGCAGCGTGTGCGTGCGCAGCATCGGGTAGGCGGCACCCACGCCCGTGAGCATGAGCAGGTCCAGCTGACCGAGGTCGATCTGGTCGACGATGCGCTGGGCGAGCTTGTCTTCCTTGAGCACCGAGCGCAGCGGCGCGGCCACCGCGTCATTGCCCTTGTCGGCCTGCATCTGCAGCACCTTGTCGAGCAGCCCACGCTCCGTGAGCAAGCCGATCACCAGCTCGAACAGGTTGACGTTGGCGACACGGATCGGTGGCGTGCGTTTTTGGAGCGCCGGCAGCAGTACATCAGCAATGAAGGCGCGCATCTCCAATTCACGCTCGGGCGGGTAGTCGAATAGCCAGAAGCCGATCTCGTTGCCGATGCCCTTGCTCTGCAGGAAATCGTCCGAGGTGATCCGGGGCAGGATGCGGTTGAGCCGCTCTTCAAAACTCAGGCTCATGAACGCAGTTCCAAGGTGTTGATCAAATGGGTGTCTCCCAGAGTCTTGAGCAGGCGCAGCACGTCGGGGTGAAGGTGAGGCACGAGCAGCTTGCGGGTTCTGGCGGACTCCAGATAACGCGCCTCGATGAGCATGCGCACGATGACCTGCCAGAGCTTGGTGCGTGTCGAGGCGGTCCAGGCCTGAACACCAGGGTCACGCGCAGCGCAGTCGGCCAGGAAAGGCTCCCATGCGCGCGGTGTCAGGGCGGTATCGAGCCTGCGATGGTGTGCCGCGACCACGTCGTGCAGAAAGTCGGCCAACAGCGCACTGTGGCGCACGGCTGCAGCCAGCAATGTCTGCACCGCCGCTTCTTGCGAGCCGGTGGCAACCAACTGCAGCGCGGCAGGCGGCATCAGTTCAAGCCGATCTCGAATGAGCCGGGCCTGGCGCATCGCCGTGGCCGGTGTGTTTTTCTGCAGCAGGTTCTCGACGCGGATGGCGTGCAGCCAGACCTCGCGCGAAGGCGATCCCAGCAACAGAGCTGCAATACGTCTGCTCTCCGGCAGCATCAAGGGGCCACCGGTCAGGGTGGCGCTGTAGCGGCTCATCTCATCTCCGCTTGAGGGGGTGGGGTGGCTGGTTGCTGTCGGCTGCGCAGTCATCTCCCTGCGATACCAGCCCCATATCGGGGCTGGATCTTAGCCAGAAGCGTGAGCTCTACTTCGTCGCCAGACTGCAGGTTCCGCCAATGCGGAAGTATTGACGGAACACAAGATTCGCTCAGTGCAACAAATCGTGGATTTGGAAAATCCGCAATACACCCGTCACTTCCCGGTCAAAACTGCGACCCCTTCGAGCAAGGCTCTGATTTCAGCCGCGAGCCGACGCAGTTCAGCACGTGAGCACGGGCGCTTCGCGTTCTGGGCCACCCTCTGCTTGCCCGCTGCGCTCTTCGGCCCGGTTGAGCACCTCCAAGGCTGATGGTGACGGATCCGTTCAGCCTGGGCACGACGCTGCTCGGGTGTCCATTGACGTGCTGCCATGGGTTGATTGCGCTTTCAGTTTGATCGGCGGGTTTGCCGTTGTTTTTCTCGCGGGCGCGGGAGCGCATCGTCGCTGACGTGATCGACCGCTGCTGGCAGCGGCGGGTTGTTGTTGACCTGCAGGGCCGCTGAAGTCATGTTTGCCTGTTTCGCGATCACCGTCATTCGGGGCACCCGCAGTTCAGCAGCCGCCACGAGAGCCTGGCGGGCACCGGCAGCGGCCTTGAGGGCCAGCGCCGTCATGGCCTGAGCGCTGGTGGGCTGGCTTTGCTTTCGAGCGCGGTTGGCCAGGTCGACAAACATCGCCGTCAGCGCCGCGCTCTGGGCCAGGAGCAACTCTTCAATCGGGCTCATGTCGCCAGCGCCGACTGCGGCAGCCTGCTCTTTTACCGCAGCGGCAAGCGCGACTTCATCGGGTCCGCTGCTGGCGGGCAGGTAGGTTCGAACGACCGTGCTGCTGATCAGCCCGCCGGTGAGGGCTCGCGCGCTGACCATCTCGGCCGAGGCCGTTGCAGGCACGACGGCGGTGGCCTTATCCACGTCTGCAGGGGGTGTGAGCTTGTTGTTCATGAGCGCCGCTCCACCGGTCCGTAATGCAGGGACAGGCCAATGTCACCCAGCTTGTCGAGGATGGCGAGCACGTCCTCCTGGCTCACGCGCAGCATTCGAGCGACATCGGAGACGCGGGTCAACCCCGATCCATGTTTCGTTTGGTGGGACGGTGCTGGCAGGCGGACGCCGCATGACACCAGCACCTGATGCTTGCGGTCGGGGTCCGCCCTGGCGATGGCGGCCATGAAAGCCAACCTCGCATGAGGATCATCCTCACCGTAGAGGTCCATCAGGCGCCTGACCTTGGCGAACATCTTCTGGCTGCGCCGGCGCTCGGATTTGTCCATGGAGTGAACAAATTTCAGCAACGACTGCAGCGACTCGAGCTCGGCGGGCGCGAGCGCGGTGCCGGGCGGCAGCGCTGCCAGTACGGCTGCTTCGTAGGCCGCCACCTTCGCACCGGTTGGGAGCGCTGCCAGATTCGCGGCAGCGACATCACAGTCGAGGGGGAAAACGCTGAGCTCTTCGCAGAGCGCTTCGATCAAGAGAGAGTTCATAGCATCAGGTCCTCGAATTAGAGTGAAAGCTCGGGCAGCGGTGCAGCGTGACCTTGACCGGCTCCAGATCACGGTCAGCGCCGGGCAGCCGACCCGACCGGGCGGCGTTGCATTGGCCTGCCGGGTTCAGGTGCCGACACTCGATGCAAAAGCGCCGGTCATCGCCTTGGCGGTCGCGCAGGATCAGCCGGTCGGTGATGCGTTCGGCCACATCAACATCGAAGCCGTGGCGATCGGCTTGCTGCATGTAGCTACCCGCCCTGGCGATCTCGGCATCGTTCCAGCCGATCACCTGGCGCAACTCGTCCGGGGTCAGTCTGGGCAGGTCGTCAGCCGGGAGTGGTCGAGTCGGGCGCTGCTGGTGCGCCGGGCAGGTGGCGCCGTGGTTGCCCAGCATGTCGATGAAGTTGACGGTGAAGCGCCCCGGCGTACATAGGCCCGCCGCTTCAGGCTCGCCGCAAGTGCGAGCCTTGGTAACGTGGGAGCAGGTGGCGCATGAGGTTGATGGCGCTGGACTCGTCGCTGCTGGCGCCGCCGTGGCCGGGTCATTGGCCGGCAGGGTCTGCCTGTCCTGCACCGTGACGGCAGGCGCTGCGGCCCGCTCGAAAATCTCAGAAGTGCCCGGCAGGCCCCCTACAGAAACGACAGAAACGGTTTTCGTCGTTTTCGTAGGGTCGGCGTCCGGGCCTTTCTGGCGTTTCAGTCGCTCAAGCCACTTGCTCATGGTGCGCCCACCTTGCCCAGCAGCGCCGGGCTGATGAGGTAGCGGTCGCTCGGCCTGCCGCGTCCGCGCTCGTCAGTCGACTTGACCGATTCCCGCCTCAGCCAGTCGAAGTCCACCAGCAGGTCGGCCGCCTTGCGCACGGCCTCGGGGCTGGCGAGTCCAGTCCATCCCTTACGTGCGATCTCGCTGGGCTTGAACGACTGCTGGATCACGCCGTCGCCGTCGGCCAGCTTGCCCGTCTTGAGCTTGTTCAGCAGCGTCTGCGCCGCGCCGGTTTCCGGGGTGGTGGCTGCCGAGTACAGACGTTCGGCATGGCTGCGCAGGTAGTCGCCCCAGGCCAACGCCCGGATCAGTTCGGCCTCATGGATCACGCCGTCGGCCTCGGGGGTGTCCACCAGGGCGAAGATCAGCGCCAGCGCCGGGATCAGCTTGGCGTACTTGCTCAGGTGCGACTCAAGCGCCGGGTGCAGCTCGCCGCGCTTGAGTTCGGCCCGGCTCGGGGCGTACCACTCGATGAACAGCTCTTGCGCCGCAGGCGAAAAGCGCCACACCACAGGCTCGTCGTCGTTGGCAGGCTGCAGGGCGGCCAGCCGTTCGAACACCGCCCATGCGGTCTGTTTGGCCGGCGTGTCGGGCCACTGGTCGACGTACCGGAAGTCGCCGCTGATGTCGGGCCACACGGTCAGCCCGAAGCGTTGCATCAGGCCATCGTCGCCCGCACCGCCCGCCACGGCACCGCGCACGTACTCTTGGACGCGACCCGGCTGAATGCCCCCCAGCATGGCGATGCACACGCGGGGCAGGTAAGTCTCGCCCCGGATGATGCGGTCGAACTGGTGGCCCTTGTCGCCGTCATAGCCAGTCAGGTAGAAGGCCCGCGATCCTTCCTGGCCGGGCTTATCCAGGCTGGTCAGCAGTCCATACAGCTCGTCGCGGAAGGCCAGTGTGCCCCACTCGTTGTCGGCCAGAATGACGCCCAGAGCCTCCACGGTGGTGTCGTTGACGATGAAGCGCCGCTGGGTAGGTGCATCGCTGGAGTCGTCCGTGTCGAGCAGCGCTCGGGCCTTGTCGGGGTCGGTGTCGGCCAGCTTGCGGGCTTGCTTTTCGCGCTGTTCGCTGACCAGCTCAGCCACCTTGGCGTCGAGTTTCCAGTCCTTCACCGCTTGCTGCCACTGCTCACGCTCTGCGGTCTGCAGGCGTGACAGCGGGCGGAGCGCCTCGCCGATGGCTGGCGACTTCATGACGCCGGGCCTTCCGACGGCCAGCCCCCACAGGTTCGGTACCACTTGCCAGTCGTCGCGGGCCTTCGGTGCCACCACAGCCCGAGCACCGATCAGGCTCGAGAGCGCCGCCACGGCAGCCACTGCCGAGAAGTCCGGGGGGCATTGCATCCGGTGGCTGATGTCCATGATCCAGGCGCGCAAGGCGTAGGGCATCAAGTCGGGGTCGAAGGGTTGCACAGGTGGCAGGGCGTCGGGCAGCGGCATCGGGTCGGGCCACCTGTCATCGGTCTGTGCTGCCGCCTGCTGGCCGACGGCCACAGCCGCGCCGATGCCCTGGCGCACCGCCTCCAAGCCCGCGATCTGGTGCAGGTCGTTGAAGTCGGTCGCCTTGTCGGGCCTGCCGGCAGGGAACACCGGCAGCGCCAGCAGCGCACCGATGGCCTGAGCTGCCGACGTCGCCTTGGTGCGGCCTGGGTTGCCCTCGGTCTGGTGGTCATCGTCACCGGCCAGGATGATCTTTGCGGTGGGCAGCTTCGCCCGCAGCGCCACGGCCACGGCCTGCAGGTTGCCGGCGTTGAAGGCGATGGCGACAGCGTGGCCGGTGGCTTCATGGATGCTGGCGCCGGTCGCGAAGCCCTCGCACACCACCAGGGTGTCGATGGGCTTACCGATGGCGTAATAGCAACCCGAGACCTTGCCGCCAGGGTGAAATAGCTTGGTTCCGTCGGCGCTGATGGTCTGCAGGCTCTGCAGCGTACCGGTTGAGTCCCGAAGCGGGACCAACAGCCGACCGCCGAATGACTTCAGCCCGTAGGCCTTCACCCCCTTGCTGCCGAGATACGGGTGGTCGCCTGCCGGGTCGGCCTGCTGCCACAGTGCCGCGACGGACTCTCTGGCCTGCTGCTGGCGCTGCAGGGTGTCGGCCTCGCGCTGCGCCTGCATGGCCTTGACGCGCTGCTGGTGGGCGTCTTTTTCTGCCTGGGTCATCTTGTCGGGTGACTTGCTGCACCAGGTCGAGTGCAGGCCCGTGCTCCAGCAGCCGATTGAACCAGCGGCCACGCCGTCTTCGTGCAGCACGTACCAGCCTGCGTCGTCACCGCGCTTGCCGGTGGGGCTGAAGCGGTGCAGCTTGCCATCGGCCACGATGTCGTCGGGGGGCGTCAGGCCCGCTGCCGCGATGGCGTCGCGGAAGGCGTCGAGGGTGTGGGTGGCGATCACAGCAGCACCTCCACCAGTTCCTGCATGCTGATGATGAACACCGCCATGCAGAGTGCGCCCATGCTGGCGTCCCACAGCACGCGCAGCGCCGGCTCCAGCGCCGTGATGACGCGGTGCGCGAGGTGCCGCTGCGCCTTAAAGTCGGTCTCGTTCGTACGTTGATTCAAGCCCTCGGTGCCGCCAGCGCCGGGGGTTTCGTTTTTGGTGGGCAGGCTGCCGCCCGACCCGGTGAACAGGTCGTTGATTTGCATGGTGGCCTCCGGTCAGGCCGACGCTGCAGCGGCGTTGATGCGAGCGTGAATCCAGGCGTCAACGGCCAAACTGTCCCAAGCCACCACGCGCCCATAGAGCGGGATGCTTGCGGGGAAGTCGCCGGTCTTGATGGCTGCGTAGATCGAGGATCGCGCCATGCCCGTGCGGGCTTTCACTGACTCAATGCGCAGCAGGTAGCGGATGGTCTGGTCTGGCTGGATTCGTGTTCGAGGCTGTTGTTCGGACATGGTGATGCTTTCTCAGTGGTGATCAGGAAAGCTCAAAACTGGCGAACAAAACCACATCAAAATTAAGGTTATTTCTCCTGTAGCACATTTAAGTCGCTACATTGGGAACCGAGGGCTTCCAACTCTCTCGTGATTAACTTCAAGATTACGTAGTTCAGTTCACCGAAAAAACCCATCGTTGGTAGCGTTGGGTTCTTTTCGTTTTGGGCAACTAGTTGTTGCGTTCAGAGGTGTTCTCCAAGCGCTATAGGACTGTAGCGTTCTCCATCGCAGAGTTGAATAGTTCGGCGTCGCGGTTGACTTTCAACGCTGCACGCAGCGTCGCCCCACCGTCCATGGTCTGGCACAATAAGTGCCATTGAGTTCAATCTAGCTTGAATTCATAGCTTCGATTCGGTAGGGCTATGAAAATTTAATCGTTGATAAATATTTATCATGACGATTTGATCATCATGACATTCGATTCGCCCGCCTCCCCGGTTTGCAGTTCCTCCAGGCGTTTGCCCAGCGCATCGAAGGCCCGCATCTGGTCGGCCTCGCGCCGGTCTTGGATGTAGACCCGGGCCATCTTGTCGGACTGGACATGGTTCAGACATTCGTTGATCGTGTCGCTGGGAAAACCCATGCGAGCCATGACGGTGGCGGCCGTACGACGCAGATCATGGGCGGTCCATCGGCCGCCCGGCAGCATCAGCGATGTCACTGCCTTGGTGCGGTTGCTCATACGTTCTTCGGGCGTTCGCTGTCGATCCGCCAACTGCTTGCCGAACGACTTGACGCACACGGGCCGGCTGTTGTCGGTGGCTGGGAATACCCAAGGCGACAACTCGCCCGTGGTCGAGTCGGTCAGCACCTCACGGTATGAGCGCAGCACCTCCAACTGAGCCAGCGCGAAGGCCGACAGATGGATGGTGTGGTCGCGCTGGTTCTTGGTGTCGGGCAAGTACCAAGTGTGGTCGCGAGTGTCGATCACTCCGTACTTGATGCCCTGTGTGTCAGCAGTGGCCCGCAGTGCGGCCTCACGCGCCCTGTAGGCCGGCTCTGAAGTGTTCGGGAGCGCATCAACCCACACCGCGCCCATCAGTTCGCCCGCACGCACACCCGTGGCAAGCGTCAGCCAGATGGCCGTCGCGTTGCGGGGATGCATCCGGGCCGATGCGATGGCCTGCACCAAGAGACTGATTTCCTCATCGCTCAGGGCCCGATCCCGCGCCACATCGGCGCCACCTACTTTGGACTTCTTGACGGTTGCCAGTGGGTTGCCCGGGATCAACTCGCGCTCCAAAGCAAAGTCGAACATCTGCTTGAGTTCAGCCAAAAGCACGTTCGCTGTTCTCATCTTGTCGGCTGACTTCTGGGCATCCAGCAGCGCCATCAGATCCGCCTTGCGTACATCCTCTAAGGCCACGGCGCCGATGACTGGAAACACATACCGGGCGAACTGCTCGAAGACATACTGCCCACCGTCTACTCGACCTGAGCGCTTGCCATCGGCTCGGGTGCGAGGCTGAAGATCAGTGGCACGCCAGTCATCGAACAGGTGACGTACTGTCAAGCGCCGGGCCTGGGCCAGTTCTGCGGCCTGAGTGGCTTCTATGTGCTCGCGATGCTGGCGCACCTGCTCTGCTTGCTCAAACTCGGCTTTGAGCTTATCGGCGGCTTTGCGTTCGATGGGATCAACACCCGCCCGCAACTCCGCTTCCAGCCGGTCGCGCTCATCACGCAGCGCCTTGAGTGACATCCCATCCTTATCGCGCCAAGTGCCAATGCGAATTTCTCGCACCTTGCCGTCGATGCGATAGCGCCATGTTGCATGCACGCTCACCATGCCGTCTCGACCTACGCGGACGGCTCCTGTCATCGAATGCCCGAACCGGATCGTTCGCCCGTCGTCATTGACTCCCAGAGCCTTGAGCTCCAGAGTCGTGACCGGCTTCGCACCTTCAGCTTGAGTTTTTGCCCCCACATTTGCCCCCACACTTGATGTGGCACTTAGTGTACTGGGCTGGACTGCTCTGGACAATGAATTGCTTCAAGCTATTGATTTTTAATGATTATTTTCTTGGCGTTGGTATTCTGTGGACTTAGGAAAACATATCTTTTGTTGCCTACGAACCAAGGGGTAGTGGGTTCGAATCCTGCCAGCCGCACCATATAAATCAACGGGTTAGCTCTCACAAAGAGCTAACCCGTTTGGCTTTGTGGGTCTCGAAGTCGTTCTGGTCCGAGGTAGTCGCCGATGACGCGGCAGTCGGCCAGGGCGATGGTCGCGTGCAGGTGCGACAGGCCCGGCCCGAGCGTGCCGGCCAGCGTCAGGATCTCGGTGTCACCGACCCACTCGCTGGCCTGTGAGGGGACCCGGCGAGCCACAGTTGTGCGAAAACAGACCTTCGGGCCTGCCGCAAGACGCATCCAGCCTTCATGCTGAACGCAGCACACCTGGAAAGTCCACCGGCATCGGCTCCGGCCGGGCACAGGTGCTGGCGACGTCGACGAAGCGCCCCTGCGCCGCCGAGGCCAGCAGGCCTTCCATCAGCTCCAGGCAGTGGTAGGCCATCTGGCCGCTCGCGCGCTCGGGACGCTGGTCGCGGATGGCGTAAGCCATGTCGACCAGGCCGATGCCACGGCTGTTGACGCGGTGGCTGGTCTCGTTGAAACGGTGTGCGATCGGCACCGATACCCAGCCAGGCAGTTCTGCCGGACGTGGCATGTCAGCCCAGCGGTACTCTGCGGCCGTGCGCAGCAGCACCTCGCCGCCGAACAGGTTGGGGCCCGACAGCGGGTCGATATCGCGCAGGCACAGCGTGCCCTTGGTGCCGTAGATCTCCAGCCGCGGCAGCTCGGAGTCCCAGACGTCAAAGCTGGCGATGAAGGCGCCGATGGCGCCGCTGGCGAACTCGATGTTGCCGCTGACATGCGTGTCCATCGTCACGTCGATCACCTCGCCGCGCCGTGGCTGGCTGCCAATCGTACGGGTCGGGAAAGTGCGCCGTGCCATGCCGCAGCAGCGCCTGGCCGGACCCAGCAGCGACAGTAGCGCCACCATGTAGTACGGCCCGATGTCCAGCAGCGGTCCGCCGCCGGGCTGGTAGAAAAAATCCGGATTCGGGTGAAACGACTCGTGGCCATGGCTGACGACGAAGGCGCTGGCGCCGACGATATCGCCAATCGTGCCGTCGTCGATGAGGCGCCTGCAGGTCTGTAGCCGGCCACCGAGGATGGTGTCGGGCGCGCAGCCGACGTACAGGCCTCGCTCACGCGCCAGTGCCAGGATTTGTGCGCCTTCGGCCACCGTTGCAGCCAGCGGCTTCTCGGTGTAGACGTGCTTGCCGGCCCTCAGCGCGGCCAGGTTGATTTCTGCGTGCGCGGCCGGTACGGCAAGGTTCAGCACGATCTGTACTTCAGGGTCCGCGATCAGCCCGGCCGCATCGGCATAGGCCTTCGGAATGCCGTGCTGGGCGGCCTTGCTCTGCGCTTTCTCCAGGCTGCGGCCGGCGCAGGCCACCACCTCGACGATGTCGCCGTACTGCCTCAGGTTGGCGATGTAGACGTCGCTGATGTCGCCGATACCGATGACACCGATCTTGTACGTGTTCATGGAGATTCCTTATGCGGGGCGTGGCATGTCGATGGGGGAGGTGCCGTACTTCGCACCGCTCAGCCAGGCAGCGCCAGGCCGGACATGTCCAGTCGTGCGGCCAGAACGGAAACGATCAGCTCATGATCCTCTTGCGACGGTAGCCCGGACACGGCGATGCAGCCGACGATACCCGTGCCCTGCACGCGGACCGGGAAGCCACCGCCGTGCGCGGCGTACTCCTCAGTTTTCAGCACGGCATCTGGCCAGGTCGAGCGACCTTGCTCCTGCAGCATCAGGCCGACTCGCATCGACGACGCATGGCAGCGCAGCACCAGGTTGCCCTTGCGGCGTGCCCAGTCCTCGTTGTCGGGCGTCGAGCCGGGCAGTGCCGTGAAATACATACGGCGCGACGCAGTGCGTACGTCGATCGCCACCGGCGCGTTACGGGCCAGCGCGGCGGCCCGCAAGGCAGAGCCGATCTCAAAGGCGGTCGTCTCGTCGAAGCCAGGCAGCACGAGCGCCAACTCCTGCTGTTCGATCGCGAGGATGAGTTCGTTGGGGGTCAAGAGGTGTTCCCTTTCGGCCAAGTGCCGTGGTGTGTAGTCAAGCGGCTCAATGCAGCGCCGTCTCGATCATGTCGGCGATCGACAGCGCCTTCTGCAGGCGCCGGCCCAGCGTGCTGCCGAACACTGGCAGCGTCAGTTGGTGGTGGTGCACGTTCGAGCCGCGCAGCCGGTCGGTGCCCAACAGGTGGATCTGGTGGCCGACGAAGCCTGCCAGGCAGCGTGTCTCGATCGACGGGTCGGCCTGCAGACCGGGTCGTTCCAGATCCAGATGGATGCAGGTGACTGACGCATCAGCCCGATGCGCGCGCAACTGCAACTGGTCGGCCAACAGCACGCACTTGCCCACTCGCTGCAGCGCGTCACCCAGGTGCATGGCCGCCATGCGGTCGAGCTCGCCGTGGAAGGTCAGGGACAGCTTGGGTTGTTCGCGAATCCAGGCCAGCGCCATGGGGAAGGCACCGTCCTGGATCAGGGTCTGAAGCTCTGACAGCTGGTAGACGTCCTCGTCCAGGCGGCTCAACAGTCTTGAACGTGAGCCTGCCAGGCCGTCCTTACCCAAGGCGAACGGCGTCGCGCCTGGATCCAGGAAGGCCTGCTTCAGGTCGTGAAAGCCCTTGTGGCCGAACAGGCGCGCAAAGCGCACCACGCTGGACGGTACGGTGCCGCAGTGCTCAGCCACGTCGTCGATCGATCTCTCGTGCAGCCACGCGTGGGTGCGCACGCAGTAGCCGCCGATGGACCGCATGGTCGGGCTGAGCCTGGGCAGCCGGGCCTGGATCTGCCCGATCAATTCCTGGCCTACGGGCGCGGCGGTCGGCGCGGTGCAGGTGTCCATGATCGATCACCGTTGGCGGGTCGCCGCGCCCGGATTCTCAGATCGCCTGCGGCTTGAAGTCGGCTGGTCGCGACGGCATGACGCTCTGCAGCAGCGCGACCGACTTCTCCAGCCCTTCCAGCGAGTTGAGCAGCACGTCCTCGTGCTCAATGCTCAGCCAGCCTCCGTAGCCCACCATCAGCAGGCGGTAGCAGAACTGCCGCCACCAAGTCTCGCCGTGGCCATGGCCCAAGGTGATGTAGGACCAGGCGCGGGCGGGGATGTCGGTCAGGCTGCCGTTTTCCAGCAGGCTGGTGACCGCCTGCACGGGCGCGTTCAGCATCGTGTCTTTGGCGTGCACGTGGTACAGCGCTGAACCCAGCGCGTCGATGGCGGCCAGCGGGTCGGCGCCCATCCAGAACAGGTGGGACGGGTCCAGGTTCGCACCCACCACCGGGCCGACCGCTGCGCGCAGCTTCAGCAGGCTGGGCACGTTGTAGACGCACTGGTTGCCGTGCAGTTCCAGCGCGATGCGCTCGACGCCGCAGGACTTGGCCAGCGTGACGACCTCGTCCCAGTAGGGCAGCAGCACCTCGTTCCACTGGTACTTCAGGATGGTCTGGGTCTCGGGCGGCCAGGAGGCCACCACCCAGTTCGGCAGGCTGTCGCCGGGCCCGCCGGCCGGCAGGCCGGACATGGTGCAGACGGTCTTGATGCCCATCTCGCCGGCGACGCGGATCGTGTCCTTCAGGCAATCGCTTTGCTTGCGGTCGGTCGGATGCAGCGGGTTGCCGTTGGCGTTGAGGCTGATGACCTCCAGGCCGCGGTCGCTGAACTTCTTCGCAAACGCTGCGCGCGCCGCCGGGCTGGCCTTCATCTCGGCCAGGTCGAAGTGCGGTGCGGTGGACCAGCCACCGGTGTTGACCTCGATGCCTTGCACGCCCAGGCGGGCGGCGTGGTCAAGCAGGGTGTCCAGCGGCAGGCCGCCGAGGCTGTCGGATACAAAGCCGAGTTTCATGGTGAGGTCTCCAGGGGTTCGATGGGTGGAACGGTGTGATGGGCGCGGAGCCGGGTCAGCCACCAGCCGTGGCCTCGGCCAGCGCGGCGCGCACGCGGGCGTTGAACCAGCCGGTCATGGCGGCTTGCAGCGGGCCGCATTGCGCCGCGTCGAAAGGCCGTGGGTCGGCGCCGAAGATGCTCCACAGCGGATGCGCCGGGTCGAGGCGCTGGCGGCCGTAGGGGCTGCGGCCGGCGTCCACGTCCTGCGACGGGTCGAGCGGCGCCAGCGCGGCGATGTCCACCGTCTGCGGCCAGAACGACGCCAGCAGCGTGGTCTCGAACAGCCCCGCATGGTCGGGCTTCATCGGGATGGCCTCGCCCATGTTCATGGCCAGGGCCAGCACCTGCATGCCAGATTCGCCGGCATTGCCAGCATTCCACTCGGCGGCCAGCTGCTGGATCATGGCGATCTGCTCGTCGGCAAAGTGGCCGCTCAGCAGCACCAGCAACTGGGCGCCGCTGGCGGCGAAGCGCCGGAAGCTCAGCCGCAGCAGACCTTCGATCTCGGCGGCGCCGGGCATCATCACCGTGAAAGGCATGTCGCCGTGGTCGCCGCCGGTGCCGTAGTACAGCGGTGGGCAGACTAGGCCGCCGACCTGCTCGGCGGCCTTGCGGCACAGGCCTTGGGCGGTCAGCGCGTCCAGGCCGATGGGCAGGTGTTCCTGGTGGTACTCCAGCGTGCCCAGCGGCTGGTAGACCACCGGGCAGGCGGCCAGCGCGGCACGGATCTGGCTGGGTCGCAGCAGCTCGATCTGCACCGTGGCGTCGTTCATCACCGCGTTCATTGGTAGTAGTCCCGCACCCACAGGTGCTCGGCCAGTTGCGCCTTCAGCTCGGCCGGGAAGGGCTGGCCGTCCGAATAGGCGACGTTCATGTCCACCTCGGCCGGGTTCTTCATGCCGGGGATGAGCGTGGAGACCTGCGGCTCGCTCAGCGCGTAGCGCATGGCTGCCTCGGCCAGCGTGGCGTAGTAAGGCGCGCACAGCGCCTTGAGCTTCTCCACCCGCGCATAGGTGGCCATGAAGCGCTCACCGCGGTACAGCCAATGGGGAATGGAGCCCGGCGCCCAGCTGGCATAGGTGTCGGACGTCCAGGCGCCGGTCAGCGCGCCGGAGTCCAGCGGCACGCGGGCGATGTAGGCCTGGCCCGTGTCCGCGCCGGCCGGGAACAGGCGCTGGGCCGGCGTCTGCTCAAAGGCGTTGAAGATCACCTGCTGCGAGGCGACCAGGCCCAGCCGGGCCAGGTCCACGCCCTCGTCGGCGCGGTAGTCGCGAATGGAGACGCCGATCTGGTCGATCTTGCCCTGCTGTCGCAGGTCGTTGAGCGTTTCCAGCCAGTCGAGTTCGACCGTGCCGCGCGGCACCCAGCAGTGCAGCTGGAACAGGTCCAGGCGCTCGACGCCCAGGCGTTGGAGCGAGCCGTCGACCTGCTCGCGCAGGTAGGCGTCCGGGTAGCGCTGGCGCATCGACGGGTTCTCGTCGGTCTTGTCCGGCCAGGGCACCGGCTGGGCCTTGGTGGCGACGTAGACCTTGGCGCCGCGCCACGCCTTGAGCGAACGGCCGATCACCGCCTCGCTGTGGCCCTTGCCGTAGAGCTCGGCGGTGTCGACGAAATTGATGCCGCGCTCATAGGCGTGCAGCAGGGTGCGGATGGACGCGTCGTCGTCCACCGCGCCCCAGTCGCCGCCGATCTGCCAGCCGCCGAAGGCGATCTCGCTGACCTGCCAGCCTGTGCGGCCAAAGGGTCGGTACTGCATGGGGATTCCTTTCTACTGCTCAGCGATAGAGCGCTGGCTTGTCGATCAAGTCGATGGCCTGGCGCGAGCCGCTGGCCAGCGCCTGCACGCCGGTTTCGGCGACGCGGGTGGCGCAGTAGGCGTCCCAGGCGTTGGAGGCGATCGGCGACGGCACGCCGCTGACGATGCTGCGCAGCCAGGCCAGGTTCTGCAGCCGGTAGGCCTCGGCAAAACGCGGCCGCCAGTCGGGCGCGTAGGCCTCGCTGGCGCGCAGCTGGGCATGCACCTCCACATGCACCGGCGCGCGCAGGAAGACGCTGCCGGACTCGCCCACCAGCTCGCCACGCACGTCGTAGCCATAGCCGGCGTTGTTGTTGACCTCGATGGTCACCAGACGGCCACCGCGCGACTCCAGCACCATCACCACCGGCGCGCCGGTGCGGCTGGCGTCCACGGCCTTGGGCTGGAACACCGAGATCGCGGTCATCTCGTCGTCCAGCAGGAAGCGCGCAGCATCGAACTCGTGTGGCGCCGAGTTGGAGATCGCCATCTGGCCGGTGAAGTTGGCCGGCGCGGTGACGTTGCGGTGGAAGCAGTGCAGCATCACCGCACGGCCGATATCGCCACGCGCCAGTGCGGCCTTCATCTCGGTGTAGGCGGGGTCAAAGCGGCGCATGAAGCCGATCTGCACGCGCTGCCGGCCCAGGCTTTCCTCCAGCGCCATGACCTGCAGGCATTCGGCGGAAGACGGCGACAGCGGCTTCTCGCACAGCACCTGCTTGCCAGCCCTGAGCGCGGCCAGGGTCAGCGGCGCGTGGGTCTCGTCGGGGCTGGCGATGACGACGGCGTCGACCAGGTCGCTGGTCGCAGCCTCAACCGCGTCGGTCATCACGTGCGGCACGCTGAACTGGCGGGCGACCTGTTCGGCACGATCCTTCGAGACGTCGCAGATGACGGCGAGTTCAGCGCCAGGTAGTTCCTCGGCGAACAGGCGGGCATGGTCCATGCCCATGACACCGGTGCCGATCAGGGCGATGCGGATGCTCATGTGGTTGTCTTTCAAAAAGGGAGGAAGGTGGGTGTCCGGCGGGGTCAGCCGGCCTTGTTGGCATTCATCTTCTCGACCTTGCGCTGGTAGCGCTCGCCCATCAGGCGGTCGCCTTCGGCCGTGCCGTCATGGAAGCTGCCGAACCACTGGTCCCAAGGCAGCGAGCCGTTGTCGCAGTAGTTCACCTCGAAGTGCTTGTGGTGCAGGTAGTGCGAGTAGCAGGAGCTGTCGACGGCGGTGTGCTCGCCCAGCTCGATCTTCTCGAAGCCGATGTGGCCGATCAGCGCGCTGAAGGCGACGAAGTTCAGGTGGTGCATGGCCAGGAAGGGCGTGGCCGGCAGCAGCAGGTAGAGGAAGGCCGGGGCGAACTGCAGCGCACTTTCCAGCGGGTGGTTGGACATGGCGGTCCACGGTGACACGTTGATCGAGTTGTGGTGGATCTTGTGGCACCAGTCGTAGAACGGCTTCCAGTGCATGCCCCGGTGGACGAAGAAGAAATAGCCTTCGTGGAACACCGCCGTCAAGACGACGATGGCAGCGATGTAGACAGGGTGCGCCGAGGCGTCGATCCAGTTCGCATGGCCGTTGGCGAAGGTCCAGAAAATCAGCACCTCGAAGGCCACACAGATGGGCACCGTGACGAACATCGAGCGCAGGAAGTTGTCCAGGTTCTGGTTCTTGAACCAGAAGTATTCGGAGGGCTGGTCGGCCGGGAACTTGCCGTTGTACTTGAAGCGGTTGGCCTGCTTGCGCTGCACGAACAGCCGCCACTCGAAGACCCCTGTCCATAGGAACAGCGCGACCCACTTGGCCACGAACAGCCGGGCGATCCAGCCGAGCTGCAGCGTCTTCATGGTCTCGAAGTCGGGCACCACGACGAACCACCAGAACACGCTGATGCCGATGATGAGGGCATTCCACGGCCACAGCAGGCCTTTGAGCCAGCCCAACCAGCTGACTTTGTGGGCGCTGTTGGCGAAGGGCGGCAGGGCGATGGCCTGCTTGGGCCGGAAGTCGCCCCGCTTGTTGCGGGTGCCGTAGTCGAGGTCGTTCATGGTGCTGCTCTGCGTAGGCCCTTCCCGGGCGTGGAGATGAGTTGGCCCGCACGGCGCGGCCGGAGCCGCACCGCGTCAGGTGCTCGCGGTATGGATGGACAGCGCCGCAGCCGGCGCGCCGGTATCAGCGGGCTTCTACCGCGGGCGGATGGCCGTCGTGAACCTGCATGTGGCTTTCGATCTCGGCCTCCAGTTCGGCCATCGCCTCGCCACCGGCCATCAGGTCGGTGATCTGCTCGCGGGTCTTCTCGCCGCGGCGGAAGTCGGCCGCCTTGGCGCCGTGGATCAGCACCGCAAAGTGGTCGCCGACTGTCATTGCGTGCGTCACGTTGTGGGTGATGAAGATGACGGCCAGGCCGCGCTTCTTGGCCTCGAGCACCACCCGCAGCACATGGGTGGCTTCCTTGACGCCCAGGGCCGCGGTCGGTTCGTCCAGGATCAGCACGCGGGCGCCGAAGTGCAGCGCGCGGGCAATCGCCAGCGACTGGCGCTCGCCGCCGGAGAGGCCGCCAATCAACCGGTCGCCGTCGTCGATGCGCGTGATGCCGAACTGCCGCACCGCCTCCACCGCGATGGCGTTGGCCTTCTTCCTGTCGAAGACCTTGAACGGGCCGATGTACTTGTACGGCTCCATGCCGACGAAGAAGGAGCGGCCGATCGTCATCAGCGGGAAGGTGCCGCCGAACTGGTGCACGGTGGCGATGCCACGGTCCACCGCGTCGCGCGGGACGTCGAAGACCACGTTCTGGCCGTCCATCAGGATCTCGCCCGAGGTCGGCTGGTGCACGCCCGAGAGCGTCTTGATCAAGGTGGACTTACCGGCGCCGTTGTCGCCCAGCAGGCACAGGACTTCTCCGGCATGGACCTTCAGTGAGATGTCGTGCAGGACGTCGACCGGACCGAAGGACTTGTTGACGTTGCGCAGTTCAAAGATGGGCGCTTTTGGGGTGGCGGTCATGATCACTTCCCGTCCTTCTTGGGGCGGTAGCTCAGGGCTGCGCGCCGAAAGGTGTTGTTGAGCATCACGGCAGCAAGCAGCATCACGCCGATGATGAGGCTGGAGAGGTTGCGGTCGAAGTCGGTGAAATAGATGCCCTGATTGACGATGGCGAAGGTGATCGTGCCGAAGAAGATCCCCAGCACCGAGCCAAAGCCCCCCGTCAGCAGCACGCCACCGATCACCGCCGAGATGATCGAGTTGAAGATGAAGGACATGCCCGACGACACTTGCGCCGAGTTGTACAAGAGCGTCTGGCACATGCCGACGAAGCCTGCACTCATGGACGACAGCACGAACAGGCCAACGGTCAGCTTGTCCGTCGGAATGCCGGCATTGCGTGCGCTGACTCGGTCACCGCCCAGCGCGAACACCCAGTTGCCCCACGGTGACAGGTGCAGCAGGTAGTAGCACAGCGCTGCGAAGCCCAGCCACCACAAGATGGTGACCTGGAACACATCGCCGAGCACGAAATCACCCAGCGCCGCCTTGGCCCAGGTCGGCGCCTGCAGCGCGACTGCGGTGTTGCCCGTGAGCAGCAGCGAGCCGAACAGGGTCAGGCCGAGGGTGCCGAACAGCGTGCCCATGGTGACGATCAAAGAAGGCACATTGGTCCTGATCACCAGGTAGCCATTGAGCAGTCCGACCAACAAGGACATCACCATCGTGATGGCCATGCCGGCGACGATGGGCAGCTCGAAGTAGCCAGAGGTCACGCCGATCGTCATCGAAGCGGCCGGCACCATCGCGCCAATCGAGATATCGAGCTCGCCGGCAATCATCAGGAAGCCGATGGGGATGGCGATGATGCCCAGGCTTGCCGCCACATTCAGCCAACTGGCGATGCCACCCAGCGACAGGAAGTTGACGCCACCGAAGGCGGCGAAGAAGACGGTGACGAACACCATCCCCAAGATGGCGCCCGCTTCGGGCCGCCGGAAGAGATTGGCAAACATGAGGAAGTCCTTGTGCAGCACCTGCCTGGCGTGCCACGGCAACCCAGTGCCGTGGCGGCGAGGCCGAGAAGCGAGCCGACTCATCGGCCCGCGACTTCAGCTCAGCGAGCGCCCTTCTTGATGCCCGCCAGCACCGTCTCGATGTTGGCGGCGTCGACGATGTTCGGGCCGGTCAGCACCGGATCGGTGGCGATGTCCGTGCCGAAGTCGATGTGGGCAGCCAGCATCGACGTCGCCAGGAAGCCCTGCAGGTAGGGCTGCTGGTCGATCGCCATCGTGAGCTCACCGCTCTTGATGCGGTTGGCCACGGCGGGGCTCAGATCGAAGGTGCCGAGCTTGACCTTCTTGCCCGCCTGCTTGGCTGCGGTGGCTGCGGCATCGGAAGCCCAAGCCGCCAGATTGATGACGGCATCGATGCTGCCGTCCTTGATCATCTCGGCCTTGATGGCTTCGGCCGTGGCCGCTTGGTTGCCGTCCAGGTTGGCCGGCACACGCAGGATGGTGACCTTGGCACCCTTCTTCTGTGCACCTTCAGCCACGCCCTTGCAGCGGGTCTCCAGGTTCACCGCACCGGGCAGCTGGATGTGGCAAAGCACATGCTTGGCGCCGTTCTTGGCCATGTAGTCACCGGCCGCCACGCCCGCGACGAACTCGTCGGAGCCGAAGTAGTTCAGGCCGCTGACGGCGTTCTTTTGGTCGGCGCCCGAGTTGTACATCATGATCTTGATGCCCTTCTTGGCGGCGGCCTGCAGAGCCGGCACCTGGGACTCGGCCACCCAGACGGGAATGGCGATGCCCTGCACGCCCTGGCTGACTGCGGTGTTGATCAGTTGAGCCAGGTCGGGACCGAAGTTGTCGTAGTTCTTCGTCCGCATGTAGTTGACCTTGCCCCCGTTGGCCTTGACCACCAGGGTGGCGTCGTCCACACCCTTCTTGATCAGGTTGAAGAAGCCGTCCTGCTCCGAGCCGGCGATCACGGCGATGTTGGCGGCCATGGCGGCACCGCTGGCGAGCGTTGCGGCGGTGATGGCGGCTGCGATGGCGATCTTCTTGAAGGTCTTCATGTCTGTCTCCTCGTTTCTGGGATGGCAATCACCCGGGGGCCAGGCGATCGTTTCGCACTGCGTTTTCATTTCGCTTTGTGCGTGGAATAACTTTACTGAATCACGGGGATTCTGTTGAGTGGCGTTGTCAATTACCTATCAAAAACTATCTTGCAATAAATGTCATATGGCATTTTCATGTCAAGCTATGAAGTGATCACCGCTACGCCTGAATAGCAGGAGAGAAATAAGAATTTTCCCTAGGAAGGGTTCTCCCGAATGAGGCGATGAGGCTTCCAGAAACCCACAACTCGTCGCTGAAAATGATCTTGTCCAAGCCGTATAAGCTGTGTCATCATTGACATTTATTGACAATCAATAAATCAAAATCTGACATAAAAATGGCAGGAAAAAAAGCGGTACGTGCCACGATGGAAGACGTCGCCCGGGCGTCAGGGCACAGCGTCTCCACGGTCGACCGGGTGCTCAATGGGCGGGCCAGCGTTCGCTCGAGCACGGCCGAACACATTCGCGATGCAGCCGAGTCGCTGGGCTATTTCGCCGCCGGCGTGATCCGCGAGCGTCTGCGCGATGTGCGCCAGCCGCGCACGCTGGGCTTTTTGCTGCAGCGCCCGGATGCCGTGTTCTACAAGGGCCTGACCGACGAACTGCAGCGTGCCACGGCCGCGTCGACCGACCTCCGCGGCAAGGCGGTGGTCGATTACCTGCACAGCCAGTCGCCCGACCATGCGGCCGAGAGCATCGTGCGCCTGGGCAGCCAGGTCGACGCGCTGGCCGTGGTGGTGGCCGACCACCCGCTGGTGACCGAGGCGATCGACCAGCTCAAGGTGCGTGGCGTGCCGGTTTTCGCGCTGATCTCGGACCTGAGTGCCTCGCAACGCGCCGGCTATGCGGGCATGGACAACCGCAAGCTGGGGCGCACCGCCGCCTGGCTGATCACCGAGCTGGCACGTGAGCCCGGCCAGGTCGTGATGTACGTCGGCAGCCCGCGCTTCCAGTGCCAGGAGATGAGCGAGATCTCGTTTCGCAGCTACATGCGCGAGCACGCGCCCGAGTTCGAGCTGCTCGAAACCATCACGACGCTGGAGAGCGAGGAGTTCGGCGAGGAACACACCTACGACCTGCTCCAGAAGCACCCTGACCTGTGCGGCTTCTACATGGGCGGCAGCGGCATCGAAGGCATGCTGCGCGCGCTGCGGGCTCACCGGCCCCGGCGCCGGCTGATCGGCGTCGGCAATGAACTGACCAGCATCACGCGCTCGGGCATGCTTTCCGGTCATTTCCATGCGGTGCTGTCCCACCCGCTGCCGGCGCTGTGCGGCGGCCTGGTTGCACAGATGGCCGACGTGCTGGCCTATCCCGACGACCACAAGCTGCGGCAGACCATCGTGCCAATGGAAATCGCGCTGCCGCAGACGGTTTGACATCCCAATTGACTGACGATCCCCCACCCTGAAAGCCAATGGGAGCGCCCGTGTGCGTGCAGCTGAAGACCTATCTATTCAGGTTGCTGGAAGATTCCCGCATCACGCCAGGACGCGAGTTCTTTGTTGTGCCAGAAGCGGTGTTGTGTGCGGTGATGACGGTGTCCAGACCAAGTTTTAAGGCGAACCCTCTGCGTCCACATGCTGCGGTCGCCCTCGGCAAGGCGGATGCACCGTTCCTGATGGTTCAATCGAGTGAGGTTGGCTTTCTTCCGCATGCACAGGAACGGATCCGCTGGCCGTTGCTTCGGTTGCTTGCATGGCGCAGAGCCTGGGCTTGGTCGTCGCCATGCTCAGTTCAGCTCAATCCGGCCTTCTTTCAGAAAAGCATCCAGATCCTCTCGCGTCGGCATGCCTGCGATAGCCCCGGCGCTGGTCACGGACAGCGCCGCAGCGGCGTTGGCCTGCCGGACGCCGTCCGGCAGCGATTGACCCCGTGCCAGCGCCGCCGCCAGCGCGCCGGTGAAGGTGTCGCCCGCGCCGATGGTGTCTGCCACGTCGACGGCGTGGCCGGTGCACACGAAGGGCGCGTGGCCGGGCCGGAAGAGGAGGGCGCCTGCCGCGCCCACCGTGACGGCCACCGCCCCGGCGCCTTGTGCCAGCACCACCTGGGCGGCGGCCTCCAGCGGCGCATCGGGCGCGAGTCCGGCCAGGGCCCGCAGTTCGCCTTCGTTGGGCGTCACGCAGGTGCACAAGGCCAGCAGGCCGGGCGGCAGGGTCATGAATGGCGCCGGGTTCAGGATCGTGATGGCGCCGGCCTGGCGCGCCCGCTCGAAGGCCGCCTGCGTGGCCGCCAGCGGCACTTCGCATGACGCCATGACCACTGACGCGGCGGTGATCAGCGCATCGGCCCGCGCTACCTCATCGGCGCCGAGTCCCGCGCCCGCACCGGGTGCCACGACGATGCTGTTGTCGCCATCCTCGTAGACCCAGATCTGGGCGATGCCGCTGGGCTCGCCGGGCGCGATGGCCACGCAGTGGGCGTCGATGCCTTCGTCGCGCCAGAGCGCCAGCGCACGGCGGCCGAAGTCGTCATCCCCGATGCGCGCAACCACCGCCACCTGGGTGCCTTGCCGGGCGCACGCGACCGCTGCGTTGCTGCCTTTGCCGCCGGGTTGAACGATGAAGCCCGCGCCCAGCGCGGTTTCGCCCCGGCCTGGCGGGCGCGGGACGTGAACGACCAGGTCAGCGTTCCAGCTGGCGATGCAGACGACTTCAGGCATGGGTTTTCCGTCAAGTTTTGCTTTGTGCCGGCTCAGCGTGCCGCGAGGCTGGCAGGCCAGTGCTGCCGGCTGAATCCAGTGTCGGGCCGCGCCATTGTCGGCGCCGGCACGCGGTGGTGCTGCCACACCGATGCCCCGTCGACAAACACCTGCAACTCGCCGGCGGCAAAAGGCGTCCAGACTTCGTTGCGGGTGAGGGGCTCGGTGGCGATCAGCACCATGCGGTCGCTGCGGCCGTTGGCCACGCTCAGGTCCAGGCTCAGGTCGTGATCCACCAGGTGGGCGGTGGCGAAGGGGTAGGCGCGCTGGGTCCAGCACAGCTGCGTGGAGGCGTGGGCGTAGAGCGCCTCGCCGTCGCAGAGCAGGAAGTTGAAGCGGCCGTGCCGGGCGATCCGGTCGGCCAGTTCGGCCACCTCCGGCGCGAGCTGCTGCCAGTGCGGTGGCTGACGCAGGCCGAAGCGGCTGCGCAACTCCTGCAGCATCCAGCAGAAGGCGCGTTCGCTGTCGGTGCTGCCCACCGGCAGGTCGCTGCCGTGCAGGTCGGGATGAAAGTCCTGCAGGTCGCCGTTGTGGCAGAACGACCAGTGCCGGCCGCCCCATTCGCGCACGAAGGGGTGGCAATTGGAGAGCTGCACCTGCCCCTGCGTGGCGCGGCGCACATGGGCCAGCACCTGGCGGGCGCGGATCGGCTGGCGGCGCAGGAATTCGGCCAAGGGTGAATCGCAGGCCCGGGCCGGGTCGACGAAGACGCGGCAGCCGCTGTCATCGTGGAAGGCCAGGCCGAAGCCGTCGGCATGCTCGCCGGTCTGGCCGCCGCGCGCCGAGAAGCCGGTGAAGGCGAAGTTCACGGCGGTGGGCACATTGGCGCTGAGCGCAAACAACTGACACATGTTGGAGTCAACGTCCGGAAGGCGAGAGGGGTTGTCCGTATCCTGCCCATGCAGGCTTCATGCCTTCTTCATATAAACCGTATGAAAACTGCCCTGATGTGGCTTTGTGCGCAGCCCCGCCGGCTGGCGTGGTGGATGCACCGAATTTGCTTATGCGCGGTTGTGCGCGGACGGTCGGGCGGCTGGTCTCGTTTTGCTCTTACGATCGCGCCAGAAATCCGATTCGACTCACCCTGAGGACTCTCGCATGAACCGCATTCAAACCTCCGTGCTGGCCGCTGCGCTGGCGCTCGCCGCTGTCCCGGCGCTGGCCGGCAAGACGCTCGACACCATCCGGCAGCGTGACCAGATCGCCGTGGGCGTGAGCACCGGCGTGGCCGGCTTCTCGGCCGCCGACAGCCAGGGCAAGTGGGCCGGGCTGGATGTGGACGTGGCCCGGGCGATTGCCGCCGCCGTGCTGAGCGACGCCGACAAGGTGCGCTGGGTGCCGCTGAGCTCGGCCCAGCGCTTCACCGCGCTGCAGTCGGGCGAAGTGGACGTGCTGTCGCGCAACACCACCTTCACGTTGACGCGCGATGCGTCGCTGGGCCTGGTGCAGACCGCCGTGGTGTTCTACGACGGCCAGGGCTTCATGGTGCCGGCCAGGAGCAAGATCAAGAGCGCCAAGCAGTTGAAGGGCGCCACGGTCTGCGTGCAGTCCGGCACCACGACCGAGAAGAACCTGACCGATTTCTCGCGCGCCAACAAGCTCAACATCAAGCCGGTGGTGTTCGAGAAGTTCGAGGCCGCCAACGCCGCCTACTTCGCCGGCCGCTGCCAGGCCTACACCACCGACACCTCGGGCCTCGCCTCGGTGCGCGCCAAGGAAGCCAAGGACGCCAAAGAGCACGTCATCCTGCCCGAGCTGATCAGCAAGGAGCCGCTCGGCCCGCTGGTGCGCCGTGGCGACGACGAGTGGTTCACCATCGTCAAGTGGGTGGTCTACGGCCTGCTGGAAGCCGAAGAGAACGGCATTACCCAGGCCAACGTCGACCAGCTCAAGGCCGACAGCACCGACCCGGTGGTGCAGCGCCTGCTCGGCAAGGGCGACGACATCGGCAAGCTGCTGGGCCTCGACCGTGACTGGCTGGCACGCGCCATCAAGGCGGGCGGCAACTACGGCGAGATCTACGAGCGCAACGTCGGCGAGAAAACCCCTGTCGGTCTGGTGCGCGGCAAGAACGCGCTGTGGACCAACGGCGGCCTGCATTACGCCTGGCCGGTGCGCTGATGGCGCCAGGCGCATCGGCGGGCCGGCGCCGGCCCGCAGCGCCGCGTGGCAGCGCCTGGTCGTGGTCCAACCCGACCACCCGGGCGCGGGTCTGGCAGGCGCTGGCGCTGGGTGTGCTGGTCGGGTTGCTGGTGGTGCTGGTGCACAACCTGCGCACCAACATGGCCGCACGCGGCATCCAGAGCGGCTGGGGCTTTCTGGCGGATACGGCCGGCTTTGACATCGGCGAGTCGCTGATCGCCTTCGAGTCGATCGATCCGTACTGGAAGGCCTTCGTGGTCGGCGTGCTCAACACGCTGCGCGTGGCGGTGATCGGCATTGTGTTGGTCACGCTCGCGGGCGTGGCGCTGGGCGTGGGCCGCTCGGCGCGCAACACGCTGGTGCGCGGGCTGTGCCAGGTCTATGTCGAGCTGTTCCGCAACGTGCCGGTGCTGGTGCAACTGCTGATCTGGTACGTGCTGCTGGTGGAGTTTCTGCCCGACCCGGCCGAGCCGCTGCACCTTGGCGCCTCCGTGCTGCTCAGCAAGGCCGGCCTGGTGCTGCCCTGGCTGGCGCACACGGCTGAAGCCGGCTGGCACCTGAGCCTGCCGGTGCAGGGCGACTTCTCGCCCGAAGGTGGTGTGACGCTGACGCCCGAATTCCTGGCGCTGCTGCTGGGCCTGAGCTGCTACACCGCCGCCTTCGTGGCCGAGATCGTGCGCGGCGGTATCGCCGCCGTGCCGCGCGGCCAGGTCGAGGCGGCGCAGAGCATCGGCCTGAGCCGGCGCCAGACGATGCGTCTGGTGGTGCTGCCGCAGGCGCTGCGCGTGATCGTGCCGCCGCTGACCAATCAATACCTGAACCTGACCAAGAACTCCTCGCTGGCGGTGGCCATCGGCTACCCGGACGTGGTGTCGATCGCCAACACCACGCTCAACCAGACCGGTCGCGCGGTCGAATGCATCGCACTCATCATGGCGGTCTACCTGACCACCTCGCTCACCACCGCCGCGCTGATGCACCTCTACAACCGCCGCGTGGCGATCCGGGAGCGTTGATGCGTGCCGCACCCCGACGCCACCCCAGCGCCTGGACCTGGGCACGCCGCCACCTGTTCGATGGCGTGCCCAGCAGCGCCGCCACGCTGGCGCTGCTGGCCGGCCTGATCTGGGCCGCGCCGCTGCTGTGGCAATGGGCGGTGGCGCACGCCGTCTGGGCGGCCGATGCCGACGCCTGCCAGGCCGCGCGTGGCACGGGCGCCTGCTGGGGCGTGGTGACCGAGAAGCACCGCCTGATCCTGCTCGGCCGCTATCCGTTCGAGGCGCAATGGCGCCCGATCGCCGCCACCGTGCTGATGGCCGCCATGCTGGTGCTGAGCTGCATTCGCCGGGCCTGGCGCGCCTGGCTGCTGCCGGCCTGGGGCGCGGTGCTGCTGGCGTTCTTCGTGCTGATGGGCGGCGGCCTGGGCCTGGCACCCGTGCCGACCGAGCTGTGGGGTGGCCTGCCGCTGACGCTGATGCTGTCCACGCTCGCCATCGTGCTGGCGTTTCCGCTGGCGGTGGCGCTGGCGCTGGGCCGGCGCTCGCAGCTGCCGCTGATCCGCGCGTTGTGCGGGCTGTACGTGGAGCTGATCCGGGGCGTGCCGCTGATCTCGGTGCTGTTCATGGCCAGCTTCATGTTCCCGCTGCTGCTGCCCAGCGGCACCTCGCCCGACGTGCTGCTGCGCGTGCTGGTCGGCATCACGCTGTTCGCCGCCGCCTACCTGGCCGAGATCGTGCGCGGCGGCCTGCAATCGCTGCCCGCCGGCCAGCAGGAAGCCGCTGCCGCCATCGGCCTGACGTGGTGGCAGGCCCAGCGCCGCGTGCTGCTGCCGCAGGCGCTGGCGGCGGTGGTGCCGGCGCTGATGAACAGCTTCATCTCGATCTTCAAGGACACCTCACTGATCACCATCGTCAGCCTCTACGAGCTGACCGGCTCGCTCGGACTCGCCCTCAACGGCGATCCGCTCTGGCGGCCTTACCTGATCGAAGGCTACCTCTTCATCACCGCGATCTACTTCGCCGTCTGCTTTGCGATGTCGCGCTACAGCCTGTGGATCGAGGCGCAACTCCACCGCAGCCATGCGCGCTGAAGTGCCGCTGAAATTTCCGCTGAACCCCTGCATGAACAACGACTCCATCCTCCGCTTTGAGCGCGTCAACAAGTGGTACGGCGATGCGTTCCATGTGCTGCGCGACATTGATCTGGACGTGGCGCGCGGCGAGCGCATCGTCATCTGCGGGCCGTCCGGTTCGGGCAAATCGACGCTGATCCGCTGCATCAACGCGCTGGAGGGCTACCAGGAAGGCCGCATCGTGGTCGACGGCATCGAGCTGGGTGTCGAAGGGCGCGAGAACAGCCGCGCCGTGCAGCAGGTGCGCCGCCAGGTCGGCATGGTGTTCCAGCAGTTCAACCTGTTTCCGCACCTCACAGTGCTGGAGAACCTGACGCTCGGGCCGCTGAACGTCGAGCGCATCGCCAAACCGGAAGCCGAGGCCCGCGCGCTGGCACAACTGGAACGTGTGCACATCGCCGAGCAGGCGCACAAATACCCGCTGCAACTCTCGGGCGGTCAGCAGCAGCGCGTGGCGATTGCGCGTGCGCTGTGCCTGCGACCGCACGTGCTGCTGTTCGACGAGCCGACCTCGGCGCTCGACCCCGAAATGATCCGCGAGGTGCTCGATGTCATGACCGAGCTGGCTAGTCAAGGCATCACCATGGTCTGTGTCACGCACGAGATGGGCTTTGCCCGTCAGGTGGCCGACCGGGTGGTGTTCATGGACCAGGGCCAGATCGTCGAGCAGGCCGCGCCCGAGGCCTTCTTCAACGCGCCGCAGCACGAGCGCACGCGCAGCTTCCTGGCGCAGCTGCTCGCGCATTGAATGCGCGGGGGTTGACGGTGTGCGGTGGCAGGCTCATGCCTTGAGCAGGTCGTAGAGCGTGCGCGCCACCACCTGCGTGGCGCGCTGCAGGTCGGCCAGCGCGACGTGTTCATCGGCGCGCTTGGCGTTGCTCTCCAGCACGGTGCGCGGGCCGGCGCCGTAGATCACCGCCGCGACGCCGTACTCGCCATAGAGCCGCACGTCGGTGTATAGCGGCGTGCCGGACGTCGGGATCGGCTCGCCGAAAATTTCTTTGCCATGGCGCTGGATCGCGTCCACCAGCGGCTGGTTGGCGGTCTGCGGCTGCAGCGACTTGGCCAGCAGCAGGCGCCGGATGTCGACGTGGATGCCGGGGCAGCCAGCCAGCGTGTCGGTGATGAGTGCGCGCACTTCAGCCTCGACTGCCGCTGCATCCTCCTCAGGGATCATGCGGCGATCCAGCTTCAGCACCACCTTGCCCGGCACCACATTGGTGTTGCTGCCGCCTTCGATGCGGCCCACGTTCAGGTAGGGATGCGTGATGCCTTCGACTGCTGACAGGCGCGTCTTCAGCACCTCGTTGTGGGCGTAGAGCGCGGTCAGCAGCTTCGTCGTGGCCTGCAGCGCGTCGACGCCGGTGTGCGGGTAGGCTGCGTGCGAGGCCAGGCCGTGCACCGTGACTTCCAGCTGCAGGCAGCCGTTGTGCGCGGTCACCACCTGGTAGCTGAAGCCGGCAGCGATCAGGTAGTCGGGCTGGGTCAGGCCGTGTTTCAGCAACCAGCCGGGGCCGAGTTCGCCGCCGAATTCTTCGTCGTAGGTGAAGTGCAGTTCCAGCGCGCCCCTGAGCGGCAGGGCGAGCTGATCCTTCACAGCCTCCAGCGCCCGCAGCGCAAAGATGAAGGTCGTGAAATCGCTCTTGCTGACCGCGCTGGCGCGGCCGTAGAGCTGGCCGTCGACCACCTCGCCGCCGTACGGGTCGTGCGTCCAGCCTTCGCCGGGCGGCACCACGTCGCCATGGGCGTTGAGCGCCAGCGTCGGGCCGCCGGGCGCATACGCGCGGCGCACGATCAGGTTGGTGATCGATTCCAGGCCGTAGTCGTGCACTTCCTGCGCCGGCACCGGGTGCTTTTCAGCGGTCAGGCCGAAGTCGGCCAGGATCTGCGCGGTGCGCTCGGCATGCGGCGCGTTGTTGCCGGGCGGCGTGTCGGTCGGCACCTGCACCAGCGCCTGCAGGGTGCGGACCTGTTCGTCGAAATGGCTTGCGATCCAGGCGTCGAGTTGGGCGTAAGGGGTCACGGTCATTCCTTGAGCTTGTGGGCGTCGATTCAGGCGAGCTGTTGCAGCAGATGGCTGAAGGCCTCCACCGCCAGCTGCATGTCGTCGCAGGTGCTCGATTCGAGCGGGTTATGGCTGATGCCGGCGTTCTCGCCGCGCACGAACAGCATCGCCTGCGGCATGACTTCGTGCAGCTTCATCGCGTCATGACCGGCGCCGCTGGGCAGGCGATGGATGGGCAAACCTGAGGCTTGCACAGCCGCTTCCCAGCGCTGCTGCAAGGCGTCGTTGCTGGGCGCGGCGCTGGCGCGCATCGTTTCGTCCAGCGTGTAGCTCACACCGCGACGCTTGCAGATGGCGGCCAGTTCGGCGCGCACATCGGCTTCCAGCGCATCGCGCGCCGCATCGGTGGTGGCGCGCAGATCGAGGCTGAAGCGGCAGCGACCAGGCACGACGTTGATCGAGCCGTTGGGCACTTCCAGCATGCCGACGGTGCCGACCACATCAGGCACCGCTGCCGCGCGGCGCTCCACGTACAGCGCCAGTTCGGCCACGGCGAGCGCAGCATCGCGGCGGCGGTCCATCGGCGTGGTACCCGCGTGGCTGGCCATGCCGATGACCTCGCCTAAAAAGCGCACGCTGCCGTTGATCGACGTGACCACGCCCAGTGGCAGGTCCAGCTCGTTGAGCACCGGGCCTTGCTCGATGTGCACCTCGACAAAGCCCTGGTAGCGCGCCGGGTCGCGCTTCAGCGCGGCGATGTCGTCGACGCACAGGCCGGCGTGCTGCATGGCCTGGCGCATCGTGATGCCATCGGCATCGGTCTGCTCCAGCCACGCCGGGTCGAACTGCCCGACCAGCGCACCCGAGCCCAGGAAAGTCGCCTTGTAGCGCTGGCCTTCTTCCTCGGCAAAGCCCACCACCTCAATGCCAAACGGCAGGCGCCGCCCGGCGCGGTGCAACTCGCGCACGCAGGCCATCGGCACCAGGATGCCGAGCCGGCCGTCGTACTTGCCGCCATTGCGTACGGTGTCGTAGTGGCTGCCAGTGAGCAGGCGTGGCGCGCCCGGGTTGTTGCCTTCGTAGACACCGACGACGTTGCCGACGGCGTCGATCTCCACGCGGTCGAAGCCGCAGTCCTCGCGCATCCAATGGCTCAGTCGCTGAGCGCAGGCGCGGTGGGCGTCGGTCAGGTAGGTGACGGTGAGATGACCTTGTTCGGCATGAGCGGCATCACTGTATTCGGCCAACTGCTCGGCCCAGTCCCAGACCTGCTGGCCCAGCGTGGGCGTGACGCCGAACTTGTCGTTGAGGCGGATCTCGGCGATGCGGTGGATGTTGCGCAGGCACTCGGCGCGCTCGTAGTCCACCGGGTGAGCCAGGCGGCGCTCGAAGGTGCGGATGATCTGCTGCCGGTTCAGCCCCACACCGCGCGGGCCGCGCACCGCCAGGATGAAGGGAAAGCCGAACTTGGCGTTGTAGGCCGCGTTGAGCTGCTGGATGTGGGCGAACTCTTCTGGCGTGCAGTCGGTCAGGCCGGCCTTGCCTTGCTCGTTGGTCGATTCAGCGGTGAGCGTCTGGCTGACCATCGCCTTGCCAGCCAACTCGGGGTGGGCGCGGATCAGCGCGAGTTGCGCGTCGGTGCCAGCCTCGCGCAGCACCTCGACCATCGCGTGCTTGAGCGCGGACAGGCTGGCAAAGGGCCGGCGCGGCCAGGCTCGTTCGGCGATCCAGGGGGAGTGTTCGTAGGTGCCGTCCAGCGCCGCAGTGAAGGCGGCCTGGTTCAGTGCGTTGAGCGTGTCGAGCGTCAGCATGGTCATTCCCAGACGAAGGCGGTTTTGGCATCGAAGGGGTGCGTCGCGCGCCAGTGCCGCGCGATGTCGATGCGGCGGCAGATCCAGACCTTGTCGTGTGCCTGCACATGGTCCAGAAAGCGTTGCAGCGCCTTCATGCGTCCGGGCCGGCCGAGCAGGCGGCAGTGCATGCCGATCGACATCATTGATGGCCGCTCCAGACCTTCGGCGTACTGCACGTCAAAGGCATCGCGCAGGTATTCGAAGAACTCGTCGCCATGGCTGTAGCCCTGCGGCAGCGCAAAGCGCATGTCGTTGCAGTCGAGCGTGTAGGGCACGACCAGGTGCGGCGCCAGGTCGCCATTGCTCTTCTTCACCTGCAGCCAGAAGGGCAGGTCGTCGCCGTAGTAGTCGCTGTCGTACTCGAAGCCGCCGTGGTCGGCGACCAGGCGGCGGGTGTGGGGGCTGTCGCGGCCGGTGTACCAGCCGGTGGGCGTGTGGCCGGTCAGGTCGCGGATGATCTGCAGGCCGGTGCGCAGGTGTTCAGCTTCGACCTCGGGCGGCGTGTTCTGGTAGGAGATCCAGCGCCAGCCGTGGCAGGCGATCTCGTGGCCGAGTTCACCGAAGGCGGCCGTCAACTCGGGATGCCGCTGCAGCGCCATGCTGACGCCGAAGACGGTGAGCGGCAGACCGCGCCGCTCGAACTCCCGCAGCAGGCGCCACACGCCGACGCGGCTGCCGTATTCGTAGATGCCCTCCATGCTCAGGTGCCGATCCGGGAAAGCCGGCGGGCTGAACATCTCGGACAGGAACTGCTCGCTGCCGGCGTCGCCATGCAGCACGCTGTTCTCGCCGCCTTCCTCGTAATTGAGGACGAACTGCACGGCGATGCGCGCGCCGTTCGGCCATTGCGCTTGCGGCGGGTTGCGGCCGTAGCCGATCAGGTCGCGGGGGTAGGTCATGGCTTGCGCGTGCTCCGGGTTCTGGGTTGGGGCGATGAGGCGGGGGCTTTCAGCTCGGTGGGCAGCAACACGCTCGCCAGATCCGGCATGCGCGGGTGCAGGCGCAGATTGCGCTCGACATTGCCCAGGTGCGCGGCCATCAGGCCCACGGCGGCGGGCGCGTCGCGCTGCTCCAGCGCGTCGACGATCTGGCGGTGCTCGTCCTGCGAGTGTTCAGCCGAATGGGCGCTCTGGTACATCAGCGCGATCAGCGAACTGCGGTGCAGCAAGTCGGCCAGCAGTTGCGCCAGCACCTCGTTGCCCAGCATGCGCGCCAGCAGCACGTGGAAGTCGGCCAGCAGCCGGGTGCGGCCCGAGACATCGGTGCGCGCCACCGCCGCCACTTCGGCCTTCAGGTGCTGGCGCAGCTGCGCGATCTGCACGGGCGTGATGACGGCGCAGAGCTGCTCGACCATCGCCGACTCCAGCATGCTGCGTACCGCGAAGACCTGCTGCGCCTCGTCGACGCTGGGCTGGGCGACGAAGGCGCCGCGCGCCGGCTCCAGCGTCACCAGGTGGTCGCGGCTCAGCTGGTTGAGCGCCTGGCGCACGAGGGTGCGCGAGACCTGGAAGACGTCGGCGATCTTCTGCTCGGCCAGTTTGGTGCCAGGCATCAGGCGGCGCTCGACGATGGCGGTGGTGATGGCCAGCGCGATGCGCTGCGTGCTGCTCTCCGGGGTGCTCGGCGGTTTGTGCGGCGGATGACTCTCAGGCGCTGATTTCATGGAATAAGTGTATACACTTTGATTTTCAAATCAAGCCAGAAAGACAGCGATGGGACACCTCAGCACCCACGTGCTCGACACCATGAACGGCTGCCCGGCCGCCGGCATGAAGGTCACGCTGCAGCGCCTGGGCGGCGCGCAGGTCGAGACGCTCAAGACCCTCACGCTCAACCATGACGGCCGCACCGATGGCGGCCCGCTGCTGGATGCGGCAGCGATGGTCGCCGGCCGCTATCGGCTGCTGTTCGACGTGGCGCCGTACTTCGCCAGCCGAGGCGTGGTCTTGCCGGAGCCGGCGTTCCTCGATACCGTGCCGATCGATTTCGGCATCGCCGACGCCGCCGGCCACTATCACGTGCCGCTGCTGGTCAGCCCCTGGGCCTACTCGACCTACCGTGGTTCCTGACCGGCTGCGTCGCTTTGCCTGCCTGCCTGACACCAGGCATGACGGTTGCTTAGTGACTGCCGTCTGACTTGTTGTCGAGGCCGGTGCATCCCTGATGCACCAGACTTGGGTGCCATGCCCCGATTCGGGAAAAACCGGATCATCGGCGTGCACCAAACTGCATACAGTTCATTCACGTCGCCGCGGAGCCCGCGTGCCGGTTCATCGCCTGCATCCGGTCGCGACGTTCACTCCTCACAGAGCCCGCTGTGGTGAGGGGAAACCCAGCCGGATTCTGTCGGTGGGGTTTCCCTTGGCTTGGAGGATGTGATGGAAGTGTTTCTGCCCTATGCCCTGGACTGGGCCAACCTGCTGCTGCGCTGGGCGCACGTGGTGGTCGCGATCGCCTGGATCGGCTCGTCGTTCTACTTCGTCTTTCTGGACAACAGCCTGACGCCGCCTGTCGATCCGGCGCTGCAGGCCAAGGGGGTCAACGGCGAGCTGTGGGCCGTACACGGCGGCGGCTTCTACCACCCGCAGAAGTACATGGTCGCGCCGCGCGCGCTGCCCGAGAACCTGCACTGGTTCTACTGGGAGAGCTACAGCACCTGGCTGACCGGTTTTGCGCTGTTCACGGTGCTCTACCTCTTCAACGCCGGCACCTTCCTGATCGACAAGAGCGTGTTCGACTGGTCGCCTGCGGCGGCCATCGGCGCGGCGCTGGGCTTTCTGGCGGCGTTCTGGATCGTCTACGACGCCATCTGCCGCAGCTTCGGCCAGAAGAAGAACGGCGACCTGATCGTGGCGTGTGGCGTGACGGTCTTCGTGGTGTTTGCCGCGTGGCTGGCGTGCCAGCTGTTCGCTGGGCGCGCGGCCTTTCTGCTGGTGGGCGCAATGCTCGCCACCACCATGAGCGGCAACGTGTTCTTCTGGATCATTCCCGGCCAGAAGACCGTGATCGCGCAGATGAAGGCAGGTCAGCCGGTCGAGGCCATTCACGGCCAGCGCGCCAAGCAGCGCAGCGTGCACAACACCTACTTCACGCTGCCGGTGTTGATCGCGATGCTGTCCAACCACTACGGCTGGCTCTATCAGGGGGCAAACAACTGGGCCGTGCTGGTGCTGCTGATGCTGGCCGGCGCGCTGATCCGCCACAGCTTCGTCGCCCGCCACAAGGCGCTGGTGCAGGGCCGTCGCGTGCCGTGGGAGACAGCGGTGGTCGGCACGCTGCTGCTGCTGGGTCTGGCGATCTGGCTGGCGCCGGTACCGCCCTCCGCGCAAGAGAAGGCCGGCATGGCTCAATCTGTGAGCCTGTCCCAGGTGCAGGCCGTCATCGACCAGCGTTGCGTGATGTGCCACAACGCGCAGCTGCAGAACAAGGGCATTGCGCTGCACACGCCGGCGCTGATCGGCCAGCACGCGCAGGCCGTCTACCAGCAGGCCGTGGTGCTCAAGCTCATGCCGATGAACAACGCCACCGGCATCACCGAGGCCGAGCGCGCGCTGATCAAGCGCTGGTTCGAGGCCGGTGCAGCACTGAATTGAAGGCATTCTGAAGAACTTTGCAGGATTGCATACAGGGTGGCATACGGTTTGCAATAACCCGTTCGGTTCCTACCCTCGTTTCGTGACTTCACCTTTTCAGGACAAGCCCTTCATGACTTCCACCGCATTTCGACTCACCGCCACGGCGGCCGTTTTCCTGACCGCGTTCAGCGCCGGCGGCGCGTCTGCTGCTGACTTCAGCGACACCTTTATCGGCTACCGCCACGGCACTACCTTCCGCGAGCCGAACAACCCCAACAACATCGAAAAGAACATCCTCCAGCTCACGCACGTCAGCGGCTACAAGTACGGCAGCAACTACTTCAACGTCGACACGCTGATCTCCGACAAGGCGGATCGTGCGCACAACTCCACGGCCGGTGCACAGGAAATCTACGTGCTCTACCGCACCCAGGTGTCGCTGGGCAAGACCACCGGCCTGCCGACCGCCTTCGGTCCGTTGCGGGACGTCGCGCTGACGGCCGGCGTGGACCTCAATAGCAAGGACACCACCTTCGCGCCGCGCAAGCGCGCTGCCGTGTTCGGCCCGACCCTCAAGTTCAACGTGCCCGGCTTCCTGGACGTGAGCCTGCTGTACTACCGCGAGAGCAATCACCGCGGCATTCCCGGCACGATCCGCTCGGACATCCGCTTCGACGACACCACCATGCTCAGCGCCAGCTGGGGCATTCCGTTCCAGCCCGCCGGCCTGCCGATGAAGTTCCAGGGCTTCATCAACTACACCGCCGAGAAGGGCCTCGACTACCAGAACGTCAAGACCGCGCCCGAGACGCTGATGCGCACCTCGGTGATGCTTGACGTCGGCCAACTCGCCTTCGACAAGAAGAACACGCTGTGGGCGGGCATCGGCTACGAGTACTGGAAAAACAAGTTCGGCAACCAGCCGGGCACGGGCACCAAGGTCAACGCGGCCCAGGCACAGCTCGAATACCACTTCTGAGTCAAGAACGCTCCATCACCCCCACCCCCACCTCCAAGGACTGTCCGATGCCTACCTGCCTGACCACCCGCCGCGCCGCGCTTGCCCTGTCTGCCGTCATGGCGGCCACCCTGAGTCTGGGCGCCGTGCTGCCTGCCCAGGCGCAGGAAACTGCGCTCAAGTTCCAGCTCGACTGGCGCTTCGAAGGCCCGGCGGCGTTGTTCGTGACGCCAGCGGCCAAGGGCTACTTCAAGGCCGAGAAGCTCAACGTCAGCATCGACGCCGGCAACGGCTCGGGCGGCACGGTCACGCGGGTGGCTTCGGGCAGCTACGACATGGGTCTGGCGGATCTGGCGGCGCTGATGGAGTTCCACGCCAACAACCCCACCGCGCCCAACAAGCCGGTGGCGGTGATGATGGTCTACAACAACACGCCGGCGGCGGTGCTGGCGCTCAAGAAGTCGGGCATCAAGACCCCGGCTGATCTGGCCGGCAAGAAGCTCGGCGCGCCGGTGTTCGATGCCGGCCGCAAGGCCTGGCCGATCTTCGCCAAGGCGAACGGCATCGGCAACGTCGCCTGGACCGCCATGGACCCGCCGCTGCGCGAAACCATGCTGGTGCGCGGCGACGTGGACGCCATCACCGGCTTCTCGTTCACCTCGCTGCTCAACCTGGAAGCGCGCGGCATCAAGGCCGAAGACGTGGTGGTGATGCCGTTCCCGCAGTTCGGCGTCAAGCTCTACGGCAACGCCATCATCGTGGGCGAGGACTTCCTCAAGAAGAACCCCGAGGCCGTGAAAGCCTTTCTGCGCGCCTTCACCAAGGGCGTGAAAGACGTCATCGCCGACCCGAAGAGCGCCATCGCCAACGTCAAGGAGCGTGACGGCATCATCAACGCCGACCTGGAACTGCGTCGCCTGAACCTGGCGCTGGACGCCAGCGTGCTGACGCCTGACGCCCGCGCCGAAGGCTTTGGCGAGGTCAAGGGCCCGCGCCTGTCGCTGATGGCCAGCCAGGTGTCGGACGCCTTCGCGACCAAGGAGCGCGTCAACGCTGCGGCGGTCTGGAACGGCAGCTACCTGCCCGGCGCTGCCGAGCGCGCCATCTTCCCCAAGAAGTGAGGGTCGCGACATGAGTTCATTCGTCGATTTCGACAAGGTCTGGCTCGCCTACAACGACGAGCTGGAAGCTCAGGGCCAGTACGCGGTCGAGGACATCAACCTGAAGGTCAACGAGGGCGAGTTCATCGCCATCGTCGGCCCGTCGGGCTGCGGCAAGTCGACCTTCATGAAGCTGGCCACCGGCCTGAAGCGGCCCAGCAAGGGCACGGTCATCATCGGCGGCCAGGAGGTCAAGGGCCCGCTCAAGATCACCGGCATGGCCTTCCAGGCGTCGAGCCTGCTGCCGTGGCGTACCACGCTGGAGAACGTGCTGCTGCCGCTGGAGATCGTCGAGCCGTATCGCTCCAGCTTCAAGCAGAAGAAGGCCGAATACCAGGAGAAGGCGCGCAAGCTGCTGCAGAGCGTCGGCCTGGGTGGCTACGAGGACAAGTTCCCGTGGCAACTGTCGGGTGGCATGCAGCAGCGCGCCAGCATCTGCCGCGCGCTGATCCACGAGCCCAAGATGCTGCTGCTGGACGAGCCTTTCGGTGCGCTAGACGCCTTCACGCGCGAGGAGTTGTGGTGCACCTTGCGCGACCTGCAGGCGGCGCAGAAGTTCAACGTCATCCTCGTCACGCACGACCTGCGCGAGAGCGTCTTCCTGGCCGATACGGTCTACGTGATGAGCCGCAGCCCGGGCCGCTTCGTGGTGCGGCGCGAGATCGACCTGCCGCGTCCGCGCGATCTGGAAGTGACCTACACGCCCGCGTTCACGCAGATCGTGCATGAACTGCGCGGCCACATCGGCGCCATGCGCCAACCCGCCACCGCACCCGGCGGCAAGCCCGTGGAGATTGCGCAATGAAGAACAAGAGCCTGGAGAGGGCCTCGCCCTGGATCTTGCTGGTGTTCACGCTGCTGGTCTGGCAGCTGCTGTGCACGGGGCTGAACGTGTCGGAGTTCATCTTCCCCAGCCCGGCCGCCATTGCGCGCTCGCTGGTCGAGCATGGCAGCACGATTGCCGGCCACGCCTGGCGCACCTTCTGGGTCACGATGGCCGGCTTCGGCCTGGCCATCGTGGTGGGCGTGCTGCTGGGCTTCCTGATCGGCAGTTCGCGCATCGCCTACACCGCCGTCTACCCGCTGATGACGGCCTTCAACGCGCTGCCCAAGGCGGCCTTCGTACCCATCCTGGTGGTGTGGTTCGGCATTGGCGCGGGGCCGGCGATCCTGACGGCTTTCCTGATCAGCTTCTTCCCGATCATGGTCAACATCGCCACCGGCCTGGCCACGCTGGAGCCTGAGCTGGAAGACGTGCTGCGCGTGCTGGGGGCGCGGCGCTGGGACGTGCTGATGAAGGTCGGCCTGCCGCGCTCGCTGCCGTACTTCTACGGCTCGCTGAAGGTGGCGATCACGCTGGCCTTCGTGGGCACCACGGTCAGTGAGATGACGGCGGCCAACGAGGGCATCGGCTACCTGCTGATCAGCGCCGGCAGTTCGATGCAGATGGGCCTGGCGTTTGCCGGCCTGGTGGTGGTGGGTGCGATGGCGATGGTGATGTATGAGCTGTTCTCGGTGGTCGAGCAGCGCACCACGGGCTGGGCGCACCGGGGCTCGAACAACCACTGATCCAAGCATTGATCGGCGGCGGGTTTCCGCACAGCTGGTGCATTTTGGGTGCGCTTTTTCGGGTTTAAGGTTTGGGCGGGCGGCCTAGGATCAGAGGGCCGCATCTCCCGGATCGGCCACCCGTCTGCGCCCAGGATGCACCATGCCCGAGTTGAAGTTTTCCCCGATTCCGTCGCCTTCGCTGCCGCCTGCCGAGCCAGTGCCTGAGCCGGTGTCTGCGCCCGTCGTCCAGCTGACCTGGCAGCCGCTGTCGCCCGCCAAGGGCGTGGCGGCTTTTGCGTGGCCGACACCGCCGCTGGCCGCCTATCCGCTGCCCACGCCGCTGCGCGAGCCGGAGCCGTGCGCGGTCGAGCGCAGCAGTGGTGAGCTGCTGTCGGGCCTGCTGCTCAGCCTGGACCCGGTGCAGGGTCTGGTGCGGGTGCAGGTGCCGCCCGAGCGCCGGCCTGTGCTGCTGCGCGTCAGCCAGATTCGCCGCCTCACGCTGCAGCGCCCGCTGGCGCCACTGACGGCCGCGCTGGTGGCCGATGCCCAGGGCGACGCCGCCTCGCAACTGCTGGCGCATTACCCGAGCCAGCCTTACGCCGTGCAACTGATCGGCGGCGCCAGCCTGGACGGCCGCACGATTGCGCCGGTCGAGACTGAAGCCGGCGTGTTTCTGTTCGAGCCGCACGACGCGCCGGGCTCGGTGCGGCGCTCTTTCGTGCCGCGCGCCATGATCGAGCGGCTGGACCTGGGCGAGCGCCTGGGCGTGCTGCTGATGGAAGGCGCGGCCACCGCCGAACAGATCGAGCAAGGCCTGCAACTCCAGCAGCAGCAGCGCCAGCAGAAGCTGGGCGAGCGCCTGCTGGCGCGCCAGGTCGTCACGCCGGCGCAGCTGTTTGCCGCGCTGGACCGGCAGGCGCGCATGCCGCGCATGCGGCTGGGCGAGGCGCTGGTGGCGCTGGGTTTTCTCAATGAAGAACAGCTGCAGGACGCGCTGCACGAGCAGACCGGCGAGCGCCAGCAGCCGCTGGGCGAGGTGTTGCAGCAAAGCGGCCTGGTGTCGGCCGAGCAGGTGCGCATCGCGCTGGCGCGCAAGCTCGGTTTTCCAGTGGTGGACGTGACGAATTTTCCGATCGAGCCCGCCGCGCTGCGCGCCCTGCCGCTCGACGAGGCCCGCCGCCTGCACGTGCTGCCGCTGATGCGCGGCGGCGAGCGCCTGGTGCTCGCCCTGGCCGACCCCAGCCAGCAGGACACCCTGACGGCGGTGCAGGCGCTGGCGCAGTGCCCGGTGGCGCCCGCGCTGGTGGGCAGCGGTGATCTGGCCGCCGCCATCGAGCGGGCCTATGCGCAGCTCGATGCGGCGCCGGAAGCAGCGCCGGAAGCAGAGCTGGAAGCGGAATCCGCTCAGGACAATCCTTCGCGCGCGCTCTTTCCCGCGCCGCTGCCCCTCGCTGCGAATCCTCCCGCCCATCCGCCCACGGCCAACCCCACCAGCAACGTGTCTCCGATGCAGCCTGCCGCCCGCACCGACAGCCCCGTGCTGCAGGCGCTGACCCGGCTGGTGCTGGACGCGATCGAGCGGGGCGCCTCCGCCGTCCACATCGAAGCCGCCAGCGCCGACGCGCCGCTGCAGCTGCGCCTGCGCCTCAATGGCCGGCTGGAGCCGCACGGCCAACTGCCGGCGGCCTACCGCGGCCCGCTGCTGGCGCGCATCAAGGCGCTGTCCGACCTGGAGGCCAGCGACACCCGCCGGCCGCAGGAGGGCCGGCTGGCATTCGGGCGGCTGCTGCCGCAGCACCGCATCGACCTGCGTGTGCAGACCCTGCCGACCCACGGCGGGCTCGAAGACGTGGTGCTGGCGCTGCCGATGCGGCTCAAGCCGCTGGCGCTGGAGAAGATCGGCCTGGCCGCGCCCGAACTGGCCACCTACAAGAACCTGCTGCAGCGGCCCGCCGGCCTGCTGCTGTGCGTGGGGCCGGCGCGCTCGGGCCGCACCACCACGCTGCATGCGGCGCTGGCGCGGCTGAACCAGCCCGAGCGCCGGCTCTGGACGCTGGAAGACCGCATCGAATTGACCCAGCCCGGCCTGCGCCAGATGGAGGTCAACCGCCGCCTCGGCCAGAACCCCGAACAGGCCCTGCGCAGCCTGTTGCATACGGATGCCGACGTCATCATGGTGGGCGACATCGCCGACGCGGCCACCGCCCGCCTGGCGCTCGAAGCCGCGCTGCAGGGCCGGCTGGTGCTGGCCGGCATGGCCGCGCGCAACGCCGGTGATGCCGTGATGCGCCTGCTCGACCAGGGCCTGCCGGCGTGGGATCTGGCGGACGCGCTGATCGGCGTGCATTCCCAGCGCATGCTGCGCCGCCTGTGCAGCGGCTGCCGCATGAGCCGCTCGGCCAAGGACACCGAGGTCGACGAATGGCTTGACGGCTATCTGCACGGCGCCGTGCTGGTCGACGCCGACCCCGAACGCACCGCGCTGCGCGCCCGCTGGATCGAGCAATACGGCCGCGACGGCCGCCTGCGCCGCTACCACGGCTCCGGCTGCGAACGCTGCCACCACACCGGCCTGCGCAGCCGCATGGCGGTGCACGAACTCATGCCCATGAGCCGCGAACTGCGCCGCCTGATCCGTGCCAGCGCACCTGCCTGGCACCTGCAGCGCCAGGCCATGAAAGATGGCATGCGCACGCTGCGCCAGGACGCGGTCGAAAAGATGGTCGCCGGCCTGACCAGCCTCGATGAGGTGCGGACGCTGCTGGATATTTGAGGGGACGGTAGGCTTTCCTACCGTCCCCGCAAGAACAACCCATCCAGCTCACGCAGCGTGACCTGACGCCACGTCGGGCGGCCGTGGTTGCACAGGTCGGCGCGGTCGGTGGTTTCCATGTCGCGCAGCAGGGCGTTCATTTCTTCGATCGTCAGGCGCCGGTTGGCGCGCACGGCGCCGTGGCAGGCCATGGTGGCCAGGATCTCGTCGTGGGCACGGTGGACCAGCGCGCTGGCGTCGGTTTCGCCCAGCTCGGCCAGCACGGCCCGGGCCAGCGCGACCGGGTCGGCGTTGCGCAGCGCGGCGGGTTGGGCGCGCACGGCCAGTACGCCGGGCGAGAGTGGCGCCACGTCCAGCCCCAACTCGGCCAGCGCCGCAGTCTGCGCTTCGGCGGTGGCGATCTCGTTGGGCGTGGCGGCAAAGGTGGCGGGAATCAGCAGCGGCTGGCTCGCCAGGCCGGGGGCTGCCTCGCCATCGGCTGCCGCTTCGGCCCGGCGCTGCGCCATGGCCTGCTTGAGCCGTTCGTAGACGATGCGCTCGTGCGCGGCGTGCATGTCCACGATCACCAGTCCGTGCCGGTTCTCGGCCAGCACATAGGCGCCGCCGAGCTGCGCCAGCGCGCGGCCGAGCGGCCAGTCGTCTCCGGGCGATGGGGCGGGCGCGTAGTCGTGACGCGGCTCGGCGGCCTGTAGCGGCGTTGATGCCGCGCCGAACCCCGGTGCTGCCGGCAGTGGCCGATCAAACAGCTGGCTGGCCTGCTGCAGTGCGAGCCGGCCTTGCGTGGGCGTCAGGCCGGGTTCGGGGCGCCAGGGCAGGGCGGTGCCGGGTGCGGCGCTGGATGCGTCGACGGCTTCCTGCTGCGCCAGCGCCTGCTCGCCCGCGCGGCCCGGTTCGGGTGCAGCGCTGCGCGACAGGGCGAGCGCGGCTTCGACCGCACGGCGGGCAGCCTGATGCACCTCGCGGCCATCACGGAAACGCACCTCGATCTTGGTCGGGTGCACGTTGACGTCGACCCGCTCGGGCGCAATCGCCAGGAACAGCACATAGCTGGGCTGGCGCTGGCCGTGCAGCACGTCTTCGTAGGCCGAGCGCACGCCATGGCCGATCAGGCGGTCACGCACGTAGCGGCCGTTGACGTAGGTGTATTGCAGGTCGGCGCGCGCGCGGGCCACTTCGGGCAGGCCGACGCGGCCGAACAGCCGCAGCGGGCCGACCTGGGCGTTGACGGCGCGGCTGTCGCGCAGGAAGTCTTCGCCGAGCACGTCGCGCAGGCGCTGTTCGGGCTCGGCCGCGCGCCACTGCCCGACCAGCCGGCCTTCGTGCCAGACCGCAAAGCCCACGTCCGGCCGCACCAGCGCGTGGCGGCGCACCGCTTCCAGGCAGTGGCCCAGCTCGGTGGCGTCGCTCTTGAGGAACTTGCGCCGCGCCGGCGTGCTGAAGAACAGCTCGCGCACCTCCAGCGTCGTGCCGACGGCACGGGCCGCCGCGCCCAGTTCGCCGGTGCGGGCGTCGAGGCGGCTGGCCTGCGCGCTGTCGGCGGTGCGGCTGGTGACGCTGACCTCGGCCACCGAGGCAATCGCCGCCAGCGCCTCGCCGCGAAAGCCCATGGTCTCGACCTGCTCCAGGTCGCTCAACGAGCCGATCTTGCTGGTGGCGTGGCGCTTTAAGGCCAGCGGCAACTGGTCGGCGGGAATGCCGCAGCCGTCGTCCTCGACAAGAATGGCGCGCACGCCCCCGGCCGACAGCCGCACCGTGATCTGGTGTGCGCCGGCGTCGAGCGCGTTGTCGACCAGCTCACGCACCACCGAGGCCGGGCGCTCGACCACCTCGCCTGCGGCGATCTGGCTCACCAGTTCATCGGGCAGCTCAAGAATGGCGCGGCGGCGGGGGGCATCAACAACATCCGGATTCATGCCAAGGATTGTAGGAATCGCCCCGTGGCGTGCGGGGCAGGTGTCGCTGCGCTGTCGCGGGCCGCGCCGATAATCCTGCGCCATGGACTTTCTCATGACCCTGATCGACTTCATCCTCCACGTGGACCGCCACCTGGTGGAGTTTGTGACCCAGTACGGTGCGTGGATCTATCCGCTGCTGTTCGCCATCATCTTCGTCGAGACCGGCGTGGTGGTGATGCCCTTCCTGCCCGGCGACTCACTGCTGTTCGTGGTTGGCACGCTCTGCGGCCTGGGCCTGATGGATCTGCCGCTGACGATCGCGCTGCTGCTGACGGCCGCCGTGCTGGGCGACCAGCTCAACTACACCATCGGCCGTAAGCTGGGGCCCAAGGTCTTCGGCTGGGAGCAGTCGCGCTGGTTCAACAAGCGGGCGTTCAACGAGGCCCACGCCTTCTATGAACGCTGGGGCGGGCCGACCATCATCGTGGCGCGCTTCATGCCCTTCATCCGGACCTTTGCGCCCTTCGTCGCGGGCGTGGCCGAGATGACCCGTTTCCGCTTCATCATCTTCAACGTGACCGGCGCGCTGCTGTGGGTGGTGGGCCTCACGCTGGCGGGTTACTTCTTCGGCGAGGTGCCTTGGGTCCAGGCCAATCTGAAGAACATCATCTGGGCCATGATCATTATCCCGGGCGTGCTGGCCATCTTCGGTGCCTGGCGGGCGCGGCGCAATTCGGCCGCGATCGAGGCGGCCAGCCGGCCCTGACACTGTCACCAGGTGCAGAACGTGTCCCTGCCTGAACACTGCCCCCTGCTGCGCGCCATGTTCGACACGGCCATCGCCGCCGCGCAGCCGGCGCTGTGCCTGGCGCCGCATCTGCCGCGCCGGGAGGATCTGCCCAAAGGCCGCACGATCATCATCGGCGCGGGCAAGGCCTCGGCCGCCATGGCGCAGGCGCTGGAAGCGCACTGGCCCGGCCCGCTGGAGCGGCTCGAAGGCCTGGTGGTGACCCGCTACGGCTACGACGTGCCGTGCCAGCGCATCGAGATCGTGCAGGCCGCGCACCCGGTGCCCGACGCGGCCGGGCTGCACGCGGCCGAGCGCATCCGCACCCTCGTGAGCGGCCTGACGGCAGACGACCTGGTGATTGCGCTGATCTCCGGCGGCGGCTCGTCGCTGCTGGTCGCGCCGGCCGAGGGGCTGACGCTGGCCGACAAGCAGGCCGTCAATGCCGCACTGCTCAAGAGCGGCGCCAGCATCTCGGAGATGAACTGCGTGCGCCGGCACCTGTCGGCGCTCAAGGGTGGCCGGCTCGGTGCGCTGTGCCATCCGGCGCGACTGCTGACGCTGCTGATCTCCGATGTGCCGGGCGATGACCCCATCGACATCGCCTCCGGCCCGACCGTGGCCGACCCGACCACCTGCGCTGACGCGCTGGCCATCGTCGACCGCTACCGCATCGACCTGCCGCCCGCCGTGCGCGAACTGTTGACCAGCGGCGCGGGCGAAACCGTCAAGCCGGGCGACGTGCGGCTGTCGGGCAGCGACACCCGCCTGATCACCGCGCCGCAAATGGCACTTGAAGCCGCTGCGCAGGTGGCGCGCCAAGCGGGCTACACGCCCTACATCCTGGGCGACAGCCTCGAAGGCGAGGCGCGTGACGTGGCCAAGGTCCACGCCGGCATTGCCCGCCAGGTGGTCATGCACGGCCAGCCGTTTGCGCCGCCCTGCGTGCTGCTCTCGGGCGGCGAGACCACCGTGACGATCAAAGGCGACGGGCGTGGTGGGCGCAACGTCGAGTTCCTGCTGGCGCTGGCGGTGGCGCTCGACGGCCTGCCCGGCGTGAGCGCCATGGCCGGCGACACCGATGGCGTGGACGGCATCGAGGAAATCGCCGGCGCCTGCATCGGCCCCGACACGCTGGCCCGCGCGTGGGCGCTGGGCATCAACCCGCGCGCCAGCCTGGACCGCAACGACGGCCACGGCTTCTTCCAGGCGCTGGGCGATTCGGTCATCACCGGGCCGACGCTGACGAACGTGAACGACTTCCGCGCCATCGTCATCGACAGCCCACCCCAGCTCTGACGCCTGCCTTGACTGCGGTTCAGCTCGCCACCCGGCTGCGTGCCAGCGGCGGGTTGCGGGCGAAGTAGCGCACGATGCCGGTGTAGAGCGCCTGCACCAGCCGGGCCTGATAGGCCTCGTCGCGCAGCTTGGCTTCTTCGTCGGGGTTGGAGATGAAGGCGGTCTCGACCAGGATGGACGGCACGTCGGGCGCCTTCAGCACCGCGAAGCCGGCCTGCTCGACACTGGTCTTGTGCAGCCGCCCGACGCGGCCGATGTGGCCCAGCAGCTCGCGGCCCAGGCGCAGGCTGTCCTTGATTTGCGCGGTGGTGCTCATGTCGAGCAGGGCGCGCAGCACGGTCTTGTCCTCGGCCTTGATGGCGATGCCGCCAATGGCGTCGGACAGGTTCTCGCGCTTGGCCATCCAGCGCGCGGCGGCGCTGGTGGCGCCCGAGTCCGACAGCGCGAACACCGATGCGCCGCGCGCCTCGGGCGTGAAGAAAGCGTCGGCGTGCACCGAGATCAGCAGGTCGGCCTGCACCCGGCGCGCCTTGCGCACGCGCTCGTGCAGCGGCACGAAGAAATCGGCGTCGCGCGTCAGCACGGCGCGCATGCCGGGGCGCTCGTTGAGGCGCTCGGCCAGCTGACGGCTGATCTGCAGCACCACGTCTTTCTCACGCAGGCCGCTGGGGCCGATGGCGCCGGGGTCTTCGCCGCCGTGGCCGGGATCGATCACCACGATGATCAGCCGGTCCACGCCCGGGCGGCCCAGGTCCGCACGGGTCTGCGGTGCGCCTTGGGCGGCCGATGGTGGGCGCGGGCCAGGCGTGAGCGCGGGGCCGGCCTGCACGCCGGGGGCGGCAGCGATGGAAGGGGAGGGCGTGGGCGTGGGCCTGCTGGCCGAGGGCAGGGGGGGTGTGACGGGCGCCGGCAGCGTGGGTGCCGGCAGGCGGTGGCCCGCGCTGTCCATGCGGCCGATGAATTCGCCCAGCGCGTCTTCCACCGCCGAGGCGGCGCGGCCTGCGGCGCCGGTGTCGCCAGCGGTGGCCTCGTCGGCGACCGGGCTGGCGCGCAGGGCTTTTTCGCGCTCGCGCACCAGCGCCAGCAGCGGGTCGGGGTCGGCGCTGGGGCGCAGGTCGAACACCAGCCGGTGCTGGTAGGGCGCAATCGGCACCAGCGCGAACACCTGCGGCGTGCTGGGCTGCTTGAGGTCGAACACCATGCGCACCCGGCGCGGCTGGGTCTGGCCTAGGCGCACGCCGGCAATGTGCGGGTCGTCGCTGCCGACCTTGGCGACCAGATCGCGCAGCTGCGGGCCGAGTTCGAGTCCGTCGATGTCGATCACCAGCCGGGGCGGCTCATCGACGGTGAAGTGTGTGGCGGTGAGCGCCTGATCGGCTTCGAGCGTGACGCGGGTGTAGTCGGCGGCCGGCCAGACGCGCACGGCCACCAGGCTGGCGCCCCAGGCCAGGTCGGCGCCCGCCAGTGTCAGGCACCAGACGCCGGCCTGCTTGAGCCAGGCGCGGCGGGCAGCGGGTTGGGCTTTCATGGTGCCAAGGTTAGCGCGCCGGGCTGCGCGGCCTGTAACAGCCGGGCGCCCCGCGGCGTGCGGGCCTGCAGCACGACGCGGCGGCTGGCGTCCAGCGCCGGCTCCAGCTGCACGTCCAGGTCGGGCGTGGGCATCAGGCCGGCGGCGCGCTCGGGCCACTCGACCAGCTTGAGGCCCGGGCTGGCGAACAGCTCGCGGAACCCGGCGTCTTCCCACTCGCGTGGGTCGCCGAAGCGATAGAAGTCGAAGTGCCACACGTTCGTGAGCGCGCCAGTGGCGTCGGTCAGCTCGTAGGGCTCGACGATGGCGTAGCTCGGGCTCTTGATGCGGCCTTCCACGCCCAGCGCGCGCAGCAGGTGGCGCACGAAGGTGGTCTTGCCGGCGCCCAGCGGGCCGTGCAGGGCCAGGCAGGCCAGGCGTGTTTCCGGCTGGCGCGCCAGGGCCTGGGCCGTGGCGGCGCAGGCGGCCTCGTCGGGCCAGTTCAGGGTCTGGGTTTCTAGAATCACGTGATGACAACTCCTGCCGATGCGCCCCACGCCCACCCCGACGAGTTGCAGGCGCTGATCCCGCAGGTGCGTGAGTGGGCCCGGGTGCTGGGATTTTCCCAGATCGGTGTGGCCGGCATCGATCTGGCCGACGCCGAGCCCGGCCTGCTCGCTTGGCTGGCGGCCGGTTTTCACGGCCAGATGGACTACATGGCCCGCCACGGCCTCAAGCGCGCCCGGCCGGCCGAACTGGTGCCGGGCACGCTGCGGGTGATCACCGCGCGCATGGATTACCTGCCCAAGGCAACGCCAGCCGACTGGCGCGAGCACGAAACCGCCCGCCTGCAGCAGCCCGGCGAGGCGGTGATTTCGCTCTACGCCCGGGGCCGCGACTACCACAAGGTGCTGCGCCAGCGGCTGCAGCAACTGGCCGACCGGATTGCCGCAGCCATCGGCCCGCTTGGCCACCGGGTGTTCTGCGATTCGGCACCGGTGCTGGAGGCCGAACTCGCCCGCCGCAGCGGCCAGGGCTGGCGCGGCAAGCACACGCTGGTGCTGAGCCGCGAGGCCGGCTCGATGTTCTTCCTGGGCGAGATCTACATCGATCTGCCGTTGCCGGTCACGCCGCCGGTCAGCGCCCACTGCGGCGCCTGCAGCGCCTGCCTCAGTGTCTGCCCGACGCAGGCCATCGTGGCGCCGCACCGGCTCGATGCGCGCCGCTGCATCAGCTACCTGACCATCGAGCACGCCGGGCCGATTCCGCTGGAACTGCGCCCGCTCTTGGGCAACCGCATCTACGGCTGCGACGACTGCCAGACCGTCTGCCCGTGGAACAAGTACGCGCAGGTGAGCGTGCTGCCCGATTTCGACGTGCGCGCGCCGCTCGGCCACGCCACGCTGCTGCAGTTGTGGGCCTGGGACGAGGCCGAGTTCCTGCGTCGCACCGAGGGCAGCCCGATCCGCCGCATCGGCTTCGAGCGCTGGCAGCGCAACCTGGCGGTGGCGCTGGGTAACGCGTGGCGGCAGACGGGTGACACGGTCTACGCCGCGGCGCTGAGGGCGGCGCAGCCGGTGTCGCCGCTGGTGGCCGAGCACATCGGCTGGGCGCTGGATCACGCCGCTGTCACGCCCGCCTGCGATGCTCTGCCGCTCATCCACGAACGCGAACCCCTCCATCATGATGAAACGCCTGCTGCGCCCCTGGACCCATCCCTTGCGTGAAGTGGCCCAGCACGCCACGCCGGGCCGGCGTGACTTCGTCCGCCAGCTGGCGCTGGGTGCCGGTGCCGTGGGTGTGTTGCCGCTGGCGGCCTGCGGCGGGGGTGATGGCCGTGAGGGCAGCAACGATCCCGCCGTGACTTTTGTTCATGGCGTGGCCAGCGGCGATCCGCTCAGCGACCGCGTCATGCTCTGGACCCGCGTCACGCCGCCCGCCGGCAGCAGCGCCGACATTCCGGTGCGCTGGGAGGTGGCTGCAGACGCCGCGTTCTCGGCCCTGGTCGCCCAGGGCAGCGCCACGGCGATGGCCACGCAGGACTTCACCGTCAAGGTCGACGCCACTGGCCTGCAGCCGGCCACCGGCTACTTCTACCGCTTCAAGGCTTATGCGGCGACCACGGCCACCGCCCGCACCCGCACCTTGCCCAGCGGTAGCAGCGTCAATCATGTCGAGCAGGTCAAGCTGGCGGTGTTCTCGTGCGCCAACTACCCGGCGGGCTATTTCAACGTCTACGCCGACGCGGCCCAGCGCAACGACCTGGACGCCACCGTGCACCTGGGCGACTACCTCTACGAGTACGGCCAGGGCGGCTACGCCTCGGCCAACGCCGCCGCGCTCGGTCGCTTGTCTGCCCCCAGCACCGAGGCGCTGACGCTGGCCGACTACCGCAGCCGCCACGCCCAGTACAAGGGCGATGCCGACCTGCAGGCGCTGCACGCCGCCGCGCCCATGATCGCGGTGTGGGACGACCACGAGATCGCCAACGACACCTGGACCGGCGGCGCCGACAACCACACACCCGCCACCGAAGGTGATTTCGCGCTGCGCAAGGCGGCGGCCCTCAAGGCGTATCACGAGTGGATGCCCACCCGCAACGCGACGCCCGATGTCCTCTACCGCAGCTTCGACTTCGGCAACCTGCTGGCGCTGCACATGCTCGACACCCGCGTGGTCGGGCGCGACCAGCCGCTGGATTACGCCAACTACTTCACCGCCGGCGGCTTCGACAGCGCTGCCTTCACCACCGCCCTGACCCAGCCGGCGCGCCAGCTGATGGGCAGCACGCAGACCACCTGGCTGCAAGGCCAGCTGAGCGCGTCCACCGCCACCTGGCAGGTGCTGGGCCAGCAGGTGCTGATGGGGCGCATGAACATTCCGGCGCCGATCCTGCTTGAAACCATCGCGCCCGGCACCGGTGTCACGGTGACGCAGTACGCCGCCCTCGCCACCAAGGCGCAACTGGCGCCTGCCACGCTCACGGCCACCGAGCAGGCCGCGCTGGCGCAGCCGGCCATTCCGTACAACCTCGACGCCTGGGACGGCTACTACGTCGCCCGCGAAACCGTGCTGGCCACGTCGCGCGCGCTGGGCAAGAACCTGGTGGTGCTGTCGGGCGATACCCACAACGCCTGGGCCAACGAGCTGCAGGACATGGCCGGCAACGCCGTGGGCGTGGAGTTCGCCACCTCGTCGGTCACGTCGCCGGGCTTCGAGGAGTACCTGCCCAGCGAGCCGCCGGTCACGCTGGCGGCTTCGCTGCAGGCGCTGATACCGCGCCTCAAGTACTGCGACACCTCGCGGCGCGGCTACATGGTGCTCACGGCCACGGCCACCGAGTGCCGGGCGGACTGGGTCTTTGTCGACACCATCGGCAGCCGCAGCTACACGGCCAGCACGGCCAGGTCGCTCAAGGTGGTGGCGGGTGCGGCAGGGCGCGGCCTGATCGTGGCGGCGTAAGCCACTGGCTGGTCGGGCGCATCAGGCGATCTGGTTCACTGCAGCCCGGCCAGTACGACCATCACCACCGGTACGCTGACCATGCCCAGCAGCGTCGACGCCGTCACCAGTCCGGCCACATACGGCCCGTCGCCGCCCATGCGTGCGGCCAGCACGTAGCAGCTCGACGCGGTGGGTAGCGCAGCAAACGCGCCCAGCACCTGCGCCTGGCCGGCCGGCAGCCCCAGCAGCAAGCCCAGGCCGATACCGATGGCTGGCAGCGCCGCATGGCGGATGGCCAGCAGCGCGGTCGCCAGCCTGGGCGCCTTGGCCATGCCGCCCAGCTGCAGGCCGGCGCCCACCGCCATCAGGCCCAAGGGCAGCGCGGCGCTGCCGATGCGGTTGAGGGTGATGGCGGCCATCTCGGGCAGCTTCAGCCCGGCCAGATTGCACAGCAGGCCGGCCAGCGTGGCCATGATCAGCGGGTTGCGCAGCAACTCGCGCCCGGTGTGGTGGCCGCCGTGCCGCGCCAGCGACCACACCGCGCCCACATTGCACAGCGGCACGCACAGCGCCAGCAGCAGCGCGATCCACGCCACCGCTTGCGAGCCGCCCAGCCGCTCGGCCAGCGCCAGCGCCACATAGCTGTTGAAGCGGAACGCCACCTGCGCGCCCGAGGCCTGCAGCCTCGCGTCCACCCCCGGCCACCAGCGCAGCCCGGTCGCCAGCGCAAAACCGCAGACCGACACCGCGATGCCGCCCAGCCCGAGCTGCAGGCTCGAACCCAGCGCCAGCGGTGTCTTGATGATCGAGCCGAACAGCAGCACCGGGAACAGCAGCCAGTACACCAGCCGCTCGACGCTGGCCCACACGGCGCGGTCGAGCGCGGTGTAGCGGCAGATCAGGAAGCCCAGCACGATGAGCAGAAAATCAGGCAGCAGGAGCAGGGCGTGGTTCAGCATGGGCGGCGAGCTTAACGGCTGCCAGTGCAGTGCCCGCAGCGGCTAGCATGCAGTCACCCTCAGCCCCACGCCGGATTCAACGGCCCACACCCCGGAGTCAACCCTCATGCAGCGTCGTTCTGTTCTTGCCTTGGCAGCGGCTTCGACCGCCTTGAGCACCCTGGCGGTGCTGCCGCTGGCCGCCCGTGCCGACACCTATCCGTCGCGCCCGGTGCGCCTGGTGGTGCCGTTTGCGCCCGGCGGCACCACCGACATCGTCGCCCGCGTGCTGGCCGAGAAGCTCGGGCCCGTGCTGGGCCAGACGGTGGTGGTGGAGAACCGCGCCGGTGGCGGCGGCATCATCGGCGCCGATGCGGTCGCCAAGGCCGCCCCCGACGGCTACACGCTGGTGATGGCCACGGTGTCGACCACGGCAGCCAACCCGGCCATCAACCCGAAGACACCGTACAACCCGATCACCGACTTCACGCCCATCATCAACATCGCCGCCACGCCCAACGTGATCGCGGTGCACCCGAGCTTCCTGGGCCGCGACTACAAGAGCTTCGTCGAAATCCTGAAGAAAAGCCCGGGCCGCTACAGCTTCAGCAGCTCTGGCACCGGTGGCATCGGTCACCTGCAGATGGAGCTGTACAAGAGCCTGGCGGGCGTCTTCGTCACCCACATTCCCTACCGCGGCGCGGGCCCGGCGCTCAATGACACCGTCGCCGGCCAGGTGCCGATGATCTTCGACAACCTGCCCTCGGCGCTGCCCTTCATCAAGGACGGCCGGCTGATCGCCATCGTGGTGGCCGCGCCCCAGCGCCTGGCGGTGCTGCCCAATGTGCCGACCTTCAAGGAAGTGGGCCTGGAGCCCGTCAACCGCATGGCTTTCTACGGCCTGCAAGGCCCCAAGGGCCTGCCGCGCGAGGTGGTCGACAAGGTCAACGCGGCGGTCAAGAAGACGCTGGAAGACCCGGCGGTGAAGAAGCGCATCGAGGACACCGGCTCGGTGCTGGTGGGCAACACGCCCGAGCAGTTTGCGGCGCAGATCAAGGCCGAATTCGAGGTCTACAAGAGCGTGGTCGAACGCCAGAAGCTCAAGCTGGATTGAAGGGCATGAGCGAGGTCGACGCGCCCCTGGTCGCCCCGGACGCCACGCGCGACCAGGGCGTGATCGAGCGCTTCCTGGACGCGCTGTGGCTGGAGGACGGCCTGTCGCCCAACACGCTCGAAGCCTACCGGCGCGACCTGCAGGCGCTGGCCGTCTGGGCGCAGACCGAGGATGCCCCGGCGCTGCTGGCGCTGCAGGAAGAAAACCTCAACGCCTATGCGGCAACGCGCTTCGACCAGCACGGCAAGATCAGCAGCGCCAACCGGCGGCTGACGGTGTTCAAGCGCTTTTTCCGCTGGGCGCTGCGCGAGTCGCTCTGCGCGCACGACCCCACGCTGCGCCTGGACGCCGCCCGCAACCCCGAGCGCCTGCCGCACTCGCTGAGCGAGGCGCAGGTCGAGGCGCTGCTGACCGCGCCCGACGTCACCACCCCGCTCGGGCTGCGTGACCGCGCCATGCTGGAGCTGCTCTACGGCGCCGGCCTGCGCGTGAGCGAGTTGGTGGGCATCAAAACCCTGCAACTCAACCTGGCCGAGATGGTGCTGCTGGTGCATGGCAAGGGCAGCCAGGAACGCCTGCTGCCCTTTGGTGCACCCGCGCATGACTGGCTGCAGCGCTACCTGATGGAAGGCCGCACAGTGCTGCTCGGGCCGCGCCCGTGCAACGAGCTGTTCGTCACGGTGCGCGGCGCCGGCATGACGCGGCAGATGTTCTGGAACCTGGTCAAGAAGTACGCGCTGCTGGCGGGCATCAACGCACCGCTGTCACCGCACACGCTGCGCCACGCCTTCGCGACCCACCTGCTCAACCACGGCGCCGACCTGCGCGTGGTGCAGATGCTGCTGGGCCACGCCGACATCTCGACCACCCAGATCTACACCCACGTGGCGCGCGAGCGGCTCAAGGTGCTGCACGCGCACCATCACCCCAGGGGGTGACGTCTGCCACCGTTCGCCGGATACGGCGAACGCCCCCGAGGGGGTTGGGCCGGCTTGGGAGCGGCCCGGCGCTCGGCCCAGGGGCGACCACGGTCTACCGGCCGCGCTGGTGGGCGGGCGCTTCCAGGCGCTGGGCCAGGGTCGAGAGGATCAGCGTCAGCGCCAGATACACCACCGAGATCGCCAGGTACGGCTCCCAGTAGCGCGAGTAGGCACCGGCCACGGTGCGGGCGGCCAGCGCGAGCTCCGCCAGGCCGATGGCCGAGACCAGCGACGAGTCCTTGATCAGCGTGATCGCCTCGTTCACCAGCGCCGGCAGCATGCGCCGGAACGCCTGCGGCAGCACCACGAAGCGCATGCTCTGCGCGTGGGTGAAGCCCAGGCTGTAGGCGGCCTGGGTCTGGCCGTTGTGGATGCTCTGGATGCCGGCGCGGAAGATCTCGCTGATGTAGGCGCCCGCATTCAGGCTCAGCGCCAGGCAGCCCGAGAAAAACGCACCGTGTTCCTGGCGGAAGGTGCGCGCCGCCTCGCCGGCCAGCAGCAGGCCGGTTTCGGGGTGGATGAGCGCGGGCATCAGCGCAAAGTGCACCAGCAGGATCTGCACGAACAGTGGCGTGCCGCGGAAGAAGGTCACGTAGCCGACGGTGAAGCCGCGCACCACCTTGAGCACGAGAGCCCAGAAGGCCGAGCGTGGCGGCGGCGCGTCGCGCGATGCACTCACCAGCCCGAACACCACGCCCAGGGCCATGCCCGCGATGATGGCCACCACCGTCAGCTTGACCGTCATGGCCACGCCTTCGATGAACAGCGGGCCATAACCGGCCAGAATTTCCCAACGCAGATCCACGGTGCGACTCCTTTGATTGATCGTTTTGGTCCTGTGAACGGGAAGCTACAAGCAAGCCGCCGGCCAAGGCGCAGAAGTGTAAGCGTCGCCCCCGGGTGGGCGGGGCGCACAAACCCCTGTCCAGGCTCGGCATACCGCCGGTTTTGCCTGCGTTGCGAGGTGCTTTGCCGGGGGGACGGTTGCACGAGATCCCCTGCATCCCGCCCGGTTATTGATGGATTGATTTCGCTTGAAGCTGCAACACTCTGGTCTATAAAAAGGGAGCTGGCACCGTCAGAAGCCGTTGTTTGAGATGCCTCGTCCTCACATTTTTTTACCCGATCCCGTGACGCAGGGCACCACCGACCCTCAGACGGTCGAAGCGGCCCTGCAGGCTTTGTCCCGGCAACTGCAGCGCAGCCTTGAACACCTGGCCCGCGCCCAGACCGTGGCAGGGCTGGGCAGTTGGCACGGCCGGGAGGTTCTGGAATTTTCCGACCTGGCCTGCCGCATCCTGGGCCAGCCGCCGGGCTGCCGCATGGGGCTTGACTGCGTGATGAACCTGGTGGCCCGGCTGGACCGGGCCCGTGTGCGCCGCCACTGGCGCCAAGCGCTGCGCCACGGCCCGATCGATCTGGAATTCCGGCTGGCGGCGGAGGACAAGGACCGCCTGACCCAATGGGTTCATGTCCAGGCCGAAGTCCAGCGCGACGCCCAGGGGCACCTGACCGAGGTGATCGGCACGCTGCAGAACATCACCCTGCGCAAGGCCGAAGAAGCGCATGCGCGGCTGGCGGCGCGCATCTTCGACTCGGCCAATGAGTCGATCATCGTGACCGATGCGCAGCGCAACATCGTCGCCGTCAACGCTGCTTTCACCCGCATCACCGGCTACACCGCTGAAGAGGTGCTGGGCAAGAACCCGCGCCTGGTGCGCTCGGGCCGCCAGGACCGGCATTTCTACGCCGGCATGTGGCGCCAGCTCAAGGAGCAGGGCAGCTTTCAGGGCGAGTTCTGGAACCGCGCCAAGGACGGCCGGCTCTATGCGCTGATCCAGACCATCAGCGTGCTGCGCAACGAGGAAGGCCGGTTGACGCACTACGTCGGCATCGGCATCGACGTGTCCAGCCTGCGCGAGGCCGAAGACCGCAGCCGCTACCTCAGCACCCACGACCTGCTGACCGATCTGCCCAATCGCCTGACCATTGCCGAGCGCACCCGCGCGCTGCTGGTCAGCCGGCGCGATGCGCGCCTGGGCTCGGTGCTGGTGGTGCTGGGCGTGGACAACTTCAAGGCCATCAACGACTCCATGGGTCACCACGCCGGTGACAGCTTGCTGGTCGAGCTGGCGGATCGGCTGCGTGCGCTGGCTGCGCAGGGCATGATGGTCGGCCGCCTGGGCGGCGACGAGTTCCTGGTCATGACCACGTTGGCCGGACGTGATCAGGCCGGTGATCTGGCGCGCAGCCTGCTCGACCAGATGAGCGTGCCGTTTCGCATCGAGGGCCATGAGCTGGCCGTCACCGTGTCGGCCGGCATCAGCGTCTACCCCAGCGACGGTGCGGACTTCGATGCGCTGCTCAAGAACGCCGAGACCGCGCTCTACGGCGCCAAGAGCGATGGCCGCAACGCCATCCGCTTCTACGACCCGCAGATGAACGTCGAGTCGCTGGAGCGGCTCATTCTGGTGTCTGCGCTGCGCCGCGCCATTCCGGCGGGCGAGTTGCGCAGCTGGTATCAGCCCAAGATCGACCTCGCCACCGGCCGTCCGGTGGGCGCCGAGGCGCTGGTGCGCTGGCAGCACCCGGAGCAGGGCTTCATCCCGCCGGGCCGCTTCATTCCGGCAGCCGAGTCGCTGGACCTGATCGTCGCCATCGGCGAATGGATGCTCGAAGAAGCCTGCGCCCAGATCGCCCGCTGGCAGGCCTGCGGGCTGGGCTGGATCCCGGTGGCCGTGAACCTGGGCGCGCGGCATTTCACCGACGTCCGCCTGGCCGACCACCTGCGCCGCCTGCTGGCGCGGCACGCCATTCCGGCCGGCATCCTGGAGCTAGAGATCACCGAATCGACCCTGCTGATGGGCGACGCCGACCCCACCGCCTTGCTCACCGGCCTGCGCGCGGCGGGCGTGCGGCTGGCGATCGACGATTTCGGCACCGGTTATTCGAGCCTGTCCTACCTCAAGCGCCTGCCGGTCGACATGCTCAAGATCGACCGCAGCTTTGTGCACAACATCGCCACCGATTCGGCCGACCGCAGCATTGCCGCCACCATCATCGCGCTGGCGCGCGGCCTGGGCCTGGAGGTGGTGGCCGAAGGCATCGAGGAATCCGCCCAGCGCGACCTGCTGCGCCAGGACGGCTGTGCCGTCGGCCAGGGTTTCCTGTTCGCGCGGCCCATGCCGGCCGAGCAGTTCGAGGCCTGGTGGCGCGCGGCGCCGGACGAAAGCAAGACCGCCTCGCCATGAAAAAAGGCGGGTGCTGCCACCCGCCTTTGTGCCTGCCGTGCAGTGCCGTTGACTTTTACTTGGACGCAGCTTCTGCAGCGGCTGCCGGGGCTGCACCGAAGTACTGCGCGAACAGCTTGTCGTAGCTGCCGTCGGCCTTGATGTCGGCCAGGCCCTTGTTGAACTTCTCCAGCAGTTCGGTGTTGCCCTTCTTGAAGGCGATGCCGTACTGCTCGGGCGCGAAGCTCTTGGTGTCGGCCACGGTCTTGAACTTGGTGCCGGCGTTGTTGGCCACGTAGTGGATCACCACGCCGTTGTCGGCCACCACGGCGTCCACGCCGCCGGCTTCCAGTTCCTTGAGTGCCAGCGGGGTCGACTCGAAACGCTTGACGTTAGTGCTGTTCTTGCCCAGCAGCTTGGTCACGACCTCGTCGCCGGTGGTGCCGGTCTGCACGCCGACCTTGAGCTTCTTCAGGTCGTCGAACTTGGCGACCTTGGAGTTTTCCTTCACCGCGATCAACTGGATCGCATCGAAGTACGGCGTACTGAAGTCCATGGTCTGCTTGCGCTCGTCGGTGATGGTCACGGCCGACACCAGCAGGTCACGGTCGCCCTGGGCCAGGTTGTTGAAGATGCCTTCCCACGGCGTGTTGACGAACTTGACCTCGATGCCGGCCTTGGCCGCTGCGGCGCGCACCACATCGATGTCGAAGCCGACGATCTCGCCCTTCTCGTTCTGCGACTCGAACGGTGCGTAGGCCGCGTCGGTGCCCACCACGTAGACCTTGGCGGGCGGCGGCGGTGCCACGGCGGCCGATGCGGCAGGCGCCGCAGCTTCTTCCTTCTTGCCGCAAGCGGCGAGCACCAGCGCGGCGGTAACGAAACCGGCGGTTTTCAGAAAACGACGTGTAGTCCAGCGAGTCATGAGCGTCCTTGATGAAGGGTGAGAACTGGGTTTGCCACCTCACGGGTAGCAAGCGAAATGCCAGTGTAAAAGGGCGTGTCGGTGTTTGCACTCCGGGAGGTCACTCGGGCGCCATCGGCCATCCAGCCGTGTTACTGAATGAATATTGATGTGGCGCAGCGGCGTTGTGTCGCTGTGCGCCAACGAACAGGTCGGGTGCCTGGGGGTCGCCGTTACAGTTCTCGGCATATGAAAACCGACGCTACTGCGCTGCCCCTCACCGCATGGTGGCACCCGCTGCTGGCGGGTCTGGGGTTCTACGCTGCAGCATTGCTGGCCAGCACCACCACGCTGATGAGCGAAGGCATCGTCTTCCTGTGGCCGGCCAACGCCGTGCTGCTGGTGGCGTTGCTGCGCAGCCCGCGCCGCCGCTGGCCCGGGTTTCTGGCCGCGATGCTGGTAGCGGAAGTGCTGGCGGATTCCGACCACTTCACCCTGCTGCAGTCCGTGCTGTTCGGGCTGGTCAATGCGGGTGAAGTGACGCTGGCAGCGCTCTGGCTGGGGCGGCTTGATGCGCCGCCGCGTTTCAGCTTTGACCGCCTGCGCGCCGTGTCGGCCTTTTGCCTGGGCGTGCTGGGCGTGACCTGTGCGCTGGCCGGAGCAGCCGGCGCGCTGGTGTTTCGCTACAGCGTGGGCGGCACCGAAAACCTCTGGACCTACTGGCAGCTCTGGTGGCTGGGCGACAGCCTGGGCCTGCTGATGCTCACGCCGCCGCTGCTGGCCTGGGTCGACGCCATGCCCTGGGTCACCCGACATCGCATGCGCCTGGAATTCGCGGCGCTGCTGGTCCTGGCGGTGATTGCCAGCCTGTTGGTATTTTCTTGCGCGGCCGACGATGGACGGCCATCACCCGCCCTGCCGGTGCTGCTGTTCCCACTGGCGATCTGGGTGGCTGCGCGGTTCGGCGCCCGCAGCGTGGCGGGGGTCTGCCTGATCATCGGTGTCATTGCCATCGAATGCACGCGCCGCGGACTTGGCCCGTTTGCCGACGCCAACGCGGCCCACGCGGTGCTGCAAGTACAGGCGTTCCTGTTCAGCTTCAGCCTCAGCGCGCTGTTGATCGCGGCCGTCGTGAACGAACTGCGCCAGCGCAACGCCGATCTGCGCCTGCGCAACCGGGCCATCGAGTCGATCGGTGAGGGCGTCGTGATCGCCGACGCCCTGCAACCCGACCTGCCCATCACCTATGTCAACCCCAGCTTCGAAGCCCTGACCGGCTACAGCCTGGCCGAAGTCATCGGCCGCAACTGCCGCTTTCTGCAGGGCGAGCACCGCGATCAACCCGAGTTGCCGCGCGTGCAGGCCGCCTTGCGCCAAGGCGAGCCGGTGCACGTCCTGCTGCGCAACTACCGCAAGGACGGCAGCCTGTTCTGGAACGACCTGACCCTGGCGCCCGTGCGCGACGCTGACCAGCAGCTCATCGCCTACGTCGGCATCCAGCGCGATGTGACCGCCATGCGCGAGGCCGAATCGCAACTGCAAGCCGCCCACGCCGAGCTGACCCGTGTCAACCAGGCGCTGGAGCAGCGCGTGGCCGAACGCACCCAGGCGCTGGAGCACGCCAACCAACGGCTCATCAACCTGGCGCATACCGACAGCCTGACCGGCATCTGGAACCGGCGCTATTTCCTGGATGCCGCCCGCAGCGCCATCGACGCCAGCGCGCGCCATGGCCGCCCACTCTGCCTGCTCATGATCGACGCCGACCACTTCAAGGCCATCAACGATCAGCACGGCCATGGTGCTGGCGACCAGGCCCTGTTGAGCCTGACCTGTGCCGTGCAGGCCGACCTGCGCTCAGGCGACCTGCTGGCCCGCTTTGGGGGCGAGGAGTTCATTGCCTTGCTCACCGACACCCCCCTGCCCGAAGCGCTGCATGTGGCCGAACGCTGGCGTGCCGCCGTCGCCAGCCTGCGCATCCCGCACGACGGCCTGTCCCGAGACGGCCCGCACATCAGCCTGACCGTCAGCATCGGCGTGGCCCAATGGCGACCTGCGCTCGACCTCAACCAACTCGTGCGCATGGTTGACGAGCGCCTCTACGCGGCCAAGACCGCCGGGCGCAACCGGGTTTGCGGCTGACATGTTCGTGAATTTCTGGCGGCATTGATCGGCCTGGCTCAGGCCCGCTCGACGTTGATCAATTCCGGGTACAGGCCTTGCACCACACGATGTGGCGTCATCAGGCGTCCCGTGTCGACTGGATCGATGCGGCAACGATGCACCGGAGTCGACTCATGCAGCATGCACAACCCGCGAGAGCGCATCCCGCAGGTGCTCCTTCGAGGCTGTCGGGCGAAGTGTTCGGCCGGCTGATCAACCTCTCGGGCCGGCGCCGATTCACCTCGCAGCGCCTGGTGCTCTACGCCCTGCTGGCCGCGCACGGACGCGAGGGTGCCTTGCAGGTGTCGCGCGACGCCCTGGCCACCTTTGCCGAAGCCCATCATCTGCTGATGGATGGCCACAGCGCCGACTTGCCCGGCGTGTACTGCGATGAATTGCGGCAGGCCTATCACGGCACGCGGCCCGGCAGCAGTGCCCTCGGTGGCGACGCCATGATCAAGGCCTTCATCGCGCTGGCCCAGCGGGTTCACGAGGCGATCGAGGCGCGAGCCGCCAGTGCCTCGGCTCTGCTCGACCAACTGGTCGAAAGAGGCACGCCGCTGCTGGCCGTGCTCAACCAGATCACGCAGACCTACGAAGACCTGGCCCGGCGCCAAGCCACCCAGTCGCGCCAGCACCTGGTCGACGTGATGGGCGAGATCGAAGCCATCTCCATGCAGGCCCGCATCGTTGCCTTCAACGCCCAGGTGGTGGCCGCCCGCCCCACCGCCTCAGGCCGTGAGTTCGCGGTGGTGGCTGGCGAGTTGTCCCGCATCACCGACCGCATCGACGGCCTGGTGCGGGATGCGCTGCGCAGTTCGGTGGGGTGACGGGCCCAGCTGCAAAAATCCCACCAGTCTCTCGATGAGCGACTCACCCGGATTCCTCGGCCCTTGAGTTTTGTCCGGTTTCAATCCACGCCCACCAGTTTCCCGGTGGGCGACTGCCACCGTGCGCCGGGTCGGACCGCTGGTATATGCGTTTCAATCCACGCCCACCAGTTTCCCGGTGGGCGACCAGCAGAGCCCGAATACGTCGCCAGGGACTTGGATGTTTCAATCCACGCCCACCAGTTTCCCGGTGGGCGACGAGCGCAAGCGGCTGACGCTGCGCGACGCGCTGGAGTTTCAATCCACGCCCACCAGTTTCCCGGTGGGCGACAACGCAGACAATACCGCCGCAGCGGGCACAGACTGTTTCAATCCACGCCCACCAGTTTCCCGGTGGGCGACCCATGCCCGTGCGCGACCTGTTCCTGGATGAAATCGTTTCAATCCACGCCCACCAGTTTCCCGGTGGGCGACCCTGGTGCTGGGCCGTGCCGGGGCCGTACAGCGTGTTTCAATCCACGCCCACCAGTTTCCCGGTGGGCGACGGTACGGCGGGTGACCGTTATGCGGGCGACTGGATCGTTTCAATCCACGCCCACCAGTTTCCCGGTGGGCGACCCATGCCCGTGCGCGACCTGTTCCTGGATGAAATCGTTTCAATCCACGCCCACCAGTTTCCCGGTGGGCGACTTGTCGAACATCGCCCCTTGGTCGAACAGCGAGTGTTTCAATCCACGCCCACCAGTTTCCCGGTGGGCGACTCGGCGACAGCGCAAGGTTGTTGGCCGTCGCGCTGTTTCAATCCACGCCCACCAGTTTCCCGGTGGGCGACCTCAACCCCTGCGTCTGGGACGGCTGGTTTTGATGTTTCAATCCACGCCCACCAGTTTCCCGGTGGGCGACCGATGGCGTCGGATTCATGCCCGGCGAGTGCCACGTTTCAATCCACGCCCACCAGTTTCCCGGTGGGCGACCTCTTCCCGTGTCCGTTGACGCCAGCCCACAGCGTGTTTCAATCCACGCCCACCAGTTTCCCGGTGGGCGACTCGAACCCACCACGCCCGTTGAATCGGTTTTGATTGTTTCAATCCACGCCCACCAGTTTCCCGGTGGGCGACCGATAGTCATGCATGCAATCCACAGAGTTCATTGGTTTCAATCCACGCCCACCAGTTTCCCGGTGGGCGACCGCAGCCGAGGCCGTCACGCCCGCCAGCAGGATGGTTTCAATCCACGCCCACCAGTTTCCCGGTGGGCGACGCTTTCTGCCCAGGCGCTCAAGGGCCGGGCCGATGTTTCAATCCACGCCCACCAGTTTCCCGGTGGGCGACCCCGTGATGCCAGTGAGCGGGTATGCCGTCACCAGTTTCAATCCACGCCCACCAGTTTCCCGGTGGGCGACGGCCTTGGCCTGTCGTTCAAGGCTGACAGCGGCCAGTTTCAATCCACGCCCACCAGTTTCCCGGTGGGCGACAATAGCGGCCACCAGGTGAAGGGGGCAAGGGGCAAGTTTCAATCCACGCCCACCAGTTTCCCGGTGGGCGACCGCCGGGCGTGGTTGACTGGTCGGGGTTGAGCGTGTTTCAATCCACGCCCACCAGTTTCCCGGTGGGCGACCACAGCTGTCGGGCATCTCGTCGCTGTACCTCAACGTTTCAATCCACGCCCACCAGTTTCCCGGTGGGCGACCTGTCGAGGGGCTGCGACGCGTCACCGGCTGCGAGTTTCAATCCACGCCCACCAGTTTCCCGGTGGGCGACGCCGGCTACGCCGATCGCGTGGACCAGTGGTGGAAGTTTCAATCCACGCCCACCAGTTTCCCGGTGGGCGACCTGCCGGGGCTGGTGAGGCGGCGAGAGGCGGAGGTGTTTCAATCCACGCCCACCAGTTTCCCGGTGGGCGACTGGCGAGATCAATCAGCTCGCGTTCGGTGAAGTTGTTTCAATCCACGCCCACCAGTTTCCCGGTGGGCGACGGGGTGCGGGCTGGCGAGCCAGCGGAAGAATGTCTTGTTTCAATCCACGCCCACCAGTTTCCCGGTGGGCGACCGCCCAGGACGCCAAGATTGCCGCCGCCGTAGCTGGTTTCAATCCACGCCCACCAGTTTCCCGGTGGGCGACGTAGAGGGCGTCGATCTCGTCGCTGTTGCGGTGATCGTTTCAATCCACGCCCACCAGTTTCCCGGTGGGCGACCTGTACTGGCGCGAAGTTCTGCGCGGCAAGATTGAGTTTCAATCCACGCCCACCAGTTTCCCGGTGGGCGACCATTCTCATCGTACCTGGGCGGCCTGTTCAACTTCGTTTCAATCCACGCCCACCAGTTTCCCGGTGGGCGACTTCGGCGGTCGCCGCCCTGATATGGGGGAAATCATGTTTCAATCCACGCCCACCAGTTTCCCGGTGGGCGACACCGCGTGTCCAAGTCCTTGAAATCCTTACTCAAATTGCGCATTGCGCGCGAACCTGAGGTGCGGGTCTTGCGTCGATCAGCCTTCAGCCAACTGCGCTGCATGCTTTTCCTTGCGGGACGGGGACTTACGGCTTGCGCGAACCCTGTGGTGACCAGGGCGGTCACTTGGGGTTCGCGCGGAAGACATCATAGAACCAGCGGATTCTCGAAGTCCGTGGCCTTGAACTTGCCGTGCTCGCGCACTTCGCAGCCTCGTGTGTCGGCCATGCGGTAGAGGCGCAGGCAATCGGTGTCGAGGTCGATTTCATGCAGCAGGCGGCGCTCCAGGTCCTCCATCTGTGCCAGCGTCACCTGGCACTCGAACACCGATTTCTGAACGCGTTGCCCGGTGCCTTCACAGACCCGGGCGACACGGCGAAGGCGGCGTCGGCCGGCGCGGTCTTCGGTGTTGACGTCATAGCAGACGATGACCAGTATGGTGTCTCCCCGTTATTTTTGAATCTGGATCAGCGCATGGCGAACGGCACGTAGCTTGGTGCTTCGCCACGCACGTGGCGCGCCAGCAGGCGGGCCTGCACCAGCGGCACCAGGCCCAGCGGCAGGCTTTCGGCCAGCAGCGGGTGGGTCAGTTCTTCCTGCTTGCGCTCCTGGTACGCCACGACAATGGCCTTGCGCGCGTCGCCTTCGAGCAAGACGGCGCCGCCCTCGCGCTCGACAAAGTCGCTCTCCTTCACCTGGGCGCGGTTGACCAGCGTGAGCGCCAACCGATCTGCAAAGGGACGGAACTCCTCCATCAGATCGAGTGCCAGCGCCGCGCGGCCCGGGCGCAGCGCGTGCAAAAAACCCATCTGCGGGTCGAGTCCGGCTGCCTCGATGGCGCTGCGGCAGTCGTTCATCCACATCGAGTAGAAAAAGCTCAGCAGCGCGTTCATGCGGTCGCGCGGCGGACGACGGCTGCGGCCGTTCATCTGAAATTGTTCGCGCTTGTCTGGCCGCACGAGCAGGTTGAGCGCGCCAAAGTAAGTGCGCGCAGCCTCGCCTTCGATGCCGCGAATCACATCCAAGTTGGCAGCATCGGGCAGGGCTCGCAGGCTGGCGGCCAAGTCCAGCGCAGCGCGCGTGATCTGTGCTTCTTCGCCGGCATCCTTGGCTTCGCGGGCGCCGCGCAGCAGGACTTGCCGCTGGTTGCGCAGCTTGCCGGCGACGATGCAGCGCGCCGCCTCCAGCGTGAACACGGCGTTGTCGATGGCTTGGTGGTGCGCGCGGCGCAGCAGCACGTTGCCGCTGACCTCACCTTCCAGTCGAGCCTTGAAGCGGCCGTTGGCGTCCAGTAGCACCAGCGCGATGCCGTCTTCGGCCAGCCGGTGCATCAGCTTGGCGCTCAGCCCGACATGGCCGAAACACACCACCGCCTGCAGGTGGTGAAGCGGCACGCGCAGCCGAGTTTCCTTGTCTTCATCGACGATGCGCAGGGTGTCGTTGTCAAGCCTCAGGTAGCTGTCGGGCAGAGTGATGTAGAGGGTGTTGAGGAGTTGCATGGCGGGTTCCGGCGTCAATCAAACAGGTGCGCACTCAGGTCGGCTGCGATGGCGCCCGTCGTACCGATTTGCGGCAGGCAGATGTCGCGCATGGAGCATTCGCCGCAGCGTTTGTCGTTGACGCCATGAGGCAGCTTCTGCTGCTGCAGCAAGCTGCGGATCTGCGCAACGATGACTTCGGTCTTGTCGCGCAGCGTGACATCGAAACTCACCTCGCGGCGCCGCTTGCTGCTGGCATGAAAGATGGCGCCGAGGGTGACGGGACGCTGGAACATCTCTTCCAGGCACAAGGCCTGTGCGGCCAGTTGCAGGTCGTCGTTGTCATGCTGCTTGCGACGGCCGTGCTTGTATTCGACCGGGTAGATCGTGCCATCGGGCCAGAACTCGACCACGTCGCACTTGCCGATCAGGCCGAGCCGGTCGCTCCAGACCGGCAGGGCGTACTCGATGCGCGCGCCCGCCTTGCTGGTGGTGTGTGACGCCCGGTCCACCCGGGCATGCTCGGCATTGCCGCGCTCGGTGTGGATGTTGTCCTTGAACTCACCGTCGAGGTAGATCAGGCCGCAACGCCTTGGGCAGTAGGCGTACTGGTTCAGCGCGGAGACGTTGACGGGGTCGATCGGTTCGTCCATGGGCGTCACCTTGGCGTGTCAGGCCGTCACTTGAACCAGCTTGCCGGCATCGAAGTCCCAGCGCCATAGTTCAACACCCGCTGGCATCCGGTCGGCATGCACGGTCACAACGTAGTCTTCAAACCGGCGTGGCGAGGCGCCCTCGGCTTTCTTGGTAACGTCAATCACCTTGCCTTCATCCCCGCTGCGACCCAGGTCGATCAGTCGATGGGCTGGCGCACAGCCGAGCATGGCCTGGCGCACCTGCGCTGCCGGGTCACCGTTGTCTGCACCCACGTGCTTGAACACCAGCAACTCGCGGCTGGCCATCACGCCCTTGGAGGCGGAGCGGTCGTGGTCGAACATCTGCGTCAGGGCCGCCCACAGGTGATCCAGGTCGTCATCCTTGAAGCCGGTGCCGGCGGCGAGGTGCGCGGAGATGAAGCCTTTGGTGGCGTAGAGGCCGTAGGGGATCAGCGCCTTGCGGCCCATCGTGCGCAGCTTGTCTTCTTCCTGCAGGTTGGCCCATGCGTCGTAGTCGGCAGTGGTCTTTGCATCCTTGACTTTCTCGGCCACCGCCATACGGGTAATGGCGGCTTCCATCGGCATGATCGGATCGAGCGAACGCGAAAACGCCACTTGCACCGGACCGCGAACTTGGCCTGCATTGGGGCCTGTGGACATCACGGCACCAAAAGTACGCACGTCATAGAACTGCCGGCACATCCAGTCGCGGGCGTTCTCCACCTGTTTTCGGTTTCCCCCGCCAGCGGGTGCACCGTCGGTCGCAACGTGTGCGGCGGTGATCTGACGGTTCAGGTTGGTGGCGTGCTCGATGAAGATCGCATTGGGCGCTTCATTGCCAAACCGCATCTGGATGTAGTTGCGGATGCGCCGCTTGATCATCACGTCGGAGACCAGCCCGTGCATGTCCTCCGGGTCGATGCGTGGGCTGTTACCGGCGTCGGGATCACCATTCGGGTTGCCGTTTTCGCAATCGAAAAGCAGCACGAATTCGTAGCGGTTCTGGATGTGCTGGCGGTTGTTGTCACTCATGGCAATGTTCCCTGTGCTTGGATTGGTTCAGTGGTTTCAGCCGTCTGTGCGGTCTTCTTGCTGGTACGTAATGCAGCCAGTTGCTGGTAGTAGCCAAGTGCAAACAGCCCCTGGCCTTCTAGGTCGAGCGTGCGGGGTGCACCGTCGCCGAGCCGGCTCATGATGTTGGCGATCTGGTCCTCGTACCACCATGCCAGGCCGCCTTCGAGCTTGCCGAGGTGGTTGCGCGCGTTCGAGACCAGTCGCCCGAGCGTGAGTCCCGGCGTCTGGCTGCTGGCAGCGTAGAAGCGCTGCACCACGCCAGCGCCCACATCGCCCAGCGCGGCGCGCTGCAACCCGGCCAGCACCGCGAGCAGGCGCCCGCAGTGATAGGCCGGAGCCGGGTGTTCTTCGTTGACTGTGGCTTGCATATGCGGATCACCTCCTTGGGGTTTGCGAACGAAATACGCTTTGATGAAGCCCATGCGGGCGTGGTTGAACGGGGCATCGTTGATGAGATCGATGCGAAATCGCGCGAGGGCCTGAGCCATCAGCGGCGCAGGGATGGGCATGCCGAATGCCGCCACGTGCCACAGCGTCGAGGCAGTCGGTGCCGGCATGTCCTTGAGCGCCAGAAACAGCGATCCGCCGACCGCAAGAAACTTCGGCGCCGGGGCCATGCCTTTGCCGTCGCGGTGCGCAATCTCCAGGTCGTCGAACCAGGCATCGACATTGCCGACCAGGCTCTCGAATGAGCCCACCATCCAGTCGCGCACCATCACCCGCCCCGAGGCACCGGACAAGGTGATGGCGTAGTAGGTGTTGCCGGCCAAATCAGGGCGCTGACCGGCCTTGATCGAGGTCAGCAGGTGCTTCACCCTGGCGCGCGCCGCGATTGCCACTTGATCGTCGTCCTGGATGTCGAGCAGCCAGGCATACGGATCTTCCGCGTCGACGACACGATCCTTGAACCAGTGCACGACCTGGGCGTTGACCAGTCGTTCCGAGTGGTTGCTGATCAGGTCGTTGAGGCCGTCGACGTAGCTTTGTGCGGCTACGGCGCCCATGGCGGCATTGGCGGACTGCTCCAACCCGAACGACGTGAAGGCGGCCTTGTCAAAACCGATGAGGCCGTCGCCCATGGCCAATCCACCGACCGCGCCGAGGCCATTGATCTTGGGTTGAGTGGCCAGTGGTTCGATCAGGTCGCCGTTGAGAAGGCAAACCATGCGCGCAGGTGCTGCTTTTGCCCGAGCCTTCTTTCCTGTCGACCCATCGGAGAGATCGGCCGCCCGCCATTGACGCCACCATTGCTGGACGGCCAAGTTTTCTCGCGGGTCTTTTCCGGCGATACGCCAAGTGACCCAATCCATCGGTTTGGCCTTGGCCGCTTGCAGAGCGTCGCGCACCTGATCCCGTGCACTCTCGTCGGCAAGCACTGCCACCAGAGCGTCGAGTTCAGGCAGTTGTGCCGCCGCTTTCTGCAGCATCTGAAAGAAGAATGCGTGCCGAACCTTGCTTCCTTCCATTGTCTTGGTGTCCGATCCAGGCTTCAGAACCAGCGCGACGTATTGCGCTGACTCCACCAGAAAATGAGCCCGACCGCCTGTGACCATGCTGTGCATGTCCGGGCATCGGTTGAGTTGCAGACCGCTCTTGCCGTCACCCAGCGGCAGCACGCCAAGCAGCGTCCCGTCTTGGGCCAGATCCACACACCATTTCACCGAGCGAACCCGAAACCCCGGCTCGCCTCCAAGCGTGCGGCCGTATTCAGCCAGTTCCATCAGCATGATCAGGCGCTCCTCGGTTTGCGCACGGCCGCGCTCTCGAACGCCGGCACGTTGATGACACCGGCCTGAAGGGTGGCGTCGAAGACCGAGATGAAGGGCTCGGTCACATCGGGTGTTTCGTCGGCTGCCAGATCGAAGACGTCGTAGAGCATGAAACCCAGGTGCTGGTCGAGCGCGATGGGCGGGTGCTCGACGGCGCTTTCGCGTTCGACGTATTCATAGAACGCCGGGAACTCACGGCAGCCAAAGTAGGGTTGCTGAAAGCACTTGCCCTGCTTGGCGCGCCGTTCGAAGGTGGCGTTGAACTTGGCGATGTTCGGGCCGAAACGCCCTTTGGGAACAATGCGCGCGGTAATGCGGTAATGCACGTCCTTGAGTGCCATCGTCTGCCGTTGCGTGCGGCCGTTGCTCTGATCATCGCCATCGGCCCACAGCGGTTCGGGGTTTACTTCGCCGCTGATCCACTTGTTCAGTACCGCGTTGCCGGGCACCACGCCTTTGACTTCGTTGCGGCGCAAGGCGATGTAGCGCGGGTGCTTGAGAACCTCGATGCGCGTGATCTGCCAATAGAAGTACGCCTGCATCACGCTGCGCTTGCCACGCTGCTCGCGCCGGCCGTCCCAGTAGATGGCGTCGAAGATGCCCCGAGCCGCCGATGGCGTGATGACGGGGTAGGAGAAGCGCTCCACCTTCATCTCCGGGCGGGTGAAGCAGGCCAGGTCGCCCCAGACTTCGAGCGTGTGGGTGTTGTCGTGCATCGATCCTCCTGATTTGTGATTCGTTCTGTGAACGGTAAGGGGTTCAGGCAATCATGATTCGCTGCGACTCCGGCAGGCGCAGGCCGAAGACGTCGTCGTACATGCGCCGATCCGGGTCGTCGCTATGGGGGTCTTCGAGGATGAACCATTCGTCGGAATCGGCCGAACCGCGTCTCGATTGCAGCTTGGCGGGCATCAGGTAGTCCCAGACCTTGTGGTCGTGCTCGGGTCTGTAGACAGCCACCGCGAGTGACTGGGCCTCGCGCATCCAGAGCGCATCAACCCCTTGCAGTGCTCGCTTGCGCAAGTCGGCGAACTGACCGGTTGCGCGGCTCCAGGGCACCACGACCTGAATCGCGTCGGTGTCGATCAACCTGTAAAGCTTGGCGACTTCCGGAAAGTCGAGGGAGCGCAACGCCTCATCGAGTGCCTTGTTCTGCAACTCCGGTCGCGCCAGATCGAACAGCTTTTGGTAGTAGCGCTGGTACGAGGCCGGATCGTTGATGTCGACGGCGCCGAGCGACCGAGTGACTGCAGCGGCCTGCCAGTAGTTGAAGTTCGGGTAATTGCCCCGCCAGGCGTCTGTGTCGGTCGACTTGCCTTCGGGCTCAAACACCACCACGCGACCGCTGCTCAAGCGGCCCTCGCGATTGCAGCGGCCTGCAGCTTGCGCGATGGCTTCTAGCGGTGCCAAAGCCCGGTAGACCACCGGGAAGTCCACATCGACACCGGCTTCGATGCACTGGGTGGCGACCAGCCGGCAGGGTTGTGGGTCGGCTGGGTTGAGTCGTTGGCGAACTTGCGCCAGCACTTCACGCCGATGGGCGGTGCAGAGATTGGTCGACAGGTGCAGCAACCCATTCCTGCCTTCCAGCGCACCGGCGAGCTCATGGGCATGACGTTTGAGATTGACGACGCAGAGCACCTGCTCTTGATCGGCCAGTTCGTCTGCCAGCGTGTCCCAGCGGGTGCGTTGGCCGTCCTTGGGCCATTCGACATCCACGCGCGCCAGTCGCTCGAACATCGAGGCGTGCCCGCCGACGATCTCCTTGGGTTTCCAGCCGGAAGGCGCGTGAGTGCTGACCGCTGCATCCAGGTGGTCGAATGCCGGCTGCGTGGCGGTGGCGAACACGATGCTGCTGCGTGAGGCTTGGCTCAAGTGCGACAGCGCTGCCAGCGTGGGCACCGTCAGTCCTTGTGGCAGGCTTTGCGCTTCGTCGAACAGGACCACGGCATCCATCAAGCGGTGGAGTTTTCTGCAACTACTGGGTCTGTTGGAGAACAACGATTCCAGCAATTGCACATTGGTGGTCAGGATGATCGGAGCGTCCCAGTTTTCGGCGAGCAGCCGTCGCTGACGTTCCTGGTCCCCGTGTCGGTCTTGCGGTTCTGCGTCGCCGCGTGATGTTTCCTGGCCGAGCCCCGCCAGGCTGTGATGTTCGAGGATGAAGTTCTCGGGTAACCCAGCGAACACCTCGCGGTAGATCCGCGCGGTCTGCTCGATGATCGACAGATACGGCACTGCCAGAACGATGCGGCGCAGTCCGTGCTGTTCAGCATGGCGCAGTGCGAACTGCAGCATGGCAAGGGTTTTGCCGGAGCCTGTGGGTGCCGTCAGCGTGAATATCCCGCGATGGTCTCCTGCCGCTGCGGCAGTGACTTGCTCCCATAGCTCGCTGCGCACTTGCCGCACCACATCGCTCGACCGCTGTGGGCTGCTTGTCGTCTTCGCCATGTAACGATCCAGACAGGCCAGTGCATCAGGCAAATGAGCTTGCAGCGAAGGCCCTGCCGTGCGGAGTCGTTTGCCTTCCGGCCCCGCCTGGAAATGCGATTCGGTATCGAGAAAATCCGCATCGACCAGGCAGGAGAACAGCAGGCGGACATCGAGCATCGTGCCGGTCTGACCTTGTCCGGTGAGCTGGTTGTCGATGGCACGGGCTGCCGGTGCTGTGAAGCGAAGTCCATCAGCCTCGGCGCGTTGTCTCAGTCGGGCGATGTTGGCGTCTGACAGTCGCAGGCCCAGCGGGTGGCGTGCGGATGACGCCTTGAACCGGCTGATCAATGATGATGAGTCACCAGTGCAGAGACCGACGTGGTGTCCTTCGATGGCGAGTGCAGCTGCCAGTGACTTCAGCTTGGGGTCAGTGACGGCAAGAATGGCACCGGCCGTCCAGTGATCCAGTCCGGCTTCCTCTCCCTCCAGTCTGCGCTGGAACAGGTCACCGTACTTGCCCAGATCGTGTGCCGTACCGGCCAGCCCCGCCTCGTCTCGCCATGGACGCTGTTCGGCGAATTGCCGCGCTATGGCAGCGACTGAATCGAGATGCACGCGCAGCAGATGCTTGCGACCGTGCTCATCCGCGCTGTGCGCGAAGTAGTCCATTGCCTTCTCCCTGATGCTCGTCAGAGGCGCCCTTTGTTGGCAAGGGCTTGACCTCTGACAGGGCAACGGTAGCGCCTCAAGGGCGCTTCAGGCGAGTTTTGGTTTTTCTACATCAAGGCGTTGAAGACGATCAGCGTGGCAAAAATCACGAACGACAAATCTCGAGTAAATGTCATTGCACCGTCCCCGATCCCCCCGCCTGCATCAGCGCGGGGCTGAAGAGTTCGCCCACGTCGACCGGGTCGTAGTGGTATTGCTGGCCGCAGAACTCGCAGTTGATCTCCACATCGCCGCGCTCCTCGATCACGCTGTCGACTTCCGCGCGGCCCAAGCTGATGAGCATGCGGCCGACGCGTTCGCGGCTGCAGCTGCAGGCGAAGCGCGGGCCGTGTTCGCCGGTCAGGGCGGGGAAGCGGCGGATGTCTTCTTCCCAGAACAGGCGGCGCAGGATGGTGTCGGTGTCCAGGCCGAGCAGTTCCTCGTCCTTGAGCGTCGAGGCCAGGATGGCGATGCGGTTGTAGTGCTCGTTGAGCCCGATCTCGTCCTCATTGCGCTGGCCGGCCAGGTTGCCTTCGCCCAGGATGGGCAGGCGCTGGATCAGCAGGCCGGCGGCGACCTGGCCGTTGGCGGCCAGCACCAGGGTGGTGTCGAGCTGCTCGGACTGCAGCATGTAGTGCTCCAGCACCTGGCTGAGCTTCTGCAGCGGCTCGCGCTGGTCGCCGTGCAGCGGCACCACGCCCTGGTAGGGCTGCTGGCCGGGCTGGCGGTCCTTGGGGTCGAGGGTGATGGCGCAGCGGCCCTGGCCGTGCACGTTGAGCAGCGCCTCGACCTGCGCGTCGGCCGGCACCTCGCCCACCACGGTGGCGGTGGCGCGCAGGGCCAGGTCGGGCTGGATCTCGGCCACGGCCAGCTTGACGGGGCCGTCGCCCTGCATCTGGAGGATCAGCGCGCCGTTGAACTTGATGTTGGCCTGCATCAGCACGCCGGCGGCGCTCATCTCGCCGATCAGGCGGCGCACCGGTTCGGGGTAGCCGCCGGCGACTTCGCGGCGCGCGAGCATCTCGGTCCAGGCGCCGGTCAGGCGCACCAGCATGCCGCGCACGGGCAGGCCTTCGAAGATGAATTTGTGCAGTTCGCCGCCGTCGATGTCGGTGACTTCAATGTGGGGATCGGTTTTCATCAGGCGATTCTCTTGAGTGCTTGCGAGTAGTGCTGGCCGGCTTCGGCGTAGTGGGCGGCGCCGCGCGCCAGGCGCTCGGCCTGTTCGGGCGTGAGGGTTTTGACGACGCGGGCCGGGCTGCCCATGATCAGGCTGTGGTCGGGGAATTCCTTGCCTTCGGTGACCAGCGAGCCGGCGCCGACCAGGCAGTGGCGGCCGATTCTGGCGCCATTGAGCACGATGGCACCGATGCCGATCAGCGAGCCGTCGCCGATGCTGCAGCCGTGCAGCATGCACTGGTGGCCGACAGTGACATGGTCGCCGATGACGACCTCGATGCCCGCATCGGTGTGCACCACCGTGTTGTCCTGGATGTTGCTGCCCCGGCCGACGCGGATGCGGTCGGTGTCGCCGCGCAGCACCACGCCGAACCAGACGCTGCTGTCCTCGGCCAGGTGCACCTTGCCGATCACGGTGGCGTTGTCGGCCACATAGGCGCTGGGGTGAATCTCGGGCGTGTGCTCACCGAGCTGGTAGACGGCCATGCGGCGCTCCTGTCCTGGGCAAAGGCAAAATTGTAGGGATGGACTTGAGACGACGTGCCCTGCAGGCCTTGCGCCTGACCGATCCGCTGCAAAAGGCAGCGGCTGCGCAAGCGCTGTGGGATGAGCGCGAGCTGATCGCCATCGATGCGGACGCCGAACTGGCCGAGCCGCCCGACCTGCCCGGCCGCCCTGCGCTGCCGCGCCTGGTGCCAGTGGAGAAGGTGCCGCCGCGCTCGCCCTTCACGCTGGAGGGCCGCGCCGCGCTGCTGCACGCGATTGCGCACATCGAGCACAACGCCATCAACCTGGCGCTGGACGCCTGCTGGCGCTTTGCCGGCCTGCCGCGTGAGTATTACCTCGACTGGCTGCGCGTGGCGGCGGAAGAGGGCAAGCACCACCGGCTGCTGGTCGAGCATCTGGCCACACTCGGCCACGTCTACGGCGACTTCGACGGCCACGACGGCCTCTGGGCCATGACGCACGCCACCCGAGACGACTTCATCGCCCGCATGGCGCTGGTGCCGCGCACGCTGGAGGCGCGCGGGCTGGACGCCACGCCGCCGATCCAGGCCAAGCTCAAACGCGCCGGCGACCTGCGCGCGGTCGAGATCCTGGACGTGATCCTGCACGACGAGGTGGGCCACGTCGCCATCGGCAACCACTGGTACCGCTGGGCCTGCGAGCGCGCCGGGCTCGACCCGGTGGCGCACTACGGCATCTTGGTGCGCCAGTACAAGGCCCCGCGCCTGCGCCCGCCGCTCAACCGGGCGGCGCGGCTGGCGGCAGGGTTCAGCGAGGCCGAGCTGGCGTATCTGGAAGCGCCCGCCTTTGAAACGCTGGACTGGAGCTGACCCGTGGCCGCTGCTCGACCTGCCTCCACCCCGGTGAGCGACGCCGACCGCTACGGTCGCCCGCTGACCGGCTGGCGGCTGACGCTCTACACCGTCATCTTCGAGGCCGACACCCGTGCCGGGCGAGGCTTCGACGTGGCGCTGATCTGGGCCATTCTGCTGAGCATCGTGGTGGTGGTGCTCGACAGCGTGGCCAGCCTGGCCCAGCGCTGGGAGCCCTGGTTCAAGGCGACCGAATGGTTTTTCACCCTGCTGTTCACCGCCGAATACCTGGCACGGCTGCTGTGCGTGCGCAACCCGTGGCGTTATGCACGCAGCTTCTATGGCGTTGTCGACTTGCTGTCCATCCTGCCCACGTACCTGGCCATCCTGGTGCCGGGCTTGCATCTGCTGGTCGATGTGCGGGTGCTGCGCTTGCTGCGCATCGTGCGGGTGTTCAAGCTCTCGCGCTACGCCGCCGAGGTCCGCTACCTGCGCCTGGCGCTGGAAGCCAGCGCACGCAAGATCGTGGTGTTCGTGGGCTTCGTGCTGATGGTGGTGCTGGTGATGGGGACGCTGATGTACGTGATCGAGGGGCCCGCCAACGGCTACACCAGCATTCCGGTGGCGGTGTACTGGGCGATCACGACGATGACGACCGTCGGCTTCGGCGACATCACGCCCAAGACCGACATCGGCCGCCTGATCACCTCGTTGATGATGCTGCTGGGCTGGGGCGTGCTGGCGGTGCCCACCGGCATCGTGACGGCCGAGATGAGTTCGCGGCGCGGCGAGCGGCTCACCACCACCCGAAGCTGCCACACCTGCCTGACCGAAGACCACCTGCCTGATGCGAACTTCTGCCGCCACTGCGGCGTCTGGCTGCCGCCCTACCAGCGCGACTGATCGCGCTCCAACCGTTCACAGCGGGTTCATGAAGTAGCGTTTGAGGCCCGCCAGAATCATCTCGACCGCGATGGCCGTCAGCACCAGGCCCATGAGCTTCTCGATCGCCGAGACCATCGACGAACCCAGCAGGCGGCGGATGCGGTCGGCGCTCAGCAGCACCACGGTGCAGATGACCATGGCCGCCGTCAGTGCGCCCGCCCAGTCGAGCATGCGCTCGGGCTGGCGCGAGGCCAGCAGCAGCACGGTCGCCATGGCCGAGGGGCCGGCCATCAGCGGCACCGCCAGCGGGAAGATGAAGGGCTCGCGCGCCTCGCCGTCCTGGGCGTAGATCTCCGAGCCGCCCGAGAAGATCATGCGGATGGCGATGATGATCAGGATCACGCCACCTGCGACTTCCAGCGAGCGCTCGGACAGCCGCATCAGCGTCAGGAAGTGCTGGCCGCCCACCATGAACAGCGCCAGCACGGCAAACGCGATCGAGGCCTCGCGCAGCGCCACGCGCGTGCGTCGCTCGGGCGGCACGTTCTTGAGGATGGAGATGAAGATCGGCAGGCTGCCCAGTGGATCGAGCACGAGCAGCAGCAGCAGGAGCGCGGAAGAGAAACTGTGGTCCATGGCGCTCATTGTCCTTGGTGTTGGCGGCCGTGCAGGTCCTGGAACAGCCGGCGCTCGCAGTCGCCATCGCCGCAGCGGGCGCAGGCGTGGCGCCAGAGGCTGGGGCGCGGGGCCGGGTGGGTGAGGGCGTTCAGGTGCGCCTGCCACGCGCGGGTGGCCATGTGGGCGCAGGCCGCAGCGTCTGCGCCGGTGGCCACGCCGAAGGGCTGGCCGGCGTGCAGCAGGGCGGCCTGCAATTCAGCGCGGGTGGCACGGGCTTCGGGTGTGGTGCACAGCAGCGTCAGGCCCACGCTGTGAGCTGCTTCAACAGGCCAGTGGCTGGCCGTGTCGACGGTCACGCCGGTGAACTGGGCCGAGAGCCGGGCCGCGATCTGCCGCGTCAGCGCCTCGTCGCCCAGCAGCAGCAGGCGCGGTGCGACCTGGGCCTGCATGGGCGGTGCATCAGCGCTGCGGCGCGTACTGCACCAGGATTTCATCGGCGCGGATCATGCCCAGCTCGGCGCGGGCCTTTTCCTCGATGATTTCCATGCCTTCCTGCAGGTCACGCACTTCGGCCTGCAGGCGCGCGTTGCGCACGCGCGCCTCTTCGTTGTGGGCCTGTTGCTGGCTGACCATGTTGCTCAGCTCCCGCACGCGCGGCACGCCTGAATGACCGAACCACAGCTCGGCGTGCACCAAGCCCAGCAGAACAGTCAGGATCAGGCAGATGCTGCGCATGCGTCAGGCCCGACGGTTTCAGCGCAGGTTGTAGAACGCCGCGCGGCCGGGGTACACCGCCACTTCGCCGAGGTCTTCCTCGATGCGCAGCAGCTGGTTGTACTTGGCCATGCGGTCGCTGCGGCTCATCGAGCCGGTCTTGATCTGACCGGCGTTGGTGGCCACGGCGATGTCGGCGATGGTGCTGTCTTCGGTCTCGCCCGAGCGGTGGCTGATGACGGCGGTGTAGTTCGCGCGCTTGGCCATCTCGATGGCGGCGAAGGTTTCGCTCAACGTGCCGATCTGGTTGATCTTGATCAGGATCGAGTTGGCGATGCCCTTCTCGATGCCTTCCTTCAGGATCTTGGTGTTGGTGACGAACAGGTCGTCACCGACGATCTGCACGTTCTTGCCCAGGCGGTCGGTCAGGATCTTCCAGCCGTCCCAGTCACCTTCGGCCATGCCGTCTTCGATGCTGATGATCGGGTACTTGTCGACCCAGGCGGCCATCATGTCGGTCCATTCCTGCGCGGTCAGCGACAGGCCCTCGCCTTCGAGGTGGTACTTGCCGTCCTTGTAGAACTCGCTGGCGGCGCAGTCCAGGCCGAGGGCGATCTGCTCGCCGGCGGTGTAGCCGGCCTTTTCGATCGCCTGCAGGATCAGCTGGATGGCTTCTTCATGGCTGGCCACGCTGGGCGCGAAACCGCCCTCGTCGCCCACGGCGGTGCTGATGCCCTTGTCGTGCAGGATCTTCTTGAGGGCGTGGAACACCTCGGCGCCCCAGCGCACTGCTTCGCGGAACGAAGGCGCGCCCACGGGGATGATCATCATCTCTTGCAGGTCGAGGCTGTTGTTGGCGTGCGCGCCGCCGTTGATGACGTTCATCATCGGCACCGGCAGTTGCACCGCGCCCATGCCGCCAAAGTAGCGGTACAGCGGCAGGCCCGACTCTTCGGCCGCGGCACGCGCCACGGCCATCGAGACCGCCAGCATCGCGTTGGCGCCCAGGCGGGCCTTGTTGTCGGTGCCGTCGAGGTCGATCAGGGTCTTGTCGAGGAAGGCCTGCTCGGCCGCATCCAGGCCCAGCACCGCTTCGCTGATCTCGGTGTTGATGTTCTTGACGGCGTTGAGCACGCCCTTGCCGAGGTAGCGGCTCTTGTCGCCGTCGCGCAGCTCGATGGCCTCGCGCGAGCCGGTGGACGCGCCGCTCGGCACGGCCGCACGGCCCATGACGCCGCTCTCGAGCAGCACGTCGCATTCGACGGTGGGGTTGCCTCGGCTGTCCAGCACTTCGCGGCCGACGATGTCAACAATGGCACTCATGGGTCAATCTCCTGGGTCAAAAGATGGAAAACGCGACGATGGTGCAGCAAGGCAGTTACCGCGTCGCGTCAATCGAGGGGTGGCTCAGCAGCTGAAGTCGTTTTCCAGCAGCGGCTGGGACTTGACGACGCGGTCGATCGCGACCAGCTGTTCGAGCAGTGTCTTCATGTGCTTGAGCGGCACGGCGTTCGGGCCGTCGCTCCAGGCCTTGGTCGGATCGGGGTGGGTCTCCATGAAGAGACCGGCCACGCCGACGCCGACGCCGGCACGCGCCAGCACCGGCACCATCTCGCGCGCACCGCCGCTCGCGCCGCCCAGGCCGCCGGGCTTCTGCACCGAGTGGGTGACGTCGAACACCACTGGCGCGCCGGTGTTACGCATCTCGGCCAGGCTGGTCATGTCGGCGACGAGGTTGTTGTAGCCGAAGCTCACGCCGCGTTCGCAGGCCAGGAAGCGGTCTTCCGACAGACCGGCGTCGCGTGCGGCGGCGCGGGCCTTGTCGATGACGTTCTTCATGTCCCAGGGCGCCAGGAACTGGCCCTTCTTGATGTTGACTGGCTTGCCCGACATCGCCACGGCGCGGATGAAGTCGGTCTGGCGGCACAGGAAGGCGGGCGTCTGCAGCACGTCGACCACGCTGGCGACCTCGGCCACCTGCGACTCGTCGTGCACGTCGGTCAGCACCGGCAGGCCGGTCTGGCGGCGCACCTCGTCGAGGATCTTCAGGCCCGCGTCCATGCCGACGCCGCGCTGGGTCGTGCCCGACGAGCGGTTGGCCTTGTCGAACGAGCCCTTGTAGATCAGCGGAATGCCCAGCGCCGTGCAGGCTTCCTTGAGCAGGCCGGCCACGTCCAGGGACATCTGCAGTCCCTCGATCGAGCAGGTGCCGGCGATCAGGAAGAAGGGCTGGTCCAGGCCGACGTCGAAACCGCAGAGCTTCATGCCGATTCCTTGGTGGTGACGGCTGCTGTCTTGCTGGCAGCCTGGGCGGTCTGGTGCGCCAGCGCCGCGCCGATGTAGCCGTTGAACAGCGGGTGGCCGTCCCACGGCGTCGACTTGAACTCGGGGTGGAACTGCACGCCCACGTACCACGGGTGCACGCTCTGCGGCAGCTCGACCATTTCGGTCAGCTTCTCGCGCTGGGTGATGGCGCTGATCACCAGACCGGCGTCCTGCAGGCGCTGCAGGTACTTCTCGTTGGCCTCGTAGCGGTGACGGTGGCGCTCGGTCACCACGTCGCCGTAGATCGCGTGCGCGATCGTGCCGGGCTTGACGTCGGAGCTCTGCGCGCCCAGGCGCATGGTGCCGCCGAGGTCGGAGTTGGCGTCACGCTTCTGGATGCTGCCGTCGTTGTCCTGCCATTCGTCGATCAGCGCGATCACCGGGTAGGCGCCGTCGGGTTCGAACTCGGTCGAGTTCGCGCCCGTCATGCCGGCCATGTGGCGGGCGTACTCGATCGTGGCGACCTGCATGCCCAGGCAGATGCCCAGGTAGGGAATGCCGTGCTCGCGGGCGTACTGCGCCGCGACGATCTTGCCCTCGATGCCGCGCTTGCCGAAGCCGCCGGGCACCAGGATGGCGTCGTACTGCTCCAGCGTGGCGGCGGTCTCGGGCGTCAGTGTCTCGGAGTCGACATACTCGATGTTGACCTTGACGTGGTGGTGGATGCCGGCGTGGCGCAGCGCCTCGTTGAGCGACTTGTAGCTGTCCGACAGGTCGGTGTACTTGCCGCACATCGCCAGCGTGAGTTCACGCTGGGGGTGCGCCACGGCGTGCACCAGGCGGTCCCAGCGGTCGAGGTTGGCCGGGCGCGTCAGCAGCTGCAGCTTCATGCAGATCAGCTCGTCGAGGCCCTGCTCGTGCAGCATGCGCGGCACCTTGTAGATGGTGTCGGCGTCCCAGACGCTGATGACGCCGTGCTGGGCGACGTTGGTGAAGAGCGAGATCTTCTCGCGCTCTTCATCCGGGATCGGCCGGTCGGCGCGGCACAGCAGCGCGTCGGGCTGGATGCCGATCTCGCGCATCTTCTGCACCGTGTGCTGGGTCGGCTTGGTCTTCAACTCGCCGGCGGCCGCAATCCACGGCACGTAGGTCAGGTGCACGAAGGCCGAGTTGGTGGGGCCGAGCTTGAGCGCCATCTGGCGCACGGCTTCCAGGAAGGGCAGCGATTCGATGTCGCCCACGGTGCCGCCGATCTCGCAGATCGCCACGTCAACCGCATCGGGCGTGCCGAAGCCGGCACCGCGCTTGATGTAGTCCTGGATCTCGCTGGTGACGTGCGGGATCACCTGCACGGTCTTGCCGAGGTAGTCGCCGCGGCGCTCCTTCTCCAGCACCGACATGTAGATCTGGCCGCTGGTGAAGTTGTTGCTGCGACGCATGCGCGTCGTGATGAAGCGCTCGTAGTGGCCCAGATCGAGGTCGGTTTCAGCACCGTCGTCGGTCACGAAGACCTCGCCGTGCTGGAACGGGCTCATGGTGCCCGGATCGACGTTGAGATAGGGGTCCAGCTTGATCAGGGTGACCTTGAGGCCGCGGGATTCAAGGATTGCAGCCAGCGAAGCCGCTGCAATGCCCTTGCCGAGCGAGGACACCACACCGCCGGTGACGAAGACAAACTTGGTCATGTGAAGCGGCCCTCCCTTGGGGACGCGGCCGCCTCGGGACGAGGGGCGCCAAGCGTCGGACAGGAGGGCCGTTGTGGTAAACGGAAATTATAGGTGCGCCGCTTTGCGACGCCTCAACCTTCCACGTTATCGATCAGCCGGGTCGCACCCAGACGGGCTGCGCCCAGGGCGACCAAGGCCACGCCGGCGGCCATTTCGGCGGTGCTCGGCGGCAGCAGATCGCTGCGGCGGCGCACGGTCAGATAGTCGGGTTGCCAGCCGCGCGCGGCCAGCGCGGCCATCGCCTCAGCCTCCAGCGCAGCCAGGTCGTGCCGGCCTGCACGCACCGCAGCCAGCAGTTCGCGCAGCGCGGCGCTCAGGTGCAGCGCTTCGGTGCGTTCGGCCTCGCTCAGGTAGCCGTTGCGCGAGGACAGCGCCAGGCCGCTGTCGGCACGCCGCGTGGCGCCAGCCACCACGCGGATCGGCAGCGCGAACTGCTCGACCATGCGGCGCAGCACCATCAGCTGCTGGTAATCCTTCTGGCCGAACACGGCGATCTGCGGTTGCACGATCGAGAACAGCTTCATCACCACCGTGCACACGCCGGTGAAGAAACCGGGGCGGAAGTGGCCTTCCAGAATGTCGGCCAGCGCCGGGTCGGGCACGACCTTGAAGGTCTGCGGCTGCGGATACAGCTCGGCCTCGTCGGGCGCAAACACCAGATCGCAGCCTGCTTCTGCCAGCAACTCGCAGTCGCGCGCCAGCGTGCGCGGGTAGCGGTCGAAGTCCTCGTGCGGCGCGAACTGCAGCCGGTTGACGAAGATGCTCGCCACCACCGTGCCGCTGGGGCCGGCCAGTTCACGCGCCTGGCGGATCAAGGCCAGATGGCCGTCGTGCAGGTTGCCCATGGTCGGCACCAGGGCGATGGCGGGACGCTCCGCGAGCGCCGCGCGCAGGTCGGCAAGGGTGTGGACGGTTTGCATGGTCGGTGTGGCGGGCTCAGGCCGCGTGAATCAGGTAGCGTAGGTGTGCAGCGCCGCATCGGGGAAGCTGCCGTCCTTGACGGCGGCCACATAGCGCTCGATCGCGTCCAGCGCGTGGCCGCCTTCGGCCTGGAAGTCGCGCACGAAGCGTGGCAGCTTGCCGCGCGTCCAGCCCAGCATGTCGTGCAGCACCAGCACCTGGCCGGCGGTGTCCGGGCCGGCGCCGATGCCGATGGTGATCAGCTCCGGGTTGTCGGCCTGCACCTGGGCGGCCACCGCGCTGGGCATCAGCTCCAGCACCAGCATGGTCGCACCCGCCTGGGCCAGTTGCGCGGCGTGGCGGCGCAGCAGGGCGGCGCCCTCGGCGTCACGGCCCTGGATGCGGTAGCCGCCGAGCGCGTGCACACTCTGCGGCGTCAGGCCCAGATGGCCGCAGACCGGGATGCCGCGCTCGGTCAGGAAACGCACGGTCTCGGCGGTCCAGCCGCCGCCTTCGAGCTTGACCATCTGCGCGCCGGCCTGCATCAGCGCAGCCGATGAGCGCATGGCCTGCTCCGCGCTGTCGTGGTAGCTGCCGAAGGGCAGGTCGGCGATCAGCCAGGGGGCGCCGTTCGGCCCCAGGCCGCGGGCGACGCAGCGGGTGTGATAGACCATTTCATCCAGCGACACCGGCACGGTGCTGCCGTGGCCTTGCACGACCATGCCGAGCGAGTCGCCCACCAGCAGGGTGTCGACGCCGGCCTCGTCGGCCAGCCGCGCCTGGGTGGCGTCGTAGGCGGTGAGCATGGTGACTTTCTCGCCGCGTTGGTGCATGGCGCGCAGCCCATGCAGCGTGACCGGCTTGCGGGCCGGGGCGGTGGGTGCGCTGGGCTGGGCGTGACTGCTCATCGAAAGTCCTCCATCGGGGCGGCGGATTCTAGCCAGCGGTGCTGCGGTGCAGCAGATCGTCGATCAGCCCCAGCGCGGCGGCGGCGGTCTCGTCGGGGCGCTCCATCGGATAAAGATGGCTGCCTTCGATCCAGCGCAAGTTGTCGCGCACCAGCGCCCGGCTCGCGGCCAGCCCGACCTGGCGCACCTCGGCCGATTGAGTGCCCGCAATCAGCCCGACCGGACAGCGCGGCGGATGGCGCTTGAGCAGCGCCGGCAGGTGGTGCGGCAGCGTGTTGTAGATGCGCGCCTCGACGCGGCGGTTGAAGGCCAGTTCGACGCCCGCGCCCAGTTCAGCGCCGCCTTCAGCGACATTGCTCACCGGCTGCACGCCGGCCCGGGCGTAGTCGGCCAGCACGCGCGGGTCCCAGCGGGCGAAGGCGTGCTTGGCGGCAAAGTGCTGCTGCATGTCGTCGCGGCTGGGCCAGTGCTGGCGGCGGCGCAGGGCGATCTTGCCGGGCGAGACGCGCTCCATCAGCCGCGTCAGCTTGGCCACATGCACGCTGTGCGCCCGCCAGCCGCCGATCACCGGTGAATCCAGCAGCACCACGGCGCGCGCCAGATCGGGGCGCTTGCACGCCGCCAGCAGGCTCAGGAAGCCGCCCAGCGAGTGGCCGACCAGCACCACCGGCCCGCTGGCGGCCAGCGTGTCGATGTGGTGGATCAGCTCGTCGCGCAGGCGCGGCCAGTTGCTGCTGACCGGCCAGCGCGGGTCGTGGCCGAACTTCTCGACCGCCGACACCCGCCAGCCCGCCTGCGCCCAGGCCTCCATCAGCACCCGGTAGGTGCCGGCCGGAAAACCGTTGCCGTGACTGAAGACGAGGTGCATGGCGGGCTTCTGCCTCAGACGATCTTCTCGTCGGCGTGGGTGATCTTCTTCATCGGCTCGTAGCGCTCGGACGCCACCAGCAGCGGGTGGGCCGCGTCGCCGCCGTCCCAGCGCGGGTCGTCGATGCTCTCGAACACCTCGCGCAGGCGCTGGCCCCAGGTGTTGTGGATCATCTGGAAGTAGGGGTTCTTGTCGTCGATGCAGATGATCTGGTCGGCCTGCAGCGAGCCGGCGCGGTAGACCAGCAGGTCGAGCGGCAGGCCGACGCTCAGGTTGGACTTCATGGTGGAGTCCATCGACACCAGCGCGGACTTGGCTGCCTCGTCGAGCGGGGTGTCGGGCGTCAGCATGCGGTCGAGGATGGGCTTGCCGTACTTGCTCTCGCCGATCTGGAAGAAGCCGGTCTCGCGCGTGGCCTCGATGAAGTTGCCGGCCGAATAGACCAGGAACAGCCGCATCGCCTCGTCGCCGATCTGGCCGCCCAGGATGAAGCTGGCGACGAAGTCGATGCCGGCGGCGCGCAGCGCCGGGCCGTCCTGGTCGTGCACGCGCCGGATGGCCGCGCCCAGCACGCGGGCGACGTCGAACATGCTCTTGGCGTTCCAGATCGTGATCGGCTCGCTGCCCTCGGGGCCGGCGATCTTCTCGACCTGCAGCACCTCGCGCACCGACTGCGAGATGCTCAGGTTGCCGGCCGACAGCAGGCAGATGAAGCGGTCGCCCGGACGCTCGTAGACCATCATCTTGCGGAAGGTGCTGATGGCGTCCAGGCCGGCGTTGGTGCGGGAGTCCGACAGGAACACAAGGCCGGCGTTGAGCCGGATGCCGATGCAATAGGTCATGGTGGAGAGCTTGAAGTGAGGAGGGCGGAGCCGCCCGATTTAAGCAGCCCGGGCGAGGGCTTGCAGTTGATAGAGCACATCCAGTGCCTGGCGTGGCGTGAGCGCATCGGGATCCACTTCGCGCAGCGCAGTTTCCACCGCCGAGGGCGCGGGGGCTATCACCGGCGGGACAGCGGGCACAGACGCCGGGGCATCGGCCTCGATGGCCGCCTCAAGCGCTGCAGTGCCGCCGAACAGGTCGATCTGCGCCTCGCCCGCGCGCTGCTGGGCTTCGAGCGACTCCAGCGCGCCGCGCGCCTGCCGCAGCACGCTGGCCGGCATGCCCGCCAGCCGCGCCACCTGCACGCCGTAGCTGCGGCTGGCCGGGCCGGCCTCGATGGCGTGCAGAAAAACAATGTCATCACCGCTTTCCGCCGCCGACACGTGCATGTTGACGGCGTGGCGGTGCCGCGCCGGGAACTCGGTCAGCTCGAAATAGTGGGTCGCGAACAGCGTGAAGCTCTTGTTGCGGTCGTGCAGGTGGCTGGCGATGGCACCGGCCAGCGCCAGGCCGTCGAAGGTGCTGGTGCCCCGGCCGATCTCGTCCATCAGCACGAGGCTGTGTTCGGTGGCGCCGTGCAGGATGGCGCTGGCCTCGGTCATCTCCAGCATGAAGGTCGACTGCGCGTTGGCCAGGTCATCGGCCGCGCCGATGCGGGTGTGGATCGCGTCCAGCGGCCCGAGCCGGCAGCGCGACGCCGGCACATAGCTGCCCATCGCCGCCAGCAGCGAAATGACTGCCACCTGGCGCATGAAGGTGCTTTTACCGCCCATGTTCGGGCCGGTGACGATCACCATGCGCCGCGCGGCATCGAGCCGGCAGTCGTTGGCGATGAAGCTGCCCGCCCCCGTTTCGGCCAGCCGTGCCTCCACCACCGGGTGCCGCCCCTGCTCGATGTCCAGGCACGGGTGGTTGACGAACTCCGGCACGCACCAGTTGAGCGTGGCGGCGCGTTCGGCCAGAGCGGCCAAGGCATCCAGCGACGCCAGCGCGCGGCCCAGTTCCGACAGCGCCGACAGGTGGGGCTGCAGCGCGTCGAGCACCTGCTCGAACAGCCACTTCTCGCGCGCCAGCGAGCGTTCTTGGGCGGACAGCGCCTTGTCCTCGAACGCCTTCAGCTCGGGCGTGATGTAGCGCTCGGCGTTCTTGAGCGTCTGGCGGCGCAGGTAGTCGAGCGGCACCTTGTCGACCTGACCGAGCGTGACCTCGATGTAGAAGCCGTGCACCTTGTTGAACTGCACCCGCAGGTTCGGGATGCCGGTGCGGGCGCGCTCACGCGCTTCCAGATCAAGCAAAAACGCATCGCAGTGGGTAGCGATGCCGCGCAGCTCGTCCAGATCGGCATCGAAACCCGGCGCGATCACGCCACCGTCGCGCAGCAGCACAGCGGGCTCGGTGGCGATGGCGCGCTGCAGCAGGTCGGCAATTGCCACATCCGGCGTCAGCGCGCCGTGGAAGGTCTGCAGCAGCGCGGCGCTGTCGGGCACGCGCAGCCGCAGCTCAGGCAGCGTCAGCAGCGTTTCGCGTAGGCCGGACAACTCGCGCGGGCGCACCTGGCGCAAAGCCGTGCGGGCGGTGATGCGCTGCACGTCGCTGACGTGGCGCAGCGCGTCGCGCAAGGGTTCGGCCGCCCGTGCCTCCAGCAGCGCGGCGATGGCGCCGTGGCGTTCGCGCGCCACGCTGCGCTCGCGCAGCGGGTGCGTCAGCCACAGGCGCAGCTCGCGGCTGCCCATGCCGGTGCGGCAGGTGTCGAGCATCGACAGCAGCGTCGGCGCCGTCTCGCCACGCAGTGTCTGGGTGATCTCCAGGTTGCGGTGCGTGGCCGGCGGCAGCTCCAGCAGGTCGCTGGCGCGCTCGACCGTCAGCGCGTTGACGTGCGACAGCGCCCGGCCCTGCGTGTGCTCGGCGTAGCTCAGCAGCGCGGCAGCGGCGGCATGCGCGGCGTGCAGATCCTGCGCGTTGAAGCCTGAGAGGTGCGCCACCTTCAGCTGCTCGCGCAGCTTGCGCTCGCCCAGGGCGCGGTCGAACTGCCAGCCTGGCCTGGCGGTGATGACGGCGGTGCAGTTTTGCAGCGCGGCGGGGCGCTGCTCGATCTCGGCGCTGACCAGCACCTCGGCCGGCGACAGCCGCGCCAGCCAGGCCGGCAGTTCGCGCTCGGCGCATTCGGTCAGGCCGAGCTGGCCGCTCGCCAGCGCCAGCCAGGCCAAACCATAGGTGGCGGCCACCGGCGGGCCGATGCGGGCGATGGCCAGCAGCCGCGTGTCCTCGCGCTCGGCCAGCAGCTCGGTGTCGGTGATGGTGCCGGGCGTCACCACCCGCACCACCTTGCGCTCGACCGGGCCTTTGCTGGCGCCGACCTCGCCCACCTGCTCGGCAATCGCCACCGCCTCGCCCAGCTTGATCAGCTTGGCCAGATAGCTTTCGAGCGAGTGCACCGGCACGCCCGCCATCACCACCGGCTCGCCATTGCTCTGGCCGCGCGTGGTGATGGTGATGTCGAGCAGCCGGTGCGCGCGCCGGGCGTCCTCGAAGAAGACCTCGTAGAAGTCGCCCATGCGGAAGAACACCAGCGCGTCAGGGAATTCGGCCTTGATGCGGAGGTACTGGGCCATGACTGGCGTGTGGCCGGCGAAGCTGAGGTCGGCGGCGGAGCCAGCCGGTGGATGGGAGGCGGCGGTCACGGCGTGGGGGCTGATGGACGTGAAACAGCCCGCAAGAGTGCGGGCTGTGGTGGTTGCTGAGGCAGCGGACGGCGCTTAGAACGGCGCGTCGTCGTCGCGGCGCTTGGCGCGGCGCGGCTCGACCACTTCCGCCGGCGGCGGCATGTCTTCCTTGCGGATGCGGGTCGGCGGCTTGTGCGTGATGATCGGCGCCGGCGCGGGCGCCTGAGGCACGTCGTCGAAGGCGTCGGCCAGGGCCTGGGCCGGCGTCATCTCGTAGGTGCGGCGCGGCGGTTGCACGGGGGCCTCGGTCTCTTGGGGCTCGACCAGGGTCGAACCCGGGCGGCTGGCCGAGAAAGGCACCAGACCATCGCCGGCCGAGGCGGTCAGGTCCGGCTCGGCAACGGCCTTGGCCTTCAGGCGCGAGGCGGTGCGGGCCGGCTTGGCGGCTTCGATTTGCGGGGCGACTGCCGGCTCGTCGGCCGGCAGGATGCGGGTGTAGGGCGTCAGGATCTGAACCAGCTGGGCGTAGATCTTGGGGTTGCCGGCGACGATTTCGCGCTGGTACAGGAAGTCGGCTTCGCCGGTGAAGTTGCCCACCAGGCCGCCGGCCTCGGTGATGATGAGCGAGCCGGCAGCAGCGTCCCACGGCGACAGGCCGGTCTCGAAGAAGCCGTCATACCAGCCCGCCGCCACGTAGCAGAGGTCCAGCGAGGCGGCACCCGGGCGGCGCAGGCCGGCGCAGGCGACCGAGATCTCCTCGAACATCTTCATGTAGCGCTTGAAGTTGTCGCCCTTGCGGAAGGGGAAGCCGGTGCCGATCAGCGCGTCGAGCATGCGGATGCGCTTGGACACGCGCAGGCGCTTGTCGTTCAGAAACGCGCCGCGCCCCTTGGTGGCGTAGAACAGGTCGTTGCGGGTCGGGTCGTAGACGACGGCCTGCTCGATGCGGCCCTTGAACGCCAGCGCGATCGACACGGCGTACTGCGGCAGGCCGTGGATGAAGTTGGTGGTGCCGTCGAGCGGATCGATGATCCAGACGAAATCGCTGTTCTGCGCGCCGCGGCTGCGGCCCGACTCTTCCGCCAGGATGGCGTGGCCCGGATAGGCCTGCAGGATGGTCTCGATGATGATTTCTTCGGCCGCCTGGTCGACTTCGGTGACGAAGTCGTTGTGCCCCTTCTGGCTCACGGTGAGCCGGTCCACGTCAAAACTCGCGCGGCTGATCAACGCGCCCGCCGCACGTGCTGCCTTGACGGCAATGTTGAGCATGGGGTGAAGATTGACTTGTTGTGACATGGCGACGACGCGTTGGCACCGCTTGTGGCGGCGCGTTCAGTGGAAGGGGCTGGCGAGGACAAAGAGCAAGGCGCCCGGGTGGGGCACCTATGATGAGGACGCGGATTCTAGCGGCGCGCTGCTGTTTTCTGCATCAGATTTTTGTCCCCGTGTTTCGTTGCTGCTGTCCCTCATCGCCCATGCCCCTGCCTTCGCCCCCGCCCAATGCCACCCGATTCGTGCTGATCCGCACCAGCCACCCCGGCAACGTGGGTGCCACCGCGCGGGCGATGAAGGTGATGGGCTTCTCGGAACTGGTGCTGGTGGCACCGCGCTTCGCCGACGTGCTGAGCCAGGAGGACACCGTGGCGATGGCCAGCGGTGCGGCCGACATCCTGGCGCGGGCGCGCATCGTCGCCACGCTCGATGAGGCACTCGAAGGCGTACACATCGCCTGCGCCACGGCCATGACGCCACGTGACTTCGGCCCGCCCACCCGCACGCCGCGCGATTACTTCGGCGAACTGGCGGCCTCTGATTTGCACCGCGATGCCAAGGTCGCGCTGGTCTTCGGCAGCGAGCGCTACGGCATGAGCAACGAAGAGGTCTACCGCTGCCACGTCTGCCTGTCGATTCCCACCCACCCCGACTACGGCTCGCTCAACCTGGCGCAGGCGGTGCAGCTGCTGTCCTACGAATGGCGCCAGGCGCTGGGCGGCTTTGCGGTCGAGGCGCGCACGACCACCTCGCGCCAGGCCACCGTCGATGAGGTCCAAGGTGCGCTCAAGCACTGGGAACAGGCGCTGATCGCGCTTGAATTCCTCGACCCCGCCGCGCCGCGCAAGCTGCTGCCCAGGCTCAACCAACTGCTCAATCGCGCAGCACTGACGGGAGAAGAAGTTCACATTCTTCGCGGCATTGCGCGTGCGGTGCTGAAGAAATAACCCTGCTGCTGAGTCATGATCGCGGGATGAAATCCAAGCGATACCCAGAAATTGACCTGTTGCGGGGGTTGGCCTGCCTGATGGTGGTGGCCTTTCATTATCTGTACCGGGGTCAGCAAGGCGGCTGGTTGACCGATCAGCCCTCAATCTGGGTGGGTGATCTGGCTCGATACGGTTATCTCGGTGTGCACCTGTTTTTCATGATCAGCGGTTTCGTGATATTCATGTCGGCTGAAGGGGTTTCCGTGCGGGAATTCTTCGCTTCCAGAGTATCTCGGTTGTATCCGGTATTGTGGGTGGGCGTGATTCTGACCTCGCTGATCACGGTGTTTTTTAGTACGCCCCACTTTCAAGTAGACGGCTTGCAGGCGCTGGCCAACCTGACCATGGTGCCGCACTGGATGAAGGTGGATTATGTCGATGGCGCCTATTGGTCATTGGCTGTGGAGTTGCAGTTCTACCTTTTGATCGGTTTCATGGTCTGGCTGAAATGGCTGCGACATGCTGAGAGGGTGATGACGGTCTGGCTGCTGATCGGCACGGCCAATGTCATCCGGCCAGTGTATTTTGCAGAATTCTGGCTCGACGCCCAATGGGCTTCGCTGTTTGTCGCCGGAATGCTTTTCTACCGCGCCAGCCGCGAAGGCTGGACACGCTGGCGATCGGGTTTGATGCTCTGGTGTTATGCGCTGTCGGTGGCTTATATCTGGAAAGCGGCGGGCAAGGAATCGGTCGTGTTGGTCGATTCAGATTTTTCAGTTCTTTGGATCACGCTTGCCTTGTTGACGTCTTTTTACCTGGTGTTCTACGCTGTTTCACAGAAGTGGATTTCGATCGGGAACAGTTCTGTTTATGTGTGGATGGGCGTATTGACGTATCCGGTCTATATCCTGCATCAGAATATCGGCTACATCCTGCTGGAGACGGGCGGGTGGCGAGGGGTTGATTTTCAACTGCGTGCACTGATCGTGCTGGTGGGGGTGGTCGGTGCGGCCTGGGCGGTCAACCGGTTGCTGGAGCGGCCCATGTCCCGTTGGTTGCGAGCCAGGATACAGCGCTCGCCGGCATAACCTGCCACGCCATGGCCGAGATGGCGGCGCCTACACTGAGCAACTCAGATTTCGCCACATCGCCATGTTCTCCCGCCTCAAAGAAGACATCGCCTGCATCCTGGAGCGCGACCCCGCCGCCAAGTCGTGGTTCGAGGTGCTGACCTGCTATCCCGGCCTGCATGCGCTGTGGATCCAGCGCCTGGGCCACTGGTTCTGGGTGCACGATTTGCGGTGGCTGGGCCGTTTCTCGTCGCACATCGGCCGCTTCCTGACCGGCATCGAGATTCACCCCGGTGCCACTTTTGGCAGGCGCGTCTTCATCGACCACGGCATGGGCGTGGTGATCGGCGAGATGGCCGAGGTCGGGGACGACTGCACCATCTACCAAGGTGTGACGCTGGGCGGTACTTCGCTGGTCAAGGGCGCCAAGCGGCATCCGACGCTGGAGCGCGGCGTGATCGTTGGCGCCAACGCGGCGGTGCTGGGTGGCTTCACGGTGGGCGCAGGGGCTCGTGTCGGTTCCGGCGCGGTGCTGACCAAACCCTTGCCGGCGGGCGCCACGGCGGTGGGCAACCCGGCGCGCATCATCCTGGCCAAGGACGATGAAAACCGCGAGGCGGTGGCCGCCAGGATGGGTTTCTCCGCCTACGGCGTGACCCAGGGCGACGACCCGGTGGCGATGGCGATGAAGGGCCTGATCGACAACGCCGTTGGCCATGAGCACCAGATTGCGCTGCTGTGGCAGGCGATCGAGAAACTCTCGACCGGTGCACGCGAACTGCCCGGCGCGCCCTGCGTGCCCAATGATGCGCAGACCACCGAACAGTTCGACGCCGAGCGCCTGAACCGCCTTGTCAAGTGATCATCAAGTGATCAGTCCGGCCGGGCGGGACGCCGCGCCGTCTTGGGCCTGAATGCCGTGCAGACGCTGTCGCGCGTTTCCAGGTACGGCCCGCCGATCAGGTCGATGCAGTAGGGCACGGCAGCGAAGATGCCGGGGCAGGGCGGCACGGCGGCGGCCAAGCCTTCGAGTGTTTCGGCGATCGACTTGGGCTGGCCCGGCAGGTTGATGATCAGCGCCTGGCCCCGGATCACCGCCACTTGGCGCGACAGGATGGCCGTGGCCACGAAGCGCAGGCTGATCTGGCGCATCTGCTCGCCGAAACCGGGCATGACCTTGTCGGCCACCGCCAGCGTGGCTTCGGGCGTGACATCACGTGGTGCCGGGCCGGTGCCGCCGGTGGTCAGCACCAGATCGCAGGCTTGTATGTCGACCAGATCGCGCAGCGCGGCGCTGATGCCTTGCTCTTCGTCCGGAATCAGCCGTGTCACGAAGGTGATCGGGTTGTGCAGCGCGCGCGACAGCCAGTCCTGCAATGCGGGCAGGCCCTTGTCCTCGTAGACACCGGCGCTGGCGCGGTCGCTGACCGAAACCAGGCCGATGCGGACCGGCTCGGGCAGCGGAAGCGTGGCGGGGCTGGCGGTGTTGCCCATCACGTCACTCATCACGCTTCATCGTCGTTCTTGGCTTCGCGAGCAGCCTGCTCCAGCGTGCTCTTGACCAGCTGGAAGATCTCGCGGTAGGTGCGGCCCTTGCGCTCCAGACCGCCTTCAGGGGCGGCGGCGGCCAGGGCGGCGTCCTTGCGGGCGCTGCGGATCAGGCTGCGCAGGGCCTGCGCGTCGGTGTCGGGGTGGGCGACTAGCCATTCGGTCAGCGCGTTGTCCTCGGCGATCAGTCGGTCGCGCCAGCGTTCGGCGTCGTGCAGCGCCAGCGTTTCCTTGGCGCCGGGCAGGCGCTGCGAGGCCACGGCCTCGCGCAGCGGCTCGGCATCGACGTGGCGCATCAGCTTGCCCACGTACTGCAGCTGGCGGCGGCGGCCTTCGTGCGCGGTGATGCGGCGCAGGTCGGTGAGGGCGTCGCGCAGGATCTCGGGCATGTCGAGGGCGTCGAGCTTGGCGTCGGACAGCTCCAGCAGGGCAATGCCGAGCGTCTGCAATTCGTGCGACTCGTTCTTGAGCTGGGTGCGGCTGGGGCGCTCGTCACGGGGCAGGCGTGCGGGGGGGGCGTCGAAATCGTCGGAAGGCATCATGCAGGCGCAGGCAATGTGAGACGGTGAAATACCGCAGAGCTCCCTGAAACAGGGGCAAAAAGTCGAAGGCTATGATACGAGCGGCCTCCCTGTCAGGTCTTTCGACTCCTCTGTGGCGTACCCCATGACCTTTTCCAACGTGCCTTCCGACGTGCCCTCCGACATGCCTTCCGATCCGTCTGCTGCCTCCGGTTCGGCGCCGGGTTTTGCCTACACCCGCGAGCAGTTCGCGCAGCTGGTCGAGGACACGCTGGAGCGGGCGCGCAAGCTCGGCGCCACCGATGCCGGCGTCGAAGTGTCCGAGGGCACCGGCCTGTCCGTGTCGGTGCGCAAGGGCGAGATCGAGAACGTCGAGCGCAACCGCGACAAGGCCATCGGCGTGAGCGTCTATCTGGGCCAGCGGCGCGGCAACGCCAGCACCAGCGACTTCTCGCCGGCTGCGCTGCAGCAGACCGTGCAGGCCGCCTACGACATCGCCCGCTTCACCGCCGAAGACAGCGCCGCCGGCCTGCCCGACGAGGCCGACATGGCCACGCCCGAGGCCACCCGGCGCGACCTCGGCCTGTTCTACCCCTGGCTGATCGACGCCGAGGGCGCGGCCGAGATCGCGCTGCGCTGCGAAGACGCCGCCATGTCTGTCGACGCCCGCATCACCAACAGCGAAGGCGCGGCGGTGTCGGCGCAGCAGTCGCACTTCTTCTCGGGCAACAGCCGGGGGTTCCGGGGCGGCTATGCCAGCTCGCGCCATTCAATCTCGGGCTCGGCCATTGCCGGCAAGGGCCGCGACATGCAGCGCGATGGCTGGTACAGCTCGATGCGCGACGCGCTCGACCTGGCCGCGCCCGAAGTGATCGGCCGCTACGGTGCCGAGCGTGCGCTGGCGCGCCTCAAGTCGCGCAAGGTCAAGACCTGCGAGGTGCCGGTGCTGTTCGAGGCTCCCGCCGCCGCCGGCCTGCTGGGCGCGTACGTGCAGGCCACCAGCGGCGGTGCGCTGTACCGCAAGTCGACCTTCCTGCACGACTGCCTGGGCCAGCAGGTGCTGCCCGCGCACATCGACATCCGCGAAGACCCGCACATTCCCAAGGCCAAGGGCAGCGCGCCCTTCGATGACGAAGGCGTGCAGACCCGCGCCCGCACGGTGGTCGAGGCCGGCGTGACGCAGGGCTATTTCCTGTCGACCTACTCGGCCCGCAAGCTCGGCATGCGCACCACCGGCCACGCCGGCGGCTCGCAGAACCTGACGCTGAGCAGCCGCCTGACGCGGCGCGGCGATGACCTGGCCGCCATGATCCGCAAGCTGCATCGCGGCCTGCTGGTGGTCGAGCTGATGGGCCAGGGCGTCAACTACGTCACCGGCGACTACTCGCGCGGCGCGTCGGGCTACTGGGTCGAGAACGGCGTGATCGTGCACCCGGTCGACGAGATCACCATCGCCGGCCACCTGCGCGAGATGTTCAGCCAGATCGTCGCCGTGGGCGCGGATGCCTACAACATGGGCAGCAAGACGGTCGGCTCCATCCTGATCGAGAAGATGACCATTGCAGGCCACTGATAACCCGTCACTGACAGCACGCCACCGATGACGGCTGCCGCTCCGCCCAAGCTCTGGCCGGGCCTGGCGTTTGCGCTGATCGGCTCGATCGCGTTCTCGGGCAAGGCCATCATCGTCAAGCTCGGCTACCGGCACGGCGCCGATGCGATCACGCTGCTGATGCTGCGCATGGCGTTTGCGTTGCCGCTGTTCGTGGCGCTGGCGTGGTGGGCTGGGCGCGGCCAGCGCGCGCTGCACCGGCGCGACTGGATCACCATCTTCGGCCTGGGATTCTCTGGCTACTACCTGGCGAGCTTCCTGGACTTCGCCGGGCTGGGCTACATCAGCGCGAGCCTGGAGCGGCTGATCCTCTACCTCAATCCGACCCTCGTGCTGTTGCTGGGCGTGGTGTTGTTCAAGCACCGGGTCAAGCCGCGCCAGCTGGTGGCTCTGGGCGTGAGCTACGCCGGCGTGGTGCTGGTGTTCGGCCATGAGCTGACGCTCGCCGGTGCCAATGTGGGCCTGGGTGCGGCGCTGGTGTTCGGCAGCGCGGTCAGCTACGCGGTCTACCTGGTCTTCAGCGGCGAGGAGGTCAAGCGCCTGGGCTCGCTGCGCCTCACGGGCCTGGCGACCACGGTGGCCTGCCTGCTGTGCATCGGCCAGTTCGTGCTGTTGCGGCCGCTGGCGTCGGTGGCGGAGATTCCTTCCGCGGTGATCTGGCTGTCGGTGCTCAACGCCACCGCCTGCACCTTTGCGCCGGTGATCCTGGTGATGATGGCCATCGAGCGCCTGGGCGCCACGCTCACCGCCCAGACCGGGCTGGTCGGGCCGCTCAGCACCATCCTGATGGGGGTGTACGTGCTGGGCGAGCCGTTCAATCAGTGGATTGCCGCCGGTTCGGTGCTGGTGTTCCTGGGCGTGTGGCTGCTGGCGCGCTGGCGCTGACGCTGGCAAAGAACTGACCCCACTGCGCTTCGCAGGCGGCCCAGCCGAAGGCTTGAAGCGCGGCGGCGATGGTGTCTTTCCAGGGCGGCGCGGGCGTGTGCTGCAGGCGGGCCAGCAGGGTGGGCAACTCGTGCGGCTCATCGAAGGCGTGCACGCCGGCAAAGCGCTGCGAGGCCCAGTCGATGAAGGCCGAGCGCCGCGCCACGATGAACGACACCTTGCCAAGCGCCTCGAAGAACGCGCCGCTGACCAGTGCCGTGCCGGTGGCATGCGGCAGGATCAGCACGTCGGCGGCGCGCATGTGGGCCTCGAACTCCTCGTCGGACTGGTGCCTCGCGTCGATCGTGACAGCCTGCTGCAGCCCCCGTGTGGCGATGATCTGCTGCAGCGTTGCCAGCAGGTCGGCGCTGCAGCGGCCGGCGATGTGCAGCCTCAGATCAGCGGGCCAGACGTTCAGGATGGTGTCGATGGCCTTGTAGGGCCGGATGGCACCCAGCATCGCGTGGTGCGAGGCACTGGCAAACGGCACCGTATTCAGGCGCGGTGCTGCCGTGGCCTGTCTCGACGCCACAGGCGGCATCGCCCGGGCGGGCTGCGGCCTGTCCCAGAACAGCGGGTGTGGCAGGTACACGGCCTGGTACTGCTGCGAACAGCTCGGGTCGTGCACGACGCGCGCATCGGCGGTACGGCACAGCAGTGCCACCAGCCTGCGTGACAGGTGGCGCAACGGGCCGAAGGTGTCATGCACGGCGTGGTCATGCACAAAGAACACCACTCGGGCGCGGGCGCAGGCCAGCACCAGCAGCATGAAACCCAGCATCAGGCAGCCCGTCAGCGACAGTCGCGTGCCGGCCCGGCCGAAGTGGAAGGCGCGCATTTCCAGCCACTGCACCAGCACGAGGTTGCGCCGCTGCATCACGCCGCGCAGCCCGCCGCCCTGCAGCAGGTGCTTGACCGAGAAGGGCTGCACCTCGAAGCCGGCGGCCTCGACCAGCGCCTTCTGCATCTCGATGTAGGCGTTGGTCGGCAGGTTGTACGGCGTCACGAAGGCCACGGGCGGCGGCAGCGCCGGTGCGGGGGCGGCTTCGACCATCGTCACGCTTCCGCGAAGGCGCGAATCTGCTCGATCACGCGCAGGACATCGGCATCCTCCAGCGCCGGGTAGATCGGCAGGCACAGCACTTCCTTGGCAATGCGGTTGGCGTGGGGCAGGTGGGCAGCAGCGGCGGAGGGCAGGCCGCGGTACATCGGCATCTCGCTGAGCAGCGGGTAGAAATAGCGCCGAGCGAAGATGCCCTGCTCGCGCAGGCGCTCGTAGACCGCATCCCGGCTGATCGGGAAGGACGACTCGATGAAGATCGGGTGGTACGAGTGGTTGGGCACCGTATCGGGCGTGGCCTCCAGCACGCGGATGCCGGGCACGCCGCGCAGGTGCTGGTCGTACATCGCGGCAATCTGGGTGCGGCGGGCGATGAAGCTGTCCACGTGCTGCAACTGCAGCAGGCCGAAGGCGGCCTGGATCTCGTTCATCTTGCCGTTGATGCCCGGCGCCATCACCGTGACCTCGTCGGCGATGCCGAAGTTCTTCAGGTAGTCGATGCGCAGCTTGGTCTTGGCGTCCGGGCAGACGATGGCACCGCCCTCGATGGTGGTGTAGACCTTGGTGGCGTGGAAGCTCAGCACCGACAGGTCGCCCCAGTTCAGCAGGCTCTCGCCCTTGTACTGCACGCCAAACGCGTGCGCGGCGTCGTAGATCACCTTCAGGCCGTAGGTGTCGGCGATGCGCTGGATGCGCTCCACATCGCACGGCGTGCCGTAGCAGTGCACCGGCATGATGGCGGTGGTCTGCGGCGTGATGGCCGCCTCGATCGCGTCCGGGTCGAGGTTGCAGGTCTTCGGGCAGATGTCGGCAAACACCGGCTTGAGGCCATTCCACAGCACCGAGTGCGCGGTGGCGGCAAACGAGTACGGCGTGGTGATGACCTCGCCCGTGACGCGCAGCGCCTGCAGTGCCGTCAGCAACCCGAGCGTGCCGTTGGCAAACAGCGCCAGCTGCTTGACGCCCAGGTATTCCGTCAGCGCGCTTTCAAGCTTCTGGTGGAACGGCCCGCCGTTGGTGATCATCTTGGCGTCCCAGATCTGCTGCAGATAGGGCATGAAATCTTCCAGCGGCGGCAGGAAGGGTTGCGTGACGTAGACCGGTGCCTTGGGGGTGCTCATGGCTGAACTCCTGGGTGAGAGGGGAAGGCCGACAATTCGCGGCGATGAATGCAGTCAGAAAAAACTTGGCGTTGCGACGGGCGTTGCGGCAGACGGCGCAACTCGCCTGCGGCCTGGTGGGCCTGACGGGCTTTGTAGCGACCTTCAGCGTGTGGGCCGGTGCGTTGCCCGACGACCTGTGCCGGCTGACACCTGCTACCGTGAAAGCGACCCTGCCGCCTTGGCCTCAGGTGCCGGCCCAGGCTCGCCGCGTGACCGACTTCGGCGCGCGGCCCGATGACAACCGGCCCGACGACGCCGCCATTGCTGCCGCGCTGGCCGCCCTGCGGCCGGGCGACTGGCTGGTGTTTCCACCTGGCCGCTACCTGCAGGCGCACAGCATCCGCGTCACCGTGCCGGGCGTGACCTGGTGGGGCGTGGGCGCGCAGTTGCACGCGACCGATCCGCAGGATCACGCATTGAGCCTGCGGGCCGACGGCGTTCGCCTGTATGGCTTCACGTTGAGCACCGCCACCGACATGCGCCGCACGACGCCTGAGCAGTCGCGCGTCAACGTCTACCGAGACGAGGCCTTGCCCGGCCTGCAGACCGGCAACGTGTTGCGCGGCCTGACGATCACCGAAGCGTCCGCGCAGGGCACCGCCCACGGCGCCGGTGCGGCCGGCATCCTGATCTTCGGCGCCAAGCGCTTCCTGGTGGCCGAGAACACCGTACGGCGCACGCTGGCCGATGGCATCCACATCACCGGTGGCAGTCGCCAGGGCTGGGTGCTGGGCAACACCGTGCGGGAGGCGGGCGACGACCTGATCGCCACCGTGTCCTACCGGGGTGACAAGGCGCCGGTCAGCGACATCCTGATGGCAGGCAACGACGTGGCGGGCGGCTACTGGGGCCGGGGCATTTCGGTGGTCGGCAGCCAGCGCGTCACGGTGTGCGGCAACCACATTGCGCGCATGGCCCGTGCGGCCGGCGTGCTGGTGGCCCAGGAAGGCGCCGAGGCTGCCGACACGCCTGGCGCGAGCGACATCCGCATCGAGCGCAACCTGATCGAGCAGGTGCAGACCCAGCCGCCCGATTGGCTGCCCGCCGGCGTGCCGTTTGCCGACCTGCGCCGGCGCGTGCTGAAGGAGCCGCGCACCGGTCATGGCGCCATTGAGGTTCACGCCATTGGCAACGCGGCTGGCCTGATCGCCCAGCCTGCGCAAGCGGCCTTGCGGCGGGTGGAGCGGGTGCTGATCCAGCACAACCGCATCGACGGCGTGGCGGGTGCCGGCATCCGCATCGGCGCCGACAGCGCCACCGGCTTGGTGCGCGACCTCTGGCTGTGCGACAACGCGGTGGTCGCGGCGCGCGGCGCGCCCGTGCAGCGCGAAGCCAGCCTCGCGCCACAGGCGGTGCGCGAGTGGCCGGCTGGCGCGGGAGGCGCGTGCGTCGGCCCCGCAGGCTTGGCGGCCGAGCGCGTCGGCGCTCGGCTCGAAGGCCTGTCGCCGCCTTGGTGAGTGCTGCTGGAGTGGCACGCCGGGCTTCCTGAATCAGCGCGGCTGTTCGGCGGGCTGGGCTGCGGGCTGGAACTCGGCCCAGGCCTGCGCGACGGATTGCTGCAGCCGGGTGCGGAACAGCTCGGGCGTGAAGGCCTCGGCGTGGCGCCGGCAGGCGTGCGGGTCGATCGGTACGGCGAGCGCCTCGAAGGCCTGCACCGCCGCGATGATGGCGTCCTGGCTCTGCTCGAAGAAGAACAGCCCGGTGCGGGTGGCGGCATCGCCCTTCGCCCGCACGGTCTCCAGCGAGCCGCCGCGCCCGAAGGCGATCACCGGCGTGCCGCAGGCCTGGGCTTCGACCGGGGTGAGGCCGAAATCCTCTTCCGCCGCAAACACCAGCGCCCGGGCGCGCTGCATGTGGTCGACCAGCACCGTGTCGCTCTGGTAGCCCAGCACCGTGATGTTCTTGCAGGACGCCGCGACGGCGCGCAGCCGCTCCATGTCGGGGCCGTCGCCGATCACCACCAGCTGCTTGTCGGGCATGCGCGCGAAGGCCTCGGCAATCAGCGGCATCTTCTTGTAGGGCACCAGCCGTGAGGCGGCCAGGTAGAAGTCGTCCTTGCGGGTGTGCAGCGCAAACCGCGCCACATCGACCGGCGGGTGGATGACCTGGGCTTCGCGCCGGTAGGTCTTGCGCACGCGCCGGGCGATGAAGGCGGAGTTGGCGACGAAGACATCGACGCCGTCGGCCGCCCGCGCGTCCCACAGCCGCAGGTAATGCAGCATGGCGCGCGCCACCACGCTCTTGACGCCGCGCACCAGGCCGGACTCCTGCAGGTACTGGTGCTGCAGGTCCCAGGCGTAGCGCATGGGCGAGTGGATGTAGCAGACGTGCAGCTGATCCGGCCCGGTGATCACGCCCTTGGCCACGGCGTGGTTGGACGAGATGACCAGGTCGTAGCCCGACAGATCCAGCTGCTCGACCGCCATCGGCATCAGCGGCAGGTAGGCGCGGAAGCGCTTGCGCGCCATCGGCAGCCGCTGGATGAAGCTGGTGCGCGCTGGCTTGCCGCGCACGAAGCCGCGCTGGCCGTCTGCGAGGAAATCGACCACGGCAAACAGGTCGGCGTCGGGGTAGAGGTGCAGGATCTGCTCCAGCACCTTTTCGCTGCCGGCATAGGTGGCCAGCCATTCATGGACGACGGCGACGCGTTGGGGTTGGGACATGGTGGGGTGGGTCAAGGAAGGGGTCTCGAACGGCACGGCGAACGGCACGGCCAGGTCAACCTGCCAGGCGCTGGCCGAGTGCCGAGAAGGTCTGCGCGGCGCCGTCCCAGGTCAGCTGCGCGGCGCGTGCGTGGCCGGCGGCGCGCAACTCGCCCGCCAGGTGGTGGGAGCCGAGCAGGCGCCGCAGCTGGACGGCCAGCGTGGCGGGATCGGCCGGGTCGCAGTACAGCGCGGCGTCGGCGCAGACCTCGGGCAGCGAGGCGCGCTCCGAGACGATCACCGGGCAGCCGCAGCACATAGCTTCGAGCGGCGGCAGGCCGAAGCCTTCGTAGAACGACGGGAAGACGAAGCACGCGGCGCCCTCGTAGAGCGCGCGCAGCTGCGCATCGCTGACGTAGCCGGTGCGCTGCAGCCGGGCGTGTTCCAGCGTGCCGCCGGCAAACACGCGCGAGTTGCCGCTGCCGGCGGCCACCAGCACGATGGACGGGTCGTCGAGCAACTCCATCGCCTGCAGCACGGCCGCGAAGTTCTTGTTGGGCGACGCGCTGCCCACGGCCAGCACGTAGCGGCGCCCGCGCAGGTCGATGCGGTCGAACACCGAGTGATCGGCCGGCTCGCGCAGGATGTGCTCGCCCCCTTCGGGGATCACCTCGATGCCCTGCGCCCGCACGCCGAAGTGGCGCGTCAGCTCATCGGCACTGAAGCGCGATACCGTGGCCACGCACGCCGAGCGGCGCATCAGCGCGCCCAGCATCACGCGGTACCAGCTGCGAAAGGCCAGGCTGTAGTTCTGCGGGTTGGCCACCGCTGCGGCGTCGTGGATCACCGCCAGCTGGCGGCGCCGCATCAGGGGCGCGGTGTTGCACAGGTTGATCAGCCAGTCGTCGCCGGCCAGGCGCGGCAGGTCGAACTGCTCCCACGCGTGGCCGCCCCGCGCGCCGGCAAATTTCACCGGCAGGCCGGGTGGGGCGGTCGACACCAGGGTCGAGCCTTCGGGCGCGACCAGCTGCGAGCCGGCCAACTCGCCCCGGCGGGCGAGCGCGCCCAGCAACTCGATCGCAAAGCGGTCGACGCCCGTGGCGGGACGGGTCAGGAAACGGCCGTTGATCAGCACAGGCGCTCCTTGGCCGTTCAGGCCGCCACCGGCGCGCCGGCCGACTGGCGGTGCAGGCGGGCAATGCGCATCGCCACGGCCTCGGGCAGCACTGCCACGCCCAGCACCCAGGCCATCAGCACCAGCTTGCGCGGCCAGCTCATGGCGGGCCAGCGCCACAGGCCGGCCAGCGCCTGGCGCACCATGGCGGCCGGCGTGGCGGGCAGCGCACGCAAGACCGCGTCGCCGCCAAAGCGCACGCACAGCGCCACGGTGCGGGCTTCCCAGGGCGCGAAGCCGAGTGGCTGCGCGTGAACGATGCCGGCTTGCTCCATGCCGTCGGCGACAGCCTGCTTGGCCGCCATCAGGCGCTCGAACTCCGACAGCAGGCCGGTGGGCGAGTTGTTGAACAGCAGCGACTTGTCGGTGGCCGGCCGGTGGATGCGGTAGCCGCCCAGGCTGTGCGTGACCGAGGCGATCGCGCCGTAGGCCGGCGCCAGCAGGATCGGGATGGTGTCGGCGCCGATGCGCCACGGCCCGGTCGCCATCGGCAGCACACGGTTCAGAAAGCTGCGGTGGTAGGCATTGCCCGAGCCCGGCGGCGAGCCATAGGTGCCGAACTCGCGCATCAGGGCCGGGGCCTCGTGGTCGTGCATCTCGCGCGGCAGGCGCCGGCCCAGCGGCGCGCCCTGGGCGTCGCACATGTCGAGGCGGAACTGCACCTTGCTCACGCCGGGCTGCCAGGCGGCGACGATGTCGCGCACCGCGTCGGGGTAGAGCCAGTCGTCGGCGTCCAGGAAGATCACCAGGTCGCCGCTGCTGCGCGCGTAGCCGGCGTTGTAGGCCGAGGCCTGGCCGCCGTTGGGCTTGTCGATGATGGCGGCCACCCGGTCGGCGTAGCGGTTGATCACGTCCATCGAGCGGTCGGGCGAGCCGTCGTCGACCAGGATGATCTCGACATCGGCATGGCTTTGCGCCAGGGCCGAGTCGATGCACTGCGCCACATAGGCTTCGTAGTTGTAGTTGTCGATGACGATGCTGACGCGCATGTTGTTCACACTCCTTGATGTTTCAGCGGCACGGTGGCGCCGGTTCGGGCCAGCACGAGGGCCAGTCCCATGCCGAGCACCCAGGTAAAGGCGCGCGGTTGGCTCAGGTAGGGGTAGCGGTAGATCTCCATGAAGGTGATGAAGAACATCGGGTACATCAGCACGCCGATGAGCCGGCCTTCCCGGAACGCCCGGAACGCCAGCCCTGCCAGGAATGAGGTCAAGAAGGTGTAGGCCACGGCGCCCGCGATGCCCAGGTCGGAGATGACCGCGAACACGCCCGAGGGGCTGTTGAACTCGATGTCCTCGAAGGTCGTCAGGTAGATCAGGAAGCTGCCGCCCTTGAAGCCGACCGCCTCCGAGAACGGCCGGCCCAGCCCGAACGGCGCGTTGTGCAGCCACTCCAGCGTGTACTCGAACTGAAAGGTCGGCCACGACGTGGTGGCCAGCAGGCCGGCGCCGTTGTTGAGCGAGGTGTAGTAGTAGCTCGCGAAGCGCCCGATGGCGAATTCCCAGAAGCCGAACTGGTTCTTGTAATCACCCGCACTCCAGGAGCGGGCGTACTCGGACAGGCCAAAAAACAGGATCAGCAGCGGGATCGCGCCATAAGGTCCGACCCCCCGCGCCAGCGCCCAGCCCGCGCCCGTCTGCCGGCACATGCGCCGCCCGGCCACCATGGCGAACGGAATGGTCGACTCGATCAGCGCCAGCCGCTCCGACCACGCATAGACCCGGAACAGCGTGAACAGCCCCAGCGCAATCGCCAGCGCGTGCAGCGCCCGGGTGGGCTGGCTGTCGTTGTTGTTGATGCTGTTGTTGTCGCCAAACGCGCGCATGGCGTAGATCGAGAAGAAGGCGGGCGTGAAGTTGGCCAGCGAGGTCAGGCCCGGCGTCAGCGTGATGTCGTTGCGGTCGGGCGTGTAGGCGCCGGTCAGGATGCTCAGCAGCAGCGGCGGGTTGAGCAGGAAATCCCGGAACCAGATCACGAACGCCAGCAGCGCGATGCTGCCCAGCGTGAAGGCGGCGCGGTCCCAGCCGCGCGCTTGTGCGACTGCTTCATTCCCGGTGCGCGCACGGGGTGCCACAGGCGCGTGCAACTGCGCGCCGAACCAGCCGCCCAATGCCACCACCAGCATCATGGCGCCGCCCAGCATCAGGTAGTTCAGGTCCAGGAAGCGCACGCCGCGGATCGTCAGCGCGGGCGATTGACCCTGGCCGGCGTAGGCGATCAGGAACATCAGCGGCAGCAGAAAGCCCAGCGAGATGCCCGCCGGCGAGCACCACCACGGCATGGCGTGGGCGGTGTCTGCTGCGGAAGTAGAGGCTGCGCGCGCACTCATGGCTTCAGTCGCTGCGTGACACGCACGAGTTGCCAGCCCGACACCAGCATCACCACGGTCTCGGCCGCCAGCACGGCCCAGCCATAGGCATCGCTGGTGTGGGCCAGCACCACCAGCCCGAAGGCCAGCGACGCCAGCATCTGCACGGCCGCGTAGACGCGTTCCTTGCCGAAGGCGATCAGGCTCTGCAGTCCGTAGAGGTTGCCCACGGCCTGGATGGGCAGGCTCAGCGCCAGCAGCATCATCATCAGGGTGGCCAGCGGCACCTCTTCCGTGAACACGAAGCGGCTGATCTCGGGCGCCAGCCAGAGCATGCCGCCGGTGATCAGCAGCGCCGCCGGCAAGGTCACCCACAGCAGGCGGCGACCCACGGCAACGGCCTCGGCCGGTCGATCCCTGGCCAGGCCCGAGATGCGCACAAAGCCCAGTTGCTGGATCGGCAGCAGCATCGCCTGCCCGACCGAGCGCACGCGCAGGGCCAGCCCGGCGGCGCCCACGGTGGCCGGGTCGGCGATGAAGCCCAGCAGCGCCACGCCGCCGTTGGTCAGCAGCGCACCGTTCATGTTGCCCAGCAGGATGGTCCAGCTGCGCCGCAGCAGTTCCAGCACGCGCGGCTGCTCGATGGCCACGCGCTGCATCAGGCGCAGGCGCAGCAGGCTGGCCCAGGCCAGGCCGCTGGTCACCATCGAGACGATGGCGTAGACCCACAGCGCCCGCTCGATGCTGGCCTGCTGCGACATCAGCAGCAGCAGGCAGGCAATGCCGAACAGCCGCGCGCCGGTGGTGATGGCCAGCAGCAGCCGGGTGTGTTCGGTGGCGCGCAGAAACCAGGACACATCGAGCGCGAAGCCCACCAGGTAGGCGGCCGAGCCGATCATCATCGGCCACTCGGCCACGCCGCGCGCGGCGCACAGGCCCGCACCGGCCACCAGCACGGCCAGCCCGAGCAGGCCGATCTTGGCGGCCGTGACGTGCCACAGCACCTTGCTGCAGTGCAGCTTGTCGTCGCGCCGCTGCGCGACCTCTCGGATGCCGTGCCAGTCCAGCCCGAACTCGATGAACATGCCGATGAAGGCCGCCAGCGCGGTGTAGAACGACAGCACGCCGTAGTCGTTGAGCCCCAGCGTGCGGCCACACACCACCGCAAAGACCAGCGGGAAGGCGAAGGTGGCGACGTTGGTGAGCGCCAGCTCGCCGAGCTTGCCGAGCGTCGCCAGTTTCAGTCGGGGCAGGCGGATCACAGGGATCACGGCGGGTTTCAGTGGTTGTGGATGACGACGCCCGCCACCTCGACCCGCGACCGCTTGAGGCTGGCGGCCAGGCGCTGCAGATCGGCCTGGCGGCTGCGGTTCTTGCGCCCGACCAGCACGGCGCAGCCGCAGGTGGCGGCGATCACGCGCGCATCGGCACACAGCCCGGAGGCCGGTGTGTCGACGATGACGCGATCGAAGCCGCGGCTGAGTTCGGCCAGCACGCGCGCGAACGGCGGGCGCTCGATCAGCTCCAGCGGATTGGGCGGCGGCGTGCCCACCTGCAACACCATCAGGTTAGGCAAGCCGACGATGGGGCGCGGCCGCTCCACCCGGCGCCCGGCCAGCACGGCCGACAGGCCTTCCTGCTCGGGCAGGCTGAACAGCTGGTGCAGGCGCGGCTGGCGCAGGTTGGCGTCGACCAGGATCGTGCGCTCGCCCAGCTGGCTGAAGGCCACGGCCAGGTTGGCGGCCAGGAAGCTGCGGCCGTCACCCGCGTCGGGGCTGACCAGCGCGATCGGGTGGCCGCTGCGGCCCAGCCGCTCCATCAGCTGGCTGCGCAGGTCACGGATGGCCTCGGCCTGCGGGCAGTAGGGGTCGCTCGCCAGGATCAGGTCGGTGTGGTTCGGACCGCCATTGTTCTGGCTGTAGGGGTAGTCGAACTGCTGCGCCAGCGCCCACAGCACATCGGCCTGCGACACCAGCGACAGCGCCACGGCCGCCTCGCCGAAGCGCAGGCCGCGGTCGTTCTGCACCGTGAGGATGTGCTCCACGTCCGTGTCGGACAGCGTGCGCACGCTGCGGATGATTTCGCCGATCGGCTGCACCACCTCCGTGCTGGCGCGCTTTCGGTCGGACCGGTCGTTGGGGGCCATGTTCTTGTCAATATCCAGATCGCGTTTCACGGCTGAACTCGCAGTGCAAAGTCAGAAGGGCAGGGCGGGCGGTTCATCGAGGCGCTCCCGGCGTGGCGGGCGCGGTCTTGCCCAGCCAGCGGCCGAGCGCGTGTCCGGAGGGCCGGCTCATGCGCGGAATCTCGACCAGCAGTGGCAGATCAAGCAGGGGCCCCAGGTCTTCCGCGTCGCGCAGGCGGCGGTCCTGCAGCTCGCGCCACAAGCTCCACACCAGCGCCAGCGCCCCGCCCAGCACGGCGGCCAGACCCAGGTTGAAACCCAGGCGCGGCGACGATGGCAGGGCCGACGGTGCGGCCTTCTTCAGCACGGCGATGTTGCTCAGGCGGCTGCGGCTTTCCAGGTCGGCCTGGTTGGCGCGCACCGCAATCACGTCGTAGTTGCGCTGCGCGCTGACCACGTCGCGCTGCAGCAGCTGGGCCTGGTCGCGCAGCAGCTTGTGCTCGGCCACCTTCAGGCGCTGGGCTTCCAGTGCGGCGCGCGTCTGGGCGATGCGTGACTGGTTGACCGCATTGCTCACGCCCAGGCTGGCGGCGATGCGACGCGACTCGGTGGCGATCTGGTTGCGCAGCTGCTTGACGTTGGCACGCAGTTCCTGGATGGCCGGGTGCTGGTCGCCCAGGCGCGTGCTCATCTCGCTGAGGCGGGTTTCCTGGCGCGACAGGTCGGCGCTCAGGCTGGTGACGATGGGGCTGCTCAGCACCTCGGGCGCCTGCTCGATGTTGTTGCGCGCCTGCGTCTGCCGGCTGCCGGACTCGCCGCCCAGCGCCTGCAGGCTGACCAGTTGCGACGACAGCTCGTTGAGCCGGGTGGTCTCGATGTCGAGCCGCTCGTCCGGGTTCATGGCCACCAGCGCGTTCTCGCGCTGGAACGCCGACAGCCGTTGCTGGGCCAGGTCGAGTTCATTGCGCAGCTGCGTGTTGCGTTCCTCGAAGAAGCGGTCGGAGCTTTGCGCGGGCTGCACCCGCAATTCCAGCGAGGTGTCGATGTAGGCCTGCATGAAGGCGTTGGCGATCTGCGCGGCCTGGTCACGCCCCGGTGCGGTGTAGGCGATGTTGATGACGCCGGACTCCCGCGTGGGCCGGATCTCCAGCTTGCGCAGCACCTGCTCGCCCAGCCAGGACTCGAAGTCGCCCACGCCCTGGGTGGCCTCCTGCCACTTGGCCCGCCAGATGGCGGCGGCCGGTCCGACCATGAACTGCTCGGCGATGACGCGCTTGACCACGCGCTCGCTCTGGATCACGTCCAGCTGGGTCGACATATAGGCGCTGGCCTGCTGGGCCATGAAGCCGGCCGGGTTCAGCGGGTCTTGCGACTTGATGTCGATCAGCACCGTCGCCGTCGAGGTGTATTGCTTTGGCAACACCAGGCTCAGCACCACCGCCACCCCCAGGGCCAGCGAAACGACGGAAACCGCCCCAAGCCAACGGGCCCGCAAGCTGCGCAGATATTGCGAAAAGGTCATGTGCGAGGACGGTTCTGAAAGATTGACACCAATAAGGTGTGGACTTCGTTTTGATTTAAACCAAACATGGCTTGGTTAATTGGAGATATCGGCGCTTCAAGATGTTCACTTGAGGCATTCCGAATGTGAAATTCAGGCACTACATCACTTTCGGCGCCAAAGTGTTGCGCTTTGGTGAAGCGCTCGAACTGCTTCAAAAAGAAACAGACCCAATCAGCTTAGCTGATGTCAAGTAAGATAATGCAACAGAAGTGTTGTTTGGGTAAATTTTTTACAGATGACGTGACGGGCGCCGATAAGTCTGTTTACCTGCATGCCCACCCCCGAACGTTCCGAAGGACGATATGAATCAGACCCCGGGAGCTCAGTCCTTTCTAGCGGGCGCCTCACGGCTTCGTGGCCCCCAGACGACCCGCCGCAGCGCGGTGATGGATCGCCTGTCCATGCACATCAATCAGCTCTTTGCGTTGCTGCTGATCACGCTGTTCAGCCCCATCCTGCTGACCGTCGCGTTCTGCATCTGGCGCAGCGATGGCGCGCCCGTGCTGTTCGGGCACTACCGGGTCGGCTCGCATGGACGGCTGTTCCGCTGCTTCAAGTTCCGCACCATGTACCTGCAGTCCGACCGCATGCTGCGCGAGTTGCTGGCGTCCGACGAGCAGGCACGTGCCGAGTGGGCCAAGGACCGCAAGCTCACCCGCGACCCGCGCATCACGCCCATCGGCAACTTCCTGCGCCGCACCAGCCTTGATGAGCTGCCGCAGCTCTTCAACGTGCTGCGCGGCGAGATGAGCCTGATCGGCCCGCGCCCCATCACCATCGCCGAACTGCCGCGCTATGGGCTGGTGCGCTGGCACTACCTGTCGGTGCGGCCGGGCATGACCGGCCTGTGGCAGGTCAGCGGCCGCAACGACACCACCTATGAAGAGCGGGTCGAACTCGACCGCCACTACGTCGAGACCCGCAGCCTGCGCATGAGCCTGCGCATCCTGTGGCGCACCCTGGGCGTGGTCTTTGCCGGCAGCGGAGCCCGCTGATGGGCCGGGTGTCTCCGCACGCCGAACACGTCGTCCATCTGGTCGGTCCGCTGCAGAGCCAGGCCAGCCACCTTTTGTGGCCCACGGTGCTGGCGCTGGCTCATGCCGGCGTCACGCAGACCGTGGTGCTGCTGCAGGCGGAGGATGCCGACTTCGCCCGCATGATGCTGCCCCGCCAGGTAAGCGTGAGGGTGGCCGAGGCGCGCGGCCTCCTGGGCCTGCGCCGGCGTCGCGCGCACGTCGCACTGGCCGAGGTCTTTGCCGGCGGGCCGGTGCTGGCGGTGCATCTGCACGGTCTGGCAGCCACGCGCTGCGGCATCCGCGCCATGCATGACCTGAAGCTCGAAGCCATGGTGTTCCTGCACCCCGGCATCGACTTTGACGGCGTGCCCCACCGCTTGGCCCTGACGCTCTGGGCCGTCGTCCTGCGCCTGGCAACGCGGCTGCGCCGGCACCTGCCGATCTATGTGGTCCATTCCCAGCACGTCAGTCCGCTGCAGAGCCTGCTCGATCAGCGGCCGATGCTGCTGGGCCAGCCCGTCCGGGACGCCTACTTCTCGACCGAGCGCGACGAGGCGCGCACGCCGCTGATCGTCACCAGCGGCCGCGAGCAGGACTTCTCGCTCGCGCAGGCCTTCGTGCAGATTGCCGCCCTGCTGGCCGGCGTGCAGCCCCAGCTGAGCTTTGCCTGGATCGGCCCGTCTTCGGACGCCGTGCGCCACATTCTTGAGGCCGGCGGCGTCCGGGTGCAGGCGGCCCGCACCTCGGCCGAGCGTGCTGCGGCCCTCGCCCAGGCCTGGCTCTACGTCGCGCCGGATGCAGCCGGTGCCGACGGCGCCCCACTGGCGCAGGCCATGGCCGTGGGCCTGCCCTGCGTGGTGGCCGACACGCCCGCCTGCCGTGAGCTGGTGATCCATCGCCTGGGTGGTTTTGTCTGTCCGGACCAGGCCGCGCTGCTGGCGGGTATTGCGCAGTTGATGGACTCGGCCTCGTTGCGAGTGATGTACGGCCGGGCGGCGCGCAGTCGTGCCCTGCACTGGGCGGGCCGGCGGCGCCGGCTGGACTCGCTGCTGGTCGCCCACGGCCTGGCAGGCCCTGATGGGGTGACGTAGCACCCGCTGCACTTGATTACATCTTGGCGCAGTGACGCGCTCCCCCGGGTCAGCCCATCCAGACCATGCTCTTCAATTCGTACGAGTTCATTCTTGTTTTTCTGCCGCTGGTCCTGATCGGGTTCTTTGCCATCGGAGCGCGTCACCCGCAGGCTGCGGCACTGTGGCTGGGACTGGCCTCTCTGGTGTTTTATGGCCTGTGGAGTGTTCATTACCTGCCGCTGCTGCTGACGTCAGTGTGTTTCAATTATCTGTGCGGGACGCAAATCAGTCGCCTGCGCGCACAGAGTGGGAAATTGGCGGCCAAGCCCGTATTGGTGAGTGGCATCGTCGGCAATCTGCTGTTGCTGAGCTATTACAAATACAGTGATTTCTTCCTGCAAAGCCTCAACGTCGTTTCCGGATCGTCGGTGCCGATGCTGAACCTGATACTGCCCGTGGGAATATCCTTCTTCACGTTCACGCAGATCACGTTTCTGGTGGATTCCTATCGTGGCGTGGTCAAGGAGCATGGCGCAGTTCACTATCTGCTGTTCGTGACCTATTTCCCGCATCTGGTGGCCGGGCCGCTGTTGCATCACAAGCCGATGATTCCGCAATTCGTGGCGCCCGCCACCTATCGCGTCAATCCCCAGAATCTGGCGGTGGGCTTGAGTTTCTTCACGGTCGGGCTGGTCAAAAAACTGCTGATTGCCGACAGCCTGGCCGTGCACGCCAATCCGGTTTTCGAGCAGGCGCTGCGTGGCGCCAGTCCCATGCTGCTCGAATCCTGGATCGGCGCACTGGCCTATACCCTGCAGCTGTATTTTGATTTCTCGGGTTACTCGGACATGGCCATCGGCCTGTCGCTGATGTTCAACATCCGGCTGCCCATGAACTTCGATTCGCCCTACAAGGCCGCCAGCGTGATCGAGATCTGGCAGCGCTGGCACATGACGATGACGCGCTTCTTCGGCGACTACGTCTTCAAGCCCCTGGCCCTGCGGCGGCAGCGCCTGCCCTGGGGGCACAACTACGCCTGCCTGTTCATCACGATGGTGGCCGCCGGACTCTGGCATGGCGCCAGTTGGACCTTTGTGGCCTGGGGCGCCCTGCATGGCGGTCTGCTGCTGATCAATCACGCCTGGCGCAAGGCGGTCAAGAAATGGCGCATGCCTTATCTGGCCGGCCTGACTCTCACTTTCGGCTGTGTCGTTTTCAGTTTGGTACTGTTTCGGGCCGAGAGTTTCAGCGCCGCCTTGAACTTGTTTCAGGGTTTACTCGGATTGCATGGAATTTCTTTGCCGGGGTCGCTGCGGCACTGGTTTGATCCGGCCACCTCGATTCAATTCAACGGCGTACTGGCCATCACCGAAACCGGTACCGGACGAGCTTTGGCGCTGATTGCGCTGGGGCTGGCGATTGTCTGGGGCCTGCCCAATCTGAGGCAACTGACTTTGGCCTTGCAGCCGACCTGGGAGGATATCAGCGGCACGCCCGGCCCGGCGCCGCTGCCCAAAGGCGGCGTGCCGGCCTGGCTGGTCTGGCGTGGCACGCCGGCGCAGGGCTGGGTATTGGGGTTTCTTTTTGCCATCGGCCTGGTGTCGGTGACATCGGCGAGTGAATTTCTCTACTTTCAGTTCTGAGGCGCCTTGATGTTGCGCTTTCTGGCTCATTTCGGTGCTGCGGCGGTACTCACGCTGGCGGCGGTGGCCGGGTTCAATATGGCGGTCGATCCCTTTCGCATCTTCCGTGCGGATCCTTCCGCGCCACCGCCTGTGGGTTTGTTCCATTACAACCAGCGCGATATCAAACCCCTGAGCCTGATACGCCTCCAGCCAGACGTGTTGATACTCGGCACGTCGCGCGCCGAACTGGCGCTGCGCCCGGATCACCCCGGGTTTGGCCGGGCGTCGGCCGTCAATCTGGCCACGCTGGCGCAGCCCTACGCCGAGAGCCTGGCCACGCTGCGGGCTGCCGTCAAGGCCGGAGGCGTGCGCCAGGTGGTCATGGGCCTGGATTTCGAGCTGGCCAATGCGTGGCTGCGCTTGCCGTCAGGAGCGGCCAACATCGATCCGGACTGGCTCGACCGTGCCCGCCAGCGCCTGTCGCTGGCCGCCGCGCAGGCGAGCGTGGTGGATGTGCTGGGCTGGGACGATGGCTCGCACCGGGCCTGGCACGTGCGCGGCCAGCGCCTCTGGGATGCGCACGACGTGCACGCGCTGGGCGGCAACCGCCGCATGTTCGAGGTCAGCGAGGACCGCTACCTGCGCGACTTCTTCTTCCCGCGCCCGCATTGCCGCTTTGATTTCGAGGCCACCGCGCGCCTCACGCCGCTGGACGATGTGCGTGCGCTGATCGCGCTGGCCCACCGCGAACGCATCGACCTGCGCCTGTTCATCTCGCCCGCCCATGCGCGGCAGTGGGAAACGCTCGCCCAGGCCGGGTTGTGGGATCGCTGGGAAGATTGGAAGGCCCGCGTCGTGCGCATCAACGAGGAAGAGGCCGCCCGCCGTGGCGCCGCGCCCTTTGCGCTGTGGGATTTCAGCGGCTATGACGCCTTGAGCAGCGAGGCCTTGCCGGCCGATGCCGAGCACGTCATGCGCTATTTCTACGACGCGGCCCACATCACGCCGGCTTTTGGTGATCTGGTGCTCGACCGGGTCCTGGGCGTTTCAGGTGGGGCGCGGGAGGCACCAGAGCCCGGCGTGCGGCTGCAGTCGGCGACGCTGGACGAGCATCTGCGCCAGCTGCGCGTGCAGCGCCAAGTGTGGCAAGCTGCCCAGCCCGAGGTGGTGGCGCAACTGCAGCGCAAGGCGCACGACAGTGCGGCCCGGCGCAGTTGCACGCCGCTGGCGGACAAGCATTGAACCGACAGGAGTTGCTGCAGCATGGATCTGGGAATCGAAGGCAAATGGGCGCTGGTGTGCGCCGCGAGCAAGGGTCTGGGGCTGGGCTGCGCGCAGGCGCTGGCGGCCGAGGGCGTCAACGTGGTGATCACCGCACGCGGCGCGGCGGTGCTGGAGCAGGCGGCGGCGGAATTGCGGCTGGCGCACCCCGGCGTCGAGGTGCGCACCGCGGCAGGCGACATCACCACGCCCGAGGGCCGCGCGGCGGCGCTGGCGGCGTGTCCGCAGGTCGACATCCTCGTCAACAACGCCGGCGGCCCGCCGCCGGGCGACTTCCGCGACTGGGATCGTGACGTGTGGATCAAGGCGCTGGACGCCAACATGCTCACGCCGATCGAGCTGATCAAGGCGGTGGTGGACGGCATGGCCGCGCGCGGCTTCGGGCGCATCGTCAACATCACCTCGGGCGCGGTCAAGGCGCCGATCGATACGCTCGGCCTGAGCAACGGCGCCCGCAGCGGGCTGACGGGATTCGTGGCCGGGCTGGCACGGCAGCCTGCGCTGGCGGGCCGCAATGTCACGATCAACAACCTGCTGCCCGGGCCGTTCGACACCGATCGCCTGAAAGTGACGTTTGCCGGCGCCGCCGCCAAGACCGGCCAGACCGTCGAGGCCCTGGCCGCCGCCCGCGCTGCTGGCATTCCGGCACGCCGCTTTGGCCAGGCGAGCGAGTTCGGCGCCTACTGCGCCTTCATCTGCAGCCAGCACGCCGCGTATGTGACGGGGCAGAACCTGCTGTTGGACGGTGGCGCGTATCCGGGGACGTTCTAGGTGTGAAGTGTCAACAGGTTCTTGCGTGAAGCGGGGAGCCTGGACATGGGAGGGATGCAGCCGATGCCGTGATGGCGGCGGTGCCAGTTGTAGAAGTGGTTCCAGATGGGCAGGGCCAGGAGGCGCTGTTCGGAGTTCTCGTAGGCACGACCGTAAGCCCACTCGCGCAGCGCGGACTGGATGAAGCGCTCTGCCTTGCCATTGGTCTGCGGACGGTAGGCGCGGGTGAACTTCTGGGCCATGCCCAACTCCAGGCACGCGGCGCCGAAGGCGGCCGAATGGAATGCAGGGCCGTCATCTGTCAGCACCCGCTGGATGGGAATGTCCAGGCGGGCGAAGTAGCTCACCGCCTGGCGCACGAAGCCCACTGCACTGGCCTGCCTCTCGTCAGGATAGACGGCTGTAAAGGTGATGCGGCTGTGGTCGTCGACGGCGACGAAGACTTGCTCCCCCCGATATTGCGAGCGCGCTGGGTTCTATCCCCGGTGATGCGATGGCCGACCTTGTCGAACCCGTCCCAGCTTCTTGATGTCGATGTGCAGCAACTCGCCCGGCACTTCTCGCTCGTATCGCTGCACGGGCTCGTCGGGGCGCAGGTCGCTCAAGCGGGACAGACCCGCGCGGCGCAGCACACGGCTGACGGTGGTCTTGGACACGCCCATGTACGAGGCGATGGTGGACTGCGGGTACAGCTTGCGGCGCAACTCGACGATGGTGGCGGCCACACCGGGGCCGATGGCACGAGGAGCGCGCGCCGGACGCGACGACTTGTCCAGCAGTCTCTCAAAACCGCTCCGGGTGAACACCCGCAACAACCTATTGAACCTTCACACCTAGAACGGTGCCGCATCGCTGAACGTCAGCCTGTTGCCATCGTCCGGATGCGGCAGGCCGATGCCGCTGGCGTGCAGCAGCAACCGGGGCGCGTCGGGTTGTGGCGGCGGGCCGTACAGCGCGTCACCCACGATCGGGTGGCCCGCAGCCAGCAGGTGCACGCGCAACTGGTGTGTGCGGCCGGTCACAGGTTGCAGCAGCAGGCGGGTGGTGCCGCTGGCTGCATGGCGCTGCAGGACGCGCCAGTGCGTCAGCGCGGGCTTGCCGCGCTCGGCATCGACCCTTTGACGCGGCCGGTTCGGCCAGTCGCTGATCAGCGGCAGATCGATCTGGCCGCTGTCGTCGTCCAGCAGGCCGTGCACCACGGCGGTGTACTCCTTGTCGACCCGCCGCTCGGCAAACGCCTGGCTCAGGCGGCGCTGTGCCTCCAGACCGCGCGCCATCACCAGCAGGCCCGAGGTCGCCATGTCCAGCCGGTGCACGGTCAGCGCATCGGGCCAACGCGCCTGCACGCGCGACGCCACGCAGTCCTGCAGCGCCGGGCCGCGCCCCGGCACGCTTGGCAGCCCGGCGGGCTTGCGTACGATCAAGACCGATTCGTCCTGCCAGATCAGGTCGATCGGGCCGGAGGCTTCGGGGCAGGGCGTCTCAGGGTCGGTGTGCACCGGCTGATTGTCGCGACACGGGCCGACGTCCGTTCGCACCGCCTTGCTCTACGATGCGCAGCCTTCCGCTTGCCTGATTGCCCCGATGCAGCCCACGCCCCTCGATCTCGACCAATTGATTCAAGCCCTGCTGCGCCCGCGTGCGCTGCTCGAACTGGCGGCCCTGGCCTCGCTGCTGTTCTCGGTCTGGCTGCTGGTCTGGTTGCTGGGCCGCCGGGCGGCGCGGGCCGGCTCGATCTGGCTGGGTGAGCACATCGTCGACGGCCTGCTGTTTCCCGCACTGGCACTGGCGCTGGTCTACACGGTGCAGCAGCTGACGCACGCCTGGGGGCTGACGTCGGTGGTGTTCAAGCTGGCGGTGCCGGTGCTGATGTCGCTGGCCGTGATCCGCCTGAGCGTGCGCGTGCTGAGCGCGGCGTTCCCCACCTCGCGCCTGATGCGGGTGGCCGAGCGCACCATCTCGTGGATGGCCTGGGGCGCGGTGGTGATGTGGGTGACCGGCGTGCTGCCGGTGCTGATGGCCGAGATGGAGCAGATCCAGTGGAAGATCGGCGCGCACCCGGTCAGCCTGCGCACCTTGCTCGAAGGCAGCCTGTCGGCGGGCTTCGTGCTGGTGATCGCGCTGTGGATCTCGGCGGCGCTGGAGTCGCGCCTGCTCGAAGGCGCCGCCGGCGGCCAGCTCTCGCTGCGCAAGGCTGCCGCCAACGCGGTGCGCGCCTTGCTGATGTTCGTCGGCCTGCTGCTGGCGCTGTCGGCGGTGGGCATCGACCTGACCGCGCTGGGCGTGCTGGGCGGCGCGCTCGGCGTGGGCATCGGCTTTGGCCTGCAGAAGCTGGCGGCCAACTACATCAGCGGCTTCGTGATCCTGGCCGAGCGCTCCATGCGCATCGGCGACCTGGTCAAGGTGGGCGACTTCGAGGGCCGCATCACCGACATCACCACCCGCTACACCGTGATCCGCGCCGGCAGTGGCCGCGAGGCCATCGTGCCCAACGAGACGCTCATCACCACCACGGTGCAGAACCTCTCGCTGGCCGACTGCCGCCTGCTGCTGCAGACCACCGTCAGCATCGCCTACGGCAGCGATGTGGCCGCGCTGCGCCCGGCCATCCTGGCCGTGGTGGCAGCAGTGCCCCGGGTGCTGAGCGAGCCCGCGCCGGCCGTGCACCTCAGCGCACTCGGCCCGCATGGGCTGGAGCTGAACGTGCAGTTCTGGATCGGCGACCCGGAGGTTGGCCAGTTGCCGGTCGTCTCCGACGTCAACGCGGCGGTGCTGGGTGTGCTGGAGTCGCATCAGGTGGAGTTGGGCCTGGGCACCGGCACCACCAAGCGATTCGCCCCGCCTCCGGCGCCTGCGCCCACCACGACAGGGGTCCAAGAGTGAAAAATTGACGCACTGGCCACCTCAAGCCGGCGCCCGGGGTAGCCGATAAGGAGGGAGATGCACAACGGTCTGCACCCCACCATGCCTTTTCACTCTCCCCGCGCTGCGTCCTGAGGCCCGAGCATGACCTCGCGCCTCAATACCACCAGCGGTACCCCGACCCCGCCCGAGCGCCGCGCTCAGCGTCGGTCGCCGCACGCCAGTCCGTTGGCGCGTCGCATTCTGTTGAATTTCCTGGTGGCTGCGGGCGTGCCCATCGTGCTGATGATGGGGCTGACCCAGCTCGCCCTCGGCACGCTCGATGAACGCAGCATCGCCGGCGCCCACGTAGCCGGCGTGCCGGTCACACGCTGGCTGCTGAGCCTGGGCATGTCGGCCCTGCTGCTGGCCACGCTGCTGAGCCTCATGCACATCCGACGCATCCTGGGCCCGTTGGAGCGGCTGCAGCGCGGCGTGCGCCACATCGCCCGGCGCGAGGTTGGTGCGCGCGTGCAGGTCCGGGGTGACGATGAATTTGCCGATCTGGGCCGCGCCTTCAACAGCATGGCCGAGCGGCTGGAGGCGCAGTTCCACTCGCTGGAAATGCTCGCAGCCATCGACCGCGACATCCTGCAAGGTGCGCCGGTGGATCGCCTGGTCGAGCGTGTCATCACCGAGTTGCAGGCGCGTGTGCCGTGCGTCAGCATCAGCCTGGTGCGGCGCGAGTCGGAGCAGTCGCCCGTGCTGCTGGAGATGCTCAGCCCGGGCCGCGGCTCGGTCGCCCAGCAACGCAGCCTGCGCCTGACGCCCGAGCAACTGCGCCGCTTCTGCGGCTGGGTCAAGGACGGCGTGATCCTGCAGGCTCAGGCCGCGCGCCACCCCTGGTGCCTGGGCTGTATCGACGGCGGCGTGGACCGTGTCGTCTGCCTGCCCGTGAGCGCCGGCCACGAAACCGAAGCCATGATCCTGATTGGCCTGGACCCCGAGACCCAACTCGACAGCGACATGCGCCGCATTGCCCGCGACCTGCGCGACCGCGTCGGCGTGGCGCTGGCTGCGCACCGGCGCGACACCGAACTCGCCTACCGCGCCGTGCACGACGCGCTCACCGGCCTCTACAACCGCATCGGCCTGCATGAGCGGCTTGACGCCATGCTGGTCATCCCGGCGGGTGCCCGCCACATCACACAGCCGGCGCTGCTGTGCATTGACCTCGACCGCTTCAAGCAGATCAACGACACCCTCGGCCACGAGGTCGGCGACGACCTGCTGCGCCAGGCTGCCGAGCGCATCCAGGGCTGCGCACCGCCGGATGCGCTGGTGGCGCGGCTGGGCGGAGATGAGTTTGTCGTCATCCTGCCCGACGTGCCCGCCGACAAGGCCAGCCGCGCCTGCGAAGTGGCGCAACAGATCTGCACCCGCCTGGGCCTGCCTTTCCGCCTGCGCGGTCAGGACCGCGTGCTGGGCGGCAGCGTCGGCATTGCGCTGGCGGCGGCTCATGGCCGCAGCCGCGAAGAGCTGATGCGCCACGCCGACATCGCCATGTACGAGGCCAAGCGCACCGGCCGTGGCCGCTACGCCATGTTCGAGCAGCCGCTCGACAACCAGGTGCTTGAGCGCAACGAACTGCTCGGCGAAATGCGCGAAGCAGTGGCGCGGCGCGAGTTCGTGCTGCACTACCAGCCGCGCATCGGCAGCGAAGACGGCCGCGTGGTGTCCGCCGAAGCGCTGGTGCGCTGGAACCACCCGCGGCGCGGCCTGCTCATGCCGGGCCGCTTCATCGAGCTGGCTGAAGAGTCTGACCTGATCGAGGTCATCGGTGCCGATGTGCTCGACCAGGCCTGCGCCCAGATGGCCGCCTGGCGGCGCAGCGGCGTGATGGTCGACCGCGTCTCGGTCAACGTCTCGCCGCGCCAGCTGCAGTCGGGGCGCCTGCTGCAGACCGTGCGCGCCGCGCTGACGCGTCACCACATTCCGGCATCGTTCATCGAACTCGAAGTGACCGAGAGCCTGCTGGTGGGCGATGCCCGCGACGCCCATGCCCAGCTGGCCGAGCTGCGCCGCTGGGGCGCGCTGATCGCGCTGGACGACTTCGGCACCGGCTACTCGTCGATGGCCACGCTGCACCAGCTACCCATCGACGTGATGAAGGTCGACCGCGCCTTCGTCAAGAACCTGGGCCAGGACGAGTCGTCACTGGCCATCACCCGTGCCATCGTCGCGCTGGCGCAGTCGCTGGGACTGCACACCGTGGCCGAGGGCATGGAGACCGAAGAACAGGCCGCCATGGTGCGCGAGCTGGGTATCCACGAAATGCAGGGCTATTACTTCAGCAAGCCTGTCACCGCGCAGGCGTTTGCCGAGTTTGTGGCGCAGGGCCGGCGCCAAGTGCCGCAAGGCAAGTTTGCGCGTACTTCAGATCGCCCCGCCGAAACTCGCGCTCGTGCCCCGACGCCGCCGCGTAATCTGGCGCACGAATTAAAGCTTTCGCTCTATGACTCGATGCTGGATGAGTTCCCGGCCTGAGGGGCGGGGTTTCCAGTAGAACCCTTTTTCACAGCAACAGCTTTATCGGACCGGGTGATGTGCGTGCTGCTTGAGGACGCTTGAGTGCGACAGGAAGTGGTCCTGATACAGAGCGAGTGACGAGTAAATGAAATGCAGTGGAATCAAGCGCAGGCGCTCTGGAATCCATCCAGCCAGACCTGAAAATTTGGAGCGAATTGCCTTCTCACCCGCCATCTGGCTCAAAGCCATTGTCCAGCATTGATGATCTCCATCTGCGCTGAGACGGTAGCCAATGCTCTGGTAAAGATGCACTGCATTCATGTTGCCTCTGAGCACGGATAGCGAAATCGATGATTGGCCATGGTTCTCGGAGAAATATCGTGCCCACTGCATGAGTGCACGGCCGATGCCTCTGCCTCGATAGTCTTCGGAAACGGCTACCGAGTTGATCCAGGCCACGCCCTCACTCAACCAGGATTCTGTGGTCTTGTCATGGAGTCTCATATTGATAACTCCGACCAACTTTCCATCGATTCGAATGACGGCCGAATTGGCCCGATCACGGCAAAGCGCGCGCTTGATGCTGTATTCATCAATATTCGGGAAGCAGGCGCGTATCAGAATTCGCGCAGAGAACAGGTCTCTGACGCTCATGGGCTCTACTTTGTAGGCAGTGTTCATGGCTGTCTCCAGCTGCGTGTTATTTTTCGGGGTCTCTGGATGTCAGGAGCGAAGTTGTACACCCGCAGACTAATTATTTCCGAAAATGAAAAAAATGATAACTGCAAAAATGAGTCATTGCGTTCGAAATTGTTAGCAAGTGAACTTTTCTACCTGTTTTCTGTTTTGTTGGCACAGATGTTCTTGTCTCGACTCGCACTGCATCCGGTCATGGCAAGGATTTCATTGCTGGCTTAAGCACGGATGAAGACATGGTTACGTCTTGTGCCGTGCGCTGGCTCTGATTTGGTAAATCAGGGCTTTATTTCCAAAATTGCTGATTTAGGAAGAAGCGTATGAGCATCGCCCCTTGAGAACCATCCCCGGATTGAGGGGTGCACCAGCAGGGTGCCTCAGTTCCGTGCACAAGGTCTCCCGACCGGTGCTTCAGTGACAAGAGGTACGAATCAGTCTTGCCGAGCTGTTTTGATGTCGCGTAACCAGTGACGCAGTCGTCTTGCAGCCAAGGCGGGGATCAGTCTGCCGCCATGTCTGAAGAAGAGCTGCAACTCCGTCTTCCTGCGACCGAGCGCCCAGTCTTCCTTGTGCCGCTGCCGACCCAGCGCGGGCTGCAGGCCCAGCAGGTCAAGTTCCTTCCATTCGGAGCCGCACAACTCCCGGATCAACTCGGAGCGCAGCACGATGCCAGGCGATAGTGGTGCGTGTTCTTGCGAATAAGCCGTGTGCCGGGAATAGACGATGTCTCCGGTCCTGAATACCAGCAGGCCTGCCATGTCCTGATGGCCTTGGCGAAGAAAATAGAAGATGGCTTCACCGTTCTCTGCCAATGCACAGGTCAGTTCAGCATAAAATTTTCGGTGACGCTTGTCTTTTCCTATGCCCAAGCCGGCAGAAGCTTTCCAGCCCGTTTTTTCCAGGGCGACAAACCGTTCCACGGCAGAGGCCATTTCATCGGGTCGGCTTATCTTGTGGACGCTAGGTGGTGGCACCATCGAAAAAATCTTGCGGTGGCGTTTGCGCCAGTTGGTAATGACGCTGCCATTGATCTTGGCAAGATAATCATTAAAACTCTCTGTCAGTGGAATATAGAAGCCGATGCTGCTGGGTTCTGTCTCAAGATAACTGACTTGCCTCAGTTCGCTGTTGTCCGCGATGGGGACGCTGCGCTCATGAAGTCGCAGCAGGTCCCAGTGGGTATATTTTCTGCTGAAAAAATGTTCGATGTTTTTCCAGCATGCAGGTGCATCTTCGGCGCAAAGCATGCCGGGGCGGTCACCTTCCCAGATGGCCAGCCACTCGATGATGCGAACTGGAATGCAGCGGTAGATTTCGCGGGAAAGTCTAAAAGGGGCGATTGCCACCAGATGGCCATTCTTGCGAACCAGAAGAATCAACAACTTGTCTTTCGGGCCGTGAAAATTTTTCCAGGCCGTCCAGATATAGTCAAAAGTCGAGAATATCGAGGGCTTGATACTTCGACTCTGCAGCTCACGCCATGCGGACTCGAGAGCTTGCAACTCTTCGAGCGTTTCAATGCACTCTACTTCCCAGCGCGTATCGTGCACGGCATGAGCCTCGGTTTGCTCAGGCTTCCACCACCGGGATCTTGCCGATCTTGGCCTGCCAGATTTTGGGGCCGGTGATGTGGGCGCTGGTGCCGCCGGCGTCCACCGCCACGGTGACGGGCATGTCGACCACGTCGAACTCGTAGATCGCTTCCATGCCGAGATCCGCGAAGCCGACCACCTTGGCCGCCTTGATCGCCTTCGAGACGAGGTAGGCCGAGCCGCCGACCGCCATCAGGTAGGCCGACTGGTTGTCCTTGATCGCCTGGATCGCCACCGGGCCGCGCTCGGCCTTGCCGACCATCGAGATCAGGCCGGTCTGCTCCAGCATCATGCGGGTGAAGCTGTCCATCCGCGTCGCGGTGGTCGGGCCGGCCGGGCCGACCACCTCGTCGCGCACCGGGTCGACCGGGCCGACGTAGTAGATGACGCGATTCGTGAAGTCCACCGGCAGCGTCTCGCCCTTGGCCAGCATGTCGGCGATGCGCTTGTGCGCGGCATCCCGACCCGTGAGCATCTTGCCGTTGAGCAGCAGCGTGTCGCCCGGCTTCCAGCTGGCGACTTCGGCCTTGGTGAGCGTGTTCAGGTCGACGCGCTTGCTCTTGTTGTAGTCGGGCGCCCAGTGGACGTTCGGCCACAGGTCGAGGCTCGGCGGTTCCATGTAGGCCGGGCCCGAGCCGTCGAGCACGAAGTGGCCGTGGCGAGTGGCAGCGCAGTTCGGGATCATCGCGATCGGCTTGCTGGCCGCGTGCGTGGCGAAAGTCTTGATCTTGACGTCGAGCACGGTGGTCAGGCCGCCCAGGCCTTGCGCGCCGATGCCCAAGGCGTTGACCTTCTCGTACAGCTCGATGCGCATTTCCTCAAGCTTGTTCTGCGGGCCGCGCTCCAGGAGTTCATACATATCGATGTCCTCCATCAACGCTTCCTTGGCCATCATCACGGCCTTTTCGGCCGTACCGCCCACGCCGATGCCCAGCATGCCCGGCGGGCACCAACCCGCGCCCATCGTCGGTACGGTCTTGAGCACCCAGTCGACGATGTTGTCGTTCGGGTTGAGCATGTACATCTTCGACTTGTTCTCGCTGCCGCCGCCCTTGGCCGCCACGATCACGTCGACCTTGTCGCCCGGCACCACTTCCATGTGGATCACGGCGGGCGTGTTGTCCCGGGTGTTCTTGCGGGCAAAGATCGGGTCGTCCAGCACCGAGGCGCGCAGCACGTTGTCAGGGTTCAGGTAGCCCTGGCGCACGCCGGCGTTCACTGCATCGGCGATCGAGCCGGTGAAGCCCTCCCACTTGACGTCCATGCCGATCTTCAGGAACACGTTGACGATGCCGGTGTCCTGGCAGATCGGGCGGCGGCCCTCGGCACACATGCGCGAGTTGGTCAGGATCTGCGCGATCGCGTCCTTGGCCGCAGGCGACTCTTCGCGCTCGTAGGCGCGTGCCAGGTGGGCGATGTAGTCAGCCGGGTGGTAATAGCTGATGTATTGCAGCGCAGCGGCGACGCTTTCAATCAGGTCGGCTTGGGCGATGGTGGTCATGGCAGTCACGGCTGATGGGTGGGGGTTCGAGAAAGGGACTCGAAGGTGAACCGCTCAGTTTAGCCAGCCCGACCCCCACGCGGGCTGACATGCGGGCGTCGATCCTGGTGCCGGCTTCAGTGGGCCGGGTCTTTGCCTGCGGGGTGCGACATCAGCCGGTCGGTGTAGGCAATCGCCAGCGCCGACAGCAAGAACGCAATGTGGATCAGCGTCTGCCACAGCAGCACCTTCTCGGAATAGTTGTCCGCGTTGATGAAGGTCTTGAGCAGGTGGATCGAGCTGATGCCGATGATGGCGGTGGCCAGCTTGACCTTCAGCACCGAGGCGTTGACGTGGCTCAGCCACTCCGGCAGGTCCGGGTGGGTTTCGAGGCGAAGGCGCGACACGAAGGTCTCATAGCCGCCGATGATCACCATGATCAGCAGGTTGGAGATCATCACCACGTCGATCAGGGCCAGCACGACCAGCATGATGATGGTCTCGTTGAGCGCCGAGACCTGCACCTCGCTCTTGTAGCCGATGCTCGACACCAGTTTGGCGAGTGCCGCCTGGTTGCCGAACGCCGCCTCGACCAGGTGGACCAGTTCGACCCAGAAGTGAAACACGTACACCGTCTGCGCCAGGATCAGTCCCAGGTAGAGCGGCAACTGCAGCCAGCGGCTGGCGAAGATCAGGCTCGAAAGCGGGGAGAGTTTGACTTGCTGGGGATCTTGCGGGGTGTTTTGCATGCGGCGCGCCTCACTGAAATGCCGGCGCGATTCTATGGGCCGCGCGTGTCAGTCTGCAGCAGGGTTGTGCCGTTGCGGAGCGTCAAGGGTCTCGCAAACGGCTTGAAAATGGCTGGCACGCGGCGTGGTGGCGCAGGTACGGGCTTTGCAAAGTCAGTCGCTCGTAAGAGCCTGTGCATAACGTGCAGAGGTTCACATTTGATCGATCAGGCCTCGAGGAGACAACCATGAGCCAAGTAGAAACGTCCGCCGCCAAGCTGTACCTGCCGTCCGCTGAATTCGTCGCACAGGCGAATGTCGCAGGCATGGCTGCCTACGATGCGCTGTGCCTGGAGGCCGAGACCGATTACGAAGGCTACTGGGCCCGCCTGGCCCGCGAGTTCATCACCTGGAAGACGCCGTTCACCCAGGTGCTCGACGAGTCCAACGCGCCGTTCTTCAAGTGGTTCGCCGACGGCACGCTGAACGCGTCGTACAACTGTCTGGACCGCAACGTCGAGCGCGGCCTGGGCGACAAGACCGCGATCATCTTCGAGGCCGACGGCGGCGAAGTGACCAAGGCCACCTACAGCGAACTGCTGGCCAAGACCTGCCAGATCGCCAACGGCCTGAAGAGCCTGGGCGTGGCCAAGGGTGACCGTGTCGTCATCTACATCTCGATGTCGATCGACGGCGTGGCGGCGATGCAGGCCTGCGCCCGCATCGGCGCGACCCACTCGGTGGTGTTCGGCGGCTTCTCGGCACAAAGCGTGCGTGACCGCGTGGAAGACACCGGCGCCGTGGCCATCATCACCGCCGACCACCAGGTGCGCGGCGGCAAGAAGCTGCCGCTGAAGTCGATCGTCGACGAAGCGCTGGCGCTGGGCGGCTGCGATGCGGTCAAGAACGTGCTGGTGGTCAAGCGTTCGGGCGCCGAAGTCGCCATGACCGCCGGCCGCGACATCTGGATGGACGACCTCGTCGCCAACCAGGCCACCACCTGCGAGCCCGAGTGGGTCGGTGCCGAGCACCCGCTGTTCCTGCTCTACACCTCGGGCTCGACCGGCAAGCCCAAGGGCGTGCAGCACAGCACCGGCGGCTACCTGCTGCATGCCGCACTGACCACCAAGTGGACCTTCGACCTGAAGGACAACGACGTCTTCTGGTGCACCGCCGATATCGGCTGGGTCACGGGCCACAGCTACATCACCTACGGCCCGCTGGCACTGGGTGGCACCGAGATCGTCTTCGAAGGCGTGCCGACCTACCCGGACGCCGGCCGCTTCTGGAAGATGATCCAGGACCACAAGGTCAGCATCTTCTACACCGCGCCGACCGCGATCCGCTCGCTGATCAAGGCCGCCGAAGCCAACGACGCCGTGCACCCGAAGAGCTACGACCTCTCCAGCCTGCGCCTGCTGGGCTCGGTCGGCGAGCCGATCAACCCGGCCGCCTGGGAGTGGTACCACCAGCACGTCGGCGGCGGCCGCTGCCCGATCGTCGACACCTTCTGGCAGACCGAGACTGGCGGCCACATGATCACCCCGCTGCCGGGCGTGACGCCGATGGTGCCGGGTTCGTGCACGCTGCCCTTCCCGGGCATCCAGGCCGCCATCGTCGACGAGACCGGCAAGGACGTGCCGAATGGCCAGGGCGGCATCCTGGTCGTCAAGCGTCCGTGGCCGTCGATGATCCGCACCATCTGGGGCGACAACGAGCGCTTCGTCAAGAGCTACTACCCGGCCGACTTCCAGGGCAAGTACTACCTGGCAGGCGACGGCGCGATCCGTGACGCGGGTACCGGCTACTTCACCATCACCGGCCGCATCGACGACGTGCTGAACGTCTCCGGTCACCGCATGGGCACGATGGAGATCGAGTCGGCGCTGGTCAGCCACACCGAGCTGGTGGCCGAAGCGGCCGTCGTCGGCCGCCCCGACGACACCACCGGCGAGGCGATCTGCGCCTTCGTCGTGCTCAAGCGCCCGGCCCCGACCGGCGACGAAGCCAAGGCCATCGCCAAGATCCTGCGCGACCACATCGGCAAGGAAATCGGTCCGATCGCCAAGCCCAAGGACATCCGCTTCGGCGACAACCTGCCCAAGACCCGCAGTGGCAAGATCATGCGCCGCCTGCTGCGCTCGATCGCCAAGGGCGAGGCCATCACCCAGGACACCAGCACGCTGGAAAACCCGGCCATCCTGAGCCAGCTGGGCCAGGCGTACTGAGGATCGACCGCCGCTGAAACGCGGCTCCTACACTTCGCCCTCCTCATGAAGGGCGATTTGCATGAAAGCCGATACCGCTGCGTTACAAGCCTCCGAGGGCCTGCAAACCGAGATTCTTCGCGGTGTGCAGGCCTTCACTCTTTTGCGCGCAGACTGGCAGGCGGCGGTGCCACGCATGTCCCGGCCCAGCCTGTTCATCACGCCGGAGTTCCTGGAGCTGGCGTGGCAACACCTGAGTGGCCCAGACGATGAGCCCTGGTTCGTGGTCGTGCGCCAGCACGGGGTGCTGGTCGGTTTGCTGCCGTTGACGTTGACGCGCCAGCGCTACTTCGGCCTGAGCTTCAAGACCTTGATGCACATGGGCGTGCCGATCGGCGAGCGCCCGGGCGTGCTGCACCTGATCGACGCCGACCACGTCTGGCAACTGGCGCTGCAGGCGCTGGCAGCGGCGCGCACCGACTGGCAGGCGCTGGACCTGCGCGAGATTGATGACGGCGCCTGGCCGCTCAGCGACGCTGCCGCCCATCAACTGCGCCGCCAGCATGGCCTGAAATCCAGCCGCCGTTTCAACAACCACTGGGCCAGCCTGCGCACTGAAGGGACGTGGGACGCCTACCTGGCGGACCATGATTGCGCCGCGCAAGCTGCGGCCCGAGTGGATCCCAATCTCCACCTGGAGGTGATCGATCACCCGGCCGAGATCGCGCAAGCCTTCGACCGCTACCTGGCGCTGGAGGCCAAGGGTCCAGCGCATGCCAGCGACTGGTACGACCCGCGTCAGGCGGTCTTTCACCGCGCGCTCTTGCCGCCGTTGGCCGCCACCCGGCGGGCCAGCGTCTGGTTGCTGTCGACGGATAGGGCTGCGGGCGGACAAGACCTTGCTGCGCTGGTGCGCCTGCAGCAAGGCGGCATCGTCTATGAGCGCCTGTGCACTGCCGATCCGGCCCACGCGCCCGAGCCGCTTGAAGTCTCACTGCGCCTGCGCGCGCTGCAGGCCTCGTTCGACCGTGATGTCGAAGAGTCCCACGTCATGGGCAGCAGCGTCCCGATCCCGGATCGCCCCGAGATCCACCCCTGCTACTCCACCACCCACCGCACCTTCAGCCTGATGGTCTGGAACCCGCCGCTGCGCTACCTGCCGCTGCTATGGCTGCGGCAGGGGCTGAAGGGGTTGCGAGGCTAGCTGCTGGCGCGAACAGAACCCAAGGGCCTGGCCCGCAGTTCTCTCGGATTGACATATGTGAACTTTGCCCGCTCCTGCAGCGCGACAGATGTCTGGTACTGAAAAAACTTCCCACGCTGCGCTCAGTTCCGGCGGATGGCTACCGATACCGAACTCTGTAGGCGCATTTGCCTGGGGGAGTTCATGTGATGCCTGTTCTTCAATCGAACATAAAAAGACTGATTCAATCGGTCGCGGGGTTTTCCCTCGTGATGAACCTGTTGTGGCTGGCGCCTGCGCTGTTCAGCCTGCAGGTGTTTGACCGGGTGCTGACGAGCCAGAGCCAGGAAACCTTGCTGGTGTTGGTGCTGGGCCTGGGCGTGGCCTTTGTGCTGACGGGACTGCTGGACTACTTGCGCGGTCGCCTGCAGACGGTGACGGGCAACATGCTCAACGATGCGCTGGCACCCGAGATGACCCGGCTGACGCTGGTCGAGGCGGCCAAGCGCCAGGGGCCGATTCCGATGGAAGGGCTGCGTGACGTGGGACGGCTGCGCAACCTGTTCTCTGCACAAGGGCTGCTGGCGGTGCTGGATGCGCCGTGGGCACTGGTGTTCATCGCCGTGATTGCCATGGCGCACCCGTGGCTGGGCGTGGCGTCGGCGGCTTCGGCGCTGGTGATGCTGGGGCTGGCATTCGTGAATGACCGGTTGTCGCGCAACTCCATCGAGGAAGTGCAGCGCGAAGCCGGCCGCAGCCAGCGTTACCTGGAGCAGGCGATGCAGAACGCCGAAGTGGCCCAGGCGCTGGGCATGGGCGACGCGCTGGTGGCCCGCTGGAAACTGCTGAGCGCCAAGCTGGCCGATGTGCAGGGGCCAGCCGCACAGCGCGCCGCCGCGATGAGTTCGTTCACGCGCATCCTGCGGCAGTCGGTGCAGATCCTGCTGCAGGCGCTGGGTGCGTATCTGGTGCTGAAGGGCGATGCGACGCCGGGCGTGATGGTGGCGTCGACCATGTTGCTGGGCAAGGCGCTGCAGCCGATCGAGCAGATCGTGGGCAGCTGGAAGGTGCTGGCCGAAGGCATGCTGGCCTACAAGCATCTCAACCCGATGATGGAGAAGCTGTCGCAGCGTCCTGCGCCGATGGAGTTGCCGGCCCCGACGGGTCAGTTGACAGCCAATGCGTTGGTGTATCGCCCACCGGGCAGTGACCGCATGGTGCTGAGCGGCATCTCGCTGCAGCTGGAGGCGGGCGAGTCGCTCGCCATCCTTGGCCCGAGTGGCGCGGGCAAGAGCACGCTGGTGCGGTTGCTGACGGGCTTGTGGTCGCCCACTTCGGGCACGGTGCGGCTCGACGGCGTGGACCTGTCGAAGTGGAACCGCGAGGCGGTCGGCCCGCACCTGGGCTATGTGCCGCAGGATGTGGAGCTGTTCTCCGGCACGGTGGCCGAGAACATCGCCCGCCTGGGCCTGGTGGTGTCGCAGGATGTCGTGGCTGCCGCCAAGCTGGCGGGTGTGCACGAGTTGATCCTGGGGCTGCCCGAGGGTTATGACACGGTGATCGACCCGCACGCGGCACTGATGTCGCCAGGACAGCGGCAGCGCATCGCATTGGCCCGGGCGTTGTACGGCAATCCCAAGCTGGTGATCCTTGACGAGCCGAACTCGAATCTGGACGGAGTGGGTGAGATGGCGCTCGGTGAGACGCTCAAGCAGCTCCGGGGCAAGATCACGGTGATCGTGGTGACTCACCGCACGGCATTGACGGCGCACGTCGACAAGCTGATGGTGGTGGACGGCGGTCGCGTGACGCAATACGGCCCGGTGAACGAGGTCATGCTGGCACTGCAGGGTGGCCGACCGGCCGCGCCGCAGATTGCCCCGTCCGCACCAACAGCACAAGCAAACCCCGCTGCCGATCTGCCACTCAGCCATGTGGCTGGGCAGGCGGTGACGCAGGCTGTGGCCACCGTGGCCCAACAGGCTGTGCAGCAACAAGAATCAGGAGTTCCAGCATGACGACCATGCCCGCCTTGGTGGCACCGATAGCCGGTGCCGAAGCAGATCTGCTGGCGAGCCACGCAAGAGAAGCGATGGCGCTGGCGCGCAAGGGCAAGTGGGTGCTGCTGGGCGGCGTGGTGCCGGCGGTGGCATGGCTGGCGTTTGCGCCGCTGGCCTCGGCGGTGGTGTCGTCGGGCTTCGTCAAGGTCGACCTGAACCGAGCGCACCGTGCAGCACGCCGAAGGCGGCACCGTGCGCAGCGTGAGTTCGTGCGGGACGGCCAGAAAGTCAAGGCCGGCGAGCCGCTGATGGAACTCGGCGACGTGGCCGTGTCGGCAGGACAAGAACCGGCTCGCCTACCGCCTGCTGGCCGAGAAAGCCGGTGCGATCCGGCTGGAGGCCGAACAACTGCGCAGTCGGCACGCTCACCTGGCCCGCCTACTTGCTGGCGGCCGCCAGGAGCGACGACGCACTGGCCCAGCAACTGCAGAAGAGAGCAGTCGCTCTTCGGCGCAGCGGCGCAACTCGCTGCAAAGCCAGAGCGCGCTGCTGCTGCAGCAGCGCGCCAAGATCGAGCAGGAAATCGTCTCGCTGCGTGCGCAGATCGACCGGTTGGGCGAATCGATGGTGGCGCAGAAGCGCGAACTCGACACCAACCGCTCGGCTCGTCAAGGACGGCTTCATCGCCGCCACCCGCATCATGCAGCTGGAGTCCGCCGTGGCCGACTACGGCGCCAAGCTCGAAGAGCGCCGCGCCGAGGTCGTGCGGGCCGAGCAGCGCACCGTCGACATCGACCTCAAGCTGCGCGGCCTCGACAACGACTACCGCCAGCAAGCCAGCGACCAGATCAAAGTCACGGCAGTGCGGGTGCAGGAGATCGAGCAAGAGCTGCGCAAGGCCACCGACGCCTCGACCCGGCAAGTCATCCTCGCGCCGGTGGACGGTGAAAATCATGGGCCTGAGGGTGACCAACCCCGGCACCGTGATCGCGCCCGCGCGAGCCGGTGGCCGACGTGCTGCCGGCCAACCCCAAGCTGGTGGTCGAAGCCCGCATCAGGCCCGAAGACGTCAACCGGGTGCACCTGGGGCAGAAGGCGGACATGCGCTTCACGGCGTACCAATACCGCACGACGCACATGGTGCCGGGGACGGTGGCGTACGTGTCGGCAGACCGGATCGTGGAGAGCAGCAGACCCAGCAGGCGTACTACACCGTGCACGTCGAAGTCGACAGCGCAGCGGTGGCGCAGGCGACCAACGGCGAGAAGCTGCAGGCGGGCATGCCGGCAGAGGTGTACCTGCAGGGGGGAGAGCGCACGCCGCTGGAGTACCTGCTGGAGCCGGTGACGCAGGTGCTGCGCAAGGCGCGGGGGCGCGAGCGCTGAAGGGGCAGGGGACTGCGGATCAAGCCGCAGATCACACAGGCTCAGCGTCTGAGCTACACGAACAAGAAAGCCCTCGCGATGCGAGGCTTTTTGACGGGCGCGTGGAGCAGGCTGGATGGCCTGATCTCCCGGCTTACTTCTGGCTCAGCACCCAGGTGACGAGCTGCTTGGACTCGGCTTCGCTCAGTGCGTTGGCGGGCATGGGAATCTGGCCCCACACGCCCGCGCCGCCCTTGATGACCTTGGTGGTCAGCGTGGCGACGGCATCCTTGTTGCCTGCGTACTTGGCAGCGACTTCCTTGAAGGCCGGGCCGACGAGCTTCTTGTCCACGGCGTGGCAGGCCATGCAGTTCTTCTTCTGTGCCAGTTCGGCATTGGCCAGAACCGGGCCGGAGGCCAGCACGGCAGTGGCGGCGAGGAGGGCGTAAATCGGCTTCATGACTTCCTTTGAGACGGGGTGGGATCGGGTGGTAAATTGACCGGATCGAATTGTAGTGAGCAGGTCCAGACCCCGTTTGACGCCGGGCTGACACGCTCGGTGTCATCGGGAACAACAGGAGCGGACGACGATGCCCTTGGTCATTGCAGGTGTGGTGATGCTGCTGCTGCGTTGGGCTGATATCGGCCCATTCGCCAGCTGGTCGTGGTGGGCCATGCTGTCGCCCTTCGGCCTGGCCTTGCTGTGGTGGTACGGGTCTGATTTGACGGGCCGCACCCGGCGCCTGCAGGAGGCCCGTTTTGCCAAGCGCCGTACGGAGCGGCGCAAGCGCGCCACCGATCTGCTGGGTCTTGAGGATTTGGCGCGCAAGGACAAGGTCGGTGCCAAGTCCGCCTCGTCTGACAAGAAAAACCGCCGTCAGCGCTGAATGGCCAGCACTGGCGGCAGCGAATTTCTCGTGATCAGCTTGCCGCTTAACGGGTTTGGCTGACTTGGCGCTTGCGGGCCACACCCAGGAGGGCCAAACCGGCCAGCAGCATGGCGTAGGTTTCCGGCTCCGGCACGGCGGCCGTGAACTGCAGGTTCGTCATCTGGTAGGACTCGCGCCACGGGCTGGCGTTGTCATAGCTGACCTTGAACTGCGAGAACGCTGTGTCGGAGGTGTAGCCCACGAACTTGCCGTTGTAGTTCGTCGGGATGACGAAATCGACCGAGTTGTCATTGCCCAGGTCGATCGCCAAGCCTGCACCTGGAAACGAGCCGTCCGTACCGGTGGCGCCGTTGAAGTTCTTGAAGTACGGACTCCAGTTGGCACCGAAAGCCGTGATGGCATTGGCGAACGTGAAGACAGTGCTGACATGCTCGTCAGCGTACTGGGCTGTTGCCACCACGTCCGAGAACACCCCACTGGCCACGCCGGTCGTGACGTCCTTGATGGCAGAGTAGGTGCCCTCGTTCGTGAAGGAGACGCCGTTGATGGCGCTGTTGGTGCCGAAGCCCTCCGTGGGTGTGGTGGCTCCGAAGATGTCCGCGTAGGTCGTGCTGGACGTGTAGGCGGCGTGAGCCGAACCGGCTGCCAGCAGTGCCGCCATCAGCGTGAGGCGTTTCAAGGTCATGAGTGACTCCTTTGATTTGCAAAAGTGAAAGACTCGGAAAATCCAAGTCTTTCATATCATCGCGAATGAGAAGTTTTCTCAATATCCCTTGAACAGGGGATGACGCCACAGCGCACCAAGAAATGCGGGTGACGTCCCGTGACCTGACGTGAAGAATTACTCGAACTTGTCCAGCACCGCCCCTGCGCTCGCACTTGATGCGTTGAACGCGAACTTGGCCAGCACGCCGCGGGTGTAGCGCGGCTTGCCGGCGCCGTCCAGCCCTGCGCGGCGCCGGGCGAGTCTCGGCGTCGCTCGACGTTGAGCTGCAGCAGCAGCTTGTAGGCGTCGACGGTGATGGAGTCGCCTTCCTTCACCAGGCGCGATCAGTTGCCGCCGACCGCGGCCTCGGGCGCCACGTGGCCCACCACCATGCCCCAGGTGCCGCCGCTGAGAAGCGGCCGTCGGTGATCAGCGCCGACCGATCTCGCCCAGGCCCTGGCACCGATGATCGCAGACGGTCGGCGCCAGCATCTCGGGCATGCCCGGCGCCGCCTTTCGGTCCCAGGTAGCGCAGCACCACCACGTCGCCGGCGACTTGATTCTGGTTGCCCATGATCGCTTCCAGTCGCCGACTGCTCGTCGTCGAAGACGCGTGCGGGGCCGGTCAGCACCGGGTTCTTCAGGCCGGTGATCTTGGCGACCGCAGCCTTCCGGCGCTCAGGTTGCCCTTGAGGATCGCCAGGTGACCCTGCGGCGTACAGCGCGCGGTCGACACCGGGGGAAGATCACCTTCTGGTCGGCGCGCGGCTGGTCCGGCACATCGGCCAGCTCTCTCGGCCAGCGTGTCTTGCCGGTGATGGTCATGGCGTCGCCATGCAGCAGGCCGTGCTTGAGCAGTTCCTTCATCACCGCCGGAATGCCGCCGGCGTGGTGCAGGTCGATCGCCAGGTACTGGCCGCTGGGCTTGAGGTTGCACAGCACGGGGGTGCGCTGGCGCACGCGCTCGAAGTCGTCGATGGTCCATTCGACTTCCGCCGCGTGGGCGATGGCCAGGAAGTGCAGCACTGCGTTGGTCGAGCCGCCGGTGGCCATCACCACCCGCCACGGCGTTCTCGATCGCCTCTTTGGTGACGATGTCGCGCGGCTTCAGGTCGGCCTTGACCGCCTCGACCAGCACGCCCGCCGCCACCTTGACGCTGGCAACGATCTCTTCTTCCACGTTGGCCATCGTCGACGAATACGGCAGGCTCATGCCGAGCGCCTCGAACGACGAACTCATCGTGTTGGCGGTGTACATGCCACCGCACGAACCCGAGCCGGGGATGGCCTTGCGCTCGATCTGGCAGAAGTCTTCTTCGCTCATCTTGCCGGCGCTGAACTGGCCGACGGCCTCGAACACGCTGACGATGTTGAGGTCCTGGCCCTTGTACTTGCCCGGCAGGATGGTGCCGCCGTAGACGTACAGCGCCGGCACGTTGGCGCGCAGCATGCCCATCATGCCGCCGGGCATGTTCTTGTCGCAGCCGCCGATCACCAGCACGCCGTCCATCCACTGGCCGCCGACGCAGGTCTCGACGCAGTCGGCGATCACTTCGCGGCTGACGAGCGAGTACTTCATGCCCTCGGTGCCCATCGCCATGCCGTCGGAAATCGTCGGCGTGCCGAAGATCTGCGGGTTGGCGCCGGCCTCCTTGATGCCGATGACCGCTGCGTCGGCCAGCTTCTGCAGGCCCGAGTTGCACGGCGTGATGGTGCTGTGGCCGTTGGCCACGCCGATCATCGGCTTGACGAAGTCGTCCTGCTGGTAGCCCAGCGCGTAATACATCGAGCGGTTGGGTGCGCGCGCGACGCCTTCGGTGATGTTCTTGGAGCGGCGGTTGTAGTTCATGGGGTTCTCGCTGTGGTCACAGGGGTGGGCGATGGAGGGTGCCAAGCATAGTGCGGCCGATTTGTGTCGTCTAATCGATTTGTTGAGCTTCATTCATACGCTGGGCATATCAATGATCGATCTGCGCCTGTGGCGCCAATTCCTGACCCTGGCGGACGAACTGCACTTCGGCCGCGCCGCCCAGCGTCTGCACATGACCCAGCCGCCGCTGACGCAGGCGATCCAGGGGCTGGAGCGCGAACTCGGTGTGGCGCTGTTCCTGCGCACGCGCCGCTCAGTCGCTCTGACCCCCGCCGGCGCAGCCTTGCTGCCGCCGCTGCGGCGCCTGCTGGCAGCGGCCGACGAACTGCCGCGCATCGCCCAGGCCGCCGCCGCCGGCCTGGCCGGTCAGCTGCGGCTGGCCTTTGTCTCGTCGATCAGCTACGGCCCGCTGCCCGAGTGGCTGCGCGGCTTCCGCGAGGCGCACCCGGAGGTGGCGCTGACGCTGCGCGAGGCCACGCTCGACGTGCAGATGGCGGCTTTCGACGCCGACGAGATCGACGCCGGCTTCGTGCTGCATGCGCCTGGCGCCGCGCCGCCCAGCTTCGCCGCCTGGAGCGCGCTGAACGAGCCGCTGATGATGGCGCTGCCGCAGACCCACCCGGCCGCCGCCCAGCCCGTGCTGCGCTGGGCCGATGTGGCGGCCGAGCCGCTGGTGATCTTTCCGCGCCATATCGCGCCGTCGCTGTACGACGCGCTGCTGGGCGCCTACCGCGCCCAGGGCGTGACGCCGCACATCGGCCAGGAGGCGATCCAGATGCAGACCATCGTCAACCTGGTGTCGGCCGGCATGGGCGTGGCCTGGGTGCCTGAGTCGGTGACCCGGCTGCAGCGCCCGGGCGTGGTCTACCGCACGGTGGCTGGCCTGGGAGACGCCCTGGCATTGCGCTGCGAGACCAGCCTGATCTGGCGCGAGCCAGCCTCGCCGGTGGTCGGGCGCTTTGTCGGCCATGTGTCGGCCGATGTGGCGGCTGTCGCAGCCGAGCAGCGACAATCGCATCCCGCCGGCTTGGCCCGGTAGCCCCTGTCTGCTTGGAGTCTTGCCGATGCTCATGCATCCCCAGTTCAGCCCCATCGCCCTCGACCTGGGCTTTTTCCAGGTCCACTGGTATGGGCTGACGTACCTGGCGGCCTTCGGGCTTTTCTACTTTCTGGCGACGCGGCGCATTCGCCAGCCGCCGTATGGCGCGGCCAATCCGGGCGGCGCCTGGACGGCGCGCGACGTGGAAGACCTGCTCTTCTTCGGCGTGATCGGCGTCATTCTGGGTGGCCGGCTCGGCTACGTGCTGTTCTACAAGTTCAGCTACTACCTGCAGAACCCGCTGGAAGTGTTGGCGGTCTGGAAGGGCGGCATGGCGTTTCACGGCGGGCTGCTGGGCGTGATCGTTGCCATGGCGGTCTTTGCGCACCTGCGCGGGCGGCGCTTTTTTGAAGTGACCGACCTGGTCGCGCCCTGCGTGCCCACCGGCCTGGCCTGCGGGCGCGTCGGCAACTTCATCAACGGCGAGTTGTGGGGCCGCGCAGCCGACGCCTCGCTGCCGTGGGCGATGGTGTTTCCGCAGTCCGGCAGCCTGATGCCGCGTCACCCGTCGCAGGTCTACCAGTTCCTGCTCGAAGGGCTGACGCTGTTCGTGCTGCTGTGGTTCTACGGGCGCAGCAGAAACGCGCATGCGGGCGCCGGTGGCGGCATCGTCTGGGGTCGCGTCTCGGGTCTGTTTCTGATCGGCTACGGACTGTTCCGCTTCATCGCCGAATACTTCCGTGAGCCGGACAGTTTTCTGGGCCTGCTCGCGCTCAACCTGAGCATGGGCCAGTGGCTGTGCGTGCCGATGGTGGCGGCGGGCGCGCTGATCTGGACCAGCGCGGGGCGACGCTCGTGAGCGCACTTCGCGTGCTGGGGATCGAATCCTCGTGTGATGAGACCGGCGTGGCGCTGGTCGAGTTGCCCGGCGGCGTCGAAGGCGGCCTTGAGAGCGGCATCTACAGCCCGCAGCCGGCGCGCCTGCTGGCGCATGCGCTGCACAGCCAGATCGACATGCACCGCGCCTACGGCGGTGTGGTGCCGGAGCTGGCCTCGCGCGACCACATCCGCCGCGTCGTGCCGCTGCTGCGCCGGACGCTGGCCGAGGCGGGGCAGGACCTGCACGCGGTCGACGTGATCGCCTACACCCGCGGCCCCGGCCTGGCCGGGGCGCTGCTGGTGGGCGCGGGCGTGGCCTGCGCGCTGGGCATGGCGCTGGAGCGGCCGGTGCTGGGCGTGCATCACCTGGAGGGGCATCTGCTGTCGCCCTTCCTGTCGGCCGATCCGCCGCAGTTTCCGTTCATCGCGCTGCTGGTCTCGGGCGGCCACACGCAGCTGATGCGGGTGGACGGCGTGGGCCAGTACACGCTGCTGGGCGAGACCATTGACGACGCGGCTGGCGAGGCTTTCGACAAGACCGCCAAGATGCTCGGCCTCGGCTACCCGGGCGGCCCGGCGCTGGCCCGGCTGGCCGAGCACGGCGACCCGACCGCCTACAAGCTGCCGCGCCCGCTGCTGACAGGGGACCGGGCGGCGAGCTTCGATTTCTCGTTCGCCGGCCTGAAGACGGCGGTGTGGACGCAGTTGCTCAAGCTGCAGGCGGCCAACGCCGGCGCGGGTCTGGGTGGCGAGGTGACCGAGCAGCAGCGCGCTGACCTGGCCGCATCCACGCAGGCGGCCATCGTCGACGTGCTGGTGGCCAAGTCGCTGAAGGCGATCAAGGCGCACCGCGCGCAAGGCGGTGGCAGCGTGCAGCGCCTGGTGGTGGCGGGGGGCGTGGGCGCCAACCAGCGCCTGCGCGCCGAACTCAACCAGCAATGCCGCCGCCTGGGCGTGCGCGTGCATTACCCCGAACTGCATCTGTGCACCGACAACGGCGCCATGATCGCGCTGGCCGGCGCCATGCGGCTGCAGAGTGGCCGCGGCCAGGCCAGCCGCAGCTACAGTTTTGACGTCAAACCGCGCTGGGATCTGGGCGCGGTCTGAGCCTTTTCCTGAATGATTGGAATGAACCGATGAGTTTTGCGACCTCGACGCTGCGGCGTGCTCTGTTGTTGACCGCCTTGCTGGCGCCGTTCGGTGTGGTGCAGGCGGCCGAGCCGATCAAGCTCGGCCTGATCGAAGGCCTGTCCGGCCCGTTCGCCAATGCCGGCGAGGCCGTGGCGCGCAACATCCAGTGGGCGGTGGAGCGCGTCAACGCACGCGGCGGCGTGGCGCTGCCGGGCGGGGCACGGCCGCTGGCGCTGGTGCGGCTCGACAGCAAGGGCGCGACCGAAGAGGCGCTGTCGCAGCTCAAGAACGCCGCCGACCAGAACATCGGCGTGGTGTTGCAGGGCAACAGCTCGGCCACGGCGGCGGCGCTGATCGACGCGCTCAACAAGCACAACCAGCGCGAGCCGCAGCGCCGCGCGCTGTTCCTCAACTACTCGGCGGTCGACCCGGCGCTGACCAACGAGAAGTGCAGCCCGTGGCACTTCCGCTTCGACGCCCATGCCGACATGCGCCTGTCGGCCCTGACCGACGTGTTGCAGGGCGACGTCGCCACCCAGCGCGTCTACCTGATCGGCCAGGACTACAGCTTCGGCCAGCAGGTGCTCAAGCAGGCGCGGCAGATGATTTCGGCCAAGCGGCCCGACATCGAATTCGTCGGCGACGAGCTGCACCCGGTCGGCCGCGTGAAGGACTTCCTGCCCTACGCCGCCAAGATCAAGGCCAGCGGCGCGCAGGCGGTGCTGACCGGCAACTGGGGCAACGACCTGACGTTCCTGGTCAAGGCTGCGCGCGACGTCGGCTTCGAGGGCAAGTTCTACACCTTCTACGGCAACGCGCTGGGCGTGCCGGGCGCGCTGGGCGACGCCGGCGTGGGCAAGGTCATTGCCGTGGCCGAATGGCACCCGAACGCCGGCGGCAAGGCCTCCGAGGCGCTCGTGCAGAGCTTCCACCAGCGCTTCCCCAAGCCCGAGGACGACTACCTGCACGTTCGCATGCAGGTGATGGTCGAGATGCTGGCGCAGGCCATGGAGCGCGCCAGGTCGACCGAGGCCGGCGCGGTCGCCAAGGTGCTGTCGGGCGCCAGGTACGACGGCCGCAGTCTGGGCGGACTGGGTGCTGGCACGCTGCGCGCAGCCGACCACCAGTTCATCCAGCCGCTGTACGTGAGCGTGATGCAGAAGGCCGGCACCGACGGCGTCAAGTTCGACGTCGAGGGCAGTGGCTACGGCTTCCGCACCGTGCGCTTCCTGAGCGCCGCGCAGACCGAGCAGGCCACCTCGTGCAAGATGGCGCCACTCTGAGCCCCGCGCTCTGCACGCAGCTATACTCGCGGGCTTCGCTTCGACTGACTGAATGGTTGACTGAAGTGAGAACCGCACGGCGTGGGTAGGTTTCACCCGCGACCGCAAGTGAACCGCGAAACCGCTGCCCGGCCCGGAAGCCGCGCACGGATTCGACTGAACCAGGAATCAAGATGTCCGAAATCAACAAGGCAGAAATCGTTGCCTCCAACGCCCGCGCTGCAGCCGATACCGGCTCTCCGGAAGTGCAAGTTGCGCTGCTGACCGCACGCATCAACCACCTGACGCCGCACTTCAAGGCCAACATGAAGGACCACCACGGTCGTCGCGGCCTGCTGCGCATGGTGAGCCGTCGCCGCAAGCTGCTCGACTACCTGAAGAGCCGTGACGCCGACCGTTACTTCGCCCTGATCCAGAAGCTGGGTCTGCGCAAGTAATTACCGCATGCACGTGAAAAGCCTGTCTGGATGCCTCCAGCACAGGCTTTTTGCGTTTTCAGATCAAGAATTGATTCACCGGAGAGTGTGGCCATCGTGAGCGCTGCTGTGTCATTCCAATGCGGTTTTCGGCCTGTACCGTCACCGAACCGCGCTGGAATGGCATTGCGCCACGCCGACACGCCTCCAGGCGCTGCATCCCGCCTTCTGGATGTTTGAACCTAAGGAGACTCGCATGAGCCTTTTCAACAAAGTGACCAAGACCTTCCAATGGGGTCAGCACACCGTCACCCTCGAGACCGGCGAAGTCGCCCGTCAAGCCAGCGGTGCCGTGCTTGTCAACATCGACGGCACCGTGGTGCTGGCCACCGTGGTGGGCGCCAAGAACCCGAAGCCGGGCCAGGATTTCTTCCCGCTGACGGTCGACTACATCGAGAAGACCTACGCCGCCGGCAAGATCCCGGGCAGCTTCTTCAAGCGTGAAGCCAAGCCGTCCGAGCTGGAAGTGCTGACCAGCCGCCTGATCGACCGCCCGCTGCGCCCGCTGTTCCCCGAAGGCTTCTACAACGAAGTGCACGTGGTCATTCACGTGCTGTCGCTGAACCCGGAAGCGTCGGCGGACATCGCCGCGCTGATCGGCTCGTCGGCGGCGCTGGCGATCTCCGGCATGCCGTTCAACGGCCCGGTGGGTGCGGCCCGCGTGGGCTTCATCAACGGTGAATACGTGCTCAACCCCGGCCCGACCCAGCTCAAGAGCTCGTCGCTGGACCTGGTGGTGGCCGGTACCGAAGCCGCCGTGCTGATGGTCGAGTCCGAAGCCCAGCAGCTGACCGAAGAAGTCATGCTGGCGGCCGTGGTGTTCGGCCACGAGCAGGCCAAGGTGGCGATTGCCGCTATCAACGAACTGGTGCGCGACGCCGGCAAGCCGGCCTGGGACTGGCTGCCGCCGGCCAAGAACGAGCCGCTGATCGCCAAGGTCGCCGAGTTCGGCCTGGCCAAGATCGAAGCCGCCTACCAGATCCGCAGCAAGCAGGCCCGCACGCACGCCTGCCGCGCCGCCTACTCGGAAGTCAAGCTGGCGCTGACCGAAGCTGGCATCCAGTTTGACGGCATCGAAGTCGACAACCTGCTGTTCGAACTGGAAGCCAAGACCGTGCGCGGCCAGATCCTGCAGGGCGAGCCGCGCATCGACGGCCGCGACACCCGCACCGTGCGCCCGATCGAGATCCGCACCGGCGTGCTGCCGCGCGCCCACGGCTCGGCGCTGTTCACCCGCGGTGAAACGCAAGCCCTGGTGGTGGCCACGCTCGGTACCGACCAGGACGCCCAGCGCATCGACGCGCTGGCTGGCGAGTTCCGCGACACCTTCCTGTTCCACTACAACATGCCTCCGTTCGCCACCGGCGAAGTCGGCCGCATGGGCACGACCAAGCGCCGCGAAACCGGCCACGGCCGCCTCGCCAAGCGCGCGCTGGTGCCGCTGCTGCCGAACAAGGAAGATTTCGGCTACACCATCCGTGTGGTGTCGGAGATCACCGAATCCAACGGCTCGTCGTCGATGGCGTCGGTCTGCGGCGGCTGCCTGGCCATGATGGACGCTGGCGTGCCGATGAAGGCGCACGTCGCCGGCATCGCCATGGGTCTGATCAAGGAAGGCAACCGCTTCGCGGTGCTGACCGACATCCTGGGCGATGAAGATCACCTTGGCGACATGGACTTCAAGGTCGCGGGCACCACCGCTGGCGTGACCGCGCTGCAGATGGATATCAAGATCCAGGGCATCACCAAGGAGATCATGCAGGTCGCGCTGGCGCAAGCCAAGGAAGCGCGTCTGCACATCCTGGGCAAGATGGTCGAGGCCATGGGCACGGCCAACACGGAGGTCTCCGACTTCGCACCGCGCCTCTACACCATGAAGATCAATCCGGAGAAGATCCGTGACGTGATCGGCAAGGGTGGCTCGGTGATCCGTGCGCTGACCGAAGAGACCGGCTGCCAGATCGACATCGGCGAAGACGGCACGATCACCATCGCGTCGACCGATGGCGAGAAGGCCGAACTGGCCAAGAAGCGCATCGCCGACATCACGGCAGAAGCCGAGATCGGCAAGATCTACGAAGGCGCGGTCACCAAGATCCTCGACTTCGGCGCGCTGATCAACATCCTGCCGGGCAAGGACGGTCTGCTGCACATCAGCCAGATCGCCCACCAGCGCGTGGAGAAGGTCACCGACTTCCTGACCGAAGGCCAGGTGGTCAAGGTCAAGGTGCTGGAGACGGACGAAAAGGGCCGCATCAAGCTGTCGATGAAGGCGCTGCTGGACAAGCCGGAAGGTTTCGTCGAGGAAGAGCGTCCGCGTCGTGAATACGGCGACCGCAACGACCGTGGCGGCGATCGTGGCGCCCCGCGCCGTGAGCGTGGCGACCGTTACGAGCGCAGCGAGCGCCCGGCCCGCTCCGAGCAGCCCGCACCGGCCGAACAGCCGGGCGGTGCTGACGCGGGTCAGGCCCAGCAGCAACAGCAGCAATAAGGAGCCGAGGCCGTGATGCACGCGATCGAAATCTCCCAGCCCGGCGCGCCCGAGGTGCTGCGTCTGACGCAGCGGCCCCGGCCTGTGCCGGCGGCGGGCGAGGTCCTGATCCGTGTCGCGGCCAGTGGCATCAACCGGCCTGACGTGCTGCAGCGCAAGGGCGCTTATCCGCCCCCGCCGGGCGCGTCGGATCTGCCGGGGCTGGAGGTCGCGGGTGTCATCGAGGCGGGTGATACCGCAGCGATGGCGGTGGCGGGCCTGAGCCTCGGTCAGCGCGTCTGCGCGCTGGTCGCCGGTGGCGGTTACGCCGAGTACTGTGCCGCACCTGTCGGGCAGTGCCTGCCGGTGCCGGCGGGGCTGTCGGACATCGAGGCCGCAGCGCTGCCCGAGACCTTCTTCACCGTCTGGTCGAACGTGTTTGACCGCGCACGCCTGCAAGCAGGTGAAGTCCTGCTGATCCAGGGTGGCACCAGCGGCATCGGCGTCACGGCGATTCAACTCGCCAAGGCGCTGGGCGCCGTGGTCATCGCCACCGCAGGCAGCGATGCCAAGTGCGAGGCCTGCCTGGCGGTCGGCGCCGACCACGCCATCAACTACCGCAGCCAGGATTTCAGCGCCGAAGCGCTGCGCCTGACCGGTGGCCGGGGCGTGGACGTGGTGCTGGACATGGTCGCGGGCGACTATGTGGCGCGCGAGGTCCAGTGCCTGGCTGAAGATGGCCGGCTGGTGATCATTGCGGTGCAGGGCGGCGTCAAGGCGGGTTTCGATGCCGGCCTGGTGCTGCGGCGCCGGCTGGTCATCACCGGCTCGACCTTGCGGCAACGGCCGGTGGCGTTCAAGGCGGCGATCGCCGCGAGCCTGCGTGATCGGGTCTGGCCTTTGCTGGCGTCCGGTCAGGTCAAGCCGGTGATCTACCGTGTGATGCCGGCGGCACAAGCGGCCGAGGCGCATGCGCTGATGGAATCCAACGAGCACATCGGCAAGATCGTCTTGCAGTGGTGAGCTAATAAATCGGAGCAGAAATGACGACGACGAATCGCAAGCTGGTGGTGGGCAACTGGAAGATGCATGGCAGCCACGCTGTCAATGCCGAGTTGCTGCGTGGCGTGCTGGCGGCGCGCCCATTTGGTTGTGATGTGGCGGTGTGCGTGCCGTTTCCGTATCTGTCGGAAGCAGCCGTGGCCTTGGCCAACAGCGGCCTGTCGCTGGGTGCGCAGGATGTGTCGGCGCACGAGCAGGGCGCCTATACCGGCGAGGTGTCGGCAGCGATGCTGGCCGAGTTCGGTTGCCGCTACGCCATCGTGGGCCATTCGGAGCGCCGCGCCTATCACGGCGAGAGCGATCAGCTGGTGGCCGACAAGGCCCGGGCGGCGCTGGCACGTGGCGTGACGCCGATCGTCTGTGTCGGCGAAACGCTGGCACAACGCGAGGCGGGTGAAACCGATGCGGTCGTGAAGCGTCAGCTCTCAGCCGTGGTGCATACGCTGGGCCACTGCATCGGCGAGATCGTGGTGGCTTATGAGCCGGTCTGGGCCATTGGTACGGGCCTGACCGCCACGCCTGAGCAGGCGCAGGCGGTTCATGCGCTGTTGCGGGCGCAACTGGTGGCGGCCACGCCACATGCGGCGCAGATGAAGCTGCTGTACGGCGGCAGCGTCAAGCCCGACAACGCGGCCAGCCTGTTCGCCCAGCCCGACATCGACGGCGGCCTGATCGGCGGCGCGGCGTTGAAGGCGGCTGATTTCGTTGCTGTCGTTCGCGCGGCGGCTTGAGTTCTTGTTTTGAGTGAATTTCGGAGTCTGAGGCTTCCATGCAACTATTGATGAATCTGGTGCTGCTCACGCAGTTGGTGTCGGCCTTGGCGATGATCGGCCTGGTCCTGGTGCAGCACGGCAAGGGCGCCGACATGGGTGCGTCGTTCGGCGGCGGCTCTTCGGGTAGTCTGTTTGGCGCCACAGGCAGCGCCAACTTTCTGTCGCGCTCGACGGCAGTGTGCGCATCGATCTTTTTCGTGACCACCCTGGCGCTGGCCTACTTCGGCAATGCGCGTGGCAACAATGCCGGCTCCAGCATCCTGGATCAGGCGGCGCCTGCTGCCAGTGCGCCGGCTGCTGTGACCAGCCAGCCGGCTGCCGCGCTGATCCCGGGACTGCAAGCCCCGGCTTCGGCGGCGTCCAACTGATCTATTGATCTGATCCTTGCAGAGGCGTTGCCCGCAAATGTGGTGTCAACGCCTGTGTCCGACAGATTTGGTCAACCTGTATCTTGGAAGATACCCTGATTAGGGATAGAATTGCTGGCTGCAGTCGAGAGCAATACCTCAAGCAAACGATTGCACAAAGCAGAAGGCCGACGTGGTGAAATTGGTAGACACGCTATCTTGAGGGGGTAGTGGCGAAAGCTGTGCGAGTTCGAGTCTCGCCGTCGGCACCATAACAAAGTGAGCGCGCTGAGCGTGTGGCTGAGGCAAGGCGATTGCCAGTCATGACAGCGCGCTTTATTTTTGCCGGATCGCTCCTGATATTGCGCAGGAGTGGTCATAGACGTGATCTGATGCCATGAATCTGGAACAGTACCTTCCTGTCATCTTGTTCATTCTGGTGGGTATCGGCGTGGGTGTCGCGCCGCAGATCCTGGGTTTTCTGCTCGGCCCGCGTCGCCCTGATGCGGCCAAGAACTCTCCCTACGAGTGCGGCTTCGAGGCCTTCGAAGACGCACGCATGAAGTTCGATGTGCGCTACTACCTGGTGGCCATTCTCTTCATCCTGTTCGATCTGGAAATTGCGTTCCTCTTCCCGTGGGCGGTATCTCTGCGCGAGATCGGTGCTCCGGGCTTCTGGGCCATGATGATCTTCCTGGGCATCCTCGTCGTGGGGTTTGTCTATGAATGGAAGAAGGGCGCCCTGGACTGGGAATGATGCGAGCCATCACGAGGACACACCATGGGTATTGAAGGCGTACTTAAAGAAGGTTTCGTCACGACCAGTGTCGATACCTTGATCAACTGGTCCAAGACCGGCTCGCTGTGGCCGATGACTTTCGGGCTGGCCTGCTGCGCGGTTGAGATGATGCATGCGGGTGCGTCGCGCTACGACATCGACCGCTTCGGCATGTTGTTTCGCCCCAGCCCCCGTCAGAGCGATCTGATGATCGTGGCCGGCACGCTGTGCAACAAGATGGCGCCCGCGCTGCGCAAGGTCTACGACCAGATGGCCGAGCCGCGCTGGGTGCTGAGCATGGGTTCGTGCGCCAACGGCGGTGGCTACTACCACTACAGCTATTCGGTGGTGCGCGGCTGTGACCGCGTGGTGCCGGTGGATGTGTATGTGCCCGGTTGCCCCCCGACGGCCGAAGCGCTGCTCTACGGCATCCTGCAGTTGCAGGCCAAGATCCGGCGTGAAAACACCATTGCCCGCTGAGCGAAACAGGTCATGACGCAGAAACTCGATACCTTGCAGGCCGCGCTGGAGCGGGTGATTGGCGAGCGGGCCGTGAGCCTGGTTCGCGCACGCGGTGAATTGACCCTGACGGTCAAGGCGGCCGACTATCTCGAAGTGGCCAAGACGCTGCGTGACCATCCGGGTCTTGGTTTCGAGCAGTTGATGGATCTTTGTGGCGTCGACTACAGCGACTACAAGGAAGGTGAATACGACGGTCTGCGCTATGCGGCTGTGTCGCACCTGCTGTCGATCCAGAACAACTGGCGCCTGAGGCTGAAGGTGTTTGCGACCGACGACGATTTCCCGGTCGTGGCGTCGCTGACGCCGATCTGGAATGGCGCGAACTGGTTCGAGCGCGAAGCCTTCGACATGTACGGCATCGTCTTTGACGGCCACGAAGATCTGCGCCGCCTGCTGACCGACTATGGTTTCATCGGTCACCCGCTGCGCAAGGACTTCCCGGTGACGGGTCACGTCGAAATGCGCTACGACCCCGAACAGAAGCGCGTGATCTATCAGCCCGTGACGATCGAGCCGCGTGAAATCACGCCGCGCATCATCCGCGAAGACAATTACGGCGGTCTGCATTAAGCGCGAGCACCCACAGCCATGGCAGAAATCAAGAATTACACGCTGAACTTCGGTCCCCAGCACCCGGCCGCGCACGGTGTGCTGCGTCTGGTGCTGGAACTGGACGGCGAGGTCATCCAGCGCGCTGACCCGCACATTGGTCTGCTGCATCGCGCGACCGAAAAGCTGGCCGAGAGCAAGACCTACATCCAGTCGTTGCCGTACATGGATCGTCTCGACTACGTGTCGATGATGTGCAACGAGCACGCCTACTGCCTGGCGATCGAAAAGCTCATGGGCATCGAGGTGCCCGAGCGTGCGCAGTACATCCGCGTGATGTTCAGCGAAATCACGCGCCTGCTGAACCATCTGCTGTGGCTGGGTTGCCATGGCCTGGACTGCGGCGCGATGAACATGCTGATCTACTGCTTCCGCGAGCGCGAAGACCTGTTCGACATGTACGAAGCCGTGTCCGGCGCGCGCATGCATGCGGCCTACTTCCGTCCGGGCGGCGTCTATCGCGACCTGCCGGACACGATGCCGCAGTACCGCGTCAGCAAGATCCGCAACGCCAAGGCGATGGCCCGTCTGAACGAGAACCGCCAGGGCTCGCTGCTCGACTTCATCGACGATTTCACCCAGCGCTTCCCGACACTCGTCAGCGAATATGAAACGCTGCTGACCGACAACCGTATCTGGAAGCAACGCACGGTGGGTATCGGCGTGGTGACGCCCGAGCGCGCGCTCAACCTGGGCCTGACCGGCGCGATGCTGCGCGGCTCGGGCATTGCGTGGGACTTGCGCAAGACCCAGCCGTACGACGTCTACGACCGCATGGATTTCGACATCCCGGTCGGCGTCAACGGCGACACCTACGACCGCTATCTGGTGCGCATGGAAGAGATGCGCCAGTCGAACCGCATCATCGAACAGTGCTCGAAGTGGCTGCGCGCCAACCCGGGTCCGGTGATCACCGACAACCACAAGGTTGCTCCGCCGTCCCGCGTCGAGATGAAAACCTCGATGGAAGAGTTGATCCACCACTTCAAGCTCTTCACCGAAGGTTTCCACGTGCCCGAAGGCGAGGCGTATGCCGCCGTCGAGCACCCCAAGGGCGAATTCGGCATCTACATGGTCAGCGATGGTGCCAACAAGCCCTATCGCCTCAAGATCCGCGCGCCGGGCTTTGCGCATCTGGCCGCACTCGACGAAATGTCGCGTGGTCACATGATTGCCGACGCGGTGGCCATCATCGGCACGATGGACATCGTGTTCGGTGAGATCGACCGCTGACCGCCCCGCCTTCACCAACCTGCAACGCAGTTCCGGAACAACTCCCCATGTTCAGTGAAGCCACCCTGGCGCGATTTGCGCGTGAAGTCGCCAAGTACCCCGCCGACCAGAAACAGTCGGCCGTGATGGCCTGCCTGTCGATTGCCCAGCAGGAGCAGGGCTGGGTTGCGCCCGAAGCCGAGCAGGGCATTGCCGACTACCTCGGCATGCCCGCGATTGCCGTGCATGAAGTGACGACCTTCTACAACATGTACAACCAGCGTCCGGTCGGGCAGTTCAAGCTGAACGTCTGCACCAACCTCCCTTGCCAGTTGCGCAATGGTCAGGCTGCGCTGGAACATCTGTGCGAGAAGCTCGGCGTCGAAGACGGTGGCACTACGGCCGATGGCCTGTTCACGGTGCAGAAATGCGAATGCCTGGGCGCTTGCGCCGACGCGCCCGTGATGCTGATCAACGACCGCCAGATGATCAGCTACATGAGCCACGACAAGCTCGACCAACTGGTTGACACCCTCAAGGCTCACGCCAAGCAAGAGGCCTGATGCGATGACGTTCGCGAACTCCCTCGACCTCTCCCAGGCGCTGGCCGGCTTTCAGGCCACCGGCAGCGAAACCTGTTTCCACGACCGCCACATCAACCCGCAGATCTATGCTGGCTTGAATGGCAATAACTGGAGCCTGGCCGACTACGAAGCGCGCGGCGGCTATCAGGCCCTGCGCAAGATCCTGGCGCAAGGCGAAGGCGTCGGCATGACGGCCGATCAGGTGATCGCCGAAGTCAAGGGCTCGGGCCTGCGCGGCCGCGGCGGTGCTGGTTTCCCGACCGGCCTGAAGTGGAGCTTCATGCCGCGTGCGCTGCCGGTGCAGAAGTACCTCGTCTGCAACTCCGACGAGGGCGAACCGGGCACATGCAAGGACCGCGACATCCTGCGCTTCAACCCGCACATCGTCATCGAAGGCATGATCATCGCGGCCTACGCGATGGGCATCTCGGTCGGCTACAACTACATCCACGGCGAGATTTTCGAGGTCTACGAGCGCTTCGAAGCGGCCCTGGAAGAGGCCCGTGCGGCCGGCTACCTGGGCGACAAGATCCTGGGCAGCAACCACAGCTTCCAGCTGCATGCCTTCCATGGCTTTGGCGCCTACATCTGCGGTGAAGAAACTGCGCTGCTTGAGTCACTCGAAGGCAAGAAGGGCCAACCGCGCTACAAGCCGCCATTTCCCGCGAGCTTCGGTCTGTACGGTCGCCCGACGACGATCAACAACACCGAAACCTTCGCGGCAGTGCCCTGGATCATCCGCAATGGTGGCCAGGCCTACCTCGAATGCGGCAAGCCCAATAACGGCGGCACCAAGATCTTCTCGATGGTCGGTGACGTCGAGCGTCCCGGCAACTACGAGGTGCCGATGGGCACGCCGTTTGCCAAGCTGCTTGAACTCGCCGGTGGCGTCAAGGGCGGCAAGAAGCTCAAGGCGGTGATCCCGGGTGGATCGTCCTCGCCGGTGCTGCCCGCGAACATCATCATGGATTGCACGATGGACTATGACTCCATCAGCAAGGCCGGCTCGATGCTGGGTTCGGGCGCCGTGATCGTGATGGACGAAACCCGCTGCATGGTCAAGAGCCTGCTGCGCCTGTCCTACTTCTACAGCCACGAATCGTGCGGCCAGTGCACGCCGTGCCGCGAAGGTACGGGCTGGCTGTGGCGCGTGGTCGACCGGATCGAACACGGCAAGGGCCGCGCCGACGATCTGGCGTTGCTTGACAACGTGGCCGAGAACATCATGGGCCGCACCATTTGCGCCCTGGGTGACGCGGCGGCGATGCCGGTGCGCGGCATGCTCAAACACTTCCGGGATGAGTTCGTCCACCACATCGAACACAAGACCTGCGTGGTCTCTGCATACGTTTAAGGCCCTGCCAGCATGATCGAAATCGAACTCGACGGCCGCAAGGTCGAGGTGACCGAAGGCAGCATGGTGATGCACGCTGCCGAGAAGGCCGGCACCTACATCCCGCACTTCTGTTACCACAAGAAGCTCTCCATCGCGGCCAACTGTCGCATGTGCCTGGTCGACGTCGAGAAGGCGCCCAAGCCCATGCCGGCGTGCGCCACGCCGGTGACGCAGGGCATGATCGTGCGCACCAAGAGCGAAAAAGCGCTCAAGGCGCAGCAGTCGGTGATGGAGTTCCTGCTCATCAACCACCCGCTGGACTGCCCGATCTGCGACCAGGGCGGCGAGTGTCAGTTGCAGGATGTGGCTGTCGGTTACGGCAAGTCGGCTTCGCGCTACGAGGAAGAAAAGCGCGTGGTCTTCCACAAGGAGGTTGGCCCGCTGATCTCGATGGAAGAGATGAGCCGCTGCATCCACTGCACCCGCTGCGTCCGTTTCGGCCAGGAAATCGCTGGTCAGATGGAACTCGGCATGGTGCAGCGCGGCGAGCACTCCGAGATCACGACCTTCCTGGGCGAGACGATCGACTCCGAGCTGTCGGGCAACATGATCGACATCTGCCCGGTCGGCGCGCTGACCAGCAAGCCCTTCCGCTACAGCGCCCGCACCTGGGAGCTGTCGCGCCGCAAGAGCGTCAGCCCGCATGACAGCACCGGCGCCAACCTGATCGTTCAGGTCAAGAACCACCAGGTGCTGCGTGTGGTGCCGCGCGAGAACGACGCCGCCAACGAATGCTGGATCGCCGACCGTGACCGCTTCAGCTACGAAGCGCTCAACAGCGATGCCCGCAACACCCGCCCCATGATCAAGCAGGGCGGGCAGTGGAAGGCGGTCGACTGGACGGTGGCGCTGGAATATGTCGCCAACGGCCTGAAGAACATCAAGACCGACCATGGCGCAGGTGCCATCGGCGCGCTGGCCTCGGCCTACTCGACCAGCGAAGAGCTGTTCCTGCTGGGTCAACTGGTGCGCGGCCTGGGCAGCGACAACATCGACCACCGTCTGCGCCACGCCGACTTCCGCCAGGATGCGGGCGCGGTGCATTGGCTGGGTACGTCGATCGCCAACCTGTCGACGGTGGATCGCGCGCTGGTGATCGGCTCCTTCCTGCGCAAGGACCATCCGCTGTTCGCGCAGCGCCTGCGCCAGGCTGCGCGCCGCGGCGCGCAGATCACCCGCGTGCATGCGCTGGCCGATGACTGGCTGATGCCGATCGCCGCGCAATCGCTGGTGGCTCCGAGCGAGTGGGCCCAGACCCTGATCGAGATCGCTGCAGCCGTCGCCACCGCCAAGGGCGTGACCGCGCCGCTGGCGGTGACGCCGAGCCCTGCCGCCACGGCCATCGCCAACTCGCTGCTGAGCGGCCAGAACAAGGCCGTGCTGCTGGGCAACGCCGCAGCGCAACACCCGCAAGCGGCTGAGTTGCTGACGCTGGCGGGCTGGATTGCCGAGCAGACCGGCGCGAGCGTCGGCTACCTGGGCGAGGCTGGCAACAGCGTCGGCGCCCAGCTGGTCGGCGCGCAGCCGCAGCAAGGCGGTGCCAACGCCGCTCAAATGCTGGCCGAGCCGCGCAAGGCCTACCTGCTGTTCAACACCGAACCGGTGCTGGACGCTGCCAACGCTGCGCAAGCGGCCAAGGCCCTGGCGGGCGCGCAGATGGTGGTGGCTTTCAGCCCCTTCAGCGCCAACATCGAATTCGCCGACGTGCTGCTGCCGATCGCGCCGTTCACTGAAACCGGTGGCAGCTACGTCAACGCCGACGGTCAGGTGCAGAGCTTCCACGGTGTCGTGCGTCCGCTGGGCGAAACGCGTCCAGGCTGGAAGGTGTTGCGCGTGCTGGGCAACTTGCTGGGCCTGGAGGGCTTCGCGCAAGAGAGCGTCGAGGAAGTGCGTGCTGCCGCCTATGGCGATCAGTCGCAGATCAGCGCGCGCCTGTCCAACCGCAGCAGCGCCGCACCGCAGGCCGGCGTGACGCCGCAAGGCCTGCAGCGCCTGGCTGACGTGCCGATCTACGCGACTGATTCCATCGTGCGCCGCGCCCCCGCGCTGCAACACACCGCCGACGCTGCTGCGCCGGTGGCCAGTCTGCCGGCTGACCTGTGGGGCCGCCTCGGCCTGCAAGTCGGCGCGCAGGTGCGCCTCACGCAGAACGGGGCCTCGGTCACGCTGCCGGCTCATCTGGATGCCAGCCTGGCGACCGGCACCGTGCGCGTGAGCGCCGGCCTTGCCGCCACGGCCTCCCTGGGTGACGCCTTCGGCACCCTGACCGTCGAACCCGCCTGAGCCAGGACCTGAAGATGCTGGATACCCTGCAAACCTTGGGCGCTGACCACCTGGGCGCCGCCTGGCCCGTGGTCTGGACGCTGATCAAGATCATCACGGTGCTGCTGCCGCTGCTCGGCTGCGTGGCCTACCTCACGCTGTGGGAGCGCAAGGCCATCGGCTGGACCCAGGTGCGACCGGGCCCGAACCGGGTTGGTCCCTGGGGCCTGCTGACCCCGATTGCCGACGCGGTCAAGCTGATCTTCAAGGAGATCATCACCCCGACGGCGGCCAACAAGGGCCTGTTCTACCTCGGTCCGGTCATGACCATCATGCCGGCGCTGGCAGCCTGGGCGGTGGTGCCGTTCGGCCCCGAAGTCGTGCTGGCCAACGTCAACGCCGGCCTGCTGTTCCTGATGGCGATCACTTCGATGGAGGTCTACGGCGTGATCATCGCCGGCTGGGCGTCCAACTCGAAGTACGCCTTCCTGGGCGCGATGCGCGCCTCGGCACAGATGGTCAGCTACGAAATCTCGATGGGCTTCTGCTTCGTCGTCGTGCTGATGGTGACCGGCAGCCTGAACATGACCGACATCGTCACGATGCAGACCAAGGGCAACTTCGCCGGCATGGGCCTGAATTTCCTGTCGTGGAACTGGTTGCCGCTGTTCCCGATCTTCATCGTCTACTTCATCTCGGGTCTGGCGGAAACCAACCGCCACCCCTTCGACGTGGTCGAAGGCGAGGCCGAGATCGTGGCCGGTCACATGATCGAGTACTCGGGCATGTCGTTCGCGATGTTCTTCCTGGCCGAATACGCCAACATGATCCTGGTCTCCGTGCTGGCCGTGATCATGTTCCTGGGCGGCTGGGATGCACCTGTGGCGTTCCTGAGTTTCATTCCGGGCTGGATCTGGCTGGGGCTCAAGACCTTCTGCGTCGCGACCATGTTCCTCTGGGTCCGTGCCACCTTCCCGCGTTATCGCTATGACCAGATCATGCGTCTGGGCTGGAAGATCTTCATCCCCGTCACCCTGGTGTGGCTGGTGGTGGTGGGCCTGTGGATCCAGTCGCCCTGGAACATCTGGAATTAATACTGGTAGCAGGGCGCTGACGCCCGCCTGAGGAAACACACCATGTCCGCCGTGACCAGTGTCAAGGATTTTGTCTCCAGCTTCATGCTGCTGGAATTGCTCAAGGGCATGAAGCTCACCGGCCGTCATTTCTTCCAGCGTTCTGTCACCGTGCAGTTCCCGGAAGAAAAGACGCCGCAGAGCCCGCGCTTCCGTGGTTTGCATGCGCTGCGCCGCTACGAGAACGGGGAAGAGCGCTGCATCGCCTGCAAGCTGTGCGAAGCGGTCTGCCCGGCCATGGCCATCACGATCGAGTCTGACGTGCGCGAGGACGGCAGTCGCCGCACCACGCGCTACGACATCGACCTGACCAAGTGCATCTTCTGCGGCTTCTGCGAGGAAAGCTGCCCGGTCGACTCGATCGTCGAGACGCACATCTTCGAATACCACGGCGAAAAACGCGGTGACCTGTACTTCACCAAGGACATGTTGCTGGCCGTGGGCGATCGCTACGAAAACGAAATCGCAGCCAACAAGGCGGCGGACGCCAAGTACCGTTAAGACGACATGGATACCACCACTTTGCTCTTCTACGTCTTCTCGACGGTTCTCTTGTTGGCTGGCTTTCGCGTGATCACCGCGCGAAGCCCGGTGCATGCGGCGCTGTACCTGGTGCTGGCATTTTTCAGCGCTTCGTGCGTGTGGATGCTGCTTGAGGCCGAATTCCTCGCCATCTCCCTGGTGCTGGTCTATGTCGGTGCCGTGATGGTGCTGTTCCTGTTCGTGGTGATGATGCTCGACATCAACGTCGACGCCATGCGCCAGGGCTTCTGGAAGCACTTCCCGGTGGCGGCCACCGTGGGTGTGGTCATTGCCCTGGAGATGGCGTGGGTGCTGCAGCGCGGCTTCAACGTGCCCGACGCCAAACCGATGCCGGGTGAGGGCGTGGCCATGCCCAACACCAAGATGCTGGGCATCGAGCTCTACACCGACTATCTCTACCCGCTGGAAATCGCCGCCGTGCTGCTGCTGGTGGGCATCATCGCGGCCATCGCGCTGACGTTGCGCCGTCGCAAGGACGTCAAGGGCCAGAACCCGTCCGAGCAGGTCAAGGCCAAGAAGGCCGACCGCCTGCGCATCGTCAAGATGGATGCGGTGCGCGAAGTTCCCTCCGCGCCGAAAGGACAAGCATGATCACGCTCGGACACTACCTGACGCTGGGCGCGATCCTGTTCGCGCTGTCGGTGATCGGCATCTTCCTGAACCGCAAGAACCTGATCGTTCTGCTGATGTGCATCGAACTGATGCTGCTGGCGGTCAACCTGAACTTCATCGCCTTCTCGCACTACCTGGGCGACATGGCGGGGCAGGTTTTCGTGTTTTTCATTCTTACCGTAGCGGCGGCTGAATCGGCCATCGGACTGGCCATTCTGGTGGTGCTGTTCCGCAATCGTTCGACGATCAACGTCGACGAGCTCGATTCGCTGAAGGGCTGAGGCCAAGGGAACATCAAGAATATGTCTCAGCTCTCGCAATCGATGCTGTTGGCTGTGCCGCTCGCGCCTCTGGCGGGTGCGGTCATCGCCGGTTTCTTCGGCAAGACCGTCGGCCGCACGGGTTCGCACGTCGCGACCATCCTTGGCGTGCTGGTCGCCTTCGTCCTGTCGGTCATCACGCTGCTGGCCGTGATCCAGGACGGTGCGCGCTACAACGCCACCGTCTATGAATGGATGGTGCTCGGCGACCTCAAGATGGAAGTCGGCTTCATGGTCGACGGCCTGACCGCCATGATGATGTGCGTGGTCACCTTCGTCTCGCTGATGGTGCACGTCTACACCATCGGCTACATGCACGAAGACCCGGGCTACCAGCGCTTTTTCAGCTACATCTCGCTGTTCACCTTCTCGATGCTCATGCTCGTCATGAGCAACAACTTCCTGCAGCTGTTCTTCGGCTGGGAAGCGGTGGGCCTGGTGTCCTACCTGCTGATCGGCTTCTGGTTCAAGAAGCCCACGGCGATCTTCGCCAACATGAAAGCCTTCCTGGTCAACCGGGTCGGTGACTTCGGCTTCATCCTGGGCATCGGCCTGATTGCCGCCTACGCGGGCACGCTCAACTACACCGAAGCCTTCGCCAAGGCCGGCGAGTTCAGCAAGCTCGGCTTCGCCAACCCGTTCGGCGGCGCCGAGTGGCAACTCATCACCGTGACCTGCATTTGCCTGTTCATCGGTGCGATGGGCAAGTCGGCGCAATTCCCGCTGCACGTCTGGCTGCCCGACTCGATGGAAGGTCCGACCCCGATCTCGGCGCTGATCCACGCGGCGACCATGGTGACGGCCGGCATCTTCATGGTGGCGCGCATGTCGCCGCTGTTCGAGCTGTCGGATACCGCGCTCAACTTCATCCTGATCATCGGTGCCATCACGGGCCTGTTCATGGGCTTCCTTGGCATCATCCAGAACGACATCAAGCGCGTGGTCGCGTACTCGACGCTGTCGCAGCTCGGCTACATGACGATGGCGCTGGGCGCTTCGGCCTACTCGGTCGCGGTGTTCCACCTGATGACGCACGCGTTCTTCAAGGCGCTGCTGTTCCTGGGTGCCGGCTCGGTCATCATCGGCATGCACCATGACCAGGACATCCGCAACATGGGCGGCCTGCGCAAGTACATGCCCATCACCTGGATCACGTCGCTGCTGGGTTCGCTCGCGCTGATCGGCACGCCGCTGTTCTCGGGCTTCTACTCGAAGGACTCGATCATCGAGGCGCTGCATGCCAGCCAGCTGCCGGCGGCTCCGTGGGCCTACTGGGCGGCGGTGATCGGCGTGTTCGTGACGGCGTTCTACTCGTTCCGGATGTACTTCCTGGTCTTCCACGGCAAGGAAAACTTCCATCACAAGCCGTTCCCGGGGGAGCACGATCACCATGATGACGATCACGGTCATCACCATGCGCACACGCCGCACGAATCGCCCTGGGTGGTGACGCTGCCGCTGGTGCTGCTGGCGATCCCGTCGGTCGTGATCGGCTACCTGACCATCGGCCCGATGCTGTACGGCGACTTCTTCAAGGACGCGATCTTTGTCGACCTGGTCCGTCACCCGGCGATGCAGGAACTGCAGGAAAACTTCCACGGCGCTGCGGCCATGGCCATGCACTCGCTGCAGACGCTGCCATTCATCCTGGCCGTGGCTGGTGTCGTGGTGTCCTACGTGTTCTACATGGTGGTGCCGGCGGTGCCTGCGGCCATCGGTCGCGCCCTGGCGCCGCTGATCAAGGTCATGGAAAACAAGTATTACCTCGACGCGTTCAATGAGCGTGTGCTGGCCGCTGGTGCACGTCTGCTGGGCAAGGGTTTCTGGAAGATCGGTGACGTGGCCCTGATCGACGGCGCGGCCATTAACGGCTCTGCCAAGCTGATCGGCTGGATCGCCTCGCTGGTGCGCCTGTTCCAGACCGGCTACATCTACCACTATGCCCTGGTCATGCTGGTCGGCGTGTTTGCGCTGATGAGCTGGTTCGTCTTCCTGCATCGTTGAGTTCCGGGACTATAAAAAATGGCATATCTCTCGCTCGCGATCTGGATCCCGATTGCCTTCGGCTTGGTCCTGCTGGCCTTGGGCCGTGACGAAAACGCTGGTGTAGTGCGCTGGATCGCGCTGGTCGGCGCCATCGTCAGCTTCGCCGTCACGCTGCCGCTGATCAGCGGTTTCGACGTCACCAGTGCCGCCTTCCAGTTCCAGGAAAACCTGGCCTGGATCGAGCGCTTCAATGTGCGCTATCACCTCGGCGTGGACGGCATTTCGGTGTGGTTTGTGCTGCTGACCGCCTTCATCACGATCATCGTGGTGATTGCCGCCTGGGAGGTGATCGAGAAGCGCGTGCACCAGTACATGGGCGCCTTCCTGATCCTGTCGGGCCTGATGGTCGGCGTGTTCAGTGCGGTCGACGGCCTGCTGTTCTACGTCTTCTTCGAGGCCACCCTGATCCCGATGTACATCATCATCGGCATGTGGGGCGGTGCGCGGCGGGTCTACGCGGCATTCAAGTTCTTCCTGTACACGCTGGCCGGCTCGCTGCTGATGCTGATCGCGCTGATCTTCCTGTACTACAAGTCGGGCGGCAGCTTCGAGATCACCACCTGGCATCAACTGCCGCTGGCCATGCCGGTGCAGACGCTGCTGTTCTTTGCGTTCTTCGCGGCCTTCGCCGTGAAGGTGCCGATGTGGCCGGTGCACACCTGGTTGCCCGATGCCCACGTCGAGGCGCCCACCGGCGGCTCGGTCGTGCTGGCCGCGATCATGCTGAAGCTCGGCGCCTACGGCTTCCTGCGCTTCTCGCTGCCGATCGTGCCCGATGCGGCGCAGGCCTATGCGCCCTTCGTGATCACGTTGTCGCTGATCGGTGTGATCTACATCGGCCTGGTCGCGCTGGTGCAGAACGACATGAAGAAGCTGGTCGCGTACTCGTCGATCGCTCACATGGGCTTCGTCACGCTGGGCTTCTTCATCTTCAGCGAGCTGGGTATTTCCGGCGGTCTGGTGCAGATGATCTCGCACGGCTTCGTATCGGGCGCCATGTTCCTGTCGATCGGCGTGCTCTACGACCGCGTGCACTCGCGTGAAATCTCGGCCTATGGCGGCGTGGTCAATACCATGCCCAAGTTCGCGGCGTTTGCGATCTTCTTCGGCATGGCCAACTGCGGCCTGCCGGGCACGGCCGGTTTCATCGGCGAGTGGATGGTGATCCTGGGCGCGGTCAAGTACAACTTCTGGATCGGTCTGCTGGCTGCCACGGCATTGATCTTCGGCGCGGCTTACACGCTGTGGATGATCAAGCGCGTCTACCTCGGCGATGTCACCAACGACAACGTGCGCGGCCTGAGCGACATCAATGCGCGTGAGTTCCTCATGCTCGCCGTGCTGGCCATCGCCACCCTGGCGATGGGTCTCTACCCCAAGCCTTTCACCGACGTGATGCATGTGTCGGTGACGGAGCTGATCCGCCACGTTGGCGTTTCCAAACTGTGATCTGCGGAGCTGGTTGAACTATGACGGCTATGAACTGGCTCGCGGTCTATCCCGAGATTTTCCTGTTGGTGATGACCTGCGTCGTGGCGCTGGTCGACCTGTTCGTCACCGATGAACGGCGTCTGCTCACCTACGTGTTGAGCCTGGCCACCCTGGCGGTGGTCGCGGGCCTGCACCTGATGCACTTCAACAGTGGCGAGACGGTCTACGCCATGGGCCGCATGGTGGTCAGCGACCCCATGGGACATCTGCTGGCGTTCTTCGCCACGGTGGCCACGGCGGTGACGCTGGTCTATGCGCGACCCTACGCCGCCAGCCGCGAGATGCTCAAAGGCGAGCTGTTCACGCTCAGCCTGTTCTCGCTGCTGGGCATCAGCATCATGGTGTCGGGCAACAACTTCCTGGTGATCTACCTCGGCCTGGAGTTGATGAGCCTGTCGCTCTACGCGCTGGTGGCCTTGCGCCGTGACCACGCCCAGGCCACTGAAGCGGCCATGAAGTACTTCGTGCTCGGCGCGCTGGCTTCGGGCTTCCTGCTCTACGGTCTGTCGATGATGTACGGCGCCACTGGATCGCTCGATCTCGGCCGCGTCTTCGAAGCCATCGGCAAGGGCGAGGCCAACCGTCAGGTGCTGGTCTTCGGCGTGGTGTTCATCGTCTCGGGCCTGGCCTTCAAGCTCGGCGCGGTGCCGTTCCACATGTGGTTGCCTGACGTCTACCAGGGCGCTCCCACGGCGGCCACGCTGCTGATCGCCGGTGCGCCCAAGATCGCGGCCTTCGGCATGACCATGCGCCTGCTGGTCGACGGCATGCTGGGCCTGGCGGTCGACTGGCAGCAGATGCTGGTGGTGCTGTCGGTCTGTTCGCTGCTGGTGGGCAACCTGGCGGCCATTGCGCAGACCAACCTCAAGCGCATGCTGGCCTACTCGACCATTGCGCAGATGGGCTTCCTGCTATTGGGTCTGGTGGCGGGCGTGGTCAACGGCAACACGTTGTCGGCAGCCAACGCCTACAGCTCGTCGATGTTCTACATCGTCACCTACGTGACGACGACGCTGGGCAGCTTCGGCCTGATCATGCTGCTGGCCCGCCAAGGCCATGAGGCGGAAGAGATCTCCGATCTGGCCGGTCTCAACCAGCGCAACCCGCTGCTGGCGGGCGTGATGGCGGTGTTCATGTTCTCGCTGGCTGGTATTCCGCCGACGGTGGGCTTCTACGCCAAGCTGTCGGTGCTGCAGGCGCTGATCTCGACCAACGAGACCGGCTACATCGCCCTGGCCATTTTCTCGGTCGTGCTGTCGCTGGTGGGCGCGTTCTACTACCTGCGCATCGTCAAGGTCATGTACTTTGATACGCCGACCGACACGCATGCCATTCACGCGCCGGCTGATGCCCGCGTGCTGCTGTCAATCAACGGTGCTGCCGTTCTGGCGTTGGGCCTGTTGCCTGGCGGGCTGATGACGATGTGCGCGCAAGCCATCGTCAAGGCCCTGGCCACCTGAACGAAGTTCAACGACCATGGCAACGACCGCATCGATCTGGCTCGTGCTGCTGCTGGCAGCCGCCATGGCCAACCTGCCTTTCGTGAATGAACGGCTCTTTGCGGTGGGTCCGCAGCGTGAGGACAAGGCGTTTTCCTGGCGCCTGCTGGAACTGGTGATGTTTGCGGGCATCGTGATCGTCATCGGTCGCAGCCTGGAGGCCCTGGCCGGTCAGGCGCAGCCGCAGGGCTGGCAGTTCTACGCGGTCATGCTGTGCGTCTTCCTGACGCTGGCCTTTCCGGGTTTTGTCTGGCGCTACCTGCGCCGGCAGCGCAAGCCGGCCTGAGACTCTCCTGATGAGTCAACCCGCGCCGGATTTGCAGCATTTGCCGAGTCTGGCTGAACTTCCACAAGGTGATGCGCACCTGCTGGAGCAGCGCACGGGCGGTGCGCAGGTCTATCGCGGTGGTTTTCTGGACGTGCGGCGTGACGAGGTCAGCCTGCCCGACGGCAGCCACAGCAGCCGCGAGTACATGGTGCACGATGGCGCGGTGATGGTGATTCCGCTGCTCGACGATGGCCGCCTTGTGCTGGAGCGCCAGTACCGCTACCCGCTGCAACGGGCCATGCTGGAGTTTCCTGCCGGAAAGCTCGAAAAAGGCGAGGCCGGCATCGTCTGCGGTGTGCGTGAACTGTTCGAGGAAACCGGCTACACCGCCCGCGAGTGGGCCTATGCCGGCCAGTTGCATAACGCGATTGCCTATTCGACCGAGCACATCCAGATCTGGTTTGCGCGCGGCCTGCAGGCCGGTCAGCGGCAGCTGGACGCGGGTGAATTCCTGGACGTCTTCGCTGCCAGCGCCGATGAGTTGTCGGCGTGGATTCGCGATGGCTTGGTGACTGACGCCAAGACGCTGGTCGGCCTGCTCTGGCTGCAGCAATGGCAGGCCGGCAGTTGGCCGCTGGACTGGCGCAGCGAGCAGGAGCAACTCGCTGCGGCGGGTTGACGTGCGCCGGTACCTGGACTTCCACCGGATGGCCCGGCCATGAAGGTCTTCAATCTGGCCTGTCAGGCCGGGCATGGATTCGAGGGCTGGTTTGGCTCCGAGGCCGACTACCTCGACCAGCAGGCGCGTGGCCTGTTGACCTGTCTCTTGTGCGGTAACGCGCAGGTCGAGCGCCGGCCCTCGGCGCCCCGGCTCAACTTGTCTGGTGCGCGCGAGCCGACGCCGCCGGCCATGACGCCAGCTCCATCCTCATCGCCTGTGAGCCCGGCTGTCGTGCCGACTGCTTCATCGCCGGCTGCCGCTGCCGACCTGACGCCCGAGGCGCGCTACCTGCAACTCGCCCGCCAGATGCTGGCGCAGACCGAGGACGTGGGCACGCAGTTCACCGAAGAGGTGCGCCGCATCCACTACGGCGAGGCCGAGCACCGCAACCTGCGCGGCGAGACCACGCCCGAGCAGCGCCAGGAATTGCACGAAGAAGGCATCGAGGTCTTCAGCCTGCCGATTCCTGCCGCGCTCAAGGGCCCGCTGCAGTAGGTCGCTTAAAGAACCCGGCCCGGGTTGAGAAGATTCTTCGGGTCGAGCGCGTGCTTGATCGAGCGCATCAGCGCCAGTGCCACCGGCGATTTGCGCCGCGCCAGTTCGTCGCGCTTGAGCGCGCCGATGCCGTGCTCGGCCGAGATCGAGCCACCGTGGGCCATCACCGCGTCGTAGACCAGCGCGTTGACGCCGGGCTCGCAGTCGCGCAGGAAGTCGGCGGCGGCCACGCCTGCGGGCGCCTGCACGTTGTAATGCAGATTGCCATCGCCCAGGTGGCCGAAGTTGACCAGGCGTGCGCCCGGGAATGCCTGCTCCAGAGCCCCATCGGTGGCGGTGCAGAAGGCCGGAATGCGTGAGACGGGCAGGGCGATGTCGTGCTTGATGTTGAGGCCCTCCTGGGCTTGCGCCATCGAGATCGACTCGCGCAGGTGCCACATCGCGCTGGATTGCGCCACGCTCTCGGCCACCGCCGCGTCCTCGATCAGGCCGCGCTCCAGAGCCGCTTCCAGCAGTCCTTCAAACAGCGTGCGGGCGTGTGCTTCGCTCTCGGCGTCCGACACCTCCAGCAGCACCGTCCACGGGCTGGACGGCAGCGGCTGGGTCAGTTTCGGGAAGTGCTTGCGCACCAGCGCGAGCGACAGCGTGTTCATGACCTCGAAGCCGGTCAGCGTTGCGGCGGCACGGGCCTGCGCCAGTTGCAGCAGGTCGACGCAGCTCTCCAGGCTGTCGCACGCCGCCAGCGCCGTCATGGTGGCGGCCGGCTGCGGCTGCAGGCGCAGCACGGCGGCGGTGATCACGCCCAGCGTGCCTTCGCTGCCCACGTACAGCTGGCGCAGGTCGTAGCCGGTGTTGTCCTTGCGCAGGCCGGACAGGCCGCTCCAGACCTCGCCCTGCGGCGTGACCACTTCCAGGCCCAGGCAGAGTTCGCGCGCGTTGCCGTAGCGCAGCACCTGGGTGCCGCCGGCGTTGCTGGCCAGGTTGCCGCCGATGGTGCAACTGCCTTCCGAGGCCAGGCTCAGCGGCAGCAGCAGGCCGGCGTCGGCGGCGGCCTGCTGGGCGGCGTGCAGCACGCAGCCGGCTTCCACCGTCAGCGTCAGGTTGGCGGTGTCGATGGCGCGGATGCGGTTGAGCCGGTCGAGCTTGAGCAGCACCTGCTTGCCGCTGGCGTCCGGTACCGAGCCGCCCACCAGCCCGGTGTTGCCGCCTTGCGGCACCACGGCCACGTCGTGTGCATCGCACAGGCGCAGGACGGCCGCGACTTTATCGGTGCTGCCCGGCCGCACCACGGCGAGTGCGCGGCCCCAGTAGCGGCGGCGCCAGTCGAGTTCGTAGGCGCTCAGATCGCCTTCGGTCAGCACATGGTCGGCGCCGATTGCATCGCGCAGATCGTCCAGAAAGCGGCTGGCGTGGCTCATGGGGAATGTGATCAGGTGTTGGCGGCGGTGGTTGGCACGCCCGCCGCCAGTCGCTGGCGCACATGCCAGGCGCAGGCGGTGAACAGCAGCAGCGACAGCAGCAGCTGCCCGGCCGCGCAGGCGATGCCCAGGGGCGGGCCTGCGCCGTCTGGCGTGTTGATGCGCACGGCGGCCTCGGCCACATACAACCACACCGCCAGGCTCAGCCAGCGGTAGGTGTAGAGCCGCAGGCGCCACAGCCCGGGCAGCGCCAGCACCAGCGGCACCACCTTGATGGCCAGCGTGCCGCGCCCGGTGGGCGCGAGCCACAGCTCCCAGGCCAGGCCCAGCAGCACCAGCGCCAGACAGGTGGCGAACGCCAGTGCCCGGCTGCGGAGCACGCCGGGGGTGGGCACAGGGGTAGGCACGGAAGGAGACGACGGTAGATTCAAGACGGGCATCCAGGCAGCAGATTCGCGGGTCAGGGACAACCCTTTGGCATCATAGCCAGCATGTATCGACTCAATTCTTGGACGGCGCGCTGGCGTCTGGCGCGCCAGCGGCTGCACCGCGCGTGGCTTTCGTTCCAAACCTGGCCGTGGCTGGACACGCTGCGCACCCTGCGACTGCGCTTTCGGGAGGACCGGCTGGGCATCACCGCCGGCAGCCTGACCTTCACCACCACCATCGCGCTGGTGCCGCTGGCCACGGTGACGTTTGCGGTCTTCACGGCGTTTCCGATGTTCGGCGCCTTCCGCAAGGCGCTGGAGACTTACCTGATCCAGAACCTGGTGCCCGACCAGATCGCCAAGCCGGTGCTGATGCAGCTGACGCAGTTTGCGCTCAAGGCCAACCGGGTGGGGACCGTCGGGCTGGTGCTGCTGGTCATGACGGCGATTGCGCTGCTGCTGACCATCGACCGCACGCTCAACGCCATCTGGCGCGTGCGCCAGAGCCGGCCGATCGCCCAGCGCGTGCTGGTCTATTGGGCGATCGCCACGCTGGGGCCGCTGGTGCTGGGCGTGAGCCTGAGCCTGACGTCGTACGCCCTGTCCGCCTCGCGTGGCTTCGTCAGCGCCTTGCCCGGCGGCGTGTCGCTGCTGCTGAACGGGGTCGAGTTGTTGCTGATGGCCACCGGCATGGCCGGCCTGTTCCGCTTCGTGCCCAACACGCCGGTGCGCTGGGTGCATGCGGCGGCGGGTGGCGCCTTTGTGGCGGTGGGTTTCGAGATCGTCAAGCGGTTGCTGGCCTGGTACCTGGCCGCCGCGCCCACCTACACCACCATCTACGGCGCGTTTGCCACCGTGCCGATCCTGCTGGTGTGGATCTACCTGGGCTGGGTGATCGTGCTGCTGGGCGCGGTGATTGCCGCCTACGCACCCAGCCTGCAGTTGCGCACGGTGCGTCATGCGGCGGTGCCGGGCTGGCGCTTCACGCTGGCGCTGCAGGTGCTGGCCGAGCTGGCTGCCGCGCGTGACGATGCCCGGCGCGGCCTCTCGCTGGCCGATCTGGCCGAGCGCCTGCGGCTCGACCCGCTGCAGCTCGAACCCATCACCGAGACTCTGACCGGGCTCGACTGGCTGGGCCGCCTCGATGAAGACGGCTCGCCGCGCGTGGTGCTGCTGGTCGATCCGGCCCACACGCTGCTGGCGCCGCTGGTCGAGTGCCTGCTGCTCGCCGCCCGGCCCGCCAATCTGGCCCTGCGCCAGTCCTGGCTGCCGGCCGGCCTGTGCCTGGCCCAGGCGCTGCCTCCCGCCGTGGAGCCCGCAGCAGGCAAGCCCTGATGCTGATCGGCTGTGGGTGAATGAGGGGGAATTGCGGCTTTATTCAAGGCTTTCGCATTTGGGGCGCCTCACTATCCTCTTTGCATGTCTTTGCCCGGGCTCATGGGCGACATCCATCTGGAGATAACGCATGCGCAGTAACTTGCCGATCAGCCAACGGGAATACCCGTTTCCCTCAGGCCAGACGCTCGTCTCGACGACGGACCTCAAGGGTCGCATCCTCTACATGAACCCGACCTTTATCGAGGTCAGCGGTTTTGCGCGCGAGGAGTTGCTGGGCCAGCCGCATAACCTCATCCGTCACCCCGACATGCCGGAGGAAGCCTTCCGCGACATGTGGGTCTCCATCCAGGCCGGGCTGCCCTGGTCGGCACCGGTCAAGAACCGGCGCAAGAACGGCGATCACTACTGGGTGATGGCCAACGTCACCGCCTTGCTCGAAGGCGACCAGATCGCCGGCTTCATGTCCGTGCGCACCGAAGCCACCCGCGTGCAGATCCAGGAAGCCGAGGCGCTCTACACCACCATGCGCGCTGAAAAAGACGCCGGCCAGCTGGTGCACACCTTCAAGAACGGTGCGCTGCACAAGCGCAGCCTGGGCGGTGCCGTGGCGCGCCTGACGCAACTGGAGCCCGGCAAGCAGGTCGGCCTGCTGAGCTGGCTGGCGGTGGGCGCGGGGGCTGGCGCCGTCACTCTGGGCCAGGCGGTGGGCGGTGGTGCCCTCGGCTGGGGCCTGGGGCTGGGTGCGGCGGCGGCGGCGGCGGTGCTGTCCGGCCTGCGCATCCAGCACATCACGCTGGCGCCGCTGGAGAGCCTGCACCGTTTCTCCAACCGGCTGGCCGCAGGCGACCTGACACGCCGCTTCGAGGTCAAGCACCGCGGCATCATCGGCCAGTGCGAGCGCTCGATCAACCAGCTGTCGGTCAACCTGATGGCCATCGTCAGCGATGCCCGCGCCGGTGTCGAGAGCCTGCGTGGCACGGCGTCCGAGCTGGCCCAGGGCAACGAAGACCTGTCGTCGCGCACCGAAAGCCAGGCCTCCAGCCTGGAAGAAACCGCGTCGTCGATGGAGCAGATCACCGGCACGGTGCGCCAGAGCGCCGAGGCCGCGCGTGGCGTGGCCGACTTCGCCCGCACCGCTTTCGACATCACCACGCGCAGCGCCGAGGCGGTGCACAAGGTCACGAGCACCATGTCGGGCATCAGCCAGTCGTCCAACCGCATCCAGGAAATCATCCAGGTGATTGACGGCATCGCCTTCCAGACCAACATCCTGGCCCTGAACGCCGCGGTGGAAGCCGCGCGCGCGGGTGAGCAGGGCCGCGGCTTCGCGGTGGTGGCCAGCGAGGTGCGTTCGCTGGCGCAGCGCACATCCACGGCGGCACGCGAGGTCAAGCAGCTGATCGAGGAATCGGGCAACCAGGTCGAGATCGGTGCACGGCAGACTGCTGACGCCGGCAAGACCATGGATTCGGCGCTCGAAGCCGTGCAGCGCATGAGTGCGCTGGTGGTGGAGATCAACACCGGCGCGTCCGAGCAGCTCACCGGCATCTCGCAGGTCAACGAGGCCGTGGCGCACATGGACACGCTGACGCAGCAGAACGCCGCACTGGTCGAGGAACTCGCCGCCGCCGCCAGCTCGGTGCGCACGCAAAGCGAGCAGGTGTCCGAGGCCGTCTGCGTCTTCAAGCTGCTGGGCGATCGGGTAGCGGCTGCCGGCGATGCCGTCGAGCTGCGCCGCCAGATGAAGCAGGGCGAAGCCGCGCACTGACTTTGCTGAGTTTCAGGGCGTGACCGGGTTACTTTGTGCCGGAAATGTGGGCTATATTGTTTTCAACCCCCTGTTCACCCGGTTCAAGTTCGAGGTACTCCGCCATGAAAGTCAGTGACATCCTGCGCGTCAAGGGCAGCACGCTCTACACCGTTTCGCCCGATTCCCACCTGGCCGAAGCCGTCCAGACCATGAGCGAGTTCGACATCGGCTCGCTGGTCGTCATGTCGCACGGCGACCTGATCGGCATGCTGACCTTCCGCGAGGTGATCCGCGCGGTGGTGCGCAATGGCGGCACCGTCGGCACGCTGCTGGTGCGTACGGTGATGGACGACCACCCGCTGACCTGCACGCCGTCGACCGAGATCGACGAAGTGCGCCGCATGATGCTGGAGCGCCACGCCCGCTACATGCCCGTGCTGGAGCAGCGCACGCTGATGGGCGTGATCTCGTTCTACGACGTGGCCAAGGCCGTGGTCGACAGCCAGGACTTCGAGAACCGCATGCTCAAAGCCTACATCCGCGACTGGCCGGCAGATGAAACCGCCGCGCACGATGCGGCCCATGAGGTCAAGCCGCTGCTCTGAACCACTGAATCAGATCGCCACAAAGACCAAGGGCACCTCGCGGTGCCCTTTTTGCTGTGCGGTCGAGCCGCAGCGCCGGGGTTCAGCCGATCTCGACCAGGCCCATGTCGGGGCTGCTCATCAGGGCCTCGATGTCCATCAGGATCAGCATGCGCTCGGCCACGTTGGCGATGCCGGTGATGTAGCTGGTGTCCACCGACGCATCAATCTCCGGCGCCGGCTTGACGGCGTCGTGCGGCAACTCCAGCACGTCGGAGACCGAATCCACCACGGCGCCCACGACCCGGCCGCGGATGTTGAGCACGATCACCACGGTGGTGGTGTTGTAGTCGGCGCTGTCGCAGCCGAACTTCAGGCGCAGGTCGACGATCGGCACGATCACACCGCGCAGGTTGACCACGCCCTTGAAGAACGAGGCCGAATTGGCGATGCGCGTGGGCGGCTCATAGGAGCGGATTTCCTGCACCTTCAGGATCTCGATGCCGTACTCCTCATGGCCCAGGCGGAAGGTCAGAAATTCCCCCCCCAGGTGCTGGCTGGTGCCGTTGCTGCTGACCTGGCCGACGCGGCCGGTATGGCGCGCAGGTGCGCGGCCAGCGCCAGTCTGGCTGGCAGATGCGGCCATCGGGGTATCAAGAACCGTGTTCATCGTCTTCCTCACTACGGATATTCGGGGCAGTTGCCTCGCGCGCTGGGGCGAGGTGCTCAATGACTGAATGTGATTGTTGGCCGTGACACCGCTGTGCAAAGCGCGGAGCAAAGGCGCTTTTGCCCCCTTATCTACAATTCGGCGCGTTACAAGAACGCTTTTTGAACGTTTTTCCCCTGGGATCCCCACATGTCCGGCAGCACCTTCGGTCTTCTGTTTTCCGTCACCAACTTCGGTGAGAGCCACGGCCCGGCGATCGGCTGCGTCATCGACGGCTGCCCACCCGGCATGGAGTTGTCCGAGGCCGACATCCAGCCTGATCTGGACCGCCGCCGCCCTGGCACCAGCCGCCACGTCACGCAGCGCAACGAGCCCGATGCGGTCGAGATCCTCTCGGGCGTCTACGAGGGCCGCACCACCGGCACGCCGATTGCCCTGCTGATCCGCAACACCGACCAGCGCAGCAAGGACTACGGCAACATCCTCGACACCTTCCGTCCCGGCCACGCCGACTACAGCTACTGGCGCAAGTACGGCCTGCGCGACCCGCGCGGCGGCGGGCGCTCGTCGGCCCGCCTGACCGCGCCGATGGTGGCTGCCGGTGCGGTGGCCAAGAAGTGGCTGCGCGAGCACCACGGCGTGACGTTTACCGGCTGGATGAGCGCCATCGGCGAGGTCGAGATCCCGTTCGAGGACGAGGCGCAGATCCCGCTCAACCCCTTCTTCGCACCCAGCCATGCGCCCACCATCGAGCGCCTGGAAGCCTATATGGACGCCTTGCGCAAGGACGGCGACAGCTGCGGTGCGCGCATCCAGGTGGTCGCGCGCGGCATGCCGGCGGGGCTGGGCGAGCCGCTGTTCGACAAGCTCGACGCCGACATTGCCCACGCCATGATGGGCATCAACGCGGTCAAGGGCGTCGAGATCGGCGCCGGCTTTGCCAGCGTCGCGCAGCGCGGCACTCAGCATGGCGATGAACTGACGCCCGCGGGCTTTGCCAGCAACAACGCCGGCGGCGTGCTGGGCGGCATCAGCACCGGGCAGGATCTTGTGGTGAGCATCGCCATCAAGCCGACCAGTTCGATCCGCAGTCCCAAGGCCTCGGTCAACCGCGCGCTGGAGCCGACCACGGTCGAGACCTTCGGCCGCCACGACCCCTGCGTGGGCATCCGCGCTACGCCGATCGCCGAGGCCATGCTGGCGCTGGTCGTCATCGACCACGCGCTGCGCCACCGCGCCCAGTGCGGCGACGTGGCGCTGCCGGTGCCGCCGCTGGCCGGGCAGGCTTGATGGAAGCCCGTCAATCGCCCCGGCTCACCCGCTGCAGCCATCCGGCCATTTGATCCAGCCCCACCACGTGTTGCGCCGCGCCGATGCGGGCGGCTTCGCGTGGCATGCCGAAGACGACCGAGCTGGCCTCGTCCTGCGCTGCGGTGACGGCACCGGCCTCGCGCATGTCGCGCAGGCCGCGGGCACCGTCATCGCCCATGCCGGTCATGATCAGGCCCACGGCGTTGCGGCCGGCGCATTGCGCCACCGAGCGGAACAGCACATCCACCGACGGGCGGTGGTGGTTGATGAGCGGGCCGTCCACGACCTCGGCCACGTACTGCGCGCCGCTGCGCTTGAGGCGCAGGTGGCGCCCGCCCGGGGCGATCAGCACGCGGCCGCTGATGACGCGGTCGCCGTCGCGGGCTTCCACGACCTCGACCTCGCAGAGCCGGTCGAGCCGCGCGGCAAACGCGGCAGTGAACTTCTCCGGCATGTGCTGCACCACCAGGATGCCCGGCAGCGTGCGCGGCAGGTGGGGCAGCACGCGCTCCAGCGACTGCACGCCGCCGGTCGACAGGCCGATGGCGATGACCCGGTCGGTGGTGGTCGCCATGGCACCCGGGCGGGCGGGTGCGGCCATCGGCAGCGCCATGCGTGTGGCCGGTGGCGCCGCGTTGCTGAACGTCATCGCCCGCAGGTTGGCGCCGGCGGCGGCGCGCACGGCGTCGACCAGGCCGTTGGCGCGGTCTTCCAGGAATGATTTCAAGCCGATGCGCGGCTTGGTGACGAAGCTCACGGCGCCGGCGGCCAGCGCCTGCATCGTGGTCTCGCAGCCGGCTTCGGTCAGGGTCGAGCACATCACCACCGGTGTGGGTCGCTCGGCCATCAGCTGGCGCAGAAAGCTGATGCCGTCCATGCGCGGCATCTCGACGTCGAGCACCAGCACGTCGGGCCATTGCGAGCGCATCTTGGGCAGCGCGAACAGCGGATCGGCGGCGGTGGCGATCACCTCGATGCCGGCGGCGGTGAGCAGCTCCGACAGGTGCTTGCGCACCACCGCCGAGTCGTCGACGATCATGACCTTGATGGCGGGCATGGCTTGGTTTTCTCCTGTGTCAGCGCTCGGAGCGGCGCATTTGGACTTCGCCTGATTTCATGTCGAGCCGGACCATGCGCGGCACGTTGTCGCCCACGTCGACGCCCACCAGCTGGAAGCCGTGCTGGTCGATCAGCGTCCAGCCGATCTCGATGTTGCGCACGCCCACGTTGGGCTTGTGCGTCAAGTGGTCTGGCAGGGTGTCGGCGCCGCCGTAGAGGTGGGCCTCGTAGTCCTGGCAGCGCGTGCCGACGTGCTCCAGCGCCTCGACCAGCAGCGTGATGGCCTCGGTGGCGTAGCGTGCGTCGGGGCGTGTGCGGGTGCCGTGCAGGCGCTCGGGCAGCATGTAGTGGCACATGCCGCCGATGCGCCGCTGCGGGTTCCACAGCGTCACCGCCACGCACGAGCCCAGCAGCGTGCGCACCACGCTGGGCTGGTTGCCGAAGTAGAGCTGGCCCGGCATGAGCAGCAACTCGCGCCCGGGTGGTGGCTTGGCCACCACGCCTTCAGGCAGGTCATGCAGATCGGGCGGTATGCGCATAGACGGCCGTGGCGACGGCACGAATCGGGAGGTCGAGCTGGGTGAGGGATTCGGCATGGCCGGTGTAGAGGTGCCCGTCGGGTTTGAGGTGCGCCAGCACACGCCGCACGATGGCGGCCTTGGCGGGCGGATCGAAATAGATCAGGACGTTGCGCAGGAAGATCACGTCGAACTGGCCCAGCTCGCGCGGCATGTCCTGCATCAGGTTGGCGCTGCGAAAGCTCACCCGCTCGCGCAGGCCGCGCTGTATCAGCAGCTGGCCTTCGTAGTCGCCCTCGCCGCGCAGGCAGTGGCGCTTGAGTTGCGCGGGCGTCAGGTTGCGCGCCCGCTCCATCGGGTAGAGCGCGCGCTGCGCCTGCCGCACCATGGCGGTCGACAGGTCGGTGCCCACCACCGACCAGTCGCGCCGGCCCAGCACATCGGCCAGCAGCATGGCAATGCTGTAGGCCTCTTCGCCCGACGAGCTGGCTGCGCTCCACACCCGCAACGGCCCGGCGGGCGCCTGCTTTTGCGCCTGCGCCTGCAACTGCTGCCGCAGAAAGTCGAAGTGCTGCGGCTCGCGAAAGAAATAGGTTTCGTTGGTGGTAAGCTTGTCGACCACCCTCGTGAGCGCCTTTGGATCGCTGTGGTGCAGCAGGTCGCGCACGAAGTCATCGAGCCGGTCATGGCCTGCGTCCTGCGCCATGCGTTGCAGCCGGCCCTCGACCAGCGGCTTCTTGGCCGGACTCAGGCGGATGCCCGAGACGCGCGCGAACATCTCGGTCACGGCTTCGAACGACGCCGTGGACAGCGTCATGCCGCGCCCTGACGAACGTGGCTTGCAATCTCCAGCGTCAGTGCGTCTTCGTCGAGCACGCGCTCCAGGGCCAGCACCGGCACGATCTCGCCGCGCAGCCGCGCCATGCCTTCGAGGTAGTCGCCGCGAATGTCGGTGCCCAGCGACGGCACGCTCTCCAGCCCGCTGGGCGGAATGTCGGCCACTTCGTGCACGGCGTCCACCATCAGCCCGAAGGTCTGCGCGCTGCGGCTGTCGTTGCCGGGCAGCTCGACGATCACGACGCAGCTGCGCCGCGTCAGCGTGGCGCTGCTCAGGCCCAGGCGCGCGCCGAGGTCGATGACCGGCACCACCGCGCCGCGCAGGTTCATCACGCCCAGCACGAAGGCCGGCATCAGCGGCAGTGCCGTGAGCTGGCTGGATTTGAGGATCTCGCGCACCCGGTCGATCGTCACACCGTAACGGTGCTCACCGAGCGCCAGCCGCAACAGCTGGCGCGGTGCGACGTTGGCGGGGGCGTGCGAGGGCAGGGCGCTGGCTGCGTGTTGTGGTTCCATGACTTGCATGTCGACTCCTGTGGCGGCCGCGTCAGTAGCTGCCGACGGTGCTGCGGCGGCTGCGGCGCGCCACATCCGCCCACGCGCCGCCCGACTTGCTGTGGCCCGACCCACCCGAGGAGCGAGCGGCAGCAGGGGTGGTGACCATCTCGGCCTGAAGCTGGAAGAAGGCCATGAGTTCCTGCAGCTGAGTGGCCTGGGCGGAGAGCTCCTCGGCCGTGGCCGAGAGTTCTTCTGCCGCAGAAGCGTTCTGCTGCGTCGAGCCATTGACGTGATTCATCGCCGCATTGATCTGCGTGACGCTGCCGGCCTGCTCGCCCGAGGCGGCGGCGATCTCCTGCACCAGCTCGCTGGTCTTGTTGATCGAGGGCACCATCTGGCCCAGGAGCGCGCCGGCCTTCTCGGCCATCTGCACGCTCGATCCTGCGAGCTGCCCGATCTCCTGCGCCGCCACCTGGCTGCGCTCGGCGAGCTTGCGCACCTCGGCGGCCACCACCGCAAAGCCCTTGCCGTGGTCACCCGCACGAGCGGCTTCAATCGCCGCGTTCAAGGCCAGCAGATTGGTCTGGTACGCAATGTCATCGATGATCGAGATGCGCGTGGCAATCGCCTTCATCGCTTCTACCGTCTGCGCCACCGCGCCACCGCCGTCGGTGGCCTCGCGCGCGGCCTGCGTGGCCATGCCATCGGTCATCTGCGCGTTGTCGGCGTTCTGCTTGACGGAGGCCGCCATCTCCTGCAGCGAAGCACTCGTCTCCTCGATGCTCGCGGCCTGTTCCGAGGCCGACTGAGACAGCGACTGCGATGTGCTCGAGACCTGATTGGCCGCCGCCGTCAGCGAAGACGCCGCCGCATTGACCTGCGAGATGGTCGACACCAGCTGCGCCATCATCTGATTCAAGTCGCCCTGCAGGCGCTCGAAGATGCCCTCGAAGTCCCCCTCGACCGACTGGCTCAAATCCCCGTCCGAGATGCGCGACAGCGCCGCGCTGAACGTGTCCAGATTGCGCTCGGTCGCGCCCACCAGATCATTGATGCCGCCGCCCAGCAGCTTGAAGAAACCGCTGGCGTGCGCCACATCCATGCGGGCCGAGAAGTCACCGCGTGCGGCGCCCTCCACGACGGACGTCACCTCCTGCTCCAGGCGGACCTCCTCGGTGCGGTCGAACCACTCCAGCACCACGCCCGTGCGGGCACCGGCGGCGTTCTGGATCGGGCTGGCCGTCAGGGCCAGCGTGCGGCTGCCGGCGCGCGCCTCGGTGCGCACCGGGCTGTGCAGGGCGTGGACCAGGTTGGCGGGCAAGCCCATCGGGCGGGCGAACGGCTCGACCGAGCTGCCGATCAGGCGCGTGGCGGCAAAGCCCGGCACCACGCTGGCGACATCGGCCTCATGGCGGGCGAACAGCGCGTGGGCGGCCTCGTTGGCATAGCGCACCGTGCCCTCGGCATTGGCGATCAACACCGCGCCGGGCGTGCCGTCCAGGGCGGTGCGGATGCGCAGGTTCTCGGCGGCGGCGGCGGCAGCCTCACGCAGGCGGGCGCGGACGGACTCGACCGCGTCGTTGACGAAGCGCTTCTTGCCGGGGAAGAGCTCAAGCGGGGCGTCGAAGTCGCCCTCGCCGAAGGACTGCATGACGCCGAGCGCCTGACGCTTGACCGAGATGTGGCCGGCGACCATGGCGTTGATGTGCCCGGCCATGCTGGCGTACTCGCCGGCGTACTGCTGCGGCGCGATGAAGACGTCGATGTCCCCTCTCTCGTGTTCTGCCGACATGGTGTTGACCGACTCGATCAGGCCGTTCACCGTGTGGCGCACCTGCTCGACCGAGCGCGCCAGCTGGGCGAGCTCGTCGCTGCCCTGCACCTCGATGGTGTCTGAGAAACGGCCGGCGGCAATGTCGGCGGCAGAGGCTTGTACCTGCTTGAGCGGGCGGGTGATGCTGAGCGCGACCCCCCAGATCAGCAAGCCGGTGCCCAGCGCCACGGCGGCGCACAGCGTCAGGGCCAGGCGCTCGGCGGCGGCGGTCATCTCACCCACCACGCCGGTTTCGGCCTGCAGGCGCGCGGAGGTACCGCCGATGAACGCGTCCATGCTGGTTTGCAGGTCGGCGCTGGCCTTGTCGAATTGCGGCATCAAGGCATTGCCCGCCGCCGGGCCGCCCTTGACGTAGGCCTGCGCCATGGTGACGCCAGCGGCGTAATAGACATCGAACTGACCGTGCAGCCGGTCGAGCGTCGCCAGTTCCGCCGTGGCGCCACGGTGTGTCAATGCGGTGCGAAAGCGCTCCAGCCCGGCGATGAATTCGGCCTTGTTCCTGGCTGCTGCCGCAAAGCCGTCATCCAGCCCGTCCAGCGCCCGCGTGGCTGACACGTCCGACAGGAACTGCTGCACCTGCACCACGTTGCGCTGCATGTCCTTGCCGAGCATCGCGTCATCGACCAGCGCCGGCATCGTGACCTGCGAATGCGCGCGCAACTGCTCCAGCGTCGGTATGAGCCAGAGCGCGAAGGCGCAGATCATCAGCACCGGCAACGCGGCACCGAGGAACAGGCGCCACGTGATGGACAAGCGCCGGGCGAGGCTGCCAGTGCGGGATGGCAAGGGGCGGTCAGGGGTCATCATGTTCTCGGGTGAGGCGTGTCAGGCGTGGTGCCGGTTCAGAACGAGCTGAAGCTGCTTTCGTCGACCACATCGGCCCAGGCACCGGAGGCCTTGCTGCGGCTGGACGGGCTGGTGGTCGATGCGTGGTGGTGCGAGGCCTTGCCATGGCGCTGGGCGGCGATGCGCGGCACGCTGGAGAACGCTGCTGCAGGCACAGGGCGGGTGTGGCCCGCGCTGGCGTGACCGCGACTCTGAGCGGCAGCAGGCGGCGTGACCATCTCGGCCTGAAGCTGGAAGAAGGCCATGAGTTCCTGCAGCTGAGTGGCCTGGGCGGAGAGCTCCTCGGCCGTGGCCGAGAGTTCTTCTGCCGCAGAAGCGTTCTGCTGCGTCGAGCCATTGACGTGATTCATCGCCGCATTGATCTGCGTGACGCTGCCGGCCTGCTCGCCCGAGGCGGCGGCGATCTCCTGCACCAGCTCGCTGGTCTTGTTGATCGAGGGCACCATCTGGCCCAGGAGCGCGCCGGCCTTCTCGGCCATCTGCACGCTCGATCCTGCGAGCTGCCCGATCTCCTGCGCCGCCACCTGGCTGCGCTCGGCGAGCTTGCGCACCTCGGCGGCCACCACCGCAAAGCCCTTGCCGTGGTCACCCGCACGAGCGGCTTCAATCGCCGCGTTCAAGGCCAGCAGATTGGTCTGGTACGCAATGTCATCGATGATCGAGATGCGCGTGGCAATCGCCTTCATCGCTTCTACCGTCTGCGCCACCGCGCCACCGCCGTCGGTGGCCTCGCGCGCGGCCTGCGTGGCCATGCCATCGGTCATCTGCGCGTTGTCGGCGTTCTGCTTGACGGAGGCCGCCATCTCCTGCAGCGAAGCACTCGTCTCCTCGATGCTCGCGGCCTGTTCCGAGGCCGACTGAGACAGCGACTGCGATGTGCTCGAGACCTGATTGGCCGCCGCCGTCAGCGAAGACGCCGCCGCATTGACCTGCGAGATGGTCGACACCAGCTGCGCCATCATCTGATTCAAGTCGCCCTGCAGGCGCTCGAAGATGCCCTCGAAGTCCCCCTCGACCGACTGGCTCAAATCCCCGTCCGAGATGCGCGACAGCGCCGCGCTGAACGTGTCCAGATTGCGCTCGGTCGCGCCCACCAGATCATTGATGCCGCCGCCCAGCAGCTTGAAGAAACCGCTGGCGTGCGCCACATCCATGCGGGCCGAGAAGTCACCGCGTGCGGCGCCCTCCACGACGGACGTCACCTCCTGCTCCAGGCGGACCTCCTCGGTGCGGTCGAACCACTCCAGCACCACGCCCGTGCGGGCACCGGCGGCGTTCTGGATCGGGCTGGCCGTCAGGGCCAGCGTGCGGCTGCCGGCGCGCGCCTCGGTGCGCACCGGGCTGTGCAGGGCGTGGACCAGGTTGGCGGGCAAGCCCATCGGGCGGGCGAACGGCTCGACCGAGCTGCCGATCAGGCGCGTGGCGGCAAAGCCCGGCACCACGCTGGCGACATCGGCCTCATGGCGGGCGAACAGCGCGTGGGCGGCCTCGTTGGCATAGCGCACCGTGCCCTCGGCATTGGCGATCAACACCGCGCCGGGCGTGCCGTCCAGGGCGGTGCGGATGCGCAGGTTCTCGGCGGCGGCGGCGGCAGCCTCACGCAGGCGGGCGCGGACGGACTCGACCGCGTCGTTGACGAAGCGCTTCTTGCCGGGGAAGAGCTCAAGCGGGGCGTCGAAGTCGCCCTCGCCGAAGGACTGCATGACGCCGAGCGCCTGACGCTTGACCGAGATGTGGCCGGCGACCATGGCGTTGATGTGCCCGGCCATGCTGGCGTACTCGCCGGCGTACTGCTGCGGCGCGATGAAGACGTCGATGTCCCCTCTCTCGTGTTCTGCCGACATGGTGTGCATGTCGTTGATCAGCCGCAGCAGCGTGCTGCGGGCCTGCTCGAATGAGGCACCGATCTGCGCCAGCTCGTCCTGGCCAGCCGCGTGCACCGGCTGGTCGAGCGTGCCGGAGGCGATCAGGTCGGCGTCAGCCTGCAGCCGGCGGGCCGAGCGGCGGATCGAGTGCGTGATGGCGCTGTACAGGTAGAGCGCCAGCAGCAGGCCCAGCGCCGACAGGCCAGCCTGCCAGTTGCGGTGTGCGGTGAGATTCGCGTCGCGCGCCTGGAGCAGGTTCTTCAGCAGGTCGGTGGTTTCGCGGTGAAAGGTGTTGATCTTCTCGACCGTCTCGGCACCCCGGCGCACGTGCGCCACCGGATCGCCCTGGAGCTTGCCTTCCTGGCGCAGCGCCACGACGGAGGCGACGAACGGCTCCACCGCCCGCTGGGCCTCGGCCCAGGCCTTGGGCGGCTCGACGCCGGAGCGTTGCAGGGCGTCGAGCTGACGCTGCACGCCCTGCTGCGCCTTCTCCAGCTGCAGCAGCTGGGCATTGAGCTGGCTGGTGTCCGCAGCGGTCCACTCGCCCACCTGCAGCGCCAGCGTGCCGACGGTGCGGATGGTGGTCATCGCCTCCATGTAGGGGAAGGTGCGCTCGGTGGCGGCCGACATCAGGTAGTAGGTGGCGGCTTCCGGGTCGAGCGTCAGCCCGCTGGCTTCGGCGGCACGCAGGTTGAATTCGTACAGGTCGCGCATCAGCGCGGTGTGCTGGCTGACCGAGGTGTTGGCGTCCTTGGCGCCTTGCGCGCCGGTCACGCCCAGCACGTCGGTACGCACCTTGGCCCAGTCCTTGTCGAGGTTCAGCGGCACGGCATCGGCGCCGATGGTCTGCATGAGCTTGTCGATGGCTGCGCGCGTCGCAGGCCTCTGGCTGTCGGCCTCGGTGTTGCCCTTGAGCGCGAGGTAGGTCTGGCCCCGGTGGCGCAGCACCTCGGTGATGAGGTTCTGGGTCTGCGTGGCGATCTCCAGTCCCTGCAGTTCGGTGCGCGTGGCGTTGATCGCGTCGGTCGAGGTCTTCAGGGTGCTGACCAGCAGGCTGGCCATCGGCACGAACAGCACCGCCGAGATGAGTGCCACCTTGCTGCTCAGGCGCAACCGGGACAGCAGCGGCGAGAGCGGGGCAAATACCCGGTCCACGGCACTGGATGATGTACTGGGCGAAGTGGGCGGCACCAGCGGTGCGGCTGCGGTGCGGCGGTTCAAAGAGTCCATGGTGGCTCCGGAGCGGGTATCAGTGAATCGGGTGGGGGTGGTGCGCGCCGCTGCGGGTGACGGGCGGCGTGACGTGCGTCATCAGGCTGGGCACGTCGAGCACCAGCGCGACTTCGCCGCTGCCCAGAATCGTCGAGCCGGCAATGCCCGGCAGCTGCTGGAACACGCGTCCCAGGGGCTTGAGCACGGTCTGGTGCTCGCCCAGCAGGCGGTCGACCAGCAGACCGACCTTGCTGGTGGCGGTGCGTACCAGCAACATGCTCTGGCGCGCGGGCGGCGCGCTCCTGAGCTGGAAGCAGGTGCGCAGGTCGACGTAGGGCAGCACCTCGCCGCGCAGGTCGAAGCAGCCCGACAGCCGCGGGCCGCCGTTGGCGCCGTGGTGGCCGGCGCGGCAGGCCGGCGGGGTCTCGATGCACTCGACCACGCCCTCCAGCGGCACGACGTAGTGCACGTCGCCGATGCTGGTGAGGAAGCCGTCGATGATCGCCAGCGTCAGCGGCAGGCGGATCTGCATGGTCGTGCCACGCCCGACCGTGCTGGCAATCTGGATGTGGCCGCGCAGCGCGTCGATGTTGCGCTTGACCACGTCCATGCCGACGCCTCGGCCCGAGATGTCGGTCACCTTGTCGGCGGTCGAGAAGCCGGGCGCGAAGATCAGGTGGTTGACCTCGGCGTCGCTCAACTGCGCGTCGGGCGCGATCAGCTCGCGCTCGATCGCCTTGGCCAGGATGCGTTCGCGCGCCAGGCCCCGGCCGTCGTCGCTGACCTCGATGACGATCTGGCCGCTCTCGTGATACGCGTTGAGCGCCAGCCGGCCACGCGGGCTCTTGCCGCTGGCGGCGCGGTCGTCACTGGATTCGATGCCGTGGTCCAGGCTGTTGCGCACCAGGTGCATCAGTGGGTCGGCAATGGCTTCGACCATGGACTTGTCCATCTCGGTGTCGCCGCCGGTGATCTGCAGCTCGACGTCCTTGCCCAGCGCCTTGCTCACGTCGCGCACCACGCGCTGGAAGCGCGAGAACGTTTCGCCGATGGGCACCATGCGCAGGCTCAAGGCACCGTCGCGCGCTTCCTGCACCAGGTCGTGGATGCGCAGCGCGGCTTCCATGAAGGCGGGTGAGCGCTCACGCTGAGCCACCAGCTCAGCGCCTGAGCCTGCGATCACCAGCTCGCCGATCAGGTCGATCAGGTGGTCGAGCTTGTCGGCCGACACGCGCAGGTAGCGGGTGTCGTCACCGCGCCGGTCGGCGGGGCTGTTGCGGCGCTCGGGGGCGGGCGGCGGGGAAGGTGCCGGTGCAGGCGTTGCCGCAGTCGCTGGCTCGGGCGTGGCAGTGACCGCTGCGGTTTCTTCGGCAGGCGCGTCTTCGGCGACCAGGCTCAGCTCGCAGTCGTCGATGACGAAATCGAACACCTGCTCGATGGTGGCGCGGCTGGCGGCGCTGGCGTAGCGGATGTCGAAGCCGAGGTGGCAGCCCTCCGGGTCCAGCGACTCCAGCGGCGGCAGGTCGGGGCAGACGGTGGCGATGTGCAGCACCTCGCCCAGCGTGTCGAGGTAGCGGATGAACGACAGCGGGTCCAGCCCGTTGCGCAGCGCATCTGCGCCAAAGCGCAGCGACAGGTGCCAGACCACGAGGCCGGATGCTGCCGCCGCCAAGGCAGGCGCCGTGCTGACGGATGCGGCTTCCGCAGGCTTGCCCATCAGCGTGCGCAGGGTCTGCCCCAGGCTGTGGCTGATGGCGGCGATGTCGGGGTCGCAGTCGTCCAGGCGCGAGCGGCCGTGCCGCACTTCGGTCAGCAGGCGTTCCATCTGGTCGCGCGAGGCCAGCAGCGCGGCAAAGATCGGCTCGCTCACGGCCAGGTCGCCGCTGCGCAACGCTTCCATCAGCGTCTCGACCCCGTGGGTGAAGCTCACGACCGCGTCGCAGCCGAACAGGCCGGCGGTGCCCTTGACGGTGTGCGCGGCGCGGAAGGCGGCGTTGAGCAGTTCGCTGTCCTGCGGGTCGGATTCGAGTCCGAGCAGCGCGTCCTCGAACTGCTGCAGCAACTGGTCGGCTTCTTCCAGAAAGCCGTCGCGCGCGGCGGCCAGGATGGCGTCGTCGTCGCTCAGGTCATCGCTCGGGTGCGGGCTGCTCACGCGGGAACTCCTTCGGGTGCGGCGCTGCGGTCCAGCAAGGACTGCAGGCCGTAGGTGCGCAGCACCTCGCTCACCGGGGTGCTGCAGGCGCTGACGTGCAGCACTGCGCCACGGGCGATCAGGCTCAGCCGGGCCGACAGCAGCAGCTGCACGCCGGCGCTGTCGCAGGCATGGATGCCGCCCAGATCAAGGCTCAGGCGGGCCTCCGGGTGGTCGCCCGTGGCAGCGATGGCCTGCAGCAGCACGTCGCGTTGCTCACCGATGCCGGAGATGGTCAGCTCACCCTGCAGCGCCAGTATCTGGGCGGTCGCGTCCATGGCGGCGCGTGGCTCAGACGCAGAGCTTGTTGACGGCCTCGACCAGCTGCGACGGCTGGAAGGGCTTGGTGATCCAGGCGCGGGCGCCGGCCGCGCGGCCTTCGGCCTTCTTGGCTTCCTGGGTTTCGGTGGTCAGCATGATCACCGGCGTGAACTTGTAGGCTGCCAGCGTCTTCATGTGGCGCACGAAGCTCAGGCCGTCCATCTGCGGCATGTTGACGTCGCAGACGATCAGGTTGATCTTCTGGCCGTCGAGCTTGGCGACCGCTTCCTTGCCGTCACCCGCCTCGATGACGGTGTAGCCTGCCTTCTGCAGCGCCAGCTTGACGACGGTGCGAAAGCTCATCGAATCGTCCACCACCATGACTGTCTTGCTCATCTCTTTACTCCTTCGGGTTTTCAGAAAAATTCGACCACGGTGTTGCTCTTGGTCGCAGTCGTGCCGTGGTGATGGGTGTGTTGCTCGTCCATCGTGTAGCTGCGCTCGAGCTGTTCGAGCCACTGCGCTGCATCGGCCGGATGGACCTGTTCGTGCTCGGCCACCCAGGTGGTGAAGCGCTGCATGTCCTGCGAGACGCTGTCGAGCATCTGCGTGATGCGGTCGTGAAACTGGAAGCCGATGAAGACTTGTTCCAGTTCGCGGTCGACCTGCTCGCTGGCAGCGCGCAGGGCGGAGGTGTCGTGCAGCGAGCCGGTCTGACGCAGCGCTTCCGACAGGTGCGAGACGCTGTTGAGCAGGCCGTCGATGGCCTGTGCCGTTTCCTGCTTGGAGGCCACGATCTGGCGCTGCCAGACTGGCACGACCGACTCGACCATCAGGCGCGTGCCGGCAGTGTTCTGCTGCAGGCTGGCGGCGGCGCGTTGGCGGCCTGTCAGGGTGATGCCGGCAATCGCCAGTGGCGCGGTCAGCAGCGCCACCTGCCGGGTGGTTTCGCTTTCCTGCGCCAGCAGCAGGGCGCCCGCGCAGGTGCCGGCGGCCAGCAAGGGGCGCAGCCAGCGCACAAACCGTCCGCTGGGCGCTGCGGCGGCTCGGGGGGCGCTGGGCTTTGGGGCTTGCATGTCCATGTGCTTCGCTTTTTATTGACGGCCTGGACGGACGCGTCCCGGGTTTTCAGTGCTGCCACTGTGCCGGAAAAGCAAAATTCACAAACGTGGAAGTAAGCTGGGTTTTGGGCTGCTTTTTGTAACGCGTGAACCGCGCATGAGCAGGGCCCGTCCCGGGTGCGCTCATGCGGAGGATGCTGGCCTCAATGGCCTTTTTCAGTGCCGCGTGTCGCTGCCTTCCGGCGATGCGGCGGCGGCTGCGCTCAACGCGGCCTGCCAGGTGCGCGCCGGGATGTGGTGCGTCAGGCGGTGCAGTGCGGTGTCGACCAGCGCGCTGTGCAGTTCGTGACCCACGCCCCGGGCGATGTCGATGGTGGCGTCGGCGCCCGGCAGCGTCGACAGATGCTCGATGGCCGCGCGGGCGTGCTGCACGTCGATCACGCCATCGGCCCCGCCGTGGAAAAAATGCAGCGTGGTCTTCTGCGGCGCCTGCGCTGGCAGCGTGGCGTAGCGGCCGCTGAAGGCCAGCACGCGCCCGACCAGGCCGTCTGCGGCGGCCACGGCTTCGAGCGACAGGATCGAGCCCTGCGAGAACCCCACCAGCGCGGTAGCCTCGGGCGATACGCCCAGGCGCGCCTGATGCGCACGGATGTCGGCCATCAGCTGCGGCAGCACGGCGGCGACCCGCGCCGGACGCTCGGCCTCAATCGCGCCGCGCACCGAAAACCACTGCCGCGCCGAGCCGTCGTGCGGCATGCCGTCCAAACGGCTCATAGCCCTGCAGCAGCAGCACGGCAGCCTGTGGAAACTGCTGGCGCAGCACCTGAGCCAGCGGCAGCAGGTTCTGCGCATTGGCGCCCACGCCGTGCAGCAGCACCATCAGTTGTTGCGGAGCACCGCTGGCGGGCAGGAGTTCGATGGAGGAGGTGGGTGTGTTCATGTCGGCACTTTAAGTGAGCACGGGCGTCTGCGTGCCCGGTCGTGCAGACGTCTTGGTGAGTTGCATCGCAGGACGCTCCACCCAACGGAAGGACAGGTGTCCAAGCAGCAACAGCAGCGGCGTCAGCAGGAGAACGACGACCGAGTACGCGCCTTCCCCCAGGCCTCGCGCCGCTTCAATACCGATTACGAAGCGAAACAGGATGAACAAGACCAGTCCGTGCAGCATGTAGATGCTGTAGGTCATGTCGCCCAGCGCACGTGCCGCGCGCAGGCTCAGTGCTCCCAGCAGGTCATTGCCTGCAGCGACGATGACGAACACGCTGGTCAGCAAGAGGGTCGGCATGAATTGATAGGCCGTCTTGAACGCGCTGACGCAGACCAGCAGACTGATGAGCGCCCAGGCGGTGGCGTATCTGCTGCGGGCATATTTCTGCACGGCGCTTGTGCGCACGCCCCACGCTGCGCCCATGCCGCCTGCAAAAGCCAGCAGATGTCGGCCATTAGGGTGCCAGACGGTCATCATCACGGCCATCAGCAGCAGGCTGATGCAAACTACCTGCCAAGGTACTTTCACGCGCGCAGGCCAGGCCAGCAGCGGCAGGGCGAGATAGAAAAACCATTCATACGGCAGTGACCAGGTCACACCTGCCACGAGGGTGAACGTATCGCTCACACCGTGCAGGTCAGGGCTACCCGGAATGGTGAACAGCAGCCAACTCAGCACACCTTTGCCTAGGTCTGCAGCCATGCCGTGGTCTTGTTGGCTGCTCAAGATGGCCACGATCGTGAACAGCAACCCTATCGCCAACAGGTAGGCAGGCGTGAGTCGCAGCACGCGCGAAATCGCCAGGCGCTTCCAGTCCAGGGGTTGGTGGGCATGATCGAGCAGTTTCGAGAAAAACAGAAAACCCGTGATCATGAAAAACAGCGCCACGCTGCTTTGCCCCAGATGGGTGTACAGCCTGGAGGTCGGCAGCTCCCATCGACCTGTCTGCAGATATTGGTACCAGATGCATGCGTGATGCAGAAAGACGAAGAAGCCGAGATAGCCTCGAAGCCCGTCAATCGTCGCGTAGCGTCCTGGCAATGCGGTGGATGCAGTCCGCCGCGTGAACAGGTGCATCACCAGCAGAGCCAGCAGGGTGGCAGTCAGGGCGAGTAGGGGGCTGTCTGGCGTCATCGGCTTGCTGGAGGTCAGGTCAGGCAGGATCGTACTCACTCAGCGGCACGCAGCTGCAGAACAGGTTGCGGTCGCCCCAGACGTTGTCGACCCGGCCCACCGGCGACCAGTACTTGCCGCGCCGCAGGCTGGCCACCGGGTAGGCGGCGGCCTCGCGGCTGTAGGCGTGCGGCCAGTCGGCCTTGAGCAGTGCTTCGGCGGTGTGTGGTGCGTTCTTGAGCGGGTTGTCCTCGCGCGGCCAGGCCCCCGATTCGACCTGCGCGATCTCGGCGCGGATGGCGATCATGGCGTCGCAGAAGCGGTCGAGCTCCATCAGCGGCTCGCTCTCGGTCGGCTCGACCATCAGCGTGCCGGCGACGGGGAAGCTCAGCGTGGGCGCGTGGAAGCCGTAGTCGATCAGGCGCTTGGCGACGTCCTCGGCACTGACGCCCGAGCTGTCTTTCAGCGGGCGCAGGTCGAGGATGCATTCATGCGCCACGCCACCGCCCTTGACGCCGTCCAGGCCGCTGCTGAAGTGGATGGAGTAGTGGTCCGCCAGTCGCGCGGCGATGTAGTTGGCGCTCAGGATCGCCACTTCGGTCGCGGCCTTCAGGCCGGCGGCGCCCATCATGCGCACGTACATCCAGCTGATCGGCAGCACGGCGGCGTTGCCCAAAGGGGCTGCGCTGACCGCACCGACGCTGTGCTCACCGCCCACGCCTGCCGTGCGATGTGCCGGCAGGAAGGGCACCAGGTCTTCCACCACGCACACCGGCCCCACGCCCGGCCCGCCACCGCCGTGCGGGATGCAGAAGGTCTTGTGCAGGTTGAGGTGGCTGACGTCGCCGCCAAACTGGCCGGGTGCGGCCACGCCGACCAGCGCGTTCATGTTGGCGCCGTCGACGTAGACCCGGCCGCCGAACTCGTGCACCAGCGCGCAGATTTCCTTCACATGCGTGTCGAACACGCCGTAGGTCGACGGGTAGGTGATCATGATGGCGGCGAGTTGCTCGCGGTGCTTTTCGCACTTGGCGCGCAGGTCGGCCAGATCGATGTTGCCCTCGGCGTCGCATTGGGTGACTACGACCTGCATGCCCGCCATCTGCGCCGAGGCCGGGTTGGTGCCGTGCGCCGACTCCGGAATCAGGCAGATGTTGCGGTGGTGGTCGCCCCGGCTCTCATGCCAGGCCTGGATGATGAGCAGGCCGGCGTATTCACCCTGCGAGCCGGCGTTGGGCTGCAGGCTGATGCCCGCGTAACCGGTGGCCTGGCTGAGCCATGCGCACAGCTGGTCGTTGAGCAGCGCGTAGCCGGCCAGCTGGTCGGCGGGCGCGAACGGGTGGATCTGCGCGAACTCGGGCCAGGTGATCGGGATCATCTCGGCCGTGGCGTTGAGCTTCATCGTGCATGAACCCAGCGGGATCATGCTGCGGTCGAGCGCCAGGTCCTTGTCCGACAGGCTGCGGATGTAGCGCAGCATTTCGGTTTCGCTGTGGTGGGTGTTGAAGACCGGGTGCGTCAGGAAGGCGCTGGTGCGGCGCAGCGCGGCGGGGATCAGCGGCTCGATGCCGGCCTCGAACGCATCGACGCTCGGCAGTGCCTGGCCATCGGCTGCAAACCACGACCAGATCGCGGCGATGTCGGCGCGGGTGGTGGTTTCGTCCAGGCTGATGCCGACGTGGGTGGGCGATACCTGGCGCAGGTTGGCGCCACCGGCGCGGGCGCGCGCCAGGATGGCCTCGGTCGCGGCGCCGATGCCCACCGTCACCATGTCGAAGGCGTAGCGGTTGGTCACGCTGTGGCCCAGCTGGGTCAGGCCCGCAGCCAGGATGGCGGTGTAGCTGGCCACGCGCTGGGCGATGCGCGTCAGGCCTGCCGGGCCGTGATAGACCGCGTACAGGCTGGCGATCACGGCTGGCAGCACCTGCGCGGTGCAGATGTTGGAGGTGGCCTTTTCGCGGCGGATGTGCTGCTCGCGGGTCTGCAGCGCCAGCCGGTAGGCCGGCGCGCCGTGGCTGTCGACGCTGACGCCGACCAGCCGGCCCGGCATCGAGCGCTTGAATTCGTCGCGGCAGGCCAGATACGCGGCGTGCGGGCCGCCCGCGCCCATCGGCATGCCCAGGCGCTGGGTGTTGCCGATGGCGATGTCGGCACCCCAGCTGCCGGGCTCGGCCAAGAGTGTGAGCGCCAGCAGGTCGGCGGCGACGATGAAGGCGGCGCCCTGGGCGTGTGCGGCCTCGGTGAACGCGCGCAGGTCGTGCAGCATGCCGGTGGTCGACGGGTACTGCGCCAGCACGGCGAAGTAGTCGCCCTCGGCCATCAGCTCGGGCGCGTTGCCCACCTTGACGTCGATGCCCAGCGGCGCGGCGCGGGTCAGGACCACCTCGATGGTCTGCGGGTGGCAGTCACCGGCGACGATGAAGGTGTTGCTCTTGCTCTTGACGCTGCGTTTGGCCAGCGTCATGGCTTCGGCCGCAGCGGTGGCCTCGTCGAGCATGGAGGCGTTGGCGATCGCCAGCCCGGTCAGGTCGCACACCAGGGTCTGGAAGTTCACCAGCGCTTCCAGCCGGCCCTGGCTGATCTCGGCCTGATACGGCGTGTAGGCGGTGTACCAGGCCGGGTTCTCCAGCACGTTGCGCAGGATGACGCCGGGCGTGATCGTGCCGTGGTAGCCCTGGCCGATGTGGCTGCGCAGCACGCGGTTGCGGCTGGCGAGCGCTTTCAGCTCGACCAGTGCCTGCGCCTCGGTCAGCGGCGCGGGCAGGTCCATCGGCGTGGGGCGGGCGATGCTGCGCGGCACCACGGCCTCGATCAGCGCGCTACGGCTGGCTGCGCCGATGTGGCTCAGCATGTGAGCCTCGTCAGCGGCACCGGGGCCGATGTGGCGCGCGGTGAATTCGGTGGCGTTTTCGAGCTGGGCGAGGGTGGGCAGGGCTGACATCGGCGGGTGAATCAAGAAAGGCAAGGAAACACGTCATGCCCGCGCGGGCATGACGTGGGAGGCTGCGACGGCTTACAGCGTCTTGAGCAGGTCGTCGTAGCCGGGCGCGTCCATCAGGTCGTTCAGCTCGGCCGGGTTGGCGAGCTTGACCTTGAAGAACCAGCCGCTGGCGAGCGGGTCGGTGTTGGCGAGCGCCGGGTCGTCGCGCAGGGCTTCGTTGACCTCGATGACCTCGCCGGTCACGGGCATGTACAGATCGGCGGCGGCCTTGACCGACTCGACCACGCCGGCCACGTCGCCCTTGGCGAAGGTGCTGCCCACGGCGGGCAGGTCGACGAAGACCACGTCGCCCAGCGCGTCCTGCGCGTGCACGGTGATGCCGACCACGGCGGCGGCGGTGTCAGCGGCGTTGATCCATTCGTGGTCGGAGGTGAACTTGAGGCTCATGCGAAAGGCTCCAGAAGAAAAAGTGAGGTTGAAAAAGTGCTGTCAGCCGCGAAAGTATCGGTGCGGCGCAAAGGGCATGGCCACGACCCGCATCGGCAGGCGCTTGCCGCGCACCTCGGCGTACAACTCGGCGCCCTGGGCGGCGTGGTTGGCGGCGACATAGGCCATCGCGATCGGCTGGTTCACGCCTGGCGCCAGCGTGCCGCTGGTGACGCGGCCGAGCTTGTGGCCCTGGCCATCGAACAGCGCCGCGCCTTCACGCACCGGCGCCCGCTCCAGCCCGAGCAGGCCGACGCGCCTGGACGACGGGCCTTGGCTCAGTTGCGTGTTGATGAAGCTGGCGCCCGGATAGCCGCCGGCCCGCGCTCCACCGGCGCGCCGCACCTTCTGGATCGCCCAGCTCAGGCCGGCCTCGATGGGCGAGGTGGTGGTATCGATGTCGTGTCCGTAGAGACACAGGCCGGCTTCCAGCCGCAGCGTGTCGCGGGCGCCCAGGCCGGCGGCCTGCACCTCGGGCTGGCCGAGCAGCGTGCGCGCCAGCGCGATGGCGTGCGTGGCGGGCACCGAGATCTCGAAACCGTCCTCGCCGGTGTAGCCCGAACGGGTCACGAAGCAGTCGGTACCAGCCAGTGCGAAGTGGCCGCCGGTCATGAAGCGCAGGCCGGCCACGCCGGCGTTGAGCCGCGCCAGCACGGTGGCCGCCTGCGGGCCTTGCAGCGCCAGCAGGGCGTGGTCGGGCAGCGTCACGATCTGGCAGCGGTGGCCGATGTGCGACATCAGGTGGAGAAGGTCGGCATCCTTGCAGCCCGCGTTGACGACCAGCAGCAGGTCATCTTCACGCCGCGTGATCATCAGGTCGTCGAGCAGGCCGCCCGAGTGGTTGGTGAAGAAGGCGTAGCGCTGCTGGCCCAGCGCCAGGCCTTGCACGTCCTGCGGCACCAGGGTTTCCAGCGCGGCGGCGGCGTCCGGCCCGATCAGGCGGATCTGGCCCATGTGCGAGACGTCGAACAGCGCGGCGGCCTCGCGGCACTGGCGGTGCTCGGCGACGATGCCGGCCGGGTATTGCACCGGCATGGCGTAGCCGGCAAACGGCACCAGGCGGGCGCCGAGTTCGAGGTGCAACTCGTGCAGCGGCGTGCGCAGCAAGGCCGGGGTGGTGGTCGTGGTGGCGAGGGTCGAATCTGATGCGGCAGCGGACATGGCAGTTCTCCAAGGGCATGGTGCGACACGCGGTCGCCATCCGTTCCACCGGGGTCGGTGGGTGTGCCCTCGCTGTCCGCTTTACCTGAGAGATTGGCCGCGTGCCGGTTGCGCCGTCACGCCGCTTGCCCCTTCGGTGGACCGGCAGACGCCTTGCGGCGCGCGGTCTCTCTCCAGTGAGGTGACGCCCCTTGCGGGGGCGTTTGCCAGTCCTTTTGCCTGAGCGTTCGAAACCGGCTTTTCAGCCCGGCCTCTGCGCCTTCGGCGGCTGCGCTGCGCTGTTTCCAGCGGCGCGGCTCTCTCCTGACGGTGCGCAGTGTAGCCCCGCGATTCGGGCGTCGGGCTGATGTGAATCAGCCGCCGTCCGGTGCGGCGTTCACGGCCTCATCACCACGGCGGGCTGTCGTCGGCAGGGCTGGCTGCGGCCAGCGTCGGCACGGCCACAACAGATGCTGGCTCGGCCATCACGCTGCCTGGCAGTTGCTCGCCGCCGAGGGCGTCGAGCAGGTCCGGGATCAGCCGGCTCAGCTCGCCGGTGGCGATGGCGGCATCGGCGTCGAAGGACTCGTCGGCGTCGCGCGAGCTGGACTTTTCCTCGAACACGCCCTCCAGGAACGCGATCTTCTTGACCAGCAGCGTGTCGGTCAGCACGAAGGAGACGCGGCCGGTCCACGTCAGCGCCAGCTGTGTCGGGCGCATGCCCTGCTGGATGTGGGCGCGCACCTCGTCGGTGTCCAGCGCATGGCGGGCGTAGCGCACCACGGACTTCATCTCGTCGGCGGTCTTGAGTTCGCAGTCGCGGTCGACGGTGAAGGTGCCGGGCGGCTCGCCGCTCAGCAGCCAGTCGGCCATCACGGCGGCCGGCGATTGCGCGGTGTGCAGCGGCATGACGCTGAAGCCGGGCAGGGCCTCGACCAGCTGGCTCACGACCTCATCGGCGCGGCTGGCGCTGGCGGTGTCCAGCATCAGGAACCGCTCGGCCAGGTCGATCCAGACCGTCACGGCGGCCTGCTTGGTGAAGGCCATCGGCAGCAGCTCGAGCAGGGCCTGCTCCTTGAGCTCCTTGCTCATCTTGCGGCCGGGCTTGCTGCCGGTCTGCTGCTCGATCTGCACGGCCAGCGCATCGACGCGCTTCTTGATGACCGAGCCGGGCACCACCTTCTGCTCGATCATCAGCTTCAGCAGCCATTGGCCGTCAACAGCCTCGATCAGCGCGCCGTGGGCCTGTCCGCGCGGCGGGACCCAGCCCAGCGACAGCGGCTGGCTGGCACCGCATTCGATGAAGGGCGTGCGCTCCAGGCGCTCCTGCACGTCGGCCACGGTGGTCGACCAGTCGGGGGCAATGCGGTAGATCTTCAGGTTCTTGAACATGACAGGCTCGGATGGGACAGTGCGCGATTGTCGCGTCGCTGTTAGGCTGGAGTGCAGGGCATCAAGGAGGCCCACATCATGAACAAGCCGGCACGTTTTCTGGTGATCATCGACGCGGGCGGCGGCATGGTCGCGCGCCTGTTCGACGCCGACCGCCACCCGGTGGCCGAATTCGACGCCGCCTCGGAGGAGGTCTCCGTCATGACCTCCGGCCTGCAGCCGCAGGCCAGCGCGGCAGACGCGGTCTGGGACCACGCGCTGGGCGGGCACAGCGCGGTCGAGCGCAGCACGGCGGACATCTACACGCTGGACGTCTGATTCGCGGGCTTCGCTGCGGTGAGCGTCACCGCCGCGTTCGCCATTGCGACGCGTCAAGCGGCGCAGGCGGGCGCTGGCTAATCTGGTCGGGTGGGCATGTGCCCACGGTTTCATCCGGTCCACCAGAAGCCAAGGAGCACCCGCATGGTCCATCTTTCCCGCACCTTCATCCGCTTGCACCTGGGGCGTTGCGTTGCAGCGTTGGCCGTCGGGGCCTTGTCCGGACTGGCGCTGGCGCAGTCGGTGCCGCTGTCGTTCTTCGCTTCGCCCGACATCTACAAGGTGGTTGCGGAGAACGATCAGTACCGCGTCATCCAGGTGACCTGGAAGCCGGGGGAGCGTGACCTGCCGCATGCGCACCCGATGGCAGCGATCTACTTCCTGACCGACTGCGTGCTGCGCAACCATGCGCCTGACGGCACCACGCAGCAAGCGCCACGCAAGGCAGGTTTTGCGCGTGTGCAGCCGGCGGTGCCGTCGCACTCGGTCGAGAACATCGGCCCGGCGGACTGCCAGGTCATCATGTTCGAGCCGAAGTAGCCGCTGCCCGCTTCCCTTCAGTGCGCCAGCACGCCGCGCCGGTAATGCAGCAACCGGCCGCGGTAGATGTCGCCATTGACCAGCGTCTCCCGCAGCAGCGTTTCCTCCAGCCGGTAGCCCAGTGCCTGCATGTGGCGCTGGAAGTGGGCGCGGTTGCCCCGGTTGGGGTCGACGATCAGCACCTCACCCACCGCAGCGGCGTGGCGGGCGATGAACTGCGGCAGCACGCCGGCCTCGTCGCGCTCATAGAGCACATCGCTGCCGATGATCAGCTCGTAGCGGCCCTGCAGGCGCGGGCCCTGCGCGCATTGCGGTGCCAGGTCGGCCTCGGGCAGCACGCCCCAGTCGCCGTGGCGATAGGGCAGTGGCGTCAGGTGGTTGAGCAGCAGGTTGCGGCGCAGGAAGTCGCCCGCCAGCGGGTGGCAGTCGCTGGCGGTGACCTGCGAGCCGCGCCGGTGGCAGGTCATGCTGGCCAGCGCCAGGCCGCAGCCGATCTCCAGGATGCGCTCGTCGTCGCTGACCGGGCGGCATGCCACCACGGCGGCGAGTTGCCGGGCCGAGGGCCACACCAGCCCGAACAGCGGCCACATCGCCGATGAAATGCCCAAAGCCGCCGCCGCGCCCAGCGGGTCGGCGTACTGCTGGCGGTCCAGCAGCGAGCGGATGTTCATGTCCGCCACGCCGTGGATGGCAATGGGTTCGTGCTTGACCAGGTAGCCGGGCATCGGGTGCGGCTCAGACGCCGCGTGCGCGGTCGGCCTTGAACTGCGCCTGGAACGCGGCGAACTGCCCCACGTCCAGCGCGTTGCGCACTTCCTGCATCAGGTTGAGGTAGTAGTGCAGGTTGTGGATGCTGGTGAGCATCGGCCCGAGCATTTCGCCGCAGCGGTCGAGGTGGTGCAGGTAGGCGCGGCTGAAGTTCTGGCAGGTGTGGCAGGCGCAGGTTTCATCCAGCGGGCGCTCGTCGGTCTTATGGCGCGCGTTGCGGATCTTCAGGTCGCCAAAGCGCGTGAACAGGTGCCCGTTGCGCGCGTTGCGGGTGGGCATGACGCAGTCGAACATGTCCACGCCGGCAGCCACGCCATCGACCAGGTCCTCGGGCGTGCCCACGCCCATCAGGTAGCGCGGCTTCTGCGCCGGCAGCCGATGTGGCGTGTGCGCCATGATGCGCAGCATCTCGTCCTTGGGTTCACCCACCGAAACGCCGCCCACGGCGTAGCCGGGCAGGTCCAGCTCGACCAGCGCGTTGAGGGATTCCTCGCGCAGGCGCTCGAACATGCCGCCCTGCACGATGCCGAACAGCGCGTTGGGGTTGGCCAGCCGCTCGAACTCGGCCTTGCTGCGCCGGGCCCAGCGCAGGCTGAGTTCCATCGACACGCGGGCCTCGTTCTCGGTCGTGATGTGGCCGACACCCTTGGCGCCTTGCCAGTACGGCGTGCACTCGTCGAACTGCATGACGATGTCGCTGTTGAGCACCGTCTGGATCTGCACGCTGATCTCGGGCGTCAGGAACAGCTTGTCGCCGTTGACGGGCGAGGCGAACTTGACGCCTTCCTCGCTGATCTTGCGCATCTCGCCCAGGCTCCAGACCTGGAAGCCGCCCGAGTCGGTCAGGATCGGCTTGTGCCAGTTCTCGAACTTGTGCAGCCCGCCGAACTGTTTCATCACGTCCAGGCCCGGGCGCATCCACAGGTGGAAGGTGTTGCCCAGGATGATCTGCGCGCCCATTTCTTCCAGCGAGCGCGGCATCACGCCCTTGACGGTGCCGTACGTGCCCACGGGCATGAAGATCGGCGTCTCGACGACGCCATGGTTGAGCGTCAGGCGGCCGCGCCGGGCGTGGCCTTCGGTGGTCAGGAGATCGAATTTCAGCATGGCCCGATTGTCTCAGTGCCAGCCGCTCCAGCGTCATCGGGCTTGAGCGTCAGGCACTGACGGCCTGCGGCCCGGCTTGCATCGTGTCCTGATGGCAGGCGGCATCGAACACCTCGCGGGCGCAGTCATGACAGCAACCGCAGCATGAGGCCGCGCGCGTCAGGTCCTTGAGCACCTCGAAATCCCGCACGCCTTGAATCTGTACGACACGGCGGATGTCGCGATCACTGACACGATTGCACAGACAAACGATCATGGTGGAACCTGCAGGGGTGGTGGACGGAAGGGTGAAGATCGAGCAGGTAAATGCTAAACGAAATGAGAATCCTTCTCAAGTGTGGGCGTAAAAAAAGGGCCACTGGCCCTTTCTTGAGAAAGAATTCCGGCGCGCCTCAGGACGTGCCGCCACCGATCTGGCTCTGCAGCCAGTTCTGCTCGCCGACCTGGGCGACCAGACCGATCTCGGTCTCCAGGTGGTCGATGTGCTCTTCGGTGTCGTCGAGGATCTCCAGCAGGATGTCGCGCGAGACGTAGTCACGCACGCTCTCGCAGTGGGCGATGGCGTCTTTCAGCAGCGGGTGCGAGGCCATCTCGATCTTCAGGTCGCAGTGCAGCGTCTCGATCGGCGTCTCGCCGATGTAGAGCTTGCCCAGGTCCTGCAGGTTGGGCAGGCCTTCGAGCATCAGCACACGCTCGATGAGCTTGTCGGCGTGCTTCATCTCCTCGATCGACTCTTCGTACTCGTGCTTGGCCAGCTTCATCAGGCCCCAGTTCTTGAGCATGCGCGCATGCAGGAAGTACTGGTTGATGGCGGTGAGTTCGTTCTTGAGTTGCGCGTTCAGGTACGCGATGACTTGGCTGTCGCCTTGCATGGGAGAACTCCTGCGTGTGGTTTAAGACAAGTCATTGTCACGCCTGTCTTCGCTCAGTTCACCGCCGGCGTGCGGATCAGGTAGTCGAACGCCGACAGCGCCGCCTTGGAGCCCTCGCCCGTGGCGATGATGATCTGCTTGTACGGCACCGTGGTCACGTCGCCCGCGCCGAACACGCCGGGCAGGTTGGTGTGGCACTTGGCGTCGATGATGATCTCGCCGTAGCGGCTCAACTCCAGCGTGCCCTTGAGGAACTCGGTGTTGGGCACCAGGCCGATCTGCACGAACACGCCTTCGAGCTCGACGTGATGCGTTTCCTGGCTGGCGCGGTCGATGAAGCTCAGGCCGTTGACCTTCTGGCCGTCGCCGGTGATCTCGCTGGTCTGGGCGTTGGTGTGGATCACCACGTTGGGCAGGCTCTTGAGCTTGGTGACCAGCACGGCGTCGGCCTTGAGCTGGTCGGCGAACTCGATCAGCGTGACGTGGCTGACCACGCCGGCCAGGTCGATGGCCGCTTCCACGCCCGAGTTGCCGCCGCCGATCACCGCCACGCGCTTGCCCTTGAACAGCGGGCCGTCGCAGTGCGGGCAGTAGGCCACGCCCTTGTTCTTGTACTCGGCTTCGCCGGGCACGTTGACGTTGCGCCAGCGCGCGCCGGTGGCCAGGATGACGGTGCGGCTCTTGAGCTCGGCGCCGTTCTCCAGCTTGACGCTGGCCAGCGCACCGGGCACGGCCGGCGGGGTGAGCTGGGCAACGCGCTGCAGCGTCATCACGTCGACGTCATAGGCCTTGACGTGCGCTTCCAGCGCGGCGGCGAACTTGGGGCCCTGCGTTTCCAGCACCGAGACGAAGTTCTCGATGCCCATGGTGTCCATGGTCTGGCCGCCAAAGCGCTCGGCGACGATGCCCGTGCGGATGCCCTTGCGGGCGGCGTAGACCGCAGCGGCTGCGCCGGCCGGGCCGCCGCCGATGATCAGCACGTCGTAAGGCGCCTTCTCGGACAGCTTGGCCGCTTCGCGCCGGGACGCACCGGTGTCGACCTTGGCGAGGATCTCGCCGAGTTCCATGCGGCCCGAGCCGAACACCTCGCCATTGAGGTAGACCTTGGGCACGGCCATGACCTGGCGCGACTCGACTTCGCCGGGGTACAGGCCGCCGTCGATGGCGGTGTGGCGGATGCGCGGGTTGAGCGCGGCCATCAGGTTGAGCGCCTGCACCACGTCCGGGCAGTTGTGGCAGGTCAGCGACATATAGGTCTCGAAGACCAGGTCGCCTTCGGCCGGCACCAGCGCCTTGATCTGCTCGATCACGTCGGCCTCGACCTTGGGCGGGTGGCCGCCGGCCTGCAGCAGCGCCAGCACCAGCGAGGTGAATTCGTGCCCCATCGGGATGGCTGCAAAGCGCAGGCCCAGGTCGGCGCCGACGCGGTTGATGCTGAAGGATGGCTTGCGGGCATCGCTGCCGTCGTAGCGCACGGTGATCTTGTCGCTCAGCGGGGCGATGTCTTCCAGCAGCTCGCGCATTTCCTGCGCGCTCTTGCTGTCATCGAGCGAGGCGACCAGTTCGATCGGCTGCTGCAGGCGCTCCAGATAGGCCTTGAGCTGGGTCTTGAGGTTGGCATCCAACATGGCGGTGTCCTTCGGGTGGCAGTGCGGTTTCAGGGCGAGGTCATCCCGACCTCGTTGAAAGCACCCGATGACACGGCGGTCGGGGTGCTTTCAGCGAGGCCTCGGGAGAGGCCGGGGCAAGGCCGGCGCGTGGCCGACCATTGCGGGTGTCACGATCTCGGATCGATCAGATTTTGCCGACCAGGTCGAGCGACGGCGTCAGCGTGGCGGCGCCTTCGTTCCACTTGGCCGGGCAGACCTGGCCCGGGTGAGCGGCGGTGTACTGGGCTGCCTTGAGCTTGCGCAGGGTTTCCTTGACGTCGCGGGCGATCTCGTTGGAGTGCACTTCGGCCGTCTTGATGATGCCTTCGGGGTTGATCACGAAGGTGCCGCGCAGTGCCAGGCCTTCTTCTTCGATGTGCACGCCGAAAGCGCGCGTCAGCTTGTGCGTCGGGTCGCCCACCAGCGGGAACTGGGCCTTGCCCACGGCCGGCGAGGTCTCGTGCCACACCTTGTGCGAGAAGTGCGTGTCGGTGGTGACGATGTACACCTCGGCGCCGGCCTTCTGGAACTCGGCGTAGTTCTCAGCCGCGTCTTCGACTTCGGTCGGGCAGTTGAAGGTGAAAGCCGCCGGCATGAAGATCACGACCGACCACTTGCCCAGCATCGACTCGTTGCTCACGTCGATGAACTTGCCGTTGTGGAAGGCGGCGGTCTTGAAGGGGACGACTTGGGTGTTGATCAGGGACATTGGAAAGCTCCAGGGGTTGAACAGAAGGTGATCTTTGGGGTGTTCCGATTGAGCGCTTTTCCCAACCGATGACCGAATCTTAAGGTCTGCTGGTCTATTGATCCAATTGACTGTTGTTTGTTCATCAATAGTCAAAGGCTATATGAGGGCATCTTTCAGCAGTTGTGCGTCAGGCCGAAATGTCGACAAATGATGCTATCGATAATGATTCGCATTAACATGGCGACATGACTACTTTTGACTTGCCCGATGCCTTGCCGTTTGAACCTGCGGCGCCGACGCTCACTGATGCCGCTGCGGCTGCACTGCCGCGATCTGTCCGACCGCCGCACGCCGAGCGTCTCTTCAGCCGCGACTTGCTGGGCGACCGCGTGGAGGTGGAGATCGACCACGACGGCGTCATCTACCGCCTGCGCCTCACGTCCCTGGGCAAGCTCATCCTGACCAAGTGATGGTTTTACGCGCGTCCTGCGCGGCTGTTGAAGGAGGGGTTGACGATGTGCGAGCGTGATTTTTCTGCAGGCAGGCCTTGGCCTGAGGAGGCTCGTGCCGACGTGCACGCTTTTGAAGCATTGCGGCGTGAGAACGCTGTGCTGAGTCGCGAACTGGCGGCGATTCAATCGCGCGTCACGCAGCAGATCGCCGAGCAGTCGAGTTGCATTGCGGCGCAGCAGGCCGAATTGATGCGGTTGCGCGGTCGGTTGATGGCGCGCGACACGCTGATTGCCCGTCTGCGCGAGGAGGTGCTGCGCCCGGACCCGGACCTGGATTTGCACACGCACCTGGCCGCCGCCGACCTGGTGATCTGCCAGGTCGGCTGCATCAGCCACGGGGCTTACTGGCGCGTCAAGGACCACTGCAGGCGCACGGGCAAGCGCTGTGTCCTGGTCGGGCGGTCGAGCGTTTCGGGTCAGGTGCACAGCGTGGGCGAGGTGTCGCAAATTGAAGACACTTGAGTTTTCATAATTAATACGAATCGTTATCATTAGCGAAGCGGTCCAGCCTTACGCCAGAAAAAGTGTCAGGTGCTCCACAGCATCTGCCCCGCACACCATTTGTCTTCTTTCTGGAGTTTTGTCATGGCTCGCCGTCCTCGTTTCCCATCGGGTCGCTCATCGACCGCCACTGCGCTGATCCTGCCTCTGGGCGCTCTGGCCGCAGGTTTCGGCTTCGCCTCGCTGGCTGTTGCGCAGGAAGCGTCAGTCGCTGGCGACGCCGCGCTGCCCAAGATCACCGTGCGGGGCCGCGCCGAGGTGCCTGCCAAGGACACCGTGCAGGCCACCCGCACCACCATCGGCCGTGGCGAGCAGGCGCTGCGCGACATCCCGCAGTCGGTCACGGTCGTGACCGAGCGGCTGATCGACGACCGCAACCTCGACACCTTCAAGGACGCGCTCAAGAACACCGCCGGCATCACCTTCCTGGCAGCCGAGGGCGGCGAGGAAGACATCCGCCTGCGCGGCTTCTCGCTGCAGGCCACCGGCGACATCTTCATCGACGGCATGCGCGACCCGGCCTTCTACGACCGCGACTCGTTCAACTGGGACCGACTGGAACTGCTGCGCGGCTCGGCCTCGATGCTGTTCGGCCGCGGCTCCACCGGCGGCGCGGCCAACCAGGTCAGCAAGCAGCCTTTCCTGATGGACAGCCACGAGGTCAGCCTGACCGCCGGCAACCACAATTTCCGGCGCGTGACGGGTGACTTCAACGTCAAGACCGGCGATGACGCTGCGCTGCGCCTCAACGTCATGGGCACGCAGGCCGACAACAACGGCTCGGGCAGCAGCATCGACAAGCAGGGCATCGCAGGCACCTACCGCTGGGGCATCGGCACCGGGGACGAGTTCTCGGCCTCCGTCTCGCACCTCAACAACGACAACGGCATGAACTACGGCCTGCCGTGGATCCGGCCGAACGCGACCTCGGTGGCCGCCGACAGCACGCTGATCAGCACGCTCGACCCGAGCCGCTACTACGGCATGGCCAGCGACTACAACCACGGCACCGCCACCACTGCGACGCTCAGCCACCTGCACCGCTTTGGCGACGGCAGCACGCTCAAGACCGCCGTGCGCCAGGGCAGCTTCGACCGTGACCAGCGCGCCAGCACGGTGCGTTTCTGCACCGCCCAGACCAACGCGACCACCGGCGTGGTCACCAACCCGAACTGCCCGACCACGGCGCCCACGCTGGCCACCTTCAGTGACGCGACGATCTTCACGCGCGGCACGCAGCTCAAGATCCAGAAGCTGGAGACGCTCAACGCCCAGACCGACTACAGCACCAAGTTCGAGGGCCTGGGCTTCAAGCACGAGCTGATTGCCGGCGCCGACATCGCCCGCGAGGAAAAGACCGTCTACCGCGCCACGCTGCCCACCGGTGTCACGCTCAACAAGTCCAACACCACGGCCGGCACGCCCGACGATGGCGCCAGCATCAACGAAAGCCTGCGCGTGCTGGGTGAGGCCAGCGGCTTCGTCAACGTGTCCGCTGGCGTCTATGCACAGGACCTGGTCGAGGTGGCCCCGGGCTGGAAGCTGCTGGGCGGCCTGCGCTACGACCGCATGAGCGGCGATTTCGAGCAGATCGCCACCACTGGCGCCGTCACCCCCTACCAGCAGAAGATCGGCGAGTTCAGCAAGCGGCTGGGCGCGCTCTACCAGCCGAGCGAGCGGCATTCGTTCCACGCCTCGTGGGGCACCTCGTTCAACACCTCGGGCGACTCGTATTCGTACAACGCGCAGAGCGCCAACACCGCGCCGGAGCAGAGCGAGAACATCGAGCTCGGCGCCAAGATCGACAGCGCCGACAAGCGCTTCACCACCCGCGTGGCGCTGTTCCGTTCGACCAAGAAGAACGAGCGCAACACCGACCCCGACACCGCCGCGACCGCCTTGCTGCTGTCGGGCAAGCGCCACACCACCGGCATCGACATCGACTTCAACGGCCTGCTGACGCGCGACTGGGAGGTCTTCGTCTCCTACATGTGGATGCCGGACGCCAAGGTGGACGTGGCCGCGCCCACCGCCACTACCTTCGGCAACCGCCAGGGTGACCGCCCCGGCCTGACGCCGGTGCACAGCGGCACGGTGTGGAACAGCTACCAGGTCTCGAAGCTGCTGCGCGTCGGCGCCGGCCTGAACTTCCGCAGCAAGATGGCGCCGGCCGACCTGGCCGCTGCCGGGGCCTTCCATGCGCCGGGCTATGTCACGGGTGACCTGATGGCCGAGTTCGCGTTCGACCCCGAGCGCTTCAGCCTCAAGGCCAACCTGAGCAACGTCACCAACAAGCTCT
>NZ_CBDFPH010000007.1:0-82633 GCF_965250675.1 Leptothrix sp. (in: b-proteobacteria)
GAAGCCCTCGTCAAAGCCTGCGCCGCCGCCCATCAGGCCGCCGACCGCCCGGCCGATGTTGCCGACCAGGCTGCCCAGGAAGGCGTCCTCGTCGTAGCCATCGCCCTGGCTGTCGTCGAAGCCGTCATCGAAGCCTTCGTTGTCGTAGGCGTCAGCGGAAGAACGCGACGCCGGGCCTTCGGCCATCAGGTCGCTCATCAAGTCATTGGCGAAGCTGTCCATGTCGGAACTCCTCGGTTGCAGGGCCAGGGCGGCCGGTTCAGCGTTGACGGATCACGACCTCGACCGGGCCACGGAACCGCATCACGCGGGTGGCACCAGGGGCGGATGAGGACGGGAGCTGCAGGCGCGCAGCCGCACAGCGGGCGCAGGGCGCCGGGCCGCCTCGGCGGACGGCAGAAGGGAGCGGACCCGCCGTGCCCAGCGGGGGCGCCACGCCCCGGCCCATCGGCGTGGCCAGCCGGCGCACCACCGGCGCCTGTGCGGCGACCTGACGCGCCGCGCGCGGCAGACCCGTCACCACGCGCTGCGCCGCCTGACGCGGCCCGCGCGCGGTGCGGCGGGCGGTCTGTCCGGCCCGCGCAGCCATGCGGCCCAAGGCGCGGGCGCCCTGCGGGCCATGGCGGCCCACCAGCGTGCGCGCGGCGGTGGCCACGCCCCGCACCAGCGCTTGGCGGGCGGCCTGGCCCAAGCCAGCCACGCTGCGCTGGCCCAGCCCGCGCGCCAGTCCGCGCGCGGCCAGGCCGACGATGGCCGGCAAGGCCTCGTCAACGCCGTCGTATTCGTAGAGATCGGCCAGCTGGTCGAAGGCATCGAACTCGTCGAAGCCCTGCCCCATCAACTGGCCCAGCAAGCCCATGATGCCGGCGCCGGGCTGGCCACCTGCACCGGCAGCCCCCAGGTTCTGCGCCCACTGGTTGGCCGATTGCAGGCCGCCTGCGACCTGCCCGACCCGCTGCGCCGCCTGCCCGACGCCACCCGCAATGCGGCCGGCCGTGCCCAGGCGTTGCGCCCATTGCTGCGAACCCAGCATCTGCGCCATACGCGCCGCAGCATTGCTGACCTGCCCGACGCCCGACGCAGCCTGACCGACCGCCCGGGCCACCGGCTGCACCTGCCGGGCCACGCGTGCGGCGGGGCCGAGCACACGGCCGGCCACCCGTGCCGCGCTGGAGAGGCCACCGATCAGCCGGCCGAGGAATTCGTCCTCATCGCCGGCGTCCAGCGCATCGGCCACATCGGCCTCGAAGGCCTGCCAGAGTTCGCCGTCGAAGCCGTCACCGGCCTCTGCCGCGTCAGCCTGGAAACCATCGCCCTCGAAGCTGTCGCCGTCGAAGCCGTCTTCGTCGAGCGAGTCGGCATCGGCACTGGCGTCGAAGCCGTCACCATCGAAGCCTTCTTCGAAGCCCTCGCCCGCAAATTCATCGGCGCCGAGGGCATCCTCATCGAAGGCCGATTCGTCCAGCGCATCCCTCGTCGCAGCTTGGTCCATCGTCTGCTCCTTGTGGCACCCGACGGGGCACCATGAAACGATGGACTGACTCTAGGCCGGCGATGCGCGCGGCGCCATTGCGAAATCGGGGATGCCCGGGCCGGCCTGCTCAGGCGCGGTGACGGGTTCGGGTACTCACGAATGAGCAGGTGAGAGCAGCTGAATCAGCGCGGGTGCAGCGCCGACGACTGGGTCATGTCGTCGTCATTGAAGCCAAGTTCGTTCATGGCCAGAAAGCGCGACGAGTATTCGCCGATGCCGCCGTCCTTGTTACGCACCTTCCAGCCCGCATCGCGGTAATGCTGCGCCACCATCTTGTTGATGACCAGGCCGCTGATGAGCAGCGACATGCCCAGCGACATCAGCGCGACGATGAACGAGCCGATCATCGGCATCGTCCAGGCATGGCGCCAGGCGCGCAGGTGCGCGGCCACGATCAGGCCCAGCACCCAGAGCTGAGGCAGCGGCTCGCCGCTCATCAGGCTGTAGAACTGCAGGCCGACCGCCATCAGACCGGCCAGCATCTGCAGGTGGTCGATGCCGATGCGGATGTCGGTGCTGCTGTAGGTGCGCGGGTTCAGGAAAGTGAGGTGTCTGTTCATGCTGTCTCTCTTCGAAAACGGTCAAGGGAGATACCTTGAGCGCACTGGAGTTTTCGGCCGGAACGGCCGGAACTTGAGAGATCGACGCGAAAAATCAGCCCGCCGTCAGCGCCGCAGCCCGGCGATGCGTGCCGAACAGGGCGAGCAACTCGTTGCCCGCCAGCGCGCCCAGCACCAGGGCGCCGCCGCCCAGCACGGCGGGCGTGGGCGACTCGTCGGAGCCGAGCCAGGTCCAGGTCACGCCGAACAGGATTTCGAGCAGGCCGAGCAGCGCGGCCTCCGGCGCCTTGAGCACCTGGCCGACGGCCACCGCCAGCAGGCACGGAATGGCCAGCTGCACGGCGCCCAGCATCGACAGCAGGCCGATATCACGCGGCGTAGCGGCAAAAGGCCAGGCCAGCGGCAGCGTCAGGACCGCAGAAATCACCGCGCCGATCAGCACGGCCGGCGCCATGTCGGCGCGGTCGTCGGCGTGCTGATGCGCGTTGTGGTGGGCCAGCGCCCACATCACGGCGCCGCCGATGGGCACCGTCAGCGCCACGAGCGAGCCGACCAGCGGCGCGCCCTCGCCGCTCAGCTGCGAGCCGAACATCCAGGCAATGCCGACCCCAGCCAGCGAAATGGCGGCCCAGGTGCGGCGCGGCAGGTGCTGACCGAGCAGGAAACGGGTGATGAGCGCAGTGAACATCGGCCCGAGCGCCATCGTGATCAGCACGTTGGCGACGGTGGTGAGCGTCAGCGCCATCATGAAGGCGGTGAACATGACTGCCCAGCACAGGCCGGACCACCACATCAGCGCGCCCCCCTCCCGGAGGGCCCGCCACAGCACGCGCGGACTGCCGCGCTGCCAGCAAAGAATCGCGCCCAGGGCCACCGCGCAGGCGGCGCTGCGCCAGAAGGTGACCTCGAACGACTGCGCCGCCTGCAGGTGGCGCGACACCACGCCGGCGATGCTCCACAGCAGCGTGACTGCCAGCATCAGCAGCAGCCCGCGGCGGTGGGTCATGACCGGCATGGCGTTTTTTAGCGGCCGTTGCGCTTGCGCTCGTTTTCCGTCAGGAAACGCTTGCGCAGGCGAACCGACTTGGGCGTGATCTCGACCAGCTCGTCGTCGTCGATGAACTCGACGCCGTATTCCAGCGTCAGATCGATCGGCGGCGTCACCTTGATCGCGTCTTCCTTGCCGCTGACGCGGAAGTTGGTCAGCTGCTTGGTGCGGGTGGCGTTGACGATCAGGTCGTTGTCGCGGCTGTGGATGCCGACGATCATGCCTTCGTACACCGGGTCGTTCGGCTTGACGAACATGCGGCCGCGGTCATCGAGCTTGCCCAGCGCGTAGGTGAAGATTTCACCCGCATCCATCGAGATCAGCACGCCGTTCTTGCGACCGGCGATCTCGCCCTTGTGCGGCTCGTAGCCGTCGAAGATGTTGCTGATCAGGCCCGAACCGCGCGTCAGGTTCATGAACTCGTTGGCGAAGCCGATCAGGCCACGCGCCGGAATACGGTACTCAAGACGCACGCGGCCACGGCCGTCCGGCTCCATGTTGACCAGTTCGCCCTTGCGCTCGCCCAGGGCTTGCATCACGCCACCCTGGTGGGTTTCCTCGACGTCGGCGGTGACCAGCTCGATCGGCTCGCACTTCTCGCCGTTGATGTCCTGGAACACCACGCGCGGCTTCGACACGGCCAGCTCGTAGCCTTCGCGGCGCATGTTCTCGATCAGGATGGTCAGGTGCAATTCACCGCGGCCCATCACTTCGAAGATGCCGTCTTCGCTGGTTTCCGAGACGCGCAGCGCCACGTTCGATTGCAGTTCCTTCTGCAGGCGGTCCCAGATCTGGCGGCTGGTGACGTACTTGCCTTCGCGACCGGCCAGCGGGCTGGTGTTGACGCAGAAGTTCATCGTCAGCGTCGGCTCGTCGACCTTGAGCATCGGCAGCGGCTGCGGGTTGACCGGGTCGGTCACGGTCACGCCGATGCCCAGCGATTCGATGCCGTTGATCAGCACGATGTCGCCCGGGCCGGCTTCGGTCACCTGCACACGGTCCAGGCCCTGGAAGGTCAGCACCTGGTTGATGCGGCCGGTGATGGTCTTGCCATCCGTGCCTTCCATCACCGCCACGTTCATGCCGGGCTTGATGGTGCCCTGGCTGATGCGGCCCACGCCGATGCGGCCGACGAAGGTCGAGTAGTCCAGCGCCGAGACCTGCAGCTGCAGAGGGGCGGTGGCATCACCACTTTGCGCCGGCACGTGCTTGAGCACGGTGTTGAACAGGGCCGACATGTCGGGGCCCCACTGCTCGCCGGGCGCACCCTCTTCGAGCGAGGTCCAGCCGTTGATGCCCGAGGCGTAGACCACGGGGAAGTCGAGCTGCTCGTCGGTCGCGCCGAGCTTGTCAAACAGGTCGAAGGCAGCGTTGACGACGAAGTCGGGCTTGGCGCCGGGCTTGTCGACCTTGTTGACCACCACGATCGGCTTCAGACCCAGGGCGAGCGCCTTCTTGGTCACGAAGCGGGTCTGCGGCATCGGGCCTTCCTGGGCGTCGATCAGCAGCACCACGCCGTCGACCATCGACAGTGCGCGCTCGACTTCACCGCCGAAGTCGGCGTGTCCGGGGGTGTCGACGATGTTGATGTGCGTGCCTTCCCAGCTGACCGCGCAGTTCTTGGCCAGGATGGTGATGCCACGCTCACGTTCGATGGCGTTGCTGTCCATCACGGTGTCGACGACCTTCTCGTGCTCGGCGAAGGTGCCGCTCTGGCGCAGGAGCTGGTCGACCATCGTGGTCTTGCCATGGTCGACGTGGGCGATGATGGCGATGTTGCGGATTTGCTTGGTCATGGGTTGGGGGTCGGCAGCGCTGCAACGGGCAGCAGTGCCTGAACTTCTAAGGGACTCAGGAGCCGGTCGGCGATCAGCTCGCCGGCGGTGATGTGGGCACTGCCCAGAAAGGCAGACCCGTCGGGACCGTAGACACGCACGTCCGCTGCATCGGGTAAATCGATGCGGCGGCGCATGCCACAGAGAAATCGGCTGGCGTCCTCGGCACCCAGCTCGACGCGCGGCCATTCCGCCAGAAGGCGGTCGGGCGAGGCCAGCAGCGCATCGCGCTCGGCCTCGCTCATGGCCTGCAGGGCTTCGAGCGTGACGGCCGAGACCACGTTCAAAGGACCACTGGCAATGCGGCGCAAGGCCGCCAAGTGCGCACCACACCCGAGTGCGCGGCCGATGTCCTCGGCCAGGCTGCGGATGTAGGTGCCCTTGCTGCTGCACACCTCGATCACCAGGCATTCCGGGGCGTGAGCCTGCCAGTCGATGATGTCGAGACGATGAATCGTGATCCGGCGTGTCGGGCGTTCGATTTCGACGCCGGCACGCGCATATTCGTAAAGCGCCTTGCCCTGGTGCTTGAGGGCCGAGTGCATCGGCGGCATCTGCTCGATCGCACCCAGGAAGCGGGCGCACGCGGCCTCGATGGCGGCGCGATCGCACTGCACCGGGCGCTCTTCCAGAACTTCGCCTTCGCGGTCGCCGCCCACGCGGGTCTGGCCGAGTTGCAGCGTGGCGAGATAGGTCTTGTCAGAGTCGAGGCTGACCTGCGAGAACTTGGTTGCCGCGCCAAAGCACAGCGGCAGCAGGCCGGTGGCGAGCGGGTCGAGCGTGCCGGTGTGGCCGGCCTTCTCGGCGCGCAGGATGCCCTTGGCCTTCTGCAGCGCGTCGTTGCTGGTCCAGCCCAGCGGCTTGTCGAGCAGCAGCACGCCGTGCACCGGCCGGCGCTGCACGCGCGGGCGCAGCGGCTTGTCAGCCTTGGCCCGGCTTGACGCCGGCGCGCGCACGTCCACCGCGGCCGCAGAGGCGGCGCGGTCGGCGTCGGGCGTGTCGGTCATCAGGCTCATGGCTTGGCGGATGCGTCGGGGCGTATCAGTCTTCGAGCGCGCGGGTCGAGTTGGCCTTGGTGATCAAGGCGCTCAGGTCGGCAGCACGCTCGGTGGTGCGGTCGAAGTGGAAATGCAGCGTCGGCACGGTGTGGATCTGCAGGCGCTTGAACAGGCCGTTGCGGATGAAGCCGGCCGCCTCGTTGAGCGCCGCCTGCGTCTCGGTGTAGTCACCGATCAGCAGCGAGAAATAGACCTGCGCGTGGGCGTAGTCGGGCGTGACCTCGACCGAATTGATCGTGACCATGCCGATGCGCGGATCCTTGAGGTCGCGGATCAGCTCAGCCACGTCGCGCTGGATCTGGTCCGCGACGCGGTAGCTGCGGTTGGGGGTCGATGATTTCTTGTGTCGCATCGCATTCCTTCAAACGAGGAGCCCCGCCGAAGCGGGGCTTTTGAAGCGCATTGATCAAGCCGCATGCGCGGATCCGGCTCTGCCGGTCCACTGCATGAGCCCCCGCGGGGGGCAGCGACCAGCGGGAGCGTGGGGGCTCACAATGTCCGGGCCACTTCCTTGATCTCGAAGAACTCCAGCTGATCGTTCTCAGCAATGTCGGTGTAGTTCTTGAGCTTGATACCGCACTCGAAGCCTTCCTTGACTTCCTTCACATCGTCCTTCAAGCGGCGGATCGAATCGACTTCGCCGGTGTAGATGACGATGTTCTGGCGCAGCAGGCGGAACTTGCAGTTGCGACGCACCAGGCCCGAGGTGACCATCGAGCCGGCAATCGTGCCGATCTTGGTTGCCACGAACACCGTGCGGATCTCGGCGGTACCGAGGATCTCTTCGCGCTGCTCCGGCGCCAGCATGCCCGACATCGCCGACTTGATCTCGTCGACCGCGTCGTAAATGATGTTGTAGTAGCGCAGGTCGACCCCGTTGCCATCGGCCAGCTTGCGCGCCAGAGCGTCGGCCCGGACGTTGAAGCCGATGATGACGGCCTTCGAGGCCAGCGCCAGGTTGACGTCGGACTCGCTGATGCCACCCACGGCCGCGTGGACGATCTGGACCTTGACCTCTTCGGTCGACAGCTTGAGCAGCGAGGTGGCCAGGGCCTCCTGCGAGCCTTGCACGTCGGCCTTGATGATCAGTGCCAGCGTCTGCGCTGCGCCCTGGCCCATGTTCTCGAACATGTTCTCGAGCTTGGCGGCCTGACGCTTGTTCAGGTTGACTTCGCGGTACTTGCCTTGGCGGAAGGTGGCGATTTCACGCGCCCGACGCTCGTCGGACAGGACCATGAACTCGTCGCCTGCAGCCGGCACTTCGGTCAGGCCCTGGATTTCGACCGGAATCGAAGGACCGGCTTCGGTGGCCGACTTGCCGTTCTCGTCAAGCATGGCGCGCACGCGGCCATAGCTCTGACCTGCCAGCACGATGTCGCCACGCTTGAGCGTGCCCGACTGCACCAGCACCGTCGCGACCGGGCCGCGGCCCTTGTCGAGGCGGGCTTCGATCACGAGACCCTTGGCTAGCGCTTCCTGCGGTGCGTTCAACTCGAGCACTTCGGCTTGCAGCAGCAGTTGCTCCAGCAACGCGTCGATGCCTGCGCCGGTCTTGGCCGACACCTGGCAGAACGGCGACTCGCCGCCGAACTCTTCCGGCACGACGCCTTCAGCGACCAGTTCGCTGCGCACGCGCTCCAGGTTGGCGCCCGGCTTGTCGATCTTGTTGATCGCCACGACGATGGGCACGCCCGCCGCCTTGGCATGGTGAATGGCTTCCTTGGTCTGCGGCATGACGCCGTCGTCAGCAGCCACCACCAGGATGACGATGTCGGTGGCCTTGGCACCGCGTGCTCGCATGGCCGTGAAGGCCTCGTGACCCGGGGTGTCGAGGAAGGTGATCACGCCACGTTCGGTCTCGACATGATAGGCGCCGATGTGCTGCGTGATGCCGCCGGCTTCGCCCGCCGCCACGCGGGTGGTGCGGATGTAGTCCAGCAGCGAGGTCTTGCCGTGGTCGACGTGACCCATGACGGTGACCACCGGCGGACGCGGCAGCGAAGCGCCTGCGGCAGCCAGGTTTTCTTCCTCAAGGAAGGCATCCGGATCGTCGAGCTTGGCGGCAAAGGCCTTGTGGCCCATTTCCTCGACCAGGATCATGGCCGTCTCTTGGTCGAGCTGCTGGTTGATCGTGACCATCTGGCCCAGACGCATCAGCTGCTTGATGACCTCGGAGGCCTTGACCGACATCTTGTGGGCCAGATCGGCCACCGAGATGGTCTCGGGCACGTGAACCTCATGCACCTGCGCATCGACGGCCGACGCAAAGTTGTTCGCGTTGTCGTTGCGCTGGTCGCCACGGCGGCCACCCCGGCCGGCCGGCGCACCACGCCAGGCACCACCGCGGTTGTCCGGCGCACGGCCCTTGTTGGCCGGCGTAGCTGCAGCGCGCTTCTTGGCGTCATCCGCCCAGCTCGACGACAGCTTCTCGGACTTGACTGATTTCTTGTCGCCCGGCTTGGCCGCACCAGCGGCGGCGGCAGGTGCCGCGCCTGGAGCGCCCTTGGGCTTGTGGATGGTGCCCTTGATGCCGTCCTTGCCCACAGCGGCTTCAGCCGGCTTGGGTTCTTCGGGCTTCTTGGCCACCATGACCTTCTTGGGCGCGGCCATCATGGCGCGAATCGCAGCAGCTTCGGCCTCGGCGGCCTTGCGGCGACGCTCCAGATCGACTTGCTTCTGTGCTTCACCGGCGACGATGTCAGCCGCCTTCACCACGCGGATGCCCGAGGGCGCTGCGGTCTTGGCAGCAGGCGCGGGCGGCGGCGGGGGTGCAGCAGCCGCAGCACGGGCACTCGACTTGGCAGCCGAAGCCGTGGTCTTGGCCTTCTTGGCAGCATCAGCAGCAACAGCAGCCTGTTCAGCGGCCACGCGCGCGGCCACTTCGGCCGCGGCACGGGCGGCAGCAGCTTCACGCTGGGCGCGTTCACGTGCTTCACGGTCGGCGCGTTCCTGCTCTTCAGCAGCGCGGCGGCGCTCGGCGGCTTCAGCTTCTTGCTGTCGCAGGGCTTCGGCCTCTTGCATGGCGGCTTCTTCGCGGCGTTGCAGTTCGGCTTCCTCGGCGGCGAGCTGAGCCTCATCCGGCGCAGGCGCACCGGGCGCGTCATCGCGGCGGACGAAGGTGCGTTTCTTGCGCACTTCCACCTGGATCGTGCGGGCCTTGCCGGAGGCATCAGCCTGCTTGATCTCGCTGGTGGACTTCTTGGTCAGCGTGATCTTCTTGCGATCTGCGGCGTCACCGCCATGCGAGATGCGCAGGAAAGTCAGCAGCTTTTCCTTGTCGGCGTCGGTGAGAGGGTCTGCCACAGACGCCTTGCTCACACCCGCGTGTTGAAGTTGCTCGAGCAGTGCCGAGGCCGGGCGATTGAGCTCGGCGGCGAACTGGGCAACGGTGGTCACAGCCATGTCGTAAATTCCTTGGGACGTGCGTGCACTAGGGTGTCTAGCTAGAGCGTCTATGGTGGCGTTCAGGTCGCGGCTCAGGCGGTAAACCAGTGCTCGCGGGCCTTGATGATCAGGGCCTTGGCCGCAGCCTCGTCCATCTGGGTCATCTCGGTCAACTCGTCGACGGCCAGATCGGCCAGGTCGTCACGGGTATGAATGCCACCGTCAGCCAACTTGGCGATCAGTTCGTGGGTCAGGCCTTCGAGGTCGCGCAGATCCTGCGATACCTCGTCGACCTTCTCTTCCTGAACGATCTCCATGGTCAAGAGCACATCCTTGGCACGGGTACGCAACTCCTGGATGGTTTCTTCGTCGAAGGACTCGATCTCCAGCAACTCCGACATGGGCACGTAGGCCACTTCTTCGAGACTGGTGAAACCTTCGGCGATCAGGATGTCGGCCACCTCGACGTCGACGTCGAGCTTGTCGACGAAGAGCTTGCGGATGCCGTCAGATTCCTGAGCCTGTTTGACCGCCGATTCCTCGGCGCTCATGATGTTGATGCGCCAGCCGGTCAGCTCGGAAGCGAGCCGCACGTTCTGGCCGCCTCGGCCGATGGCGATGGCGAGGTTTTCCTCGTCCACCACCACGTCCATGGCGTGTTTCTCTTCATCGACAACGATGGATTGCACGTTGGCCGGCGCCAGCGCACCGATCACGAACTGTGCCGGGTCTTCCGACCACAGCACGATGTCGACGCGCTCGCCAGCCAGCTCGGTCGTCACGCCGTTGACGCGCGAACCCCGCACGCCGACGCAGGTGCCAATCGGATCGACCCGGCGGTCATGCGACAGCACGGCGATCTTGGCACGGGAGCCGGCGTCACGCGCGCAGCTCTTGATCTCCAGCAGGCCCTGCTCGATCTCGGGCACTTCCTGGCGGAAGAGTTCGATCATGAAGGACGGCGCCGAGCGCGACAGCACGATCTGCGGACCGCGCAGCGTGGGGTCGACCTCGACGATCATCGCCCGCACGCGGTCGCCGGTCCGGAGGTTTTCCTTCGGGATCAGCTCGCTGCGACGCAGGCGGCCTTCGACGCGGCCGCTCTCGACCACCAGGTCACCCTTGTCGAGACGCTTGATCGTGCCGACGAAGATCTTCTCGCCGCGCGACATGAAGTCGTTGAGCAGCTGCTCGCGCTCGGCGTCACGGATTTTCTGCAGGATGACTTGCTTGGCTGCTTGCGCACCAATGCGACCGATGGGCACGGATTCGACCGATTCCTCAAGGTAGTCGTCCACCTCGATGTCGTCGATCTGCTCTTTGGCCTCGAAGTGCAGGATCTCGGCTTCGGGCAGTTGCAGGCCGGCTTCATCCGGCACAACGTGCCAGCGACGGAAAGTCTCGTAGACGCCCGTGTCACGGTCGATGGCGACGCGGATATCCACTTCGCCTTCATAGAGCTTCTTGGTGGCTGACGCCAAAGCCAATTCCACTGCGCCAAACACCACTTCGCGATCGACATTCTTCTCGCGCGAAATCGCATCCACCAGCATCAACAATTCGCGATTCATTCTTCGTGACCTCCGGATTCCTGGCCGCCGTCATCCGACTTCTGGGCCGCACGGCGCTTGCGCCCCTTGAAGTCCACCACGGGCACCAGGCGCGCCTCGCGGACCTCGTCGAGCACAAAACCCAACACCTTGTCTTCCTTGCCGTCGGTGAAGACCAGCTCGAAACCTGCATCGATCGCATCCGCTGCGGGGGCGACATCACCCAGCAAACGCAACACGCCTCGATAATTCTTGCGGCCCTGGAACGGCAGCTTGAGCGTCACGTCGATCTCTTCGCCCGCAAAACGGACAAAGTGCTCGACGCGCTTGAGAGGCCGATCCAGCCCCGGCGAGGACACCTCGAGCCGGGCGTAATCAAAGGCCTCCACCTCCAGCACGTGCCGGAGCTGGCGCGTGACCTGCTCACAGTCTTCGACGAGCACGAAGTCCGCCTCACCGGTGATATAGGTCTGGCCCGGCACGCGGTCGATGTAGACACGAAGCAGACCTCCGCCAGTGCGCTCGCAGTCCACGAGCTCATAGCCCAATCCAGTCACAGTCTTTTCAACGGCTTGCTGCCAACTCATCTATATCAACCAATGTCCCGTGTTCAACACATTCAAGACGCCACCCGACGGGCAGCACAAACACCAACGGCAGCCCGAAGCCGCATTCAGGACCAAAGCAGTGCCTTGTGCCCCATGCCAGCCGGCTGCCGCATCATCTGACCCCGCCCGACAGTTGCCTGTCCAACAGCGCCACCACCCAATCACATTTGCCAAGCATTTTGTAACTTGACGCCTGCAACCGGCTGCGCGCAAAAAAATGGGCTGGATATTTCCGCCCATCGACAAACACTTTGTGGGTGCTTGCCACTGTTTTGCACGTTTCAGCGTTTCTTGCAAAACCGTGATGATAGCCGAGCCAGCACCTGGGGGCAACCCGGACCCGAATGAGCTTGCCGGGCGTGACACAATCCCATATCGATTTTGTATGGAGAACTCATGGGCTTTCTCGCTGGCAAACGCCTTCTGATCACCGGGCTTCTGTCCAACCGTTCCATCGCCTATGGCATTGCACGCGCCTGCCACCGTGAAGGCGCAGAGCTGGCTTTCAGCTACGTGGGTGAGCGCTTCAAGGAGCGCACCAGCGATTTCGCCCGCGAATTCGACTCCGAACTGATTTTTGATTGCGACGTCGGTGACGACGCACAGATCGAGCGCCTGTTCACCGAGCTGAACGCACACTGGGCCACGGGTTTCGACGGCTTCGTCCACTCGATCGGTTTTGCTCCGCGCGAGGCGATTGCCGGCGATTTCCTCGACGGCCTCAGCCGCGAAGCCTTCCGCATCGCGCACGACATCTCGTCCTACAGCTTCCCGGCCATGGCCAAGGCCGCACGCCCCTACCTGCGTGAGCGCGCTGCGCTGCTGACGCTGACCTATCTGGGCTCGATGCGCACCGTGCCGGCCTACAACACCATGGGCCTGGCCAAGGCGTCGCTGGAAGCCAGCGTGCGCTACACGGCGGCCAGCCTCGGCCCCAAGGGCATCCGGGTCAACGGCATTTCGGCCGGTCCGATCAAGACGCTGGCAGCTTCGGGCATCAAGGGCTTCGGCAAGATTCTTGATGTGGTCGAGCAGAACGCGCCGCTGCGCCGCAACGTCACGATCGATGATGTCGGCAACGTCGCCGCCTTCATGATGTCGGACCTGGCTGCCGGCGTGACGTCGGAGATCACCTATGTGGACGCCGGCTTCAGCCAGGTGATGAGCGGTCTGACCGAACTCGGCTGATCTGACAAGACCACCCGCCCCTCGACATGCGCACGCTGCTGGCCGAAGACGACCCGATCCTGGCGGATGCGCTGACGGCCAATCTGCAGGCCGCCGGCTTCGAGGTCGAGGTGGCCGACAACGGCGCGGTGGCCGAATACCTGCTGACCAAGCACCCGTTCGAGGTCGGCATCATCGACCTTGGCCTGCCGATGGTCGACGGGCTGACCGTGGTGCAGCGGGTGCGCAAGATCAAGCCCGGCCTGCCGCTGCTGATCCTGACCGCGCTTGACGGCCTGGAAAACCGCGTCGCCGGCCTCAATGCCGGTGCAGACGACTACCTGACCAAGCCGTTCGACTTTCCCGAACTCGAAGCGCGCATCCGCGCCGTGCTGCGCCGCAGCCAAGCCGCCAGCGGTGCCAGCACCTCGGTGCCTGACGCCGGGGGCGAGGCCGACGGCGCCACCACCGTCGCGCACCTGCAGTTCGACCGTGATGCGCGCCGCGCCACCGTGGCCGGCCAGGTGATCGACCTGTCGCCGCGCGAATGGCTGCTGCTCGACCTGCTGCTGAGCCAGCGCCGCAAGGTCATCACCAAGGAACAGATCGCGCAAGCGTGGTCGACCGACGTGTCCGAGAGCGGCGGCCCCAGCTCGCTGGAGGTCTACATCCACCGCCTGCGCCGCAAGCTCGAAGGCTCGGGCGTGGGCATCCGCACCGTGCGCGGCCTGGGTTACCTGCTCGAAACCCAGGACTGACCCACCCCGAAAACATGGGCACACTCGCGGCCCATGACCGCTGCGCCTTCCCGACTGTTGAAACGCCTGCTGCACCGCGTGCCCGTGGTGTCGCCCGGCAGCCGCTCGCTGCGCCGTCACCTGCTGGTGTGGCTGCTGCTGCCGCAACTGGTGCTGTGGCTGGGCGCGGCGGCTGTGACCTACAACGTCGCGGAGCGCTACGCCAGCCTGGCCAATGACCGCAGCCTGTATCTGTCAACCCGCGCGCTCGCGCGCCAGGTCAAGCCGGTGGGCGGCGGGTTGTATGTGGACTTTCCGCGCGCGGCCAAGGACATCATCGAAGCCGACCCGGACGACCAGGTCTATTACATGGTCAGCTCGCCGCCGGGCGCCTTCATCCTCGGCAACCACAAGCTGCCTCCGCCGCCCGATGACATCGCGCTGCTGCAGGATGCACCCGCCTTCTACGACGGTCAGGTGAACACCGACAAGGGCGCCATCGCCGTGCGCGTGGCCGCCGTCGAACTCGACTGGGGCGAGCCCGAACGACCGCAGAAGCTGCGGGTGCAGGTCGCCAAGAGCCGCGTCAGCCGCGAAGCGCTGGCGCCGCGCATCCTGGCCGACACCGTGCTGCCGCTGTCGGGCCTGGTGCTGGCCATGTCGCTGCTGGTCTGGAGCGGCATCCGCACCGGACTGGCGCCGCTGGCGCGCCTGCGCGAGGCCGTCAGTGGCCGGGCGGCCAACGACCTGGCACCGATCGAGCTGCAGTCCGCGCCCGAGGAGGTCCGTGACCTGGCCGCCGCGCTCAACCACCTGCTCGCCACCGTCAACGACAGCGTGGTGCAGCAGCGCCGCTTCATCAGCGATGCAGCCCACCAGCTGCGCACGCCGCTGGCCGGCCTGAAAGGCCAGACCGAACTCGCGCTCAAGGAAAACAGCGACCCCGCACTGCGCGCACGGCTGGAACGCGTGCACGAAAGCGCCACCCGCAGCGCCCACCTCGTCACCCAGCTGCTGACGCTGGCCCGCGCCGAGCCCGAGTCGGTGGCCGCGCTCGGCCGCAGCCGCTTCGACCTGCGCCGCCTGGTGCACGACTTGACCGCCGAGCTGGTGCCGCGCGCGCTGAGTGCCGGCATCGACCTGGGGCTGGACGAGGCCAGCGAGGTCGACGCCAGTCCGGTGCCGATCGAAGGCAACGCACTGCTGATCCGCGAGGCCCTGGCCAACGTGATCGACAACGCCATCCGCTACGCCGGCCGGGGCGCCGAGGTCACGGTGCGGGTACTGACCCCCGGTAATCAAGCCGTGATCGAGGTCGACGACAGCGGTCCCGGCATTCCCGGCGCGCAGCACGCACAGGTGTTCGACCGGTTCTTTCGCGGCACGACGCAAGGCAGCGGCTGCGGGCTGGGGCTGGCGATCGTCAAGGAAATCATCGAGCGCCACCGCGGCCAGGTCACCCTGCACGACCTGACGCCGCACGGGTTGCGGGTGCGCATCACCCTCGGGATTTCACCTAGTTTTAATTATTTAACAATTCATTAATATTCGTTCCGTCAACGGAAGGCCTTCGCGCCATCTGCACGACTCCACCCAGACCACAGGGGCACGATTGCAGTGCCCCGACCTACGGAGCAAGAATGAACACTACGTCCCACCGCGCCCTGGCGCGCACCCTGCTGGCCGCTGCGGCTGCCGTGAGCTTTGCCGGCCTGAGCCAGGCTGGCGAAGTCGAAGTGCTGCACTACTGGACCTCTGGTGGCGAGGCCAAGTCGGCTGCGGCGCTCAAGGCCCAACTCGAGAAGATGGGCGACACCTGGAAGGACTTCGCTGTGGCCGGCGGCGGTGGCGAGTCGGCCATGACCGTGCTGAAGTCGCGCGTGGTCTCGGGCAATGCTCCGGCCGCAGCCCAGATCAAGGGCCCCTCGATCCAGGAATGGGCCAAGGAAGGCGTGCTCGCCAACATCGACGACCTCGCCAAGGCCGAGAAGTGGGACAGCCTGCTGCCGCCGGTGGTCTCCGACGTCATGAAGTACAAGGGCAAGTACGTGGCCGTGCCGGTCAACGTGCACCGCGTCAACTGGCTGTGGGCCAACCCCGAGGCCCTGAAGAAGGCCGGCGCCAAGCTGCCGACCAACTGGGACGAGTTCTTCGTCGCCGCTGACAAGCTCAAGGCCGCCGGCATCATCCCGGTCGCCCACGGCGGCCAGTCGTGGCAGGACTTCACCACCTTCGAGAGCGTGGCGCTCGGCGTCGGCGGTACCGACTTCTACAAGAAGGCTTTCGTGCAGCTCGACCAGAAGTCGCTGACCAGCCCGACGATGGAAAAAATCCTGACCACCTTCAAGAAGGTCAAGACCTACACCGACAAGAACGCTCCGGGCCGTGACTGGAACCTGGCGACCGCGATGGTCATCAAGGGCGAAGCCGGCATGCAGCTGATGGGCGACTGGGCCAAGGGCGAATTCGTCGCCGCCGGCAAGGCACCGGGCAAGGACTTCCTGTGCGCCGCTGCACCGGGCACGGCCAAGGCCTTCACCTTCAACATCGACTCTTTTGCCATGTTCACGGTCAAGGGCGATGACAAGGTTCTGGCGCAGAAGCACCTCGCTTCGGCCGTCATGTCGTCGGAGTTCCAGGAGACCTTCAACCTGAACAAGGGCTCGATCCCCGCTCGCCTGAACATGAGCATGGCCAAGTTCGACGACTGCGCCAAGCTCTCGAGCAACGACTTTGTCTCGACCAACAAGTCCGGTGGCCTGGTGCCGTCGTTCGCCCACGGCATGGCGATTTCGTCGGCTGCGCAAGGCGCGATCCAGGACGCCGTCAGCCAGTTCTGGAACGACGACAAGATGAGCGCCAAGGACGCGATGGCCAAGGTCGCCACCGCTGCCAAGACCAAGTAAGACCGGCTTCGGCCCAGCGGGTCGCGCCCCAACCGGGCGCGACCCGTTTTTCTTGATGGCCGGCAACCCCGCCGGCCCCACCCGATCACCACCGCCCGATCGCCGAACCGGAGTCCCCGCCATGACTCAGCCCACCGCCCGCGCGCGGCTGGACCACTGGCTGCCGCGCCTTGTGCTCGCACCCAGCTTCGTCCTGTCCTTCCTCTTCATCTACGGCCTGATCGCCTGGAACGGCTACCTGTCCGTTTCCGCCTCACGGCTGCTGCCCAACTACGAATTCGTCGGCCTGGAGCAATACCAGATCCTCTGGGAAAGCGAGCGCTGGTGGGTCGCGCTCAAGAACCTGGCCATCTTCTCCAGCCTCTTCATCTTCTTCGCCATGGCCGTGGGCCTGCTGCTGGCCGTGCTGCTGGATCAGAAGATCCGCGCCGAAGGCGTGCTGCGCACCGTCTACCTCTACCCGATGGCGCTGAGCTTCATCGTCACCGGCACCTCGTGGAAGTGGATCATGAACCCTGGCCTGGGCATCGAGCACCTGATGCACCAGTGGGGCTTCGAGAACTTCACCTTCAACTGGCTGGTCGACCCCGACATGGCGATCTACACGGTCGTGATCGCGGGCGTCTGGCAGAGCGCCGGCTTCGTGATGGCGTTGTTCCTGGCCGGCCTGCGCGGCATTGATGAATCGATCATCAAGGCCGCCCAGATCGACGGCGCCAGCCTGCCGCGCATCTACTGGCGCATCGTGATTCCGAGCCTGCGCCCGGTGTTCTTCAGCACGCTGATGGTGCTGGCCCACATCGCCATCAAGAGTTTCGACCTGGTGATGGCGCTGACTGCGGGCGGCCCGGGCTTTGCCACCGACGTGCCGGCCACCTTCATGTACACGATGGCCTTCAACCGCGGCCAGATCGGCCTGGGTGCCGCCTCGGCCACCATCATGCTGGCGACGGTCGCGGCCATCGTCGTGCCCTACCTCTACAGCGAGCTGCGCTCGCAGCGCAAGTAAGGGCGGAGCGAACACACCATGAAAACCTTCCACCGTTTTGTTCTCTTCGGCCTGCTGGGCGTCTTCGCAGCGTTCTTCCTGCTGCCCTTCTACGTGATGCTGGTCACGTCCCTCAAGGACATGGGCGAGATCCGCAACGGCAGCCTGCTGGCGCTGCCGCAGGCGCTCGACTTCACCTCGTGGTTCAAGGCCTGGGGCACGGCGTGCACCGGCATGGACTGCGGCGGCCTGAAGCCCTACTTCTTCAACTCGCTGACCATGATCGTGCCGGCCGTGGCGATCTCGACCACGCTCGGCGCGCTCAACGGCTACGTGCTGACCAAGTGGCGCTTCAAGGGCAGCGAGCTGCTGTTCTCGCTGATGCTGTTCGGCGTCTTCATGCCGCTGCAGGTGGTGCTGCTGCCGATGTCGCAGGTACTGGGCTGGGTGGGGCTGTCGGACTCGATCTGGGGCCTGGTCTGCGTGCACGTGCTGATGGGCCTGGCGTCCACGACGCTGTTCTTCCGCAACTACTACCTCAGCCTGCCTGATGAGCTGATCAAGGCGGCGATGCTGGACGGCGCGGGCTTCTTCCGCATCTTCTGGCGCATCGTGCTGCCGCTGTCGACGCCGATCCTGGTCGTCACGGTGATCTGGCAGTTCACCAACATCTGGAACGATTTCCTGTTCGGCGTGGTGTTCTCCGGCGCCGAATCCAAGCCCATCACGGTGGGTCTGAACAATCTGGCCAACACGTCGAGTTCCGTCAAGGAATACAACGTCGACATGGCCGCTGCACTGATTGCCGCACTGCCGACGCTCGCCGTCTACGTGCTGGCTGGCAAGTATTTCGTCCGCGGCCTGACCGCGGGCGCTGTGAAGGGTTAATCATGGGCGCACTCTCCATCCGCAACGTTCGCAAGAGCTACGGCGAAACCAACATCCTCAAGGGCATCGACCTGGAGATCGACAAGGGTGAGTTCCTCATCCTGGTCGGCCCGTCGGGCTGCGGCAAGTCGACGCTGCTGAGCATGATCGCCGGCCTCGATTCGCCCACCAGCGGCACCATCCACATCGGCGACCGCGACGTCACCCACGAGCTGCCCAAGGACCGCGACATCGCCATGGTGTTCCAGAGCTACGCGCTCTACCCGAACATGAACGTGGCGCAGAACATCGCCTTCGGCCTGGAAATGCGCAAGGTGCCCAAGCCCGAGCGTGACAAGGCCGTGGCGCGCGTCTCCAAGATGCTGCAGATCGAGCACCTGCTCGACCGCAAGCCGGGCGCCCTGTCGGGCGGCCAGCGCCAACGCGTCGCCATGGGCCGCGCCCTGGCACGTGACCCGCTGCTGTTCCTGTTCGACGAGCCGCTGTCCAACCTGGACGCCAAGCTGCGCGTCGAGATGCGCGCCGAGATCAAGCGCCTGCACCAGGTCACGCGCACCACCACCGTCTACGTCACGCACGATCAGGTCGAGGCCATGACGCTGGGCGACCGCATCGCGGTGATGCAGGGCGGCGTGGTACAGCAGTTCGGCAGCCCGGATGACATCTACACGCGGCCGGCAACCAAGTTCGTCGCCGAGTTCATCGGCTCGCCGGCCATGAACATGCTGAACGCCGAACTCGGTGGTGCGGGTGCAGGCCTGAGCGCTGGCGGCTTCGCCCTGCCGCTGGCCGATGCGCGCCGTGCCCAGGCGCAGGCCACCGGCCAGCGCCAGTGGATCTACGGCCTGCGCCCCGAAGCCCTCACCTTTGGCGACACCGGCCTGGCCGGCACCATCAGCATGGTCGAGCCGACCGGGCCCGAGACCTACGTCAAGGTCCAGACCGCCGCTGGCGAGATCGTCGCCCGCGTGCCGGGCAAACTGGCTCATGCGGTGGGCCAGGCCGTGCACCTGAGCTGGTCAACCGACGACGTGCACCTCTTCAACGCCCAGACCGAGGCGCGCCTGCCGGACTGACGTATCGCAGATGCAGCCGTTACGTTGCAACAGCGACTGGTTCGCCGCTTGTAACTGCTGCATGACGCAATACCCCCACGCCGCGCTAGGATGCGCGGCGCTTTCGTTTCCGGAGCGCCGCGCCCCCGTCAGCCCACTCACAGTTGCGCCCACGCCATGATGCAAACCGCTACGCCTACGCCCTATCCCCGACTCGTGGCCGACATTGGCGGCACCAACGCCCGCTTCGGCTGGATCGCCAGCCCGCCGGCCGCAGGCGAGGAGCCGCTGATCACCGACGTGCTCACGCTGCCCACCGCCGACCACGCCACGCTGGCGGACGCGGCGCGGGCGTATCTGGCGCGCATCAATCTCGGCCAGCCCGGCTCGATGGCCTTCGGCATCGCCAACCCGATCACGGGCGACGAAGTGCGCATGACCAACCACCACTGGGCCTTCTCGATCTCGGCGTTGCAGGCCGAGCTGGGCCTCAAGCGGCTGGTGGTGATCAACGACTTCACCGCGCTGGCGCTCGCGCTGCCCAGCCTGCAGCCGCACGAGTTGCGCCAGCTGGGCGGCGGCGCAGCCCGCCCGCACGCGCCGATCGCGCTGCTGGGCGCCGGCACCGGCCTGGGCGTCTCCGGCCTGCTGCACAGCGGCAACAGCTGGCTGGCGCTGGCCGGCGAAGGCGGCCACGTCACGCTGGCGGCCGCCGACGACCGCGAAGCCGCCGTGCTGGCGGCCATGCGCGGCCACCACGGCCACGTCTCGGCCGAACGGGCGTTGTCGGGCATGGGCCTCGTCAACCTCTATCTGGCCGTGGCCGAAGTCAGTCAGGTGGAGCCGGAAGCGCTCAGCCCGGCCGACGTGACCCGCCGCGCGCTCGACGGCTCCGACCCGCTCTGCGTCGAAGCGGTGCAGCACTTCTGCGCCTTCCTGGGCAACGTCGCCGGCAACCTGGCGCTGACGCTCGGCTCGCACGGCGGCGTCTACATCGGCGGCGGCATCGTGCCGCGCCTGGGCGATTTCTTCGACCGCTCGGCCTTCCGCGAACGTTTCGAAGCCAAGGGCCGCTTCGGCGCCTACCTGGGCGCGATGCCGGTCTTCATCATCGACGCCAGCGTGTCGCCGGCCTTGTTTGGCGCGGCGCGGGCGCTCGAACAAAGCTAACGCGCACCACTACCGTCATTCCCGCGCAGGCGGGAATGACGGGACGTACGGCCTACTGCGGCGCCAGCAGCGCCAGCAATCCCGCCTCATCCAGCACCGTCAGGCCCAGTTCCTGGGCCTTGGCCAGCTTGCTGCCGGCCTCGGCGCCCGCCACGACGTAGTGGGTCTTCTTCGACACCGAGCCTGAGACCTTGCCGCCGGCCGCCTCGATCAGGTCCTTGGCCTGGTCGCGCCCCAACGTGGGCAGCGTGCCGGTCAGCACCAGCGTCTTGCCGGCCAGCGGCTTGGGTGCGGTGTCGTCCGCAGCGCCTTCGTGCTCGTCCCAGTGGATGCCGGCGGCGCGCAGTTGTTCGACCACCTCGCGGTTGTGCGGCTGATCGAAGAAGGTGCGCAGGCTTTGCGCCACCACCGGGCCGACGTCACGCACTTCCAGCAACTGCTCGACGCTGGCGTCCATCAGCCGGTCGATCGAGCCGAAGTGCCTGGCCATCTCCTTGGCCGTGGCTTCACCGACGTGGCGGATGCCGAGCGAAAACACAAACCGCGCCAGCGTCGTGCGCTTGCTTTTCTCCAGCGACGCCACCAGGTTCAAGGCGCTTTTTTCGCCCATGCGGTCCAGCGCCATCAGCTTGGCCAGGCCCAGCTTGTACAGCTCGGGCAGCGTGCGGATCAGGCCGGAATCGACCAGCTGATCGACCAGCTTGTCACCCAGACCTTCGACGTCCATCATGCGGCGGCTGGCAAAGTGCAGGATCGCCTGCTTGCGCTGCGCCGGGCAGAACAGCCCGCCGCTGCAGCGCCAGTCGACCTCGCCTTCTTCGCGGGTGATGGTGCTCTGGCACACCGGGCAGTGGCCGCCCAGGCGCTGGTAAAGGTCGAAAGGCTCACTCACGTCAGCCTGGCGCTTCTCCAGCACCACGCCGACCACCTCGGGGATCACATCGCCCGCCCGCCGCACGATCACGGTGTCGCCCACGCGCACGTCCTTGCGGCGCGCCTCGTCCTCGTTGTGCAGCGTGGCGTTGCTCACCGTCGTGCCGCCCACGAACACCGGCTCCAGCTTGGCCACCGGCGTGAGCTTGCCGGTGCGGCCGACCTGGATGTCGATGCCCAGCACGCGCGTCATCTGCTCCTGCGCCGGGTATTTGTGGGCCACCGCCCAGCGCGGCTCGCGCGTCACGAAGCCCAGCCGCTGCTGCAGGTCGCGGCGGTTGACCTTGTAGACCACGCCGTCGATGTCGAACGGCAGGCTGTCGCGCAAGGCGCCCACGCGCTGGTGAAAGGCGATCAGGCCGTCCGCGCCCCGCACCACCGCACGCTCGGCACACACCGGCAGGCCGAGCGCCTGCAGCGCATCGAGCAGGCCGGCGTGGGTGGCTGGCACGTCCCAGCCCACCACCTCGCCCAGCCCGTAGGCAAAGAAGCTCAAGGGCCGTTGTGCGGCAATCGCCGGATCGAGCTGACGCACCGCACCGGCGGCGGCGTTGCGCGGGTTGACGAAGGTCTTCTCGCCCTTGTCGCCCCGGGCGATGCGCTCGCGCTGGCGTTCGTTGAGCCCCTCGAAGTCGTCGCGGCGCATGTAGACCTCGCCACGCACTTCCAGCACCGGCGCATCGCAGGCGGTCAGCCTTAATGGAATCTGGCCGATGGTGCGGATATTCTGCGTCACGTCCTCGCCGGTTTCACCGTCACCGCGCGTGGCGGCCTGCACCAGCACGCCGGCCTCGTAGCGCAGGTTGATGGCGAGGCCGTCGAACTTCAGCTCAGCGGCGTATTCGACCGGCTCGGCGCCTTCTTCCAGCTCCAGTTCGCGCCGCACCCGGCCGTCAAAGGCGACCGCGCCGCTGGCTTCGGTGTCGGTTTCGGTCTTGATGCTGAGCATGGGCACAGCGTGCCGCACCGGCGCAAAACCATCGAGCACCTGTCCCAGCACGCGCTGGGTGGGAGAGTCGGCAGTGCGCAGCTCAGGGTGCGCGGCCTCGATGGCCTGCAACTCGGCAAACAGCCGGTCGTACTCGGCGTCAGGCAGCTGGGGGGCGTCGAGCACGTAATAGAGATGCGCGTGGTGCTGCAGTTGCGCACGCAGCGCGGCGGCACGCTCAGCCGCCAGGGAGAGGTCGTTTTCAGGCATGCGGGAAGAGAGGAATTTCAGCTGAACAGCCGCCGCGCCGCGGCCGATCCTGCGGCCAACTCACGGTCGGCCAGCCGCTGGTAGCGGCCGCGCAGTTCATCGCGTATGGCGGGGAAGTCGTCGGGCGACAGGCTGCGGCCCTGATCGTCGAAGACATGCGCGTCCAGCGACATGGCCAGCGCGTGGCCGGCGGCGCACCAGGCGTTGAAGGGGTCCTCGAAGCCGGGCGTCTGTGGCACGTCGAACACCAGGGCGATTTCGCTGACGCGGGCGTCCTTGGGGTCGTCCGCCAGCGCGGCCTGGGCGTCGAACTGCAGCGACAGCATGGGCGGGGCGCCCTCTTCGCGCCCGGGCAGCACCAGCCGGCCGGGCGTGGCGCCAGCCACGAAGCCGTGGCGGGCAGCGTGCTGCGTCACCCAGGTCACCGGCCAGGGGTTGCTGCGCGTGCTCAGGCGCATGGCCAGCAGGGTGTCCTGCTCACTGGCGAAGGCATCCAGCTCGCGGCCACGGGCGACCACATCCAGCATGTCAGGGAAATCAGCCGCCGCGCTCATGGCGTCGGCAAAGACCTGCACCTTCTGGACAAACTCCGAGAACTCGATCTCGTTGATTGGCCCCAGCCGGTTGGCAAGCTGCACGCCGGCCTGGAATTCGTTGTACCAGGCCTCGGCGCTGGGGGTTTCCCATTCGTGGGTCAGCGCGTTGCGGGCCTCGATCAGGAAGGGCTTGCCACCAGCGCGGCGCGTGGGTGGCAGGTGCGCCAGCACGGTTTCGCCGGCCACCGGCGTCTCGGGCGTCAGGGTGGCGATGCCGTCGATCAGTGCGTCAATGCGCTGCACCACCACATGGCGGCGCGGCGGCAGCACCAGCGTGACCTCGGGCTGGTGGCCCAGGGCGCTCTGCGCTTCGACCTCGTCGACGCGGAAGCGGGCAGCGGCCATGTCGGTCGCGGGCGGCGTGTCCTCGAAGCTCGGCTCCTGGCCGAATTCACGGCCTGAGGCGGGCTCGGCCGGCGTGGACGGCTCGCGTGTCGGCTGGGGGTTGTTACGCATCACGCGACCTGCGGCACGGCGGGTCTGCCATACCCCATGACCGACCACGCCGGCCAGCACCAGCCCCCCCAGAACGGCCAACCAAAGCTGCAGAGAATTCATCGCCAGCGCGCGTGTTTGAACAAGGCCCGCATCATGCCTCAGCCATGGAGAGCGCTGCCTCCATGTCAACCGCCACGATGCGCGAAACGCCCTGCTCCTGCATGGTCACGCCGATGAGTTGTTCGGCCATTTCCATCGCGATCTTGTTGTGGCTGATGAACAGGAACTGCGTGCCGGCCGACATCTGCCGCACCAGCTTGGCATAACGCTCGGTGTTGGCGTCGTCCAGCGGCGCGTCGACCTCATCCAGCAGGCAGAACGGCGCCGGGTTGAGCAGGAAGATCGCAAACACCAGCGCGATGGCCGTGAGCGCCTTCTCGCCGCCCGAGAGCAGGTGGATGGTGCTGTTCTTCTTGCCCGGCGGCTGGGCCATGACCTGCACACCGGAATCCAGGATCTCGTCGCCGGTGATGACCAGCCGGGCCTGGCCACCGCCGAACAGCGTCGGGAACATCTGGCCGAAGCCTTCGTTGACGCGGTCGAAGGTGCCTTTGAGCAGGTCGCGGGTTTCCAGGTCGATCTTGCGGATGGCGTCTTCGAGCGTGGTCATGGCGCGCGTCAGGTCGTCGTTCTGCGCGTCCAGGAAGGTCTTGCGCTCGCGGGCGCTGCCCAGTTCATCGAGCGCGGCCAGGTTGACGGCGCCGAGCGCGGCCATCTCGCGGTTGATGCGGTCGATCTCGGTCTGCAAACCGTAGAGCTTGACGCTGTCGGCCTCGATGCCTGCCGCCAGCGCGATCAGATCGACCTCGGCCGCCTGCAGCTGCTCCATGTACTGCGCGCCACCCAGCTGTGCGGCCTGTTGTTCGAGCTGCAGGCGCGTGATCTCGTCGCGCAGCGGCTGCAGGCTGCGCTCGAAGGCCAGGCGCTGCTCATCAGCGCGCTTGAGTTGTGCGGCCAGTTCGTCATAGCGGCTGCGCGCAGCGGCCAGCGTCGCTTCACGTTCCAGGCGCAGCGCCAGCGCTTCCTGCAGGCCGCCTTCAGCGGCGGTGTCGTCGCTGCGGGTGAGCTCTTCCTGCAGCTGCGCGGCCGTGCGCTGGTTGACGGCCAGCTGCTGCGCCGCCGTTTCCAGCGCGCGCTGCAACTCGCCGCGCCGGGCGGACAGCGCGCGGGCGCTGAACTGCGCCTCCTGCGCGCTGCGCTCCAGCCGGCGCAGTTGCTCGCGGGCGTCGGCCAGGCGGCGCTCGGCCTCGATCACCTGTTCTTCCAGCTCGGCGTGCAGTTCCTGCTCGGTGCCGAGGGCGATGTCGAGTTCCTCGAAGCGCGCCTCGCCGGTCATGCGGCGCTCTTCCAGGTCTTCGAGCTGGATGTTGATCTCGGCCAATTCGGCGTCGAGCTGACCGCGCCGCTGGCTGGCCTGGGCCGAGAGTTGCGACAGCCGCAGCACCTCGACCTGCAACTGGTGCGCGCGCGTCTGCGCCTGATCGGCGTCGCGCCGCGCGCCAGCCAGGCGCTGGCTGGCGTCGGTGTAGGCGGCTTCAGCGCGTACCAATGCGCTGCGGGCGTCGTCGGCCAGCAGGCTCTGGGCGCGGCTCTGACGCTCGAGGTTTTCGATCTCCTGGGCGCGCGCCAGCATGCCGGCCTGCTCACTGTCCGGCGCATGAAAGCTCACCGCAAACTGGCTGACGGCGTGGCCGGCGGGGGTCAGGATGATCTCGCCGTGCGTCAGGCGGCTGCGCTGGGCCAGCGCTTCTTCCAGGCTGGTGGCGGTGTAGACGCCTTCGAGCCAGTCGTTGAGCAGCGCCTTCAGGCCGGCGTCGGCCAGCCGCAGCAGATCGGTCAGGCGCGGCAGCGTCTGGTGGCGGTTGACCAGCGCGCCTTGCGGCAGCGTGTAGAAGGCCAGCTTGGCGGGCGGCGCATCCAGCTCGAAGGCGCGCACGGACTCGACCCGGCTGACCTCCAGCGCCGCCAGCCGCTCGCGCAGCACCGCTTCCAGCGCGGTTTCCCAGCCGGGCTCGATGTGGATGCGCGTCCACAAACCTTGTAGGCCTTCCAGCCCGTGCCGCGCCAGCCAGGGCTTGAGCTTGCCTTCGGTCTGGACTTTGTCCTGCAGCGCGCGCAGCGCTTCCAGCCGCGCGCTCACGTCGGCCTGGCGGGCCGATTCGCTGTTGACCAGCGCCTGCTGCTGGCGGCGGGCGTCGTCGAGCGCGGGCACCTGCTCGGCCAGCTCGGTCAGCAGTTCGGCCGCGATGGCCTGGATCTCGTCGGCCTGGGCGAGCTGCTCGCGCATGTCGGCCAGCCGCGCCTCGTCGGGCATGACGAGCTGGCGCTTCTCGGCGCTCAGGCGATCGTGGCGCTGGTTCAACTCGCGGGCGCGCTCATCGAGGTTGCGCGACGCCGCCGCCAGCAGCTGGATCTGCTGCTGCACTTCGGCCGCACGGCTGCGCTGCTGGTTGGCGCGCTGCTGGGTGGCCTGCAGCTTTTCTTCGGCGGCGGGCAGCGCCAGGGCCTGTTCTTCGGACTGGGCGGCCAGCACCTCGCTGTGCTCTTCGGCCGTGGCGATCTGCTCGGCAAGGGTGTCCTGCTCCGTCAGCGCCTCATCGCGGCGGGCGGCCCACTGCGTGTTCTGGGCGCTGATCTCTGCCAGCCGCTGCTCGGCGCGGCGGCGGGCTTCGATGACGTGGCGGATGCGCTCTTCCAGCCGGCTGACCTGCATCGCCGCCTCGGCCAGGCCGCCCTGCGCGGTGTGCAGTTCGTCGTTGGCGGCGTAGTGCTGCTGGCGCACTTCGTCGAGTTCGGCCTCGACCTGACGCAGCTCGGCCAGGCGCGCCTCCAGCGCGTTGGTGGCCGTGAGCACTGCCTCGCGGACGCGATCCTGCTCGCTGCTGGCGTCGCGGTGCTTCAGGAACCACAGCTGTTGCAGCTTGAGCGTGCCGGCCTGCTGCAGGCCGCGAAAGCGCTGCGCCACCTCGGCCTGCGCTTCCAGGCGTTCGAGGTTGCTGTTGAGTTCACGCAGGATGTCGTCGACGCGGGTCAGGTTCTCGCGCGTGTCGCGGATGCGGTTTTCGGTCTCGCGGCGGCGTTCCTTGTACTTGGAAACGCCGGCGGCCTCCTCCAGGAACAGGCGCAGCTCTTCCGGGCGGCTTTCGATGATGCGGCTGATGGTGCCCTGGCCGATGATGGCGTAGGCGCGCGGCCCCAGGCCGGTGCCGAGAAACACATCCTGCACGTCGCGCCGGCGCACCGGCTGGTTGTTGATGTAGTAGCTGCTGGTGCCATCGCGCGTCAGCACGCGCTTGACGGCAATCTCGGTGAACTGGTTCCACTGGCCACCGGCACGGGCGCTGGCGTTGTCGAAGATCAGCTCGACGCTGGAGCGGCTGGCCGGCTTGCGGTTGCCGCTGCCGTTGAAGATGACGTCCTGCATCGACTCGCCGCGCAGCTCGCTGGCCTTGCTCTCGCCCAGCACCCAGCGCACCGCGTCCATGATGTTGGATTTGCCGCAGCCGTTGGGCCCGACCACGCCGACCAGCTGGCCCGGCAGCTGGAAATGGGTCGGGTCGGCAAAGGACTTGAAGCCCGAGAGCTTGATGGAGTTCAGACGCATAAAAAAACCGCCAGGGCAGGCAGGAAAGGCCGGCAGGCGGGGACACAAATGATAGCGGCCGGATCAGGGCCGAGCGGCGGCCGGGCTGCGCTGATAATGCTGGCCCATGAATCCCCTGCTCCAGCGGCTGCAGCCGTACCCCTTCGAGCGCCTGCGCGCCCTGCATGCCGGCGTCACCCCCAACCCGGCCCTGCGGCCCATCAGCCTCGGCATCGGCGAGCCCAAGCACGCCACGCCGCAGTTCCTGAAAGACCGCCTGAGCGCCTCGCTCGATGGCCTGGCCGGCTATCCGGCCACTGCCGGCGAGCTGAGCCTGCGCCAGTCGTGCGCCGGCTGGCTGCAGCGGCGCTACGGCGTCAGCGTGGATGCCGCCACGCAGGTGCTGCCCGTCAACGGCACGCGCGAGGCGCTGTTCGCGCTGGCGCAGACAGTGCTCGATCCGACCCAGCACCTGGACGCCGGCGGCCCGGTGGTGGTCTGCCCGAATCCGTTCTACCAAATCTACGAAGGCGCGGCCTACCTGGGCGGCGCCACGCCGGTGTTTGCCAACAGCGACCCGGCACGCAACTTCGCGCCCGACTGGTCGCAAATTGATGAGGCCACCTGGGCGCGCTGCCAGCTGCTCTACGTCTGCTCGCCCGGCAACCCGACCGGCGCCGTCATGCCGCTCGAAGAGTGGGCGGCGCTGTTTGCGCTGTCGGACAAGTACGGCTTCGTGATCGCTGCGGACGAGTGTTACTCCGAGATCTACTTCCGTGACGACGCACCGCTGGGCGGGCTGGAAGCGGCAGTCAAGCTCGGCCGGCACGACTTCAAGCGGCTGGTGCTGATGACCAGCCTGTCCAAGCGCAGCAACGTGCCGGGCCTGCGCTCGGGCTTCGTGGCCGGCGACGCCGAGATCATGAAGGCCTTCCTGCTCTACCGTACTTACCACGGCAGCGCCATGGCCCTGCCGGTGCAGGCTGCCAGCGCGGCGGCGTGGGACGACGAGGCGCACGTGGTCGACAACCGCAACCTGTATCGCCAGAAGTTCGCCCAGGTCACGCCGGTGCTGGCCGAGGTGATGGACGTGGCGCTGCCGGACGCCGGTTTCTACCTGTGGGCGAAGGTGCCGGCGCACATCTGCGGCGGCTCGGACACCGAGTTCTCGCGCCAGTTGCTCGCTCAATACAATGTCGTGGTGCTGCCCGGCAGCTACCTGGCGCGCGAGGCGCACGGCGTCAACCCCGGCGCCGGCCGCATCCGCATGGCGCTGGTGGCGGGCGTCGAAGAATGCCTCGAAGCCGCCCACCGCATCGCCCGCTTCATTACCGAACACACTCCCTCATAAAGAAAATCACCATGTCCATTCCATTGCAGACCCTGATCGAAGCCGCGTGGGAAGACCGCGCCAACCTGTCCATCGCTTCCGCCCCGGCTGAAGTACGCGAGGCTGTCGCCCACGTCATCGGCGAACTCGACGCCGGGCGCATCCGCGTGGCCGAGCGCCAGGGCGTGGGCCAGTGGCAGGTCAACCAGTGGATCAAGAAGGCCGTGCTGCTGAGCTTCCGCCTCAACGACAACGTGGTGCAAGGCAGCGGCGACCTGACCTTCTTCGACAAGGTGCCGACCAAGTTCGCCGGCATGAGCGACGCCGAACTGCGCGCCACCGGCGTGCGCGTGGTGCCGCCGGCGGTGGCGCGTCGCGGCAGTTTTGTTGCCAAGGGCGCGATCCTGATGCCGTCGTACGTCAACATCGGCGCCTACGTCGACGAAGGCACGATGGTCGACACCTGGGCCGCCGTGGGTTCGTGCGCACAGATCGGCAAGAACGTGCACCTGTCGGGCGGCGTCGGCATCGGCGGCGTGCTGGAGCCGATGCAGGCGAATCCGACCATCATCGAGGACAACTGCTTCATCGGCGCCCGCTCGGAGATCGTCGAAGGCGTGATCGTTGAAGAGAACTCGGTCATCAGCATGGGCGTCTACATCGGCCAGAGCACCCGCATCTATGACCGCGCCACCGGCGAAGTGTCCTACGGCCGCATCCCCGCCGGCTCGGTGGTGGTCAGCGGCAACCTGCCTTCGGCCGACGGCAAGTACAGCCTCTACTGCGCCGTGATCGTCAAGAAGGTCGACGCGCAGACGCGCTCCAAGACCAGCATCAACGAACTGCTGCGCGACTGAAGCCGCCCGGCCGCGTCGACTGATCCGCACCCACCACAATCGCAGGATGGCAGCCACCAACAACCTTGAGCGCATCCTGCGCGTGATGTCCGAGAAACGGGCTTCCGACGTGTTCCTGTCGGCCAACATGCCGGTGCTGATCAAGATCCACGGCCAGATCCTGCAGCTGACGCAGGAGGCGCTCGCGCCCAACCAGACGCGCCAGCTGCTGGCCGAGATGCTCACGCCCAGCCAGCTCGAAGAGCTCGACGAGACCGGCGAGCTCAATGTCGGCCTGCAGGTGGCGGGCGTGGCGACCTACCGCCTGTCGGCCTTCAAGCAGCGCGGCACGGTGGCAGCGGTGTTCCGCTGCATGCCGACCGAGATCCCGGCGCTGGAGACGCTCTGCCTGCCCGAGAGCCTCAACACGCTGGCGCTGGCACGGCGCGGCCTGGTGCTGGTGGCCGGCGCCACGGGCACCGGCAAGAGCACGACGCTGGCGTCGATGATCCAGCACCGCAACCAGCAGATGGCCGGGCACATCCTGACCATCGAGGATCCGATCGAGTTCCTGTTCACCAACTTCAAGTCGGTGGTGAACCAGCGCGAGGTCGGACGCGACGTTCAATCGCTGCAGATCGGCCTGAAGAACGCCATGCGCCAGGCGCCGGACTGCATCTTCATCGGCGAGATCCGCGACCGCGAGACCATGAGCGCGGCGCTGTCCTACGCGCTCTCGGGCCACCTGGTGCTGTCGACGCTGCACGCCAACAACAGCTACCACGCGCTCAACCGCATCCTGTCGTTCTACACGCCGGAGTCGCGCCCGGCGCTGCTGTCGGACCTGGCCTCCGGCCTGCGCGCCATCGTGTCGCAGCGCCTTCTGCGCTCGACCCATGGCGGGCGCGTGCCGGCGTGCGAGATCCTGCTCAACACCCAGCTGATTGCCGAGTTGATCGAGCAGGGCAACTTCACCGGCGTCAAGGAGGCCATGGGCCGCTCGATTGCCGATGGCTCACAGACCTTCGAGGCCGATCTGGCCCGCCTGATCGGCGCCGGCCTGGTCACGCGCGACGAGGGCCTGACCCACGCCGACTCGCCCACCAACCTGCTCTGGCGCCTGCAGAACGAGCAGGACCCGAGCCAGCGTCCGGCAGCTGAGGTCGAGCCCGAAGCCGAAGCCGGCCCCTCGTTCACCGAAATCACGCTCGACGTGCACAACGCCAACAACACCGGCGCCAGCGCCAAGACCGGCGGCCGCAATCCGGTGCTGCGCCCCGTACCCGGCACCGGCCCGCGCAACTGAATCCACTTTGTATCAGGGGCGAAGCCGCGTGCCCAGTGCGCGGCTTTCGTCCCGACTGCCATGCATCTACCCACCCTGAACCTGCTTGAAGACCTGATCGCCCGGCGCTCGGTCACGCCCGACGACGCTGGCTGCCAGGCGCTGATCGCCGCGCGGCTGGCCGCCTGCGGCTTCGAGATCTATCACCTGCCGTTTGGCGGCATCGAGAACCTGTGGGCGATCCGCCGAGGCACCGGTCATCACGACGGTTCCAGCCCGACGCTGGTCTTTGCCGGCCACACCGACGTGGTGCCCACCGGCCCGCTCGACCAGTGGCACAGCGACCCCTTCGTGCCCAGCCACCGCGACGGCCTGATCTACGGCCGGGGCGCGGCGGACATGAAGACCTCGCTGGCGGCCATGGTGGTTGCGGCTGAAGAATTTGCCGCCGCGCAACCCACGCACCGGGGCAGTTTGGCGTTTCTGCTCACCAGCGACGAGGAAGGCCCGGCCATCGATGGCACCGTCAAGGTCTGCGAGTGGCTGCAAGCGCGCGGCGAGCGGCTGGACGCCTGCATCGTCGGCGAGCCGACCTCGGTCGAACAGCTGGGCGACATGATCAAGAACGGCCGGCGCGGCTCCATGTCCGGGCGGCTGGTGGTGCGCGGCATCCAGGGTCACATCGCCTACCCGCACCTGGCGCGCAACCCGATCCACCAGGCTGCGCCGGCGCTGGCCGAGCTGGCTGCGCTGCGCTGGGACGAGGGCAACGCCCACTTTCCGCCCACCAGCTGGCAGATCTCGAACCTCCACGCCGGCACGGGCGCCAGCAACGTGATCCCGGGCGAGCTGGTGGTGGACTTCAACTTCCGCTTCTCGACCGAATCGACGCCCGCCGGCCTGCAGGCACAGGTCGACGCGGTGCTGCAGCGCCACGGGCTGGAGTACAGCGTGGCCTGGAGCATCAGCGGCCTGCCCTTCCTGACCGAGCCGGGCAGCCTGACCACCGCCTTGAGCGGCGCCATCGCCGAGGTGACCGGCGTGACGACCGAGCTGTCGACCACCGGCGGCACGTCGGACGGCCGCTTCATCGCCCGCATCTGCCCGCAGGTGGTGGAGTTCGGGCCGATCAATGCCACCATCCACAAAGTCAATGAGTGCTGTGCGCTGAGCACGCTCGGCCCCCTCAAGGACATCTATCTGCGTACGCTGGAGGCCCTCATCCGATGAGCACGACCGTGATGCAACTGGTGCAGGACATGGCCGCCCGGCTCGACGCCGCTGGCGTCAGCTATGGCCACGGCACCACCAACGCCCGCGATGAAGCGGCCTGGCTGACCTTGTGGCGCCTGGACCTGCCGGTCGACGCGCTCGACGAGGTGGCCGACTCCGCCGTCAGCGACGAGCGCATCGCGCTGGTGCAGGCGGTGATCGACGAGCGCATCCGCAGCCGCAAGCCCGCCGCCTACCTCACGCACGAGGCCTGGCTGCAGGGCGTGCCGTTCTACGTCGATGAACGCTGCATCGTGCCGCGCTCCTTCATTGCCGAACTGCTGGCCGACCCGCAGATGGGCGCCATGCTCGACGCCTGGCTGAGCGAGGACACGCACCGCGTGCTCGACCTGTGCACCGGCAACGGCAGCCTGGCTGTGCTGGCGGCCATGGCGTATCCGGACATCAGCGTCGACGCGGCCGACCTGTCGAACGACGCGCTGGAAGTGGCGCGCATCAACCTGCAGCGCCACGGCCTGAGCGAGCGCGTGCACCTGCTGCACAGCGACGGCCTGAGCCAGGTGCGCGGCCCCTACGACCTGATCCTGTGCAACCCGCCCTACGTCAACGCGCAGTCGATGGCCAAGCTGCCCGCCGAGTACCTGGCAGAGCCCGAAATGGCGCTGGCCGGCGGCAGCGACGGCATGGATTTCATCCGCAAGCTGCTGCGCGACGCGCCGGCCCAATTGACCGAGAACGGCGTGCTGGTGCTGGAGATTGGCAACGAGCGCGAGCATTTCAGCGCCGCCTTCCCGGACCTGCATCCGATCTGGCTGGAGACCAGCGCGGGCGGCGACCAGGTCCTGCTGCTGCCGCGCGACGGGCTGATGGTCTGAGCCTGCCGGCTCGATCGCTTATCCTCACGCCCTGAAACACCAGTCAACGCACCTCAGGAGCCCCATTTGGCGACGCCCAACTATTCCTACGAAAAACGTCAGCGCGAGCTGGCCAAGAAGCGCAAGACCGAAGAAAAACGCCAGCGCAAGCAGCAACGTCCGGACGGCAGCAGCGATGCGCCGGAAGGCGCCGAAGGCAACGCCAACCCTGACCAGCAGGACGGCACGCCCAGTGGTGCGCCTGACGCGCCGAGCGCCTGATCCTTCGATCTGCTTTCTGGCCTGAAAAACCGCGCCCATCGGCGCGGTTTTTTGCTTTTCAGCGGCGGCTTTTCAAGCGTTGCGCTTGATCTCGCGGCGCTGGCGCACCGCTGCCGCCAGTTCATCGAGCAGCGCCTGCGTGTCGGTCCAGCCCAGGCAGGCGTCGGTGATCGACACGCCATGGCGCAGCGGCTGGCCGGGCTGCTGGTCCTGGCGACCGGCCTCCAGGTGACTCTCGATCATCACGCCAGTGATGCGTTGATCGCCAGCAGCAATCTGCGCGGCCACATCGTGGCAGACCTCGATCTGGCGCTCGTGCTGCTTGCTCGCGTTGGCGTGCGAGAAATCGATCATCACCTGCGGGCGCAAGCCGTTGGCCTGCAGCGCAGCGCAGGTGGCGTCGACGTCGGCCGCGCTGTAGTTGGGCTGCTTGCCGCCGCGCAGGATGATGTGGCAGTCGGCGTTGCCGCGGGTCTCGAAGATGGCGGCCTGGCCCATCTTGGTCATGCCCATGAAGGCGTGGCTGGCGCTGGCGGCGACGATGGCGTCGGCCGCGACCTTGACGCCACCGTCGGTGCCGTTCTTGAAGCCGACCGGGCAGCTCAGGCCCGAGGCGAGCTGGCGGTGGCTCTGGCTCTCGGTCGTGCGCGCGCCGATGGCGCCCCAGCTGACCAGATCGGCCACGTACTGCGGACTGAGCAGGTCCAGGAATTCGCTGCCCGCCGGCAGGCCGAGCGCGGCCACGTCCAACAGCAATTCACGCGCACGGCGCAGACCTTCGTTGATGCGGAAGCTGCCGTCCAGACGTGGATCGTTGATGTAGCCCTTCCAGCCGACCGTGGTGCGCGGCTTCTCGAAGTACACGCGCATGACGATCAGCAGGTCGCCCTGCAGGCGCTGCTGCGCCTGTTGCAGCAGGCAGGCGTAGGCCAGCGCCTGGTCGTGGTCGTGGATGGAGCACGGGCCGACCACGGCGATCAGCCGGTCGTCGCGCCCGGCCAGCACGGCGGAGAGTTCGGCGCGCGAGCGCTCGATCAGCGCCTGCGCCGCGTCGGGCAGCGGCAGTTCGTCCAGCAGCACGGCGGGCGAGATCAGCGGGCGGACCGCGCCGATGCGGACGTCGTCAACGCGGGTGGTGTCGAGGGTGTTCATGGGGTGTGCGGGCTTTCATCGTTTCGCAGGTCAGTATCGCGGCTGATTATTTCAGCGTCGGCAGCGGACAATTGGTGTCGCAACAGACTTGAAAGACCTCATGAATCTCATCGACTTCGACCTGCGCGGCGACTTCATCCCGCTGGACGCCCTACTCAAGGCCACCGGCATGGCTGAGAGCGGCGGCGCAGCCAAGATGCTGGTAGCCGACGGCAAAGTGCAGGTCAACGGCCAGCAGGAATTGCGTAAAACTTGTAAAGTCAGAGCCGGTCAGGTGGTGAGCGTCGCAGGCACCCGCATCCGGGTCCGGTCGGAAGTCAGTTCTTGAATTCTGGTGCCGCAGCCTCACACTGATCGAACTGGGTGCATGGGCCGATCCGCCATGCATCCAACCCTCGTTGCCCTCGGGCAGCCTCAACTCTAGACAAAACGACATGACAACGAAGAACTGGTTGCTCGGCGCCTGCATGGTGGCCGTACTGATGGTGCAAGCGCCTCAGATCGCAGAGGCCAAGCGCTTGGGCGGTGGCAACTCGTCTGGCATGCAGCGCAGCATGCCTGCAAGCCCGGCACCCGCAGGAACGCCCGCCAAACCGACACAAAGCCAGCAGGCCGCGCCTGCCGCAGCACCGGTTGCGGCGGCACAGCCCGCGGGCAAGCGTTCGTGGATGGGGCCTATCGCCGGTCTGGCCGCTGGTCTTGGCATTGCCGCGCTGATGAGCCACCTCGGCATGGGTGAAGCATTCGGCAATTTCCTGATGATGGCTTTGCTGGCCGTGGTTGCGGTGGTCGCCATCGGCTGGTTGATGCGCCGATTTGGCAACAAGGGGCGTGCGAGCACCAATCAGCCCGCTTTTGCAGGTGCCGGGACAGGCGCTGCAAATACCCATCCCGCTGACGTGTCCTGGCCCGCCCAGAACACCACGACGCAGCGCAATGCGATGCCCAGCAGCGCTGCAAACAGCTTCGAGAGCCTGGCCAACAGCTTCGGCATGGGCAAAACGCAAGGCAACGCGAACATGCAGTCATCGGTTCCTGCAGCGCCAGTGCTGCCTGCTGACTTCGATGTGGCCGGCTTCGAGCGCATCGCCAAGATGATCTTCATCCGCCTGCAAGCAGCCAACGACGCTGGTGACCTGACGGACCTGCGTAACTTCACGACGCCGGAACTGTTCGCCAATATCCGTCTGGACTTGCAAGAGCGCGGCACCAAGACGCAGCAGACCGATGTGGTGGACGTGCAGTGCCAGGTGCTTGACCTGGTGCGCGAAACCGACCGTGACGTCGTCAGCGTGCGCTACCACGGCATGATTCGCGAACAAGTCGGCGCGCCCGCTGAAGCGTTTGATGAAATCTGGCATCTGGTTCAGCCCCGCGACGGTAGCCGCACCTGGGCAATTGCCGGTATCCAGCAGTCGCACTGAGATCGGTTTGCCGCTGTTGGATAAAGTCTGCAATAGCGGCAAACCCGGTGTTGCAATGCACCAAAAACCAAAACCTGCGCTACACTACGTAGTGAACCGCCCCTGAAACGGGGCGGTTCTGTTTCGTACGTCCCCTCTGACTTTCTGTTTCCCCTCATCCTCCGGCAGCCAACCTCATGGTCTGGCCTGCAGGGCTGCAGGCACGGTCGGCGGCGATGCTGTTCGACCCGGGCGGGCTACCCCTACCCTGATGTGCTACGAGCGCCGCGCGTTAACGGATGACGCCTGAGCGATTCGCGAGCCTGCCTTGCGTTGCCACTCATTCCGAGTTGCTCGCACCTGCTGCGTGCCTGTTGGTTCAGGCGCCGAGAAAGATCAGAAAATCATGAGTTTCGAAACCCTAGGCCTCAACGAAGTCCTCCTCAAATCCCTGCAAGACGCCGGCTACGAAAACCCGACGGAAGTTCAGGCCCAGACCATCACCCCCGCGCTGCAAGGCTTCGACCTGCGCGTCTGCTCCAACACCGGCAGCGGCAAGACCGCCGCCTTCGTGTTGCCGGCACTGGAGCGTGTGTTGGCCGCCCGTCTTGACCCGGAAAAGCGTCGTGCAAAAGGCCAGGTCTATGGCCCGCGCGTCCTGATCCTGACGCCGACACGCGAACTGGCCCTGCAAGTTTCCAAGGCTGCGTCGACCTACGGTCGTCACGTCTCCGGCCTGCGTGTGGCGACTGTCGTCGGTGGCGTACCTTACGGCGCCCAGCTGTCGGCCCTGCGCGCACCGCTGGACATCCTGATCGCCACGCCGGGTCGCCTGATCGACCACATCGGCAGCGGCAAGGCCATCCTGAACCAGGTCGAAATGCTGGTGCTGGACGAAGCTGACCGCATGCTCGACATGGGCTTCATCGAAGACATCGAGCACATCGCCAAGTCGCTGCCTGAGAACCGCCAGACACTGATGCTCAGCGCCACCTTCGCCGGTCAAGTGGGCCGTCTGGCCGACCAGATCCTGAAGGACAGCGCCCAGCGCATCGAAGTGGCCAACCACACCGACACGCACGCCAACATCGAGCAGCAGCTCCTGTGGGCCGACAGCATCGACCACAAGGCCGCGCTGCTTGAGCACATCCTGACCGAACGCGAAATGCAGCAAGCGGTGATCTTCACCAGCACGCAGCGCGACGCTGACGAACTGGCTGCCCGCCTGTACGACATCGGCCATGCCGTGGCTCCGCTGCATGGCGGCATGCCGCAAGGCCGTCGCACCCGCACGCTGATGGCGCTGCGCAGTGGCGAGCTGAAGATCCTCGTGGCCACCGATGTGGCCGCACGCGGCATCGACGTGCCCACGATCAGCCACGTCATCAACTTCGGTCTGCCGATGAAGGCCGAGGACTATGTCCACCGCATTGGCCGTACCGGCCGTGCTGGCCGCTCGGGCCGTGCCATCACGCTGGCCGAGCGCCGCGACGTGGGCATGATCCGCCGCATCCAGCAGTTCACGACCCAGAACATCCCGGTCGGCATCATCGAAGGCCTGGAGCCGCAGCGCCCCGCGCCTGACATGTCCAACAACCGCGGCCCGATGCGCGAAGGTGGTCGTCCGCCCCATCGCGGTGGCGGCGCCGGTTTCGGTGGCGGCTTCCGTGGCGGCCCGCGTGGTGGCCGTGAAGGCAACTTCGGCGGCGCTCGTGAAGGCGGCTTCGGCGGCGGTCATCGCGAAGGCAACTTCGGTGGCCCGCGTGAAGGCGGCTTCGGCGGCGGCGGTTTCGGTGGTGGTCAACGCCCTGCCGCACCGCGTGGCGACTTTGGTGCTCCGCGCAGCAGCCAAGGCCTGCGTGGCGATGACCGTGGCGGCCCGCGCAGCGGCCCGTCGCATGGCTTCGGCGGCGCAGGCCGTCCGGCACCGCGCGCTCCGCGCAGCGGTGGCCGTTGATCGATTCCCGATCAGCCAGAAAACAGCCCCTTGATGCGTTGAAAACGCGTTGAAGGGCAGACAAGAAAAAGGGTGGTGCCGCGAGGCATCACCCTTTTTTATGCGCGAAAGAACATCAAACCATCAGTCACGCATGCCACGACCGTGATGCATGCCGCCAGGGCCGCTGCGCTTCAGAAAATCGCGCACCTTGACCTGCTGCTCGGGCTTGAGGCTATCGAAGAAATCACCCGCTGCGGTGATGATCTCACCACTGTCAGCCTTCATGGACTGGCTTCGTGCATCAACCAGTGCTTGCGCAGCGGCGCGGTCGAACTTGTCGCCAGCAATGACCGCCTGCGCTTTTTCCTGCATTTGCGCGTGCGGTGACTTGCCGCCAGCCGAGGCCATCATGGCCTGGCGACGGGCCTGCATCTTGTCGAGCAGCACGCCCAGCCGCTTCTGCTGTGCGTCGTCCAACTGCAGTTCCTTGGTCGCACGCTCCATCATGCGCGTGCGGTGCTTGGCCTGATCGGCGTCACTCATGGACCGACCATGATGACCACCCATCATGCCGGCACCGTCCTTGCCGCCGCCCATGCCCATGCTTTCCATCGCACCGGCCATGGGCTGATGGCCGCAGGCCGTCACGGTCAGAGCCAGCAAGCCGGCGCTGACCACCAGACCCATGCGCCCCATGACGCCACGTTTGCTTGAGTTTTTCATGTCCTGATTCCTTCTGGAGAGATGCGGGCCGAAACCCGCGTTGACGATGACCTGATCATGCCGACGCGAGCCGGCGCGGTGTTTGCGCTGGCATAGAGGTTTGTTGAGTTTGTTTTCCGGACGGCGGCGCAACTTGAAGTCCGTACACTGTCGCGCCATGAATGAGTTCGCCCTCCAGATCGAAACCCTGCGCCCACACCTGCTGCGCTACGCCCGCCATCAGTTGCGCAACGAGGCCTGGGCGGAGGATGCGGTATCGGAAACCGTGGTCGCCGCACTGGAGAAACCGCACAGCTTCAGCGGCCAGTCGCAGCTCAAGACCTGGCTGGTGGGCGTGCTCAAGCACAAGCTGATCGACCAGATCCGCCGGCACGGACGGGAAATTTCCCTGACCCGTGACGATGGAGACGAGCAGGATCTCGACGACCTGCTCTTCAAGGCCGACGGCCACTGGCGCGAGGCGCCCAAGGACTGGGGCAGTCCCGAGGCGTCGCTGGGGCAACGGCAATTCTTCGAGGTGCTGGAAGCCTGCGTCGAGCACCTGCCGGGCCAGCAAGGCCGCGTTTTCATGATGCGTGAATGGCTGGAACTGGAGGCCGACGAAATTTGTAATCAACTCGGCATCAGCTCGACCAACCTCTGGGTACTGCTGCATCGAGCCCGGCTGCGGCTGCGGGAATGCCTGCAGCTGCGCTGGTTCGACAGCCCGCCACGTCCAGCCTGAAACACCAACACATCCGCACAGACCACGCCATGTTCCTGCGCCGCACCTGCCGAGACATCACCCGCCTGGTTCTTGAAGGCGAAGAACGCCCCATGACCTGGAACGAGCGCCTGGTGCTGCGCCTGCACCTGAGCGCCTGCTCGGCCTGCACCGGCTTTCGCCGTCAGGTGCGCTTCATGGACCAGGCGATGGGCGCCTGGCGCCGCTATTCAGATTCCGACAAGAAATAGCGCTCAACAGCGCTCAAAACCTGCAGGCATCAATCCGCGTCGAAGGCCCCGCTGGGCGCGCGGCTGCGGTCGTTGTTGCCCTGCACCAGCACTTGCAGCATGGCCAGAAAGCGCGGTCGGTCCTCGGCCGGCAAAGGCGCCAGGATGCGTTCCTGCGTGTTCAGCACTGCGGGCATGACCTGGGCGAGCAGCGCCTGCCCCTCGTCCGTCAGCGTGAGCAGCCGCAGGCGGCGGTCTTCCACGCCGACGTGGCGCAGCATCAGACCGCGCTTTTCCAGCCGATCGACCACACCGCCGATGGTCGAGGTGTCGAAACCAATCGTGCGTGCCAGCGTGCGCTGGTCCAGCCCAGGCTGGGCGCCCACGGTCTGCAACGCCGCGAACTGCACCGGCGTGATGCCGTGCGGCTCAGCCTCTTCCAGAAAAATGGCCACCGCGATCTGCTGCAGACGGCGGATGTAGTGGCCGGGCAGCGCCTCCAGAGGACCTGATGTCATGGTGCCTTCCGCCCTCACTTGCGCATCAGCGTGCTCTTGCCGAACAAGCTCTCAACCAGATCGACCGCCAGTTCGGCAGTCTTGTTGCGCTCGTCGAACGCCGGATTCAGCTCGACCACGTCCAGCGATGCCAGCCGGCCGGTATCGGCAATCATCTCCATGCACAGCTGCGCTTCACGGTAGGTCGGGCCGCCGGGCACGGTGGTCGCCACGCCAGGGGCGATGCCGGGGTCGAGGAAGTCGACGTCGAAGCTCACGTGCAGGTGGGTGTTGTCATCGAGCGTGGCCAGCGCCAGCTCCATGGCCTGACGCATGCCCATCTCGTCGATGTAGCGCATGTCGAACACTTCCAGGTCCTGTTCATGCACCAGGCGCTTCTCACCCGCATCGACGCTGCGGATGCCGATCTGGCGGATGTCCTTGGGCGACATCGCCGGCACCACCCCGCCGATTTCGATCAGCTCCGACGGGCCGAGGCCGCACAGGCACGCCACCGGCATGCCATGGATGTTGCCGCTGGGCGTGATGGCGCTGGTGTTGAAGTCGGCGTGCGCGTCGAGCCAGACCACGCGCAGCTTCTTGCCCACCTCGCGGCAGTAGCGCGCCACGGCGCTGATCGAACCGATGCCCAGGCAGTGGTCACCCCCCAGCATGATCGGCAGGCGGCCGGCGCGCAGTTGGGCCAGCACCGCGTCATGCAGCAATCGGTTCCATTCAGCCACTTCGGCCAGATGGCGGTAGCCGTTCACCGGCGGTTGCCAGGGGTTGGCCGGGCCGTTCAGGTTGCCGGTGTCGACCACCCGCAGCCCGTGCGCTTCAAGGCGCCCGACCAGACCGGCCACGCGCAAGGCCTCCGGCCCCATGCTCGCGCCTCGTGCCGAGGCTCCGGCGTCCGTGGGCGCGCCGATCAGTCCGATTTCCTTGTGCACGTTTTCCTTTTGCGCGTTTTCTTCTTGCATCACATGTCCTCCGCAAATTGACCGGGCTCGGTCTTGTTGTCCTCGAAGCCGTAGTGGCGGCTCAGGCAGTCCCAGGCTTCCTCGGCGGTTTCGACGAACTCGAACAGCTCGACATCGCGGGCGTTGATCATGCCGGCCTCGATCAGCACGTCGAAGTTGATCAGCCGGGCCCAGAACTCGCGCCCGAACAGCAGGATCGGCCGACGGCGTGACTTGCCGGTCTGCACCAGCGTGAGCGTCTCGAACAACTCATCAAGCGTGCCGAATCCGCCCGGAAAACACACCAGTGCGATGCTGCGCATCAGGAAGTGCATCTTGCGCAGCGCGAAGTAGTGGAACTGAAAGCACAACTCCGGTGTGATGTAGGGGTTGGGCTCCTGCTCGTGTGGCAGCACGATGTTCAGGCCGATGCTCTTGCCGCCAACTTCGTACGCGCCGCGATTGCCCGCTTCCATGATGCCGGGGCCGCCGCCAGTGACCACGTAGATCGGCGTGTGCAGCTGACGTGATTGTTCGGTGACCAGGCTGGCGAAGCGCCGCGCCTCGTCGTAATAACGGCTCATTTCCAGCTGACGCACGGCAGCCTTGCGCTCCTGCACGTCCAGCCCATCGGCATCCAGCCGACGCTGCGCCTCCTCGGGCGACAGGATGCGGGCGCTGCCGAAGATCACGATGGTGGACTCGATCCCCATCTCGCGCTGCACCGTTTCGGCCTTGAGCAGCTCCAACTGCATGCGCACCGGGCGCAGGTCCTCGCGCAGCAGAAAGGCTTCGTCGGTGAAGGCCAGGCTGTAGGCGCTCTCGGGGCCGCCGTAGCGCGACACCGGCTGCTGCGCCTTGGCTTCCTGCTCGGCCGTCGGGAAGTTGCGAGCGGTCAACTCAGAGTGGTTTTTTTCCATGTCAGGCAGCATACCTGCTGGCACAGACCGGGCAAGCCGGGTCGCGCGCAACACGGATTTCGGTCCACTCCATGCGCCGCGCATCGAGCATCTGCAGCCGCCCGGCCAGCGACCCACCCATGCCTGCCAGCAGCTTGAGCGCCTCGGCCGCCTGCACCGTGCCGATCACGCCCACCAGTGGCGCAAACACACCCATGGTGGCGCAGCGCACCTCCTCGACTGCGCCATCCGGCGGAAAAACGCAGGCGTAGCACGGCAGATCGGCGCCGCGTGCATCCCAGACCGACACCTGGCCGTCCAGCCCGATGGCCGCGCCCGACACCAGCGGCACCCGCTGCGCCACGCAGGCAGCGTTGACGGCCTGGCGGGTGGCGTAGTTGTCGCTGCAGTCCAGCACGACATCGGCCTGCGCCACCAGCTCGGCCAGCAGCGCTGCATCGGCGCGGCGGGCCAGCGCGCGAATCTTGATCTCGGGATTGATGGCGCGCATGGCCTGCGCAGCGGACTCGACCTTCAACTCGCCCACCCGCGCGTCGGCATGGGCGATCTGGCGCTGGAGGTTGGTGCGGTCGACCGTGTCGTGGTCGACCACCGTGACCTCGCCCACGCCCGCACTGGCCAGATACAGCAGCGCGGGCGAGCCCAGGCCGCCGGCCCCAATCACCAGCACCCGCGCCGCCAGGATGCGCTGCTGGCCTTCCACGCCGAGTTCATCAAGCAGGATGTGCCGGCTGTAGCGCAACAGTTGGTCGTCGTTCATGAAAGCATCTCTCCAATGGAAAGGGGCCGCGAACGGCCCCTTGAAAAGGTCAGGACGAGAGCGTGAGGGCAGCGCGCTCAGTTCGCCTTGGGCTCTTCGACCTTGCGCTCGCTCTGCGTCTTGCTGACCTGCACCGGCTTGCCCTTCAGGCGGTTGAGCGCCTGCTGCAGCTGGAAGTCCTCTTCAGTGCCGAACTCCGGCAGACGCGGCGGCTTGCTGCCATCTTTCGCTTTTGCGTTGGCTTCTTCAAGCTTCTTGATCGCTTCCTCGCGGGCTTTCTCGCGGGCGGCATCCTTCTTCTCGGCTTCGCCGCCGGCGGTCAGGTGACGCTCCAGATCAGCCTCGCGGGTGCGCAGCGCGGCGAACGGGCTGCCTTCGGCAGTCTCGTCGACCAGCACATCCGGCAGGATGCCCTTGGCCTGGATCGACTGGCCCGACGGCGTGTAGTAGCGCGCCGTGGTGATCTTGAGAGAGGTGTTGGGCATCGGCAGGCGCGTCATTTCCTGCTGCACCGAGCCCTTGCCGAAGGTCTGCGAGCCCATGATGATGGCGCGCTTGTGGTCCTTGAGCGCACCCGCCACGATCTCGCTGGCCGAGGCCGAGCCTTCGTTGACCAGCACCACCACCGGCACGGTCTTGATCAGCGCCGGGATACCCGCCAGCACATCATTGCCATCGCGCGAGTAGTAAGTGGGCGACGCCTTGAGCAGGCTGCGCGAATCGGCCAGCTGGCCGTTGGTCGACACCACCACCACGTCCTTGGGCAGGAAGGCCGCCGACACGCCGACCGAGCTGTCGAGCAGGCCGCCCGGGTCGTTGCGCAAATCGAGCACCAGGCCCTTGAGCCCCGGCTCCTGCTTGAAGATGTCCTTCAACTGCTCGGAGAAGTCGCGCAGCGTGCTTTCCTGGAACTGGTTGATGCGGATCCAGGCGTAGCCCGGCTCGACCACCTTGGAGCGCACGCTCTTGGTCTTGATCTCCTCGCGCACGATGGCCACGGGGATGGTCTTGTTCTCGCTCTTGCGGAAGATCGTCAGCTGCACCTTGCTACCGCTCGGGCCGCGCATGCGCTTGATGGCCTGATCCATGGTCAGGCCCTTGACGAGGGTGTCGTCGATCTTGGTGATCAGGTCGCCGGTCTGGATGCCCGCGCGGAAGGCGGGCGAGCCTTCGATCGGCGAGACCACCTTCACGAGGCCGTCTTCCATGTCGATCTGGATGCCCACGCCGGTGAACTTGCCGCTGATGCCTTCACGGAAATCCTTGAAGGACTGGCCCTCGAAGTAGACCGAATGCGGATCCAGCCCCGACACCATGCCGCTGATGGCGTCACGAATGAGCTTCTTCTCATCGACCGGCTCGACGTACGAGCGCTTGACCAGATCGAACACCGCCGCCAACTGCTGCATGTCCTCGATGGGCAGCGGCGACATCGCGCTGCGCGCGGTGGCCTGCAACTGCATCGTCGTCAAAGCGCCGGCCACGGCACCGACGGCCACCCAACCCGCTACTTTCAGCTTGCTACCCATGCTCAATGTCCTTTGCGCACACACGATTTGCGTGCTTTTCATGCCTGGGAAGTATAGGTCGCACCCTATGCCCATACCGGCATCCTGCTGCTGTCCCGACGGGGAAATCAGGTCGGATTGGGCGATGTCAAGCGCGGGAATGTGACGACGTGATCCACCTCGGCGCGGATGCCGATCCATTCGCCGATGGCGTGATCGTGGTGCGACGGCACGTGCGCCAGCACCTGGGCGCCATCGGCCAGCCGCAGGGTGTAGAGAAACTCCGAGCCGCGAAACGCCTTGGCCTGGATCTGCGCCTTCACCGCGCTGGCGTCGTCGTGGACGATGTCGTCGGCCCGCAGCAGCACGTCGCATTCACCGCCCACGCCGGGCAGCGGGCACTCGACCGCGTCTGCCCACTCGCCCAGCGAGGTGCGCACGCGCGGGCCCTCCGGCCCCTGCACCACCTGCGCGGCCGAAAAGACACCGTGGCCGACGAAGCCCGCCACGAAGCGCGTCGCCGGGCGGTGGTAAAGCGCGTACGGCTCGTCCCACTGTTCCAGCTGGCCGTGGTTCATGACGCCGACCACGTCGCCCACTGCAAAGGCCTCGAACTGGTCGTGCGTGACGAACAGCGCCGTGGTGCCGGTCTGCTTGAGGATGGCGCGCACCTCCTGCGCCAGGCGCTCGCGCAGGTCCACATCCAGGCTGGAGAACGGCTCGTCCAGCAGCAGCAGGCGCGGCGCCGGCGCCAGCGCACGCGCCAGGGCGATGCGCTGCTGCTGGCCGCCCGAGAGCTGATGCGGATAGCGCTTGCCCGCCGCGCCCAGCCCGACCAGATCGAGCATCTGCTGCAGCCGCGCCTTCTGCAGCGCGCGCGGCTGGCCGTGCAGGCCGAAGGCGATGTTCTCGGCCACCGTCATGTGCGGAAACAGCGCGTAATCCTGAAACACCATGCCGATGCGGCGCGCCTCGGCGCCCAGATGCAGGCCGGCGGCCGCGTCGCTGACCGTCGTGCCTTCCAGCACCACGCGTCCGGCGCTGGGCCGCTCCAGCCCGGCCACCGCACGCAGCAGCGACGTCTTGCCGCAGCCCGACGGCCCGATCAGCGCGCCGATCTGGCCCCGCGCCAGGCTCAATGACACGCCCTGCACGGCAGCGCGGGCCGCAGCGGGGTACTGGACGGTGAGGTGTTCGACTTGCAGGAACATGCGGCAGGCAGGCAGACATCGGGTTGGCAGACTAAATCTATGATACCGAGCTGCCCTTCAATGCAAATAATTCTTGCTCGTACGCAAGCCTGACGGCTTGCGTGCCGCACCTGCTCCATGCGCCCTCTCCGATTGCCGTTCCGCCTGTCCTTCACCCCGCTGCTCACGCTGCTGTGCGCCGTGCTGGCGCTGCCCGTGCTGGCGATTGCCGCCTCGTGGCTGGCGCTGGACGCTGCCGCGCTGGAGGGCCTGCGCCACCAGTTCAGCACCGTGCTGCCGGGCTATGTGCTGACCTCGCTGCAACTGGCGCTGGCCGTCGCATTGGGCGTGGCGCTGCTGGGCGGGGGCACGGCCGCCGCCGTGACGCTGTTCGATTTCCCCGGCCGCCGCTGGCTGGAATGGGCGCTGCTGCTGCCGCTGGCCATGCCGGCCTACGTGCTGGCCTACGTCTACACCGACACGCTGCAGTCGAGCGGCACGCTGCAGATCTGGCTGCGCGCGCAGACCGGCGCCAGCGGCGCGCTCTGGCCCGATGTGCGCAGCCTGTGGGGGGCCGTGCTGCTGTTCGTGCTGGCGCTCTACCCCTACGTCTATCTGCTGACGCGCACCGCGCTGGCCGAGCGCGGCAGCGTGCTGCTCGAAGCGGCCCGCCTGCTCGGCGCCGGGCTGGGCCGCCGGGTGCTGCGCATCGCACTGCCGCTGGCGCGCCCGGCCCTGGCCGCCGGCGTGGCACTGGCGCTGATGGAAACGCTGGCCGATTACGGCGTGGGCGCGTACTTCGGCCTGAGCACCTTCACCACCGGCATCTACAAGGCCTGGCTGGCGATGGGTGACCGCATGGCCGCCGCGCAACTCGCCACGCTGCTGCTGTTCGTGGTGGGCGTGCTGGTCTGGATCGAGCAACGCGCCCAGGCCCGGCTGCGCTTTGCCACCACCAAAAGCGGTGCCGGCCAAAGCCCGGAGGCGCAGCCGGTCGTGCTGCGGGGCAGCGCCGCGGCACTGGCCTGCGGCGCCTGCGCGCTGCCGGTGCTGCTGGGCTTCGTGCTGCCGGTGGCACTGCTGCTGCGGCTGGTGTGGGTCGAGGCCGTGCACGGTGAATTCGGCCTGCCGTGGGACCGTTTCATGGACTGGAGCTGGACGAGCCTGAAGCTCGCCGGCCTGTCCGCGCTGCTGGCGGGCGGCTTCGCGCTGCTGCTGGGCTTTGCGGTGCGGCTGCGACCCACGCCGGCGCTGCAGGCCGGGCTGCGCGTGGTGTCGCTGGGCTACGCCGTGCCGGGCGCGGTGATTGCCGTCGGCCTGCTGCTGCCCGGCGGCTGGCTGCAGACGCACTACCCCGATCAGGCCTGGGGCACGGTGCTGACCAGCACCACGCTCGGCCTGATCTACGCCTACCTGGTGCGCTTCTCGGCCGTGGCGCTGCAGTCGGTGCAGGCCGGCTATGCCCGGCTGCCCGCCAGCCTGGACGAGACCGCGCGCATGCTCGGCGCCGGCCCGGCGCGCATCCTGGCGCGCATCCACGCGCCGCTGCTGCTGCGCTCGGCGCTGGCCGCGGCGCTGCTGGTGTTCGTCGACGTCATGAAGGAGCTGCCCGCCACGCTGGTGCTGCGGCCCTTCAACAGCGACACCCTGGCCGTCGTGGCCTACCAGCTGGCGCGCGACGAGCGCCTGGCCGAAGCCGCGCTGCCCTCGCTCGCCATCGTCGCGGTCGGCCTGCTGCCGGTGCTGCTGCTGTCGCGGGCGATGCGGCGCAGCGCCTGAGCCTGAACAGAGCCGGTCATGCCCGACGACCTGATCGTGCTGCGGCCGCAAGGCCTCTACTGCCCGGCGGGCGATTTCTACATCGACCCCTGGCGCAAGGTCGACCGTGCCGTCATCACCCACGCCCACGCCGACCACGCCCGCAGCGGCCACGGCCACTACCTGGCCACCGCCGTGAGCGCAGGCCTGCTGCGCAGCCGGCTGGGCGCGGGCATCAGTTTGCAGGGCGTCGGTTACGGCGAAGTGATCGAGCACCACGGCGTGCGCGTCAGCCTGCACCCGGCCGGCCACGTGCTCGGCTCGGCGCAGGTGCGCGTCGAGCATCGCGGCCAGGTCTGGGTGGCCTCGGGCGACTACTACCTGCGCGGCGACGCGCCCGCCGAGGCCAACCCGACCTGCGCCGCCTTCGAGCCGGTGCGCTGCGACTGCTTCATCACCGAGTCGACCTTCGGCCTGCCGATCTATCGCTGGCAGGCACCCGCCGAGGTGTTTGCCGACATCGTCGCCTGGTGGCGCGACAACGCCGACGCCGGCCGACCCAGCCTGCTGCAGGGCTACAGCCTGGGCAAGGCGCAGCACCTGCTGGCGGGCATCGGCGCCGAACTGGGCGCGGACCTGGCCGCCGCGCCCGGCCCGATCGTCGTGCACAGCACGGTCGACGCCATCAACCACGTCTACCGCGCCGCGGGCGTGGCGCTGCCTGAGACCCGGCTGCTGGACACGGCCAGCACGGCGGGCGAGCTGGCGCGCGCGCTGGTCATCGCCCCGCCCACCGCCCGCAACGGCATGCACAGCGAGGCACTCGCCCACGGCCGCACCGCCTTTGCCAGCGGCTGGATGCAGGTGCGCAGCGCGCGCAAGCGGCCCGGGCTGGACCGGGGCTTCGTGCTCAGCGACCACGCCGACTGGCCCGGCCTGACCCGCGCGATTGCCGCCACCGGCTGCGAACGCGTCATCGTCACCCATGGCCAGGAGGCCGCCCTCGCCCGCTGGCTGCGTGAACACGGCCTGCAGGCCGGCCGGTTCCAGACCGAATACGGCCAGGGTGACAGCCCGGACAGCAGTCAGGATGCTCAACAAGGGGACGCTTTCGCGCCTCCAGCCCCTTCAGACACCCCCTATCAGCCGGACTTGCTGCCCTGGCAGCCCGGGAGTTGCTCCAATCCGTAGCAACTGCGCCGCAGTCTCGCCACAGGCGGCTTCGGCGACTCAGGTGAAACGTTTGGTTTTGGCGTCAGAAAGCGGCCCGATGAGGCCTGATCAAAGCTGGCACGGCGAATGCAGTAAGGCTTGGGTTCACACCCCATCCAATCACAGGAGACACCCCATGCTTTACGCTGCCCCCGGTACCGACGGTGCCAAGATCGTCTACAAATCGCAATATGACAACTTCATCGGTGGCAAGTTCGTCGCCCCGGTCGAAGGCCAGTATTTCGACGTGATCACGCCGATCACCGGCAAGACCTACACCAAGGCGGCCCGCTCCACCGCCGCCGACATCGAGCTGGCGCTGGACGCCGCCCACGCCGCCAAGGCCGGCTGGGCCGCGACCCCGGCTGCTTCGCGTGCCAACATCCTGCTGCAGATCGCCGACCGCATCGAAGGCCAACCTCGAGATGCTGGCCTACGCCGAAACCGTCGACAACGGCAAGGCGATCCGCGAGACGCTCAACGCCGACATCCCGCTGTCCGCCGACCACTTCCGCTACTTCGCCGGCTGCCTGCGCGCGCAGGAAGGCTCGCTGACCGAAATCGACGGCAGCACCATCGCCTATCACTTCCACGAGCCGCTCGGCGTCGTCGGCCAGATCATTCCCTGGAACTTCCCGATCCTGATGGCCGCCTGGAAGCTGGCGCCGGCACTCGGCGCAGGCAACTGCGTGGTGCTCAAGCCGGCCGAGTCGACCCCCATCAGCATCCTGCTGCTGGTCGAGCTGATCGCCGACCTGCTGCCCCCGGGCGTGCTCAACATCGTCAACGGTTTCGGCCGTGAAGCCGGCATGCCGCTGGCCACGTCCAAGCGCATCCAGAAGATTGCTTTCACTGGCTCCACCGCCACCGGCCGCGTCATCGCCCAGGCGGCAGCCACCAACCTGATTCCGGCCACGCTGGAGCTGGGCGGCAAGTCGCCCAACATCTTCTTCGAAGACATCATGGACGCCGACGACGCGTTCTTCGACAAGGCCATCGAAGGCATGGTGCTGTTCGCGTTCAACCAGGGCGAGGTCTGCACCTGCCCGAGCCGCGCGCTGATCCAGGAATCGATCTACGAGAAGTTCATCGAGCGCGTCATCCAGCGCGTGGCCGCCATCAAGCAAGGCAGCCCGCTCGACACCGATTCGATGATGGGTGCGCAAGCCTCGGCCATGCAGATGGACAAGATCCTGTCCTACCTCGAAGTGGGCAAGCAGGAAGGCGCAGAAGTGCTGATCGGCGGCGACAAGGCCGAGCTGGGCGGCGACCTGGGCGGCGGCTACTACATCCAGCCGACCCTGTTCAAGGGCAACAACAACATGCGCGTCTTCCGCGAAGAGATCTTCGGCCCGGTGCTGGCCGTGACCACCTTCAAGGACGAAGCCGAAGCCCTGCAGATCGCCAACGACACGCCTTACGGCCTGGGCGCCGGCGTCTGGAGCCGTGACGGCAGCCGCGCCTACCGCATGGGCCGCGCCATCCAGGCCGGCCGCGTCTGGACCAACTGCTATCACGCCTACCCGGCCGGTGCAGCGTTCGGCGGCTACAAGGAATCCGGCATCGGCCGCGAAACCCACAAGGCCATGCTCGACCACTACCAGCAGACCAAGAACCTGCTCGTGAGCTACAGCCCGAACGCGCTGGGCTTCTTCTGATCGGCATCGGCCGAATCAGCGAGTGAGGGGCGGCTTTGGCCGCCCTTTTTGCGTTTCAATTCCCCACCGACGACCGGAAGGACCCCACCATGATCGAACGTGTCATCGCCACCGAGAACGCACGCGCCCTGATCGCCCGCCTGCGCGAGCAGCACGGCAAGATCTTTTTCTACCAGTCGCATGGCTGCTGCGAGGGCAGCACGCCGATGTGCTTTGCCGAAGGCGAGATGGGCCTCGGCAGCGAGGACGTGCAGATGGGCGCCATCGACGGCGTGCCCTTCTTCGCCAGCCGCGGCCAGAGCGACTACCTGCAGGGCCTGCAACTCAGCATCGACGCGGTGCCGGGCAACGGCGGCACGTTTTCCCTGGAGGAAGGCTCGGGCCAGCACTTCGTCGCCCACCTGCGGGTCTGGTCCGACGACGAAGCCCGGGCATTGGAAGCACAACAACAGGCACAACAAGCCTGAGCAGCAGGCCGGGCCGGGCGCTAGGATGGCGCCCCACTCGACCGCATTGACCGCACCCGCCAACCATGAGCACGCTGCCCGACCCCCATCCGAATGCCGACGCCTCGCCGCTGGGCCGCCCCGCCAGCTACTGCGACCAGTACGACGCCGGCCTGCTCTTCCCCTTCAGCCGCCAGGGCAAGCGCGACGAGATCGGCGTCGACCTGCAACACACCGGCGCGCTGCCCTTCATGGGCGCCGACCTGTGGACCGCCTACGAGCTGTCGTGGCTCAACCTGCGCGGCAAGCCGCAGCTGGCGCTGGCGAGCATCACGGTGCCGTGCGAGTCGCCCAACATCATTGAGAGCAAGTCTTTCAAGCTCTACCTCAACAGCTTCAACATGAGCCGTTTCGAGTCAGCCGACGCGGTGCGCGAGCTGCTGGTCAATGACCTGAGCGCCGCCTGCGGCCAGCGCGTCGGCGTCAAGCTGGTACAGCCCGAGCTGTTCGACGCGCAGCCGATCCACGAGTTGAGCGGCCTCAACCTCGACCGGCTCGACATCGACGTCACGCACTACGCGCCCGCGCCCGAATTGCTCAGCGCCGACCACGACGAAACCCCGGTGACCGAGACGCTGACCTCCGGCCTGCTCAAGAGCAACTGCCTCGTCACCGGCCAGCCCGACTGGGGCAGCGTGCAGATCAGCTACACCGGCGCGCCCATCGATCAGGCCGGCCTGCTGGCCTACCTGATCAGCTACCGCAACCACAACGAGTTCCACGAGCAGTGCGTCGAGCGCATCTTCATGGACCTGTGGACGCGCTGCAAACCCACCCGGCTGCAGGTCTACGCCCGCTACACCCGCCGCGGCGGCCTCGACATCAACCCCTTCCGCACCAGCCATCCCGCAGCGCTGCCGGCCAACGCGCGCACCGCGCGGCAGTGAGCCGGGGGCCTGACGTGATCACCCTCTACGGCATTCCCAACTGCGACACCGTCAAGAATGCCCGCGCCTGGCTGACCGAACGCGGCCTGCCCCACACCTTCCACGACTTCAAGAAACAGGGCGTGCCCGAGGCCGAACTCGACGCCTGGCTGGCCACGCTCGGCCGCGACAAGCTCATCAACCGCGCCGGCACCACCTGGCGCAAGCTCGATGACGCCACCAAAGCCGCCGTGATCGACGATGCCAGCGCCCGCGCGCTGATGCTGGCCCAGCCCAGCATCATCAAACGGCCCGTGGTGCGCTGGGCCACGCCCGAGGCCGCGGGCGCGCCGCGCCTGAGCGTGGGCTTCAACGAAGCCATCTTCGGCGCCGGGCAGGGCTAGGAAAACCCTGTCACGCCCCGGTCACACGGCCCTGTCAACGTATCAGCTGTAACCGCTTAACGACAGATGGAGCAGCCGCCATGGCCAAAGATTTCTCGACGATGGAAAACAGCAACCGCTCGGCCAACCCGAGCATCCATGAGGTGTCCGACCCGTCGCGGCGCATCATGCTTCGCGGTGGCCTGGGCGCGCTGTTGGGCAGCAGTCTGGCCCTGAACGGCCTGGCCGGCTGTGCCAGCATCGGCATGGGCAGCGGCTCGCTGCTGGGTTTCAAGAGCGTTCCCGTCACCACGGCCGACGCCATCACCGTGCCGCCGGGCTACATCGCGCAGGTGATCGCCGCCTGGGGTGAGCCGGTGGGCCTGTCGGGCGAGACGCCCGCCTTCAAGTTCAACGGCTCGAACACCGCCGCAGAGCAGGCCGCGCAGCTCGGCATGCACCACGACGGCATCCACTTCTTCCCGCAGTCGCCCACCAGCGGCCTGCTGGTGATGAACCACGAATACGTCGATGACGGCCTGCTGCACGCCGACGGCCTGGCCACCTGGACGGCCGAGAAGGTCAAGAAGTCACAGGCCGCGCACGGCGTGTCGGTGATCGAGGTCGAGATGAAGGACGGCCGCTGGCTGCAGGCCAAGGACTCGCCCTGGGCGCGCCGCATCCACGCCACCACGCCGATGAACGTGGCCGGCCCGGCCGCAGGTCACGCGCTGATGAAAACCGCTGCAGACGCCAGCGGCACCAAGGTGCTGGGCACGTTCAACAACTGCGGCAGCGGCATCACGCCCTGGGGCACCTACCTGACGTGCGAAGAGAACTTTATCAACTACTTCAACGGCCCGGCCACGCCCGATGCGCACCAGAAGCGCTGGGGCCTGCAGAAGGTCGACAGCAAGCTCTACCGCTGGCATGAGCACGACGAGCGCTTCGACGCCGTCAAGCACCCCAACGAGATCAACCGCCACGGCTGGGTGGTCGAGATCGACCCGATGAACCCGAGCAGCACGCCCGTCAAGCGCACCGCGCTGGGCCGCGCCGCGCACGAAGGCGCCACCGTCGCCGTCACCAGGGACCGGCGCGCCGTGGTCATCATGGGCGAGGACGCGCGCTTCGAGTACATCTACAAGTTCGTCAGTCGCGACGCGATCAAGCCGGGTGGCGCGCGGGCCAACGCCACGCTGCTCGACCACGGCACGCTGTACGTCGCCAAGTTCAACGCCGACGGCAGCGGCCAGTGGCTGGCGCTGACGCACGGCCAGGGCCCGCTGACGGCGGCCAACGGCTTTGCCGACCAGGGCGAGGTGCTGATCAAGTCCCGCCAGGCCAGCGATGCGCTGGGCGGCACCAAGATGGACCGCCCGGAGTGGACGGCCGTCGACCTCAAGACCCGCAAGGTCTACACCACGCTGACCAACAACAGCAACCGCGGCGTGGGCAGCAACCCCGGCGTGGACGCCGCCAACCCGCGCGCCAACAACACGATGGGCAACATCATCGAGTGGCTCGACACCGGCGACTTCGACGGCACCACTTTCGCCTGGAAGCACTTCGTCATGGCGGGTGACCCCAAGCTGGCCCGGGCCGACGCCCAGGGCAACGTCAAGGGCGACGCCTTCAGCTGCCCGGACGGCCTGTGGGTGGACGGCCGCGGCGTGATGTGGATCCAGACCGACATGTCCACCTCGGCCATGGGTCGTGGCGACCTCGTCAACATGGGCAACAACATGATGCTGGCCGCCGACCCGGCCACCGGTGACATCCGCCGCTTCCTGACCGGCCCGGCCGGTTGCGAAGTCACCGGCGCGACCATGACGCCCGACAACCGCACGATGTTCATCAACATCCAGCACCCGGGCGAAAGCCCGTCCGAGCGCACCGACCCGGCCGACCCGCGCAAGATCTCCAACTGGCCGGACTTCCGTGCCGACGGCCGTCCGCGCTCGGCCACGGTGGTGATCCGCAAGGCCGATGGCGGCGTGATCGGCAGCTGAGACCGGCCAACGGTCCACGGACCGTGGCGTGATGGCGGGTGAGCGCGCAGGCCCTGAAATGGCCGATGATTGCGCCCTCACCCTTCCGGACTCGCCATGACCCTGACCTGCATCCTCGTCGACCTTGAAAACGTGCAACTGCGGGTCGCCGACCTGGCGGGCCTGAGCCGCGAACAGCACCAGCTCAAGATCTTCCACGGCCCGAGCCAGAACAAGCTCACCATCGAGCTGGTGCGGGCGCTGCAGCCGCTGGGCGACGCGGTCGAGTACATCCAGTGCGAGAAGGCCGGCCCCAACGCGCTGGACTTCCACCTCGCCTTCCACCTCGGCCGGCTGACCGTGCTGCAGCCCGATGTGCAGGTGCTGATCGTCTCGCGCGACAAGGGCTTTGCGCAGCTGGTGAGCCACGCCAACCGCCTCGGCCACCGCGTCAGCCAGCACGCGGCGCTGCAGGCCGGCCTGTTCGGCGGCAAGGCCACCCCGGCGACCGCAGAACCCGCCGCCGCGCCAGCCCGCAAGGCCCCGGCCCGCAAATCGGTCGCCCGGAAAACCGCTGCAGCCAAGCCAGTTGCGGTGGCCACCGTCGCCCAAACACCTGAGGTGAAGCCGGCGCCCGAGCGCGCGCCAGCCAGAAAAGCCGCCGCCCGCAAGACGGTCGCGGCCAAGTCGCCAGCGCGCAAATCGTCTGCGGTCACGGCTCCGGCACCCGAGGCAGCGCCTGTTGCCGCGCCAGCCCCGACCCCAGCCCAGAAACCCGCCGCCAGAAAGACGCCCGCCCGCAAGTCCACCCGCGCCGCCGCCTCTGCAGCACCCGTGGCAGCGCCGGTTGAAGTTGCAGCAGCGCCGGCCTCGAAACCCGCCGCCAAGACCAAAAGCCTGCGTGACGTGGCCGGCGCCGCCGACCGCGCCAAGGCCGTGGCCAGCCTGCGCAAGATGGGTTCCAAGCAGCCCGTGCGCCTGAAGGCGCTGCTGCATCACCTGCAGTCGCACCTGCGCACCGACCTGAGCCCCGACGCGATCGAATCGCTGGTGCAGTCGCTGATGGCCTCGGGCGTGATCACGCTGGCCGACGGCAAGCTCACCTACCATCTGGCGGATTGATTTCCCCACGTCCCTTCACCTTCTAGCCCGAGCTGCATCCATGTTCACCGGCATCGTCCAAGCCGTCGCCACCGTCGTGGCCATCACCGACCGCCCCGGTCTGCGCAGCTTCACGCTCGAATTCCCGAGTGGCTTCCTGCAAGGCCAGGAGATCGGCGCCAGCGTCGCCTGCGACGGCGTCTGCCTGACCGTCACCGCCCATGAAGGTGGCCAGCGGGCCGACTTCGACGTCATGCAGCAAAGCCTGGCGCTGACCACGCTGGGCACGCTGCAAGTCGGCAGCCGCATCAACGTCGAGCGCGCCGCGCGCGAAGGTGTCGAGATCGGCGGCCACCCGATCTCGGGCCACGTCGACTTCCAGGCCACGCTGGCCGACGTGCGCCGCCCCGAGAACAACCACGTGCTGCGCATCGCCGTGCCCCCGGCGTGGATGCGCTACGTCTTCGCCAAGGGCTACATCGCCGTCAACGGCGCCAGCCTGACGGTGGCCGAAGCCAACCGGCGTGAAGGCTGGTTCGAGATCTGGCTGATCCCCGAAACCCTGCGCCAGACCACCTTCGGCGCCAAGCAGCCCGGCGACGCGCTCAACATCGAGATCGAGCGCCAGACCCAGGTCCTGGTCGACACCGTGCGCGACGCCGTCGAAGAGCGCATCGGCCCGCTGCTGCCCGCGCTGGAAGCGCTGCTGGCCGAGCGCGGCGTCGACGTCGCCGCCCTTTTTTCCGATTTCTCCGACCGGAATTCCGCATGAGCACGATCCCTACCGATGACGCCGTCATCACCGCCACCCGCACCTGGCTGGAACGCGCCGTGATCGGCCTCAACCTCTGCCCCTTCGCCAAGGCGGTGCACGTCAAGGAACAGATCCGCTACGTGGTGAGCGCCGCCACCACCGACGAAGAACTGCTGGCCGACCTGGTGCGCGAGCTGGAAACGCTGGCCGAGGCCTCGCCCGAGAAGATCGAGACCACGCTGCTGATCCACCCGCACGTGCTGGGCGACTTCATGGACTACAACGACTTTCTGGAGGTGGCCGACAGCGCCGTCGAGGAACTCGACCTCGCCGGCATCCTGCAAGTCGCCAGCTTCCACCCCGACTACCAGTTCGACGGCACCCGCGCCGACGACATCGAAAACTTCAGCAACCGCTCGCCCTACCCCACGCTGCACCTGCTGCGCGAAGACAGCATCGAAGCGGCCGTCGCCGCCTTCCCGGACGCGGCCGACATCTATGAGCGCAACATCGAGACGCTCAACAAGCTGGGGCTGGCGGGGTGGAAGAAGTTGTTCGCAGCGTGAACCCGGCCTGCGCCAACACCTGACCGTTGACCTGCAGGTCAACGTGATGCCAGCCGGGGTAATACACCCGGGTCGTGATCGGGCGCACCGCATGCCGGCGCTCCAGCAGCCGCACCTCGCCCGGCGCCAGCGTCAGCCGCCAGCCTTTGAAGACCTTGGGCAAAACGTTGCCGTTGGCCTTGACGTGATGCACCACGTAATCGACCTCCAGCGTCTGCGGCTGCAATGCGGTCGAGGCCAGCCGCACCGTCAACGCCACCGCCTCGCCCAGCTCGATCGCTGACGGCGCCACCGTCAGCGTGGCCTGCCCCTCCAGCGCCGTGCCCAGACCCCACGCGGCCAGCACCGCGGCATCACCCCGCTTGATCAACGTGCGGCTGGCGTGCCGCAACAGCGCCCGGCGGGGTGCGGGCGCGCCGGGCAGATGGCGTTGCAGCCAGTCGGCCACGAGGGCCGGATGATCGCGGGCGATGTCGTTCAAATGATTGGCCACCGAGCGGCGCACGTAGGCGCTCGGGTCGTCCTGCAGTGCCGCCAGCAGCGGCAGCGTCGGACGCGGATCGGCCACCAGCGCCTTGAGCTGCAAGCCCCAGGGCAGGCGCGGCCGGCTGCCCTCGCTGACCAGCCGCCGCACATGCGCGCTCGGGTCGTCCACCCAACGCGCCAGCGTGGCCAGACTGAGTTGCGGGTGCGCGGCAATGAAAGGCCGGATCGCAAATTCAGCGCTGAAGCGCTGCGTCAACGCATGCAGCGCCGCCAGCGCCACATCGGGCTGCGCCAAGCCCCGCCGGGCGATGAACTCACCCATCGGCCAGACTGCCCAGCCCGACAAACCCGCCGCACTGCTCGCCTCGGGCAGGTCATCGCCCTGTCCGGCCGGGCCCAGCGCATCGACCAAGGCCTGCGCAGCCACGGCAAAGTCAGCCGGCAGTGCCTGCTCCAGCGCGTCGGCCAACTGCATCGCGCGCGCTTTCAGGGCCAGCGACGCCAGATCACGTTGCGCCATGGCGACAAAGGTTGCGCGGTCGAAGTCACCACAGACGCGCGCCAGGTGCGTGTCCATGGCCGCGATCACGTTCGGGTTCAGGAGGTTCTTGAAGGGCTCGGCCATGGCGCGGATTGTCGACGCCCTGCAAGTCGCCAGCTTCCACCCCGACTACCAGTTCGACGGCGCCTGCGCCGACGACATCGAGAACTTCAGCAACCGCGCGCCCTACCCGACGCTGCACCTGCTGCGCGAGGACAGCATTGAAGCCGCCGTCGCCGATATCTATGAGCGCAATATCGAGACGCTCAATAAGCTGGGACTGAAGGGATGAAATAAATTGTTTGCGAGGTGAGCGCGGCGGAGAGATACCTGCGACGACTCGGCTGCTGTGGGTTGTCGGCTGTACGGTCTGAGCCACCCTAAAGGGCGTTTCTCGAAACCTCAGAAATCGACTCTTTTTAGGCAACCTGTCCTATGTAAATCAATAGCTTACATGCGGTGACATGCTGAAACCTGAGGTTTTTAGAAAAACCCTGAAAACGCTGCGGGACAGCGTCAAAACTGTGTACAAGCACGACGACATCAAAATATTGCGGGTTATTTATGAGACACAAGCGGTAAACCAATTTGCTGCCGCCGATGACCCATGTTAGGCCGACGACGCTTGAGCAATGTGTCTAGCAAGTCGCAGTAGAGCTAGGGCAGAAATTAGGCCTAATACCTTGGTAGACCGTCACCAGCGCACGAAGCGCGGAGGGCACCAACATGGGCAATGAAAATTCCTGCGGCATAGCCCATGCTGGCGTCAACGATGAATCGACAATTAGCCCAACCACTATATAAACCCATCTCAATTTTCGATTGAGTCAAACATTTTTATATATCTCTCTTTTACTGGAGCATTGACTACATGACCGACCTCAATAAGAAAATCTTGCAGCCAGCGATGTTTGATGCGCACCTTCTCACTACCGTTTATTACATCTATATTTGCCTGATGCGCTGAGCAAGCAAAATTCCAAACGCTTTCATAGTTTTCTTTATTAGCAATATTTAAATACCAACTCCTACCAGACCTAAGAACTGCTCGAGTTTTTTTAGGTTTGGAAACATGTCAACAATATTCTGGTCAATCATTATTCTTGGAAAATCTGCCACAGTAGACTCCAGTAAATATGCTTTTGTGAGCGCCGGACTATATGTGATCGTTTGATTTTGAAAATGCTCTCCATATGAAACCCCACCACGAATTAGCAACCCTTTCTCAAGAAAGGCAACAAAAACCCTACCGAGAATATTCATCAACTCAGGCGCAGCCTCTCTGTCAGAGCAACTCACGAATATTGAGTCAGATATAACCTTGTGTGCGAATTTTGCTTGATTCACATCATCGAGAACCCTAAACGCCTCGATCATTTTTCCTTTAAATATTTGCGTTCCATTTTTTATATCATGATCCAAAAGATTTTTGTAACCCAATATATCCAAGAACGCAATGTATGAATAATCAGCCATTGACAACCACCTCCGCGATTTTATCGATCTCCGCACCATACTCGGCAGCACGAGCCAGCCAACTATCAAGTGCTACACCTTGCCAAGCAGCACCTTCAGCGGAGGCTAGTTTAGTATCATCTTTATTGAGATCAAATATTGCCTTCCCAACAATATGCGCAACAGGTACAAGACCACCAAAGTCACGAATAGTGCTGATGTACTGATCGCTTCCATTTCGGTGTGGCAACGTGGCAATCAGATTATTTTGTAAGACATTAAGAATCTCCTTCTCCCAATACTGGTAAGGTCTTCTAGTACGACCAGCATATGCTTTAAAGTTCTGGCTTACTGCTCCAAGAAAAATTGGCTTCCCAGGGAAACTTGAGAATCCAAACGCCGGGAAGGTGGCGACAGTTTTTTCGTGTCGATCAATCCAAACGGAAATAAGCCGGGCCAACGCTTCAACAGCCTGTGCGCAAAACCTGTCTGGCGTTACAGGTATAAAATATCCATCACAACTAGAGCGTGTTATGAACTTCCACCCGAAGCCAGCACCGCTGCGGCCTTGGGAAGCATGAGGATGGCGAAGACCACAAAATGCAAACTGGCCAGCACCTGAGGCAAGCGCTCGAAATCGCGGCTGAGCCGTCGAAACCGCGACAGCCACCCGAAACTGCGCTCGACCACCCAGCGCCGGGGCAGCAAAACAAATCCCTTCCTTGCCTCGGGAAGTTTGACGATTTGCAGGTCGATACCGCTTGCCTGGGCGTCTTGCCGGGCCTGTTCGCCCGTGTAGCCCTGGTCCGCCCACGCCAGCTTGACCGTCTCGCCGGTGGCCACTTGCACCGCCTCGCACAGCGCCTTGACCTGGGCGCGCTCCTGCTCGTCGGCCGGTGTAACCGTCATCGCAATCAACTGCCCCAGCGTGTCGACGGCCATGTGCACCTTGCTGCCGCGCCGGCGTTTGTAGCCGTCGTAGCCGGCTCGCACCCCGCTCTCGCAACTGCTTTGCAGCGTGCGCCCGTCCAAAATCACCGCGCTGGGTTGGCCCTGACGGCCTTCGCTGACCCGGATGACCGAGCGCATGTCAGCGACCATCGCCTCGAAGCAGCCCGACTCGTCCCAGCGCCGGAACTGCTGGTAGACCATCTGCCAAGGCGGCAAGTCGTGCGGCAGCAGTCGCCAAGGGGCTCCCGCGCGCGCCAGCCAGCGCAGCGCGTTGAACACCTCGCGCAGGTCGTGCCGGCGCTGCGGGGCATTGACATCCATCAGCGTCAGGTACGGCGCCACGAAATGCCATTCCTCTTCGCTGATGTCGCTCGGGTAGGGTTTTCGGGTCACGGGGTCAGCTTATCTTCAGCGCCGGACGGCTTGCGGCAAGTTCATAACACGCTCTAAGAAGCGCCAAGTTTGTAATCGCGCCACTGGAGGGGCCCAAGTCAACTAATATATGGTCAAACCCATGAGTGGCGATTAAGTCTTGAAACAGATTGTGAAGCACATTGTAAGTATGTTTTTCATGGACACTCTCAGTTATTGCCAGAGCAAGTGCATTTGAGAAATATCTTTCAGCAAGACTAAAATTCCAGTCACCCCTGAGTATTTGCAAATTTTTGCACGAAGTATGTCGAGGAAGCCTCAAGGTTCTGACGTCAATTTTTGCAGCGGAGCCTTCAAATCTTGGTTTTAGCGCCTGATAAATTGAGGTTCCCGGAAGATCATCATCCTTGCCATCGACCTCAGGAGAGAAAAAACTCTCAGTCAAATTACTCTGCGGGTCTGCATCAACAAGTAATATTTTCAAATTCTTTTTTCCGCAAGATAAACAGCAAGATTAAATATTGTTGTCGTTTTTGAAACACCACCTTTGTGGTTGTAAAACGTAATTACTTTAGGCATAATCTTCCTTTTTAATATGCGGATTTATTGATAGGACCAACGCCTAGACTGACTGGAGAGCGGATGACACCAATTATGGCCACAAAATATCGAAGACATGGCCAGTATTAGAATCCGCGTTAAACCAACAGTTATGCTGGTACACGAAGTGAAAGGGTGTTTTGTTTACCATGATCTGCCTTTTGTGTGTTGCACTTGATGCGTGAAACCGCGTTTTTAAAAAATCAGTTCCAGCAGTTGCAGTCTGCTCCACATCCTCCAGGCATAAAGCACTCCGGCATTGTGGCGGGGCGCCCAAAATAATTTACTTGATATTTATTTTGCAATTTTTCCTTGCGATTTATTTTGCTTTTCCATGAATGTATGAATTCTCCATACTCGGAATCATTGAAACAAAGCATTTTGGAAAAATATTTATCAATAAGAAAAATCTCAACGACTTTTGCCATTTCTTCGGGATTTATGTGAAACCACTCTGAATGTCTACCTGTGGTTGCATGCGATATGCGCTCGTATTCTTGACTTAAGAAATTTATGACTGATAGTTCAATCTCGCTTACCTTGCCAGGCGAAACTTCATCCTTGATTTTGAATGCACAAAGTAGCGTGTAATACGGATTTTGGCTGCTACTTGCCCTCGTCCCAAGATTTCCGGTGGTCAGTCCAATTTTTGCTATATATTTAAACCTAATGTCGTATCCAACATATATCCAGTTGGTGATAGAATTTTCCTGTCTGACCCTTTCTATTTCGCACCACTTTGCTTTGTAGTCGTCGCAGCCATTAGGGGAAAATGGCTCGTGGAAGTTGTTTGTCACACCTTGACTCCTGTGTTTGGTATTTTAATTGGTTGAGATTTAATGCCGATTAACAACCATGCGGTCACGAAGTTCGGCCTAACTACATTTAGGCGTCACAATCAGCTTGCTTAAGTGACGTTCAATACGATCACACCATGACAATTTACGTCAGGATAACGGCAAACACCCCCTCTGGAAAGCCTAAGCCGCTCCTCCTTTAGGGGGATGGCGTACGGTACGTTATACGGCCTAAATTTTGCAGCGCAGACACCGCACCGCCATGCTCTGGTTTGTACTCGTCAGCGACACAGCCGCTGGATAAATTGCGTACTGCTTTTTCGCGCAGCCACACAGACTACGCACATAACAGAGTTACGCCAGTGACATAAGCACCACATACTTTTTCACGGAAACGCCATCTCAAGACCACTGGGGTACTTCTTGAAACCTCAGAAATCGACTCTTTTTAAGCAACTTGTCCTATGTAAATCAACGACGTACATGCGGAAGCGTGCTGAAAACTGAGGTTTTTTAGAAGGACCCACTAGAGAAAATTCAACCCTGAGCCATCAAGCCTACGCGCCCGCTTCAGCGCCGGGCCAACACCGCCCTCGCCACCCGCGACCCATTGACCGAACCGATCACCGCCCGCATCGCCTGACCTGCATCAATCAGCGCATCCAGATCAATCCCCGTCTCGATACCCAGCCCGTGCAGCAGATACACCACATCCTCGGTCGCCACATTGCCGGTCGCGCCCTTGGCGTAGGGGCAGCCACCCAGGCCGCTGACGCTGGTGTCGAAGGTGCTGATGCCGACTTCCAGGCTGGCGTAGACGTTGGCCAGCGCCATGCCGTAGGTGTCGTGGAAATGGCCGCTGACTTCGGTGAGCGGAAAGTGCTTGAGCGCGGCTTCGAGCGCCGCCTGCACCCGGCGCGGTGTGCCGACGCCGATGGTGTCGGCCACGCCGACGTGCTGCACGCCGATCTCGCGCATCAGGCGGGCGACGAGTTCGACCTGTGACGGCGCCACGTCGCCCTCGTACGGGCAGCCGACCGCGCAGGAAATCGCGCCGCGCACCTTGACGCCCGCCGCACGCGCCGCCGCGACCACCGGCGCAAAGCGCTCAATGGATTCGGCGATGCCGCAGTTGATGTTGCGCTGGCTGAAGGCCTCGCTGGCGGCGCCGAAGACGACGATCTCGTCGGGCTGCGTCAGCGCCGCGGCTTCCCAGCCCTTCAGGTTGGGCGTCAGCACCGAATAGCGCACGCCGGGCTGGCGGGTGATGCCGGCCATCACTTCGGCGTTGTCGGCCATCTGCGGCACCCATTTCGGGCTGACGAAGCTGGTGACCTCGATCTCGCGCAGGCCGGCGGCTTGCAGTGCGTGGACAAGCGCGATCTTGTGCGCGGCAGCGACGGGCTGCTTTTCGTTCTGCAGGCCGTCGCGGGGGCCGACTTCGACGATCTTGACGTGGGAGGGAAGGTTCATGGGTGGATTCTTTCTGATTCCGTCATTCCCGCCTTCGCGGGAATGACGATGGTGTACGGGCGGCGGACCAGTTCATGCCAGCCGCAGCAACTCCGCGCCCTCGCCGACCTGATCGCCTACGGCGTAGAGCAGTTCGGCCACCACGCCATCGCGCGGTGCCGTCAGCGTGTGTTCCATCTTCATCGCCTCCATCACCGCCAGCGCCTGGCCTTGCTGGACGGCATCACCCACGGCGGCCAGCAGCGCGACGACTTTGCCCGGCATCGGCGCGGTCAGGCGGCCGCCTTCGTGCGCGCCCTCGCCGGCATGGGCGATCGGGTCGAAATCGAGCAGTTCCAGCGAGCCGCCGTGGCCGAACACCGTGACGCGCTCGCCCTGCACGTGCACGTCCAGCGTGTGACGCTCGTCGCCCAGCGTGATGTCGTGGCGGCTGTCACCCAGCGAGCGCACCTGCAGCGTGCGGCTGTCCACACGACCGTCAGCGCCCACGCTCAGGCGCAAGCCGCCGTCGTGGCGGCGCTCCAGCGTTGCGACGTGGTGTTCGCGCCCGACGCGCAGATCAAAGCGCCGCCGCGCCCCGCCGTGCAGGCGCCATCCATCGCGGCGTGACCACGGGTCAGCGCCCTGCAGCGCGGCCTCGGCTTGCACCGCGTGCGCCACCACACCGGCGGCGGCCAGCAGCAGCGGCAGGCCGGGCTGGTCGAACAGCACGGCGCGTTCGCGCTCGATCAGCGCCGTGTCCAGATCCGCGCCGGCAAACGCCGCGCTGCGGACGACGCGGCGCAGGAACGCCACATTGGTGTGCAGGCCGACGATCTGCGTCTGCGCCAGCGCCGCATCGAGCCGCGCCAGCGCCTGGGCGCGGTCTTCGCCCCAGACGATCAGCTTGGCGATCATCGAGTCGTAGTACGGGCTGATGGCGTCGCCCTGGCGCACGCCGGCATCGACCCGCACCGGGCCGCGCTCGAAGCTCACATGCGCCGGCCAGCGCAGCACGTCGAGCGTGCCGGTGGCGGGCAGGAAGTTCGCGTCGGGGTTCTCGGCGCAGATGCGGGCCTCGATGGCGTGGCCGTGGATGCGCAAGTCCGTCTGCGCGGCAGGCAGCGGCTCGCCAGCGGCCACGCGCAATTGCCACTCGACCAGGTCGAAGCCGGTGATGGCCTCGGTGACCGGGTGCTCGACCTGCAGCCGCGTGTTCATTTCCATGAAGTAGAAGCGCAGGTCGCCGTCGTCGGTCGGCTCGGCGATGAACTCGACCGTGCCGGCGCCGACGTAGCCCACGGCCTGGGCCGCAGCGACTGCAGCTGCGCCCATCTCGGCGCGGCGTGCGGCGCTCAGGCCGGGCGCGGGCGCTTCTTCGAGCACCTTCTGGTGACGGCGCTGCACCGAGCAATCGCGCTCGAACAGGTAGACGCACTGGCCCTGCGTGTCGCCAAAGACCTGGATCTCGATGTGGCGCGGGCGGGTGACGTAGCGTTCGACCAGCACGTGGTCGTTGCCGAAGCTGGCCGAGGCCTCGCGCTGGCAGGAGGCGAGCGCGGCGATGAAGTCCTCAGCCCGCTCGACCCGGCGCATGCCGCGCCCGCCGCCGCCCGCGCTGGCCTTGATCAGCACCGGGAAGCCGATGCGCTCGGCTTGGGCGAGCAGGAAATCGGGCTCGTTGTTGTCACCGTGGTAGCCGGGCACCAACGGCACACCGGCGCGTTCCATCAGCGTCTTGGCGGCGGACTTGCTGCCCATGGCGGCAATGGCGGCCACCGGCGGGCCGATGAAGACCAGGCCGGCGTCGGCGCAGGCGCGGGCGAAATCCTCGTTTTCGCTCAGGAAGCCGTAGCCCGGGTGCACGGCCTGCGCGCCAGTGGCTTTGGCCGCATCGAGGATGTGCTGCCACTGCAGGTAGCTGTCGCGGGCAGCGGAGGCGCCGATGTGCACGGCCTGGTCGCAGGCCCTGACGTGAGCGGCGTCGGCGTCCGCATCGGAGTAGACCGCGACGGTCTGCACGCCCAGGCGGCGGGCGGTGGCGGCCACGCGGCAGGCGATCTCGCCGCGGTTGGCGATCAGGATTTTCTTGAACATGGTGAGGCCCCCATCACATCCGGAACACGCCGAACTTCGCATCCGGAATCGGCGCGTTCAGGCTGGCCGACAGGCCCAACGCGAGCACGCGGCGGGTGTCGGTCGGGTCGATCACGCCGTCGTCCCACAGCCGGGCGCTGGCGTAATACGGGTGGCCCTGCACGTCGTACTGCTGGCGGATCGGGCTCTTGAAGGCTTCTTCCTCGTCGGTCGTCCAAGCGCCGCCCTTGGCCTCGATGCCGTCGCGCTTGACGGTGGCCAGCACGCTGGCGGCCTGCTCGCCACCCATCACGCTGATGCGCGCGTTCGGCCACATCCACAGCAGGCGCGGGCTGTAGGCCCGGCCGCACATGCCGTAGTTGCCGGCGCCAAAGCTGCCGCCGATGATGACAGTGAACTTCGGCACGTTGGCACAGGCCACCGCCGTCACCATCTTGGCGCCGGCGCGGGCGATGCCCTCGTTCTCGACCTTGCGCCCGACCATGAAGCCGGTGATGTTCTGCAGGAACACCAGCGGAATCTTGCGCTGGCAGCACAGCTCGATGAAGTGCGCACCCTTGTTGGCGCTTTCGGTGAACAGGATGCCGTTGTTGGCGACGATGCCCACCGGCATGCCCTCGATGTGGGCGAAGCCGCAGACCAGCGTGGCGCCGTAGCGGGCCTTGAACTCGTCGAACTCGCTGCCATCGACGATGCGGGCGATGATTTCGCGCACGTCAAACGGCTTGCGGGTGTCGGTCGGGATGACGGACAGCAGCTCCTCGGCGTCGAACTTCGGTGGGCGCGGCTCGGCCAGGCGCAGCGGCTGGTCCTTGCGCCAATTCAAGTTGGCGACGATCTGACGGGCGATGGCCAGCGCATGCATGTCGTTGTCGGCCAGATGGTCGGCCACACCGGATAGCCGCGTGTGCACGTCGCCGCCGCCCAGGTCTTCGGCGCTGACGACCTCGCCGGTCGCGGCCTTCACCAGCGGCGGGCCGCCCAGGAAGATCGTGCCCTGGTTCTTGACGATGACGGTCTCGTCGCTCATCGCCGGCACGTAGGCGCCGCCCGCAGTGCAGCTGCCCATCACGACGGCGACCTGCGGAATGCCGGCGGCGCTCATCTGCGCCTGGTTGTAGAAGATGCGGCCGAAGTGGTCGCGGTCGGGGAAGACCTCGTCCTGGTTGGGCAGGTTGGCGCCGCCCGAGTCGACCAGGTAGATGCACGGCAGGTGGTTCTGCTGCGCGATCTCCTGGGCACGCAGGTGCTTCTTGACCGTCAGCGGGTAGTAGGTGCCGCCCTTGACGGTGGCGTCGTTGCAGACGATCAGGCATTCCACGCCCGAAACCCGGCCGATGCCGGCGACCATGCCGGCGCACGGCGCGGCGTCGGCACCGTCCTTCTCCGGGTACATGCCGAGCGCGGCGAGCGGTGCGATTTCCAGGAATGGCGTGTCGGGATCGAGCAGCATCTCGACCCGGTCGCGCGGCAGCAGCTTGCCGCGTGCCAGGTGCTTGGCGCGAGCAGCCTCGCCGCCGCCGAGGGCGATCTTGGCGAGCCGGGCATTCAGGTCGTCGACCAGCGCGCGCATCGCGGCAGCGCTGACCAGCGCGTCGGCTGAGCGCGGGTTGAGCTTGGAGGTGATGACGGGCATGGGCCGCTTCCTCAGCAGGTTTCGTTGAACAGCTCACGGCCGATCAGCATGCGGCGGATTTCGCTGGTGCCGGCGCCGATCTCATAGAGCTTGGCATCGCGCCACAGGCGCCCGACCGGGTAGTCATTGGTGTAGCCGACACCGCCGAGCGCCTGGATCGCTTCGCCGGCCATCCAGGTCGCCTTCTCGGCGGTGTAGAGGATCACGCCGGCGGCGTCCTTGCGCAGCGTGCGGCTGTGGTCGCCGCGGTCGCAGGCCTGCGCCACCGCGTAGGCGTAGGCGCGGCAGGCCTGGAAGGTGCTGTACATGTCGGCCAACTTGCCCTGCATCAACTGGAACTCGCCGATGCTCTGGCCGAACTGCTTGCGCTCGTGGACGAAAGGCACGACCACGTCCAGGCAGGCGGCCATGATGCCGAGCGGGCCGCCCGACAGCACCACGCGCTCGTAGTCCAGGCCGCTCATCAGCACCTTGGCGCCGTTGCCCTCGCCGCCGAGCACGTTTTCTTCAGGCACTTCGCAGTCCTCGAAAAACAGCGGGAAGGTGTTGGAGCCGCGCATGCCGAGCTTGTCGAGGTGCTGGCCGTGCGTGAAGCCGGCAAAGCTTTTCTCGATCAGAAAGGCGGTCATGCCGCGTGCGCCCATCTGCGGTTCGGTCTTGGCGTAGACCACCAGCGTGTCGGCGTCGCCGCCGTTGGTGATCCACATCTTGCTGCCGTTGAGCACGTAACGATCGCCGCGCTTCTCGGCACGCAACTTCATGCTGACGACGTCGGAGCCGGCGCCCGGCTCGCTCATGGCCAGCGCGCCGACGTGTTCGCCGCTGATCAGGCCGGGCAGGTACTTGGCCTTCTGAGCCGCCGTGCCGTTGCGGTTGATCTGGTTGACGCACAGGTTGCTGTGCGCGCCGTAGCTCAGGCCGACCGAGGCGCTGGCGCGGCTGACTTCTTCCATCGCCACCATGTGCGCCACATAGCCCATGCCGGTGCCGCCGTCGGCCTCGGGCACCGTGAGGCCGTGCACGCCCAGGTCGCCGAGCTTGCGCCACAGGTCGGCCGGAAACTCGTTGGCGCGGTCGATGTCGGCCGCGCGCGGCGCGATCTCGTGTTGGGCAAAGTCGCGCACGGCGTCGCGCAGTGCCGCGATGTCCTCGCCCAGCGGGAAGGTGAAGGTGGATTCAAACATCGGCGGTCTCCTTATTGAGTCAAGCTCAGCAACAGCCGAAATCTAGCACCCGACCAGACGCACCGCAACAATGCAAACCCGATGAATTGAGTGATACTCAATTCATGCCGAACGACGATCAGACTTCATTTGTTGAACAGCCCGCACCGACGCCCGTGCGCCGCAGCGCCGCCAGCGCCAAGAGCGAGCAGCGCATCCGCGACATCCTGCGCGTGGGCCGCGAGGTGTTTGCCGAGCTGGGTTACGAGCGCACCACCACCACCGAGATCGCCCAGCGCCTGGGCATCAGCGAGGCGACGGTGTTCACCTACTTCCGCGGCAAACGCGAGCTGTGCGTGCGCGTGATCAGCGACTGGTACGACGAGATCATTGCGGTGATGGAAAGCGGCCTGCCGCGCGAGCGCCCGGTGCGCGAGCAGCTGGCGTTCATGGTGCGCACGCACCTGCGGCTGTTTCTGGTCCAGGGCACGGGGCTGTGCGCGCTGGTGCTGTCGGAAGGCCGTGCAAAGGGGCCGGAGCTGGGCGACAGCTTCATGCCGCTGCAGCGTCGCTACACCGCGCCGCTGATGGACCTGCTGGCGCGCGGCCAGGCCAGCGGCGAGTTGCGCGCCGACCTGCCGCTGCGGCTGATGCGATCGATGGTGCTCGGGCCGATGGAGCACATCCTGTGGGAGGTGATCGGCCAAGCCGGCCAGGTCGGCCAGACACCGCCGGGCGACGTGGCCGCGCAGATCGACGCCACGTCAGAGCAGCTGGTGGCGCTGCTATGGAGCGCGCTGGCCGCGCCCGAGGCCGAATTGGCGGGCCTGCGGCGCCTCAAGGCCGAGGTGGCCGAGGCGCTGGCGCGGGCCGCCTAGAGGCTCAAGCCTTCTGCGCTTGCGCCGTGACCAGGCGCTCGAAATGCGCCTCGATGCGGCTGGCGTCGGGCGTCAGGCCGGTGAACAGCTCGAACGCGCCCACGGCCTGACCGACCGCCATGCCGCCGCCGGTCGAGACCGAGCAGCCGATGGAGCGTGCCGCCTTGAGCAGCGCGGTCTCCAGCGGGAAATACACCACCTCCGACACCCACAAGTCCGGGCGCAGCAGAGCGGCGTCAAGCGGCAGGCCGGGCAGCTTGTCCATGCCGGTGGGGGTGGCGTGGATCAGGCCGGTGGCGTCAGACATGGCGTCGGCCAGGTCGCCCGCCGCGCTGGCGCGCGGCGCGTCGGGCGTGGCGTAGAGGCGGTTCAGTTCGTCGGCCAGCGCGGCGGCGCGCACCGGATCGACGTCCTTGATGCGCAGTTGCTGGGCCCCCAGGCGCAGCACGGCATGCGCAATGGCCGCACCGGCACCCCCAGCGCCGAGCAGCACGACGCGGCTCAGGTCCGCCTCAGGCAAGGCACGCGTGAAGCCGCGCGCCCAGCCGGAGCCGTCGGTGTTGTGGCCGACCAGCTTGCCGCCCTGGATGACCACCGTGTTGACCGCACCCATGGCGCGGGCCTCGTCCGACAGGTCGTCCAGCAGCGGAATCACTGCCTGCTTGCACGGGTAGGTGATATTGAGTCCGGCAAAGCCCATGGTGCGGGCTGCCTGGAGCAACACGGGCAGATCGGCCGCACTGCCTTGGGTGCGATCCAGGTCGATCAGCTGGTAGTGCAGGCGCAGGCCGTGGTGGGCGGCCTCCGCTTCCTGCATGGCCGGCGTCAGGGAGCGCTGGATGCCGGAGCCGATCAGGCCCAGCAGCATCTTGGTGGCGGGTGCTTGGTTCATGCCCGTGTTCTCGCTCATGGACTGGATTTACTTGCGGAGCTTGGCCAGTTCGGCCTGCACTTCAGCCACGGTCGCAGCGATGGCCGCGCCGTGCTTGGCGATCACCGGCTCGAGCTTGGCGCGCAGCTTGGCTTGCTCGGCAGCGTTGAACTCGGTCACGGCCATGCCGGCCTTCTTCAGCTCCTGCAGGTCGTCAGCCGACTTGTCGCGGTTGACCTTGCGCTGGTAGGCGCTGGCTTCCTTGGCGGCGTCCTGCAGCACCTTCTGGTCGGCCGGGGTCAGGGTGTCCCAGACCTTCTTGCTGAAGATGATGGACTGCGGGTTGTACTGGTGGTTGGTCACGGCCAGGTTCTTCTGCACTTCGAACAGCTTGTTGGCGAGGATCACGCTGAGCGGGTTTTCCTGGCCGTCGATGGCCTTCTGCTCCAGACCGGCATAGACCTCGGGGAAGGCCATGGGCGTGGGGTTGGCGCCCAGGGTCTTGACCCAGTCGACGTTGATCGCGTTGGGGATGACGCGCAGCTTCAGACCCGCGATGTCTTCCACCGTGTTGATCGGCTTCTTGCTGTTGGTGATGTTGCGGAAGCCCAACTCCACATAGGCCAGGCCGATGATGCCCTTCTCGGCCAGCTTGGCGTGCAGCTTCTGGCCGACCGGGCCGTCGACGATGGCGTCGGCTTCCTTGGCGTTGGCGAACAGGAAGGGGAAGTCATAGACCTCGAAGTCCTTGACCTGCGAGGCCAGGATGCCCGAGTTCAGCTGCACGAACTCGATGGTGCCGCCCTGCAGTGCCGAGACGTTGGCCGCGTCGCCGCCCAGCGTGCCGCCGGGGAAGACGTTGACCTTCATCTTGCCGCCCGACTTGGCAGCGACCAGTTCGGCGAACTTCTGCGCGCCGATCTCCAGCGGGTGGCCCTTCGGGTTCTGCATGGCGAACTTGAAGGTCTTCTCCTGCGCAGCAGCGATGCCGCAGGTGGCGACGGCCGCGAGGGCCAGAACGGTCTTGATGAACAAACGCTTCATGGTTGTCTCCTAGTGAAGGACGGGGGTGAATCAGGAACGATTGAGGAAAACGATGGAAGGAACGGTCCAACCCACAACGCGGTGGACAGAACCGGCCCGACGTTGTCTCAGTTGGCCAGCCACTTGGCAGGTCCGGTGACGAGCCACGGGAACAGCACCAGCAGGAACATGACGATGAACTGCGCGGTCATGAAGGGCAGCACGCCACGGGTGACCTCATCCATCTTCATCTTGCCCACGCCTGCCACCACGTTGAGCACCGTGCCCACCGGCGGGGTGATCAGCCCGATCGCGTTGTTCATGATGAACAGCACGCCGAAGTAGACCGGGTCGATGCCCGCGGCCTTGATCACCGGCATCAGCACCGGGGTCATGATCAGGATGGTCGGCGTCATGTCCATGGCGGTACCCACCGCGATCACCAGCAGCATGATGGCGATCAGCAGCAGCGTTTGGTTGCCCATGAAGGGCTCAAGCAGCGAGATCATCTTGGCCGGGATGTCGGCCACGGTGATCAGCCAGGCGCTGACCATGGCGGCAGCCACCAGGAACATGATCACTGCCGTGGTCTTGGCTGCCGACACGAACACTTCATGCAACTGGTGCAGCTTCAGCTCGCCGTAGACCACGGTCGAGACGATCAGCGCGTACACCGCCGCCACCACGGCGGCCTCGGTCGGCGTGAACACACCGAACTTCAGGCCGACGATGACGATGACCGGCAGCACCAGCGCCCAAGTCGCCTCCCTGAGCGCCTTGATGCGCTCGGCCCAGGTGGACTTGGGCGGCGGGGCGATGTTTTCCTTCTTGGACACGAAGTACCACGTCACGGCGATGCTCAGGCCCATCAGCAGGCCCGGCACGATACCGGCCAGGAACAGCTTGCTGATCGACACGTTGGCGGCCACGCCAAAGATCACGAAGCCGATCGAGGGCGGAATGATGGGGGCGATGATGCCGGCCGAGGCGATCAGGCCGCCTGCGGTGGCCTTGTTGTGGCCCGCGCGCACCATCATCGGCAGCAGCAGCGCCGCCAATGCGGCCGTATCAGCCACGGCCGAACCCGACAGCGCCGCCAGCAGGCAGGCCGCCACGATGGCGACGAAGCCCAGGCCGCCCCGCTTGTGACCCACCAGGGTCAGCGCCAGGTTGACGATGCGCTTGGACAAGCCGCCGACGTTCATGATCTCGCCAGCGAGCATGAAGAAAGGCACGGCCAGCAGAGGGAACGAATCGGCGCCGTTGATGACGTTCTGCGCCAGGATCTGGGCGTCGAACAAGTCCAGGTGCCACATCAGGGCGACGCCGGACAGGAGCAATGAGTAGGCAATGGGCACGCCCAAGGCCATCGCGGCCAGCAGGGAGCCGAGGAAGATGAAGACAGTCATGGTCGGAGGCCTCTTGCTTGATCTGGATGGGGCTTACTTTTTGAAAGTAATGCTCTGGTTGAGGTGCAGGGCCTCGACTTGCGCCATGTCCTCGGATTCCTGGCTCATGGTGAGTTCGGACTCGCTGGCCTGGCCGCTCAGAACGCGCCAGAGCTGCATCAGCAGCAGCACGCCGCTGGAGACGGCAAACACCACGCCCGAGGCGTAGAAAATACTCACCGACATGCCGGTCACGGGCGCCTCGACGTCCCAGTTGATCTTGGCCTGAGCCAGGCTGCCGGAGAACAGCAGCCAGGTGACGTAGAGCATCATGATCTGGCTGATGACGACGCACACGCGCTTGGCCGCCACCGGCAGTCGCGAGGTCAGCATGTCGGTGCCCAGGTGACCGTGTTCGCGCAGCGCAACGATGGCGCCCAGGAAGGTCATCCATACGAACAGCCAGCGCGCGAGCTCCTCGGACTCGGTGATGCCCGAGTTGAAGGCGTAGCGCATCACCACGTTGCCAAACACCAGCACGACCATTGCCACCAGCATCAGCACCAGCAGCCACTCGAGCGCGCGGCAGTAGCGTTCCATCAGTTTCGTCACAGTACTCTCCTCGTTTGAGCCGAGACGAATAATGTACGAACTGGTTAGTTTTTAGATCAGTAAAAACCCTAGGATTTGCGCACGAAGCGCACCACCATCTCGACAATGTTTTCGCGCCGCGCCGCCACCGCCGCCAGGCTGTCCAGATCGCGCTTGAAGATCAGCGAAAAGGTGTGCCGGTTGGAGACGTTGAAGAAGCACAGCGCCGAGATCGACATGTGCAGGTCGATGGCATCCACGTCGGGGCGGAACACGCCCGCCACCACGCCGCGCTCGTACACCGCCCGCACCGCGTTGATGACGGGCACGTTCAGGTCCTGGATGGTCTTGGACTGGGCCATGAACTCGCCGCGGTGGATGTTCTCGTTCATCACCAGGCGGACAAAATCGGGGTTGCCGAGTTGGTAGTCGTAGGTGAAACCCACCAGCGTGCGCAGGGCCTGCTCGGGACCGAGTTCGTCGAGATGCAGGTCGGCCTCGATGCGCCGGATGCGCCGGTAGGCCTCCTCCAGCACCGCGATGTAGAGCCCCTCCTTGCTGCCGAAGTAGTAATAGATCATGCGCTTGCTGGTGCGCGTGCGGGCGGCGATCTCGTCGATCCGGGCACCGGATAAACCCTTGTCGGCGAACTCGGCGGTGGCCTCCTGCAGGATGTTGGCCATGGTGCGCTCGGGGTCGTTGATGCGGCCCGTGTCCACCGGCAGTGCAGCGGTTGAAGCCGGGTCGGCCACGACAGTGCTTCTGACCCCAAGGGTCGTTTGCTCGACGCTCTTCTGGGCCGCCTTGGCCCGGCTCGGTTTGGAGTTTTGTACGATTTGGTTCATGGCGGGGGCAAGCATAAACGCAAGCCGGGCGGCTGCGCTCAATGCCCGGCCAAACCAGGGTGCCAAACTAGGCTCCTTTCTATGCATCGTTCACGCATCGTTTCGCGCCCCCGGCGCATCACGTGATGCAGCTCACTGCAGTTTCATGAGTCCAAGCCCCCACAGACACCCGGACGCCCATCCGCAGAAATCGCCTGCGGCCGCGCACCTGCAGAGCAGCACAGCGCTGGCACAGCATCTGGCGGTCGATCCGGTCACCGGTCTCGACACGGCGGAAGCGGCGCGTCGCATCGACACCCACGGCAGCAACGCGCTGGCGCAAGCCGCGCCGCCCAGCCTGGCGCGCCGGTTCGCACGCCAGTTCAGCGACGTGATGATCCTGGTTCTGCTGGCGGCCGCGCTGATCGCGGCGCTGATGGGCGAAGCGCTGGACGCCAGCGTGATCCTGGTCATCGTGGTGCTCAACGCCGTGATGGGCGTGGCGCAGGAATGGCGCGCCGACCGGGCGCTGCTCGCGCTGCGCAGCCTGGCCGCACCGCAGGCCACGGTGCGGCGCGACGGCCAGCACCAGCAGATCAACACCGAGCACCTGGTGCCCGGCGACGTGGTGCTGCTCGAAGCCGGCAACCTGGTGCCGGCGGACCTGCGGCTGCATGAAGCCCGGCAGTTGCGCATCGATGAATCGGCGCTGACGGGCGAGTCGGTCAGCGCCGACAAGCATGACGCCACCCTGCCCGCGCTGCCGCAAGGCGAACACCCGCTGGGCGACCGCTGCAACATGGCCTACAAGGGCACGCTGGTCACCAACGGCCGGGCGGTCGGGCTGGTGGTGGCCACCGGCATGGGCACCGAGCTGGGCCAGATCGCCCGCCTGATGACCGCCGCACCCGAACGCGCCACCCCGCTGCAGCAGCGGCTGGCCGCGCTGGGGCGGCGCCTGTCGCTGCTGGTGCTGCTGATCTGCGGCGCGCTCTTCGGCCTGGGCCTGCTGCGCGGCGAGCCGCCGCTGCTGATGGCGCTCACCGCCCTGAGCCTGGCCGTGGCCGCGATTCCGGAGGCGCTGCCCGCCGTGGTCACCGTGCTGCTGGCGCTCGGCGCCCGGCGCATGGCACAGGCACAGGCGTTGGTGCGGCGCTTGCCGGCGGTCGAGACGCTGGGTTCGGTCAACGTCATCTGCTCGGACAAGACCGGCACGCTCACCCTGAACCGCATGAGCGTGGCCTGCGCCCTGGCCGCGCCTGATGAAGCGGCCCCTGCAACGGCAGAACTTGGCGCCGAAGTGGCCTCGCGCACCGCCAGCGTGGCGCTGTGGCGGGCCGCGCTACTGTGCAACGACGCGCAGGCCTACCCGGCCACGCACGACGCCGACGCCACGCCCTGGCTGGGCGACCCGACCGAGACCGCGCTGCTCGAAGGCGCGCAGGCCTACGGGCTGCACGTGGCACGCTGGCGCAGCCGCCTGCCGCGCGAGCATGAATGGCCGTTCGACTCGGTGCGCAAGCGCATGAGCACGCTGCACAAGACCTGCAATAGCCACAACAGCGGCTGGCTGCTGGTCTGCAAAGGCGCACCGGAGGCCGTGCTGCCACGCTGCAGTCTGTTCCAGCAGGAACTCGACGACGAGACCGGCAGCCAGACCACCGCCTGGCAAGCCCGCGCCGACGCACTGGCCGCCCAGGGCCTGCGCGTGCTGGCCCTGGCGCAGCGCCGCTGGCTGGCGCACGACGCGTCGGGCGCCCTGCATGCCTCCCCGGCCACGCTGGACGCCGAGGTCGTCGAGTGCGACCTGGAACTGCTGGGCCTGATCGGCCTGATCGACCCACCCCGCCCCGAGGCCGCCGACGCCGTGGCGCAGTGCCGTGCCGCCGGCATCACGCCCGTGATGATCACCGGCGACCACCCCGCCACCGCGCTGGCGATTGCGCGGCGGCTGGGCCTCATCACCGCCGATGACGACGCGCTGCTGCTGACCGGGCCGGAACTGGCCGCCCTCAATGACGGCCAGTTCGCGGCGGAAGTCGACCGTGTGCGGGTCTACGCCCGGGTCGACCCGGCGCAGAAGATCCGCATCGTGCAGGCGCTGCAGGCGCGCGGCCAGTACGTCGCCATGACGGGCGATGGCGTCAACGACGCACCAGCGCTGAAGGCCGCCGACATCGGCGTGGCCATGGGCAGGGGCGGCACCGACGTGGCGCGCGAGGCCGCCGCGCTGGTGCTGCTGGACGACCACTTCGCCAGCATCGTGGGCGCGGTGCGCGAGGGCCGGCGCATCTACGACAACATCCGCAAGTTCGTGCGCTATGTGATGACGGGCAACTCGGGCGAGATCTGGACGCTGGCGCTCGCGCCGCTGCTCGGCCTGCCGCTGCCGCTGGTGCCGATCCAGATCCTGTGGGTCAACCTCGTCACCGACGGCCTGCCCGGCATGGCGCTGGCCGCCGAGCCGGCCGAGCGCGGCGTGATGCAGCGCCCGCCGCGCCCGCTGGGCGAGAGCCTGTTTGCCGGCGGCCTGTGGCAGCACACGCTGTGGGTCGGCCTTCTGATCGGCGCGCTGTGCCTGGGCGTGCAGGCCTGGGGCGTGATGCACGGCGAAGACCACGGCCAGACGATGGTGTTCACCGTGCTGACGCTGGCACAGCTGGCGCACGTGCTGGCCATCCGCTCGGAGACCGAGCCGATCTGGCGCCTCAACCCCTTCAGCAACCTGCCGCTGACCGGTGCCGTGCTCGCCAGCCTGCTGCTGCAGGCCGCCGTGATCTACGCGCCGCCGCTGCAGGCGGTGTTCCACACCCAGGCGCTGAGCGCAGGCCAGCTCGGCCTCTGCCTGGCCTGCGCGGCGGTGGTCATGCTGGCGGTGGAGCTGGAAAAAGCCTGGCGCCGCCGCAAGGCCTGACACGCCATGCAAGCCTTTGTGCGACTCATGGCGGCACTGGAGACCCCGTCAGAGGGACCAGCCACGCTGGGCAGCTACTTGTCCCACGCGACTCCCGCCGACGCCGCCTGGGCGGTCTACCTGCTGGCAGGCGGCAAGCTCAGGCAGGCCGCGCCCGCCGCGCTGCTGCGCCAGACGGCGCAAGCCGCCGCAGGGCTGGACGACTGGCTGTTCGAAGCCAGTCACGCGGCTGTAGGCGATCTGGCGGAAACCATTGCGCTGGTCTTGCCCAAGGTCTTGCCCGTCGATGATTCAGCGCCACCATGCTGGCCGCCCGACGCCGCCGCCGGGCTGGCCGACTGGATCGAACAAGGACTGACCGAACTGCGCTTGCACGAGGACGCAGCGCCTCAAGCCCACTGGCTGTTGGGGGCCTGGGGCGTGCTGGACGTGCCCGGCCGGCTGCTGCTCAACAAGCTGATCGCCGGCCATCTGCGCCCGGGCCTGAACCTTCAACAGTTGCACCACGCCCTGGCCGAACAGGCCGGGCTGCCCGCCGCCGTCATCGCCCAACGGCTGGCGGGCTACACCCACGCCGCACCCGGCGCGGCGGCTTATCTGGCGCTGATTGATACGGCCCACGACACCACCCGCCACGCCGGCACGCCCTACCCGTTGGCCGCCGCGCAGCCGTTCACACCGGGCAATGGGATGGGCTCCGGATGGCACGCCGAATGGAAATACGACGGCCTGCGCGCCCAGCTGGTCAAGCGCGCCGGGCAGATCTGGCTGTGGTCGCGCGCCGGGGAGTTGATCAACGCATGTTTTCCGGACGTGGTGGCCGCAGCCCTGGCGCTGCCGGATGGCACGGTGCTGGACGGCGAATTGCTGGTCTGGCCCGATGGCGCCCACGAACAGCCCGGACCGCAAGCCCTGCTGCCGACCCGCCTGGGCCGCAAGGCACCGAGCCGCAAGCAGCTGGCCGAGGCGCCGGTGCAGCTGCTGGCTTTTGATCTGCTCGAAGCCGAAGGCGTCGATCTGCGCCGCCTGCCCTGGCTGCAACGCCGCCAGGGCCTTGAAGAACTGCAGTCGAAGACAAAATTGCGTATATCCCAACATTGGGTGACAGATGATGAAACCACGCTCGCGACGCAGCAGGCTGCCGGCCGGGCGCGGGGCCTGGCCGGGCTGGTGCTCAAACAGGCTCACAGCCGGTACGACGACGCCGAAGTACCGTGGCGCAGCTGGAAGCTGCCGGCGCAGCGCCTCAACGCCGTGCTGATCTACGCGCAGGCGGCGCAAGGCCGGCAGGCCAGTGCCGTCAGCGCTTTTGGCGACTACACGCTGGCGGTCTGGAGCCGCACGCCGGTGGACGCCGCTGAAGCCCACGCCGTGCTGGACGCCATCACCCGGCGCGAGCCGCCCCAGGCCGACGCGCTGCAGCTGGTGACCTGCGTCAAGACCGACGCCGGCCTGAGCGACACCGAGCGGCGGGTGATCGAGCAGGTCATCCGCCAGACCACGGTCGAGAAATTCGGCCCGGTGCGCAGCCTGCGGCCCACGCTGGTGCTGGAGTTGTCGTTCGAGGGCTTGCAGGCCAGCCGCCGCCACAAGTGCGGCGTGGTGCTGCGCACGCCCTGCCTGCTGCGCCTGCGCCAGGACGTGGCGCTGCACAGCGCCGCAACATTGCCGGATTTAATGGCTTTTTTGCAGCAAATGCCGTAAAAAATGCCGCAAAACCTCGCATCAACCCCGTGAAATCATGGGAAGAACGGCCCTGCTAGCATGTATTCAATCGTTCATCAGTTTCACCCAGACTTCACCCAAGATGCCCAATTTGCTGCCCACCTCCAATACGCCTGACGCGCTGCACGACTCGGACGAAGGCACGCCGGTTTCCGTACGCATCCGCCAGCGCATCAAGGCGGCGCAAAAGCGTTTTCACGCCAACGACAACATCTCGGATTTCATCGAGCCGGGCGACCTGGAAGCGCTGCTCGACGAAGTGCAGGGCAAGATGGCCGGCGTGCTGCAGAGCCTGGTGATCGACACCGAGAGCGACCACAACACCCAGGACACCGCGCGCCGCGTCGCCAAGATGTATCTCAACGAGATCTTCAAGGGCCGCTACGTGCCGCAGCCGCCGGTGACCGAGTTCCCCAACGCCGAGCGCCTCAACGAGCTGATGATCGTCGGCCCGATCACCGTGCGCAGCGCCTGCTCGCACCACCTGTGCCCGATCATCGGCAAGGTCTGGATCGGTGTGATGCCCAACGAGCACTCCAACCTAATCGGCCTGTCCAAGTACGCCCGCCTGGCCGAATGGATCATGAGCCGCCCGCAGATCCAGGAAGAAGCCGTCACCCAGGTCGCCGACCTGCTGCAGGACAAGACCCAGCCCGACGGCCTGGCCGTGGTGATGGAGGCAGACCACTTCTGCATGGGCTGGCGCGGCGTCAAGGACATGGACTCCAAGATGATCAACAGCGTCATGCGCGGCTCCTTCCTGAAAGACGCCAACCTGCGGCGCGAATTTCTCGCGCTGATCACCTCCAAGAGATCCTGAAAGGTCACACACCATGCTGGTTCGCATGCTCTACGCCAGCCGCGCCGACGCGGTCGGGCCTGAAATGATCGACTCGATCCTGGCGCAATCGCGCGCCAAGAACCCCGCACTGGGCATCACCGGCGTGCTCTGCTACGGCGGCGACGTGTTCATGCAGGTGCTCGAAGGGGGTCGCTCGACGGTCAACACGCTCTACAACGACATCGTGCGCGACCGGCGCCACCATGACGTCACAGTGCTGTACTACGAAGAAATCTCCGAGCGCCGCTTCTCCGGCTGGACCATGGGCCAGGTCAACCTGACGCGCGTGAACCCGTCCATCGTGCTCAAGTACAGCGACCGCCCGGTGCTGGACCCGTTCTTGGTGTCGGGCCGCGCGTCGATGGCGCTGGTCGAGGAACTCATCGCCACCGCCTCCATCGTCGGACGCACGGTCTGACGCCCGCCGCGCTGCAACTGCGCGGCGTCGACTTCACCAGCCGCCCCACCCGCCGCAAGCCCATCGTGATGGCGCTGGGCCGGCGCGCGGGCGCGGTGGTGGTGCTCGATGACATCCGCAGCTTTGACGCCGCCGCCGCCTTCGAGGCCAGCCTGCGCGAGCCCGGCCCGTGGCTGGGCGGCTTCGACCTGCCCTTCGGCCTGCCGCGCGAACTGGTGCAGACCCTCGGCTGGCCAACCGACTGGCCCGCGCTGATGCAGCACTACGCCGCCCTCAGCCGCGAGCAGATCCGCGACCAGTTCGCCGCCTTCTGCAACGCCCGGCCCGTAGGTGGCAAGTTTGCGCACCGCGCCTGCGACAAGCCCGCCGGCTCATCGCCGTCCATGAAATGGGTAAACCCGCCGGTGGCCTACATGCTGCACGCGGGCGTGCCGGCGCTGCTGGCCGCCGGCTGCGACCTACCCGGCCTGCACGCGGGCGACGCCAGCCGCGTCGCACTGGAGGCCTATCCCGGCCTGCTGGCACGCGAGTTGATCGGCAACACGTCCTACAAGAGCGACGACAGCGCCAAGCAGACGCCCGAGCGCCTGCTGGCGCGCAAGAGCCTGGTGCATGCGCTGGAAATGGGCCACGGCCGCCTCGGCCTGCGCCTGCGGCTGCGGCCTGCCCAGCACGAAGGCCTGGTGGCCGACGCCAGCGGCGACCGGCTCGACGCCGTGCTCTGCCTGCTCCAAGCCGCCTGGGCCAGCACGCAGCCGCGCTACGGCTGGCCGGCCGAGGTCGACCCGCTCGAAGGCTGGATCCTCAGCGCCTGAAACACCAGGCACCTGTCGTGATTGCGCATGGACAAGGGTTTTCACGGTTTGTGCCGAGCTTCGTTGAGCAGGGATACTTGCGACGCTAAAAAGCACGGTCGTTCTATTAAATCCACTCAGCCTTCATGCCCATGCACACCTCCAGACGACTCCTCACCGGCCTGACCACCTTGTCAGTCCTGGCACTGGCCGCTTGCGGCGGCGGCAGCAGCGGTGACGCCGACACCGTGGATCTCTCCAACGACCGCGGCTCGCTCGTCAAGAATCCGCCTACGCAGCTGGCTGCGCTCACGAACACGCAGTTCAGTGCCAGCCTGGGCGCCACCGACGCCGGCAAGAGCCTGCTGACGCTGACCACCGGCTCGGCCACCGGCACCGTCAAGTGCGGCATCGATGTGCGCTATATCCAGTACGGCACCGTCGGCGGCGCGGGCGAGAAGACCAACGCCTCCGGCGCGCTGATGATCCCGACCGGCGGCGCCGGCTGCACCGGCCCGCGTCCCGTGGTCGTCTACGCCCACGGCACCACGCTGGACAAGAACTACAACATCGCGCTGCTGGGCAGCACCAACTCGGCCGCGTCCGAGGCCGGCCTGGTCGCCGCCATGTATGCCGCCAAGGGCTACATCGTCGTCGCACCCAACTACGCCGGCTACGAGGCCTCGACGCTCGGCTACCACCCGTACCTCAACGCCGACCAGTCGTCCAAGGACATGATCGACGCGCTGACCGCCGCCCGCAAAGCGATTGCACGCATCGGCAACGGCACCAGCGACAACGGCAAGCTGTTCCTGACCGGCTACTCGCAAGGCGGCCACGTCGCCATGGCCACCCAGCGCGCCATGCAGGCTGCCGGCATGACCGTCACCGGCCTGGCCGGCGGCAGTGGCCCGTATGCGATGAGCACCTTCATCGACGCCATCTTCGGCGGCCAGCCCATCCTGGGCGGTACGCTGTTCCTGCCGCTGCTGTCGACCAGCTGGCAGAAGGCATACGGCAACGTGTATGGCTCAGCCACCGCTACGGCGGCTGATTTCTACACCAGCACCTACGCCACCGGCATCGAAACCCTGCTGCCCAGCACCACCGCTGCATCTACCCTGGTGTCGACCGGCAAGCTGCCGCAGTTGGCGCTGTTCGGCAATGACCTGCCGGTCTACAACGCCGCCAGCCCGTTCAGCATCTTCTACGGCACCCCGGCGCAGTCGCTGATCAAGTCGAGCTACGCACTGCCCGTGCTGGGCGACCTCCAGGCCAACGCCTGCGCTGCCGGCCAGACCGCAGCGGGCGTAGCGGGTTGCACCCCGGCTCACCCGGTGCGCGTCGCCGCCAAGACCAACGACCTGCGCACCTACCTGCCCACCAGCCCCGTGCTGATGTGCGGCGGCGCCAACGATCCGACGGTGTTCTACGTCAACGCGCAACTGACGCAGGCCTATGTCCAGGGCCGTCTGGCGGCGGCTTCGCTGCCGTCGGCGCTCAGCACGCTGGTCAACGTCGATGAAGCGCCCACCAGCGCGACAGACCCGTTCGCCGTCGCCAAGGGCGCCTTCCTGCAGACCAAGGCGGGCATCGGCGCCGCGGCGGCTGCCGCGGCAGCTGCTGCCGGTGGCGACGCCACCGCCCAGGCCACGGCCAGCGCCTCGGCCATCTCGCAGAACTACCACGCCACCGTGGCCCCGTTCTGCGCGGCAGCGGCTGAGGGCTTCTTCAGCAAGCTGTAAACCCACGGGGCCTGAGCGCCCCGGATTTCAAGCGCCCATGAAAATGGCGACCTGATCGGGTCGCCATTTTTGTTTTGTGCCGAGTGCGATCAGCTATGGACGCACGGCATCGGCACCCTTCTTGTAAACGTCATGCGACATGCCCGCATCCTTGAGGCAGCGCTCTTGCACGGAGGTATCCGCCTGTCTCATGCATTCAACACGCTGGGCGTTGCGACCGGTGGCGTAAAGCTGGTCAGCGGAGCAGGCTGACAGCACGGCGCAGAAGCCCAGCAGGGCGATGGACGCGCGAATCATGCTGACCCCTCTCAGCTGATCAACTTCTTGAACCAGCCCTTCTTCTCACCGCCGTCTGCGACCGCCTCGCCTTCAGCCACCGCTGGCGCATAACGCTCGGTCAGCGCGGCGGTGAATTTCTCGAAGAACTCCTTGGCCATCTTGTTGGCGGCCATGTCGACCAGGCGGGAGCCGATCTGGGCGATCTTGCCGCCCACGGTGGCGTGCACCTCGTAGGCGAGTTCGGTTTCGTGGTCGCCCTTGGCGGTCAGCGTGACCTGGGCGTTGCCTTTGCCGTGACCGGCCGCGCCGCCCTGGCCTTCGAACGCCAGGTTGTAGGACGTGGGTGCGACGATGTCGCTGATCTTGAGCTTGCCCTTGAACTTGGCTTTGACCGGGCCGATGGCGGCCACCACGATGACTTCGTATTCGTTCTCGCCCGTGGTGACGATGCCTTCGCAGCCGGGAATGGCCTGCTGGATCAGCGTCATGTCGTTGAGGGATTCCCAGGCGATGGCCTGGTTGACAGGCAGGGTTTGCGTGTTGCTGAGTTGCATCGGGGTTTACTCGCAGTTTTGAATCAGGGGGACAGCAGCTGTTTCAGGCTGGCGCGGGGACCGGATGGAGGCGTGGACAGCACCTGGGCCAGGTGTTCCAGGCTGTCGATGTTGTGGGCACTGAGGAATTCATCGACGTGCGGCAGCATCGCGCGGATGCCGGCCGCCCGCGGCTCGAAGCCATCAAAGCGCAGCAGCGGGTTGAGCCACACCAAGCGCCGGCAGCTCTTGGCCAGCCGTTCCATCTCGAAGCTCAGCGCGCGGGTGTCGCCGTGCTCCAGTCCGTCGGTGATCAACAGGACGGTCGCCCCGCCAGATAGCACGCGGCGTGCCCAGCGCTGGT
>NZ_CBDFPH010000008.1:0-856743 GCF_965250675.1 Leptothrix sp. (in: b-proteobacteria)
CAGTACGGCGGCTACTGCGCCAACGGCATCGTCTACGCCATTCCGTGGGGCGGCGACGCCGACACCTGGCGCATCGTCGACGGCAAGCTCTACATCTTTGGCGGCGCCAGCTCCAAGGCCGCGTTCGAGCTGAACGTGCCACGCAACATCCAGCTCGCCGACCACTACTGGGCTGAAGAAGTGGCCGGCCGCAACAGCTTCGTCCAGCGTGCCAAGCGCCTGACGTTCCGCGTGCCGCACTACAAGTCGGGCGAGGAACTGGCGCGCGACGTGGCTGCCGCCCAGCCCGGCAAACCCCGGTCCTGATGCCCCGGATCGCCCCGACCCGGCGCCGCCTGCTGCTGACCGCAGCCAGCGCCAGCGCCCTGACGCTGGCCACCGGCTGTGCGCTCAACCCGGACGGCGACCACGCCAGCATCGACGCGCCCGACAGCGGCGCGCTGGCCCGCCCGCCGCGCACCGCCTGGGTCTTCAGCTCGGGCGGGCCGCGCGGCTTCGTGCATGTGGGCGTGCTCAAGGCGCTCGACGAGATCGGCGTGGTGCCGGACCTGATCGTCGGTGCGTCAGCGGGCGCCTTCATCGGCGTACTGCGCGCCTCGGGCCTGAGCGGACGAGCCATCGAAGCCCTGGCGCTCGACCTGCAACCCTGGCAACTGGCCCGGCTGGCGGTGGGCAGCAACGAGCGCCTGAGCGGCGCAGGCCTGGCCAGCTACGTGCGCCGCTGCATCAACAACCCGCTGCTGGAACACCAGCCGATTGCCGCCGTCTGCGTCGCCCAGCGCCTGAGCGACGGCCAGCCGGTCGGCTTCAGCCGGGGCGATGCCGGCGTGGCGGTGCAGGCAGCGGCCGCGATCGAAGGCCGCTTCACACCGGTGCGCATCCGCGGCCAGCGCTATATGGACGCCGATCTGTCGGCACCGCTGCCGGTGCGCATCGCCCGCGCGCTGGGCGCCCAGCGGGTGCTGGCGGTAGACGCCTCGGCCCATGAAGACCGCGCGCCCGCCGAGGCGCTGCGCTTCCGCGAGGGCGACGCCCGCAAGCGCGCGCTGACGCGTCCGGACGCCGAAGCCGCCGACGTGCTGCTGCACCCCGACTTCGGCTACTGGGTCAACCTGAGCCGCGAGTTCCGCGAGCGCGCCATCGACGCCGGCTACCGCGCCACGCTGGCCGCTGCACCGCGCCTGCGCGCGCTGCACGGCGCCTGAAAAATCAAGGCGCTACGGGCGCCACCGGACGCTCGGCCAGGCGCTCGGCCAGCCGCCACAGCGCCAGCCGGTGCGCGGCCACCAGCGCATCGGGCGAGGGGCTGGCGGCCGGCGCGGTGATCAGCGCCGATTGCGCCACGGGCGCGGCCCCACCCGCCGCCTCCACCCAGGTCCAGCGCGCCTGCAGCGTCACGCCGCTGCGGTCGGGCGTGACGTCAAAGGCCAGCAACTCCACCCGCAGCTGCCGTGCGATGCGCACGCCGGCGGGCACGGGCGCGGCCCACACATTCGCCTCACCCCACAGCGTGGCCAGGTCCTGGCGCAGCAGGCGCGGCACGCTGTCGCGCAACGGCTCGGCCCAGCGCTGGCCGGCCAGCGGCTGCAGGCCGGTGGCGCCGCTGGGCACGAGCAGCGCATCGCGGTCGAGGTAATCCGGCAGGCGCACCGGGCTCATCAGCTGCACGGCGCCAGCAGCTGGGACGATGGCGGCGGGCACAGCCACCGGCACCGCACTCGGCAAGCGGTAGAACTGCAGCGGCGGCGCCGGGCTGGCGCAGGCAGCAAGGCCGCTGATCAGCCCGAGCACGACCGTGCGGCGTACGGGCCGGCCCAGGCGTTGAAGGCGGCGAAGAATCGATGAATGCATGGCGGAGCCGTCCACAAGGTTCAGGGCGCCGCCGTGCGGCCACGGAGCAGCGCGTCGGGCTGCTGTTGCAGCAAATCGGCCAGTTCGCGCACGGCGCGGGCGGCGCGGGCGACATCGGCCAGCGTGCGTTCGGTGTTCTGCATCACGGCGGAATCGGTGCCGGCGCTGTCGCGCAGCGCGGTGGCGGTGCGGGTCAGCTCGTCGGCGGCCTGCTGCAGGCGGGTCAGCAGCGGCGAGCCGGGTGTGAGCAGCGCGTCCGCCCGGCCTGCTGCGGCACCGGCCTGGCTGGCCGCATCGCCCACGCGCTCGGCGGCCTGGCCGGCCTGGGCGAGGGTGCGCTGGGCGCCGTCGGCCAGCGGGCGAGCACGCTGGTCGAGCGTGGCGCTGATGCGGCGCAGCGCGGCGGCGGTCTGGGCCAGGTCGTCGAGCGAGCTGCGCAGCTCGGGGCTGGCCACGAAGCTGCGGGTGGACGCCGCAATCGCCGACACGTCCTGCGCCAGCCGGCCCACGTCGATGCCTTCGAGCTGCGTCTGCAACGTCTGCAGCCGGGTGGCGGCGGTGGGAATCTCGACCGGCGCGCCCGCCCGTGCGGTGTGCTGCGTCACCGCCGCGCCCGGGCGGATGTCCAGGTCGACGTACAGCAGGCCCGTCAGCAGGCTCTGCGTGGCGAGCTGGCCGCTCAGGCCCTGCCGGACCAGCGCCAGCAGCACGGGCGCGGCAGAGTTATCGGGCAGCGGGCCGTGCAGGTTGTGCAGCAACTCGCGGTCCAGCTCGACCGTGACCGGAATCTCGAAGCGCTGCGTCTGCGGGTCATTGACCAGCCCGATCGCCACCACGCTGCCGAGCCGCACGCCGCGAAACACCACCGGCGCGCCGATCTGCAGGCCGTAGATCGAGCCGCTGAAGTGCAGCACCGCGCGGTCGGACTGCGCAAACACGCGGCCGCCGAAGACGCTGGCAATCGCGGCAAACAGGATCGCCAGGCCGGCCAGCGTGAACAGGCCGATGCGCAGGGCGTTGGGGCGGGCCGTCATCAGCGGCGGCCCTGTTGCAGGAACTCGCGCACCCGGGGCGGCCCCTGCGTCAGCAGGACTTGCGGCGCATCGAGCGCGGTCATGGTTTTCTCCAGTTCATCGAGGAAGAGCAGACGGTCGGCGACCGCAAAGACGCTGGCGATCTCGTGCGTGACCATCACCACCGTGGTGCCGAGATGATCGCGCAGCTGGAGGATCAGCTCGTCGAGCCGCGCCGAGTTGACCGGGTCCAGCCCCGCGCTGGGCTCATCGAGAAACAGCAGCGCCGGGTCGAGCGCCAGCGAGCGGGCGATGGCCGCGCGCTTGCGCATGCCGCCCGAGAGCGCGGCGGGCGCCAGGTCGAACGCGCCATCGAGCCCGACCAGCGCGAGCTTGAAGCGCGCCTGCTGTTCGCGCGCGGCGGCGCTCAGGCCGGTGTAGAGCCGCATCGGCAGCATGAGGTTTTCGCCCACCGTCATCGAACTCCACAGCGCGCCGGCCTGGAACATGACGCCGAAGCGGCGGCGCAGCGCGGCCAGCGTGGCCTCGTCGCCGTCATACAGGTCGTGGCCTTCCAGCCGCACGCAGCCGGCCGCCGGGCGCTGCAGGCCGATCAGGTGGCGCAGCAGCGTGCTCTTGCCGCAGCCGCTGGCGCCGGCGATGACGAAGACCTCGCCGGGCTGGACCTCGAACGCCAGGTCGCGCTGCACGATGTGGCCGTCGTTGCGCAGCGCCAGCGCCTCGGCCGAAATAAGTGCCGCCATCTAGAAGCCCAGGCTCTGCAGCACGACCGTGGTGCCGCAGGCGGCCATGACGATCCACACCAGCGCCTTGACCACCGCCGCGGTGGTGGCCGCGCCGACGGCCTGGGCGTCCCGCCCGGCGTGCAGGCCCTCGCGGCAGCCGGCCAGCGCCACCAGCGCAAGGTAGAGCGTGCCCTTGAACAGGCCGATCCACAGGTGCGTCCAGGTCAGCGCCTCCAGGCATTTGTTGAGGTACTCGGCCGACGTCAGCCCGTAGGCCGCCACCGCCGCCGGCAGTCCGGCGAGCGTGCCGACCACCATGCCGAAGGCAATCAGGAAGGGCGCCACCAGCATCAGCGCCAGCAGGCGCGGCAGCACCAGGTAGCCGATCGGGTCGACGCCGAGCGCGCGCAGCGCGTCGATCTCCTCACCTGCCTGCATGCTGCCCAGCTGCGCGGCAAACGACGCGCCAAGCCGGCCGGCCAGGATCACGCCGGTCATCAGCCCGGCCAGTTCACGCACCATGCCGACCGTGACCACGTCGGGAATGAAGTTGGACGCGCCGATGCGCCAGAGCTGCGCACCGCCCATGTAGGCCAGCATCAGCCCGACCAGAAAGCAGGTCAGCGAGACGATGGGAATGCTCAGCGGCCCGGCGCGGTCGATCTCGCGCCACAGGTCGGCCGCCTGCAGGTCGCTGCGCCCACGCAGCAGCCGGCCCAGCGCGATCAGCACCTCGCCCAGAAACGTCACGGTGATCAGCGCCTGCGCGCTGGTGTGGCTCAGCCACTGACCCAGCCCGGCCACGCCGGTGAAGTCCAGGCGCCGGGCCGGCGTACTGATGGGCCCGGCTGACAGCGCCAGCGCCAGCACGCTGCGCACGCCGTCGGGCAGGCCGTCCAGCGCCACCGGCACGCCGCGCGCATGCCAGGGCGCCAGTTGCTCGTACAGCGCCGCTGCCAGGCCGCCGTCCCAGGCGGTCAAGCCACTGGCGTCGATGCCGATGGCCGCAGGCGTCGCCGTCGCAGCCGGCCCCGGCCGCAAATCGGCGCAGGCCGCACCGCGCCAATCGCCCGACAGGCGCAGCGTGCAGCGACTGGCATCGAGGTGCCATTCGCTCTGCCGGTCAGGCGGCCGGCCGTGCTGCCCGTTGCGGGTCGACGTGAGGGGAGTCATGGGCAAATTGTCGACGACCTTGTAAGAACCGGGCTTCCGCCCACGACCTAGACTCCACGACAACCCCAACAGCGTCCCCGGACGAAGCGCGATGCACAACACCCTTCCCCTGCTGCAGGCCACCGATTTCCCCGCGCTGCGCCGCGACCGGCTCGACACGCTGCAGGTCAACCTGGGCTATCTCTGCAACCAGAGCTGTCTGCACTGCCACGTCAACGCCGGCCCGAACCGCACCGAGATGATGGACGCCGACAACGTCGACCTGGTGCTGCAGGTGCTGGCCGCGCGCAAGGTGCAGACGCTGGACCTGACCGGCGGCGCGCCCGAGCTCAACGGGCATTTCCGCCGGCTGGTGAGCGCGGCACGCGCCCTGGGCGTGAAGGTGATCGACCGCTGCAACCTGACCATCCTGTCCGAGCCGGGCCAGGAAGACCTGGCCGCCTTCCTGGCGCGCGAGGGCGTCGAGGTGGTGGCCTCGCTGCCTTGCTACTCGGTCAAGAACGTCGACCAGCAGCGCGGCGAGGGCGTGTTCGACCGCAGCATCGCCGGCCTGCAGGCGCTCAACGCGCTGGGCTACGGCCAGCCCGGCAGCGGCCTGACGCTCAACCTGGTCTACAACCCGCAAGGCGCCGTGCTGCCGCCGCCGCAGGCCGCGCTGCAGGCCGACTACCAGCGCGAGCTGGGCGCGCACTTCGGCATCCGCTTCAACCACCTGTTCGCGCTGACCAACATGCCGATCCAGCGCTTCGGCAGCACGCTGGTCAGCAAGGGCACGTTCGCCAGCTACATGCAGCTGCTCAAGTCGGCCTACCAGCCTCAGAACCTTGGCACCGTGATGTGCAACAGCCAGTTGAGCGTCGACTGGCAGGGCGACCTCTACGACTGCGACTTCAACCAGATGCTCGGCCTGCCCGCACGCCTGAACGGCAGGACGCGCCCGCACCTGCGCGACCTGCTGCTGCACGCGCCCGAAGGCCAGGCCATCCGCATCGCCGACCACTGCTACGGCTGCACCGCCGGCCAGGGCAGCAGCTGCGGCGGCGCGCTGGAGGCGGCCGTACCGGCCGCCTCAACCCTGGGTGCCTGACACATATGCAGCGGTCAGCGCATCCACCGGTGCGTTGAAGAGTTGCTGGCACTGGCCGAATTCGACCAGCTGGCCCACGCGTTCCTTCATCCAGAAGAAGGCCGCGTAGTTGGCGATGCGGCGGGCCTGCGCCAGGTTGTGCGTGACGATCACCACCGTGTAGCGCCCGCGCAGCCGCAGGATCAGCTGCTCGACCACCGCCGACGAGAGCGGGTCGAGCGCGCTGCACGGCTCGTCCATCAGCAGCACGCTGGGCTCCAGCACCAGGGCACGTGCAATGCACAGCCGCTGCTGCTGGCCGCCCGAGAGCGACAGCGCCGGCGCGTCGAGCCGGTCATGCACCTCGTCCCACAGGCCGACGTCACGCAGCGCGGCCTCGATCTTCTCGGCCAGCGCGGTGCGGCTGCGCACGCCGTGCTCGCGCAGCGGCAACTCCAGGTTGCGCCGGATCGAGAGGGGAAACGGGTTCGGCTTCTGGAAGATCATGCCGATGCGGCGGCGCAGCGCCATCACGTCGACCTCGGGCGTCAGCACGTCCTGCGACTCGAAGCGAATGCGCCCCGCGACGCGGCTGCCGGGAATGAGGTCCGTCATGCGGTTCAAGGCCGACAGGAAGCTGGTCTTGCCGCAGCCCGAAGGGCCGATCAGCGCGGTGATGCAGCCGCGGTACAGGGTCAGCGACACCTCATCGAGCACGGTGTGGTCGCCGTAGGCGACCTTGAGCTGGTCGATCTGCAGGTGCGCCACCGGCACGCAACACGGTGCACCGGGCTCCATGCGGCCCAGGGTGAAGGCCCCATCAGGCATCGGGCGGGGCGTGGAATTCATGCGGCGGTCACCCTTCGTGCAAGCCAGCGGTCGGACAGGAACAGCGCCACGGTGTTGGCACCCATGACCAGGCCGATCAGCACCACGGCCGAGGCGTAGGCCGAGGCGTCGCCGCCCGTCACGTTCATCGACAGATCAAAAATATGCACCGCCAGCGCCCGGCCCGAGTCGGTCAGCGCGCCCGGCATGCGGTCGACGTAGCCGCTGGTGAAGACCAGCGCGGCGGTCTCGGCCGATGCCCGGCCGATGCCCAGCACCAGCCCGGCGGCGATGGCGGGTGCAGCCGTCGGCAGCAGCACGGCCCACAGGATCGACGCACGCGACATGCCCAGCGCCGCTGCCCCGCGCCGCCAGTCGTCGGGCACGGCCGCGAGGCCGGCCTCGGTGGTGCGGATCAGGATCGGCAGCACCATGCACGCCAGCGTCAGGCCGCCCGACAGGATCGAGAAGCCCAGCCCCAGCACGACGCTGAAGAAAGCGTTGCCGAACAGGCCGAACACGATCGACGGCACCCCCGCCAGCACGTCCAGGCTGAGCCGCACCGCACGACCCAGGCGCCCGCCGGCGCGCGTGTATTCAGCCAGCCAGACGGCAGCCGCCACACCCAGCGGCACGGCGCAGGCCAGCGCCACCGCCAGGATCAGCACGGTCGACACCAGTACCGACGCAATGCCGCCGCGGCGGCCCGAATGCGTCGGCTCCGTGACCAGGAACGACCAGGACAGCCGCTCGTAGCCGTGCCACAGCAGGTCGCCCAGCACGGCGGCGAAGACGGCCAGCACCAGCGCAGCAGCAGCCCAGACCGCCACGGTCAGCGCGCGGTCAAGCATGGTGGCCCGCACGATGGCGCGGGTCCAGGTGCGCGGCCCACCACGCCAGGAGCAGCACCAGCCCGGTCAGCAGCAGGCCGGAGGCAAACAGCCCGGCGCGGTGCGGGCCGGTGGCGTAGGCCATCTCCAGGGCGATGTTGGCGGTCAGCACCCGCACCGGATCGAACAGGCTGGTGGGCGTCTGCACCACGTTGCCGGCCACCATCAGCACCGCCATGGTCTCGCCCAGCGCGCGGGCCGCCGCCAGCAGTACGCCGCTGACGATGCCCGCCCGCGCGGCGGGCAAAGCCACACCCAGCACGATGCCCTTGCGCGACAGGCCCAGCGCCGCAGCGCCGCGCAGCCAGGCCACCGGCACGGCGGCCAGGGCCGAGGCGCTGGTCAGGGCCACCGTCGGCAGGATCATCAGCGCCAGGATCAGGCCGGCCGCCAGCAGGCTGGTGCCGGGAGGCTGCCAGCGGCCGATCAGCGGCACCAGCACCGTCAGCCCCCACAGGCCGAACACCACCGACGGAATGCCTGCCAGCAGCGACACCACGCCCCGGTACAGCCGCGCCAGCGGCGGCGGGGCGTAGAACTGGATGAACAGCGCGCCCGCCACGCCCAGCGGCGCCGCCACGGCCACGGCCAGCAGGCTGGCCGCCAGCGTGGCCCACAGCATGGGCGCGATGCCGAAGCGGCCTTCGAGCGGAAACCAGCCGGTGTCGAGCCCGAATTTCAGCCAGCCACCCTGAGCCAGCACCGGCCAGGCCTCGCGGCCCAGAAAACCGATCACCCCCAGCAGCACCAGCCCGCTCACGCCCGCCAGGACCGCCAGCAGCGGCGCCAGCGCGGCATCAACGCGCCAGCGGGACAAAGAACTGCTCCTGCACCAGGTCATGCACCGCCGGCGAACGCGCCAGGTCGATCAAGCGCTTGGCCGCGCCCTGCGGCGCACCCCGGGTGACGAGGTTGAGCGGCCGCGACAGCGGGAACTTGCCCGCCTGCACGTTGGCCACCGTGGCCGCCACGCCGTTGAAGGGCAGCAGCTTGATGGGGGTCTTGTTGTCGACCTCGAACTCGGCCGCGCCGACCGACACGTACCCGATCGCGCCGGGATTGCCCGCCACGGTCTTGATGCCCTGCTGGTTGTCGCCGATCACCACCTGGGCCTTGATCTGGCTGTTCTTCAGGCCGAAGTAGCCGCTGAACAGTTCCAGCGTCGAGCGGCCTTCGGCCTTGTTGACCACCGTGATCGGCCGGTCTGCGCCGCCGACCTGGCGCCAGTGGGTGATCTGGCCAGTGAAGATGGCCTTGACCTGCGCGTCGGTCAACGTGGGCACCGGGTTGCTGGCGTGCACGATCAGGCCGACGCCGTCATGGGCAATGGTGTGGGCCATCAGATCGCCCTCCTCGGGCTTGAGCGCGCGGGACACCAGGCCAATCTGCGCCACACCCGAGCGGGCATCCGCCACGCCGCGCCCGGAGCCACCCGACTGCACGTCGACCCGTGTGCCGGGATTGAGCTTCTCGAAGCGCTTGCCCAACTCCAGCGCCAGCGGCGCGATGGTGCTGGAGCCCGTCAGCGTCAGGCGCTCCTGCGCCGACACGCCGCCGGCCGTCAGCGCCCATGCGGTGAGCGTCACGGCCACGGCGCTTGCGAAAGACGTTTTCATGAGGTCACCCATGCCAGAACGCGTCAGCATCGGCATCAGCAGCAGGCCGGCGCGCTGCTGCCCGCTGCCGTGTCCGCAAACGGCATCGCGCCGCCGCAGCCCTCGAACAGGCCGTAGTGGCGGCTGAAGTCGCCGATGAAGTCGAAGTGCGGCGCAAAGCGCGTGCCGTGCAGCATGTGCCAGGTGTTGCCGCAGACCGGGAAGACCTTGCCGGTCTCGATGTCGTGGCCGGGGTCGAGCACGAAGCGCGCGGCGTGCTCGGGCACCGTGCCCTTGTAGATCACGGCCTGGCCGTAGTCCTCGCAGGCGGTTTCCAGCTCGGCCAGCTTGAAGAGCCGGTAGGTGGCCGAGTAGAAGCGCAGCGCGCCGGTGCGCGCAGCCAGTGCCGGGTCGGTGATCGCCAGCGGGCGGTCCTCGGTCAGGCGCGGGTCGGCAAAGCCGTGCGTGTGGGCCAGGCGGATGAAGTCGCCCCAGTAGAGCGCGCCGCCCAGGCACTCGCCGTACAGCACCGGGTCGTTGCGCACGGCGGCCGGCACGCGGCGGTCGGCGTAGACGTCCGAAAAATAGAACTCGCCGCCCGGTTTCAGCAGCGCCTGCACGCCGCGCAGCACGGCGTCCTTGTCGGGCGAGAGGTTGACCACGCAGTTGGAGACGATCACGTCGAAGCTGCCCGGCGCCAGCCCCAGCTCATCGAGCCGCTCGATGTAGCCGTGCAGGAAGCGGGTGTTGCTGTAGCCGAAGACCTCGGCGTGATGGGCCTGGTGGCGCAGGGCGACGTCGAGCTGCTCTTCGGTCATGTCGACGCCGACGACCTCGCCGGTCGGGCCGACCAGCTGCGCCAGCGCGTAGACATCGCGCCCCGAGCCGCAGCCCAGGTCCAGCACGCGGCAGCCCTCCAGCAGCGGCGGGCAGACCAGCCCGCAGCCGTAGTAGCGCGACAGCACCTCGGGGTGAATGCGCGCCAGCAGCGGCTTGAGCCACGACGGCACGGCGCTGATGTCGCAGCAGGCGGTGGTCTTCAGGTCGGCGGTGCTCTGCAACTGCTGGCCGTAATAGTCCTGGACGAGATCGTGGGTCGACATGATGGGTAGCGCTCGGAAGCGGAAAAAGCGAATGGATCGGAAGATGAGTCGAGGCGGCGCGGCCGTTCTTACACCCGTCCCCAGGACAGGTTTCAAGCGACCCGCAGGTTAACGGGCTTCGCATTCCCAGGGCCTGCGCGGCGGGAAGGTGTGGGGGCATCGGCCGCCAAATTTCCAGCCCTCTGCAACCGCGTTGTAATCACGGGCTTGCTGGCACGACTGAAGCAGACATCAGCCAAGGCTGAAACCGAACCCACCTGGACTTTTCATGCAAAACAAGAATCTGCCGGGCGCTGCGCCGACCCGGCGCGGTGTCTGGATCATCGTGGCGGCCGTGGCTGTGGTGGCCGTGCTGCTCTACCGCCACTACAACCTCGGCCAGCTGCTGACGCTCGACACCCTCAAGGCCAGCCGCGACCAGTTGGCCGCGCTCTACCAGTCGCAGCCGCTGCTGACGCTGGGCAGCTTCTTCGCCCTCTACGTGACCGCCACCGCGCTGTCGTTTCCGGGCGCGGCGATCCTGACGCTGGCGGCAGGCGCCATGTTCGGGCTGGGCGTCGGGCTGGTGCTGGTGTCGTTTGCCTCCAGCCTGGGCGCGCTGCTGGCGTTCCTGACCGCGCGTTATCTGCTGCGTGACCTGGTGCAGGCCCGGTTCGGCAAGCAGCTCGCCCCCCTCAACGAGGGCATGAAGAAAGACGGCACCGCCTATCTGCTGACGCTGCGGCTGGTGCCGGTGTTCCCCTTCTTCCTGGTCAACCTGCTGGCCGGCCTGACGCCGATCTCGGCCGCGCGCTACTACGTGGTCAGCCAGATCGGCATGCTGGCCGGCACCGCCGTGTTCGTGAACGCCGGCACCCAGCTCGCCAGCATCAACAGCTTGCGCGACGTGCTGTCGCCCGCGCTGCTGGGCAGCTTCGTGCTGCTGGGCGTGTTTCCTGTCATCGCCAAGGCCCTGGTCAACGCGCTGCAGGCGCGCAAGGTCTACGCCCGCTGGGCGCACGCCAAGCCCAAGTCCTTCGACCGCAACCTGGTCGTGATCGGCGCGGGCGCGGGCGGGCTGGTCAGCAGCTACATCGCCGCTGCGGTCAAGGCGAAAGTCACGCTGGTCGAGGGCCACAAGATGGGCGGCGACTGCCTGAACTACGGCTGCGTGCCCAGCAAGGCGCTGATCCGCTCGGCCAAGGTCGTCAAACAGATCCGCAAGGCCGAGCAGTTCGGCGTGGTCAGCGCCACCGGGCAGGCTGACTTTGCCGCCGTGATGGCGCGCATCCACCGCGTCATTGCCGAGATCGCGCCGCACGACTCGATCGAGCGCTACACGAATCTGGGCGTGGACGTGGTCACCGGCCACGCCCGCATCACCTCGCCGTGGACGGTCGAGATCGCCCGCGAAGATGGCACCCAGCAGACGCTCACCACCAGGAACATCGTCATCGCCACCGGCGCCCGCCCCTTCGTGCCGCCGATCCCGGGACTGGCCAAGGTGGGTTACCTGACGTCGGACACGGTCTGGAACCTGACCGAACTGCCCAAGCGGTTGGTCGTGCTGGGCGGCGGGCCGATCGGCTGCGAGCTGGCGCAGAGCTTTGCGCGGCTGGGCGCGCAGGTCACGCAGGTGGAAATGGCGCCGCGCGTGATGGTGCGGGAGGACGAGGAGGTGTCCGCGCTGGTGGCCGAATCGCTGCGCGCCGACGGCGTGACACTGCTGACCGGCCACCAGGCCGTCCGCTGCGAAACCATTGATGTCGATGGCGTGACCGAAAAGCGCCTCATCGCCCGCCACAACGGCACCGACATCACCCTGCCCTTCGACGCCTTGCTCTGCGCCGTTGGCCGCGCGCCGCGCACGGAAGGCTTCGGGCTGGAGGAACTCGGTATCCCGCTCACCGCCCGTAAAACCGTCGAAGTCGACCCCTGGCTGCGCACCAACTACCCGAACATCTACGCCGTGGGCGACGTCGCCGGCCCCTACCAGTTCACCCACACCGCCGCGCACATGGCCTGGTATGCAGCGGTCAACGCGCTGTTCGGCCGCTTCAAGCGCTTCAAGGTCGACTACTCGGTGATCCCCTGGGGTACCTTCACCGACCCCGAGGTGGCACGCGTGGGCCTGAGCGAGTCCGAAGCCCAGGCGCAGAACATCGCCTACGAGGTGACGCGCTACGGCATCGACGACCTGGACCGCGCCATTGCCGACGGCACCGCCCACGGCTTCGTCAAGGTGCTCACGGTGCCGGGCAAGGACAAGATCCTGGGCGTCACCATCGTCGGCGAGCACGCCGCCGACCTGCTGGCCGAGTACGTGCTGGCCATGAAGCACGGGCTGGGGCTCAACAAGATCCTCGGCACCATCCACACCTACCCGACCCTGGCCGAGGCCAACAAATACGCCGCCGGCGAGTGGAAGCGCGCGCACGCGCCGCAGAAGCTGCTGGCCTGGGTCGCCAAATTCCACGCCTGGGAGCGCGCATGAACACCCATTTGATCGACCGTCGCCAACTGCTGGCCGGCCTGGCCGCCTTCAGCATCGCCCCGCTGGCCGGCCCGGCGCTGGCGCAAGCCGCCTTCGACCACAGCCACGCGGCCTGGACGGCGCTGCTGAAAAAGCACGTCGTCGTGCTGCAGGGCGGCCGCGCCAGCCAGGTGCGCTACGCCGGCATGGCGCAGGACCGCGCGGCGCTCAAGGGCTATCTGGGCGCCCTGTCGGCCGTGTCGGAGGACGCCTTCAAGGCCTTCAGCAAGCCGCAGCAGATGGCGTTTCTGATCAACGCCTACAACGCCTTCACGGTCGAACTGATCCTGACCAAATACCCCAGGCTGGAGTCGATCAAGGACCTGGGCAGCATTTTCAAGAGCCCCTGGAAGCAGAAGTTCGTGCCGCTGCTGGGTGACACGCTGATGCTCGACACCATCGAACACGAGATGCTGCGCGCCAAAGGCCGCTACGACGACCCGCGCGTGCACTTCGCCGTCAACTGCGCTTCCATCGGCTGCCCGGCGCTGCGCGAAGAGGCCTTCACGCCCGACCGGCTGGACGCCCAGCTCGACGAGCAGGCGCTGCGCTTCATGTCCGACCGCAGCCGCAACCGCTACAACGCGCCGAGCGGCAAGCTGGAGGTGTCCAAGATCTTCGACTGGTTCGGCGTCGACTTCCGCAGTGGCTACAAGGGCGTGGCCTCGCTGGAGGCCTTCTGCGCCCGCTATGCAGACCAGTTAGCCGATGCCCCGGCCGACCGCGAACGCATCAAGGCCGGCAAGGTCGCGATCGACTTCCTCGATTACGACTGGAAGCTCAACGACGCCGGCCGATGAATCCAGCGCCGCCACTCCGCCTGTCCATCGTGATGCCGGTGCTGAACGAGGCCGCCGGCATCGTCGCCACGCTGCAGGCGCTGGCGCCGCTGCGCGCCTCGGGCCACACGGTCATCGTCGCCGATGGCGGCAGCCGCGACGGCACGCCCGCGCTGGCCGCGCCGCTGGCCGATGCGGTCATCGCCGCGCCCCGCGGCCGCGCGCGGCAGATGAATGCCGGAGCGGCCGTGGCCATGGGCGACGTGCTGCTGTTCCTGCACGCCGACACGGTGCTGCCGGCGGGCGCGGTGGACGCCGTGCAGGCCGCCATCACCACCGGTGCCAACTGGGGCCGCTTCGACGTATGCATTGCCGGCCGCTCGGCCATGTTTCCGCTCATCGCCGCGCTGATGAACGCCCGCTCGCGCCGGACCGGCATCGCCACCGGCGACCAGGCGATCTTTGTGCGGCGCGAGGTGTTCGAGCGCCTGCGCGGTTATGCCGACCTGCCGCTGATGGAAGACATCGAATTGAGCCGCCGCCTGCGCGCCATCGCCCGCCCCGCCTGCCTGCGCCTGAAGGTCAACACCTCCGGCCGGCGCTGGGAACAGCACGGTGTCTGGCGAACGATTTTCCTGATGTGGCGGCTGCGGCTGCGCTACTGGCTGGGCGCGTCAGCGCAGGAACTGGCACGGAGTTATCGATGAGCAGGGTGATCGTGATGGCCAAGGCGCCAGTGGCAGGTTATGCCAAGACGCGGCTGATGCCGGCGCTGGGCGCAGCAGGCGCCGCCGCGCTGGCCACGCGCTTGCTGCACCACGCGGTCGCGCAAGCGCGGGCAGCGTTGCCGGGCCAGGTGGAGCTGTGCGTGGCGCCCGATCTGAGCCATGCGGCGTGGGACACCTACCGTGACGCACCCGACATGATGCTCAGCCTGCAAGGCGAAGGCGATCTGGGCGCGCGCATGGGTCGGGCACTGGATCGTGCACTGAGCCTGTCATCGTTCGCACTGATGATCGGCACGGACGCCCCTTTACTGGATGAGGCGATGCTGCAACAGGCCGCCGCCGCGCTGGACACACATGACGCGGTGTTCGTGCCCGCGCACGATGGCGGCTACGCGCTGATCGGCCTGCGCCGGCCCGCGCCACAGCTGTTCACCGACATGCCGTGGAGCACTGCCGTCGTGATGGCACTGACGCGCGAACGGCTGCACGCCAGCGGCCTGCGCCACGCGGAATTGCCTGCCGTGCATGACATCGACGAACCCACCGACCTGATCCACCTGCCCGAGGACTGGCGCGCATGAAAAAACTGCTGCTGATCGGCGGCGGCCATGCGCACGCGCAGGTGCTCAAGGACTGGATCACCACACCCGTGCCGGGCGTGGCGCTGACGCTGGTGTCGCCCACCGCGCTGGCGCCGTACTCGGGCATGGTGCCAGGCTGGCTGGCGGGGGACTACCGTTTTGATGAAATCTGCATCGACATGGCCGCGCTGTGCGCGGCTGCCGGCGGGCGCTTCATCACGGGCGAGGTCACACGCCTGGAGGCCGATGCGCGCTGTGTGCAACTGGCGGACGGGCAGACGCTGGATTACGACCTGCTGTCGCTGAACATCGGCTCGACGCTGATTCCGCCGCAGCTGCCAGGCCGGCAGGTGCTGTCGCTGCGCCCGCTGGGCGAGTTGCGCGCCGGCTGGGACGCCACGCTGCAGGCGCTGCAAGACTGGCCGGTGGCTCAGCCCCTGCGCCTGACGGCCGTGGGCGGCGGTGCGGCGGGGGTCGAGTCGCTGCTGGCGGTACGGGCGCGGCTGCTGAAAACCCATCCTGCCCTCAGGCTGCAGGCCCGGCTGGTGACGCGTGGCGTGCAGTTGCTGCCGGGCCTGGCAGCGGGCGCGGCGCGGCAGCTGAACGCAGTGCTGGCAGCGGCGGATGTGCGGGTCGAGACCCAGGCGCCTTACAGCGACGCACTGGGCCAGGCCAGCGACCTGCTGCTGTGGGCCACCGGCGCGCAGGCGCACGGCTGGCCGGGCGCAGGCGGGCTGGCGGTGGATGCAGCCGGTTTCGTGCGGGTCGATGCGCAGCTGCGCTCCAGGTCGCACCCCGCCGTCTATGCGGTGGGCGACTGCGCCGCCTGGGTGCAGCCGCTGCCCAAGGCCGGCGTGTTTGCGGTGCGCATGGGGCCGGTGCTGTCGCGCAATCTGCGGGCCGCGTGCGGCGAAGGTCTGGTGCAGACTCACGTGCCACAGCGGCGCCATCTGGCGCTGCTGGCCACCGCCGATGGGCGCGCCATCGCCTCCTGGGGCCGCTGGTCGGGGCCGGGCCGCTGGGCCGGGCGGGCGCTGTGGCGCTGGAAGGACCGCATCGACCGGGCTTTCATCGCCCGATTCCGTTGAGATTTTTTTGAAGGAACACCACATGTTGGCAATCATGGGCGGCACCGGCATCTACGAGCTGCCAGGCATGGCGATCGACGCCGAACTGGACGATGACACCCCTTTCGGCAGCCCGTCGGGCCGCGTGCTGCGCGGGCGCATCGGCCACACGCCGCTGCTGTTTCTGGCGCGGCACGGCAGCGGCCACCGGCTGCTGCCACACGAGGTCAATTACCGCGCCAACCTCTACGCGCTCAAGCGCGCCGGCGCCACCATGGTGCTGGGCTTCTCGGCGGTGGGCAGCCTGGACGAGCGCATCGAGCCCGGCCACCTCGCCATGCCGGGTCAGTATTTCGACTGGACCCGCGGCCTGCGCCGCCACACCTTCTTTGGCGAGGGCGTGGCAGGGCATGTCTCGACCGCTTATCCGGTCAGCCAGGCGATGGTCGACTGGGTGCACGGCAGCGCCGTGCAGCTCGGCCTGCCACTGCACCGCGACCTGACCTACGCCTGCGTCGAAGGCCCGCGCCTGGGCACGCGTGCCGAGAGCTTTTTCCTGCGCAACGCCGGCTGCCATCTGGTCGGCATGACCAATGTGCCCGAGGTCTTTCTGGCGCGCGAGGCACAGATGGGCTACGCCACCATCGGCCTGGTGACCGACTACGACTGCTGGATGGACGATGCCGCCCACCACGTCTCGGTGGCCACGGTGTTCGAGCGCTACGGCCAGACGCTGGCCAAGGCCAGCGCCCTGCTGGCGCAGCTGATGAGCCAGCCGCTGCCCGAGATCGAAGCCGGCACACGCCAGGCGCTGGCGACGGCGCTGATCTCGCAGCCCGGGAGCCTGAGCGCCGCGCAGCAGGAGTGGCTGGCGGTGTTGCAGCGCTGAGCCATGAGGACGCGCAAATCCTGGTCGCGGATGCTGCTGGCGGCGGCGGTGGCGGTCGGGTCGACCCCGCTGGCGGCGGCCGATGCCGAGCCGGTCTGGGTCGGCCGCTTTGCCGACGGCCTGGACGGCTGGCGCGAAGTGCAGCTCAGTGCCAAGGTGCCGCGCAACCGCTTTCGTGTCCGCGACTGGGACGGCGTGGCGGCGCTGGAGGTGACTTCGCAGCGCGGCATGTCGCTCTACGCGCGGCCGGTCACGGTCGACATCACGGCCACGCCGGTGCTGTGCTGGCGCTGGCGCATCGACGCGCCGCTGGTCAGCGCCGACTTGATGACGCGCGCCGGTGACGACTACGCCGCCCGCGTCTACGTCAGCCTGGGCATTCCGCCCGACCAGCAAGGCTTCGGCCTGCGCGCGCAACTCAAGCTGGCGCGCGCCATCTGGGGGCCGGACGTGCCCGACGCCGCGCTCAACTACGTCTGGGACAACCGCCAGCCGGTCGGCACCGTGCGGCCCAACGCCTACACCGACCGCGCCATGATGATCGTGCAGCGCAGCGGCAGCGCTGACGCCGGCGGCTGGGTCCGGGAGCGGCGCGACGTGGGCCAGGACGTGCAGGCGCTGTTCGGCCGCGCCGCCACCGTGGTCCAGGTGGCCGTGACCGCAGATACCGACAATACCGGCGAAGCCGCCCACGCGGGCTTTGCCGACCTGCACTTCGTGGCGCGGCAAGCCACCTGCGCCAGCCGCTAGTTTCATCCCCCCTGACAACCTCCTCACGCGCACATCACCATGCCTGACATCACCTTCATTCATCCCGACGGCAGCGAACAGGGCTTCGAAGCGCCCGAAGGCATCAGCCTGATGCAGGCGGCCACGAGCTACGGCGTCGCGGGCATCGAGGCCGACTGCGGCGGCGCCGCCATCTGCGCCACCTGCCACGTCTACGTCGACGAGGCCTGGGCCGACCGCCTGCCCGCGCCGGACGCCGGCGAGCTGGAAACGCTCGACTGCACCTCCAGCGAGCGCCTGCCCAACAGCCGGCTGTCGTGCCAGATCAAGCTGACGGCGGCCCTGCAGGGGCTGGTCGTGCGCCTGCCCGAGAGCCAGCGCTGAGCCGCCTGCATTCCCCTATCCGGAGACAACCATGAGCGATTCCATCGTCATCATCGGCGGCGGCCATGCCGCTGCGCAGTTGTGCGCCAGCCTGGTCGCCGAAGGCCAGGGCGCACGCGTGCACCTGGTCTGCGAAGAGGCCGAGCTGCCCTACCAGCGCCCACCGCTGTCCAAGGCCTATCTCAAGAACCCGCAGGAAGCGCTGCAAAGCCACCGCGCCGAGGCCTGGTACACCGATGCCGGCATCACGCTGCACCGTGCCGATGCGGCCACCGCCATCGACCCCGCCGCGCGCACCGTGACGCTGCACTCCGGCGCCGTGCTGCCTTACGCCCATCTGGTGCTCGCCACCGGCACGCGCGCCCGGCAGCTGCCATCGATCCCCGCCAGCCTGAGCAACGTCGCCAGCCTGCGCACCGCCGCCGACGCCGAGCGCCTGCGCGAATTGTTCAACGCCACGCAGCGCATCACCGTGCTGGGCGGCGGCTTCATCGGCCTGGAGATCGCCGCCACCGCCCGCGCGCTCGGCAAGGACGTCACGGTGCTGGAATCGGCCCCGCGCCTGCTGGGCCGCGCCGTGTCGCCGGAGCTGTCCGAGCACGTGCTGCAGACGCACCGCGCCAACGGCATCGACGTGCGCCTGGGCGTGGCGGTGGGTGACTTCGTGATCGAGGGCGACCGCCTGGCCGCGCTCAGCGTCGACGGTCAGCGCCACGAGGTCGAGCTGCTGATCCTCGGCATCGGTGCGGTCCCTGAGGAAACGCTGGCGCGCGCCGCCGGCCTCGACTGCGCCAACGGCGTGGTGGTCGATGCGCACATGCGCACGTCCGACCCGGCCATCCTGGCGGTGGGCGACTGCACCAGCTTCCCCGAACACGGCAGCGCGCGCCGCCTGCGGCTCGAATCGGTGCAGAACGCCAACGACCAGTCGCGCACCGCCGTCGCCACGCTGATGGGCCGCGACGAGCCCTACCGCGCGCTGCCCTGGTTCTGGTCCGAGCAGGGCAGCCTGCGCCTGCAGATGGCCGGCCTGATGCCCGCCGACGGCGTACGCCACCGCCGCCCCGGCGCCAACGACCACAGCTTCTCGCTGCTGCACTACGTCGGCGACCGGCTGGTGTGCGTCGAAAGCGTCAACGCGCCGGTCGACCACATGATGTCGCGCAAGATCCTCGACGCCGGCAAGAACCCGGCCCCCGAGGTGGCGTGCGACCCGGCGGTGGCGCTGAAGACGCTGGTCTGACCGCGTGTGAATTTGGCGCCTCAAATACAAAAGGCGACGGCGGGCTAAAGCGCTGTGGCAGTGGTGCCGATAGCACCTCCTGACAGGGTGCCTCTGGCGCCCAGCGCACCGTTTGAACCGCCCGCTCGCCAGGAGTATTTGATGGAAAAGTCCACCCGCAGTCCAGCACTGCGTCGCACCGCTGCCCTCTTCACCGTGATGGCGGCGGCATCGCTGGCGGCCTGCGGCGGCGGAGGTGGGAGTGCCAGCACAGCCCTTGCAACGGCCACCCCGGTCTCTGAGCCGGTCCCGACGCCCGCCGCAACGGGAGACTGGATCACCGCCGACCAGGAGGGCGCGCAACGCCTGGTGAGCGCCACCAACACCCATGTCAACGCGGTCGAGCAGGCCGAGGTGACCAGCAGTGCCCCCGTTGGCGCCCTGAGCAGCAACTCGCCCACAGGCGTGACGACCTCCAGCTCGACCGAGTGCGCGTCGTATGCGGGCTCGGCCGGCAGCGGATCTGGAAACATCACGCACAGCATGACTTACGACGAGGCCACCGCCAGGGCCTCGTCCTCACGCGTCACGTACAACAACTGCAGCTGGAGCTTCAGCGGCTACACCTTCAGCTACAACGGCACGCTGGACTACAGCTACAGCTATGTGTCGAACACCCAGTACTCGATCACGTCCACCTACAACCTGACGTACGCCACGACCGGCCTCTACGACAGCTCGGGCACGCTCACCAACAGCTCGACCTGCACTTTCAGCGGGGCCACCAGCAGCTGCTACTACAACGTCGGGACAGCGGCCGTCAGCGACATCACCGTGGCCAAGACGGGCACCACCACGACCATCGCCAAGGCCATCGTCAAGACCCAGGGTGAGGCCACCACCAACAACCTGACGATCTCCTACACCGACTGGGTCTATGACTCGGCCTCCGGCCGGGCCACTGCAGGCACCGTGGCCGCCACCGACACCGGCGGCAACAGCGCCACGGTCGCGGTGACCTCGACCGGCTACCGCGTCACCATCGTCTACGGCGGCGTGACCAGCGTGTACGACCTCCCGGCCTGAGAGAGAAAAAGAGAGCGGGCCGACTGCCCTGCGATCTGCACACAGGCGCCTCAAGGCGCAATGCCTTGCTCTCGCGCTGATGGCCGGGCGCTGAAGCAAAGCGCCGTGCACTGCGGGCGCGCGCAATAGCCCGCCGCCCCCTCGCCGACGCGAAATCGGCGATGCTCGCGGCCATGAAAATTTCCGCAAAGCCCGGCGCATGAAGCCGGCGGCATCGTCCTTCAAGGGCAACAAATCCAGCCTGCCGAGCAAGCCCTGCGTGGCCTGCGGGCGCGAGATGACGTGGCGAAAGAGCTGGGCCAGGAACTGGGACGAGGTCAAGTACTGCTCGGACGCCTGCCGAAAAGGGAAGGTGCCCGCCCGTGGCTGAACTCAGGACACTGGTGATCGTGCTGGGCGACCAGCTCGACCTGGAGGCCTCGGCCTTCGACGGCTTCGATCCCGCGCAGGACGCGGTATGGATGGCCGAGGTGGCGGAGGAGTCGACCCACATCACCTCCGCCAAGCAGCGCACCGCCGTGTTCCTGGCGGCGATGCGGCACTTTGCCGAGGCGCTGCGCGAGGCAGGCCGGCCGTTGCACTACACGCGGCTCGACCGTCCTTTGAATGAAGGCGGCAACCGCGGCACGCTGGCGGCCGAGCTGACCGACGCCATCGCCCGCCTCCAGCCCCGGCAACTGGTGATGACCGCGCCGGGCGACTGGCGGGTCTGGCAGGCGATGAAGGACGTCGCGCAGGCCGCTGACCTGCCGCTGGACGTGCGCGACGACCGGCACTTCTACACCACGGTGCGCGACTTCCGCGCACACGCCGAGGGCCGCAAGCAGCTGCGGCTGGAGTACTTCTACCGCGAGCTGCGCCAGCGCTTCAAGGTGCTGCTGGACGACGGCAAGCCGGCCGGCGGGGCGTGGAACTTCGACGCCGACAACCGCGAATCCTTCGGGCGTGACGGCCCCGGCGCACTGCCGCCACCCACGCGCTTTGCGCCAGACGCCATCACGCAGGAGGTCCTCGCGCTGGTCAACGCCCGCTTCGCCGACCATCCCGGCACGCTCGACACCTTCGGCTGGCCGGTGACGCGGGCGCAGGCGTTGCAGGCCCTGGCTGACTTCATCGAACACCGGCTGGCCAACTTCGGCCCCTACGAGGACGCGCTGTGGCCGGGCGAGCCGTGGCTGTACCACTCGCAGCTGTCGGTGGTGATGAACCTGAAGCTGCTGAACCCGCGCGAATGCGTCGAGGCGGCCGAGGCGGCCTACCGCGCCGGCCGGGCGCCGCTGGCGAGCGTCGAGGGCTTCATCCGCCAGATCCTCGGCTGGCGCGAGTACGTGCGCGGCATCTACTGGACGCAGATGCCCGGCTACCTCGACCGCAACGCGCTGGACGCGCACGAGCCGCTGCCGGCCTTCTACTGGACCGGCCAGACCGACATGGCCTGCCTGCGCGACGCCATCAGCCAGACGCTGACGCACGGCTACGCCCACCACATCCAGCGGCTGATGGTCACCGGGCTGTACGCGCTGCTGCTGGGCGTGGACCCGAAGGCGGTGCACGGCTGGTACCTGGGCGTGTACGTCGATGCGGTCGAGTGGGTCGAGCTGCCCAACACCCTGGGCATGAGCCAGTTTGGCGATGGCGGGTTGATGGCATCGAAGCCCTACATCGCCAGCGGCAAGTACATCGACCGCATGAGCCCGCACTGCAAAGGCTGCCGCTACGACCCGGCGCAGCGCGAGGGCGCCTCGGCCTGCCCGTACACCACGCTGTACTGGGACTTCCTGATGCGCCACGAGGCGATGCTGGCCAAGAACCCGCGCACGGTGATGCAGGTGAAGAACCTGGCGCGCCTGACCGACGCACAGAAGCAGGCGATCACCGACCGCGCGGGCGAGATCCGGCGCGGTGAGGTGGGGCGCCTTGCATGAGCCAGTGTGCGAATTTCTGCAACACCCCTTGCCGTCATTCCCGCGAAGGCGGGAATCCAGGCGCGCCAACCCTCACCGAGTTTCTGGATTCCCGCCTTCGCGGGAATGACGGAGTGATAACCGACCACCATGCCCTCTGACACGTTTCCCCCGACCCTGGCCGCCGCCCACGCCCGCATCGCCGCCGTGCGTCCGGCCGACTACGCCCGCAGCCGCAACGCGCTGGAAGGCGCCGTGACGCGCCTGTCGCCCTACATCGCCCACGGCTTCGTGACGCTGCCGGAGGTGCTGGACGGCGTGGCCGGGAAGCACCGGCTGGACGTGCAGCACAAGTTCGTCTTCGAGCTGGGCTGGCGCGAGTTCTTCCAGCACGTCTGGGCGCAACAGGGCGCGGGCATCCTGCGCTCGATCCACGCCGGGCCGCTGCCCGAAGCCGCCTACGCCCGCGAGCTGCCGGCCGACCTCCGCGAGGCGCGCACCGGCGTACCGGTGATCGACCAGGCCGTGCGCACGCTCTACGCCACCGGCTACCTGCACAACCACGCGCGCATGTGGCTGGCCAGCTACGTCTTCCACCTGCGCAAGGTGCACTGGCGCGCCGGGGCGGACTGGCTGTACGGCCACCTGCTGGACGGCGACCTGGCCAGCAACCACCTGAGCTGGCAATGGGTCGCCGGCACCGGCAGCAGCAAGCCTTATCTGTTCAACGCCGAGAACGTGGCGCGCTACGCCCCCGCCGATTGGCACAGCCCGCGCAGCGTGATCGACACCAGCTACGAGGCGCTGGACGTGATCGCCCGCAACGGCAAGCCGGTGCTGACCAAGCCGCTGGCCGAGGGCGTGGCCGAGCCGGCGCTGCTGGCCAAGCCGCCCGCCGAGCTGGGCTTCGCCGTGCCCGACGCGGCAGCCGTCGAGGGCCGCGATGTCTGGCTCGTCCACCCCTGGATGCTGGGCGCGCTGCCGGCGGATCTAGCGCCCGACACGGTGGTGGTCGCCATCGCCGTGGCCGACTTCCACCGCAAGTGGCCGTGGAGCCCGGCGCGCTGGGCCTTTATCGGTCAGCGCATGGCAGAGCTGACGCCGCACCGCTGGTTTGCCGAGGCCGGCGCGATGGCCGCCGCGCTGCGCGGAGCACGCTCGGTGCAGACCGTGGCAGACGCGCACCTGCAGCCGCAGCTCAACAGCCTGGCCAAGAGCCGCCCGGCCACGCGGCTGTTTGCGCCGGTCGAGCGACCGTGCACCTCGTTCTCGCAGTGGTGGACGCGCACGACGCGCGACGCCAAGCACCTGCATGACCTTCCTGGCTTGATCGACCTGGGCGCGGCGTCTGCCGGGCCGCTGTTCGAGAAGGCTGCCGACTCCCCTTCAGACGAAAGCTCGACTCATGACAACAACCTCAATCGCCCTGGTGACGGGCGCACGCGGTGGCATCGGCCGTGAGGTGACCGCGCGGCTGCGCGCCGCCGGCTACCGCGTCGCAGCGGTCGGCCGTGACGCGGCCACGCTGGCTGACGTCACCGCCGACGCCCACATCGCCGCCGACACCACCACGTCCGAAGGCGCCGCCGCCGCCATCGCCGCGTGCAAGGAACAGCTGGGCGCCGCGCCCGCGCTGCTGGCGCATTGCGTGGGCAGCACGCTGATCGCGCCGCTGCACCGCAGCACGGCGGCGCAGTACCGCGAGGTGCTGCGCGTCAACCTCGACAGCGCCTTCTTCATGCTGCAGGCCTGGGTCGAAGGCTGCCGCGCCGCGGGCGCGCCGGGCGCAGCGGTGCTGGCGTCGAGCGTGGTGTCGCGCATCGGCGTGGCCAACCACGAGGCGATTGCGGCGGCCAAGGGCGGCATCGAGGCACTGGCCCGCAGCGCGGCGGCCACCTACGCGGCGCAGGGCCTGCGCGTCAACGTCGTCGCCCCCGGCATGACCGACACGCCGATGACGGCCGGCATGCTGAAGATGGACGCGATGCGCGAAGGCGCCGGCAAGCAGTACCCGCTGGGCGGCGTGCAGACCGCCGGCCAGGTGGCCGACACCATCGCCTGGCTGCTGTCGGACGGCGCCAGCCGCATCACCGGCCAGGTGATTGCGGTGGACGGCGGCTTCACCACCGTGCGGCCGCTGGTCAAGTAAGGGGAAGGCGGCGGCTCAGCGCGCCGCCTGCACCGTCAGCACCGACACCGGTGCGGCGGCGTGGCCCCACGACTGGCGCACATAGGTCAGCACGGCGGCGATGTCGGCGTCATCGAGCACCTGGCCCAGCGGCGGCATGCCGTAGGGACGCGGGTTGCCGGCGGTGGCCGGCGCGAAGCCGCCCTGCATGACGACGCGGATCAGGTTGGCGGCCGAGTCCATCGTCACCGCCCGGTTGCCGGCCAGCGGCGGATAGGCCAGCGCGCCGGCCGCCGTGACCGCACCCTGGCCCTGCTCGCCGTGGCACGCGGCGCATTGCTGGCCGTAGACCTTTTCGCCGCGCGTCATCACAGCAGCCTCGGCAGGCGCGACCGGGGAGCGTTCCGCCTGATGCTGCGGCAGTTGCTGCAGATAGACCGCCATGGCGCGCAGGTCGGCATCGCTCAGGTACTGGGTACTGCGGGCGACCACCTCGGCCATGGGTCCACTGACTGAGCCACTGATCTTGTCGCCTGACACCACGCCAGTCTTGAGCAGGTCGACCACCTGCTGCGTCGACCAGTCGGCCACGCCGGCTTCGGCACTCGACGCCAGCGACGGCGCGTACCAGCGCTGCACCGGGATCAGGCCACCGCCCAACGCGGCGTCGTCACGCGTTGCACCGAGTGCGTTGCGCTCGGCGTGGCAGGCGGCGCAGTGGCCCAGGCCGCGCACCAGGTAGGCGCCCCGGTTCCATTCGGCCGATTGCGCCGGGGCCGGCACGTATTCACCGGCCTGGAAGAACAGCGCCCGCCACACCGCCAGCGCGGCCTGGCTGTCGTACGGAAAGCGCAGCTCATGCGGCCGGTTCGGCTGCGCCACGGCGGGCAGGCTGCGCAGGTAGGCGTAGAGCGCGTCGCTGTCCTCGCGGCTGACCTGGGTGTAGCTCGGGTAGGGAAACGCCGGCGAAAGCAGCCGGCCGTCCTTGGAGCGACCATGGTGCAGCGCGCGCCAGAACTCGGCCGATGACCACAGGCCCAGGCCGTGAGCCCCATCCGGCGTCAGGTTGCTGGCGTGGACGATGCCGAACGGCGTCTCGATCGCCCGGCCGCCGGCGTAGTCGGCCCCGCCGCGGGCGGTATGGCAGGCGGCGCAGTTGCCGGCACGGGCCAGGTAGGCGCCGCGCTCGATCTGCTGCGGCGTGGCGTTGAAGGCGGTGGCTGTGGTGGCGGTGTCGGCAGGCAAGGCGGCCTCGCCGCGCAGGTTGAGCCAGACGACCAGCGCCGCAGCGGCGCCAGCCAACAGCAGGAGGCCGAGCGCGATCCGCGCCAGAGTGGATTTCATGCGCATCATTTCAGCCCACCACAGTCGATCGGCAGCGGCGCCGTCAGGCGGGTGGCGGGATGGGTGTTGGCCGGCAGCGGCTGGGCCGACAGCCAGGTGGCCAGCGCGCTGATTTCCTCGGCCGACAGCGCCCGGGCGATCTGGCCCATGCAATCGGGCGCAGTCGCCTTGCGCTGGCCGCTCTGCCAGGCGCCGAGCTGGCCGATCAGGTAGTCACGCGGCAAGCCCAGCAGGCCGGGAATGGCCGGCGCCACGCCGGTCATGGCCGCGCCGTGGCATTGCACGCAGGCGGGCAGCTGGCGCGGGGCGTCGCCGTGGCGCACCAGGGCCTCGCCTCGCTGCAGCACGGTGGGTGGTGCGCCGGTAGTCTGCGGCGGGGGATACGGCAGGTCCAAACCGGCAAAGTAGCCCGCCAGCTCCTGCAGGTACGCGTCCGACAGGTGGTCGACCAGCCCCACCATCGCGCCATTGCTGCGCCGGCCATCGCGGAAGTTCAGCAGCTGGTTGTACAGATAGCCGGCCGGCTTGCCGGCAATGCGCGGAAAGTAGCCGGCATTGGTCGCCCGCCCTTCCTTGCCGTGGCAGACGGTGCAGGCCTGGCTGCGCTGGGCGAGGGTGTCCGGAACCGTGAGCGGCGCAGCCGACGCCAGCCCGGCGCTGAACGCCAGTCCGAGCAGCCCGGTCTTGAGTTGGGAAAGAAGCATCGGGGCTCGCAATCAGAGGGACGAAGAGGGCACGCGGGCAGCGCGGCGGATTTCAATGCGCTGCGGATCTTGCGCCGCCCGTGCGCGCAGCTGGCCGCAGCCGCCCTCCACGTCCTGCCCGGCCGACTGGCGCAGCTTGGTCAGCACGCCGCGCTGGTGCAGCGTGCGCGCCATGGCGGTGGCACGCGCCCAGGCGGGGCGCTGGAAGTCGAGGCCGTCGATGTGGTTGTAGGGAATCAGGTTCATGACCGCGTACTTGCCGCGCAGCAGGCGGGCGATGCCATCGACCTCATCGTCGCTGTCATTGATGCCGTCGAGCAGCGTCCACTGGTACTGGATGGGATAGCCGGTGGCGCGGGCGTAGGCCTCGCCGAGGTCAACCAGCTCGTCGGGGCTGATGCGCGGCGCGCGTGGCAGCAATTTTTCGCGCAGGTCGGCGCGGGTGGTGTGCAGCGACAGCGCCAGCGCGGGCTTGACGGCACCGCGCGGCAGGCGCTCGAACACGCGCAGGTCGCCCACGGTCGAGAACACCAGGTTCTTGTGGCCGATGTTGCCCACCGTGCCGAGCAGGTCGATCGCCTCCATGACGTTGTCGAGGTTGTGCGCCGGCTCGCCCATGCCCATGAAGACGACCTTTTTGACCACGCGGTGGCGGCGCGCCAGCGCGACCTGGGCGACGATCTCGGCGCTGCCGACCTGGCGCACCAGCCCGCCCTGGCCGGTCATGCAGAAGACACAGCCTACCGCGCAGCCCACCTGGCTCGACACGCATAAACCGTCGCGCGGCAGCAGCACGCTCTCCACGGTCTGGCCATCGGCCAGCGCGACCAGCAGCCGTGCCGAGCCATCTTCACCCGGATGCTCGGACTGCAGCCGCGCCAGGCCGTGCAGTTCGGCCTCCAGCGCGGGCAGCGCAGAGCGCACTTCCAGCGGCAGAAAGTCTTCCAGCCGGCGTTTGCCCGCGTCCTGCGGCTGCGCCTGCACCCACTGCCGCAGCACGCGCTGTTCATGGCCGGGCTTGGCGCCCAGGGCGCGCAGGCGCTGGCGGAGGTCTTCGATGCGCATGGCGGTGAGGGTCGCTGGACGGGGGTGGATCAGGCGCGGCATTTTGAACCACCGCCCGGGACAGCGCCCCGGCAGGCGCAACATAGAATTTCAGCCCACGGCGCGTGATCCGTCGTGACCCATTCTTGCGGCCCGCCGCCCGGGCGACCTGCCTCGCAGCGCGCCGGCGCCGGACCGCTCCTGTTGCACCGCCCGGCCCCGCAGCCGGGCCTCTGGGAGCCTCCCGATGTCCAGCCCCTCCACCACGGCAGCGCCGTCGCTGCTGCGCCGCATTCCGCTGGCGATCTCCGCCTTCTTCAGCCTGCTGGCCGATGCCGACCTGGCCGCGCGCTACCTGCGCCTGTCGGACGCGCCGGTCGCGCCGCCGGCGCCCGTGGCCCCGACCGCACCCGTCGCAGCGCCTGTGCCAGCACCCATGCCAGCACCCGCCCCGGCCCTGAAGGAAGCCAGCCCCGAAGCCGCGCTGCAGCTGCTCGGCCTGCTGCAGCGCGAGGCCCGCCTGATCGACTTCTGCGAGGAAGACCTGGCCGGCCATGCCGACGCCGACATCGGCGCCGCCGCCCGGCTGGTGCACGCCGGCTGCCGCAAGGTGCTGCGCGAGCATTTCACGCTGCAGCCGGTGCGCGCCGAGGCCGAAGGCAGCCGCGTCACGCTGGCCGCAGGCTTTGACGCCGCGGCCATCAAGCTGACCGGCCAGGTGGTCGGCCAGCCGCCGTTCACCGGCGCGCTCAGCCATCGCGGCTGGAAAGTCGCCGATGTGCGCCTGCCCAAGCTGGCGCCGCAGCACGATGCGACGGTGGTGGCGCAGGCGGAGGTCGAGCTGTGAGCAACACCTTGCCCAACGACCTGGCCGGCCGCTACGCCCTCGGCATCGACCTCGGCACCACGCACTGCGCGCTGTCGTGGGTCGACACCCAGGCCAGCGAGGGCGACCAGATCGCCAGCGGCGTGCTCACCGTGCCGCAGCTGACGGCGCCGGGCGCAGTCGAATCGCTGGCGCTGCTGCCGTCCTTTCTTTACCTGCCGCACGCCGATGAGCTGGCACCCGGCGACCTGCGCCTGCCGTGGGCCGACGCGCTGCCCTACGCCGTGGGCGAGCTGGCGCGCAGCCGGGGCGCGACCACGCCGATCAGGTTGGTGTCGAGCGCCAAGAGCTGGCTGTGCCACCCCGGCGTCGACCGCCGCGCCGCGATCCTGCCGGTCGGCTCGCCCGACGAGGTGGCCAAGGTCTCGCCGTTGCAGGCCTCGGTCCGCTACCTGGAACACCTGCGCGACGCCTGGAACCACGCGCACCCGGAGGCACCTTTCGCGCAGCAGAGCGTGACGCTGACGATTCCCGCCTCGTTCGACCCCGCCGCCCGCGAGCTGACCGCCGAGGCGGCGCAGATGGCCGGCTACCCGGCCGTGACGCTGCTGGAAGAGCCGCAGGCCGCGCTCTACAGCTGGATCCAGGCCAGCGCCGGGCGCTGGCGCAAGCAGGTGCAGCCGCTGGACGTGATCCTGGTGGTCGACGTGGGCGGCGGCACGACCGATTTCTCGCTGATCGCGGTGGTCGAGCGCGAAGGCAGCCTGGAGCTGCACCGCGTCGCGGTCGGCGACCACATCCTGCTCGGCGGCGACAACATGGACCTGGCGCTGGCGCACGCGGTGGCACGCAAGCTGGCCGCCGACGGCAAGACGCTCGACGCCTGGCAGATGCGCGCGCTGACCTACGCCTGCCGCAGCGCCAAGGAGGTGCTGCTGGCCGACCCGCTTGCCGCCAGCCAGCCGATCGTGGTGCCGAGCCGGGGCTCCAAGCTGATCGGCGGCTCGATCCGCACCGAGCTGACGCGCGACGAGGTCAGCGCGCTGATCCTGGAAGGCTTCTTCCCGGCGGTCGACGCCAGTGCCCGCCCGGTGCAGCGCCCGCGCGCCGGCCTGGCGCAGCTCGGCCTGCCCTACGCGCAGGACGCGGCGGTGACGCGCCACCTGGCAGCGTTCCTGGGCCGCCAGGCCGGCGCCACGGCCGAGCTGGCCGGCTTTGCCGCATCGGCCGACGCCAGCTTCCTGCACCCGACCGCCGTGCTGTTCAACGGCGGCGTGTTCAAGTCCGAACTGCTGGCCGAGCGGCTGATGAGCACGCTCAACGGCTGGCTGACGGCCGAAGGCGCGGCGCCGGCGCGGCTGCTGGCCGGCGCCGATCTGGACCGCGCCGTCGCCCAGGGCGCGGCCTACCACGGCCATGTGCGGCGCGGTGGCGGCGTGCGCATCCGCGGCGGCACGGCGCGGGCGTATTACGTCGCGATCGAGTCGTCGATGCCGGCGGTGCCCGGCCTGGAAGCGCCGATCCAGGCACTGTGCGTCGCGCCCTTCGGCATGGAGGAAGGCAGCGAGGCGGCCTTGTCCGGGCTCGAATTCGGACTGGTGGTGGGCGAGCCGGTGCAGTTCCGCTTCTTCGGCTCGACGGTGCGGCGCCAGGACCCGTCCGGCGCGCTGCTGGACTTCTGGGCGCCCGATGAACTGCAGGAGCTGGAGGCGATCCACGCCACGCTGCCGGCCGAAGGCCGCCGCCCCGGCGAGATGGTGCCGGTCAGCCTGCACGCGGGCGTGACCGAAACCGGCACGCTCGAATTGGCCGCTGTGCCGCGCGACGGCAGCGCGCGCTGGAAGGTCGAGTTCGACGTGCGCGGCGAGGCCGCTGCGGCATGACCATCGTCGGCATTGACCTGGGCACCACCCACACGGTGGTGGCCTGGGCCGAGTCGGACGCGTCCGTAGACGACGCGGCCATCCGGCTGTTCGAGGTCGACCAGCTCGTCGCCCCCGGCGAGGTCGCGGCGCGGCCGCTGTTGCCGTCGCTGCGCTATCACCCGGCACTGGGCGAGCTGGCGGCGGGCGAGTTGCAGCTGCCCTGGGCGAGTGACGAGACGGCCGTGATCGGCACGCTGGCGCGTCGGCTGGGCGCGCAGGTGCCGGGCCGGCTGGTGGCCAGTGCCAAGAGCTGGCTGTCGCACGCTGCGGTCGACCGGCTGGCGGCGATCCTGCCGTGGGGCGCGCCGGACGAAGTCGCCAAGGTCTCGCCGGTGGCCGCCAGCGCCAGCTACCTGGCGCAGGTGCGCGCCGCGTGGAACCTGCGCTTCCCGCAACAGCCGCTGGAGCAGCAGGAGCTGGTGCTGACGGTGCCCGCCAGCTTCGACGACGCCGCCCGCGGCCTGACGCTGGAAGCGGCACGCCTGGCCGGCCTGCCGCGCCTCAAGCTGCTGGAGGAACCCCAGGCGGCTTTCCAGGACTGGCTGTTCCGGCATCGGCAGACGCTGGCGCAGTCATTGGGCGATGCCAGGCTGGTGCTGGTCTGCGACGTGGGCGGCGGCACCACCGACCTGAGCCTGATCCAGGTCGAGCCGGGCAGCGCCGGGCCGCAACTGCGCCGCATCGCCGTCGGCCAGCACCTGATGCTGGGCGGCGACAACATGGATCTGGCACTGGCGCATCTGCTGGAGCCGCGCCTGAGCGGCGGCGATGTTGGCAGCGGCAACACGCGCCTGTCAGCCGCCCGGCTGTCGCAGCTGGTCGAGCGTTGCCGCGCCGCCAAGGAAACGCTGCTGGCCGACGACGCACCCGAGCACGTCACCGTCACGCTGCTGGGCAGCGGCAGCAAGTTGATCGGCGGCGCGCGCTCGGCCGAATTGAGCCGCGACGAGGTGCGGCGCATCGTGGTTGACGGCTTTCTGCCGCGGGTCGACTTGGACGCGCCGGTGCAGCGGCGGCGCGGCGCGCTGGTCGAGTTCGGCCTGCCCTACGCCAGCGACAGCGCCATCAGCCGCCACTTGGCCGCGTTTTTGCGCGAGCACGCCGCCGCCGGCCTGCCCGACGCGTTGCTGCTCAACGGCGGCGTGTTCCGCGCCGGCGCGCTGGCGCAGCGGCTGCAAGAACAGCTGGCGCAATGGCGCGGCCAGCCGCTGCGGCTGCTGCACAACGCCAACCCCGACATCGCCGTGGCGCGCGGCGCGGTCGCGCACACGCTGGCGCGGCGTGGCGCGGCGCCCCGGCTGGCGGCGGGTTCGGCGCGCAGCTACTTTCTGCGGCTCGATGGCGACCAGAGCCTGTGCGTGCTGCCCCGTGGTGCTGAACCCGGCCACGAGCGCCCGCTTGAAGGCCGCCGCTTCGCGCTGCGGCTGGGCCAGCCGGTGCGCTTTCAATTGCTGTCGTCGACCACCGCCCAAGCGGCGCTGGGCGAGGTCGTGGCGCTGGCTCAAATCAACGCCCAGCCGCTGCCGCCCATCGCCACCGTGCTGAAGGATGAGGCCGGCAGCCGGCGCGAGATCACCGTGCAGCTGCTGAGCGACTTCACCGAGGTCGGCACGCTGGAGCTGCAGGCGCAGGGCGAAGATGGATCGCGCTTCAAGCTGGAGTTCGCGTTGCGTGGCACGGCGGGTCAAGCCGGCGATGAGGAGACCCCGCGCCTGCCGCCGCAGCTGGCTGAAGCCGTCACGCGCATCGACCGCGTCTTCGGCGCGCGCGCCAAGGACGTGACGCTCCGTGAGGTCAAGCAGCTGCGCCAGGGGCTGGAGCAGCTGCTGGGCCCGCGCGAGCGTTGGGACGTGCCGCTGCTGCGCCACCTGTTCGATACGCTGTGGCAGCGCGCACGCGGCCGGCGCCGCTCGGCCGACCACGAGCGGCTCTGGCTCAACCTGGCCGGCTGGTGCCTGCGCCCGGGTTTTGGCGATGCGCTGGACGACTGGCGCGTCGAGCAGCTCTGGACACTGTTTGCCGCCGGCGTGGCGCATGCGCCCGACGCGCAGGTGCGCGCGCAATGGTGGACGCTCTGGCGCCGCGTTGCGGGCGGCCTGCCGGTGGCGGCGCAAGAACAACTGCTGCAGGACTTCGCCTTCAACCTGCAGGGCGCCGACGCCGGCCCGCGCCCGCCGCATCTGGTACCGGGCGGCGAGGACGACATGCTGCGGCTGGGCGCGGCGCTGGAGCGCGTGCCGGTCGCGCACAAGACCGAGATCGGCGCGTGGCTGCTGCAGCGGCTGGCCGAGCCGCCCGAGAGCGCCCTGGCGCTGTGGGCGCTGGGCCGCCTGGGCGCGCGTCAGCCTTTCCACGGCGGCGCACAAAGCGCGGTGCCGGCCGAGGTGGCGGCCGCATGGCTGCAGCCGCTGCTGGCGCTCGACTGGAAGCGCCTGCCCGAGGCGGCGTTTGCGGCCGCCCAACTCGGTCGTCTGACTGGCGACCGAGCGCGCGACATCGACGCCGATTTGCGCCTGCAAGTCATCGCCCGACTGGAAGCGGCACAGGCGCCGCCGAGCTGGGTGGCGATGCTGCGCGAGCCGCTGGCGCTGGATGGCGCCGACCAGCGCCAGCTGTGGGGCCAGATGCTGGGCGAGGCGCTGCCGCCGGGGCTGCGGCTACTCTGACGCCGGTCAGGGCGTGAGCAGCTTGAGGTCGAGCGCCCGCTCGGCCAGCCAGATCGCCGCCAGCGCCATCGTCAGCAGCGAGCCGCCCTTGAAGATGACGACGCGGTAGAACGCCGTGTCGCGCAGGCGGTAGGCCAGCGGCAGGAAGAGCGCGACGATGACGAGCTGCCCGATCTCGACACCGACGTTGAAGCCCACCAGCGACAGGGCCAGCGTGTCGCGCGGCAGGCCCAGCTCGGCCAGCACGCTGGCGAAGCCGAAGCCGTGGATCAGCCCGAAGCCGAAGGCCGCCACCCAGCGCCGCCCCTGCACGACCGGCCGCAGGTTGTTGGCCGCCGCCAGCACCACCGACAGCGCGATCACCGACTCCACCAGCCGCGAGGGCAGGCTGATCCAGCCCAGCGTCGCCAGGCTCAGCGTGATGGAGTGCGCCGCCGTGAAGGAGGTCACCACCGCCAGCACCTCGCGGCCGGCCGCGCCGAGGCGGGGCACGCCGTGCCAGCGCCGCCCGTCCGGCCCCGTCACGCACACCAGCACCACCGGCAGCAGCAGCGAGAGCAGGAAGAGCACGTGGTCGAAACCCTTCCAGATGTGCCAGACGCCCTCGACCACGTACTGGCGGAAGGCGCTCCAGCCCGACACCACGCCGGCAGCAAAGACCTGCTCGGCCTGGGTGGGCGCGAACACCGCTGTCTGGGTGGCGCCGTCCAGGCTCAGGCGCAGCAGGCCGCGGTGCAGCGCGTCCTGCTCGAACAGCAGCCGGTAGCCCAGCGTCAGCGGCCCGTCGGCCGCCGGGCAGGTGCCCGACAGCGGCAGCACCGCGTAGCTGCCATCGGTGTGGCTGTCGACCATCAGCTCGCCCACGCTCACGCGGCAGGCGCCACCACGCTGCACGCTGAGGCGGGCCAGCGCCCAGGTGGTGAGCGCGTCGCGTTGCACGCGCAGCTCGCCCCAGGTGATGGCGCCGTCGCCGTCGGCATCCAGCCCGAGGGCGAAGTCGATGTCGCGCAGCGCCAGGTCCAGCTGGCCGGAGACCTGCGCGCCCTGCACGTCGAGCTTGAAGTAGCTGTCGCTCGCCTTGTGAGCCTGCGCCGCGCCAAGCAGGCCGAACAGTGCGCAGAACAGGCCGGCCCGCAACCAGCGCAGCAAACCGTGGTGCCTCATGGCGCCACCGCCAGCGCACGCAGGCGCGCATCTTCGAAGCCGCTGCGGCGCAGCCAGTCGCGCGCGGGCTGTGCGGCGGCGGGGTCTCGTGCGGCAGCGGCGGCCTCCAGCAGCACGCGGGCGTCGCGCGGCTCGCGCTGCACGGTGTAGTTGTCGCGGGCGAGTTGCACCGCCCGCACCGGATCGCCGCGCAGGCGCAGGGCGTAGCGCGCCTCTTCGGCGCGGTGGGTGGTGTCGCCGCGCTGACCGGCGGCGGCAAAACGCTCGCCCAGCGCCTGCACGTGGGCGGCGGCAGCGGGCCGCTTGAGTGCGGTTTCCGCTTCGGCCAGCCGCAGCAGCAGCGGGTCGGAGCCTTCCCAGCCCGCCAGCTGCTTCACCACCTCGGCGGGCCGGCCCTGGTCGAGCAGGAAGTCGCACCACGCCGCCAGCAGGTAGGCGTCATCCAGCCCGAGCTGCAGCGCCGCGCGGTAGTGGCGTTCCGCCACGGCAGGCTGGCCGCGCCAGGCCGCCAACTCGCCCAGGCGCGTCAGCAGCCAGAGGCGGCTCTCGGGCAGCGCGGCACCCGCGAGCGCCTGCGTGAGCGTGCGCTCGCTGGCGGCCAGCTGCCCGCCGTAGGCCTGCGCCAGTCCCATGCAACCGGCTTGCAGCACCGGCCGCTGCAGGCGCTGCAGGGCGTCGCATTCGAGCTGCGCAGCAGCGTAGTCGGCCTGCACCAGAAAGATCGCGCCGCGCCAGGCATGGGCCTCGGCCAGGCTGGGGTCCATCTGCAGGGCGGCGGCGAAGTCGGCCAGCGCCCCTTTGAAGTCATGTCGGTACTGGCGCAACTGGCCCTGGATCAGGCGGAGGTCGGCCGAGGGCTGGTCTGCCACCTTGGCCAGCACCGCTTCGGCGTAGCCCACGTAACGCGGATCGCCCTGCGCCAGCGCCTGATCGAAGTAGCGCTCGGCCAGGCGGGCCGCAGCCGGCGCATCGTTCGGCTGCTGCTGCACCGCTGCGCGCAAGGCCGACAACTCGCGCTGCAGCGGGCTGCCCGCCCGCACGGGCAGGCGCTCCAGCACCTCGGCGTCCGAGGTCGGCGTGCGCGGGGCCGCATTCACGGGGAAACACACAGCGGCGCCGAGGGCCGCCGCAGCCCAGGCCCGTCGCACAGACCGTGGGCGAGATGACATGCAGAACAGACTGGATTTCATCCGACGATATATTAGTGACGCACCCATTTCCGTGTGCGACCCTGTCCAAACCATCGCTAGGAATCGATCCATGAACAAGCTTTTGTCGTTGCTGGTTGCCACCGTGATGGCCACCGTATCGGTTGCCTCTTTTGCCGGCTCGCACGGTGGTGCGCCGAAGGACTGCAAGAAAGACGATGCCCGCGCCGAGTGCAAGAAGATGGAAGAGGGCAAGAAGTAAGCTCTTCTTGCGGCCCCGGTATGCGGGGCCAGTGTTCAAGCCAAGGCCCTGCGGGGCCTTGGCTTTTTGTCTGAGCGCACAGCTACCCTCCGGCACGACAGTCTGTTGACCCGGAAGGAACACCATGCGCCTCACTGCCCTGCTTGCCACCATCGCCCTGACAGCCTCGCTCACCCCAGCCCTCGCCCAGACCCCGCAACTCAAGGCCGGCCTGTGGGAGCACAGCATGACGCTCAAGAGCGAGAGCGGGCAGGTGGAAGGCCTGCTGGCGATCGCGCAGGCGCAGGTGCAGAACATGCCGGCCGAGCAGCGCGAGAGCGTCGAGCGGATGCTGGCGCAGCGCGGCGTCAGCCTGGGCGCCAAGGCCAACACGGTGCGGCAGTGCATCAGCCCCGAGCAGGCCGAGCGCGGCGAGATCCCGCAAGGCGAGCGCTGCACGCAAGAGGTGCTGCAGCGCAGCAGCACGTCGATGCGGCTGAAGTTCAACTGCGAAGGCCCGCCGCCCACGCAGGGCGAAGGCGAGTTCACGCTGACCAGCCCGACGCGCTACCGCGGCAACGCCCGCGTGCAGACGCTGCTGGGCGGGCGCACCGAGAACGTCACGATGGCCGTGACCGGCACGTGGCTGGCGGCCGAGTGCGGCACGCTGAAACCGGCGCGTTGAACAGCGCGCACTACACGCACTACACGCACGACAACAGCCAGCGCCAGCGCGTCGGCGTGTCGCTGTCGCCCTCCAGCACCAGCCGGGCCGCAGGGGCGGCGGTCCAGCATTCGCCTGAGGCGATGAAGTGATCGGTGGCGTCGCCGCTGCGCGTCAGCCAGAGCCGCCCGCTCAGCACCTGCAGCGTCTGGCCGGCCGGGCCACGCAGGGCGAGCACTTCGCCGCGCCGCAGCGTATGCACGACCGGGCCTGCGGTGACTGCGGTGGCGGCGGTGACAGCGGCAGCGCCGGCGAAGGAGGAGTTGAGCGGGGTGTCCATGCCTGCATCGTCCACCGCCGCATCGCAGCGCGCCAGCCACACCCACCGGGCAACTGGAGCCGTACAGATCGGCCTGAGGCCGGGGTGTATCGGTCAGCTTGGCGCCCATCTGTACTGATGCGATGAGGGCCTGCCCGTACAGAATCAGTGCATGAACACACTTGCCGCCCGCGCCATCGCGTCAGACACGCTCTACCTGCAGATTGCCGAGCGCCTGGCGCAGTCGATCCGCGCCGGCACGCTCAGCCGGGGCGAGCGCATTCCGTCGGTGCGCGATCTGGCGCGGCAGCAGGGCGTGTCACCGTCGACCGCCGTGCAGGCCTACCGGACGCTGGAGGACGCACGGCTGATCGAGGCGCGGCCGCGCTCGGGCTACTTCGTCGCAGCCCGGCCGGTGCGGCTGCCGGAGCCGGAGCCGTCGGTGCCGCCTGCGGCGTCGCTGGCCGTGGACGTCAGCTCGCTGGGCGCGCAGGTCATGCAGATGGCGATGGACCCGGCCTACATCTCCTTCGGCGCGGCCTGCCCCAGCGGCGAGCTGTTCGCGCAGGAGCGGGTGCGGCGCGCGGTCAGCCGGGCGGCGCAGCGCCACCGCACCTCGCTGTGCACCTACCCGCTCGGTCCCGGCAACGACACGCTGCGCCGGGCGATTGCGCGCCACGCGCTGCACATGGGCTGCCAGCTCGATGCGCAGGAGATCCTGGTCACCAACGGCTGCCTGGAATCGATCAGCCTGTGCCTGCGCGCCGTGACCCGGCCGGGCGATGTGGTGGCGCTGGAGTCGCCCACCTACTTCGGCTTTCTGGAACTGCTGGAGAGCATGAACCTGCGGGCGCTGGAAATCCCGACGCATCCGCGCACCGGCCTGTCGCTGGACGCGCTGCAACTGGCCTTCGACACCCAGCCCGTCAAGGCCGTGGTCGCGGTGCCGACGCTGAGCAACCCGCTGGGCTCGTGCATGCCGCTGGCCGAGCGCAGGCGCCTGGCGCAGATGGTGGGCGAGCGCGGCATTCCGCTGATCGAGGACGTGCTCTACAACGACCTGGCCGAGCAGGACGACAAGCGCCGCGCCGTCAAGGCCTTCGACACCACCGGCCACGTGATGATCTGCGGCTCGTTCTCCAAGACCGTCGCGCCGGGCCTGCGGCTGGGCTGGGTCGAGGGCGGGCGCTGGTCCACGCAGCTGCGCCGGCTCAAGGCGGTGCATTCCGGCAGCCAGACCGAATTGATCGAGCTGGCCATGGCGGATCTGCTGACCCAGCCCGGCCATGAATCCGCCTACCGCCAGTTGCGCGCCACCCTGGCGGTGCGCATGGACGAGGCGCGCGGGCTGATCGCGGAGCACTTTCCCAAGGGCAGCCGCGTCACCGCCCCGGCCGGCGGTTTCATCCTGTGGGTCGAGCTGCCGGGCGGGCTGGACTCGATGGCGCTGTACCGCGCCTGCCTGGCGCGACACATCTGCATCGCCCCCGGCACGATGTTCAGCGCCACCGACCGCTTCCGCCACTGCATCCGCCTGGGCGTGGGCGGTCGCTGGGACGACAGCCGGCGTCAGGCGCTGCGCGACATCGGCCAGATCGCGCAAGGCATGGCGGCGCTGGCGCGCTGACGCCCCGGCAAGGGCGCCGGTGTCAGGCGCCGTCTTCCTCAAAGCGCAGCCCGCTCTCGGCCAGCCACTCCTTGGCGGCGCGGAAGGCTTCGATCGCGGCCGGCGCGCCAGCGTAGGGGCCGACGTGCAGCAGCACTTCGCGGATCTCGGCCAGCGTGGCGCCGTTGTTGAGGGCACCGCGCAGGTGGCCCTTCAGTTCCTGGCTGCGGCCGAGGGCGGCCAGCATGGCGACGGTGCAGAGGCTGCGCTGCTTGAGCGCCAGTCCGTCGCGCAGCCAGGTCGAGCCCCAGGCGTGCTGGCTGACGTAGTCCTGCAGCGGCTGGCTGAAGGCATCGGCATTGGCCAGGGCGCGGTCGACGAAAGCGTCGCCCATGACCTGGCGGCGGCGGGCTTCACCGGGGTGGCGTGCGGGAGTGGCGTCAAGGTCAGCGTCGGGAGCGGTGGGCGTCGTCATGATCGGGTTGGCGTGCAGCGTCGGGGGTTGCATTGTCGCCACGGTCGCCCATGCCTGGGGCCGATGCTGATGACTGCCCCGCGCCGCGCAGGCAGCATGGCGAACCTCACACACACAGGAGAGCGAACATGAAGAAGCGATTGATTTCAGCCCTGGCCCTGCTGGCCGTCACGGGCGCCGCGCAGGCCCAGTTCAGCCTCGGCAGCACGACGGTGGTCGCGGGCAGCACCATCAGCAACACGCATGTGTTCGCGGGCTTCGGCTGCAGCGGCGGCAATGTCTCGCCGGCGCTCAGCTGGAAGGGCGCACCCGCCGACGCCAAGAGCTTTGCGCTGACGGTCTACGACCCGGACGCGCCCACCGGCTCGGGCTGGTGGCACTGGGCGGCGTACAACATTCCGGCCAGCGCGACCGGCCTGGCCGAAGGCGCCGGCACCGCCGATGGCGCCAAGCTGCCCGCCGGCACCCAGCAGGTCAGCACCGACTTCGGCGCGCCGGGCTATGGCGGCCCGTGCCCGCCGCAGGGCGACAAGCCGCACCGCTACATCTTCACGGTCTACGCGCTCAAGACCGACAAGCTGGAGCTGCCGCCCACGGCCACGCCGGCGCTGCTGGGCTTCATGATCCACTTCAACAAGATCGGCGAGGCGACCTTCACGGCCAATTACGGCCGCTGACCCGGACGTTGAGGAGGAGAGACGCTCAGCGCGGCACGACCACGTCCGGCCCGCTGAGCCAGCGCCACTGGCCGATGGGCAGATCCGCCGGCAGCGTGTAGGCGCCAAAGCCGCTGCGGTGCAGCGATTCGACCCGGTTGCTCACCGCCGCGAGCATGCGCTTGACCTGGTGGTACTTGCCTTCGGACAGCGTCAGGCGCAGGCCGTGCAGCGTGCCGTGGACAGGGTGCTCCAACTCGCCGGTGAGCTCGGCCGCCACGGCGCGCACCGGCGTCGGGTCGTCCATCAGCACCACGCCGGCCATCAGGCGTTCGATGTGGGAGGCGTCCACCGGGTGCTTGCAGCCCACTTCGTAGATCTTGGGCACGTGGTGCTTGGGCGAGGTCCAGCGGTGAATCAGCGCGCCGTCGTCGGTGAACAGCAGCAGGCCGGTGGTGTCTTCATCGAGGCGGCCGATGCTTTGCACGTCGCGGCGCTTGAGCGGCGCGGGCAGCAGCGCGTAGACGCTGGGGTGGTGCTTGGGCTTCTTCGAGCACTCGTAGCCGGCCGGCTTGTTGAGCACCAGCAGCGCCTTGGCGTGATAGGCCCAGCGCTGGCCGCTGACGGTGAAGTTCTGTCCGCCGACCGGGTCGACCTCGTGGAAGGGATCGTCGATGACCTGGCCGTCGAGGGTGACTTCGCCGGCCAGCACAAGGCCTTCGCATTCGCGACGCGGGCCGAAGCCCTGGGAGAACAGCAGTTGGGAGAGTTTCACGGTGGGCGGAGCAGAAAATGGAGGCAGCCGCGATTGTCGGCGCCCGGGCCTCGACTGCAACCCGTCCTGCAAGCCGCTCAGTCGCGCTGCACGAGCAGGTCGGCAATCACCGGGCGGTGCTCGGAGGCGTCCTTGCTGCCCACGAAAGCCTCGCGTACGCCCAGTTCCGGGCTGACCAGGATGTGGTCGATGCGCAGAAAGCTCAGGCCCGGCCGCAGCGAATGGCCGTGGGTGTAGCCCCAGCCGCGACCGGCGCTGACGAACGCATCGCGCAGGCCGGTGGCCAGCAGGCGGCCGACGACGGGCGAACTCTCGGGCGCATTCAGGTCGCCCGCGACGATGACCGGGCGCGGCAGGCGCGGCGCCTTGGCCGGGTTGGCCGCCAGGGCTTCGGCCAGCGCGCTGGACTGCGCCAGCCGGGTCGCCAGGTTCTGCTGCCACTCGGACACGCCGGCCAGGCGCTCGTGGCGCGTGGCGTTGAGGCCATCGCGCGGCGAGAGGAAGTGCACGGTCACCAGGTCAATGTCGCGGCCCTTGACCGTGATCGTGCAACGCATGTAGATCAGCGCATCGGCACGGTCCGGCAATGTGTGCGGGCTGCAGTCGCGCATCGGCAAGCGGCTGGCGATGACGTATTGATCGAAGCGCGTGATGCGCCGGCCCTTGAGCGCGGCCAGCAGCGGCGGCGGCAGGGGCACGTTCGGCAGGGTCAGGCTCTGGGCGTCCTGCATCACCAGCACGTCGGGGTCGTGGGTGGCGATTTCCCAGGCCAGCCGCTCGTAGCCGTCCGGTACGGACTTGGCCTTGTAGGACTTGACGTTGTAGGTCATGAAGCGGAACGCGCCCGAGCCGCTGTCGGGCGTGCCCCAGACACCGCCCATCGCCAGCGTGAGCACCAGCAGCGGCGCCACGCTGGCCAGCAGGCGCCAGCGCCAGCCCAGCAGCCACGACAGCAGCCACACGATCAGCGTCGGCGCCAGCCACAGCGGGTAAGGCAGGTAGCGCGCCAGCTCGATCCAGGTGCGCGGGTGCTGGTCGAGCTGGAACGCCAGCCCCAGCAACCCGCCCGCCAGCAGGGTCAGGACGATGAGGGCGCCGATCAGGCCACCAAGAACAGAGCGTCGGGACGAGGTAGACAAGGCGTGGGCGCGGTGTGAAAAACGAGCGGCATGATCGCACGCGCCCGTTTCATGTCAGCCGCGTCCGACCCTGGCAAAGCGTGAACGATGCGGCAGGGAAGGCGCCGGTCAGCGCCTCAGTCGGCTGCGGGCTGGGGCGCGTCTTTTCTCATGGAGCCGGCGACCAGGTCGAAGCGCAGCAGGCGGCATTCGATCGGGCCGTTCCACATCGGCGCGCGGCGGCTTTCCTTCAGGCGCATGGCCTGGGGCAGCTTGGGGTCGGGCGTCAGCACCCAGGCGGTCCAGCCGGTGTAGGCGCGCTTCCAGTGCGCGGCCAGGGCCGAGAAGAAGGCGCCCGGCGTGCCGCCGCCCTCGAAGCTCTCGCGCGTGGCCTGGAAGGTGGGTGCGCCGGTGCCCTTGGCGTCGATGCGCTCGCCGTAGGGCGGGTTGACGATCATCACGCCGCGCTCGGCCGGGGCCACGCGCTGCAGGGCGTCGACGGTCTTGAACTCGATGGCGTGGGCCACGCCGGCGCGCTCGGCATTGCGGCTGGCGAAGTCGGTCATGCGGAAGGACACGTCGCCGGCGTAGATCGGCACCGCCGGCGCATGGACGCGGGCGCGCGCCTCGGCCTTCATCTGCTGCCAGGCGGCGGCCTCGCGGCGGAACGGCGCCAGGCCCTCGAAGGCAAAGCGGCGCTGCAGGCCGGGGGCGATGCCGCAGGCGATCTGCGCGGCCTCGATGGCAATCGTGCCGGCGCCGCAGCAGGGGTCGAGCAGCGCGCCGTCCTCGGGCCGGCCTTGCCAGCCGGCCACCGCGAGCATGGCCGAGGCGAGCGTTTCCTTCAGCGGCGCCTCGCCCTGCAGTTCGCGCCAGCCGCGCTTGAAGAGCGCCTCGCCGGACAGGTCGATGCTGAGCGTGGCGTGCTCCTCGGTCAGGTGCAGCACCAGGCTGAGGTCGGGGTGGCGCGGGTCGACGCTCGGGCGCTCGCCGGTGGCCTCGCGCATGACGTCGCAGACCGCGTCCTTGATGCGCAGCGCCGCGAAGTGCAGGCTGTGCAGCGGCGAATGCTGCGCGCTGCAGTCGACCCGCAGCGTCTGGCTTGGCGTGATCCATTCGGTCCACGGCACGGTGCAGGCCATGTCATACAGGTCAAGTTCATCGCGGTAGGTGCCGGCGGCGACCTGCCACAGCACGCGCTGGGCCAGGCGGCTCTCCAGATTGAGGCGCATGGCGCTGGCCATGCCGGCGATCAGGCTGACACCGCCGCGGCGTGATTCCACCGACTCGGCCGCACGCGGCGCGCTGGCCGCGTTGAGCACCGCGCGCACCTCGTCGGCGAGCAGGGTTTCGACGCCGGCGGCGCAGGGCAGGAAGATCGGGGAGGGATTCACGGGCGGACTTTCGAGGGATCAGGCAACGCGGAATTGTCGCCGCCACGGCAGCGCCTACCCAGCGTGGCAATATGCGCCTCGAAATACAAGAATAAAGAAAACTCAATAAAAACGTCAGGGAGTGAATGGCATGTTGCTTGATCAGGTGCTGGATGCACTGTCGACGCCGGTAGCGGTCTTTGACCGCCAGGGCCACTATCAACGCGTCAACCGCTGCTACAGCGAGATGGTGCGCGTGCCGGCCGCGCAGCTGATCGGCCAGCGCATCGGCACGGCGTCGCTGCACCTGGCCGCCCCCATCCTGCGCTGCATCGAACAGGTCTGGCGCGACAACGCCCCGCTGCGCCAACAGCCGCTCAGCGGCTTCCTGCATCACACGCCCGACGAGTTGCGCGTCTGGCAGGCCGATTTCAGCCCGCTGCATGACGACGCCGGCGAGCTGACCGCCGTGATGCTGGTGTCGCAGGAAGTCACCGAGCAAGTCGCCCGCGAGCGCGTGCTGACCGACGACCTGGCCCACGTGCGGCGCGTGCTCGACAGCCTGTTTGTCTTCGTGGGCGTGCTGCTGCCCGACGGCACGCTGCTCGAAACCAACCGCGCCCCGCTGCAGGCCGCCGGCATCGATTGGGCCGATGTGCATGGCCGCAAGCTCTGGGATTGCTGGTGGTGGACGCACGATGAAGCCATGCAGGCCCGCTGCCGCGACAGCGTGCAGCGCGCGGCGGCAGGCGAAACGGTGCGCTTCGACGCCACGGTGCAGATGGCGGGCGGCGTGCTGATGGAAATCGACTACATGATCGCGCCGATGTTCGACGCCGACGGCCGCCTGACGCACCTGATTCCATCCGGCAACGACATCACCACGCGGCGGCACACCGAACAAGGCCTGCTGCGCAGCGAGCGGCGCTTTCGCGAGCTGTTCGAGACCGTGCCCAGCGGCCTGACCGTGGTCGACGAGGCCGGCTTCATCATCGCCATCAACGCCCAGATGGAGCGCCTGAGCGGCTACCCGCGCGACGCGCTGATCGGCCAGCGCGTCGAGACGCTGGTGCCCGACCAGCACCTGCACGGCCACACCGACAAGGTGCGTGGCTACTGGGATCAGTCCGAGAGCCGGCCCAGCATCGAGCGCGTGCTGGCGCTCAAGCGCCACGATGGCGTGGTGGTGCCGGTGGAGGCGGCGCTGACGCGGGTGCCCTCCGAACACGGCCGCCAGGTGCTGGTGGCGCTGACCGACTGCTCGCAGCGCGAGGCGGCCAAGGCGCAGCTCGAGGGCGCGCTGCGCGAGAAGACCGGCCTGCTCAACGAGGTGCACCACCGCGTCAAGAACAACCTGCAGGTGGTCTCCAGCCTGCTGAGCCTGCAATGGCGCACGGCGCCCGAAGAAGTGAAACAGGCGCTGGCCGCCGCGCAGGGCCGGGTCAAGGCCATGGCACTGATCCACCAGCTGCTCTACGAGGGCCGGGACTACGCGCAGATCGACCTGGCGCTCTACATCGGCCGCCTGATCCGGCTGCTGCGAGAGAGCCTGCTGCCATCGCAATCACCGGTCGAACTGCGGGCGCAACCCGCCACCCAGGCCATCGGGCTGGACCTGCAGCGCGCCGTGCCCTGCGGCCTGCTGATCAACGAGCTGGTCACCAACGCGATCAAGCACGCCTTTCCGGACGGCCGGCGCGGCGTGGTCGAGGTGCAGCTGGCAGTGCTGGACGGCGCGGCCGGCCAGGCCCGGCTGACCGTGCGCGACAACGGCGTCGGCCTGCCCGAGGCGGTGGCGCTCGACGGCCGCAGCCCGAGCCTGGGCCTGCAGCTCGTACCGCTGCTGGCCGAGCAGCTGGGCGCGCAGATGCAGGTCACCCGGCGGCTCGAACCCGGCGGCGGCGCCAGCTTCCAGCTCGACTTCACGGCGCAGGTGGCGGCATGAAGGCGCTGAGCATCCTGGTGGTCGAAGACGAGCGCGTGGTCGCCCTCGACCTGCGCATGAGCCTGGAGAGCCTCGGCCACCGGGTCGTGGCGCTGGCCGCCAACGGCGCCGACGCCATCCGGCTGGCCGCCCAGCACCGGCCCGACCTGGTGCTGATGGACATTCACCTCGAAGGCGCAATGCGCGGCACCGAAGCCGCCCGCCAGATCCGCGAAGCCCAGCGCACCCCGGTGATCTTCCTGACCGCCTTCGCCAGCGACGACACCCTGACCGAGGCCATCCAGGCCGTGCCCTACGGCTACCTGCTCAAGCCCTTCGAGCTGCGCGAGCTGCAGGCCACCATGGCCGTGGCGCTGGCGCGCTGCGAGGCCGAGCGCGACACCGAAATCTCGCGCCAGCGCCTGAGCCTGGCGCTCGACGCCGCCGAGCTGGGCGTGTGGGAATGGTCCGAGGCCGACCAGAGCTTCCACGTCGACGCCCGCACCGAAGCCCTGCTGGGCGGGCTGCCGCGCACCTTTGTCGAGGCGCGTGCCGCCTTTCTGGAGCGCATCGAAGCGGCGGACCGGCCCGCTGCCGCCGAGTTGCTGGCCCACGGCAGCGCGCTCAGCCGGGTGGTGGCCACGCGGGCGCCCGACGGCCGGCGCGTCTGGCTGGAACTGCACGCGCGGCGCTTCGGGCATGAGGGCCACGCCGGCTCACGCGTCATCGGCGTGGTGCAGGACGTGACCGAGCGCCGCAACGTAGAAGCGCGCCTGCGCCAGGCCAGCACGGTGTTCCAGACCACCGCCGAAGGCATCCTGATCCTGGACGAGACGCACCGCGTCGTCGCCGCCAATGCCGCCTTCTGCAACCTCAGCGGCTACAACATGGACGAGGTGCTGGGCCAGGACCCCACCGCGCTGCTGGACGTGCATGCGCACAGCAGCACCGCGCCGGTCGAGCCGATGCGGAACTGGCACGGCGAGGTCTCGTGCCGGCGCAAGAACGGCGAGGTGTTTCCCGCCTGGCAGCACATCTGCGCCGTGCGCGACGAGGCCGAGCACCTGACGCACCACGTGCTGGCCTTCACCGACCTGAGCGCCATCCGCGCCGCCGAGGCGCAGGTGCGCCACATGGCCTACCACGACGCCCTCACCGGCCTGGGCAACCGCTACCTGCTGGAAGAACGGCTGAACGTCGAGCGCGCCCGCGCCCGGCGCAATCACAAGCCCATGGCGCTGTTCTTTGCCGATCTGGACGGCTTCAAGACCATCAACGACACGCTCGGCCACGCCGCCGGCGACCAGCTGCTGCAGGTGATCGCCTCGCGCCTGGCGGCCGAGATCCGCGGCAGCGACCTGGCCGTGCGGCTGGGCGGCGACGAGTTCATGGTGATCGCCCCCGAGGTCAACCACCCGGAGGACTGCGCCACGCTGGCGCGCAAGCTGCTGGACCGCATCGCCCAGCCGGTGCGGTTGGGCGACGAGGCGGTGAGCGTGTCGGCCAGCATCGGCATCGCGCTCTACCCGGACAACGCCGACAGCACCACCGACCTGATCATGGCGGCCGACTCGGCCATGTACGCCGCCAAGAGCCGGGGGCGCAATCACTTCAGCTTCTACTCCGAGGCCATGGCCAGCCGCGCCCGCGAGCGCCTGCAGATCGAGCAGGGCCTGCGCCGCGCGCTGGAGACCGACACGCTGGCGCTGCACTGGCAACCGGTGCTCGACCTGAGCCTGGGCATGCCGGTGGGCCTGGAGGCGCTGCTGCGCTGGGATCACCCCGAGCTGGGGCCGATCTCGCCGGTGCAGTTCATTCCGGTGGCCGAGGACTGCGGCCTGATCCACGCCCTGGGCCGCTGGGTGCTCAACACCGCCTGCCGGCAGGCCAGCCAGTGGCGCGCGCAGGGGCTGCCGGCGTGGCGCATTTCGGTCAACGTGTCGGTGCGGCAGTTTGCCGACGAGGGCTTCGAGGCCGCCGTGGCCCAGGCGCTGCACGACAGTGGCCTGCCCGCCAGCCAGCTGGAGCTGGAGATCACCGAAAGCGTGCTGCAGACGCCCGAGCACAGCCAGCCCATCCTGGAGCGGCTCAAGGCGCTGGGCGTGCAGATCGCGATCGATGATTTCGGCACCGGTTTCTCGTCGCTGGCGCTGCTCAAGCACCTGCCGATCGACCGGGTCAAGATCGACCGCTCGTTCGTCTGCGACCTGCCGGGCGACCTCAACGACACCGCCATCACGCAGGCCATCATCGGCCTGGCGCGCACGCTGGGGCTGGCGCTCACCGCAGAAGGCGTCGAGACCGCCGCGCAGCGCGACCTGCTGCTCGGCATGGGCTGCGACGACGTGCAGGGCTGGTTCTACAGCCACGCCCTGCCACCGGCAGCGGTGCCGGCGTGGATGGCGGCGGTGGGCCTGCCGCCGCAGATCAGCTGATGCCCTGATGGACTGAAAAAATGGCGATCGGCCCATGTTTTCCGCATCCAGTCGGGCAACTCCTGCGTAACTGAAAGTTAACGCGCGTCGAGACCGCCGCGCGCGTTCAACCCAAGATCATCTTCAGGAGTGAGCATGTCGCAACGTACCGCATCGAAACTGTCCTTGTCCCTGTGCGCGGCCGCCGCGCTGTTGAGCCTGGCGAGCGTCGCCTCGGCCCGCGACGCCCATCGTCCGAACTGCGAAAGCGGCCCGCTGTCCATGGCTGCGGCCAGCCATTCCAGCAACTCCAGCTATTCGAGCCACCACGACCGTGACGACGATGAGCGCACGCTGAACGTGGTCGGCCTCACCGCCGACCAGCGCCTGCTCTGCTTCAGCGAGAAGCGCGCCGACCGGCCGCGCCAGATCGGCTTCGTCAGCGGCCTGATGACCGACACCGCGCTGGTGGGCATCGACTTCCGCGTGCAGGATGGCAAGCTCTACGGCGTGGGCAATGCGGGCGGCGTCTACACGCTCGACACCGGCACGGCCTCGGCCACGCTGGTCAACCGCCTGAGCGTGGCCCTCAGTGGCACGGCCTTCGGGGTGGACTTCAACCCCGCCGCCGACCGTCTGCGCATCATCAGCAACAACGGCCAGAACCTGCGCCACAACGTCAACGCCGGCGGCGTGACGCTGATGGACGGCACGCTGAACTACACGCCCGGCACGACCGTGGCCGGCATCACGGGCGCGGGCTACACCAACAACGACCTGGACGCCAACACGGCCACCACGCTCTACGACATCGACACCACGCTCGACCAGGTCGTGCTGCAGGTGCCGCCCAACAGCGGCGGACTGGCGGCCACCGGCAAGCTGGGCATCGACGCCACGGGCGTCGCCGGCATGGACATCTACAGCACGGTGCGCCACGGCGTGACCGTGGACGTGCGCGCCCTGGCCGCACTCACCACCGCCGATGGCGCCAGCGCGCTGTACCGCATCAACCTGCCCACCGGCCGTGCGATCAAGGCCGGCGCATTCCACCCGCAACTGCCGGTGATGGACATCGCGATCCCGCTCAACCAGCCCTGAACCCGGATTGACGGGCCGCAAGGCCAGGCGCCGGTCGCAGATACCGGCGCCGACATCTTTGACACAGACTCACAGGGTTAGCCCGCAGGCCGCGCACAATCGCGACCGGTTTCCCCTGGAGTACTTTGATGACCCAACTGTTCCCGTTCCCGTCCCTTTCCCTGACCTCGACCCCTGCGGCGGCGACCCTGCCGCAGCGTCGCCCGACGGCCTGGCTGGCCCTGGGCCTGAGCGCCAGCCTGCTGCTGGGCGCCTGCGCCAACATGGGTGAACGCGAGCAGGGCACGGCCAAGGGCGCGGCCATCGGTGCTGCAGGTGGCGCGATCCTGAGCTCGGTCACGGGCGGCAAGGCCGGCAAGGGCGCGGTCATCGGTGGCGCGCTGGGCGCGGTCGCCGGCAACCTGTGGTCCAAGCGCATGGAAGACAAGCGCCGTGCGATGGAGCAGGCCACGCAAGGCACGGGCATCGACGTGAGCCGCACGGAGGACAACCAGCTCAAGGTCAACGTGCCGAGCGACTTCTCGTTCGACGTGGGCCAGTCGCGCGTCAAGCCCGCGATGCAGCCGGTGCTGGTGAAGTTCGCGCAGGGACTGGACGCTACGCAGCGCGTGCGCATCGTCGGTCACACCGACAACACCGGCAGCGACGCCGTCAACAACCCGCTGTCGGTCGACCGCGCTGCTGCCGTGCGCGACTACCTGGTCACGCAGGGCCTGGCCTCCAGCCGCGTGCAGGTCGAAGGCCGTGGCGAACGCGAACCGGTCGCCGACAACGCCAGCGCCGATGGCCGGGCACGCAACCGCCGGGTCGAAATCTTCCTGCGCGAAGCACAGCAGTAACCAGAACCGTTGCCCGTCCGTCGGAGACCGGTGACAGGCGTCAACGCCGGACACCACTACACGGTGTAGTGGTGTGTCACCCGGCGTCATGCGAATGCGCTAGAGTTGTTCGCAAGGACGCCAGCGCCATGCGCATCAAGTATTCGAGCCAGCTCATCACAGTGGCCATCCTCGTGGCCTCGTGCATTAGTGTGGGCACCCACTGGTACGCAGGTCAGTTGCTGGATCAGCGCAAGCAGGCGCATGACGCGCTCTACCAGTCGCTCAAGGCGATGGACCTGCTGACCGAAGGCAGTGATGCCCTCACCAATGCCACCAAGGCCTACGCAGCAACGGCCGACCCGCGCTACGAACAGGACTTCCAGGTCGAGCTGACCCAGCGCCGCGCCCGCGAGCAGGCCGTGCAACTCCTGTCGGCGCTGAACACGCCCGCCGACGAAATGGTGCTGGTGATGCAGGCCAAGGAGAAGTCCGACGAACTGGTCCGGCTGGAGCGACGCATCCTGGTCGCAGTGAACAACCGCGCCAACAGCGAGGCCCTTGAGCTGGCCTTCGGCGAGGAGTTCCGTCGCGGCAAGGCCGCCGTGACGGAGCCGTTGCAACTGGTGCGCGCCCGCACCGAGACCCGGCTGCTGGCGCAGGTCAAGGACTTGAGCGAGCGATCGGCCGCCGCCTCGCTGCAGGCCATGGTGGTGCTGGTGCTGAGCCTGGCGCTGTCGCTCGGCGCCGTGCTGGTGTTCTTCCAGCGCCGGGTGATCTCACCGCTGATCACGCTCACGGGCAGCACGGCCCGCATGCTGGCGGGCGAAGCCGATGTGCGCTTCGATCACACCGACGAGGCCAACGAGATCGGCGACCTGGCACGCTCGCTGGACGACTATCGCCGCGTCAGCCTCGAAACCGAGCAGCAGCGCTGGGTCAAGACAAGCCTGGCCGACATCGCCGATGCCCTGCAGCACGGCGATGGCACCACCGATTTTTCCCAGGCCCTGCTGACCCGGCTGGCGCCGCTGCTGTCATGCGGCGCCGCCGCCGTGTACCTGCAGGAAGAAGCCGGCCAGCCCTATGTGTTCTGCAGCGGCTGGGGCGTGGACCGGCTCACGCCGGAGCTCAGCCGCTTCGAGCCCGGCCAGGGCCTGGTCGGCCAGGCTGCGCTCGACGGCAAGCCGCTGCTGCTGCCCGCCGTGCCTGCCGGACAGCTGCAGATCGCCAGCGGCCTGGGGCGCGGTGATCCCGGCATGGTGATCGTCGTGCCGCTGCACAGCAGCGAGCGCGTGCTGGCCGTGCTGACGCTGGCCACGCACGTGGCGCCCGACACGCGGCAGTGGACGCTGCTCAACGAGCTCTCCAACACGGTAGCGCCGCGCCTGGTCATCCTGATGCGCAACATGCGCACGCGCCAGTTGCTGCAAGCGACGCAGCAGCAGTCCGAGCAGCTGCAGGCCCAGGCCATCGAGCTGAAGGCACAGCAGGAGTCGACCCGGGCCACGGAACGCTGGTATTCGGCGCTGATCGAATCGGCACCCGACGGCATGCTGGTGGCCGACGCCGAAGGCCACATCATCCTGACCAATGTGCGGCTGGACGCGCTGTTCGGCTACGAGCGCGGCGAGCTGATCGGCCAGCTCGTCGAGCAGTTGGTGCCCGGCGCAGCGCAACGCGGCCACGCGAAACTGCGGGCGAGCTACCACGCCGAGGGCACGTCGCGGGCGATGGGCACGCTCGACATGCCGCTGTTCGGCCTGTGCAAGGACGGCACGCAGGTGCCGGTCGAAGTCGGCCTGTCGTTGCTGCCGGAGTTCGAGTTGCGCGGCCGCTGCGTCTGCGCTGCGGTGCGCGACGCGACCGAAAAACGCCAGCGCGACCAAGATATCCGCCAGGCCCGCGATCTGGCCGAGGAGGCCACGCGCATGAAGTCGGACTTCCTGGCCAACATGAGCCACGAGATCCGCACGCCCATGAACGCCATCGTCGGCCTGAGCCACCTGGCGCTCAAGACCGGGCTGACGCCGCGCCAGCGCAGCTACCTGCAGAAGATCCAGCAGTCGAGCCAGCATCTGCTGGGGCTGATCAACGACATCCTCGACTTCTCGCGCATCGAGGCCGGCCGGCTCGACATCGAGCACACCGACTTCGCACTGAGCGCCGTGCTCGACAACGTCGCCAACCTGATCCACGAGAAGGCCGCCGACAAGGGGCTGGAGCTGATCATCGACGTCGGCCACGACATCCCCGACAACCTGGTGGGCGACCCGCTGCGGCTGGGACAGATCCTGATCAACTACAGCAACAACGCGGTGAAGTTCACCGAGCGCGGCGAGATCAATATCGTGGTGCGCAAGCAGACGGAAGACGAACGCCGCGTCTGCCTGCACTTCGCCGTGCGCGACACCGGCATCGGCCTGAGCGAGGAGCAGGCCAGCCGGCTGTTTCAGAGCTTCTCGCAGGCCGACAGCTCGACCAGCCGGCGCTACGGCGGCTCCGGGCTGGGCCTGGTCATCTCGAAGAAGCTGGTCGGGCTGATGCAGGGCGAGGTCGGACTGCAGAGCGTGCTGGGGAGCGGCTCGACCTTCTGGTTCACGGCCTGGTTCGACAAGAGCACCCGCCCGGCGCGCGCCCTGATGCCAGACCCCGACCTGCGCGGCCACCGCCTGCTGGTGGTCGACGACAACGAGAACGCCCGCACCGTGCTGGCCGACCTGGCCACCACCATGACCTTCCGGGTCGACACGGCCGAGTCCGGCGCCAGCGCGGTGGAGGCGGTGCGCCGGGCGGCCAGCACGGGCGAGCCGTTCGAGGTGATCGCCCTCGACTGGCAGATGCCCGGCCTGGACGGGCTGGAAACGGCACGCCAGATCCGCGCGCTGGGCCTCACGCCCAGCCCGCACCTGCTGCTGGTGACGGCCTATGGCCGCGAGGACGTCATCAAGAACGCGCAGGAAGCCGGCCTGGACGCGATCCTGATCAAGCCGGTGAGCGCCTCGCTGCTCTACGACACGCTGGTCCACACGCTGCGCGAGGCCTCGATCCGCCGCGCCGAGGCCTCGCCGGAGGGCGTCGATGCGCAGACGGGCCTGGCCGCCGGCGCCCGCAGCACCTCGGCGCTGGCGGCCCTGGAGGTGCGCAGCACGGTGGTCGAGCGCTCGGTGCTCGAAGCCCGGCTCTCCAGCCTGGCCGGCGCGCACATCCTGCTGGTGGAGGACAACGAGATCAACCAGCAGGTGGCATCCGAGTTGCTGCGCGACGCCGGCTTCGTCGTGGACGTGGCCAACAACGGCGTGCAGGCGCTGGAACAGGCCGGGCGCACCGCCTACGACCTGGTGCTGATGGACATGCAGATGCCGGTGATGGACGGCCTGACCGCCACGCGCGAACTGCGCCGCCGCCCCGACCGGGCCGACCTGCCCATCATCGCCATGACCGCCAACGCCATGCCCGAGCACCGCGAGCAGTGCCTGGCGGCCGGCATGAACGACCACCTGGCCAAGCCGATCGAGCCCGACGCGCTCTGGCGCGCCCTGCTGCAGTGGATTCCACCCCGGTCGAACCTGCAGGAGGAGCCGGAGGAAGCACCGTCCGACACAGGTCGGGCCCTGCCGGAAGCCGTTACGCTGGAGCTGAGCCAGGACATTCCCGGCCTTGATACCCGCCAGGGCCTGCGTCGCGTGCTGGGCAAGCAGGCGCTCTACCTGAACCTGCTGGCGCAGTTCGCCCGCAGTCAGGCCGACAGCCTGGCGCGCATCGACGCGGCGCTGGCGGCAGGCGACACCGGCGCGGCGGCACAGGTGGCGCATGCGCTGCGTGGCGTGGCGGGCAACATCGGCGCCGTCGGAGTGGCCGATGCAGCGGCCCAGCTGGAACAGGCCCTCGACGCCCCAGCCACCCAGGCAGAGATCGCCCTGCACCAGCAGCATCTGACGCTGATGCTGCAGCCGCTGCTGGAAGCGCTGTGCGCCATGACGGTCGACACGCCTGCGGGCACCGTGCCGATCGCCGCCAGCAGCAGCAGCACCTTCACCCAGGCCAGGCTGATGCGGGTCAATGCCGAACTGGCCCTGCTGCTGGCCCAGGGCGACTACCGCGCCACCGCCGTGCTGCAGCGCCACGCCAGGATGCTGACCGCCGCCTACGGCACGCGGTTCGATCAGATGAGCGCGTGCGTGCGCGATTTCGACCATGACGCCGCCCTCGAAACACTGCGGCAAGCCGCCCGTGCGCGCGGGCTGTCGCTCAAGGAGCCGTGATGCGCATTCATCCCAACGGCAACTACGCCTTGCACACCACCGTGCTGGTGGTGGACGACATGCCCGACAACCTGACGCTGATGGGCGAGCTGCTCGGCCCGCACTACCGTGTGCGGGTCACGACCAGCGGCGAGCGGGCGCTCAAGCTCGCCACCAGCGTGCCGCCGCCCGACCTGATCCTGCTCGACATCATGATGCCCGGCATGGACGGCCACGCCGTCTGCGTCGCGCTCAAGCAGGACCCGCGCACGCGCGACATTCCGGTGATCTTCCTGACCTCCCGCAACGAGGCCGAGGACGAACAGCGCGGCCTGGAACTCGGCGCGCTGGACTACATCACCAAGCCCATCAGCCCGGCCATCCTGCTGGCGCGCGTCAAGACCCAGCTCGCGCTCAAGACCAGCACCGACTTCCTGCGCGACCAGAACGCCTTCCTGGAACAGGAGGTGGCGCGCCGCACCCGCGAGGTGATGGCGATCCAGGAAGTGACCATCATGGCGCTGGCCTCGCTGGCCGAGACGCGCGACAACGACACCGGCCAGCACATCCGCCGCACCCAGAATTACGTGCGCGAACTGGCACGGCAGCTGCAGCCGCACCCGCGCTTTTCGCACTTCCTGAGCGACGCCACCATCGAGATGCTGTACCGCTCGGCGCCGCTGCACGACATCGGCAAGGTCGGCATTCCGGACCGCATCCTGCTCAAGCCCGGCAAGCTCACGACCGAGGAATTCGAGATCATGAAAACCCACACCACGCTGGGCTGGCAGGCGCTCGAGCACGCCGAGCAGACGCTGGGCACGCAGGTCGGTTTTCTGCAGGTGGCCAAGGAAATTGCCCTGTCGCACCAGGAAAAGTGGGACGGCAGCGGCTACCCGCAGGCGCTGGCGGGCACGGCCATTCCGATCTCGGCGCGGCTGATGGCGGTGGCCGACGTCTACGACGCGCTGGTCAAGCGCCGCATCTACAAGCAGCCCTTCCCGCACGAGCAGGCCGTGCAGATGATCCAGGCCGGCAGCGGCGAGCACTTCGACCCCGATGTGGTGGAGGCCTTTCTACAGATTCACGAGCGCTTTCGCGCCATCGCCGCCGAGTTCGAGGACCCGGACGGCGACGGGATGGGCAGGCAGATGTATCCGGCCCCGCTCACGCCGCAGCCGATCCAGATGCCCGAGGCCAGCTGACGTGCACCGCCAGCCCGCCCAGATCGGCGGACCGCGCCAGCGCCACGCGGGCGCCCTGCACCTGCGCAATGCGCCGCACGATCGACCAGCCCAGGCCGCTGCCGCTGGCCGAGTCGGCCCGCAGCACGCGGTAGAAGCGCTCGCCCAGCCGGGCGATTTCGGCGTCGCTCAGGCCGGGGCCGCTGTCCTGCACGTCGAGCACCGCCTGATCGCCCTCCGTGCGCACCGCCACGCGGATCTGCGCGCCCGGCGGGCTGTAGCGCACGGCGTTGTCGACCAGGTTGCGCACCAGCACGCCCAGCAGGGCTTCGTTGACACGCACCAGCACGGGGGCGTCGGCGTCCAGTTCCAGGTCCTGACGCTGTGCCAGCGCGCCGCCGGCTGCATCGGCCACCACGCGGCGCGTCAGGGTGGCCAGGTCGACGTCAGCACCTGCGGACGCCGCCGCTGGTGCGCCTTCGGCCTCCAGCCGAGCCAACATCAACAGCTGCTCGACCAGCCGGGTCGCGCGGTCGCAGCCCTGCAGCGTGGCCTGCAAGGCGTGGCGGCGGGTGGCGTCGTCGTCGCCCGCGCCCAGGGCCACCTGCGCCTGCATGCGCAGCGCGGCGATCGGCGTGCGCAGCTCGTGCGCGGCATCGGCGGTGAAGCGGCGCTCGGTGTCCAGCAGGCGGGCAATGCGCTCGAACAGGCCGTTGAGCGCGGCCAGCAGCGGCGCCATCTCGGCCGGTGCAGCGGGCAGTTGCACCGGCTGCAGGTCGTGCGGCGCACGCGCGGCCAGCTTGGCGCTCAGCCGGCGCAGCGGCGCCATGCTGTGCCGCACCGCCGCCCAGACGCCCAGCGCCAGCAGGGCCAGCGCCAGCGCCATCGGCCCGAACACGTTGCCGAGCACGGCCTTGACGATGGCGGCCCGCGAGTCGATCTGCTCGCCCATGTAGACCTGCACATCGCGCCGGGCGGCGTGGGCGGCAAAGATGCGCCAGGGCGTGCCGTCGATGTCACGGGTCGCGAAGCCGCGCTGCTGCGTCAGCATCGGCTCGACCGGGGCATTGGCGGAGCGGGCTGTCAGCTGGCCGTCGCGCCAGACCTGGAACATCACGCGCGGTGCGTAGCGGTGCAGGCTGGGGGCGTCGAGGCGTTCGATTTCATCATCGTCCTCTTCGTGGTCGACGCCGCGCGCCTGCTGGGCCAGCAGCAGCGCGGCCGCCTGCGCCAGATGGCCATCGAGCAGTTCGTCCAGCTCATGGCGCACTTCGCGCCAGGCCAGCAGCGCCGTGCCCAGCGACACCAGCAGCAGCCCGCCCAGCAGCAGCAGCAGCAGCCGGCCCTGCAGCGAGCGCGGCGCACGCAGCCCGCCGGTCATGACGCGCCCGGGTCGCGCGCCACGGTGTAGCCCACGCCGCGCAGGGTCTGGATCAGCTGCGGGCGCAGCTTGCGGCGCAGGTGGTGGATGTGGACTTCGATGGCGTTGCTCTCGACCTCGGTGCCCCAGCTGTAGAGCTGCTGTTCCAGCTGCTCGCGCGACAGCACCCGGCCGGCGTTGAGCAGCAGCGCGTGCAGCAGATCGAACTCCCGCGGGGCCAGCGCCACGTCCTGGCCGTCCAGCTGCACCGTGCGCGCGGCCGGGTCGAGCGCCACGCCCTGCGCGCGCAGGCAGTCCTGCACCTGGCCATGGGCGCGGCGCACCAGCGCACGCAGCCGCGCGCCCAGTTCGTAGAGGTCGACCGGCTTGACGACGTAATCGTCCGCCCCGAGGTCCAGCCCGCGGATGCGGTCGGGCACCGCGTCGCGCGCCGTCAGCACCAGCACCGGCGTGGTCAGGCCGGCGCGGCGCACGCGGGCCAGCACGTCCAGGCCGTCGAGCAGTGGCAGACCCAGATCGAGCACCGCCGCCGCGTAGGACTCGGCGCGCAACTCGCGCTCGGCGGCCAGGCCGTCACGCACCCAGTCGACCTGGAAGCCGAGCTGGCGCAGCCCGGCGCGCAGGCCATCGCCCAGCAGGGCGTCGTCTTCAGCCAGCAGGATGCGCAAGAGGCTGTCTCCGTTGTTCAGTCATCGTCGTCATCATGCCCGCGGTCACTCAAACCGCTCATCAGTGCGGGCACCAGGCCTGGGCTTGCCTCGCCCTGCGGCGCCCCCTGCCACTGCCACCACCAGAAGGCCAGCACGGCGGCCAGCATCAGCGCGGCCAGCCAGCCCCGGTTGCGCTTGACCAGATCCGGCCCTCGACCGGCCACGCGACCGCTCACCATCGGCATGACCAGATTGCGCCGGCGCAGCACGCTCAGGCCCAGCACCAGCGCGATGTGCGCCAGCACCACGATCAGCAGGCTGTTGCCGGCCAGCTCGTGCACCTCTTCGACCCAGTCGCCGGTCAGCTCGGCATAGGTCGCATAGCCGCTGGCGGTGGTCAGCGCCACCAGCGCCAGCACGGCGACGATGACCACCGCCATGGCCAGGTTCTGCGCCAGCGTGCCCGGCCACTGGCCCTGCCGCAGCTGCCGGATCACGCCAGGCAACGCCTGCAGCTTGGCGCCCAGCACCGACCAGCGCGCCGGGCGCGGGCCGATCAGCCCCCAGACCCCCCGGAACACCAGCAGCCCGACCAGGGTGTAGCCGAGCGTGACGTGCACCAGCTGCCAGCGCTCGCTCTCCGCCGTCAGGTAGGCGCCGGCAAAGCTCAGCGCCATCAGCCAGTGGAAGGCGCGGGTCGGCGCGTCGACCGTGCGGCGCGACGGTGCCACCGTGCCCGACGGCAGCGCGTCAGCGGGGGATGCGGACATGGTCTTCATCGAAATCTCCCTTGTCGGCCTGCGTGTGGCAGGCGGTGCAGTTGGCGGCGCTCTTGATGGAGGCGCGCTTCCAGGTCGCCGCCGGGATCTCGTCGTGCTTGCGGATGAACCAGGCCGACTGCGTGATGCGGTCGTTGGGCGGCACCTCACGCACCCGCTTATAGGTGCCGGCGTTGGCGTTGAGCCAGGTCGAGATCTCCTTGATGCTGGCCGCGTCCAGCGAGGCGTCGGTGCCGAAGTGCTTGTCCAGCCCGCCCATCAGCCGCTGCCAGGACGCCGCCGGCAGCATGCCCGGCGGGTAGGCCAGATGGCAGGCGGCGCACTCTTGCTGGTACTTGGGCAGCAGCGGCACGCGCGCCGTGTTGTCATCGGCCCGCGCAGCGCCCATCAGGCCCAGACCCGCGACCCCTGCGGCCAGCACGGCGCGGTAGAAGAAGTTGTGATGTTTCATGGTGTCAGCGCTTGAGGGTGATCAACCAGGCCAGCACATCGGCCTTCTCGGCGGCGCTGCACTCGCGCGCCAGCACGTCCTTGCAATTGCGGCGGAACCACTTCTCGACCTTGGCGCTGTCGGTGAAACGCTCGGCGTTGAACGCCGGCGCCAGCGCCCCGATGGCCTTGCCGGTGGCGGCATGCTTGGCTGCACTGGTGGGCACGGCGCCGTGACAGGAAGCGCAACTCCACTCCTGGCCGTGCTTGGCGTTGAAGAACTGCTGGCCGCGCGCCGTATTGGCCGGCGCACCCGCCTCGGCCGTGTAGCCGGCCAGGAACTCGGCCGGCGTGCTGGCGGCCTGCGCCATCGACGGCGCCAGCAGCGCGGCCATGACCGTCAGCGCGCTCAGGGCGAGTGCGGTCAGAAAGGATCGGGGAATGAATGGGAAGAACAGGGAAACGGGCTTCATGGCACCTCCAAGGCCGCCATGATCCCGTGCCGGGCTTAGGGGTTTCTTAAGGCGAGCACCGGTGAGGTGCACGACCCAGGCGGCAGTACAGTGCGCACATGGCACCCACTGTGGCTCGCGTCGGTCAGTTACGCTTGTTCTTTTTTTCCCGGGAAGAACTGCGGATTCACATCCACGTCGCACATCCCGACGGCGAAGCCAAGTTCTGGCTGACACCTGACGTCGCGCTGTTGAAACCCATCTGGAGGAAATTACCCGTGCATGGAATCAACATTTCCAGCGCTGAAGTCACCCACGTCTCGAAGCATGGCCTTTGGCTGCTGTTGAATGACGAGGAACTCCTGGTGCCTTTCGAGCACTTCCCGTGGTTCCGCAAGGCCACCATCGATCAGTTGACCGAGGTGCAATGGCCCACAGCCAACCACCTCTATTGGCCGCAACTGGACATCGACCTGTCCGTGAAATCGATCCGGACGCCGTCAGCATTTCCGCTGATGTCACGTGTGGGCTGAGTTCGCCTGACGGGCGCCACCCAGCGTCACCCACGTCAAGCCTGCCGCCACCACCGCACACGCGGCGATGCCGCTGACCATCGGCACGGCGGTGCCGTCGACGAACAGCGAGATCACGGCCATCACGATGGCGCCGGTCACCATCTGGAAGGTGCCCAGCAGCGCGGACGCCGTGCCGGCGATGCGGCCGTGCTCCTCCAGCGCCAGCACCGAGGTGGTCGGCACCACCAGGCCCAGGAAGCCGAAGCTCACGAACACCAGGCCGAGCAGCAGCGGCAGCGCCTGCGCGCCGGCCATGAAGCACAGCCACAGCACGCACGCCAGCGTGCTGTAGCCGGCCACGCCCAGGCGCACCACCTGCGGCAGGCCCAGGCGCTTGACCAGCCGGCCGGTGAATTGCGCCACGCCGATGAAGGCCGCCGCGTTGGCCGAGAAGCACAGGCTGTACTGCGTGGGCGTCAGGCCGTAATGCTCGATCAGCACGAACGACGAGTTGGCCAGGTAGACGAAGAAGCTCGCCATCGCGAACGCGCCGATGAAGGTCAGCCCAAGGAAATGCCGGTCGCGCAACAGCGTGGCATAGCCGGCCAGCGCGCTGCGCAGGTCGCTGCCGTGGCGGTCGGCGCCGGGGCGGCTTTCCTGCAGCCAGAGCGCCATCATGGCCATGGCCAGCGCAGCGGCCACGGTGACGGACCAGAAGATGCCGCGCCAGTCGGCAAAGGCGATCATCACGCTGCCGGCCAGCGGCGCCAGGATGGGCGAGACGCTGAAGACCAGCATCAGCAGCGAGGTCAGCCGCGTGGCCTCGGCGCCGGTGTGCAGGTCGCGCACGATGGCACGCGGGATCACCATGCCGGCGCAGGCGCCCGCGCCGGCCAGCATGCGGAAGCCGATCAGCGACTCGATGTCCGGCGCCAGCGCGCAGCCGATGCTGCCGACCGCAAACAGCGCCAGCCCGGCGTAGAGCGGCGGCTTGCGGCCATACATGTCGCTCAGCGGCCCGTAGACCAGCTGGCCGAGGCCGAGTGCCAGGAAGAACACCATCAGGCTCATCTGCACCAGCTGGGTGTCGGCGCGCAGCGCCAGGCCGATGGCGGGCAGCGCCGGCAGGTACATGTCGATCGCAAACGGACCGATGGCAGACAGCAGGCCGAGAATCAGGGCGTGGCGCAGAAGGTTGGAGGGCATGCAGCGGGCCGGGCAGAAAAGGGCACCGATGGTAGGTGAGGCGCCTGCGGTTCGTTTCCCTTGGTATCGAATGAAACAGGCTGCACGAAGACGCCGGGCGGGGTCGGGTGAAACACTTGTCGGATGTCAAAAATCAAAAAATCCACAGGGATGCGTCACCGGTTCACCCCCGCCGCCGCACTGGCCCTCTTCCTGGCCGCCTGCGGTGGCGGCACACTGGAGGCGGCCTCCAGCGCCACGCTGCTGCAGCCCACCGCCTGCGCGGGGCTGCCGTCCACGGCGGCGATGCTCAAGGCCATCAACGACCTGCGCAGCATCGCCCGCAGTTGCGGCGGTACCGCCTACGCCGCCACCACGCCGCTGGCCTGGAACACCGCGCTGGCCCGCGCCGCCCAGGGCCACGCCGACGACATGGCGCAGCGCAACTACTTCTCGCACGACAGCGCCGATGGCCGCTCCTTCGACCAGCGCGCCCAGGCCGCTGGCTACACCGGCAGCACGCTGGGCGAAAACATCTCGGCCGGCCGGACCAGCCTGGACGCCACGCTGAGCAGCTGGCTGGCCAGCCCCGGCCACTGCGCCAACCTGATGAACCCGGCCTACCGCGACGTCGGCCTCAGCTGCGCCAGTGTCAGCGGTGCGCAGTACAGCACTTACTGGGTGCAAATGTTCGGTGCGCCCTGAACGGCGCGGACACAATTCGTCCATGACCCCGAACGTCCCCCTGAACTACCTCGATTTCGAGCTGAGCGACAACACCGAAGGTGTCGTCACCTTCGACGCCATGGCCTCGGCCACGCCGCGCCACCTGAGCGCACTGCATGCGGAAATCACCCGCGTGCTCGACTGGGCGCACGCCACCTTTCCCGACGGCCCGGCCCCCACCGACGAAGGCGCGCCCTGGGACTACGACCTGCAAGGCACGCAGGAGCGCAGCGTGCCGGACGCGCTGCACTACGACGCCCGCACCCGCCGCCTCAGCAGCACGCCCGGCGGCGCCGAAACCCTGCGCCACACCGTGACGCTGTCGATCAGCGGCACCGAGACCTTTGGCGAAGCGTTCCGGGCCGCGTTCGGGGTGAGGGAATGAACACGCTGTCGCGCCTGGCCACCGCGCTGGCCGCGCTGAACGACGCCAGCGCCAGCATGCTGCAGGCCCGCGATGAAGCCGCGCTGCTGGACGCCACGGTGCAGGGCGTGACCGCCGCCGGCCACTATCCGCTGGTGTGGATCGGCCTGGCCGAGGACGATGCCGCCTGCAGCGTGCGCGTGGCCGCGCGCGCCGGGCAGGCGCAGCATTACCTGGATGGCCTGCAGGTCCGCTGGGCCGAAGGGCCGCTGGGCAACGGGCCGACGGGCTGCGCCATCCGCAGCGGTGCGGTGCAGGTCAACAACGCCCTCGCCCTCAACGCCGCATTCCAGCCCTGGAGCGCGCGGGCGCACAGCTTCCACCTGGCCTCATCGATTGCGCTGCCGCTGATGCTGGAGGGCCGCTGCTTCGGCGCGCTGATGGTCTACGCCAGCGAGCCCGACGCCTTCCAGCAGACCGAGCAGCGCCTGTTCGAGCAGTTCGCCAACGGCCTGATGCTGGCGCTGGGCGCCTTCCGCTCGCGCGAGGCGCGCCTGGCCGAGGCACTCCAGCGCGAGGCCGCCGCGCTGCGCCTGGAACAGGTCATGGAAGAGGTGATCGAGACGCTGGCCGAAGCCCTGGCCGAGCGCGACCCCTACACCGTCGGCCACCAGCGCCGGGTGGCCGAGATCTCGCTCAGCCTCGCCCGCCACCTGGGCCTGGACGAGGAGCGCTGCCGGGTGCTGCGGCTGGCGGCGATCGTGCATGACATCGGCAAGATCCGCGTGCCGCTGGAGCTGCTCACCAAGCCCACGCCACTGCGGCCGCAGGAGTTCGCGGTGATCAAGCAGCACGCGCAGGCCAGCCTCGACATCCTCGGCAAGATCGCCTGGCCCTGGCCGCTGCGCGACATCGCCGGCCAGCACCACGAGCGGCTCGACGGCTCGGGCTACCCGGCCGGCCTGAAGGGCGACCAGATCCTGTTCGAGAGCCGCATCCTGGCGGTGGCCGACGTGCTGGAGTCGATGTCGGCCGACCGGCCCTACCGCGCGGCCGTCGGCGTCGCCCAGGCGCTGGAAGTGCTGCAGCGCGAGCGCGGCACCCGGCTCGATGCCGCCGTGGTCGACGCAGCGCTGGCGATCTACGGCCCCGCTGCCGCGCCGGGCGCCGCATGAAAGAGCAGGCCCTCAGCCATGCGCTGATCGAGCTGGTCAGCGTGCCGGTGGCGCTGTGCGTGCTGTTCCTGATGGTGCATGAATGGGCCGGACGGCTGCCCGGGCAGGCGCCGCAGCGGCGCCTGCTGCTGGGCGCGTACGCCGTCTTGCTGCTGGCGACGATGCTGCTGGGCGTGGAAGTCGTCCCCGGCGTGCACATCGACGCCCGCAACGGCGTGGTGGCCGTGGCCACCCTGGCGCTGGGCGCGGCGGGCGGCTTGGGCATCACGCTGGTCGGGGTACTGCTGCGGCTGGCACTGGGAGGCGTCGGGATGTGGCCCGGCGCCATCGGCCTGCTGGCGGCCTGGGCCCTGGCCGTGGCCTGCGGTGCCGCAGCACGGCGGCTCCAGCCAGCGCAGCAGGCCTGGGCCAAGCAGCGCACGCTGGCCCTGGCGGGCCTGGGCGCGGGACTGGCTGCCGTCGGCCCGCTGGTCTGGCTGGATCTGCAAGGCAGCCTGCCCCTGCGCTGGGACCAGATCATGCTGTGCAGCGCCTCACCCTTCATCACCACCGGGCTGCTGGGTGGCTTGATCCAATGGTCGGCCAGCCGCAGCCAGGCCATCCGCAACACCCGGCACGTCAACCACCGGCTGCGCCAGTCGCTGCGCGAGACCGTGGGCGCGCTGTCGGCCGCCATCCTGCACAGCGACCCGGCCGGGGCCGCGCAGCAGCGCCGCGTGGCCGATCTGGCGCAGGCCATCGGGCGCCGCCTGGGACTGGACGAACACCGCCTTGAAGGCCTGGAGCTGGCCGCGCTGGTGCACGACGTCGGCCAGATCGATGTGCCCGGCGAAATCCTCGCCCGCCCCGGTCCGCTCACGCCGGCCGAATACGCGCTGGTGCAGCTGCACCCGAGCATCGGCCACGACATCCTCAAGGACATCGACTTCCCCTGGCCGCTGGCCGAGATGGTCCACCAGCACCACGAGAACATGGACGGCAGCGGCTACCCGCGCGGCCTGCAGGGCGAGCAGATCTGCCTGGAAGCGCGCATCCTGCGCGTGTGCGACATCGTCGAGGCCATGAGCTCGCACCGCGTCTACCGCGCAGCCATCGGCCGGGAACAGGCGCTGCAGGAAATCGAGCGCCTGTCCGGCCGCAAGCTCGACGCCCAGGTCGTCAGCGCCTGCCTGGCGCTGTTTCGCGAGAACGACTACCAGTTGCCCCGGCACTGAGCCCCGCCCTTGCGTCACCGCAAGCCCGCGCGGCCGGGCGCACGGGAACATCGCCATTCAACCCAGGAGTGCAAGCAATGACGATGTTCCATGCCGTGGCCCAGATCGACCACCATCAGGCCCAGGTGCTGCAGTTCGATGCCAAGCAGTCGCAGACGCAGAAGATCAAGGCGCACAGCCATCACACCCGCCAGCACGGCAGCGAGGTGCGCACCGGACACGAGTTCTTCGGCGACGTCTGCACCGCGCTGCAAGGCATCCCCGAGGTGTTGATCGCCGGCTCGCACACCGCGCTGTCGGACTTCAAGCACTACGTCGACAAGCACCGCCCGCAACTCGCGCCGCACATCGTCGGCTACGAGGCCATCGACCACCCGACCGAAGCACAGCTGCTGGCGCTGGCCCGCGACTACTTCCTCAAGTACGACCGCATGGCGGGAACGCCGGTGCCGACCTGAGGCCTGGGCCTGATCCGGCCTGAACGCAAAACGGCGCCCCGCAGGGCGCCGTTTTCATTCGGTGACCGGCTCGATCAACCCGCTGCCTTCACCTTCAACCGCCACGCGTGCAGCAACGGCTCGGTGTAGCCGCTCGGCTGCGCCTTGCCCTTGAAGACCAAGTCCAGCGCCGCCTGGAAAGCCGCGCCGTCCGGGTGGGCGACCAGCGACTTGTAGAGCGCGTCGCCCGCGTTCTGGCCGTCGACCACCGCCGCCATGCGCGTGAAGGTCTCGCGCACCTGCGCCTCGCTGACCACGCCGTGGTGCAGCCAGTTGGCGATGTGCTGGCTGCTGATGCGCAGGGTGGCCCGGTCTTCCATCAGGCCGACGCCGTTGATGTCGGGCACCTTGGAGCAGCCCACGCCCTGGTCGATCCAGCGCACCACGTAGCCGAGGATGCCCTGGACGTTGTTGTCCAGCTCCTGCTGACGCTCGACCGCGCTCCAGTTCGGGTTGGCGGTGACCGGAATGGTCAGCAGGTTGTTGAGCAGGGTCTCGGTGAGGGCGGCGTTGTCGGCGTCACCGCTGGCTTCGATCTGCTGCTGCACTGCGGCCACGCTGACCTGGTGGTAGTGCAGCGCGTGCAGCGTCGCGGCGGTGGGCGACGGCACCCACGCGGTGTTGGCACCCGCCTTGGGGTGGCCGATCTTCTGTTCCAGCATGGCGGCCATCAGGTCGGGCATGGCCCACATGCCCTTGCCGATCTGGGCGCGGCCGCGCAGGCCGCAGGAGAGGCCGATCAGCACGTTGCGGCGCTCGTAGGCGGCGATCCAGGCGCTGGACTTGATGTCGCCCTTGCGCAGCATCGGGCCGGCGAGCATGGCGGTGTGCATCTCGTCGCCGGTGCGGTCGAGGAAGCCGGTGTTGATGAAGGCCACGCGGCTGCTGGCCGCGGCGATGCAGGCCTTCAGGTTGACGCTGGTGCGGCGCTCCTCGTCCATGATGCCGAGCTTGACGGTGCTGTCGGGCAGGCCGAGCAGCTGCTCGACGCGGCCGAACAGCTCGCCGGCAAACGCCACTTCGGCCGGGCCGTGCATCTTCGGCTTGACGATGTAGATGCTGCCGGTGCGCGAGTTGCGCAGGCCGTTGGCGCCGTGGCCCTGCAGGTCGTGCAGCGCGATGGTGGTGGTAACGACGGCGTCGAGGATGCCCTCCGGAATCTCGCGCTGGTCAGCACCCCACAGGATGGCCGGGTTGGTCATCAGGTGGCCAACATTGCGCAGGAACATCAGGCTGCGGCCGTGCAGCCGCACTTCGCCGCCGTTGGCGCCGGTGTAGACACGGTCGGCGTTCAGGCTGCGGGTGAAGGTCTTGCCGCCCTTGGCGACTTCCTCGGTCAGCGTGCCCAGCTGGATGCCGAGCCAGTTGCGGTAGGCCAGCACCTTGTCTTCGGCGTCCACCGCGGCGACCGAGTCTTCCAGGTCAAGGATGGTCGACAGCGCCGACTCGACGATCACGTCGCTGATGCCCGCCGCGTCGCTGGCGCCGATGGTGGTGCTGCGGTCGATCTGGATGTCGAGGTGCAAGCCGTTGTGCACCAGCAGCACCGAGGTGGGCGCGGCAGCGTCGCCGGTGTAGCCGACCAGCTGGGCCGGGTTCTCCAGGCCGGTGACGACACCACCGGGCATCGACACCACCAGCTGGCCCGCTTCCACTGCGTAGCCGGTGGCGCGGACGTGGCTGGCGTTGACCAGCGGCGCAGCGTTGTCGAGCACGGCGCGGGCGTAGGCGATGACCTTGGCGCCGCGCACGGGGTTGTAGCCACGGCCTTTTTCGGCGCCATCGGCGTCAGGGATGGCGTCGGTGCCGTAGAGCGCGTCGTACAGGCTGCCCCAGCGGGCGTTGGCGGCGTTGAGGGCGTAGCGGGCGTTCAGGATCGGCACGACCAGCTGCGGGCCGGCTTGCAACGCCAGCTCGGCATCGACGTTGGCCGTGGTGGCGCCGACCTGCGCCGGCACGGGCACGAGGTAGCCGATCTGCTCCAGAAAGGCGCGGTAGGCCGGCATGTCGCTGATCGGGCCGGGGTGCGCCGTGTGCCAGGCATCCAGCTCGGTCTGCAGGCGATCACGCTCGGCCAGCAGCGCGGCGTTCTTGGGCGCCAGGTCGGCGACGATGCTGTTGAAGCCGCTCCAGAAAGCGGCTTGGTCGACGCCGGTGCCGGGCAGCACCTGGGTGTTGATGAAATCGGCCAGCTCGGTGGCCACTTGCAGGCCGTGAATTTGAGTGCGTGCGGTCATGGTGAAGTCCTCAATGGCAATCGGTTCAGCCCAGCGCGGCAATGCCGGCGCGGGCGATCTGGGCGTCCTGGTCGGATTTGACGCCCGACACGCCCACCGCGCCGACCACATGGCCGTCGACGATCACCGGCACGCCGCCTTCCAGCATGCCCTGGATCATCGGCGCGGACAGGAAGGACATGCGGCCGCCGTTGATGACGTCCTCATAGACCTTGCTTTCGCGGCGGCCCAGCGCCGAGGTGCGGGCCTTCTCGGGCGCGATGTAGCTGCTGACCGGCGCGGCGCCGTCCAGGCGGATCTGGCCGAGCAGGTGGCCGCCGTCATCGACCACGGCAATGCTGACGGCCCAGCCATGGGCCAGCGCCTCGGCGCGGGCGGCGGCCAGGATCAGGTCGGTGTCGGCAACGGTCAGGAAGGCTTTGGTTTGCATGGTGTGTCCCATCGAAAGAAATCAGGTTTGTACTTGCTTGTACTTTGAGATGACTGTATTTGATACCCAGTCAACCATTGACAACCTGAAAATCGAATCATTGATGACTGAAATGCACATAATCAAGTCATGGACCGCCTCAAACAGCTCGAAACCCTGGTCGCCGTGGCCGCCAAAGGCAGCATGACGGCGGCGGCCCATGCCGAGGGCGTGGCGCCTGCGGTGATCGGTCGGCGCATCGACGCGCTGGAGTCGCGCCTGGGCGTCAAGCTGCTGCTGCGCACCACCCGGCGCCTGAGCCTGACGCACGAGGGCGCCGCCTTTCTGGAAGACGCCCAGCGCGTGCTGGCCGACCTGGCCAATGCCGAGGCCAGCGTCAGCGCCGGCGGCGTCAAGGCCAGCGGGCATTTGCGCATCACCGCGCCCGGCGGGTTCGGGCGGCGGCATGTGGCGCCGCTGGTGCCGCAATTCCTGGCGCTGCACCCGGAGGTGAGCCTGTCGCTCAACCTGTCGGACCGGGTGATCGATCTGGTGAATGAAAGCTACGACTGCGCCGTGCGCGTGGGCGACCTGCCCGACTCCAGCCTGATCAGCGTGCGCCTGGCGGACAACCGCCGCCGGCTGGTCGCGTCACCGGCCTATCTGGCCCGCGCCGGCACGCCCGCGCACCCTTCGGAGTTGATGCGGCACGAGTGCCTGACGCTCAGCTCCGAGGCCAGCCAGTCGCGCGGCTGGGCGTTTCTGGTGGCGGACGACAGCGGCGCCGAGGTGCAGCACTTCCGCCCGCCCGGCCGGCTCGATTGCAGCGACGGCCAGGTGCTGCACGCCTGGTGCCTGGCCGGCCTGGGGCTGGCGTGGCGCAGCACCTGGGAGGTCGACCGCGACCTGGCCGCCGGCCGGCTGGTCAGCGTGCTGGACGACTTCGCCGCGCCGCCCAACGGCATCTACGCCGTCTTTCCTCACGCCAAGCACCTGCCGCTGCGCATGCGGCTGTGGATCGATTTCCTGAAACACAGCTACGGCGCCGCCGGTTACTGGGCGGCAGAGCCGGCGGCCGCGTACTGAGGCACTGAAATCAGGCCCCGTGCCGCTCAGAGATCCGGACGCGGAGCCGGCGCGGCCCCCAGCGCATCGGCCATCGCCCAGGCGTTGTGGGCGAACAGGCGCAGGTAGCTGTCGGCCGGTCCGCCCGGCGCCGAGAGCGCATCGGCATAGAGACGCCCACCCACCCGGGCACCGCTTTCAGCGGCGATGCGGGTCATCAGCTGGGTGTCGGTGATGTTCTCGATGAACACCGCGCGCAGCTGCTGCTGGCGGATCAGCGTGATGAGGCGGGCCACGGCGGCAGCGGACGGCTCGCGCTCGGTGCTCCAGCCGCGCGGCGAGACGAACTCGACGCCGTAGGCCGCGCTGAAGTAACCGAACGCGTCGTGCGAGCTGACCACGCGGCGCTGGCCCGCCGGCACCGTGGCCAGTCGGGCGCGCACCTGGGCGTCGAGCGCGCCCAGGCGGGCGCTGTAGGCCGCAGCGCGTTCGCGCACCAGCGGGGCCTGGTCGGGGCGCGCCTGCGCCACCGCATCGCGCAGGTTGTCGACGCAGCGGCGCGCCAGCGCCAGGTCTTGCCAGACGTGCGGGTCGGCGCCGCCGCCCACCTTGCGCGCGGTCAGGCCGGCACTGGTCACCACCACCGGGCCGCGATAGCCCGAGGCTTTCACCAACCGGTCCAGCCAGCCTTCGAAACCCAGGCCGTTGACCACCACCAGGTCCGCACGGGCCACGCGCTTGACGTCGGCGGGCGATGGCGAGTAGCCGTGGGCATCGACTTCCGCACCCACCAGCGTGCTGACCTCGGTGCCGGGCGGCGCGACCTGCCGCACCCAGTCCCCCAGGATCGAGAAGCTGGCGACAATGCGCAGCGGACGCGGGCTCACGGCTTGAGCCCGCAGGTGCGCAGGCAGTGCAGCAGCGGCGAGCGCGGCCAGGTTGAAATGACGGCGTGACAACATGAACAACTCCAGGCGATTCAACCCGCCCGATGGCGCGGGTTGCGCCACCAGCGCCACAGCAGGCCGTCGATCGGCCCCAGCAGCACCGACAGCAGGTAGACCGCGCCGCTGACCAGCACGATGCTGGGGCCGGACGGCAGTTCGGCGTAGTACGACAGCAGCAGGCCGAACGCGCCGGCGCCCGCGCCGATCAGCGCAGCCACGCCGGCCATGCGCGCCAAGTCGTTGGCCCAGAAGCGTGCGGCAATCGCCGGCAGCATCATCTGGCCGACCGCCATCAGCGTGCCCAGCGCCTGGAAACCGCTGACCAGATTCGCCACCACCAGCGCCAGCAGGCCGTAATGCACCCAGGCGCCGGGGCCACCGACGCTGCGCAGGAAGCCGGGGTCGAAGCTCTCCATCACCAGCGGGCGCCAGATCAGCGCCAGCACCAGCAGCGTGACGCTCGACACACCGGCCACCAGCAGCAGCGCATCGTCATCGATGGCCAGCACGCTGCCGAACAGCACGTGCAGCAGGTCGACGCTGCTGCCCCGCAGCGACAGCAGCACCACGCCGAGCGCCAGCGCGATCAGGTAGAAGGCGGCGAAGTTGGCGTCCTCGCGCTGGCGCGTCACGCGGGTCACGGCGCCGGCCAGCAGCGCGACGCTCAGCGCGGCCACGAACGCGCCCAGGCCCATGGCCGGCAGTGACAGGCCGGCCACCAGGTAGCCGACTGCCGCGCCGGGCAGCAGCGCGTGCGCCATGACGTCGCCCATCAGGCTCATGCGGCGCAGCACCAGCAGGCAGCCCAGCGGGGCACTGGAGACAGCCAGCACCAGCGTGGCGACCAGCGCGCGCCGCATGAAGGCAAATTCGGCAAAGGGCTGGCAAACCAGGCTGTAGAGATCCACGCGGGCGAGTTCCGGGCTGGGGGAATGAATTGACGCGCGTCAGTGCGCGTGAGGGGCATGAGCGTCGTGGCGGTGGCCGTGCGAATGGACCTGTCCGGGCGCCGGGGCCGGCGGCGTGGCGGACGCTTCGCCCTGCGGCTCGACATGCACCTGGCAGGCGGGTGCGCGCTCGTCCCAGGCCTCGACCATCTGGCGCGCCTGGCGCAGCGCGTGCTCGCGCAGCACGGCCTCGGTCGGGCCCCAGGCGACGGCCTCGCGCGCCAGCAGCAGGGTCTGCTCGAAGTTCTGCCGCACCTGCTCCATGTCGTGCAGCACCGCGATCACGGTGCGGCCTTCGCGGTGCCAGGTGTGCACCACGGCCAGCAGGTCGGCGGTGGTGCGCTCGTCGACCGCGTTGAAGGGCTCGTCCAGCAGCACCACGCGGGCGTCCTGCAGCATCAGCCGCGCGAACAGCACGCGCTGGCACTGGCCGGTGGACAACTCGCCGATCAGGCGGCGTTCGAAGCCCGCCAGCCCGGTCTGCGCCAGCGCGTGGCTGATGGCGGCGCGGTCCTCGGCCCGCACACGGCGAAACGCACCCAGCCGGGGCCACAGGCCCATGGCGACGACGTCGCGCACGGTGATCGGAAACGTCCGGTCGATCTCGGCCTGCTGCGGCAGGTAGGCGATGCGGGTGCCCGCCGCGCAGTCGATACCGCCCTGCGTCGGCCGCACCCGGCCGGCCAGCACGCCCATCAGCGTGCTCTTGCCGGCGCCGTTGGGCCCGATCACGGCCGTGGAGGAGCCGGCCGCGAACTCGCCCGACAGGTGGTGAATGGCCGGGTGGCTGCGGTAGGCGACCGTCAGGTCGCGCACGATCAGGGCCGGCGTGGCCAGCGGCAGACCTGCCTTCATGCCAGTGCCCAGCCCACCGCCAGCCACAGCAGCGCCATCAGGCCCAGCGCGCCGGCCAGCCGCGCGGGAGCGCCCCAGTTCATCAAGCGTGCTCCTCGACGGCAGTCGCCACGCAATCGGCGCACAGGCCGTGCAGCGTCAGGTCATGGCGCTCGACCACGAAGCCCTGCGGCGCGAGCTGCTCGATCGAGCCCGGGCAGGCGTGGATCGGGAACATGCGGTCGCAGCGCTGGCAGTGGAAGTGGTGCAGGTGGGCGTGGTGCTCGATCTCGTAGCGCGGCGCCTGGCCGGGCAGGTCGACGGCGCGGATGTGGCCCTCGGCCTCCAGCAGCTTGAGGTTGCGGTAGACCGTGGCAATGCCCAGTCCCGGCACCTGCACCTGCGCGGCGGCCAGCACTTCGGCGGGCGTCAGCGGACGGCCGGCCTGCTCGATGCCGGCGCGGATGGCCTCGCGCTGGCGCGTGGTGCGGGCACTGGGTGAAGGGGCAGAGGAAAAATTCATTTTGATAATGATAAGCCATTATCAATTTGATGCCGTGCATCCGCGCGAATTGACTTGCATCTACGCCGCTCGCCGGGTCCGAGACCAAATCTGAAATCTGATGGCTGAACTCGGTGCTGATTCGGGTTTAGTTTCCGGACACGAGGCCGAAACTACCTAGAACACAGAAGCCGCCACACCACGGTGAGGGGGTCCTGCTTTCAATGCAGTTCTCGGGTCCATACAAAATGCGCATCTCACTGTCTACCGCCCGTCAGGCCACGCCTGGTCTGGTGTTTCTCGCCTGGGCGGCTGCCACCGTCGCCGGTCGTCCCTGGGCCGCCGGCCTGTCGGGCCTGTGTCTGGGGCTGCTGGCGCTGGGCGTGCCCGGCAAGGTGCAGCAGTGGCGGGCCCGGCCGGGGCACGGTGCGGTCGATCGCGGTGTGTCATCCAACACATCGGCCCGCACATCGTCCACCGAGGCCGAACACACCGCCCGCCTGATCGACGAAGCCACCCAGCTCTGGGCCCAGCACATCCAGACCGCGCAGACGCAGATGCGCGAGGCCACCACGCAGGTGGTGCAGGGCTTTGCGTCCATCCTGGGCCAGCTCGACCAGATCACGCAGCCGGCGGCAGGTGGCGGTGGCGCCGGCGCACTCGACCAGCGCGCCAACCTGCTGTCGGAGTGCGAGCGCGAACTGCGCACGCTGATACAGGGCTTCAACGCCTTTGTCACCTCGCGCGATCAGGTGCTGTCCACGGTGCGCTCGCTCACCCACGTTTCATCGGGCCTGCGCGACATGGCCGAGGACGTGGCCGGCCTGGCGCGCCAGACCAACCTGCTGTCGCTCAACGCCGCCATCGAGGCGGCCCGCGCCGGCACCGCCGGCCGTGGCTTTGCCGTGGTGGCGGCCGAGGTGCGCCGGCTTTCGTCGGCCTCCGGCGAGACCGGCAAGCGCATCGGCGACCAGGTCAACGCCTTCAGCGAACAGGTCAGCCAGACGCTGGCGCAGGCGACCGAGCGCATGCAGGGCGACCAGACGCTGCTGGGCCAGTCGGAGCAGACCATCACGTCGGTGATTCACCGCGTCGACAGCACGGTCGATGAGCTCAACGCCCGCGCCGCCGACCTGGCCTCGCGCAGCGACGCCGTGCGCGAGCAGGTCGAGGGCCTGATGGTGGCCTTCCAGTTCCAGGACCGCGTGCACCAGATCCTCGACCAGATCACCCAGTCGATGGGCAGCACCAGCGCGCGGCTGATCGACGCCGCCACCACCGGACATCGGCCCGAAGGCGCCGAGTGGACCGAGCTGCTCAACGCCGGCTACACCACGGCCGAGCAGAAAGACCACACCGTCGCCCCCGCCACGGCCGGCCAGGCCAGCGCCGGCGCGACCTTTTTCTAAGCCAGAGACCCGCATGAGCAAAACCATTCTTGTCGTCGACGACTCCGTCTCGCTGCGTCAGGTCGTGAGCATCGCGCTGACGCGCGCCGGCTACGACGTGCTCGAAGCCGGCGACGGCGTCGAGGCGCTGACCAAGCTCGACGGCCGCAAGATCAACCTGATCGTCAGCGACGTGAACATGCCGCGCATGGACGGCATCACCTTCGTCACCCAGGTCAAGCTGAACCCGCGCTACAAGTTCACGCCGGTGATCATGCTGACGACCGAAAACGGCGGCGACCGCATGCAGCAGGGCAAGACGGCCGGCGCCAAGGCGTGGATCGTCAAGCCCTTCAGCCCACCCGTGCTGCTGGATGCCGTCTCCAAGCTGATTCTTCCCTGAGGAGCCGCCATGACCGAGCGCTTCGACCTGCCCGGCGAGCTGACCATCTTCAGCGCCGCCGAAACCCATGCCGCGCTGCTGGCGTGGATCGCCCGCCAGCCGGGGGAGCCGGCACAGCCGCTGGAGGTGGGCGCGCAACAGGTGCTCGATCTGGACGGCGCCGGCGTACAGCTGCTGTGCGCGCTGTCGGCCCTGCTGGAACACAAGGGCTGGGAATGGCGGCTGGTGGCGCCCACGGGCACGCTGACCAAGGCGTGCAAAACGCTGGGCCTGTCGGGTTGGCTTGAACAACACACTGCGGCGGAGCCGGCATGAAAAAGAAGAATGCCGACTACGACATGAGCTTCATCGCCGAGGCGATTCCGGCCTTCATCAGCGAGGCGCGCGAGCAGACCGAGGCACTGGAGCAACTGCTGCTGCAGCTGGAAGAAAGCCCCGGCGACCGCGAACTGCTGGACGCGCTGTTCCGCTGCGCGCACACCGTCAAGGGCTCGGCCGGCATCTTCGGCCTGACCAAGGTGGTCGATTTCACCCACCACGTCGAGACGCTGCTGTCGCGCATCCGCGAAGGCCAGATCGACCTGGACCTGGGCGTGAGCACGCTGCTGCTGCAGTGCAACGACCAGATCCGCCACCTGATCGGCACCGCCGCGGACGACAGCACCGACACACCGGAGCAGATCGAAACCCGCGCCGACCTGGTGATGCAACTGCACGCGCTGCTGGGCGAGCCGGGCCATGGCGGTGCCTCCATCGCAGCGCCCGCCAGCACGGACGAGGCCCTGCCGCGCTGGCACCTGTCGGCGCACTTCGGCCCCGACACCTTCCGCAACGGCATGGACCCGCTGGCGATCCTGGGCTATCTGGAAGGCCTGGGCACGGTGGTGGCGATCGACTGCGACCGCGAGGCGGTGCCCGCGCTCGACGCCATGGACCCCGAGCAGTGCCACCTGGCCTTCGAGCTGGGCCTGGAGACCGCCGCCAGCCGCGAGGACATCGAGGCCGCCTTCAGCTTCGTGCGCGACGACTGCGTGCTCAAGCTGATCGAGCCACGCGCCTCGGCCGAGACCTACGCCAAGCTGATCGAGGACATGCCCGACCGACCGCGCCTGGGCGACATGCTGGTGGCCATCGGCGCCGTCACGCGCGATCAACTGCAGGACTGCCTGGACCATCAGCAGGCGGCCCTGTTCAGTTCGCCCGAGAACACGCCCATGCTGGGCGAGCTGCTGCACACGCAGGCCGGCGTGCCCGAGGCCGTGGTCGCCGCCGCGCTCAACAAGCAGCGCAGGCAGCGCGAGCCGGCCCCGGTCGCCCAAGCCGCCGACGAGAACCGCTACATCCGCGTGCACGCCGACCGGCTCGACGCCGTCATCAACCTGCTCGGCGAGCTGGTGATTGCCGGCGCGGGCGCGTCGATGCTGGCGCGGCAGACGCGCCAGCGCAACCTGCTCGAAGCCAACCAGAACATCGGCCGCCTGATCGAGGAAGTGCGCAACGGCACGCTGCAGCTGCGCATGGTGCCGATCGGCGAGACCTTCAGCCGCTTCCGCCGCGTGGTGCGCGACACCGCCTCGCAGCTGGGCAAGGAGGTGGCGCTGGAGATCGTCGGCGGCGAGACCGAACTCGACAAATCGATGGTCGAGCGCATCGCCGACCCGCTGATGCACCTGGTGCGCAACAGCCTCGACCATGGCCTGGAAACCCCGGCCGAGCGCGTGGCCGCCGGCAAGCCTGCCGCCGGCACGGTGGTGCTGAGTGCGCGCCACGAGTCGGGCAACATCCTGATCCGCATCGAGGACGACGGCCGCGGCATCGACCGCGACCGCGTGCTGCAGCGCGCCTGGGAGCGCGGCCTGGTCGACCGGGGCGTGACGCCGCCGGACGCCGACATCCTCAAGCTGATCTTCGAGCCCGGCTTCTCGACCGCCGCGCAAGTCACCAACCTGTCCGGGCGCGGCGTCGGCATGGATGTGGTGCGCCGCAACATCGAGGCCTTGCGCGGCAACGTTCAGCTGCACAGCACGCCGGGCGCCGGCACGCAGATCGACATCCGCCTGCCGCTGACACTGGCCATCATCGATGGCTTCCTGGTCAGCGTGGGCGCGTCCAAGTTCATCTTCCCGCTTGATGCGGTGGTCGAGGTGATCGAGAGCCAGCCCGAGGCCACCGAACTCGACGCCCGCGGCCGCGGCGTGGTCGAGTTGCGCGGCGAGGTGCTGCCGGTGGTCAGCCTGCGCACGCTCTACGGGCTCGATGCGCCGCCGCCCGAGCGCGACAGCATCGTGGTCGTCAATGCGGGCAGCGGGCCGTACGGCATTCTGGTCGACGCGCTGCTCGGCCAGTACCAGACCGTCATCAAGCCGCTGGGGCATCTGTTCAAGACGCTGCGCGGCATCTCCGGTTCTTCCATTCTCGGCAACGGCGAGGTGGCGTTGATCTGCGACGTCGCGTCCCTGGGCCAACTGGCGGCCCAGCCGTCCCACGCCTACGCCACCCGTCCGGTCCACCCGATCGCCCAAACCCTCACTGAAGGCCAAGCCTCATGAATCAGCATCAACCCTCCTGGATCGCCCGGCTCCTGATCGGCGCCGAACTCAAGCAAGCCGCCGATGAGGCGCAGAAGAACGAAAGCGCCCGCCTGGCCGCCGAGGCGGCGCTGGCGGAGCTGAAGGGCCGGCTCGCCGAGGTCGAGTCCGAGCTGAAGGTGCGCACCGACATCATGAACGTGACCAGCATCGTCTCGGAGGCCGACAAGAAGGGCGACATCCTGAGCGTGAACGCCAAGTTCTGCGAGGTCTCGAAGTACAGCCGCGACGAGCTGATCGGGCGGCCGCACAACACCACGCGCCACCCCGACATGCCCAAGGACACCTTCAAGCAGCTGTGGTCGACCATCGGCCGCGGCGAGACCTTCCGGGGCGTCATCAAGAACCGCGCCAAGGACGGTACGCCGTACTACGTCGACGCCGTGGTCGCGCCGATCCTGGGCGAGAACGGCAAGCCGATGAAGTACCTGGGCGTGCGCTACGACATCACCGAAGCCGAGATCGAGCGCCAGAACGCGCGCGGCGTGCTGGGCGCCATCGACGCCTCCTACGCCTACATCGAGTTCGACCTGCGCGGCCAGGTGCTGCACGCCAACGCCAACTTCCTGCAGCTGATGGGCTACCGGCTCGAAGAGGTCACGGGCCAGCATCACCGCCTGTTCGTCGACCCGGCGCACGCCGCCACCGCCGCCTACGACAACTTCTGGCGCGAGCTGAATGCCGGCAAGCCGCAGAGCGAGGTCTTCAAGCGCATCACCAAGGCGGGCAAGGAAGTCTGGATCCAGGCGATCTACGCGCCCGTCAACGACGAGATGGGCCGCGTGGTCAAGATCGTCAAGATCGCCACCGACGTGACCGCCGCGCGGCTGCAGTCGGCCGACTTCGAGGGCCAGCTACAGGCCATCAGCAAGGCGCAGGCGGTGATCGAGTTCAGCCTGGACGGCAAGGTGCTCCACGCCAACGACAACTTCCTGAGCGTGCTGGGTTATTCGCTCAACGAGATCAAGGGCCAGCACCATTCGATGTTCGTCGAGCCGAACCACCGCAACAGCGTCGACTACCGCCTGTTCTGGGAAAAGCTCGGTCGCGGTGAATACGACGCCGGCCAGTACATGCGCATCGGCAAGGGCGGCCGCGAAATCTGGATCCAGGCGTCCTACAACCCGATCATGGATTTGAACGGCAAGCCGTTCAAGGTGGTCAAGTACGCCACCGACATCACCGCCGAGGTCAACGCCAACACCATGCTTCGCCTGGCGGTCGAGCAGGCACAGGCCGTCACCGCCGCCGCCCGCGAAGGCAACCTGAACAAGCGCATTCCGCTCGAAGGCAAGTCCGGCCCGATCGAGGCGCTGTGCAGCGGCGTCAACTCGATGATGGAGACCACGTCCGTGATCTCAGCCGACCTGGGCCGCGTGCTGGCGGCCCTGGCTGCGGGCGACCTGTCGCAGCGCGTCATCGCCGAGTACGCCGGCACCTTCGGCCAGCTCAAGGCCGACGCCAACGCCACCAGCGAGACGCTCGCCGGCATCATCGAAGACGTCAGCCGCGTGTTCTCGGGCCTGGCCGGCGGCGACCTGTCGCAGCGCATCAGCCGCGACGCCCAGGGCATCTTCGACCAGGTCAAGCAGGACGCCAACGCCACGTGCGACAAGCTCGCCGGCATCATCGACGAGGTGCGCGGCGCCGCCGACCAGCTCACCGGCGCGGCCGGCCAGGTCAGCGCCACGGCGCAGTCGCTGTCGCAGGCGGCCAGCGAGCAGGCCGCCTCGGTGGAGGAAACCACCGCGTCGATCGAGCAGATGTCGGCCTCCATTTCGCAGAACAGCGACAACGCCAAGGTCACCGACGGCATGGCCACCAAGGCCTCCAAGGAAGCCAGCGAAGGCGGCGAGGCCGTCACCCTGACCGTCAAGGCCATGAAGCAGATCGCGGCCAAGATCAGCATCGTCAACGACATCGCCTACCAGACCAACCTGCTGGCGCTCAACGCGGCCATCGAAGCGGCACGCGCCGGCGAACACGGCAAGGGCTTCGCGGTGGTGGCGGCGGAAGTGCGCAAGCTGGCCGAGCGCAGCCAGGAAGCGGCCAAGGAGATCGGCGACCTGGCGTCCAACAGCGTCTCGACCGCAGAGCGCGCCGGCAAGCTGCTCGACGAGATCGTGCCCTCGATCAAGAAGACAAGCGACCTGGTGCAGGAAATCTCGGCGGCCTCCGAGGAGCAAAGCTCGGCGGTCAACCAGATCGGCGGCGCCATGGGCCAGCTCAGCAAGGCGACGCAGCAGAACGCGTCGGCGTCCGAGGAACTGGCCTCCACCAGCGAGGAACTGTCCGGCCAGGCCGAGCAGCTGCAGCAGGTGATCGGCTTCTTCAACGCCGGCGAAGCGCATTCGGCCGTCGTGCCGCTGCGCCGCGCGCAGGCGTCTGACAGCATGATGCGGCGGCCGGTGGCCAGCCTGCAAAAGGGCGTGGCGGCGGCGGGAACCCGGGCCAAAGAGGCCAACTTCCGCCCCTACTGAGCGCACTGCGATGAACGCCCCTTCCCCGCTCCAGGGCGCGCCCGAGTCGGCCCAGTACCTGACCTTCATGCTCGGCGAGAGCGTGTTTGCGGTCGGCATCGATTCGGTGCGCGAAATCATCCAGTACGGCCAGATGGCCACCGTGCCGCTGACGCCGCTGTTCGTGCGCGGCGTCATCAACCTGCGTGGCGCAGTCGTGCCGGTCATCGACCTGCAGGCCCGCTTTGGCCGGGGTGCGGCCCCCGTGGGCGAGAAGACCTGCATCGTGATCTTCGACGCCCGCTGCGAGACCGAGCGCATCGACCTCGGGCTGATGGTCGATGCAGTCAGCGAGGTGATCGACATCGCGCCCGGCCAGATCGAACCACCGCCGCAGTTCGGCAGCGTGGTGCGACGCGAGTACATCCGCGGCATGGCCAAGGTCCAGGGGCGCTTCGTCGTCATCCTGGAGCCCGACAGCGCGCTCGACGTCGAGGACATGGCCTTGCTGTGTCAACAGGAACAGGACAGGCTCGCTGCCTGAGCCCCACATGGTCATCTCCCCGTTTGAGCGCGAGCCACTGAGCGACCGCACCTTCCAGGCCATCAGTCGCATCATCTACGACGCGATCGGCCTGTCGCTGACGGCGTCGAAGAAGTCGCTGGTGTCGTCCAGGCTGAACTCGCGCATCCAGCGGCTCGGGCTGCGCGGCTATGACGACTACCTCGCGCTGCTGCAGGACGACAGCGAGGCGGGCGAATTCCAGATGGCGATCGACCTGCTGACCACCAACGAGACCTATTTCTTCCGCGAGCCCAAGCACTACGAGGTGCTGGAGCAGGAACTCGCCGCGCGCGGCCCCAAGGCCGGCCCGCTGAACATCTGGAGCGCCGCGTCCTCCTTCGGCGACGAGGCCTACAGCACCGCGATGCTGCTGGCCGACATGCAGCAGGCGGGCCGCATCGGGCCGGACTGGTCAATCCTGGGCACCGACATCAGCCACCGCGTGCTGCTGAGCGCCAAGGAGGCCGTCTACCCCGAGGACCGCCTGCGCCATGTCTCGCCCGAGCGGCTGCGCCGCTACTGCCTGCGCGGCGAAGGGCCGGCCGAGGGTCAGGCCATGATCCAGCCCAAGCTGCTGGAGCGCGTGCGCTTCGGCCAGCTCAACCTGTGCAAGCCGTTCAGCGGGCTGGGGCCGTTCGACGTGGTCTTTCTGCGCAACGTGCTGATCTACTTCGACCCCGAAACCAAGCGCCAGGTGGTCGACCGCGTGGTGGCCACGCTGAAGCCGGGCGGGCTGTTTTTCATGGGCACGGCCGAAGGCCGGGTTCAGGCCGATGTGCAGCTCACGACCCTCGTGCCCGGCGCGTTCCGCAAGCCGCTCTGAGCAGCGGACGCTGAACCCGCATGAGCGCCAGTCCCTTCCAGCCACCACCGTCGCACGGCTTCGTGCTGCAGCCCGGCAACGTGGCGGTGGCCACGCGCGGCGACCGGCTCGAAACCCTGCTCGGCTCCTGCGTGGCGGTGGTGCTGACCGACCCGCGCCGCACCGTGGGCGCGATGTGCCACGTCGTGCACGCCAGCGAGCCCGGGCCGGCTGCGCAGGGCAACACCGCCTACGCCAGCTGCGCCCTGCAGGCGATGTATGACGGGCTGCGCCGCATCGGCATTGCGCCGCAGCTGTGCGAAGCCCATGTCTACGGCGGCGGCAACATGTTTCCGCACCTGGTCAAGGGCAGCCACATCGGCGCCTGGAACGGCGAACGTGTGCTGGACCTGCTGACCGAGGCCGGCATCCGCGTGGTGTCGCAGTCGCTGGGCGGCCCCTTCTATCGAAAACTGGCCTGGGTCGTCGGCCCGGCCGAGCCCGAGTGCGTCCTGGTCGACGTGCCGGACCTGTCCCATTGAACGGAACTCACCCCATGGCAGTCATCAAGGTTTATGTGGTGGACGACTCCGCCGTCGTGCGGCAGACACTGGCGCAGTTGCTGGCAGGCCTGGCCGATGTCGAGCTGATCGGCAGCGCGCCCAATCCGCTCATCGCCATCGAGGCCATGCGCAAGAAACGCCCCGACGTGCTGCTGCTCGACATCGAGATGCCCGGCATGGACGGCCTGACCTTCCTGCGCCAGGTGATGTCGACCGACCCGATCCCGACCGTGATCTGCTCGACGCTGGGCACCGAAGGCGGCCGGGTGGCGCTCGACGCGCTGGCCGCGGGCGCGGTGGCGGTGCTGGCCAAGCCGCAGTTCGGGCTGAAACAGCACCTGGAGGAGTCGCGCCAGGAAATGATCCAGACGCTCAAGGCGGCGGCACGCTCCAGGCCGCGCGCCCGCACCAGCCTGCCGGCGGCAGGGGACGCGGGCGGCGTCAAGCTGGCGTCCGCGCGCCCGTCCGGCTCGTCGGTGCACGCGCTGGCGGTCAACAAGCCGGTGGTGATCGGCAGCTCCACCGGCGGCACGCAGGCGCTCGAATGCATCCTGACGGCGCTGCCGGCCGACGCGCCCGGCATCGCCATCACCCAGCACATGCCGGAGAAGTTCACCGCCATGTACGCCGCGCGCCTGGACGGCCTGTGCGCCATCAACGTGCGCGAAGCCCGCGACGGCGACCGGCTGGAGCGCGGCGTGGCGCTGATCGCCCCGGGCGGGCGCCACATGCAGCTGCGCAAGTCGGTCGGGCAGTACTACGTCAAGGTGATCGACGGCCCGCCGGTCAACCGCCACAAGCCGTCGGTGGACGTGCTGTTCCGCTCGGCGGCCGAATGCGCCGGCGGCAACGTGCTGGGCATCATCCTGACCGGCATGGGCGACGACGGCGCGCGCGGCATGAAGGTGCTGCACGACGGCGGCGCCCGCACCATCGCGCAGAACGAGGAGACCTGCGTGGTGTTCGGCATGCCGATGGAGGCGATCAAGCTGCAGGCGGTCGACGAGATCCTGCCGCTGGAGTCGATCGCCCGCGCCCTGCTGCAGTTCGACGCCCGCGCCTGACGGAGCCGCCCGGCCGGGCGCACAATCCGCCGCCTTGATCCCACAAGGAGCGGCAATGTCGATCTTGATCCTCGGTTTGATTCTGTTTCTGGGCGTGCATTCGGTGCGCATCGTGGCCGACGACTGGCGCGCGCGCCAGATCGCCCAGCGCGGCGAAGGCGTCTGGAAAGGCGTGTATGCGCTGCTGGCACTGGCCGGCTTCGTGCTGATCTGCATCGGCTACGGCCAGGCGCGGCTCAACCCCGTGCCGCTGTGGACGCCGTGGACGGGCGGGCGGCATCTGGCGGCGCTGCTGACGCTGATCGCGTTCGTGATGCTCGCGGCCACCTACGTGCCGGGCAACGCGATCAAGGCGCGACTCAAGCACCCGATGATCCTGGGCGTCAAGGTCTGGGCGCTGGCGCATCTGCTGGCCAACCACACGCTGGCCGATGTGCTGCTGTTCGGCAGCTTTCTGCTCTGGGCGGTGCTGGACTTCCGCGCCGCGCGCCGTCGTCCCGCCCCGGTCATGGCCGTGCCCGTGACGACCGTGCGCACCGTGCTGACGGTCGTGATCGGCGTGGTCGCCTGGGCGGGGTTTGCGTTCTGGGCCCACGGCGCGTGGATCGGCGTGGCGCCGTTTGCCCGGCCCGCAGGCTGAGAGGGCGCGATTCATGGCCGAAGCCCCCTCGACCCTCAATCCCGCCCAGATGGAGGCGGTCAATCATCTGCACAGCCCCTGTCTGGTGCTGGCCGGCGCGGGCTCGGGCAAGACGCGGGTGATCACGCAGAAGATTGCGCGGCTGCTGCAGGCGGGCTTGCGGCCCGAGCAGATCGGCGCCATCACCTTCACCAACAAGGCGGCGCAGGAGATGCGCGAGCGCGCCAAGTCGCTGGTGGGCGCGCGGGCGTCCAAGCACCTGCTGATCGCGACGTTCCACAGCCTGGGCGTGCGCATCCTGCGCGAGGACGGCGAGCGGGTCGGCCTGAAGCCCAAGTTCTCGATCCTCGACAGCGACGACGTGCTGAGCGTGCTGCGCGACGCCGGCGGCACCACCGACGCGCAGGTGGCGCGGCGCTGGCAGTGGACCATCAGCCTGTGGAAGAACGAAGGCATCTCCTGGGAACAGGCCGAAGGCCAGGCGCAGAACGCCGACGAGGTGCAGGCCGCGCGGGTGATGAAGCTCTACCAGGAGCGGCTGACGGCGTACCAGGCGGTGGACTTCGATGACCTGATCGGCCTGCCGCTCCAGCTGCTGCAGCAGCACGACGAGGCGCGCCAGAAGTGGCGCGACCAGCTGCGCCACGTGCTGGTCGACGAATACCAGGACACCAACGCGACACAGTACGAGTTGCTGAAAGAGATCGTCGGCCCGGACGGCGTCTTCACCGCCGTGGGCGACGACGACCAGAGCATCTACGGCTGGCGTGGCGCCACCATCGAGAACCTCAAGCGCCTGCCGCAGGACTACCCGAAGCTCAAGGTCATTCCGCTGGAGCAGAACTACCGCTCCACGGGCGCGATCCTGGAGGCGGCCAACAACGTCATTGCGCTCAACCCGAAGATCTTCCAGAAGAAGCTCTGGAGCGACCTGGGCGACGGCGAGCCGGTGCGGGTGGTCGAGTGCGACCAGGAAGAACACGAGGCCGAGCGGGCGGTGGCGCGCATCCTGGGCATCCGCGCGAACGCGACCGGCGCGTACACGGGTGTGACCGAGTGGCGCGACTTTGCCGTGCTCTACCGCGCCAACCACCAGAGCCGCAAGCTCGAAGAGGCGTTCCGGCGCGCGCAGATTCCGTACAAGGTCTCGGGCGGGCAGAGCTTTTTCGACCGCGCCGAGATCAAGGACCTGTGCGGCTGGCTGCGCCTGCTGGTCAATCAGGACGACGACCCGGCGTTTCTGCGCGCGGTGACCACGCCCAAGCGCGGCATCGGCCACACCACGCTGGGCGCTCTGGGCGAATTTGCCGGCCAGTGGAAGGTGAGCCTGTTCGAGGCGCTGTTCCAGGAGTCGCTCGGCACCCGCCTGAGCGCCAAGGCGATCGGCTCGCTGCACGAGTTCGGCCGCTACATCAACGACCTCGAATACAAGGCCCGCCACACCGTGGGCGCCGAGGCCGCCAAGCCGATGCTGCTGGAGTGGCTGACCGAGATCGGCTACGAATCGTTCCTGTACGACAACGAAGAGAACGAGAAAGTGGCGGCCGCGCGCTGGAGCAACGTGATCGACTTCATCGACTGGGTCGCCAAGCGCTGCGGCGGGCAGGTCGAGAACGATGGCGGCATTGCGACCGAGACCGAGCGCAAGAGCGTGCTCGACATCGCCCAGAGCATCAGCGTGATCCTGAGCCTGGCCGAGCGCGGCGAGGACCAGAACATGGTGACGCTGTCGACCCTGCACGCCAGCAAGGGCCTGGAGTGGCCGCACGTGGTGCTGGCCGGCGTCAACGAGGGCACGCTGCCCTTCAAGCGCGAGGAGGAGGACATGACGCCCGAGCGCCTGGAGGAAGAGCGCCGGCTGATGTACGTGGGCATCACCCGCGCGCGGCGCACGCTGCTGGTCTGCACGCTGCTGCGGCAGCGGCGCGGGCGCGAGATGAAGAAGGGCATTCCGAGCCGGTTCATCCACGAGATGAAGCTCGACGAAAAGACCGTCAAGGAAGATCCGCGCGAGAAGCTCAAGGCGCTGCGGGCCGAATTTGCGGCGCGCGCGGCAGCGGTCAAGCCGGTGGTGTGAATGCCGACGCGCCGGGCGCGTCAAGCATTTGGTAACAAAGGCCTCAAGTCGAAGCTGAAGTGGCCGAAAAAGTGTTCGAGCAGCCGTTATCCCATGGCTGAACGCCCACCAGAAAGCACGTCATGCAGACCTCGCCGACACCCCGCCACGGCCCTGAAGCCGTCCGTCAGAAACGCTCCCCGGCGCTCGCGCGCTGGCTGCTTGCCGCGCTGGCCTTGTCGGCCAGCCACGGCAGCGGGGCTGCCGAGCCAGCCGCAGCCGGAACCCCGCGCCTGATGCGCCAGGACGTCGTGCTGGAGCAGACCGACCGCATGATCGTGCGCTACCGCAACGCCACCAGCGCCACCGCGCTGGACACCGGCACGCTGACGAGCGCGCGGATTGCCGGCAACCGGGCCGGCATCGAGATGAAGCACGAGCGGCGCGGCAACGATGGCTCGCACGTGCTGCGCATGAACCGCCGCCTGGGCCTGGCCGAAGCGCGCCGGGTGGCGGAAGATATCCGCGCCGGTGACGCCAACGTCGAATACGCTGAGCCCGACCGCGTGATGCAGGCGCAACTGACGCCCACCGACGGCTCCTACGCCCAGCAATGGGCGCTGTTCGAGGCCACTGCGGGCATGAACATGCCCACCGCCTGGGACAAGTCGACCGGCGCCGGCGTGGTAGTGGCGGTGCTGGACACCGGCGTCCGCCCGCACGCCGACCTGAAGGCCAACCTGCTGGCCGGCTATGACTTCATCAACACGGCAGCCATCGCCAACGACGGCGGCGGCCGCGACGCCGACCCGACCGACACGGGTGACTGGGCCCCCGCCAGCGCCTGCTACAGCGGCAGCCCGGCCAGCAACAGCAGCTGGCACGGCACCCATGTGGCCGGCACGATTGCGGCCGTGACCAACAACGGCAGCGGCATCGCAGGCGTCGCCCCCGGCGCCAAGGTGCTGCCGCTGCGCGTGCTGGGCCGCTGCGGCGGCTACACCTCGGACATCGCCGATGCGATCGTCTGGGCTTCGGGCGGCACGGTGACCGGCCTGCCGGCCAACCCGACGCCGGCACGGGTGATCAACCTGTCGCTGGGCGGCTCGGGCGCGTGCGACATCACGACCCAGAACGCCATCAACAGCGCGCGCAGCCGTGGCACGGTGGTGGTGGTGGCGGCCGGCAACTCGAACGCCGACGCCGCCAACTTCAGCCCGGCCAGCTGCGCGGGTGTCATCACCGTGGCAGCGGTCGGTCGCACCGGCGGCAAGGCGTCGTACTCCAACTTTGGCGCCAAGGTCACGCTGGCGGCACCGGGCGGCGACAGCGGCGCGGGCATCCTGTCGACGCTGAATGCCGGCACGTCCGTGCCGGGCGCTGATTCGTATGCCAGCTACATGGGCACGTCGATGGCGACGCCGCACGTGGCCGGCGTGGTTGCGCTGATGCTGGCCAAGAACCCGGCGCTCACGCCCGACGACGTGGCCGCACGCCTGAAGTCCAGCGTGCGCGCATTCCCCGCCGCATGCAACCTGTGCGGCAGCGGGCTGATCAACGCCAGTGCAGCAGTCGACGCCGCCACCGGCACGACCACCTCGCCCACGCCCACACCTGCGCCGACACCCGCGCCGGTGACCTCCACCGTGGCAGAGGTCGAGACCAACAACACGCTGGCGAAGGCACAGCTCATCAAAGTCAACCCGGCCCTGGTCAACGGCAGCTTCAGCGCCAAGACCGATGTGGATTACTACCGCGTCGACATCGCTGCCGGCAAGGCGCTGGTGAGCACGCTCAAGCCCAACGCCACGTCCAACTACGACCTCTACCTCTACATGGCCAATGGCGCGCTGCTGGGCAGCATCCGCAATGGCACCGGCGTGGCCGATACCGTGACGATCAACAACGTCGGCAAAGCCGTGGTGCCGCTGTACCTGCGCGTGGTCTACGTCAGCGGTGGCGTGGGCGCCACGGCCGGCAAGTACACGCTCAGCCTCAAGCAGTAAACCCTGCGGCCATCCCCGCGCGCCCGAAGCGCGTGGCAAAGCCCCCGGCGCCCGATGTGGTGCGGCCCTCGCCGCCTACAATCGGGCGCTTTTTCTTACACGCTCCAGGAGCCTCCAAGGTGTTCATTTCCAACGCATACGCGCAAGCCCCCGCTGCCACCCCCGATGCCGGCTCGTCATTGATGAGCATGCTGCCGCTCGTGCTGATGTTCGTGGTGCTTTACTTCGTCATGATCCGTCCGCAGATGAAGCGCCAGAAGGAACACAAGGCCATGATGGATTCGGTCTCCAAGGGCGACGAAGTGGTCGCAGCCGGCGGCCTGCTGGGCAAGGTCACCAAGGTCGCCGAAACGATCCTGACGATCGAAGTCTCCACCGGCGTCGAAGTGCAATGCCAGCGCAGCTCGGTGGTGCAAGTGCTGCCCAAGGGCTCGATCAAGTAAGAGCTTCTCTCCCTGTGCCACCTGGGCTTCCGACGCGCAGGTGGTCTCCCGCTGCGGGCCGTCAACGGGCCGCCGGGCCCTGTTCCCTAGGACGACCTGCCCATGAACCGCTACCCCTGGTGGAAGTACCTGATCCTCGCCGTTGCGGTGCTGGTGGGTCTGCTCTACACCCTGCCCAATTTCTTCGGCGAAGCGCCGGCCGTGCAGGTCTCCAGCGCGCGCGCCACCGTCAAGGTCACGTCCGACCTGCTGCCGCAGGTGCGCCAGGCGCTCGACGCCGCCGGCCTCAAGCCGGACTTCGTCCAGCTCGAAGGCATGTCGATCCGTGCCCGGCTGGGCGACACCGACACGCAGCTCAAGGCGCGTGACGCGATCATCAAGGCCCTCAACCCCGATGCGGCCAACCCCGACTACATCGTCGCGCTGAACCTGGTGTCGCGCTCGCCGCAGTGGCTGAGCGGACTGCACGCCATGCCGATGTACCTGGGCCTGGACCTGCGCGGTGGCGTGCACTTCCTGATGCAGGTCGACATGAAGGCGGCACTGACCAAGAAGGCCGAGTCGCTCACCGGCGACATGCGCAGCCTGCTGCGCGACAAGAACATCCGCCACGCCGGCATCAACCGCAACGGCGAGACCGTCGAGCTGCGCCTGCGCGACGCCGACGGCCAGACCCGCGCGCTGCAACTGCTCAACGAGCAGCTGCCCGACCTGCAATGGACGCCCGGCGCCGATGCCACCGAGTTCAAGCTGACCGGCACCCTCAAGCCCGTGGCCGCCCGCAAGGTGCAGGAACAGGCGGTGACGCAGAACATCAACACGCTGCACAACCGCATCAACGAACTCGGCGTGGCCGAGCCGGTGATCCAGCAGCAGGGCCTCGACCGCGTGGTCGTGCAACTGCCCGGCGTGCAGGACGTGGCCAAGGCCAAGGACATCATCGGCCGCACCGCGACGCTGGAAGTGCGCCTGGTCGACGACAGCACCGAGGCGCAGGCCGCAGTGACCGGCGCCGGCCCGGTGCCTTTCGGCACCGAGAAGTACAACGAGCGCGGCGGCCGCCCCATCATCGTCAAGCGCCAGGTGCTGCTGACCGGCGAGAACCTGACCGACGCGCAGGCCGGCTTCGACGACAACCAGCAGCCCGCCGTGCACCTGACGCTCGACGCCCGCGGCGCGCGGATCTTCCGCGACATCACGCGCGAGAGCATCGGCAAGCGCATGGCCATCCTGCTGTTCGAGAAGGGCAAGGGCGAGGTCGTGACCGCGCCGGTGATCCGCAGCGAAATCGGCGGCGGCCGGGTGCAGATCTCGGGCGCGATGACGCCCACCGAGTCGGCCGACACCGCGCTGCTGCTGCGCGCGGGCTCGCTGGCCGCGCCGATGGAGATCATCGAAGAGCGCCTGATCGGCCCCAGCCTGGGCGCCGAGAACATTGCCAAGGGCTTTGACAGCGTGCTGTACGGCTTCGTCGCCATCGCGGTGTTCATGTGCGCCTACTACCTGCTGTTCGGCGTGTTCTCGACCCTGTCGCTGGGCGTGAACCTGCTGCTGCTGGTGGCGATCTTGTCGATGATGCAGGCCACGCTGACGCTGCCGGGCATTGCCGCGATCGCGCTGGTGCTGGGCATGGCGATCGACGCCAACGTGCTGATCAACGAGCGCGTGCGCGAAGAGCTGCGCGCCGGTGCCTCGCCCCAGATGGCGATCCACGCCGGCTACGAGCGCGCGTTCGCCACCATCATGGACTCCAACGTCACGACGCTGATTGCCGGCGTGGCACTGCTGGCCTTCGGCTCCGGCCCGGTGCGCGGCTTCGCGGTGGTGCACTGCCTGGGCATCATGACGTCGATGTTCTCGGCGGTGTTCTTCTCGCGCGGGTTGGTCAACCTCTGGTACGGCCGCACCAAGAAGCTGCAGAAGGTCTCGATCGGCCAAGTGTGGCGTCCCGACGCCGGCGCCCCGACCGGCACGGCCGTGCAAACCCACGTGGGCGACCAGGCCTGAGCGCCGCCCGTCCCGCACCGTAGCAAGGACTCACATCATGGAATTCTTCCGCTTCCGGCGCGACATCCCGTTCATGCGGCATGCGCTGGCCTTCAACGTCATCTCCTTCCTGACCTTTGCGGCGGCGGTGTTCTTCCTGTTCTCGCGCGGGCTGCACCTGTCGATCGAGTTCACCGGCGGCACGGTGATCGAGACCACCTACGCGCAGAGCGCCGACATCGGCAAGATCCGCTCGACCGTCGAGGCCATGAACTTCGGCGAAGTGCAGGTGCAGAAGTTCGGCACCTCGCGCGACGTGCTGATCCGCCTGCCGCTGCGCGAGGGCGTCAAGCAGGCCGAGGTGGTCGGCCGGGTCTTCACGCAGCTGTGCGCGGCCGAGGGCGGCACGGTGGCGACCCAGCAGTTCACGACCGACAAGGGCGAGGCGATCAGCCGCCAGGTCTGCGAAGCCACCGTCGACGGCAAGAGCGCCGAACCGCTGCAGCTCTCGCGCAGCGAATTCGTCGGCCCGCAGGTCGGCAAGGAACTGGCGCAGGACGGCGCCAAGGCGCTGGCCTTCGTGGTGATCGGCATCATGATCTACCTCGCCATCCGCTTCGAGTGGAAGTTCGCGGTTGCGGCCATCATCGCCAACCTGCACGACGTGATCATCATCCTGGGCTTCTTCGCCTTCTTCCAGTGGGAGTTCTCGCTCTCGGTGCTGGCGGCGGTGCTGGCGGTGCTGGGTTATTCGGTCAACGAGTCGGTGGTGATCTTCGACCGCATCCGCGAGGCCTTCCGCCGCTACCGCAAGATGAGCACCACCGAGGTGATCGACCACGCCATCACCAGCACGATGAGCCGCACCATCATCACCCACGGCAGCACGCAGATGATGGTGCTGTCGATGCTGCTGTTCGGCGGCCCGACGCTGCATTACTTCGCGCTGGCGCTGACCATCGGCATCCTGTTCGGCATCTATTCCTCGGTGTTCGTGGCGGCAGCCATCGCGATGTGGCTCGGCGTCAAGCGCGAAGACCTCATCAGCGGCCCGCGCAAGGATCACGACCCGAATGATCCGAACGCAGGCGCCGTCGTCTGACGCGGGTGTAGAGTCCACGCACATGGCCTCCGCCGTTCACTCCCCAGCCCTGGCTGCGCAGGCGCGGCGTTTCTACTTCGAGTTGCTGCAACGCGAGTTGCCCACCGTCATCAAGGCCGTGGTCAACGATTCGCGCAACCTGATGACCCGCGTCGGCTCACCCGACCAGCTCAGCAAGCGCCGCGATCTGGTGCTTGATCTGCCGCGTCTGGCCAGCCCCTGGCACCAGGGCGTGCTGCAGGCGCTGCGGCTGGCGGTGTCGCCCCCGCCCGGTGGCGCACCGGTGTCCAAGGGCGGCATGGCCACCCGGCCGAGCGAGCTGGCACTGGTCGACGACGACACGATCGAGCTGGAGATCGTCGCCTCGCGCCTGGCGCTGTCGATGATGGACAAGGCCTCGTGGGAGTTCTCCGACCTGCGCTACCGCATGTCGGCGCTGGAGCGCCGCGAGGAGATGGAGCCCAACGACGTGCTGCGTCCGCACGTGCTGGCGCGCGCCGCCGTGGACGGCTGGCGCAGCGCCGGGCTGACGCTGGAGCACTGGCGCACCGCGCAGCCCATGCTGCACGAGGAATTTGCCGCGCTGGTGCATGAAGGCTTTCACGAGACCAACCGCTGGCTGATCAGCCAGAACGTCTGCGCCGAGGTCAACCTGCGGCCCTTCATCCGCCGCAGCCGCGACACCGGCGCCACGTCCGGCACCGGTGCAACCGCTCACCCGGCAGCAGGCACGGGCACGGCATCCGGGGCGTCAGGCGCCTCCGGCAGCACGGGCTCGCACCCGGCGGCAGGCGCGACACCGGCCGCCAAGCCACCGGCCGCCGGCCCGTCGCCGCGCTACCCGACGCCCACCGGCCTGAGCCACGAACAGCTGCACCCCACCGAGCAGAACGCCCACCAGTTCGCGCCGACCGAAGTCGCCGGCCTGCCGCCGTCACGGCCCTCAGCGGCCGGCAGCCGCAGGCCGCACGAGAACGCGGCCAGCACGCTGGGTTCGGGCGCCGGCACGCTGGGCATGCGCGCCGAGGTGCAGGAAGAGACCCGGCTCATGACGCGCTCGCCGGGCTTCATGCGCACCATGGAGCGCGCCGAGGCCGTGCTCGGCCGGCTCAACCGGCTGGTGGCCGGCCAGATTCCGGACTTCAGCAGCTCGACCGCCGCCCAGCCCCACGCGGCATCGCCCGGATTGCGCGCGGCCATCAACGAGGCGCAGAGCGCCGTGCGGCTGCGCTTCGACCCGCAGCAGACGGTGGCGCAATCGCGCCCCGGTGCCGCCGGTCTGGCCAGCGGCGTCGGGGCAGGCACCGGCGCCATCAACACGCCCGCGCTGCTGCAGGAGTTGCAGCAGCGCAAGCAGGCACTGAAGGACGCGGCCACCACGCCGGTCGAGCGCGCCACGATCGAGATCGTCGCGCTGATGTTCCAGAGCGTGCTGACCGAGGACCGCATTCCCGCCTCGGTGCGCGTCTGGTTTGCGCGCCTGCAGATGCCGGTGCTGCGCGTGGCCATCGTCGAGCCTGACTTCTTCGCCACCATCGACCACCCGGCGCGCAAGCTGATCGACCGCATGGGCGCCTGCGTGATGGGCTTCGAGGCCGGTGGCAACGCCGGCGTCAGCGAGCCGATGGAGAAGGAAATCAAGCGCGTGGTGCAGGTGGTCGAGGCCTACCCCGACACCGGCCGACGCGTCTTCCAGACCGTGCTGACCGAGTACGAACGCTTCCTCGACAACTACTTCAAGACCACCCACGCCGCCGGCAGCAAGGGCGTGAGCCTGGCGCAGCAGATCGAGCAGCGCGAAACGCTGGCGATCCAGTACACCATCGAGCTGCGCAAGATGCTCAACGAGGTGCCGGTGCACGAAGGCGTGCGCGAGTTCCTGTTCCACGTCTGGGCCGACGTGCTGGCGACCACCGCCGTCAAGTCCGGCCAGGCCACCGAGGCGACCAAGCTGATGCAGAAGGCCGCCGCCGACCTGATCTGGCTGGCCAGCGCCAAGGTCACGCGCGAGGAACGCTCCGAGGCCATCCGCCGCCTGCCGCCGCTGCTCAAGAAGCTGCGCGAGGGCATGGGCCTGGCCAACGTGCCGATCGAGAAGCAGAACGAGTACATCCAGGCGCTCAACAACTCGCTGCAGGCAGCGTTCTCGGCCCGCACCGCCACCATCCCGAGCGAGCGGCTCGACGAGCTGATGATGCAGCTGGAGACGCTCGAAGAAATGCTGCCCGACGCCGAAGGGCTGGAGATCGACGAATCGATGGTGCGCGACCTCTCGGGCGAGGGCAACAGCGATCTGGAAGTCATCGCCGAGGGCGGCTCCATGCCGACGCCGGCCATCCTGGCCTGGGCCAAGAACCTGCAGGTCGGCGCCTGGTTCAAGCTCGACTACCAGGGCCGCAACGAGCCGGTCCAGCTCGCCTGGCAGGGCATGCACAAGCAGTTCAGCGTGTTCGTGACGCCGCAAGGGCGCGGCATCATGTTCCAGAACCACCGCCTGGCGGCGTTTCTGCAGGCCGGCCTGCTGGTGCCGGTGGAAGAGGAATCGCTCACCGTGCGTGCCACGCGCGACGCGCTGGCCAAGCTCGACGCCGACCCGTCCCGCCTGTTGCATTGACAGGTCACACTGACCGGCCGCGCGGACCGTGCGCGGTCAGTGGATCAGGCGGTCTTCGACGTCGACGAACAGCTCGTCGAGGATGAGCGCGTCCGGCTCCTCGCCCAGGCTCCAGAACACCATCAGCACGATGATCTTGAGGTCTTCCAGCGGCACCGGTGCGCCGGGAATGGCCATGGCACGGTCGACCACGATCTCGCGCATCGGCGGCGGCAGCACGCCGGCGGATTCCAGGAAGCTGATGAAGGCGATCGAGGCCGTGCCGAGCTGGTCCTGCTCCGCGGGCGTGTAGACGCGCATGGCCTGGGCACTCTGCTCGCCGGTGTGGGAGTCGACCACGTCGGCCAGGCCGTCGAGCCAGGTCAGCGCGTCCTCGATCTCCTCGGTCTCGAAACCGATCGCGCTCAGCTTCTTGGACAGCTGCGCGTGGTCCGGGCAGGCGTCAGGGCGCCAGTAGTTTTCGTAGAGGTAGACAAGCACGTCGAACATCAAACCACTATACCCCAGGGCCTGTGCCGGCCCCGCCGCTGAAACAGGGGCTCAGGTGGTGGCCAGACGTGCAAAAACCTGCCCCGGCTGGCGGGTGACGAGGCCCGACAACTCCAGCTCCAGCAGGCGCACGCTCAACGCCGACGCGCCCCAGCCGGTGCGCACCTGCAGTACGTCGAGCGTGGCCGGGCTCCAGCCGAGCGCCTGCAGCACCGGGTCGGTGTAGCCATCCGGCGCATCGTCGGGTGACGAGTTATCCACAGCGGCAGGCGATGGTGCGGCTTCCGCCACAGGCGCCCGCCGCGCAGTCCGCAGCGGCACCACGGGCGTTGACGGCAAGGCCAGGTGCAGCTCTTCGAGCACGTCCTGCATGCTCTCGACCAGCTTGGCGCCCTGGCGGATCAGCGCGTGGCAGCCGCGCGACTGCGGGTTGTGGATCGAGCCGGGAATGGCGAAGACCTCGCGCCCGATCTCGGCGGCCAGTCGGGCGGTGATGAGCGAGCCGGACTGCAGCGTCGCCTCCACCACCAGCGTGCCGGCGCCCTGTGCCGCGATGATGCGGTTGCGCTGCGGAAAGTTCGGCGCCAGCGGTGGCGTACCCAGCGCGTATTCGCTCAACAGCAGGCCGTGCTCGCCCAGCCGCCGCGCCAGCGCCAGGTGGCTGCGCGGGTAGACGCGGTCCAGGCCGGTGCCGATCACGGCGATGCTGCTGCCGGGGCCGTCGAGTGCGCCTTCGTGCGCCGCGCCGTCAATGCCCAGCGCCAGCCCTGACACCACGGTGATGCCCTCGCGGCTGAGCGCAGTGGCAAAGCTGCGCGCGTTTTCCAGCCCCTGCGGCGTCGGGTTGCGGCTGCCAACCATCGCCACCGCCGGACGCTGCAGCAGGTCGAGTTGGCCGATGGCGTAGACCAGCAGCGGCGGGTCGGCCAGGTTCAGCCAGCGCTCGGGGTAGGCCGCGTCGCCCAGCGCCAGCAGGTGCCGCTGCGGTGCCTCGGCCTGCCATTGCTCGGTGCGCTCGACCAGGGCGGCGTGGCCTTCGGGCGGCATGTCGAGGCGCGCGGCCACGGCGGCATCGACCACCGCCGCCCGCGCTGCCCGGCTCGCGGCCAGCACCGTGGCCGGGCTGCCGAACGCCGCGAGCAGGCGCCGTGCGGTCAGCCGGCCGACACCGGGGGTTTCGAGCAGATGAAGCCAGGCGGCGAGTTCAGCGTGCTGCATCGCCCGGCCCTGGCCGTTCAGGGCTGGGAGTAGCGGTCGCCGGCCTGCACCGGCGTCAGCGCGGTCAGGATCAGCGCGTAGGACACGCGGTCGAAGACACGGAAGACGAACATCTGCCCGTTGGTCTCGTCGGGCAGGCGCACGGGCGTGCGGGCGAGGTCTTCGCGGTCGGTCACGCTCTGGCCGGCACGCCACAGCGCCAGCACGTGGCCGCGCTCGATGCCGTCCTGCTTGCCCCGGTTGATGGCGACGATCTGGTACTGGCCGGCGTTGCGGCCCTGGCCGTAGATCGACACCACCCGGCCGTCGACCGGGTTGGCCGGCGCGTGCGGCACGTAGGCGGCGTCGTCACGAGGCGGCGCGGCAGCCAGCCGGTCGCCCACGCCGGCTTCCTGGCGCAGCGCGGTCAGGTTGAAGGTGGCGGGCACGACCTCGTCGCGGCCCTGGGCGTCGGTGTTGGTCTGGCCGGGGCGCACGTATTCGGCGCTGCCAACGTGCACGGCCTCGTAGCCGAGCACCTCGTTCGTGACCGGGTCGTGCAGCGCGGTCGGGCGGCGGAAGATCTGCCAGTCGCGCCGGGGCGGCAACTCGCCGCGCACATAGGCCACGTCGCCCTTGCCCAGCAGCACGCGGCCTTCGCGGCCGGCGATGATGCGCGGCGCGCGCTCCAGCTCGTCGCTCTCCAGCACCACGGCCTCGTTCAGGAAGGGCTGGATCAGGTGCAGCGGCACGGCGCTGATCGGGCCGCGATCCAGCCCTTCGGTGCGGGCACGCGGCGCGAGCTTGAGCGTGCTGCCGCCCACCTCGCGCGCCAGTTCCAGCCGCGCCCGGCCGTCGACCTTGACCAGCACCAGCAGCTGGCCCGGGTAGATCAGGTGCGGGTTGCGGATCTGGTCGAGGTTCATGCCCCACAGCTCGGGCCAGCGCCACGGGCTGCGCAGGAAGATCTTGGAGATGTCCCACAGCGTGTCGCCGCGCTTGACGGTGTACGAATCAGGCGCGTTGGGCGCCAGCTCCGACAGCGGCACGCCCGCTTGCGCCACCTGGCGCGCAGTGCCGCGCTGGCCTTCGGTGACGGGATAATTGGGAGCAGCGTGCGCCGCAGGCCACGTCGTCGCCAGCAGGGCCAGACCGACGGCCCAGCCCGAGAGGCGGGGAGCGCGCAAAGCCAGGGCGCGGAGGCGGTGGCACAGGATCATGGGAACAACTCCGGTCTGGGCCCGCAAGGCCTCACCGGACCTGCGCGAAAATCGTTTTTAAATTCTGCCACCGTCCACAGCCTGCCAGCCCGCATTGTTTGCGCCCGGCAGGGGTCTTACTTTTACACGCCGCTTGCATCATGAGCTTGCTCAATATCCTTCGCTATCCCGACCCCCGCCTCAACAAAGTGGCCAAACCCGTGGCGGCGGTCGACGCCCGCATCCAGCGGCTGGTCGATGACATGTTCGACACCATGTACGAAGCGCGCGGCATCGGCCTGGCTGCCACCCAGGTCGACGTGCACGAGCGCGTGCTGGTCATCGACGTCTCCGAAGACCGCAGCGACCCGCTGGTGCTGATCAACCCGCGCATCGTGCAGGCCAGCGCCGAGTTCATCGTCGGCGACGAGGGCTGCCTGTCGGTGCCCAGCATCTACGACAAGGTCGAGCGCCACGCCCGCGTCACGGTCGAAGCCCTGGACCGCAACGGCCAGCCCTACCAGTTCGAGGCCGAGGAACTGCTCGCCGTCTGCGTGCAGCACGAGATGGACCACCTGCTGGGCAAGGTCTTCGTCGAATACCTGTCGCCGCTCAAGCGCAACCGCATCCGCAGCAAGCTGCTCAAGCGCGAACGCGACGGGGACGCGGATTGACCCCGCTGCGCATCGGCTTCGCCGGCACGCCGGAATTTGCGGCTGCGGCGCTCGCGCGCATCCTGGCCGCCGGCGACCGCCTGCCCTGCACCGTACCGCTGGTGCTGACCCAGCCGGATCGCCCGGCCGGCCGCGGCATGAAGCTGCAGCCCTCGCCGGTCAAGCAGACCGCGCTGGCCGCAGGCTGCCCGGTAGCACAGCCCACCAGCCTGCGGCTTGATGGCAAATACCCCGCTGAAGCCGCCGCCGCACAGGCCGCGCTGCAAGCCGCCGACCTGGACGTGCTGGTGGTCGCCGCCTACGGCCTGATCCTGCCGCAGTGGGTGCTGGACCTGCCGCGCCACGGCTGCCTCAACATCCACGCCTCGCTGCTGCCACGCTGGCGTGGGGCGGCGCCCATCCACCGCGCCATCGAGGCCGGCGATCTTGAGACCGGCATCACCCTCATGCAGATGGACGCCGGCCTGGACACCGGCGCGATGCTGCTGCGCGAGTCGCTGCCGATCGCGCCCGACGACCGCACCGCCACGCTGCACGACAAGCTCGCTGCGCTGGGTGCCGACATGATCGTCACCGCGCTCGCGCAACTCGGCACGCTGGCGGCCACGCCCCAGCCCGCTGAAGGCGTCACCTACGCGCACAAGATCGCCAAGGCCGAGGCACCGATCGCCTGGACGCTGCCGGCCGCCGAGATCGAACGCCGCGTGCGCGCCTTCGACCCGTTTCCCGGCGCGCACTTCGAGCTGGGCGGCGAGGCCGTCAAGCTCTGGAGCGCCCGCGTGGTGAATATCGATGTCCGGGCCGATGTCACCCACACCACGCCCGGCGAGGTGCTGAGCGCCACGCCTGAAGCCTGGGTGGTCGCCTGCGGCCAAGGCGCGCTGCAACTGCTGCAGGTGCAGCGCCCGGGCGGCAAGCGCCAGGGCGCGGCGGACTTTCTGCACGCCAAACCGGTGGCGGTGGGCACGCGGCTGGGCTGAATCAGCCCTCAAGTTCCGGCGGCGCGCGCCGATACAACGCTCAGAACCTGGTTTTTCAACCCTTCCGAGCCTGACCACCATGCGCGCCCGCCCCCTGCTGATTCTGTTGTCCGTCACCGCCCTGCTCACCGGCTGCGACGTGCTGGGCATCGAAACCGGCACGGCCACCGCCGCGCGCAAGGAAGCAGAGGGCAAGGCCACCGGCAGCGCCTGCCGCCACGCCATGCGTGCCATCGAGGACTGCTACACCCTCAACACCAAGGCGTCCAAGGCCGCGGTCTACGCCGGCTGGCTGGAAATGGACCAGTACATGCGCGACAACAAGATCGAAGGCGTCGTGCCCGTGATCCCGCGCAAGAGCCCCAAGCCGCCTGCAGCGGCCGCCTCCGCCGCCGAAGGCGAAGAGGCGCCCACCACCGCCAAGCCCGAGGCCCACGCCTCCGGCGAATCGGCCGACCCCGTCGAGAAGCCCGCCGCCGGCCACGCCGCTGCCAAGCCGGCACGCGCCGCCACGACCCACTGACGTGAACTGACGCAGCAGCGGGTCGTCCCCGGCGCAGGCCGATGGGACAATCGCCCGATGCCTCCGCCCGCCCCCACCCTCCGCCAGCGCTGGCGGCACCTGCGCCGCGATCCGCACTTCCTTCGCGGCCTGCAGGACATGCTGCCCATGCTGCCGGGCATCGCCGCCTGGGGGCTGGTCACCGGCGTGGCCATGGTCAAGAGCGGCCTGAGCGTGCCGCTGGCGCTGCTGATGAGCCTGATCGTGTTTGCCGGCAGCTCGCAGCTGGCCTCGCTGCCACTGATCGCCGCCCACGCGCCGGCCTGGGTGATCTGGCTCACCGCCTTCGTCGTCAACCTGCGCTTCGTGATCTACAGCGTGCAGTGGCGCGCCTACTTCGGCGGCCAGCCGCGCCACCGGCGCGTGCTGCTGAGCTACCTGGCCGCCGACATGAACCTGGCGATGTTCACCCACGCCTGGCCCGAACCCAGGCCGCAGGCCGGCCAGCTGCAATACCTGATCGGCGGCATCGTCGTGCTGTGGCTGGGCTGGCAGGTGCCGTCGGTGGCTGGCATCGTGCTGGCCGACGCCGTGCCGCCCGCCTGGGGCCTGGGATTTGCCGGTACGCTGGCGCTGCTGGGGCTGACCTGCTCACTGCTGGTCAACCGCGCCACCTGGGTCAGCGCTGCAGTGGCGTCGCTCGCGGCAGTGGCGGCGTTTGCACTGCCGTACAAGCTCAACATCGTCGTCGCGGTGGCTGCGGCCGTGGCCGCCGGGCTGATGATGGAGAGCGTCGCCCGGCAGCGCTCGGCCCCGGAGTCGGCCCCATGAGCGAGTTGGAAACCGCCCTCGTCATCGTCGGCCTGGCGCTCATCACCGTGCTGACGCGCAGTTTCTTCCTGCTGCCCAACCGCGACTGGCCGCTGCCCGCCTGGGTCAAGCGGGCGTTGCAATACGCGCCGCTGGCCGCGCTGGCCGCGATTGTGGTTCCCGATGTGTTCTTGACCCAGGGCCGGCTGCTGCAGACACTCGCCGACGCACGTCTGGCCGGCGCCGTGGCCGCTGCGGCCTACTTCTTCTGGCAGCGCGGCATTCTGGGCACCATCGTGGTCGGCATGCTGGTGTTTCTGCCGCTGCGCATCGGCCTGGGCTGGTGAGCCGCCCTCTTTTCTTTCCCTTTTCTTGACTGCACTGGAACGATACCCATGAAGATTCTTCGCCTCCAAGACCTCATCGCCGCCGGCCAGGTGGCGGGCCAGCGTGTGTTCATCCGCGCCGACCTCAACGTGCCGCAGGACGACGCCGGCGCCATCACCGAAGACACCCGCATCCGCGCCAGCATTCCGTGCATCGAGATGGCGCTGAAGGCCGGCGCCGCCGTGATGGTCACCAGCCACCTGGGCCGCCCGACCGAAGGCGAGTTCAAGCCCGCCGACAGCCTGGCGCCGGTCGCCAAGCGCATGGGCGAACTGATGGGCCGCGAGATCCCGGTCGTCGCCCACTGGGTGGATGGCGTCACGGTCGAGCCCGGCCAGCTGGTGATGCTGGAGAACTGCCGCCTCAACAAGGGCGAGAAGAAGAACAACGAAGAACTCGCCAAGAAGATGGCCGCGCTGTGCGACATCTTCGTCAACGACGCCTTCGGCACCGCCCACCGCGCCGAGGGCACGACCTACGGCATCGCCCAGTTCGCGCCCGTGGCCTGCGCCGGCCCGCTGCTGTCGGCCGAGATCGACGCCATCAGCAAGGCCCTGGCGCACCCGAAGCGCCCGCTGGTCGCCATCGTCGCCGGCAGCAAGGTCAGCACCAAGCTGACCATCCTGAAGGCGCTGTCGGCCAACGTCGACGGCCTGATCGTCGGCGGCGGCATCGCCAACACCTTCCTGCTGGCCGCCGGCCTGAAGATCGGCAAGAGCCTGGCCGAGCCGGACCTGGTCGGTGAAGCCCGCGCCGTGATCGACGCCATGAAGGCCCGTGGCGCGGCCGTGCCGATCCCCGTCGACGTGGTCTGCGCCAAGACTTTCTCGCCCACGGCTGAAGCCACCGTCAAGGCCGCCACCGACGTGGCCGACGACGACCTGATCCTCGACATCGGCCCGCAGACCGCCGCCATCCTGGCCGCGCAGCTGAAGGCGGCCGGCACCATCGTCTGGAACGGCCCGGTCGGCGTGTTCGAGTTCGACGCCTTCGCCCACGGCACCGAAACCGTCGCCCGCGCGATTGCCGACAGCGACGCCTTCAGCATCGCCGGCGGCGGCGACACGCTGGCAGCGATTGCCAAGTACGGTATCGAAAAGGACGTGGGCTACATCTCCACCGGCGGCGGCGCCTTCCTGGAGGTGCTCGAAGGCAAGACGCTGCCGGCGTTCGAGATTCTGGAGAAGCGCGCGGCGGGTTGATCGCCGTCTGACACCAACCTGACGTCATGCCACTTGTGCATGACACCCCGGCCTCCCGTTCATGAAACCGGGGTTTTCAAGCTGGGCGCGTATTTCCCGCAACAGTGGGCCTGTACCCGGGCTGTAATCTTCGCGACCCGCACTGTGGACACCGCAGTGCGCGTCACGAATAACTGCCCAGGAGCATCCCCCGCATGTCTGCCCCCCTCACCCCCGCCGAACAGGCTTTGCGCGACGCCGCGCTGGAATACCACCGCTCGCCGGTGCGCGGCAAGATTGCCGTCACGCCGCTCAAGCCGCTGATGAACCAGCGCGACCTGTCGCTGGCGTACTCGCCCGGCGTGGCCTATGCCTGCCTGGCGATTGAAGAAGACCCGGCGTTGGCGGTGGAGTACACCTCGCGCGCCAACCTGGTCGGCGTGGTCACCAACGGCACCGCCGTGCTCGGCCTGGGCAACATCGGCCCGCTGGCCAGCAAGCCGGTGATGGAGGGCAAGGGCTGCCTGTTCAAGAAATTTGCCGGCATCGACGTGTTCGACATCGAGCTGGCCGAGAACGATCCGGACAAGCTGGTCGACATCATCGCGGCGCTGGAGCCCACGCTGGGCGGCATCAACCTCGAGGACATCAAGGCGCCCGAGTGCTTCTACATCGAGAAGAAGCTGCGCGAGCGCATGAAGATCCCCGTCTTCCATGACGACCAGCACGGCACGGCCATCATCTCGGGCGCGGCGCTGCTCAACGGCCTGGAGCTGGTGGGCAAGCCCATCGGCGACATCAAGCTGGTGGTGTCGGGCGCCGGTGCGGCGGCGATTGCCTGCCTGGACCTGATGGTCGGCCTGGGCGTGGCCATCGGCAACATCTTCGTCTGCGACTCCAAGGGCGTGATCCGCGCCGGCCGGGCCGACGTGGAAGCGGGCAAGCTCGACGAGTCCAAGCAACGCTACTGCCAGAAGACTGCCGACGTGACGCTGGCGGACGCGATCCGCGGCGCGGATGTGTTCCTGGGCTGCTCGGCCGCCGGCGTGCTGACCACCGCGATGGTCGCCACCATGGCCGACCAGCCCATCATCCTGGCGCTGGCCAACCCGGAACCCGAGATCCGCCCCGAGCTGGCGCGCGCGGCCAAGCCGGACTGCATCATCGCCACCGGCCGCTCGGACTACCCGAACCAGGTCAACAACGTCCTGTGCTTCCCGTACATCTTCCGAGGTGCGCTGGACTGTGGCGCCACCACCATCACCGAGGCGATGAAGCTGGCCTGCGTGCGCGAGATCGCCGCGCTGGCCAAGGAAGAAACCAGCGACGAAGTGGCCGCCGCCTACGCCGGCCAGGAGCTGAAGTTCGGCCCCGAGTACCTGATTCCCAAGCCGTTCGATGCCCGCCTGATCCTGCGCATCGCGCCCGCCGTGGCCCAGGCCGCGGCCGAATCCGGCGTGGCCACCCGCCCGATCACCGACCTGGACGCCTACCGCGAGTCGCTGACCCGCTACGTCTACCAGACCGGCATGTTCATGCGCCCGGTGTTTGCCGCCGCCAAGCGCGCCCCCGCCCGCGTGGTCTACGCCGAGGGTGAAGACGAGCGCGTGCTGCGCGCCGTGCAGGCGGTGCTGGCCGAAGGCCTGGCCAAGCCGATCCTGGTCGGCCGCCCGGCGGTGATCGAGATGCGCATCGACCGCGCCGGCCTGCGCCTGAAGCCGGGCGTGGACTTCGAGGTGGTCAACCCCGAGGACGATCCGCGCTTCCGCGCCTGCTGGGAGGACTACCACCGCATCATGGGCCGCGACGGCGTCTCGGTGGAGGCGGCCAAGGCGGCGGTGCGGCGCTCGACCACGCTGATCTCGGCCCTGCTGCTCAAGCGCGGCGACGCCGACGCGATGCTGTGCGGCCTGCACGGCCGCTATGACAGCCACTTCGAGCACGTCCAGGCCGTCATCGGCGCGCGCGCCGGCACCAAGGTGATGGCCACCATGAACGCGCTGATGCTGGAGGAGCACAACCTCTTCATCACCGACACCTTCATCAACGAGCAGCCCAGCGCCGAGGAACTGGCCGAGATCGCCCAGATGGCGGCCGAGGAAGTGCGCCGCTTCGGCGTGCCGCCCAAGGTGGCGTTCCTGTCGCACTCGATGTACGGCTCGTCCAGCCGCGCCTCGGCCAAGCGCATGCGCGCGGCGCGCGACCTGTTCGTGGCCCGCAACCCCGACATCGAGTGCGACGGCGAACTGCACGGCGACGCGGCCCTGTCGGAGAAGATCCGCACCGCCGTGCTGCCCGAGAGCACGCTCACCGGCGCCGCCAACGTGCTGGTGCTGCCCAACATCGACGCGGCCAACATCCTGTTCAACGTGCTCAAGGTCACGTCGGGCAAGGGCGTCACGGTCGGGCCGATGCTGCTGGGCGCGGCCGCACCGGTGCACATCCTGACGCCGTCGGCCACCATGCGCCGGGTGGTCAACATGACCGCGCTGGCGGTGGCGGACGCGGCGGCCACGCGCCGCTGACCGGCCCTCAGGCAGCGATCAAGGCGGGGGCGTCGCGCGCTACGGGTTGTTTCGTAACTGCGCTGTTCCCCCTGAGGCAGATAATCCGGCGCCCGCCCTGCAACATCGTTGCAACCTGGCCCTGACTGGGGCCTGACGCGGGCGCCTTATCAATCCAGGAGAGCACCGCATGCCCCGCCATACCAAGATCGTCGCCACCCTCGGCCCTGCTTCCTCGGACCCGGCGGTGCTGGAACGCATGATCCGCGCCGGTGTCGACGTGGTGCGGCTGAACTTCAGCCACGGCAAGGCCCAGGACCACATCGACCGCGCCAACCTCGTGCGCGAAGTGGCGCGCAAGGTCGGCAAGCCGGTCGCCATCATGGCTGACCTGCAGGGCCCCAAGATCCGCGTCGGCAAGTTCGCCGAAGGCCGTGTCATGCTGGAGAACGGCACGCACTTCGTGCTGGACGCCGCGCGCACCGAGCTGGGCGACCTGAGCGGCGTCGGCCTCGACTACAAGGAACTGCCGCGCGACGTCAAACCCGGCGACACGCTGCTGCTCAACGACGGCCTGATCGTGCTGACGGTCGACGCCGTGCGCGGCGAGGAAGTCCACACCCTCGTCAAGGTCGGCGGCGAGCTGTCCAACAACAAGGGCATCAACAAGCAGGGCGGCGGTCTGACCGCGCCGGCCCTGACCGCCAAGGACATGGACGACATCAAGACCGCGATGTCCTTCCAGTGCGAATACCTGGCCGTGTCGTTCCCGAAGAACGCCACCGACATGGAAATGGCGCGCCAGCTGGCCAACGTGGCCGGCGAGCCGTGGCGCCACAAGCCCGGCATGATCGCCAAGATCGAGCGCAGCGAGGCGATTCCGCTGCTCGACTCGATCCTGAAGGCCAGCGACGGCATCATGGTCGCGCGGGGCGACCTGGCGGTCGAGGTCGGCAACGCCGCAGTGCCGGCGCTGCAGAAACGCATGATCCGCATGGCGCGTGCGCTCGACAAGATCACCATCACCGCCACGCAGATGATGGAGTCGATGATCCTGGCGCCGGTGCCCACCCGTGCTGAAGTGTCCGACGTGGCCAACGCCGTGCTCGACGGCACCGACGCCGTCATGCTGTCGGCCGAAACCGCCGCCGGCAAGTATCCGGTCGAGACCGTCGAGCAGATGGCCGCCATCGCCATGGCCGCCGAAGCGGCCGAAGAACTGCGTCTGGACGCCGACTTCACCAGCAAGAAGGTCGTGCGCATCGACCAGTCGATCGCCATGGGCGCGCTGTTCACGGCGCACCACCTGGGCTGCAAAGCCATCCTGGCGCTGACCGAGTCCGGCTCGACCGCGCTGTGGATGAGCCGCTACCAGATCGACGTGCCGATCTACGCGCTGACCACGCAGGCGCTGTCCGAGCGTCGCATGGCGCTCTACCGCAACGTGCGCCCGGTGCTGATGGCCAAGTTCGATGACCGCGACACCGCGCTGGCCGCCGCCGAAAAGCTGCTGGTCGACTCCGGCGCGCTCAAGCCGGGCGACACCTACGCCATCACCTGCGGCGAGCCGATGGGCTATCCGGGCGGCACCAACATGCTCAAGGTCTGCCGTGTCGGAGGTTGATGCAAGTCTGTAACTCAGATGCAATACGCCTGAATAAGGGAGTCGGCGTCAGCCAACAGCCCTTCGGAGAACCCTAGAATCCGTGGAGTTACAACGCGGTTTCATCTCATCTGGCCTGACGGCAGGGCAGCGAAGGAGGGTGATGAACCGCGTGCACCGGATTCATTCACTCTCCTCTGAGGTTCTCCCATGGCTCTCGTCTCGATGCGACAACTGCTGGACCACGCAGCCGAATACGGCTACGGCATCCCGGCCTTCAACGTCAACAACCTCGAACAGGTCCAGGCCGTGATGGCCGCTGCCGACGAGGTTGGCGCGCCCGTCATCCTTCAGGCCAGCGCCGGCGCCCGCAAATACGCTGGCGAGCCCTTCATCAAGCACCTGATCCAGGCCGCCGCCGAAGCCTATCCGCACATCCCGCTGGTCATGCACCAGGACCACGGCACCAGCCCCAAGGTCTGCCAGGGCGCGATCGACCTCGGCTTCGGCTCGGTGATGATGGACGGCTCGCTGCGCGAAGACGGCAAGACGCCGGCTTCGTTCGACTACAACGTCGAAGTGACCCGCAAAGTGGTCGATATGGCCCACAAGGTCGGCGTCACCGTCGAAGGCGAACTGGGCTGCCTGGGCAACCTGGAAACCGGTGAAGCCGGCGAGGAAGACGGCATCGGCGCCGAAGGCAAGCTCGATCACAGCCAGATGCTGACCGATCCGGAAGAGGCCGCCATCTTCGTTCAGGCCACCCAGCTCGACGCACTGGCGATTGCCATCGGCACCAGCCACGGCGCCTACAAGTTCACCCGCAAGCCCACCGGCGACATCCTGGCGATCTACCGCGTCAAGGAAATCCACGCCCGCCTGCCCAACACCCACCTGGTGATGCACGGCTCGTCGAGCGTGCCGCAAGACTTGCTGGCCATCATCAACCAGTACGGCGGCCAGATGAAACAGACCTACGGCGTGCCGGTCGAGGAAATCCAGGAAGCCATCAAGCACGGCGTGCGCAAGATCAACGTCGACACCGACATCCGCCTGGCCATGACCGGCGCGGTGCGCAAGTTCATGTTCGAGAACCCCGACAAGTTCGACGCCCGCGAGTGGCTCAAGCCCGCCCGCGCCGCCGCCCAGGCGATCTGCAAGCAGCGCTACCTGGAGTTCGGCTGCGAAGGCCAGGGCAGCCGCATCCAGGGCCTGCCACTGACGGTGATCGCCCAGAAGTACGCCAGCGGCGAGCTGGCGCAGCGGGTGCGGTAAGACCACGCGACACCGCGACGCCTGCGCGTCGCCCACCCAGAAAAAGCCGACCGCCGCGTCGGCTTTTTTCTTGCCCAGCCGGTACGAACGCACGAACACACACCAGTCCCGGCCCGTCAACTAGACGCATATCAAGTCGCGGCGCGACCGTCCGTGACTTATTTAACGAATCAAAAGCCCCTACGACACCACCTGTCGTGATCGCTGTTTACTCTCCAGCATTGAAAAATTCAGCAAATGTCTGGCACCCAAAAAAATAACACAGGGCCAGATTTCGTCACCTTGTGTTGATTCTTGAACCTGCGTTCGGGGTTTCCCGCGCGGACGACTCATGCCTATTCGCGCCGATCACGACACGCTCGCCTATCGACTGACGCAGATACTCGTCCGACTCAACCAGGGCGACAAGCTGGAGCCGCACGCGCTGGCGCAAGAGTTCAACGTCAGCCTGCGCACCATCCAGCGCGACCTGAGCGACCGCTTCGCCTACCTGCCGCTGGAGAAATCCGACGGCAACTACTGGCTCGAACCCCGCTACCTGGGGAAACTCCACTACCACGACTTGGAAAGATTCGCCTGCCTCGCCGGCATTCAGCGCCTGTACCCTGCACTGAGCAACGACTTCCTGCGCGACCTGCTCGACAGCCGCATCGAATCGGCCCTGCTGGTCAAAGGCCACCATTACGAAGAACTGGGCGACAAGACCCACCTCTTCAAACAGATTGAACAGGCCATTCTGAGCCGTCAGAAAATCTGCTTCAGCTACCAGAAAAAAGAAGCCGTCAAAAGCTACACCGACGCCGAGCCCTACAAGCTCATCAACCACAGCGGCGTCTGGTATCTGGCCTGCATGGATGACGGAAAACTCAAGGCCTACACCTTCAGCAAGATGGACCGCCTGGTGCTGACCGGCAGCACCTTCGAGCGCTCGCCGCACATCGAGCAGTTGCTGCTCGACGAAGACAGCATCTGGCTCAACGAGAAAAAAACCGAAATCGTCCTGAAAGTCGCCAAGGAAGCCGCCGGCTATTTCCGCCGCCGCAAACTCATCGCCGGCCAGGTGATCGAGAAGGAACTGGCAGACGGTGGCATCCTCGTCTCCGGCAAAGTCGCCCACCCCGACCAGATCCGGCCCATCGTGCGCTACTGGATCCCCAACGTCCGCATCATCAGCCCGGAAGGCCTGCAGGCCGAAGTGGATGCGCAACTGACCAACTATCTGGAGGCACGTTGAAATGGGTTATGCACTTTTGATGCTGCTTGGCGGCGGCGTGATGTGGCTGCTCTTTCTGGGTATTCAACTCATCGCCTTGAGCTTCATCTTCACCATCGGACTGGCCATCGCCGCCATCTTCATCATCTACAGCCTGTGCTTCCTCGGGCTTTATTTCATCCTGGGTGAAGCCAACACGGGCTGGGCCATTTTCGGCGCAATGGGACTGGGGACGATGTTGCTTTCGATCATCAGGAAGCAGATTCCGGATTCCGACTGAATCCATCCAATAGAGTAAATCGATATGCCAGTTCGCCCCGTTCATCGATTCATGAAATTCACGTGTCCGACTTGTCAGTGGACGACAACGATTGAGCAGCGCAGCGATGTATTTTTTGGACCTATAAAATGTACGCGTTGCGGGAGCAAGCTGAACAGAGAGAAAATTGGAAGAATTGAATTTATTCGATCTAAATTTTTTAATACATAACCATCAGTCAATCACAAGGGCCAGCAACTAATAAAATCAGATCAAAACCCAACACAAAATTTTCCAGATTGAGCAAATTAAATTCAATCTATAAACTAGCTTGGAACAAAATTATGTCAGAATCAATTAATGACGACGGTTTTTGGGAAAAAATCAAAAGCTTCGCAAAAAAAGCAGGCGCAGAAGTCATCGAAAAAGCACTTTGTCTTTACTACACAGCCCAAGACGAAAAAACTCCTACTTGGGCCAAAACTGTAATATATGGAGCGCTGGCTTACTTCATTCTTCCAGTTGATGCAATTCCTGATGCTATCCCCGTCGCGGGATTCACTGATGACCTCGGAGCTCTCGCGGCAGCCACTGCAACCGTTGCAATACACATCACTGAAGAAATAAAGGAGCAGGCTAGACAAAAAATGAAAGTGTGGTTTGATTGAACTAGATAAATAGCTTCACCGGACAATTTTTTCCTATTTACTCAAATTAAAATCGTGAAACCGAGATTTTAACCAAAAATGACAGCAAAAGTTAAAACCGAAAAAGAACTAGCTGATGCACTCAAAAGCGAAGAGGACACCATTGAAATAACTGGCGATCTTGCAAGAAAAACCATAAAACTACGTGCAACTGGCTCTGTTGCTTGGGCAATTGCCGTAGGTGCCATTGGTGTAGCTGTTTACTCAGCATTTTTAGCGCTGCCAACTGGTGGAACATCAGGGGTAGTAGCCGGAGTTACTGCAGCCGGTGCTATTTCTATACTAGGAGCAGCAGCAACATATTCAGCCATAGCCATAGCAATAGCCGCAGGCGGCGTAGGAGTTCTAACGCGCCTTCGCGAGTACAGAGAAGTGTCACGCTCTGGCAGTCAGTTAGTCTTGAAAAGAAAATAATTAAAAATTATTTCCAACCATCACAGCCAACACCAGAATGTCCTCTACTTCAGCCGCCATCGCCAGCGGACACCGCGCTGAATCCCGAGTCACGACAGCACTCGCTCAGTTGCCTGCGCCTTGGCAATATTTCCACGCGGTTGAATGGCGTTTGCTTCAGCGTCATGGTGAGAGCGTTGGTGAGGCCGATGTGATCGTTTTTCACCCACAACATGGCTTGATCATTTTCGAGATCAAGGCCGGTGCGGTGGAAGTTCGGGATGGACAGTGGTTTTATGCCTCGGGCTTGGCGATGAAGCAATCGCCCTTGACTCAGGCTCGGCGTAATCGTTATGCCTTGCTGGAGAAATTACAGGGGCGACTGGGTTGGGAGGATGCCAACGCACTGGGGATCACGCACGCCGCATGGTTTCCGGATGTGGTGTGGCGAGGACCATTGCCGGGTTGTGAGGCTCCATCACGCGCATTTTTACTGGATCGCAATGATTTGGCAGATCCAGCGCAGGCGCTGCTGAAGTTATTGCGCGAGGCTTTTCCGGAGCATCGGCCTTGGAGTCGGCAGCATCAAAAAGTGCTCAAGGAACTGCTGGCACCCGATTGCAATCTGCTGGTGCCGCTGGGTAGCCGGGTGGACGACACCGTGGTTGCACTACAGCGCGTCACCGATCAACAGATACAGGTCTTGCGCATGCTGCGCAGCCAACCCAGACTGCTGGTGGAAGGTGGCGCAGGGTCAGGCAAAACGATGCTCGCAGTAACGCTGGCGCGTGATCACGCCGCCAGTGGTAAATCTGTACTGCTGACTTGCTTTAACCGAGCGCTGGCCGGACATCTGTCGAGCTTGCTTGCGGATGTTCCTAGCCTGAAAGTTTGTAATTTCCACGAACTGGTACGCCACTTGGCGGTGGAATCTGGCCTGGGGTTTGACGTACCAGTGGATGAGGGCGCGCGGCGACGATTTTTTCAGGAAGACTGCGCCGAGTTGTTGCTGGGCGCAGCTGAACGACTGGGCGCCCGTTTCGACACGTTAATTGTCGACGAGGCGGCCGATTTTTCGCCAACTTGGTGGGTGGCGCTAGAGGCGCTGGGCAAGGCTGAATTCTCCTGGTATTGCTTTTACGACCGGCGACAGTCGGTGTATCAGGCACAAGCGCAATGGGAGCCGCCATTTGCAGCGAAAGCCTTGGTGCTGGAGGCCAATTTACGCAACTCACGGCCGATAGGCGAGTTGGCTGCCCGACTCGGCCAGTGCGTAACACCGAATGAATTCCGCATCGAGCATGGTCCCGCCCCACTCATTCAAACCAGTACGCACTTTGCAGAAATGGCTCAGCAGTTACGCCAATTGCTACGTACGCTACTGCGCAAGGAAGACATTCGCCCTGAGCAGGTGGTCATCCTAGCTTCATATCGCCACACCAATGCCACGTCAGCGTGGTCAGAAGGATTGGATGAGGTTGAACTGAGTACGGATGTAGCCGCAGCCACGCCAGGCCAAGTCCGCATCGGCACGATTCAAGGATTCAAGGGGTTGGAAGCAGATGTCGTCATTTTGGTCGGGCTGGATGCGCAAGCAGGGCGGCATCCAGAATGGCTCTACGTCGGCGCCAGTCGGGCGCGGGCAGCGCTGTATCTGCTGGTGCTGGAAAGCGCGGGCGTGTCGAGTTGAAGTAATGGAACTGATGAGCAGGCACATCCATATTGAGCGCGCTGATTCAATTCACGGGTCTTAGCTCGATTTTCTGGATTTCTTGCCCGATTTAGGCCGCCCCCCACCGGCCTCTTCCACTTCACCCTTCCCCTTCAACTCCCGCTCCACCCGCTCGCACAGCGTCCGCAATATCTTCACCCGCGCGTAGTTCTTGTCGTTGGCCTCCACCAGCGTCCAGGGCGCGTTGCCGGTGCTGGTGCGCTCGACCATGTCGCACACCGCCTGCTGGTAGGCGTCCCATTTGTCGCGGTTGCGCCAGTCTTCGTCGGTGATCTTGAAGCGCTTGAAGGCGACGGCCTCGCGCTCCTTGAAGCGGCGCAGTTGCTCCTGCTGGCTGATCTGCAACCAGAACTTGATGACGATGACGCCGGCATCGGCCATCTCGTGCTCGAAGTCGTTGATCTCGGTGTAGGCGCGGCGCCAGTCGGGTTCGGAGCAGAAACCCTCGATGCGCTCGACCAGCACGCGGCCGTACCAGGTGCGGTCGAACAGCGTGATGTGGCCGTGGCGCGGCACGTGGCGCCAGAAGCGCCACAGGTAGGGCTGGGCGCGTTCTTCCTCGGTGGGAGCGGCCACCGGCACGACCTGGTACTGGCGCGCATCGAGCGCCGCACAGATGCGGCGGATGCTGCCGCCCTTGCCGGCGGCATCGGCCCCCTCGAAGGCACAGACCAGCGAGCGGCCGCGGAAGCGCGGATCGCGCACCAGCTCCGACAGGCGGCCCTGCCAGTGCGCGAGTTCGCGTTCGTACGGTGAATCGGCCAGCCGGTGCGTGAGGTCGAGCACCGACAGCACGCTGCGGCCGTCGGTATCGACGCGCACCATCGGGGCCGTCGGCGGCAGGGGCGGCGCGGGACGGGCCAGGCGGGCCTGCAGCGCGCTCAGCAGCACCTGGCCGACGGTGAGGGCGCGGTAGCGGTCATCCGAGCCGTCGATCACCACCCAGGGCGCGCCCGGCGTGTTGGTGATGCGCAGCAGGTGACCCGCCACGTCGACCAGTTCGTCATGGGTCTTGAGCCGCTCCCAGTTCCAGGGCGTGACGCGCCAGGCGGTGCGCGGGTCGCCCGCCAGCGCCTTGAGGCGCTTTTTCTGGCCTTCCTTGGTCAGATGGAACCAGAACTTCAGCACCAGCGCGCCCTCGTTGACCAGCATGGCCTCGAAGCGGTTGATGGCGTCGGCGCGAGCGTCCAACTCCTTGAGCGACATGTCACCTTCCAGGCGCTGGCGGATCGGCTCGGAATACCAGGAGCCGGCAAAGATGCCGAGACGCCCCTTGGGCGGCAAGGCGCGCCAGTAGCGCCACATGGGCGGGCGCTCGCGCTCCTCGTCGGTCGGCATGGCAAATGCCAGCGTGGAGATGAAGCGCGGGTCCATCCACTCGTGCAGCACATTGAGGGTCTCGCCCTTGCCCGCGCCGTCCTGGCCGCTGATCAAGACCACGACAGGCATCTTGTGGCGTTCGTAGAGGTCGATCTGCGCTTCCAGCAAGGCCGCACGCAGGGCAGGCAAGGCCTCGCGGTAGGCGGTCTTGCCGATCTTGTGGCCGATTTCAGCGGATTCGAACATCGAGGGCTCTCCCGAAAAACAGCAGCTCAGGCGCCGCAGTAACTGCGCAGCCCGGCCAGATCCAGCACGGTCACGCTGCCGAACGCCACGCGCAGCAGGCCGGCGCGCTCCAGCTCATGCAGGGCCTTGTTGGTGCGCTGGCGCGAGACGCCCGAGAGCAGGCCGATCTCGTCCTGGCTGAGCTGGACGGCGTTGCCCGCGCGCGGGTAGAGGTCGGGGTCGAACAGGCTGGCCAGGCAGCGCGCCACGCGGGCATCGGGCCCGAGCAGGCGGTCGTACTCGACCAGCCCGACAAACAGGCTGAGGCGGGCGTTCAGGTGCGTCAGCAGAAAGCGGTTGAACGGCAGGCTGGTCGAGACCAGGCGCTCGAAGGCGTAGAGCGGCACGCAGGCCAGCCGGGTGTTGCGGGTGGCGACGCCGTCGTAGCGCCAGCGGCCGGCCTTGAGCAGCGAGCCTTCGCCGGCCCAGCCCCCGGCGGTGACGCCGGTGAAGGTCGACACCCGCCCGTCGGGCTGCGACACCGACATCTTGACCAGCCCGTCGATCACGCCGATCCAGTGGTCGGCCGGCTCGCCGCAGCGCACGGCGTAGCCGCCGGCGGGAATCCAGCGTTCGTGGGCATCACGCACCACCTGATCCAGCTCGGCCTCCGTCAGGGTCTTGGCCCACAGGCTCATGCGCAACATGGTTTCCAGAGTCAACATTGCACAGCTTGATACAACCCGTTACGCGCACTTTGACGCTTTTGAAACCCCTGGAAACACTTATCGGTCTTGTCGTTCGAATGACAACCTCGGCGAAGTCATCCCGGCACCATCGGCGGCAAGCGCCAACCCAGGAGACTTCGATGACCCAGCCGAGATCAATGCCCGAGGATACCGAGGACACGGGCCTCCCGTCATCCCCGGCCGTCAGCCGACGCGGTCTGCTGACCTACCTGGTTTCGGCGCCCGTGCTGACGGTGGCGGCCGGCTTCGGCGTCAATCTGGCGACACCGTCCAACGCCCGGGCAGCGCTGCCGCTGACACCGCCCGACACCACCGACTTCTACGACCTGGGCGACGCGATCCTGCAGACCTCGCTGCCCACCATGCCGCTGGTCAAGCTGGTGATCCACGCCAACGGCCGCGTCAGCCTGGACCTGCCGCGACTGGAAAAGGGCCAGGGCATCGCAACCGCCTGCGGGATGATGGTGGCCGAGGAGCTGGACGTGCCGCTGAGCAGCGTCGACGTCACCAGCGCCGACGCCCGGCCCGAGCTGATTTTCAACCAGCTCACAGGCGGCTCGGCCAACGTGCGGGTGTTCGACGCCGCGCTGCCGATCATGGCCGCCACCGCCCGCGCCCGCCTGCTGGCAGCCGCCGCGCAGCAGTGGGGCGTGTCGGCCAGCACCTTGAGCGTGGCGGCCGGCGTGATCACGGCACCCGACGGTCGCACGGCCGCCTACGGCACGCTCAGCGTGGCCGCCAGCCTGGTGCCGCCGCCGCTGAACGTGCTGCCCAAGCACCCTGGCGACTACCAGGTGATCGGCAAGGCCGCGCGCCGGCTCGATGCGCTGGCCATCGTCACCGGCCAGAAGAAGTTCACCATGGACCTGCCGGTGCCCAACGCCAAGCCGACCCTGGTGCGGCGCCCGCCCACCATCCTGGGCACCGTCGTGTCGGTCAACAACCGCGCCACCATCCTGGCGATGCCGGGCGTGCTCGGCGTCGCAGTGCTGCCCGGCGGCGGCGCCTACACGCCGATCCCGCCCGGCGTGGCGGTGATGGCCGAGACCTTCGGCCAGGCCTGGGACGCGGTCAACGCACTGGACGTCACCTGGGGCAAGGGCACGATCGACGGCGAGAGCAACGCCACCATCACCGCCAAGCTGAAGAAGTCGATCCTGCCGTTCGCCATTCCGCCGCTGGGCGCGCTGACGGTGGAGGCCGAGTTCGAGATGGCGCCCGTCTCCCACGCGCCGATGGAGACCGACTGCGCCATCGCCGACGTGCGCCCCGGCAGCTGCGAGATCTGGGCCGGCCTGCAGAGCCCCATCGTCACCCAGCAGGCGATCGCCGCCGACCTGGGCCTGCCGGTCGACAAGGTCAAGGTGCATGTCATTCCCTCGGGCGGGTCGTTTGGCCGCCGGCTGTTCTGGGACCCGGTGCAGCAGGCCGCGCAGATCTCCCGGCTGCTGGGCCGCCCCTGCAAGCTGATGTACCACCGCGCCGACGACATGCGCCACGGCCGCATGCGCCCGCCGCAGTACCACAAGGCCCGCGCCACGATGCTGCTGGGCAACGTCGTCAGCTACCAGCACCGCATCGCCAGCCCGCGGCTGGACACCCGCCACGGCTTCGGCGAGATGCTGACGGCCGCCGCCGCCGCGCTGCCGGGCCTGCAGCAGACCATCGGCAACCTGGCCGTCGAGCAGGCGCTGTTCAAGACCATGGTGACCTCGCCGTACAACTTCGGCGTGCACTCCAAGGAACTGCTGCCGGCGCCCATCATCATGAACACCGGCAGCTACCGCTCGGTGCACATCCAGCCGACGCGCAGCGTCGAGGAAATCATGGTCGACGAGATGGCCGCCAGGCTGGGCCAGGACCCGCTGGCCTTCCGCCTGTCGCACTTGCGCCAGCCGCGCGCCCGTGCGGTGCTGCAGGCCGTGGCCAACAGCGGCCAGTGGGGCAGGAAGATGCCGGCCGGCTTTGCCCAGGGCATCGCGGTGCACACCGAGACGCGCTCCTTCACCGCCTGCCTGGTGGAGATCGACGCCCGCGCCGTCATCGCCGGCACCGGCCCGGCGCTGGTGACCCGGGCCACGATTGCCATCGACGTCGGCAAGCCCATCAACCCCAGCGGCATCGACGCGCAGCTGCAGGGCGCGCTGGCCGAGTCGATCTCGCTGGTGCTGATGTCGGGCCTGCACGTGCAGAACGGCCTGCCGCTGGAGGGCAGCTTCTCGCAGTACCACTACGGGCGCATGAAGCATTACCCGAAGGACGTGCAGGTCATCATCATGCCGGCCAACGGCGAGGCCATCGGCGGCCTGGGCGAGGTCGGCATGTCGGCCGCCTCCGGCGCCATCGCCAACGCCTGGGCGCGGGCCACCGGCCTGAAGGCGCGCAAGTTCCCGCTCTATTTCCCGGTCGACTTCACGCCCTTCCCGCCCGGAAAACTCCCCATCCCCCCCGTGCTGCCCGTGCCGCAGTAAGCCCTGCCAGGAGACCCACATGCCCCTTCAGAACTTCACCGTGAACGGCCAGGCGGTCAGCGTCGAGGCCCCGGACGACCTCGCCCTGCTCTGGGTGCTGCGCGACAAGCTCGGCCTCACCGGCCCCAAGTACGGCTGCGGCATCAACGTGTGCAAGGCCTGCACCTGCCACATCAACGGCCAGGCCAGCACCGTGTGCTCGATCCGCGTCGGCGACCTCAAAGGCGCCAGCGTCACCACCATCGAGGGCCTGGCCCAGGGCGACACGCTGCACCCCGTGCAGCAGGCCTGGCTGGACCGCGATGTGGCGCAATGCGGCTTCTGCCAGCCCGGCCAGATCATGGCGGCGGTCGACCTGCTCAACCGCACCAGAAACCCGACCGACGCCGAGATCGACGCCATCGAGAACGTCTGCCGCTGCGGCACCTACGGCCGCATCCGCGAGGCCATCAAGGCCGCTGCGGCACTGATGCCGTGAGGCCCGGCGCCGTGGCCTGCTCCAGCCGGGTGAGCCACAGCAGCGCATCGGCCCGCGTGGCGCCGCACATCTCTGCCGACGGCTGCAGGCCGCCACAGAACGCCGGCCGCTCCGGCTGGCCAAACAGGGCGCAGCGCTGGTCGGCCAGCAGCTGCACGCAGCGCACGCCCGCCGGCTTGCCCTGCGGCATGCCGGGAATCGGGCTGGTGATCGACGGTGCGGTGCAGCAGGCGCCACAGTCGGGGCGGCATTCGAGGCGGGTGGGTTCGGGCGGTGGCGTCATCACAAGCCGATGCTAGCGGGCGGTGCTGGCGGGGCGACGCCGAGGCGGGATCGGCCTCTGTCACACTGCGGCGCTCTGCATGCCCTGCGCTGCCATTCGCCCTTCGTCACCCGCCATGAACTACACCCAATACAACCCCAGCATCATCACCGAGGACCTGAGCGAAGAAGAGCAGGACCAGCTCGATGAGTTGCTGCAGGTGCTGCCCGCCGACGGCGCGATGGACCTGGAATGCCTCGACGGCTACCTGACCGCGCTGCTGATCGCGCCCGAACTGCCCGCCGTCGATGACTGGCTGCCGCCCGTCTGGGGCCTGGAGCCGGGCGAGCCCGCGCCATTTGCCAGCGGCAAGCAGCTCAAGCGCTGCGTGCAATGGATCCTGCGCCACATGGGCACGATCGACCGCCAGCTCAAGCGCAACGCCGACGCGCTGGAGCCGCTGTTCGGCGTGGCCGAAGTCCCGGGCGAGGACGAAGGCGAAGTCCTGATCGTGGTGGACGCCGAAATCTGGTGCATCGGCTTCCTGCAGGCCATGGCCCTGCAGCCCGCGCACTGGGACGCCTGGCTGAACGAGCCCGCCGTGGCCGAGCTGCTGGCCCCCATCGTGCGCCTGGGCAGCGACCCGGACAGCCTGACCGAAGCCGAGCGCACCGAGCTGGAAGACCCCGCCGTGCGCGACGCCCTGAGCCGCCAGGTGGCCGAGGCAATTGCGCCGCTGTATCAGCAGGCACGGCATTGACGCGGTCGAAGACGTCCTCGTCGTACTCGGCGATCGGGGCAAGACAGCCGCCAGCCCGACGCACCACAGCCACCGGTCACGAGCGCGGTTTTTCCTCGGAGCCCTTGATCAGCCGGTGCCGGATCCATCGGAGCCTCTCCATCGGGGTGGTGATGGAGAGCGATACCCGGCAGTGAGAGCACCGCAGCGGACGAAATCCTTGTCCCGGGCGGACATCGCCGTGCATGGGCGCAGGACGGTCAGTGAACAGCACTCAGTGCGGCACGCCGCGCAGCAACTCGCTGGGCGTCAGGCCGAAGCGCTGCTTGAAGGCGCGCGAGAAATGCGCGTGGCTCGCAAAGCCGCAGCGGTAGGCGGTTTCGGCCACGGTGGTGGCGCGCAGCTGCGGGTCGAGCAGTTCGGCGCGGGCGCGGTCCAGCCGGCGCGCCAGCAGGTGGTCGGCCACCGAGCTGTCCTGCGCGGCAAACAGCCGGCGCAGGTGGCGCTCGGAGATGCCCACGGCCAACGCAATCTGCCCGGCGCGCAGGCCATCGTCGCCCAGGTGCTCTTCCATATAGGCCTTGGCCGCCAGCAGGTGGCCGGCGCAGAGCGCGGAGGTGGCGCTCTGGCCGCTGGTCTGGCCCATCATGGCACCCAGCAGGTCGCAGACCTGGCTGTGCAGGGTGTCGACGCCCAGCTGGGGCGCGGCAGGGCCTTCGATCAGGTCCAGCAGCAACGTGCTGAGCGTGCGGTTGTAGAGCCGGTTGGTACTGGTGGTGGCGCTGATCTGGATCGGCTTCTTCAGGTCGGTGCGCACCAGCCGGGCACGGAAGATGTCGGCCGGAATGTCGATGTGCAGGATGCTGAAGGACTCGGCGCCCCCGACCAGATACGGGTAGCGGGCGTCGTAGATCAGCACGTCGCCGCGCTGCAGCTTGAAGCAGTGGCCGCGCTGGTAGACGAAGGTCTCGCCGTCGCGGATCACGTTGACGAAGATCGACTCGCGCGGCGAGGTGCGGATCATGTCCGGCGTGCGCTCGATCACGTGCGCGTTGGCCTGCGTGTGCGCCAGGCGCAACTGGCCCATGTCCAGACAGCTCTGGTGTGCCATCAGGCCTTCATCGGCGTGCGACGAGCAGCGAAAGCTGACCAGATTGGCGCGGCATTCCCGCTCCCAGTAATCGACCCGCCGTTCGGGGCTGACCTGGGTGGTGTCGATGAAGGTGCGCAAGAGCGGCGGCGAGGCGATCATTCCGATCAGCATAGGCAGGTCTGGCGACGCCGGCAGCTGGGATATCCCTAAGCCGAGATGTCTGCGCAACACACACGGCTGGGTGCGGCCGTCTCTGGGACTGGTGGCAGACTGGCTTCCTGATCGCTCTCCACTCGCCCTCTGGATCACGCCATGTCCGACCCGTCACCCACCCCCCGCATCGCACTCGTCACTGGCGCCGGCAGCGGCATCGGCCTGGCCACCACGCACGCGCTGCTGCGCGCGGGCTGGAACGTGGTGCTGGCCGGGCGGCGATGGGAGACGCTGCAGGCGGCCATCGAGCGCGCCGGGCTGGACGCCGCCGAACAGGCCGCACGCACGCTGGCCGTGGTGGCCGACGTGACCGACGAGGCCAGCGTCGACGCGCTGTTCGCCGCAGCGGCGCAGCGCTTCGGCCGGCTCGACCTGCTGTTCAACAACGCCGGCGTGTTCACGCAGGGCGTGTCGCTGGAGGACGTCAGCCTGGCCAACTGGCGCGCCAGCGTCGACACCAACCTGACGGGCGTGTTCCTGTGCACCCGCGCTGCCTTCCGCCAGATGAAGGCGCAGGTGCCGCAGGGCGGGCGCATCGTCAACAACGGCTCGATCTCGGCGCACGCGCCGCGCCCCGGCTCGGTGGCCTACACCGCCACCAAGCACGCCATCACCGGGCTGACCAGGACGGCGGCGCTCGACGGCCGGGCCTGGAACATCGCCGTGGGCCAGATCGACATCGGCAACGCCGCCTCGGACATGACGGCGGCCATGACCGCCGGCATCCTGCAGCCCGACGGCAGCCGCCGCGCCGAGCCGGTGATGGACGTGCGCCACGCCGCCGATGCCGTGGTACACATGGCCAGCCTGCCGCCGAGCGCCAACGTGCTGTTCATGACCGTGATGGCCACGCAGATGCCGTTTGTGGGCCGGGGCTAGAAACTCTCTTGATCCTGGTCATCTTGTCGCGGCGGGCGCGGCGTAAGGTCAAGCCCTGTTCCGATCATTGAAGCAAGGAGTTCCCGTCATGAACGATTTCACCGTTGCACAAAAAGACAAGCTGCTGGCCGAGTTGCGCATGGTCGTCGCCGATGCCGAAGACCTGCTGCGCGCCACCGCCGGTGACGCCAGCGAAGGCAGCGCCGAGTTGCGTGGCCGCATCCAGGCGCGGCTGCAGCAGGCGCGCGAGCGGCTGGCGCACCTGCAGGAATCGGTGGTGGCCCGTGCCAAGGAAACCGGCCAGGCGACCGACGCCTACGTGCACGACAACCCGTGGAAATCCATCGGCGTCGCGGCCGGCCTGGGGCTGCTGGTCGGCATCCTGATCGGCCGGCGTTGATGTGCGGTTGACGCCAGGCTGATGGATTTCACCGCCACCCCGCGTCGCCTGCTGGCCCGTCTGCAGCGCATGGCCGATCTGGCCTTGTCGCTGCTGCAGAACCGGCTGGAGTTGCTCGGCAACGAGTTGCAGCAGGAGTTGCTGCGCGCCTTCGACGCGCTGGTGCGCGGCGCGGCGGGCCTGCTGCTGCTGGGGTTCGGGGTGTTTTTCCTGGCGGCGTTCTTCGTCGTGCTGTTCTGGGATGGCTACCGGCTGATTGCGCTGGGCGGCGCCTCGGCGCTGTTCCTGCTGGCCGGCGTCTGGCTGCTGCGTGACGCCCGCGCCCGCCTGCAGCCCCCGGGCGGGCCGCTGGCCGCCAGCCTGGCCGAGCTGGTGCGCGACCGCGAACACCTCGCCCGCGCCAACCCGGAGTCCGGCGATGCCCCGCCGCCCTGACGCCCCGCCCGTCTCCCGACAAGATCAACTGGCCGCACGCCAGCAGGCGCTGATCGCCCGCAGCGCCGAGTTGCGCGGCGCGTTGTCCGCCGAACTGGCCGAGGGCTGGCACCAGCTGGAAACCCCGCTCGGCTGGTGGCTGAAGCTGCAGGCGACGGTGGCCACCGTCACCCAGGGCGTGCGCGATCAGGCCCGGCAGCGGCCCTGGCTGGCCGTGCTCTTGCCCATGGCGACAGCCACCCTATGGCGCTGGGTACGCCGGCCACGTCGCGCTGCACGGGCGCCGGGATCGCTGTCGAGGCTGGGCTGGCGCGCTGCGCGGCGACTGCTGGCGCTCTACGGCACCTGGCGCAGCGTGCGGCCCTGGCTGGCGCCTGTCGTGGGTCCTGTCCTGGGGCCTGTCTTGATGCCGCTCATGACTGCAGCACTCAGGCGGTGGCGGCGTCGTTGACGCAGCCCGGACCGGCGTCGTGGCGCAGGTAGAGGTCGGTGTCGGGCAGTTCTGCCCGCAGCACGTCGAACACCTGTTCAGCCACCACATGGGCGCTGTGGCACAGCCCGTGGCCCAGCAGCAAGGTCAGCGTGGCGCTGCCATCGTCGCTGATCTCCAGCGATTGCACGCGACCACTCTGCAGGATGTCGAGCGGCTCGTTCTGCTCATGAATCTGCGCCAGCCCGCGCAGCACGCGCTGCACCGCCTCGGGCGGGCCGCTCACTCTCGGGCCGCTTGCCATGGGCGACGCGACTTTCGCGGTCGGTATCTGATGCAGCCAGATCGCTTTTCTCGGGTGTTCCATGCCGCCATCATCGTGCATTGCAACGACATCCGGTTGCGTCCCAGCAAGCAGGCGTGGCCGTGGCGCAACCCGCCCCCCCGGGCTTGCCAGCGCGGCCCGACCGCGCCACAGTGAGCCCAGCGAACCGTGTGAAGGATGTTTTCATGCCTGCAACCCGCCTGCCTGCGCAGCCCATCAGCGCCGAAGTGCTGCTTGAAAAATACGCCAAGGGCACCGAGTCCAGCATCGCCGAGGTGCGCGCGCGCATCGCCCGCGCGCTGGCCGCCGTCGAGGCGCCCGAGCAGCGCGAGGCCTGGACCACGCGCTTCATCGACGCCCAGCAGCGCGGCTTCGTGCCTGCCGGGCGCATCGCCTCGGCCGCCGGCACCACGCTCAGCGCCACGCTGATCAACTGCTTCGTGCAGCCGGTCGGTGACTCGATCGCCGAGCCCGAGGACGGTTTCCCCGGCATCTACATCGCCCTGACCGAAGCGGCCGAGACCATGCGCCGCGGTGGTGGCGTCGGCTACGACTTCAGCCGCATCCGCCCTTCTGGCGCCTGGGTCGGCTCGACCCAGAGCCAGGCGTCCGGGCCGGTCAGCTACATGCGCGTGTTCGACCGCAGCTGCGAGACGGTCGAATCCGCCGGCAGCCGCCGCGGCGCGCAGATGGGCGTGCTGCGCTGCGACCACCCCGACATCGAAGCCTTCATCCACGCCAAGGACCAGGGCGACCTGAAGAACTTCAACATTTCGGTCGGCGTGACCGACGCCTTCATGCAGGCGGTCGAGGCCGACGGCGAGGTCGAACTGGTCCACAAGGCCGAACCCGGCGTGGCGCAGAAAGCGGCTGGCGCGCATCAGCGCACCGACGGCCTGTGGACCTACCGCACCGTGCCCGCCCACGACCTGTGGGACCAGATCATGCGGTCGACCTACGACCACGCCGAACCCGGCGTGCTGTTTCTGGACCGCATCAACCAGGACAACAACCTGGCGTATTGCGAGACGATTGCGGCGACGAATCCGTGCGTGACAGGCGATACGCGTCTGGCGACTCAGTTCGGCTTGATTCCAATAGGCGAACTGCATCAGGCCGGGGTGCCCTTGCAAGCCACCGTCGATCAGCGGGCACTGGGTGTGATGGAACGCGGCACCCAGGTTCGCGATGCCGCACCGGCTTTCATGACCGCCCACGAGGCCGAGGTCTTTCGTGTCGTCACCGACGACGGCTACGAGATCAAGGCCACCGCCTGGCACGACTTTTATACGCAGCGCGGCAAGATCAAGCTCGCCGAGTTGCAACCCGGCGACGAGATCTGGGTGCAGTCCGGCAAGGGCCAGTTCGGCGCACAGGGCAACGAGATGCTGGGCACCTTGCTCGGATTGATCGCTGGCGACGGCCATTTCACCCACCGCGGCAAAGGCCGGCAGGCGGCGGTGGTCAATTTCTGGCACGAGGACCGCCAACTCGCTGAAGGCGTCGCGAGGTTCGTCAACACGCTGATCGCCAGCGTGGCGGCCACGCCGCGCGCCTACCAAGTCAGGCCGGTGGCCGTGCCAGAGCGCGATCACGTCTTCATCCGCTCGACCTTGCTGGCACGGGTGCTGGCCGAGCACGGCTTCACCGGCGAAACCAAGCTCAAGGTGCCCGAGATCGTCTGGCGCGGCCGCGAGGACTGCGTGCGTGGCTACCTGCGCGGCCTGTTCCAGACCGACGGCACGGTCAACGTGTCCGAGGGCAGCCAGACCTGCTCGGTGCGCTTGAGCTCGGTGCACCGACCGCTGCTGCAGGAGGTGCAGCAGCTGCTGACCAACTTCGGCGTATTCAGCCGCATCCATCAGCGCCGCGCAGCCGGCTCGCGTCTTCTTCCCGACGGCCATGGCGGCCAGCGCGAGTACGCCTGCCAAACCCTGCATGAGCTGATCATCGACGGCGAGTCCCGCGAGGTCTTCATGCGCGAGATCGGTTTCCTGCTGCCGCGCAAGAACCAGCTTTATCTCGACTGGGTTGCCGGCAAGCAGCTGCGCAAGCGTCAGCGCTTTGCCACCCGCGTCCGCGCCATCGAGACCTGCGGCGTCGAGGCGGTGTACGACACCACCCAGGCCGATCACAACACCGTCATCTTCAACGGCCTGGTCACCGGGCAGTGCGCCGAACAGCCCTTGCCGCCCTACGGCTGCTGCTGCCTCGGCTCCATCGACCTGACCCACTTCGTGCAGCGCCCGTTCGAGGCCGATGCGGCGTTCGATGCCGCCGGCTTTGCCGAGGTCTGCGCGGTGGCCACGCGCATGCTCGACAACGTGCTGGACGCCACCGTCTGGCCGCTGCCGGCGCAGGCGCAGGAGGCCGCCCACAAACGCCGCATCGGGCTGGGGTTCACCGGGCTGGGCGACGCGCTGATCATGCTCGGGCTGCGCTACGACACGCCGCAGGCCCGCGGCATGGCCAGCCACATCAGCGCCGTGATGCGCGACGCGGCCTACGGCGCATCCGCCGATCTGGCGACCGAGCGCGGCGCGTTCCCGCTGTTCGACGCCGAGCGCTACCTGAGCGGCGGCAACTTCGCCTCGCGCCTGCCCGACGCGCTGAAGGCGCGCATCCGGGCGCAGGGCCTGCGCAACTCGCACCTGCTGTCGATCGCACCCACCGGCACCATCAGCCTGGCGTTTGCCGACAACGCCAGCAACGGCATCGAGCCGCCGTTCAGCTGGACCTACACGCGCAAGAAGCGCGAGGCCGACGGCAGTTTCAAGCAGTTCGCGGTGGAAGACCACGCCTGGCGCCTGTATCGCCACCTGAAGGGCGCCCGTCCGGGCGAGGACATCGCGCTGCCCGACGCCTTCGTCACCGCGCTGGAGATGAGCGCCGAGGCCCACGAGGCCATGGTCGCGGCGGTGGCGCCCTACATCGACACCTCCATCAGCAAGACCGTCAACGTGCCGGCCGACTACCCCTATGCGGATTTCCAGGGCCTGTACCTGGCGGCATGGAAATCCGGGCTGAAGGGGCTGGCGACCTACCGGCCCAACAGCGTGCTGGGCGCGGTGCTGAGCGTGGAGCCGGCGGTGCCGTCACAAGCACCAGCATCGGCCACCACGCCCCGGCCGCTGCAGGTCGACGCCGCTTCCGCCGACGGGGCCGGCGCCAACCAGCGCCTGCGGCTCGACCGCCTGCCGCAGCCGGTGCTGGCGAGCCTGCGTTGGCCGAGCCGGCCGGAGATGAGCGCCGGCAACCCGGCCTGGAGTTACATGATCCAGCACCCGCACGGCGAATTCGCGCTGTTCGTGGGCGAGATGCCGGCCGAAGCCGGCCCGGACGCCGGGCTGTTCGGCCAGACGCTGCCGTTCGAGGTCTGGGTCAACGGCGCCGAGCAGCCACGCGGGCTGGCCGCACTCGCCAAGACGCTGTCGATGGACATGCGTGCCAATGACGCGCAGTGGCTCAAGCTCAAGCTCGACGCGCTGGCCACCGTGGCCGAGGAACGCGCCTTCGAGATGCCCTTCCCGCCCCACGGCGAGCGGCGCCTGTTCCCCGGCGTGGTGGCCGCCACGGCAGCGGTGATCCGCTGGCGCTGCGAGGCGCTCGGCGCGCTGCAGGACGGCGGCCCGACCCCCGTGCTGGACGCCATGTTCAGCCGCAGCGAGCCGCGCACCGGCCCGGACGGCACGCTGGCCTGGGCGGTCGACATCCACAACCCCGCCACCGGCGAGGAGTTCACGCTGACGCTGAAGGAAGTGACGCTGCCCGGCCATGAGCCTGGAAAGACGGGCACCCACGTCACCCGCCCCTGCGCGATCGGCTTTGCCGGCAACTACCCGCGCGCGCTCGACGGCTTGGCGCGGCTGCTGTCGCTCGACATGCGCGTGATCGACCCGGCCTGGATCGGCATGAAGCTGCGCAAGCTGCTCAACGTGGGCGAGCCGCTCGGGCACTTCATGGCGCCCGTTCCGGGTCAACGTCGCCAGCAGGTCTGGCCCAGCACCGTGGCCTATGTGGCGCGGCTGGTGACCCACCGCTACGCGATGCTGGGCGTGCTCGATGCCGAGGGCTACCCCGTCAGCGACATGGGCGTGCTGGCCGCGCCGGCGGCGGCCTTTGCCCACGACACACCCGCCGGCAGCCCACCCAGCGGCAGCACCACCCTCGCCCGGATCGCCGGCCAGCCCTGCCCGGAATGCGGCAACGCCACGCTGATCCACAAGGACGGCTGCGACTTCTGCACCAGCTGCGGCTATGTCGGCGCCTGTGGATAAAGATCACTTCCTGCGCGCACAATGTCGACAGCCGTCGGGCGTTGCGTGCCGTTCGGTCGCGATGCGCGACGAGTCCACTCCAACCGTTTGAATGAAGGAACCGCCATGAAGGGTCAACGCAGCACCAAGGAAGCGAAGAAGCCGAAGAAGGATTCCGCGCCGTCCAAGCCGGTCTCGTCCGAAGCCGTGATGCCCACCAAGGTCACGGTGGTGCCGGATCGCAGCAAGAAGAAGTAAACCGGTCGACCGCTGACGCCCGGCGGTCACTGAAGGCGCTGCGGTGCAACGTGAGGCCCGGATGGCTCACGATGCATGCGCCGCCAGGCCTCTGACGGCAACTCGCCGAACATGCGCCGGAAGTCCTGCGCAAAGTGGCTGAAGTGCCAGAAACCCCACTGCGCCGCCGCCTCGGTGACCGTGGGTGCCACGCGCAGCGCCCGCCGCGCGCCGGCCAGCCGCACCGCGCGCAGGAATGCAGCGGGCGGCATGCCCAACACCTCCTGGAACGCGCTCTGCAAGGTGCGGCGGCTGACGCGCAGCGCCTGGCACAGCGCGGCCACGGTCATGGGCGTCTCAGGATCGCGCTGCAGGTGCTCGCGCGCCTGCGCCACCAGCTTCCATTGCCGCTGCGGGCTGAGGTCGGCCGCCGCCGGCGTACCACCGCACAGCGGCTGGGCCAGCGTTTCCAGCACCTGCGACAGCGCCGCCTGCCGCAGCGTGTGACGCACCGCGCCGTTACCGAGCAGGCCGGGTTCGCGGCGCAGCAGGTCGAAGGCGCCGTGCATGAAATTGCGCAGGCTGGCCACGGCTTGCGGCTCGGCGTGGTGCAGGCCGGCATGGAGGCCGATCTGCTCGATCGCGGCCTGCTCGGCGTCGCTGGCCAGGCCGAGGAGTTCGGCGCGATCGAGCTCGATGCCCGCCATCACCAGCCCTTCAGGCGTGAAGAACTCGAAGCCTTCCGGACCCGAGAAGGTGCAATAGCCCGTCGCGCTGTCCGGGGAGCCGCCGCAAAACAGCGCCTGGCCCGTGCCGCGCACCAGCGGCAGGCCGATGGCGAGCCGGTCGCGGGCGAGTTCGCCGCGCTGCATCAGGCGCCGGCTGGTGCTCTCGACGAACAGGTGCACGCCGTCGAGCCAGGCGTCTTCGATGCGGCCCTCGAACGGCCCGGCCGACAGCTGGGCGTAGGACTGGTTCCAGCCGCGCAGCAGGGCGGCCTGCTCGTCGACATCGCCGGTGGCACAAGAGGTAAGGCGGGTAAGGCGGGCGTTCATGCCGGTGCCTTATGCAAAAGCCGCGCCGTGATTTCCTGCACGAATGGGGGCGCCCGCCACGGATTGCCGAAACTGGATAGCCGCCCAGCCCGCCGCCCTTCAGCATGAAGCATTCACACCCTTCACTGGAGCGCATGCACATGACGCAACAACTCAAGCCCACGCTCAACACGTGGCACCTCTGGGGCCTGGCCGTCGGCCTGGTGATCTCGGGCGAGTACTTCGGCTGGAGCTTCGGCTGGGGCAGTGCCGGCACGCTCGGCTTCATGGTGGTCGCGCTGATGGTGGCGCTGATGTACACCTGCTTCATCTTCAGCTTCACCGAGCTGACCACCGCCATTCCGCACGCCGGTGGCCCCTACGCCTACGCGCGCCGTGCTTTCGGGCCGAAGGCCGGTTTCATCGCCGGCTTTGCCACGCTGGTGGAGTTCGTCTTTGCGCCGCCGGCCATCGCGATGGCGATCGGCGCCTACCTGCAGGTGCAGTTTCCGGGCGCCAACGCCAAGGCGATGGCCGTGGGCGCCTATGTGGTGTTCATGACGCTCAACATCGTCGGCGTGCGCACGGCGGCCACCTTCGAGCTGGTCGTCACGGTGCTGGCGATCTTCGAGCTGCTGGTGTTCATGGGCGTGGTCGCGCCGAGCTTCTCGGTGGCCAACTTCGCCGCCAAGGGCTGGGCCGGGCAGGACGAGTTCAGCCTGATCGCGCTGGGCGGCATGTTCGCGTCGATTCCGTTCGCGATCTGGTTCTTCCTGGCCATCGAAGGCGTGGCCATGGCCGCCGAGGAAGCCAAGGACCCCAGGCGCACCATTCCGGTGGCCTACATCAGCGGCATCATCACCCTGGTGATCCTGGCCATCGGCGTGATGGTGTTTGCCGGCGGCGTGGGCGACTGGACCAAACTGAGCAACGTCAACGACCCGCTGCCGCAGGCCATGAAGTCGGTGGTGGGCGAGAACAGCGGCTGGCTGCACATGCTGGTGTGGATCGGCCTGTTCGGGCTGGTGGCGTCCTTCCACGGCATCATCCTGGGCTACTCGCGGCAGATCTTCGCGCTGGCGCGCGACGGCTATCTGCCGGGCTGGCTGGCCGACGTCCACCCCCGGTTCGGCACGCCCTACAAGGCGATCCTGGCCGGCGGCGTGATCGGCATGGCCGCCATCTTCAGCGACGAGCTGATCCGCTTCGGCGGCCAGACGCTCACGGCCAACATCGTCACCATGAGCGTGTTCGGCGCCATCGTGATGTACATCGTCTCGATGTTGTCGCTGTTCCGCCTGCGCCAGAGCGAGCCCGGCCTGGAGCGCCCGTTCCCGGCCATCGGCTACCCGGTCATGCCCGCCATTGCACTGGCGCTGGCCTGCGTTTGCCTGGCGGCGATGGTCTGGTACAACACCCTGCTGGCAGGCGTGTTTGCCGGCCTGATGGCGCTGGCCTACGGCTACTTCCTGACCACCACCCAGCAGCGCGCCGCGCGGTTGCCACAAGCGCCGGCCACTGCGGCCACCCCCTGACGCCCTGATCACCCGCTGCCGCCATGCCCTACCAGCACACCATCGCCGGCCACACCTGGCAGTTCCGTGACCTGAAGGACGTGATGGCGCGGGCCACGCCGCACCGCAGCGGCGACGCGCTGGCCGGCATCGCCGCCGGCAGCGCGGTCGAGCGCATGGCCGCGCGCCTGTGCCTGGCCGACCTGCCGCTGCAACGCTTTCTGGACGAGGCGCTGATCCCCTACGAGGACGACGAGGTCACGCGCCTGATCTTCGACCGCCACGACCGCGCCGCCTACGCGCCCATCGCGCACCTGACCGTCGGCGGACTGCGCGACTGGCTGCTGAGCGACGCCGCCGACGCGGCCACCCTCACCGCCCTGCGCCCGGGCCTGACGCCCGAGATGGTGGCCGCCGTCAGCAAGCTGATGCGCCATCAGGACCTGATCCTGGTGGCGCGCAAATGCCGCGTCGTCACGCGTTTCCGCAACACCATCGGCCTGCCCGGCCACCTGGCGGTGCGGCTGCAGCCCAACCACCCGGCGGACTCGCTCACCGGCATTGCCGCGTCGATGCTCGACGGCCTGCTCTACGGCGCGGGCGACGCCGTCATCGGCATCAACCCGGTCAGCGACAGCCTGCCGCTGCTGACCGATCTGGTGAAGATGCTCGACGAGGTCATCCAGCGCTTCGAGGTGCCGACGCAGAGCTGCGTGCTCACGCATGTGACCAACACGCTGCAGATGATCGAGGCCGGCGCGCCGGTCGACCTGGTCTTCCAGTCGGTGGCCGGCAGCGAGGCCGCCAACAGCAGCTTCGGCATCAACCTGGCGCTGCTGAAAGAGGCCCATGAGGCGGCGCTGTCGCTCAGGCGCGGCACGCTGGGCGACAACGTCATGTACTTCGAGACCGGCCAGGGCAGCGCGTTGTCGGCCAACGCCCACCACGGCGTCGACCAGCAGACCTGCGAGGCCCGTGCCTATGCCGTGGCGCGCGAATTCGCGCCGCTGCTGACCAACACCGTGGTCGGCTTCATCGGGCCGGAATACCTCTACGACGGCAAGCAGATCATCCGCGCCGGCCTGGAAGACCACTTCTGCGGCAAGCTGCTGGGCCTGCCGCTGGGCTGCGACGTCTGCTACACCAACCATGCCGAGGCCGACAGCGACGACATGGACACGCTCATGACGCTGCTCGGCACGGCGGGTCTGAGCTTCATCATGGGCATTCCGGGCGCGGACGACATCATGCTTAACTACCAGAGCACCTCCTTCCACGACGCGCTCTACCTGCGCCGCGTGCTGGGCTTGAAGCGCGCACCCGAGTTCGAAGCCTGGCTGCAGAAGATGGCCATCACCGACGCCGCCGGCGACCTGCGCGCCGTATCCGCCAACCACACGCTGCTGGCGCAGATGGCGCGGCAGCCGCAGCTGGGCCTGCTGACATGAGCCTGCCGGGCTGAAGCCGCCATGACCGACCGCACCGACCTGACCGACCCCACCACCCCCGTCACCCCCGACCCGTGGACCGCGCTGCGCCGCCACACCCAGGCGCGCATCGCGCTGGGCCGCAGCGGCGTCAGCCTGCCGACGGCCGAGCTGCTCCACTTCGGCCTGGCCCACGCCCGGGCGCGCGACGCCGTGCACCTGGCGCTGGACGCCACCGCGCTGTGCGAGGCGCTGCAGGCCGAAGGCTTTGCCACGCAACGCACCGCCAGCGCCGCACCCGACCGCGCCACCTACCTGCTGCGCCCGGACCTGGGCCGCCAGCTGGGCGACGCGGCCGCCGCCGGGCTGCGCGCCAGCCGCCCGGCCGATGCACCCGCGATCGACCTGCTGATCGTCATCGGCGATGGCCTCTCGTCGCTGGCCGTCGCCCGCCAGGCGTTGCCGCTGCTGCGCGCCGTGCGCCAGCTGACGCCGCAGGGCGAAGCGCTCATCGGCACCGCAGCGGCGCCCATCGTGGTGGCCACGCAGGCGCGCGTTGCGCTGGGCGACGACATCGGCCAGGCGCTGGGCGCGCGCACGGTGGCGATGCTGATCGGCGAGCGGCCCGGCCTCAGCTCGCCCGACAGCCTCGGCCTCTACCTGACCGCCGCGCCGCGCCGGGGCCGCACCGACGCCGAGCGCAACTGCATCAGCAACATCCGCCCCGAAGGCCTGAGCCCCGCGCGCGCCGCCTACAAGCTCTGGTGGCACGTGCTGCAGTCGCGCACGCTGCAGGCCACCGGCGTGGCCCTCAAGGACCTGAGCGACACCCAGCCGCTGCCGCGCCTGGGCGCACCACCCGGGTGAGGTGTTTGAGTTGAGGCGCCTGGGTTGATGCGCGTGAGCCGCAGCTTGTTTCGTTTTGTTTGCGCTGCCGCAATTCCGGCTGCGCCTGCTCACATGCGCCGGGTTTGCTTACGTCTTACGCTCAAAGCCGTGAGGCAATGCCAACCATGGTTACAAACACCCTTCCCCGCACTTTTCCCCGCATCTCCACCTCGGCCTGCCAGGCCATGCTGCTGATGGTCAGCCTGAGCCTGGGCGCCGCCGCGCAGGCTCAGTTGCGGGCGCCATCGGCCAGCACCTTCGGGCCGAGCCTCACGGCGGCCGTGGGCGACTCCGACTACGGCACGGCCGTCAAGCTGCAATACGGCCAGCCCATCAGCCCGCACGTCGGCTGGGAGTTGCAGGCCGCGACACTGGGTTCGGAGCGCTACCGCCGTTTCGGCTTCGACTACAGCGATTCGGCCTGGACGGTGGGCGGCTCGGCGCTGGCCGGCTTCGGCCTGAGCAATACGGTCAGCCTCTACGGCAAACTGGGGGCGCACTACCTGCGCGTGCAAAGCCCGGGCGGGCTGCGCGTGGACGGCAGCTCGTTCGAGCTGGGCGTGGGCGGCGGGCTGAACTGGCAGTTCACGCCGGGCACGTCCTTGCGCTTCGAGCTGGAAAACATCGGCGGCTACGGCGGCGACCTCGTCACCGTGGGCCTGCAGTTCCGGCTCTAAAACCCATCCGTCCAGCCCTGATGACGCAGCAGCGCCAGAAGCTCTACCTGCTGCGTCACGCCACCGCCCAGGATCGCCACCTGGGCCTGCCGGACGCCGAACGCCAGCTCATCGCCAAGGGTGAGCGCCAATCCCGCCGTGTGGCCACCTGGTGCCAACGCCACGGGCTGCGCCCGGGCCGGCTGCTCTGCAGCCCCTTGCCACGCGCGCAACAGACCGCCGCCTTGCTGGCCCAGCATCTGCACGCCTGTCCCACGCCCGAGACGGCGAACTGGCTGTGCATCCACACCCCCACGGCGCAGGCGCTGGCGCAGATCGGCCCGCTGCTGGACGCCGCTCAGCCCGAGGCCTGGCTGGTGGGGCACGAACCGGATCTGTCGGCGCTGATCGCCGCGCTGCTGTGCCAGACCGAGCCGGTGCTGGCGCCCAAGAAAGCCTCGCTGACGTGTCTGGCGCTCGACGCCCATTCATCCGCGCCCGGCCAGTTGCTCTGGCATCTGCCGTGCGAGTTGATGGACGTCTGATCAGCGCCCCGTGAACACCGGCGCACGCTTCTCGGCGAACGCGAGCAGGCCTTCCTGAATGTCCGCGCTGGCGGCGCACTGCGCTTCACGCTCGCGCAGCTGCGCCAGATCGAGCCGGCCGGCGGCGATGTCATTGAGCGCGAGCTTCATGCCCTGCATCGCCAGCGGCGCGCCCTGTGCCAGCATGGCGGCCAGGGCGTCGACGGCATCGTCCAGCGCGTCAGGCGCGACGCACTGGTCGAGGTAGCCCAGCCGCAGCAACTCATCGGCTGGCAGCGTCTCGGCGCACATGAACAGCCGCTTGGCGGTGGCCAGCCCGAGGCGCGACACATAGCGCTGCAGGCCGCTCGGGTAGTAGTGCAGGCCGAAGCGCACCGCCGGCATGCGCAACTCGGTGGCGTGGACGCCGACGCGGAAATCGCACGCCAGCGCCAGGTCGGTGGCGCCGCCGTAGACGCCGCCCTGCAGGCGGCAGACGGTGGGCAGGGCGAGCTGCTCCAGCGCGTCGACCGTTTCCTCGAACAGGCGCGGCGTGTGCGGGCCGTGGTCGCTGAGTTCGGTCAGATTAGCCCCGGCACAGAAGGCGCGGCCCTCGGCCTGCAGCACCAGCACGCGCACGGCGGGCCAGTCGCCGCCGGCGTGGGCCTGCGCGGCCAGCAGGCCGATCAGGCGCTGCAGCTCATGCAGGTCTTCCAGGTGCAGCCGGTTCATGCGGCCGGGGCGCTGGAGCGTGATGCGCGCCACCGCGCCCGCCACCGTCAGCTGCGGCAGGCCTTCAGGCACCGGCGCCGGGGCGCGGCTCATGCCGCTTTGGCAACTGCAGCAGCGCGGGCCTTGCGGGCCAGGCCTTCGAGCGCCAGCTCGTAGCCGTCCACGCCGAAACCGACCACGATGCCGGCGGCGGCGGGCGAGATGTAGGAGTGGTGGCGGAACGCTTCGCGGGCGTGCACGTTGGAGATGTGCACCTCGATCACCGGCAGCGGGCCGACGCCCTTGATCGCGTCGTGCAGCGCCACCGAGCTGTGCGTGTACGCACCGGCGTTGAAGACGATGCCGGCCAGCTCACCGGCGCGGAAACGACGACCGGCGTCATGGATGGCATCCAGCAGCACGCCTTCGTGGTTGCTCTGCAGGCACTCGATCTCGAAGCCGAGCTTCTGGCCGTGGGCGCGGCAGAGGTCTTCCACATCGGCGAGCGTGGTCGAGCCGTAGACGGCCGGCTCACGCGTGCCGAGCAGGTTGAGGTTGGGGCCGTTGAGGATCAGGACGGTGGACATGGCGTGACGGGTCATCAGTGATGGGGCGCCAATTATTGACGCACCGGCCCGCCCGCCGTCCGTACGGCATCAAGCCATCTCGAACACCGCCACCGTCTGCACCAGGCGGTTGGCCTGGTCCTTGAGGCTCTCGGCGGCGGCCGCGCTTTCTTCCACCAGCGCGGCGTTCTGCTGCGTGACGCGGTCGAGCTGCGCCACTGCCTCGCCGATCTGGCCGATGCCGCGGCTCTGCTCGACGCTGGCGGTGCTGATCTCGCCCACCAGGTCATTGACGCGGCCGACCTGGCTGATGATGTTCTCGATCGCCCGGCCCGCCTGGCTGACCTGGCTGCTGCCGGCCTCCACGCGGTCGACGCTGGCGCCGATCAGGCTCTTGATCTCGCGCGCGGCATCGGCCGAGCGCTGCGCCAGGCTGCGCACTTCGCTGGCCACCACGGCAAAGCCCCGGCCTTGCTCGCCGGCGCGGGCGGCTTCCACCGCAGCGTTGAGCGCCAGGATGTTGGTCTGGAAGGCGATGCCGTCGATCACGCCGATGATGTCGCCGATGCGGCGCGAGTTCTCGCTGATCTGGCCCATCGTCGTCACCACGTCGGCCACCACCTGCCCGCCCTGGGCAGCGGCCGCGGACGCGGCCTGCGCCATCTGGCTGGCCTGGCGCGCGGTGTCGGTGTTGTGCTGCACGGTGGTGGTGAGTTCCTCCATCGAGGCGGCGGTCTCTTCCAGGTTGGCGGCCTGCTCTTCGGTGCGCTGACTCAGGTCGGCGTTGCCCACGGCGATCTGCGCGCTGGCCGTCGAGACCGACTCCACGCCCGAGCGCACCTGGCCGACGATGCGGCGCAGGCTGACCTGCATGGTCTGCATGGCCGCCAGCAGGCTGCCGATTTCATCGTGCCCGGTCGCGGCAATGTCACGGCGCAGGTTGCCGGCGGCCACGCGCTCGGCGGCGTCCAGCGCCTGCTGCATCGGCACGGTGATGGAGCGGGCCATCAGCACGCCCAGCGTCAGCGCGATCCCCACCGCCACCGCGCCAAGCGCGGTCATCCAGATCTGTCCGGCCTGATGCGAGGCTTCGATGTCATGACCCGAGGTTTCGATCACCTGCCGCTCCAGCGCCACCAGCTTGTCGATGGCCGTGCGCACCGGCTCCAGCAGCGGCAGCGTTTCCTCGACCATCTTGGTGCGGGCGGCCTCTTGCTGACCGCTGCGGACCAGTTCCAGACTTGCGTTCGCCGAGGCGACATAGCCGTTCCGGGTTGCCACGATCTCGGCCAGCAGGGCCTTGCCTTGCGGCAGCTCCAGCAACTTGTCGAGCGTCGCCAGTTCGGCGTCAACCTCCTGGCGCTGCCTGTCGATGATGGCAAAGACACGTTGCTGCGCCTGCACATCCGGCGTCAACGTGGCTTCCAGCACGCGTGAGGCGTTGCCCCGCGTCAGCGCAGAAATATTCAGCGCCGCGTTCAGCTTGACCACGTCTTCGCTGATGAGTTGCTGCGCGACGTCGTTGACATCGTTCAGGCGCACGACACCCACCGCAATCGTGACCAGCAGCAGCGCCATCAGCGTCGCGAAGGCCAGCATCAGGCGCGGACCGATCTTCAGGCGGGACAGGAAATTCATGGCACGACTCACTTTGGTGTTCTCAGCCCAATCCAGGCGCCAGCCACATGGCATGGCGCACACCATTCGACCGAATGGCAGTGGTCAATGCTAGAGATCACGGCGAAGTCCGTGGCGTCGAATAGCGTGGTCGTGATGGACCATTTCGTTGCACCGCACCATCAAGGTGCCACTTCAGGGCGTCCGCAAATCAGGCGCCTCTAGGCGTGGGCGGCGCAGTACTCGACCAGCTGATCCAGCGTGTGCAGCCGCGCGGCTTCGGCATACGGAATGTCCACGCCCAGCAGGTGGTCGATCTCGATGAGAAAGTTGTGCCAGTCGTCCGAGTCCAGATCGATCTGGCGGCGCAGCGGCTCGGCAGGCGCAATGGCCGCAGCATCAACCTCAGGCGCCACGCTGGTCAGCGCCTTCAGCAAGGTGGCCTGAATGCCGGGTGGGTTCATCGTGTGACTCCTCGGGTGGGACGGCGTCGTCGCGCGAGCCTTCGACGATAGGTACGCCCGCGCTCCCTCCCATTGATGCGGCGCAAGAGGGCGAGCGTAAATCCCCCTCGGTCCCCCTTTGTCAAAGGGGAAAGGAATACAAGGCAAGGCGGTGCGATGCGAAGAGGGTCTTCCTCCCCCTTTGAAAAAGGGGGCCGGGGGGATTTGCGATCTCACCACACCACCCCGCCCACCGCTGCCGCGTCCAGCGTCACGCCCCGTTCAGCCTCCCCCAGCGGCTCCACCCAGCTCTGCTGCCGCTGCAGCACCGCCAGATCCGCCTCCGACGCATCGTCGCCGCGCCCGCTGCGCGCCTGCACGCGCTGCGCCAGCACCGCAGGGTCGGCGTGGCAGTGCAGTATCGTGAAGGGCACGCCGCATTCCAACGCCAGGGCCGCAAAGCGGTCACGCTCGGCGCGCTTCAGAAAGGCCGCATCGACGAGGGTCGGCCAGCCCGATTGCAGGCTGATGCGCGTCAGCTCGGCCAACCGCTCGAAGGTGCGCCTGCCCGCCTCGGTGCCGTAGATGCCACCGGGCACCGCCGCCGAACGCTGCAGCGCCGCCAGCCCGAACAGCCGCTTGCGCTCCACGTCCGAACGCAAGCGCACCGCGCCCGCCGTTTCCAGCAGCCCCTGCGTCACCCAGGTCTTGCCGCTGCCCGACAGTCCATGGGTGATCAGCAGGCGCGGTGCAGCGGACTGGATCAGGTGCCGAGCCAGCGCCAGATAGTCCGGACCGACCGTTGAGGCATCAGGCCGCAGGGTCTGCACCATCGCCCGGACCAGCGCGCGGTAGACCAGATAAAAACGCAACCCTGGCAGGCCGGCGTAGTCGCCGCTGGCCTGCAGGTAGGCATCCAGAAAAGCCCAGGCCAGGTCGTGCCGCTGATGGGCGAGCAAATCCATCATCAGGAAGGCGATGTCGCTGAGTACGTCGATCCAGCGCAGCGCGGGGTTGAACTCGATGCAGTCGAAGGCGGTGGCCGCGCCATCCAGCAGCACGGCATTGGCCAGGTGCAGGTCGCCGTGGACCTCGCGTACCGCGCCTTGTGCCCGCCGCGCCTGCCAGTGCGTTTGCAGCACGGGCGTCTGTTGGTCGATCCAGGCGCTCAGGTCAGTCACCTCGACGCCTTGTTCTTTCAGCTGTCTCAGCACCTGAGCCACGGCCTCGCCCACCACCTGCGGCGTACCGCAGGGGTCTTCGACGCGAGCGCGCGGCGCTGCCGCATGAAAGACGGCCAGCCGTTGCGCCAGGCCCTGCAAGTGGCCGCGCTGCAGCGTTCCAGCGGCGAGTTGCTCGCTCAGCAGCGCACCGGCGGGAAAGCGCCGCATCTCGACGGCGTGGTCGATCACGCTGGTGGCGCCCATCGGGTCGTGGCTCAGTTCAGGCGCCTCGGCGCTGCCAGTGATCGCGACCACGCCCAGATACAGCGCCGGCGCCAGACGGCGGTTCAGGCGCACTTCTTCCAGGCAGTCGAGCCGGCGCGCTTCGGCGGTGCTGAAGTCCAGAAAGCCCAGCTGCACCGGCTTGCGCAGCTTGTAGACCCGCTCGGGCGTGAGCAGCAGCCAGGAGATGTGGGTCTCGATCAACTCGGCACCACCCAGCCGCCGCCGCAGCGTCTCCACCAGCACCTGGCCGGTGGCAAGAGGATGGGATGAGGGCAGAGCCAGGTCGGACATGCCGCCCAGTGTGCCGCCGCGATCCACGGTGCTCCTTGACCCGCGACAAGCCGAGCGCCGCCGCGCGCTTTAGCATCGCCCTGCGGCGGACTGCGCCGCAGCTTCAAGGATTTCCACCATGCGACGCCTACTCTCCACGCTGCTGTTCCTGCTCGCCATGAGCCTGACGGGCTGCGGCTACAACCAGTTGCAGGCCGGCGACGAGCAGGTCAAGGCGCAATGGGCCGAGGTGCTCAACCAGTACCAGCGCCGCGCCGATCTGGTGCCCAACCTGGTCAGCACCGTGCAAGGCGCAGCCAACTTCGAGCGCAGCACGCTCGAAGCGGTGATCAAGGCCCGCGCGCAGGCCACGTCCATCAATGCCACGCCCGAGCTGATCAACGACCCGCAGGCCTTCGCCAAGTTCGAGGCGGCGCAGCGCGAGTTGTCGGGCTCGCTGGGCCGGCTGCTGGTCACGGTCGAGAAGTACCCTGACCTGCAATCCATCGCCGGCTTCCGCGACCTGCAGGCGCAGCTCGAAGGCACCGAGAACCGCATCGCCGTGGCCCGCAAGCGCTACATCGAAGCGGTGCAGGCCTACAACCTCACGGTGCGGTCCTTCCCCAGCAACCTGACGGCGATGATGTTCGGCCATCAGGTCAAGCCCAGCTTCACCGTGGCTGATGAGCGTGCGATTGCGGTGCCGCCGGCGGTCAACTTCTCAACCCCGGCCAGCAAGCCCTGAGGCCGGCGCGATGAGCACCTTGCGCTGGTGGGCGTGGCTCGCGTTGATGTGCTGGCTGCCGCTGACGTGGGCAGCCAATGCCGCCAGCGCGGCCAGCGACCTGATTCCGGTGCCGCCGCTGCGCGCGCTGGTCACCGACCTGACGCAGACACTGACGGCCGAGCAGCAGGCGGCGCTCGAGCAGCGACTGCGCGCCTTCGAGACCGAGAAGGGCTCGCAGATTGCCGTGCTGATCGTGCCGACCACGCAGCCCGAGGCGATCGAGGCCTATGCGCTGCGCGTGGCCGAGCAGTGGAAGCTCGGCCGCAAGAAGGTCGACGACGGCGTGCTGCTGCTGGTGGCCAAGGACGACCGCAGCCTGCGCATCGAGGTCGGCTACGGGCTCGAAGGCGCGGTCAACGACGCCACCGCCAAACGCATCATCGAAGAACGCATCACACCGCGCTTCAAGGCCGGTGACTTTGCGGGGGGCATCAATGCAGGCACCGATGCGCTGCAGCGCCTGATCACCGGCGAGGCCTTGCCTGCGCCCGAAGCCCCTGCAGCCGGGAGTGAAGAAGTGTGGCCCATGCTGCCGGTGCTGGCCGTGTTCACGCTGGTGATCGGGGGCATCTTGCGCGGCCTGCTCGGACGCGGACTGGCCGCACTGGCGAGCGCCGGCGTGATCGGCATGCTGGCGTGGTGGATGGCGGGGGCGCTGTGGATTGCGCTGCTGGCCGCCGCGGCCGCCTTTGTCTTCACGCTGGTCGGGCGCATGCCGCGCGGCGGCGGAGGTGGCGGAGGTGGCGGCGGCTGGGGTGGGGGTGGCCGAGGCGGTGGAAGTGGCGGTGGCGGAGGTTTCGGCGGCGGGGGCGGTGGCGGCTTCGGCGGCGGCGGCGCCTCGGGGCGCTGGTAGGCGCAGACCGAAAGGGTGACGGGCGGAAACCCTCTGCCCGTCACCCTGAAACCCCCAGCAGCGCTTACTTGATCGCCAGTCGCTTGGCTTCCGACGACGCCTTCTTGGGCAGCTTGAGTTCCAGCACGCCGTTGCTGTAGGAGGCTTCGGCCTTGTTCTGGTCGACCTCGCTGCCGAGCGTGAAGCTACGGCTGGCCCAGCCGTAGCTGCGCTCGGAACGCAGCACGCGCTCGCCTTCCTTCTCTTCCTTTTCTTTCTTGATCTCGGCGCTCAGCGAGACCATCGGCCCGTCGATGCGGATGTCGATGTCCTCCTTGCGCACGCCGGGGATTTCGGCCTTGACGATGTACTGGCCATCGATCTCGCTCACGTCGAGCTTGATTTGCGGTGCAGTCGCTTCGGGCGCATCCCATTGCAGCGGTCGCAGCAGGCTGCGGAACGCGCCGTTCCAGGGATCGCCAGCCAGCAGATCGGGGATTCGCAGTTGAGCCATGACGTTGTCCTTTCGTGTGAATTGACCAGGTGGGGTGAGTGGACCGGAGCCCATCACATCCACCATGTTGGCGTGGTCCGTTTTCACGCTTTTGCGGCGCGTCAATTCGGTGCAAGCACTGCCCGTTGCCCTGTGTGCAGTTGATGCGCCGCAAGGCAGGTCCATCCGGCTTGAACGAAGGTGAGGACTCGATCAATATCCACAGGAACCGGGAGCCACACCATGAACCGCAGCTTCAAGGATCGTTCAGAGGCGGGTCAACTGCTGGCCCAGGCGGTGATGGCTCGCCATTTGAGCCAGCCGGTGGTGCTGGCCTTGCCAAGGGGTGGTGTGCCGGTGGCGCTGGAAGTGGCGCGGGCGCTGCGGGCGCCGCTGGACCTGTTGCTGGTGCGCAAGATCGGAGCGCCTGACCAGCCCGAACTGGCGATCGCTGCGGTGGCAGAACTGGCCGCACCGCCAGCGGGCGTCACACATGAACTGGCGGTCGATGCTGAAACGCTGCACTACAGCGGCGCCACGCGGGCAGACATCGATCAGCGCGTGCCGCAGGCGCTGCAGGAAATCGCACGCCGCCGGGCGCTCTACCTGCATGGGCGTGCGTCGCCCACCCTGGCCGGCAAAACTGTCGTGGTGGTGGATGACGGCATTGCCACCGGTACCACCTTGCGCGCGGCGCTGCAGGCGGTGGCACAGGCACGGCCCGCGCGGCTGGTGGTCGCCGTGCCGGTGGCACCTGCAGACACGGTGGCCGCGTTGCGCCTGCAGGCCCAGCCTCACATCGATGAGGTGATCTGCCTGCGAGAGCCAAACTTCTTCCAGGCTGTGGGCGCGTACTACCGCTACTTCGATCAGGTCGAAGACCAGGAGGTGATCGCCTTACTGGACAAGGCGAACGGGGTGACGCACTCATTGCCATCGGCTTGACATGACGCAGGGCGGTCAGCGTGGAGACTTCCATGATCGACAGGATCTGATCACTGCCGATGGAGTTGCACATGAAGCCCAAGCCCGAATGGATCGTCGTTGCCAATGCGTCGCTGGCGCGCTTTTTCAGCCGTGACCAGCCGGACGCTCCGTTGGTGCCTGTGGCGACGCTGCAGCACGACGAAAGCCGCATGAAGGTGAGCGAGCTGGTCGCCGACCGCACCGGCCATGAAGACAACGACTCGCACCGTGGCGGCGCCATGTACGAGCCGCGCACCGACCCGCGCCGCAAGGAACACCAGCGTTTTGCGCATGAGGTCGCCCAACGCATCGATCAGGGCCTGGCGGCGGGCGACTTTGAAGGCCTCACGATCCTGGCCTCGGCCTCTTTTCTGGGCGATCTGAAGGCGCAGTTGAGCGATGCAGCCACCAAGGCCCTACGGGCCAGCCACGATGTCGATCTGACAAGCGAGACCCCCCTCGAACTGGTGGCGCACCTGGCACAACTGGCTCACCCGACGAGCCCGTCATCGCGCTAGTTCTCCAAGGGTTTATTCAGGAGCTGTCTTTCACGGTCTGAAGATCGGCCGTGAGCGCACCCAGTTCACCTTCATCGAGCGTCTCACGCTCCAGCAAGGCGATGACGCACCGGTCCAGCACCGCGCGATTGGCCTGCAGCAGCGCCGTGGCCTGGGCGCTGGCCTGCAGCAGCAGCATGCGCACCGCATCGTCAATGGCCTGGGCCGTCTGCGCGCCCGTGGGCTCAGCCTGCGGTGCAATGGCATCCCGCAGGAAGAGCGACCTTTCGCGGGCGAAGGCGACCGGGCCGAGTGCGGCGTCCATGCCCCAGCGCAGCACCATGTCGCGCGCCTGGTCGGTGGCCTTGGCCAGGTCGTCGGCGGCGCCGGTCGACGGCTCGCCGAACACCAGCTGCTCGGCAGCGCGCCCACCCAGCAGTACGGCCAGGCGGTCCATCAACTCGGTGCGGCGCAGCACGTGGCGGTCGTCGCTGGGGCGCTGCAGGGTGTAGCCCAGCGCGCCCACACCGCGCGGCACGATCGAGACCTTGTGCACCTTGTCCGTCCCCGGCAGCGACAGCGCCACCAACGCGTGGCCCAGCTCATGGCAGGCCACCAGCCGGCGCTCGGATTCGCCCAGCAGGCGATGGCGTTTCTCGATGCCCGCGACGATGCGCTCGATCGCCTGGGTGAAGTCGGCCAGCGTCACCGCGTCGGCATTGCGCCGGGTGGCCACCAGCGCGGCCTCGTTGACGACGTTGGCCAGGTCCGCACCGGCAAAGCCGACCGTGATGCCCGCCACCTGCTCCAGGTCGAGGCCGGGCAGCAGCGTGATCTTGCGGGCGTGCACGCGCAGGATGGCGAGCCGGCCCAGCCGGTCGGGCCGGTCGACCAGCACCTGGCGGTCGAAGCGGCCGGCGCGCAGCAGCGCGGGGTCGAGGATCTCGGGCCGGTTGGTCGCCGCCAGCAGCACCACGCCGACACTGGGGTCGAAGCCGTCCAGCTCGACCAGCAGCTGATTGAGCGTCTGCTCGCGCTCGTCGTGCCCGCCGGTTGTGAAGGCGCCGCGCGCCTTGCCGAGCGCATCCAGCTCGTCGATGAAGATGATGGCCGGCGCGGCGGCGCGCGCCTGCTCGAACAGGTCACGCACGCGGGCGGCGCCGACGCCGACGAACATCTCGATGAACTCCGAGCCGCTGATCGAGAAGAACGCCACGCCCGCTTCGCCCGCCACCGCGCGCGCCAGCAGGGTCTTGCCGGTGCCCGTCGGCCCCATCAGCAGCACGCCCTTGGGAATGCGCCCGCCCAGGCGGCCGTGGGCCTGCGGGTTCTTGAGGAAATCGACGATCTCCTGCAACTCGGCCTTGGCTTCATCGACGCCGGCGACGTCCTCGAAGCGCACGCCGGTCTGCTTTTCCATGTAGACCTTGGCGCGGCTGCGGCCGATGCCAAGCAGCCCACCGCCCAGGCCGCCCCCCAGCCCGCCACCGGCCATCTTGCGCGACAGAAAGCTCCAGACGCCAAAGAACACCAGTGTCGGCAATATCCACGACATCAACTCGCTCAGCCAGGTCGGCTCGTAGGCGTGCGAGTAGGTCACGCCGAACGGCGCCAGCCGCGCGGCCACTGCCGGGTCGACCAGTTCGGCGATCACCACCTGACGGCCCTCGGCATCCGGCGTCTTGAGCTTGCCGGTGATGAGCTTGCTGCCGACGCTGACCTCGCTGAGGCGGCCTTCGCGCAGGTACTGCTCGAAGGTGCTGTAGGGCAGCACCTCGACCGTGCCGCGCTGGTTCCACCAGGTGCTGAGGGCCAACATCGCCATCAGCGCAACCAGCAGCCAAGCGAGGTCGTAGCGGGTGGATCGAGGCGGGCGGACAGGGGTTTCCATGCTGCAGCCCACTCTAGGCCTGTGCCGCCGCGCGGGCTTGATCTCCGGCAAGCAGGCCCCAGGCGGGTGGCGGGCGTAGCATGCGGCGCCCGACCTTGCACTGTCCCCCATGCCCTACACGCTGGCCGCCCCCGTTCACAGCGAGCTGCTGATCCGCAAGAGCCGCTTCATCGGCTGCGTCATGCCCATGGCCGACCGCGCCGGTGCCGTCGCCCAGGTGGCGGCGCTGCGGGCGCTGCACCCCGGCGCAGCGCACGTCTGCTGGGCGCTGCTGGCGGGCGGGCAGTCGGCGGCGGTCGATGACGGCGAGCCCAGTGGCACCGCCGGCCGGCCGATGCTCGACGTGCTGCGCCACCAGGACCTGGAAGGCGTGCTGGCCACCGTGGTGCGCTACTTCGGCGGCGTCAAGCTCGGCGCCGGCGGCCTGGTGCGCGCCTACACCGACTGCGTCGCCCAGGCGCTACTCGCCGCCACCAAGATCCCCCGCCAGCGCCTGCGCACGCTGCACTGCGTGGTGCCTTATGCGTTGGAAGGCTGGCTGCGCCGGCAGATCGAGGCCGCAGGCGCGACGCTGCTGCAGGTCGAGCACGGCGCGCTGGTCGAGTTGCGCCTGAGCCTGCCGGAGGATGCCGCGCCGGGCTTCATGCAGCAGGTCAATGACGGCGGGCAGGGAAGGGTGGGGTGGGTGGACGCAACCGGTTGAGGCGCATCAGGAGGCGAAAGGCACCTGATGAAAAACGTCACCTGAACGGTTCAGGAGGCGCATGCCGAAAATACCGTCCGCGCCATATTTCTTTTTCAAATCGACGGGAGTCAACCCCACGTCCGGCGCATCCGGCAGGTGTGAGCCATACGCAACCAGACCATCGTCCGAATATCCGATCATGGGATAGCGCGCGAGAAATTCCTGCAGCGCAGAGCCCCGGCCCATCTGCATGGCATAGATCACATCGTCGTCGCCCTTGACGTCCGACACCACGGCGCCCCAGTTGCGCTTGTGGCGATACACGCCGTCATCGAAGAAAGGACGGCTCATGCCCAGATCCAGATACCCCAGATTGCGGCTCTTGGCGTGGAGCATCATGTGGACGTAAAGCGCAGACTGGACGCCCTCCCGGACCCAGTTCTGATCGCCATTCAGGATTCCGACGCGGTGGTAGTGCAGGCCGTTGTCACGCTCGATGCAAAGGGTGGCCGCCACGTCCAGCCCGTTCGCGCTGGCGATCATGAGAAAACCCTGCTCGAACGCCGCCTTCAGTGACTCGTACGGATCCAGGGCCACAAAGCCGGAAAACTGCCGTTGAACATGGGGAACAAACATGTCCCTGTAAAACGCATCGAAATCAGGCACCGATCGAGAGATACGCACAGAGTAGGTATCCCCTTTGGCGTATTTGTTGAAAACCGTCTTGTTCCGGTCGCGGAATTTTCTTTTGACCATCTCCAGCGGTTCCGACAGATCAATATGCTGGCGCACCAGCTTGGGGGACGAAACCAGCTTGCAGCCGTCCACGCCCTGCCACCCAGGCTTCATTTCCAGAATGCAGAAATCTGCGCCAACCTTCCTGATGAAGCGATCCAGCAAGGGAAGAAAAACTCGACGCGACAGGAGACGGGTGTGAGGACCATCGAAGGTCTTGTCCAGGAAATACCCTTCTGTCACTGATTTTCTTTGAACACCGAGCAGAACCAGCAGCGGTTCGCCGTCGGCTGAAATGCGGCCCCTGACAAGAACGACATCCAGAAAAACTCGGGTGTAGAGCGTGTACAGCACACGTTTCAGCGGATGGAAAATAGATTTCACGGTCGGACTCCCTGCAGACAGGACCGTTTCTTCGGCATCTCTCCCGTTTTATTGAGGCGTACCGCTGCAGGCCGGGGCAAAACGCAAAAAACTGCTCGGAATTGACCGTTCGTTGACGCCGAAGGCAGCAACTCGGCGTTTATTCGTCAGCTTCTGGCGCAGAAGAATTTTTTTTATCAACAGCATTATCAATAGACTTGTCAACAGATTGACTGCGTGCCCGCGGGTGCGTGGCGTCGTAGACCTTGGCCAGGTGCTGGAAGTCGAGCCGGGTGTAGATCTGCGTGGTGCTGATGCGGGCGTGGCCCATCAGTTCCTGCACGGCGCGCAGGTCGCCGCTGGACTGCAGCAGGTGGCTGGCGTAGCTGTGGCGAAGCATGTGGGGGTGGATGTGGCTGCTCAGGCCGGCCTGGCTGGCGCGCTGGCTCAGGCGGCGGCGCAGCTGGCCGTCGGTGAGGCGCTGTCCTTGCTGGCTGACGAAGAGGGCGGGCTCGCCGGCATCGGCCAGCTGCTCGCGCACCGCCAGCCAGGCACGCAGCGCGGCCAGTGCGGGCGCGCCCACCGGCAGCACGCGGCGCTTGCTGGCCTTGCCGAGCACGTGGGCGTCGGCGCTGTCCAGGTCGATCCAGCCGCGCGCGGCGGGGTGGTAACGGTGGTCCAGCCCGGTCAGCTCGGCCATGCGCAGGCCGCAGCTGTAGAGCAGCTCGGTGATGGCGTGGTCGCGCACGTCAAGCACCTGCTGGTGCGCGCTGAGGTCGCGGTCGGGCGTCGCATGGTGCTCGAAAGAGGCCAGCGCCACCGCCTGGTCGACCGGCAGCGCCTTGGGCAGCGGGCGGGCGCCGCGCGGCGGGCGCAGGCCATCGACCGGGTTCATCGCCACATGGCCTTGCTGGCCGAGCCAGCGGTACAGGCCGCGCCACGCGGCCAGGTGGATGGCGATGCTGCGCGGCCCGAGGCCTTGCGCATGCAGCCGGGCCGACCAGTAGCGCACGTGCTGCGGGCGCACGGCCAGCAGGTCGACCGCCTTGGCCGCAGCGCCAGCCTCCAGCCGCTGCAGCGCCTGGGTGTACATGACCAGTGTGCGGTCGGCCAGGCGGCGCTGCACGCGCAGGTAGGTCAGGAACTCGCGGGGCAGCTCGCCCAGCGGGGCCGGGGTGTCGGGCTCGGCCACGGCGACCTGCGGCGGGTCAGTCCGCTGCCGGCAGCAGGCGGGTCAGCGCGGCGCTGGCGAGTTCGCTGACGCGGACCAGGAATTCGGTGCCCATCTCGGCGCTGTAGCGGGTCGGGTCGGGCGAGGCCAGCACGAGCAGGCCGAAGGCCGGCGCCGACAGCGCACGGCGCAGCGGCACCAGCGCGATGGAGGTGATGTGCTGCGGCTCGGGCAGCCACTGCACCGCCTCGAACGCGGCGTTGGCGCCGCAGTAGGGCACGGTCAGGCCGGCGGTGAAGTGGCGGGCCTCGGCGCTCACGGCGGCGGCAAACGGCTCGTTGGCGAATTCGGGCGCCACGTCCCACAGCCGGATCGCCACCTGAGGGATGAGGAACTGCTCCTGCAGGTCGAGCACCAGCGCGTCGGGCAGGTCGCGCGCGTCGGGCACCAGCATCAGCGAGCGGGTCCACTGGTGCAGGCGGTCGGTGAAGCCGGCGTTCTCCTGGCCATGGCGGATCATGTCCATGATGCGGCGCTCCAGCCCGCGGATGCGCTCGCGCAGCATCTCCATCTGGCGCTGCTGCAGCGAGATGGCGCGCGCGCCGTGCGGGTTGGCCAGCTCGACGCTGGCCAGCAGTTCGGCGTGGCGCTCGAAGAAGCCCGGCGTGTTGGCCAGGTAGTTGGCGATGTCGTCTTCGGTGATGCCGTCGATGGGGGTCATGTCGGTTCCGGGGTTCTCAGGCATCGGAGGCCAGGGCGGGAGCGGGCAATTCCACCTCGCCGGTGTAGACGGTCTGCGCCGGCCCGGTCATCAGCACCGGCTGGCCAAGACCCGCCCAGCGGATGGTGAGCCGGCCGCCGCGCGTGTGCACGTCGACCGTGTCATCGAGCCAGCCGGCGCGGATGCCCGCCACCACCGCCGCGCAGGCGCCGGTGCCGCAGGCCAGGGTTTCGCCAGCACCGCGCTCGTAGACGCGCAAGCGCACCTCGCCGCGCGAGACCACCTGCAGGAAGCCGGCGTTGACGCGGCGCGGAAAGCGCGCATGGCCTTCGATCAGCGGCCCGAGGCGCTCGACCGGCGCGGCGTCGGCATCGGCCACGCGCAGCACGGCGTGTGGGTTGCCCATCGAGACCACAGCCACATCCACGCTGCCTTCAGCGCCCAGGTCCAGCGGCCACAGCTCGAAGCCGTTCTGCAGCTGCGGCGTCAGGCCGCTGGCGTCGAACGGAATCTGCGCGGGCGTGAACACCGGCTGGTTCATGTCGACGGTGACGCGGCCGTCGGGCTGCATCGTCAGTTCGAGCTGGGTGGTGACGGTTTCGACCCGCACCGTGTCGGCGTCGGTCAGGCCCTGCTCGCGCACGAAGCGCACGAAGCAGCGCGCGCCGTTGCCGCACTGCTCGACCTCTTCGCCGCTGCCGCCGTTGAAGATGCGGTAGCGGAAGTCGACGCCCGGCGTGGCGCTGCGCTCGACCACCAGGATCTGGTCGGCGCCGACACCGAAGCGCCGGTCGCCCAGGAAACGGTAGTCCGCCGGCGTCAGGGCCAGCGGCGTGGCGGTGGCGTCGAGCACGACAAAGTCGTTGCCCGCGCCTTGCATCTTGGTGAAACGCAGCTTCATGGCGGGATTATCAGCAGGTGTTTCGCGCGTCAAGGCTCAATAAAGCGGGGCTTCGCCGGCCGGCCGGGTCTTGAAGCGCTTGTGGACCCAGAGGTACTGGCTCGGGTTGCGGCGGATTTCGCTCTCGATCCAGCGGTTCATGTGCTCAGTGTCGGCCACCGCGTCGGCGCTGGGGAAATCGTGCCAGGCGGGCAGGAAGCGCACCTTGTAGCCGGCGCCGCCGGGCAGCATCTCGGCCACCACCGGCTGCACCACCATGCCGAGTGCACGCGCCATGCGCGACGGTGCCAGCAGCGTGGCCGCAGGCACGCCGAAGAAGGGCACGAAGGCGGCGTCACGCGCACCGAAGTCCATGTCGGGCAGGTTGAAGAAGGCGTCGCCGCGCTTGATGGCGCGCATCAGCGGCTTGGCGCTGTCGCTGCGCGGGTAGATCTCGGCGTTGCCGAAGCGCAGCCGGCCGGCCTTCATGGCGGCGTCGAACACGTCGCTGCTCTGCTGCTGGTAGATCGAGCCGACGCGGCGGCTCTGGAACAGCTGGGTGGCAACGCCGGCCACATCCAGCGCCAGGAAGTGCGGCACCAGCCACATCACCGGACGCTCGCTGCGCTCGGCCAGGCCGACGTCGCCCTCGACCTGGATCAGCCGCCTGAGCCGCGCCGGCGACGCATACCAGAGCACGCCACGCTCGACAAAGCTGCGGCCGACCCAGCCGAAGTGCTCGCGGGCGGTTGCCGTGCGCTCGGCCTCGGTCTGCTCGGGAAAGCAGAGTTCGAGGTTGCGCAGCGCGATGCGGCGACGCGAGCCGGCCAGGCGCCACATCAGCGCACCGATGCCCCGGCCCAGCGCGGCTTGCACGTTCAGCGGCAGCCAGTGCAGCAGCCAGATCAGGCCCAGCAGGGCACGGGAGAAGAAGGCGCTCATGTCTCGTTTTTGGGCGTGGTTTTTGTTGTGGTGTCGATCGCGGCAGGCAGGGGGCGGGGCTGCTTGTAGCGGTGGTAGCCCCAGAGGTACTCGCCCGGCTGCGCCAGGATCAGGCCTTCCATGGCGCGGTTGATGACGCCGGCGGCGGCTTCGGCGCCAGCCTCGGGCGCGGGCAGCGTTTCGGGCGGCGGGCTGACGCGGATGACGTAGCCGCGCCCGCCGGGCAGGCGCTCGCAGGCCAGCAGCAGCCAGGCCGCGCCGGTCTGCTGCACCAGCCGCGCGGCCAGCGTCATGGTGTAGGCCGGCTGGCCGAAGAAGGGCGCCCAGACGCCCAGGCCTTCGGGCGGCACCTGGTCGGGCAGCAGGCCGATGGTGCCGCCGGCGCGCAGCGCGCGGATCATCTGCCGCACGCCGGCCAGGGTGGCCGGCGCGGTGAGCAGGCCGGGGCGGTCGCGCGCGCTCGTCATCAGCTCGCGCAGCCAGGGCTGGCGGGCCGGGCGGTAGAGCGCGGTCATGGGCTGGACGTGGCCCCAGCGCTCGGCATAGGCCTGCGCAATGATCTCGAAGCAGCCCAGGTGCGGCGTCAGCATCACCAGCCCGCGACCGGCGGCCAGGGCCGCATCCAGATGCTCGGCGCCCTGCCACTGCACCAGCAGGCCGAGCGGGCGGTGCGGCGGACGACACCACAGCCACGGCAGCTCCGCCACCATGCGGCCGGCCGAGGCCACCGCCGGACGCGCCACGCGCCACGGCAGGCCGGCCTGTGCGGCGGTCTGGTGCATGCGGTGACGGTAGGTGGGCGACGCGGCATACGCCAGCCAGCCCAGAAAAGCACCGATGCGCTGCAATAAGCCCAGCGGAAGGCGGGCTGTTAGACGGAACAGGGTTGATATCACGGCATTAAAATGAGATTTCGCCGAGTTAAAGAACAACTTGCGGGGCGACGGGCCGGAGACCCAGGCATGACTTCATGCACGGATTGTCCGACACGCATCACCGGGTGGTGATGAACAAGAACCGCTAAAGCGTTCGCCGCGAACTCCGCAAGAGGACCCAAGGCGAACCGCCCCACCTCAACCACACTGGAGTTTTCCGTGGCGAACGACTTTCTCTTCACCTCCGAATCGGTCTCCGAAGGCCATCCCGACAAGGTCGCCGACCAGATCTCGGACGCGATCCTCGACGCGATCTTCGAACAGGACCCGCGCAGCCGCGTCGCCGCCGAGACGCTGTGCAACACCGGCCTGGTGGTGCTGGCCGGCGAGATCACGACCAACGCGCATGTCGACTACATCCAGGTCGCGCGCGACACCATCAAGCGCATCGGCTACGACAACACCGAGTACGGCATCGACTACAAGGGCTGCGCGGTGCTGGTCGCCTATGACAAGCAGTCGAACGACATCGCCCAGGGCGTCGACCATGCCTCCGACGACCACCTCAACATCGGCGCCGGCGACCAGGGCCTGATGTTCGGCTACGCCTGCGACGAGACGCCCGAGCTGATGCCCGCGCCGATCTACTACGCCCACCGCCTGGTCGAGCGCCAGGCCCAGCTGCGCAAGGACGGCCGCCTGCCCTTCCTGCGCCCCGACGCCAAGAGCCAGGTGACGATGCGCTACGTCGACGGCAAGCCGCACAGCATCGACACCGTCGTGCTGAGCACCCAGCACAGCCCCGAGCAGAGCCTGGGCGACCGCATGACGGACTCGTTCTACGAGGCCATCCGCGAGGAACTCATCAAGCCGGTGCTGCCCAAGGAATGGCTGACCGAGAACACCAAGTACCTGATCAACCCGACCGGCCGTTTCGTCATCGGCGGCCCGCAGGGTGACTGTGGCCTGACCGGCCGCAAGATCATCGTCGACACCTACGGCGGCGCCTGCCCGCACGGCGGTGGCGCGTTCTCGGGCAAGGACCCGAGCAAGGTCGACCGCTCGGCCGCCTACGCCGCCCGCTACGTGGCCAAGAACATCGTCGCCGCCGGCATCGCCAAGCAGTGCCAGATCCAGGTGGCCTACGCCATCGGCGTGGCCAAGCCCATGAACGTGACGGTCTACACCGAAGGCACCGGCGTGATCCCCGACGAGCGCATTGCGCAGATCGTGGGCGAGGTGTTCGACCTGCGACCGAAGGGCATCATCCAGATGCTCGACCTGCTGCGCCCGATCTACACCAAGACCGCGGCTTATGGCCACTTCGGCCGCGAAGAGCCCGAGTTCACCTGGGAGCGCACCGACAAGGTCGCCGTGCTGCGCGACCTGGCCGGGCTGTGAGGAACGGACCGGCCTTCAGGGGCAGGCCCATACCCTGAGCCAGGCTTGATGCCGCTGCCGCCTCATGGCGGCGGCGGCTCGATGAAGAACTCCAGCGGCTCACCCTGGCGGGCCTCGAAATCGCGCAGCCGCTCGATCAGGCTGGCGGTCAGCTCATGCCCGGCCGACAGCATCAGCATGCCGTTGCTGGACAACAGGTCGGCGGACAGCACCATGCCGGACTGGAGCGCCACCGAGGGCAGCGGTGCCATCGCCGGCCGCGCAGGCTCGGTCAGCGACGCGAAGGCCGCCAGCACCACCGGGTCGAAGCGCGTGCCCCGGCCGAGCTTCAGCGCCTTGCGGGCCTCGACCGCCGTCAGTCGGGCGGCGGCGCTGTGGCTGTTCTGCAGGTCATCGAAAGCGTCCGCCACCGCCAGGATGCGCGCGCCCAGCGGAATCATCTCGCCGATCAGCTTGTCCGGGAATCCGCTGCCATCGAAGCACTCATGGTGGCTGCGGATGATGGGCATCAGCGGCTGCATGTCCTCCAGCGCCATCAGTGACTGCTCGGCCTGCAGGGTGTGCTTGCGGTAGCTCGACATTTCCTCGAAGTTGTAGCGGTCCACCGACTTGAAGAGCGTGGCCTCGCTCATGCCGATCATGCCGATGTCATGCAGCAGGCTGGCGACGAAGATCTGCAGCACCTGCTCCTCCGACAGCGCCATCTTGCGGGCAATGTCCCGGGCGGTTTCCGCCACGCGCCGGCCGTGGCCGGCGAACTTGGCACCGCGCAGTTCCAGCAGGTTGGAGAAGACCTTGATGGACTTCAGGTAGTGGCGATTGAGCTTCTCGTTGGCCTCGGCCAGGTCCGCGGTGCGGGCCTGCACGCGCGTCTCCAGTTCGGCGTTGAGGTGCTTGAGCTCCTCGTTCTGCTGGTGGGCCAGCGCCTCCAGGCGCTCCTTGTCGCGCTGCAGCGTGAGCCGGCTCAGGCCTTCGCGCACGCAGGCGAGCAGCTCCTGCTCGTCCCAGGGCTTGTTGACGTAGCGGAAGATGCGGCCGCGGTTGATGGCGGCGATGGTCGAGCTCATGTCGGCAAAGCCTGTCAACAGGATGCGCACCACCGACGGCCAGCGCAGGTGGACCTGCTCCAGCAGCTGGGCTCCGTCCATGCCGGGCATGCGCATGTCGGAGATGACCAGATCGATCGGCAGGCGCTCCAGCATCTCGAGCGCCTCGGCGCCGCTGGTGGCCGTCAGCACGATGTGGCCGTCGCTGCGCAGCACGCGCTTGAGGGCGGCCAGGATATTGACCTCATCGTCGACGCACAGCACGGTCGACGCCGCCGCCTTGTCCGGACCGGTCACCGGGAGCGTGTTCATGGCTGGGCCGCCGCGCTGCGCCTGACCGGCAGCGTCAAGCGAAAACAGGTGCCGCGGCCGACCTCGCTTTGCACGCTCAGCAGGCCGCCATGCTTCTTGGCGATGCCGTAGGACAGCGACAGTCCCAGGCCCGTGCCCTTGCCCACCGGCTTGGTGGTGAAGAAGGGGTCGAAGATACGCGTCAGGTTGTCCCTGGGCACGCCACAGCCATCGTCCTCGACCTCGATCCACACCCAGTCGCCCTCGGTGCCGGTGCGGATAGTGATGGTGCCGCGCTCCTTGTCGATGGCGTGCGCAGCGTTGACCAGCAGGTTCATGAAGACCTGGTTCACCTCGGAGGCCAGGCACTGCACCTCGGGCAGCGCACCGTAGTGGCGCCGCACCTCGGCCTTGTACTTGATCTCGTTGTTGACGATGTTGAGCGTCGAGTCGATGCCCTTGTGCAGATCCGTCCACTGCCATTCCTGGCGCGCATCGACGTGCGAGAAATCCTTCAGGTCCTGCACGATCTTGCGCACCCGCGTGATGCCCTCGCGCGACTCGGCCATCAGCGTGGGCACATCGTCCTTGAGGTAGTCGAGCTCGACCTCCTCGCGCAGCGCGGCCAACTGCGCCGCCACCGGCGTGCCGACCAGCAGCGGCTCGGCCTGCTCGTAGGCTGCCAGCATGCGGAACAGGTCACCCAGGTAGCGCTCCAGCGTGCCGAAGTTGGAGAACACATAGCCCACCGGGTTGTTGATCTCGTGCGCCACGCCGGCCGCAAGCTGGCCGATCGAGGCCATCTTCTCGGACTGCACCAGCTGGTCCTGCGCGAACTGCAGCTTGCGGTTGAGGCTCGTCAGCTCGTCGTTGGTGCGCATCAGGCGGTCGATCTGATCGGCATACGGGCAGCTGGGGCAGCGCGCCGAGGCTACCGTATCAGCGCCTGCAGCAGGGGCGCAAGTGTCGGACAGACCCATGAATCAATTCCTCAACTGGACGGCCAGGGCCTCGGACAGGGCGATGACGCCCGCCTCGGTGTGTTTGAAAATACGCAGCACCTGCGCAGGCGACAAGGCCAGGGTCGCCCAGGTCGCGGGCTCGATGGCGGAAACCTGTTCAAGCGCCGTGCCACCAGCATCCAGCGCGTGCGACAGGGCGTTCGCCAGGTGCACCAGATGCGCGAGCGAGTCCGGCGGGCTCAAAACCTCGGTCGCCGTGATCGTGTGGTGACACTGGATGGCCACGACCACCGCCGCCGGAAAGCGCCAGTGCTCGGCAATCATGGCGCCGACCTGGGCGTGGTCGATGCCCAGCACCTCACGCTCGACCTCTGGCAGCGGGCGGTCCTGGGCCTGTGCCAGCGTCAGCGTCACGCCTGTCTCGTTCGGAAAGTAGGCCGCCAGCGCCAGATGGCCGATGTCGTGCACCAGCCCGCCGATGAAGGCCATCTCGCCGTGGCGCCCGAGTTCGTCGGCCAACAACTGGGCCGCCATGGCCGCGCCGATGCTGTGGCGCCAGAAGGCGTTGAAGTCAAAGCCGGCACAGTGGGTGTGGCCGAACTGGTCGGACACCGCCGCTGTGGCGATCAGGTCGCGCAGCGTGCGACGGCCCAGCATGCACATGGCGTCCCGGATGGTGGAGACCCGGCCCGGCACGCCATAGAAAGCCGAATTGGCCAGGCGCAGCGTCCGGGCGGTGATGGCCTGGTCACGGGCGATGCAGGTGGCGCACTCGTCGTCGCTGGCGTCATCACGGCGCAGCATGACCAGCGCATCCATCACGGCACGGGACAATGCGGGCAGGGCCTGGACGCGATGGCGCAGATCGGCCAGGCTGAGGGTGGTTCTCATGATGTGAGGAAGCTCGCTGGCATGTCAGACGCTGCTGGGCAAGGGTTGGGGAGTGAGGACCAGCAGCTGGCCGCGCGGACCACCACCAGTGACGAGCTCGCTTTTGTGGATCTGGTAGCGCCGGTCGTCGATGTCGAGGGAATCGGGCATTGGTATGGCCCCCAGGCACGGCAGCACGTCGCAGGCCGGGTGTCCGAGCAGGCTCGGATGATGAGCCAGCGAACGCGCTGCCAGCGAATTGGCATAGGCCACGAAGCCATCGGAATCGAGGCCCAGCACCAGGACCGGCAGGTCGTCCAGGATGCCTCGCGTGCCTTCGACACTGGCGCCGAGCAGCTCGGTCTGGTCGCGCTGCTGGACCAGCAGCCGACCCAGCCGCTCGTTGAGCTCGCCCAGGTCGGCATTGGCGGTCTGCACCTGGCGTGCCAGGCGGCGGTTCTCATCGGTCAGTTCCTTCTGCCGGAAGGCCTCGGCCACATGGTCCCGCAGCAACTGGTCGTCCCAGGGTTTGGTCAGGAACTTGTAGATCGCGCCTTCGTTGACGGCATCGATGATCGACTGCAGCTCGGTGTAGCCCGACAGCACCATGCGCACCGTGTGCGGGTAGAGCGCCTTGGCGCGGCGCAGGAACTCGACGCCGGTCATGCCGGGCATGCGCTGGTCGGAGACGATCACATCGACCTCATGCTCGGCCAGGCGCAACAGGCCTTCGGCGGCGCTGGTGGCGGTGATGATGTGATAACCGTCGCGCCGCAGCAGGCGCTTGAGCGAGGAGACGATGTTGTCCTCGTCATCGACCAGCAGCAGCGTGCGCGTGCGGTGCATGCGCGTCACGAAACGCTCGGGCAGGCGCCGGCCCTCGCGCAGCAGGGCCTCGAAGGCCTCGACCGGCACGGGTGGGCTGAACCAGAAGCCCTGGAATTCATCGCAGCCGTGCGAGGCCAGCAGGCTGAGCTGGCCGTCCGTCTCGACGCCCTCGGCCAGCACCCGCATCTGCAGGTCGTGCGCCATGTTGATGATGGCGCGCGTGACCGAGACCTGCTGCGTCGCCGCCGTCACGTCCTGCACGAAGGATCGGTCGATCTTGACCACGTCGATCGGCAGGCGGCTCAGGCTGCTGAGGCTGGAGTAGCCGGTGCCGAAGTCATCGAGCGCGATCTCCACGCCGATGGCCTTGATGGCACACAGCGTGGTCATGGCCTGCTCCAGATCGGCCATCAGCATGCTTTCGGTGAGCTCGACGCCCAGGCTCCCGGCGCGTGCGCCCGTCTCCAGCAGCAGGGTCTGAATGTGGCGTGCCAAATCGGGGCGCTGCAGCTGGGCAGGTGACAGGTTGACAGCCAGGCGTACCGCTGGCAGTCCGGCACGGCGCCAGGTCGCGAGCTGTTCGCAGGCGCGGCGCAGCACCCAGTCGCCGATGGCGCCGATCTGACCCGAGCGCTCGGCAATCGGGATGAACTCGGCCGGGCTGACGAAGCCGAGCTGCGCTGAATTCCAGCGCAGCAGCGCCTCCGCACCGCAGATGGCACCGGTGGCCAGGTTGACCTGCGGCTGGTAGTGCAGCGTCAGCTCCTGCTGGTCGATGGCGTGGCGCAACGCAGACTCGATCGCCATGTCACGCCGGACACGGGCCGAGACTTCCTGGCGAAACTGAGCAATGCCGGTGGCACCTTTGACGTCCAGCCGCGCAGTCTGCGCCGCCTCCAGCAAGCCGTTGGGCGTGTCGCTGTCGAGCGGAAACGCAGCCAGGCCGATGACGCCCTGCGGAAAGACATCCGTCAGGCCCAGGCGGACCGGCGCCTGCAGCAGACGCTGCAGCGCCTCGGCGCGCACGAACACGTCGATAGGCACGCCGTCCGGGCCAGCCTCCAGCAGCAGCGCGAACTCGGTGTCGCCCAGTTGCGCGACCGTCTCGCCCGGGCCGCAGGCCTCCTGCAGCCGCGCCGCCAGCGCCATGGCCAGCGTGTCGCCCGCGCCGAAGCCCATGCTGGACTTGATCTCGGCGATGCGCGACACGTCGATCGTCAGCAGCGAGAAGCCGCGCGACTCCCAGCGCGCGGCATGCATGGCGGCGTCGAGCTGATCCAGCAGCGCAGTGCGGTTGGGCAGGCCGGTGACTTCGGTGTGGCTGGCGAGGTCGACGATGCGCTGCTCGGCCTCACGCTGCGCGGTGATGTCCTGCAGCAGCGCCACGCCTTGCATGCGGCGCAGGCCACTGGCGCGCAGCATGCCGCGATGCAGAACCACCAGACGCTGGCCGTCGGCACACTGCACGCGGTGCTGGAATTCGAACGCTTCGTTCGGCGTTGCGTTGCGCCAGATGCCAGCCACGTAGGCGCGCTCCTCGGGGGGCACCCAGGCCAGCGCGTCCAGGCTCATCAGCGTGCCAGATTCTGCGGTCAGGCCCACCAGCGCGCGCAAGCCGCTGGAGGGCTTGACGGTGCCGGACGGCCACTCGACCTCGAACGATCCCGAGCGGCACAGCGCCTCGGTGTGAGCCAGCATGCCGGCATTCCACTCGACTCGACGCAGCGCGTCATGCAGTTCGGTGATGTCGAGCAGCGTGATCAGCACGGCCGGGTGGCCATGGAAATCGATGCGGCGGGCGAAGACCCGCGCCTCGAAGGTGCTGCCATCCTGGCGCTGGCAGCGCATCTGGCCGGGACGGCCGATCTTGCCCATCAGCCGCCGCTGCACCGTGGCCTGGGCATGCTCGCGGAATGCCGGAGCGGTGGTGACCAGATACGACTGACCGATCAACGCTCCGTGCGACCAGCCCAGCAATTCGGTCAGCGCCGGGTTGGCATAGCGGATCACATCGTCCTGGACCACGAACAAGCCGGTCTGGGCCTGTTCGGCGAGCGTCTGCTCCTGATCGATCAGGAGCGGTACGCCGTCAGCGGGCGTCGGGGTAGCGGGAAGGACGATGGACATGCCGACGCAGTAGGTGACAAGGATCGGCCCGGGCCCTCAATCGGGGGCCAGGCACAGGTCGTCCAAGCTTAGCCACGCCGGCGCGGCGCGATCGGCAGAAGTGCGGCGGGTTGGCCAGCCTTCTTGAAGCCGCCCGTCAGCCCAGCGCCCGCTGCCGGCTCGACAGCACCGAGCCCAGCGCCAGCACCCCCGCCGAAATCGCCAGGCCGCGCGTCAACCCGAGTGTGCCGCCGCCAGCCGCATCGGCCACCCAGCCGGTGATGCTGGGGCCGATGATCTGGCCGGCGGCAAACACGATGGTGAAGGCGGTGATGCCCGAGGCCCATGCCGCCGGCGCGTGGTTGTGGCGCACGAACGCGGTGGTGGCCGCCACCACCGACAGGAACACCGCGCCGAACAGCACGCCCGAGACCAGCACCACCAGCGGCTGGCGGCTCAGCACCGGCAGCAGCGTGGCCACCGCCAGCAGGCCGTTGAGCAGCATCAGCGCCCTGCCGTTGCGATGCCGCTGCAGCAGCCCGGCCCACAGCCACGACGACGCCACCACGCCCGCGCCCAGCAGGCTGTAGAAGCCGATGATCTGCGCCGTGCTCTGGCCCTGCTCGCGCAGCAGCGTCACCACGAAGGTCATGTAGCCGATGTAGCCCAGCCCGAAGCACAGGTAGCCCGCCAGCGCCCAGCCCATCGGCACCCAGGCCACGGCGGTGCGCGCGCTGGCGGCGGTGGGGGGCGCGCTCAGGGCGCGGGTGCCGCGGGCGGTCAGCCGGGTGAAGAGCGCGGCGCAGCCGGCCACCGCGAGCCAGGCGGTCGGCCAGTCAGGCGGGCTGCCTGCGGGCGCGCCCGACATGAATCCCGGCACCAGCAGCGCCGAGGCGATCACGCCCAGGCCGACGCCACCGTAATAGATGCCCAGTACCAGCCCGGCGCTGTGGCTGCGCTCGGCGGTTTGCTGGCCGGCCAGCCGGGCGGCCAGCAGCCCGCCGCAGACGAAGCTGGCCGCGCTGGCCACGCCGGTGATCAGACGCAGCAGCAGCAAGACCGAGTCCGAGCGCGTCAGCGCGTGCGCCGCCAGCAGCAGCGCCGCGCTGTAGCCGCCCCACAGCAGCAGGCGGCGGGCGTCGAAGCGCGCCAGCAGGCTCGGCATCAGCAGCGCGCCCAGCAGGTAGCCGGCCGCGTTGGCGGTGTTCATGGCCCCGGCCAGGAAGTAGCTCCAGCCCAGGTCGGCGCGCATGGCAGGCAGCAGCAGGCCGTAGGCAAAGCGCGCCAGCCCGAGCGACACCGCAGACGCCAGCGCCAGGGCGGCGGCCATCAGCAGAACGGGCGGCGGGCGCGAAGCGGCAGGGGACGAAGAGGGCGTCATGGCGGGCGATGGGCAGGTGCCGGTTGACTGGGGTGGCGCAGTCTCCCACGCAAGCCGTGCACGATGCCGCGACAAGTGCCGTACCCGGCATGCAGCGGGTTGGCTAGAATCGCGCCCTGCTTCCGAGGAGCGTTGCGAGGTCGGTCCTTCACCTTGAGGTGATGCACCCGCCCCAGGCTCGGAACCCACATCTGGCAACGGCGCTCACCCGCTCGCACACCACCGGCGAGTCTCAGGGTGAGCTGCATCCGGCAGTTCCCCCTTGAAACTCATCCGGCGCGGCGGACTCTGACCGAGTAAACGCAATGAACGCTGCTGTCAAAACCCTGCATGCCCAGGACTATTACGTCGCCGACCTGACCCTCGCGCCCTGGGGCCGCAAGGAAATCAAGGTCGCCGAGACCGAGATGCCCGGCCTGATGGCCATCCGCTCGGAATTCGCCGCCAGCCAGCCGCTCAAGGGCGCACGCGTGACCGGTTCGCTGCACATGACGATCCAGACCGCCGTGCTGGTCGAGACGCTGCAAGCCCTGGGCGCCGAAGTGCGCTGGGCCTCGTGCAACATCTTCAGCACGCAGGACCACGCCGCCGCCGCGCTGGTCGCCGCCGGCACGCCGGTGTTCGCCTACAAGGGCGAGACGCTGGCCGATTACTGGGACTACACCCACCGCATCTTCGAGTTCGGCGCCAAGGGTGCTGAAGGCGAAGGCCCGAACATGATCCTCGACGACGGCGGCGACGCGACGCTGCTGATGCACCTGGGCAAGAAGGCCGAGACCGATCCGTCGGTGCTGGCCAACCCGGGCAGCGAAGAAGAAACCTGCCTGTTCAACGCCATCAAGGCCAAGCTGGCACAGGACGGCACCTGGTACAGCCGCAAGGGCGCGCAGATCATCGGCGTGACCGAAGAGACCACCACCGGCGTGCTGCGCCTGAACGAGATGTCGGCCAAGGGCACGCTGATGTTCCGCGCCATCAACGTCAACGACTCGGTCACCAAGAGCAAGTTCGACAACCTGTACGGCTGCCGCGAGTCGCTGGTCGACTCGATCAAGCGCGCCACCGACGTGATGATCGCCGGCAAGGTGGCCTGCGTGGCCGGCTACGGCGACGTCGGCAAGGGCTCGGCCCAGGCGCTGCGCGCCCTGTCGGCCCAGGTGTGGGTGACCGAGATCGACCCGATCAACGCGCTGCAGGCGGCGATGGAAGGCTACAAGGTCGTGACGATGGAGTACGCCGCCGACAAGTGCGACATCTTCGTCAGCGCCACCGGCAACAAGAACGTCATCCGCTACGAGCACATGGCGGCGATGAAGGACGAGGCCATCGTCTGCAACATCGGCCACTTCGACAACGAGATCGACGTCGCCTCGCTCGAAAAGCTCGAATGGGACGAGATCAAGCCCCAGGTCGACCACATCACCTTCCCGGACGGCAAGAAGATCACGCTGCTGGCCAAGGGCCGCCTGGTCAACCTCGGCTGCGCCACCGGCCACCCGAGCTTCGTCATGAGCTCGTCGTTCGCCAACCAGACCATCGCCCAGATCGAGCTGTTCACCAAGCCCGATGCCTATGAAGCCGGCAAGGTCTATGTGCTGCCCAAGCACCTGGACGAGAAGGTCGCGCGCCTGCACCTGAAGAAGGTCGGCGCGATGCTGACCGAGCTGAGCGACGAGCAGGCCGCCTACATCGGCGTGAGCAAGCAAGGCCCTTACAAGGCCGATACGTACCGCTACTAAGCAGGTCGGGGCGCGCGGTTCTGCCGCGCGTCACCTGCCCTGTATTTCTTTTCTTTTGACCGAGCCAGAATTTTCAATGCGCATTGACCAACTCATCGTCCAAATGGGCCTCGCCCCCACCCGTTCCGCGGCCCAGCGGTTGATCGAGACCAAGGCAGTGCGCTGGCTCGGCCCCAAGGGCTGGACCGTACCGGCCAAGGCCGGCGAAGACGTGCCCGAGGGCGCGCAGATCGAAGTCACCAACAGCGATGAGCTGCGCTTCGTCTCGCGCGGCGGGCTCAAGCTCGAAGGCGCGATGGCCCAGTGCGACATCGACGTCACCGGCCGCACCTGCCTGGACGTGGGCCAGAGCACCGGCGGCTTCACCGACCTGCTGCTGCAGCAGGGCGCGGTCAAGGTGGTCGGCCTGGACGTCGGCCGCGACCAGCTCGCCGCCAAGCTGCGCGCCGATGAGCGTGTGGTCTGCTACGAGGGCATCAACGCCCGCGACGTCGAGGGCAGCGACTTCGCCGCCGACTGGCCAGAAGCGAGCTTCGGCTTCATCACGGCCGATGTGTCGTTCATCTCGCTGTCGCACGTGCTGCCGACCCTGTTCAAGTACCTGGCGCCGGGCGGCGACCTGCTGGTGCTGGTCAAGCCGCAGTTCGAACTGCAGCCGGCACAGATCGGCAAGGGCGGCATCGTGCGCGACAAGGCGCTGTTCACCGACGTCGAGACCCGCACGCGCCAGACCTGCCGCGCCTGGCCGATGAAGGTCAACGCCTACTTCAAGAGCCCCATCACCGGCGGCAACGGCAACACCGAATTCTTCATGTGGGTGCGCCACCCCGAGGCCGGCGACAAGCCGATCGCCGAGTCGACGCCCAAGAAGAGGGCCGACAAGCCCAAGAAGGCGGCGAAGTCCACGAAGCCCACGACCTGAATCCCGCCTCTGGCCGCACGCCGGCCACGCCCGACCCCACCGGACCTGTCATGACCACCACGACCGCCCTCCCGCCGCTGAGCCTGGAATTCTTCCCTCCCAAGACGCCCGAGGGCGCCGCCAAGCTCGCCACCACGCGGCAGGAGTTGTACGCGCTCAAGCCGCAGTTCTGCTCGGTGACCTACGGCGCGGGCGGCAGCACGCAGGACGGCACGATGAGCACCGTGCAGGCCATCCTGAATGAAGGCCAGGACGGTGCCTCGCACTTCACCTGCGTCGGCGCGACGCGTGAATCGGTGCGCGAGAAGCTGGCGCAGTTCCAGGCCATGGGCATGAAGCGCATCGTCGCGCTGCGCGGCGACCTGCCCAGCGGCTACGGCAACATGGGCGAGTTCCGCTACGCCAGCGATCTGGTCGCCTTCATCCGCGCCGAGACCGGCAACCACTTCCACATCGAGGTGGGCGCCTATCCGGAAATGCACCCGCAGGCCAAATCGCCGCAGGCGGATCTGGACGCTTATGTGGCCAAGGTGAAGGCCGGCGCCGATTCGGCCATCACCCAGTTCTTCTACAACAGCGACGCCTACTTCCGCTTCGTCGAGGACGCGCAGGCGCTGGGCGCCGACATTCCGGTGGTGCCGGGCATCATGCCCATCAGCAACGCCAGCGGCATCATCCGCTTCGCCGACGGCTGCGGCGCCGAGATCCCGCGCTGGATCCGCCTGCGCCTGCAGGGCTTCGGCGACGACACCGCGTCCATCAAGGCCTTCGGCCTCGACGTGGTCACCGACCTGTGCGACCAGCTGCGCAGCGCCGGCGTGCCTGCGCTGCACTTCTACACCATGAACGCCAGCCCCACGGTGCTGGAAATCTGTCGCCGCCTGGGCCTCTGAAGAGGGGCATCACGCTGATTCGCCCGGCCCGCCTGTGGCGCGGGCGCATCAGCGGCGAGCGCATCGGCTGACCTGCATCAAGCAGGCGGGCGCGGCAGCTCACAGCTTGAGCCACCCTTGAGGGGCCACAAGCCGCCCAAGCAGATCGGCACCTGAAATGGCATGGCACGGACAGACACCGGCGTGATCCGGGGTCCGTGCCGTTCCCTACCCACAGGAGTTCCGATCCATGAACAAGCTTTGTTTTGCCCTGCTCGCCGCCGTTGCCACCACCGCCGCCATCGCGCCGGCGGCCCAGGCCCAATCGGCCGGTGATGTCGTGATGCGCCTGCGCGCCGTCAACCTCGACCCCGCCAACAAGGACTCGGTCGTGCTGGGCGGCACCGACGTGGCCGTGACCATCAACAGCAAGGTCATCCCCGAGATCGACTTCACCTACTACCTGACGCCCAACTTCGCCGCCGAGCTGGTGCTGACCTACCCGCAGAAGCAGGACGTCTCGGTCGACGGCGCCCAGGTCGGCACGCTCAAGCACCTGCCGCCCACGCTGTCGGCGCAGTACCACTTCACCCACCTCGGCCCGTTCAAGCCCTATCTGGGCGCGGGCGTGAACTACACGCGCTTCTCCAGCGTGCACCTGCCGACCGGGCTGGACGTCGAGAAGGACAGCGTCGGCCTGTCGCTGCAAGCCGGCGTCGACTACGCCATCGACAGCAAGTGGTCACTCAACTTCGACATCAAGAAGGTTCAGATCCGCACCGACTTGCTCAGCGGCGGCGTCAGCCAGGGCACGATCAAGATCGACCCGACGCTGGTGGGCGTGGGCGTGGGCTACAAGTTCTGATCGAGCCGGCCTTGCGGGAGTTTTTTCGCAGGGATTCAGGCTCAACTGCCCAGCCTGGCCAGCCAGGCGTCCACCGGGTCGCCGCTGCCCATGTCGGGCACGACCAGGCCATCAATCATGAAGGTGGGCGTGACGTGGATGCCGTTCTGGCGGGCGTATCTGGCCTGCCATTTCATCTCCTGGGTGAGTGCCGGGTGCTCGAAGGCCGCAGCGACCGGGACGGCGCTGTACTGCTCGATCAGCGCCAGCACCTCGCGTGGCGAGCGGTCCAGCACCGGGCCTGTGCAGTGGTCGGCCGGCTCGAACGCCTCGCGGTGACTGAAGACCGCCGCCAACACGGCCTTGGCCGACGATTGGCCGCCGGCAGTGGTCAGGGCCGCCAGCACCGCGCGCACGATGGTCGGCGAGAAGCAGTGCCAGGGCTGGGCCAGCAGCCGGATGCGCAGGGTCAGGCGGTCTTCACCCGCGCGGGCCAACAACTCATCGAGCTTGCCGAAGGCCCGCGCCGAGAACGGGCAGGTCGGCTCAAGAAAGACTTCCAACGTGCGGGGGCCGTGGCCCCAGGTCAGCAGGTGGTGGGAAGACAAGACAGCAGCGGCGTGGATCATGGCGTTCCGGTGGTCGTGAGCAAGATGTCGGAGCAATCAGCGGGCTGGGCCAGGCGTTCATCGGTCGCCAGCAGGGCCGTGAAGCGCTCGACCAGAAACTCGTGCAGCGTCCGGATGGCAGGGCGCAGGTGCTGGCGGCCTGGGCTGATCAGGTTGAGCGGGGCCAGTTCGCCCTGCCAGTCAGGACACAGGCGCACCAGTCGCCCGCTGCGCAAGTCGGCCGCCACGTCCAGATAGGACTTGTACACAATCCCTTCGCCCATCAACGCCATGCGGCGCACCGTGTCGCCGTTGTCGCTCTGCATGCTGCCCTGCACGTCGACCTCGACGATCTCGGCACCGCGCATGAAAGTCCAGTGGTTGTGGGACCGGTCGCTGAGCATGAAGCACAGGCAGTCGTGCCGTGGCAGTTCGCGCGGGGAAGCCGGCATGCCGTGCCGGGCGATGTAGTCAGGCGAAGCGCAGAGCGCACGCCGATTGCTCGCGGCGACCGACAGGCTGACCATGGACGAGTCAGGTGGCTCACCGTAGCGCAGCGCAATATCGACAGGATGGCGGGTCAGATCGAGCACACGATCCGACACCGACAGGCGCAGCTTGACGCGCGGATGGCGCTGGCGGAACTCGTTGAGCCAAGGCAGCACCACGTGGTTGCCCAAGTCGGAGGGCATCGAGAGTTGCACCACGCCGCTCACCTGGCCTTGGTGGGTGGACAGGCGCTCACTGGCCTGCAGCAGCAGATCCAGGCCGGTGCGGCAGTCGTCCAGAAACTGCTCGCCCTCCTGGGTGAGCCGCAAGGCGCGGGTCGAGCGCACGAACAGCGGCACCCCCAGTTCGGCCTCCAGGCGCTTGATGACGGCGCTGGCAGCTGCCGGCGTCATGTCCATCGTACGGGCCGCAGCCGACAGGCTAGCGGCCTGCGCTGCGCGGACAAACAACTGAAGATCGCTGAGTGCTTTCATCGGGACTGTTGCAAATCGATCATCAATTTTTCCTTGAAACAGTTTCGCTGCAATGGGCATGAACACCGCCACGAACGCCCAGGGGCGTGACATCTGTTTACAGAACCATGGTTTACCCCCAAGAAATACAGGACTTTCAAGGAAGCGTTGAAGCTATTTCCTGACAAGACGTCTTGGTTTTGTCAGTTGCGGTGCTGACAATTGACGCGAAGCAAGCCAGATCACGCAGATCCGGCGACGCCCCCACGCAATCAGGATCCACCGCCATGGCCTCGACCTCCACCCTTTCCACCTGGACCAAGTCCGACTACCAGAGCGCCACGGCCAGCCAAATCACCTCGCTGACGATCGATCAGGTCAAGCTGATGGCGCATCCGGACTGGCTGTTGCCGGCGGCCGTCAGCGGCTTCACGGCAGCGCAGATGCCGTCCATCAGCATCAGCTGGACCTACATGAACGCCAGCTGGCTGAACGCCCTGTCGGCCAGTGCCTTCGCGGCCATCCCGGCGGCCGGCGTCGCCCAGTTCGCCTCCGCCGCCGTCAAGGGGCTGGACGCGGCGCATGCCAGCGCCTTCACGGCCACCCAACTCGCCAGCCTGGGCTCGCCGCAGTCGCTGAGCACCACCGCCGTGGCGGCCCTGAACGCCACGCAACTGGCCGCCATCCCGACGGCCAAGTGGAGCTCGATGAGCGCCGCCTGGCTCAACGCCGTGCCCCCCAGCGTGTTCGCGACCCTGCCGGCCACCAGCGTTGCCAAGTTCTCCAGCGCCGCCTGTGCCGGGCTCGACGTGGCGCACATCCAGGCGCTGACCCCCACCCAGATGGCGGGCCTGTACTACCCCGAGTCGCTCAGCCTCGCGGCGGTGGCTGCGCTGGCACCGGCCCAGGTGGCCGCCATCAGCACCAGCTTCTACTGGATGAAGCCGGCCTGGCTCAATGCGCTGACACCCGCCGCCCTGGCTGCCATCACGCCCAAGGGCATCGGCCAGCTGGCCAGCGCCACCATCGCGGGCCTGGATGTGGCCCACACCCAGGCCCTGACGCCCACCCAGCTCAACGCGCTGAGCGTCGGCAACCTGAGCACGGCCTCGGTCGCTGCGCTGACCACCGCCCAGCTCACCGGCATGAGCGCGGCCAAATGGGGCAGCTTCAGCGCCGCCCAGCTCAATGCGATCGCGCTGGACAAGTTCGCAACCATCCCGGCCGCCAGCGTGGGCAAGTTCAGCAGTGCCGCCTGTGCCGGCCTGGACGTGGCCCATGTGCAGGCGCTGACCACCACCCAGATCGGCTCGCTCAGCCTGGACTCGCTCAGCACCGCCGCCATCGGCGCGCTGTCGCCCACCCAAGTCGCGGCCATGACGCAGAACTTCTACTGGCGCACGCCCGCCTGGATGAACGCGCTGTCGCTGGAGGCTTTCGCGGCGATTCCGGCCAACGGCATCGGCCAGCTCTCCGGCACCACCATCGCCGGGCTGGACGTCGCGCATGTGCGGGCGCTGACCACCACCCAGATCGGCTCGCTCAGCCTGGACTCGCTCAGCACCGCCGCCATCGGCGCGCTGCAGCCGGCCCAGGTCGCGGCCATGACGCAGAACTTCTACTGGCGCACACCGGCTTGGCTGAATGCGCTGTCGCCCGAGGCCTTCGCCGCCATCCCGCCGGCGGGCATCACGCAGATGAAGAGTGCCACCGTGGCCGCGCTGGACGCCACCCGCATCGGTGCGATGACCGCCGCGCAAGTGGCCGCGCTGGACTACTGGCAGACCGTCACCTTGCAAAGCGCCCAGCTGGGCTGGCTGTCCAAGGCGGCCGTCGCCGGCCTGAGCATCGACCAGCTCGATGACCTGACCCCCGCCCAGATCGCCGGCTTCACCGCCACGCAGACCGCCGGCCTGAGCGCGGCCCAACTCGTCAGCCTGAGCCAGGCGCAGCTGGCCGCCCTGTCCGCGTCGGCCGCCTCGGGCTTCAACGCCGCGCAGCTGGCCGCACTGGGCACCAACCTCTGCGTGCTGGCACCCGCGGCCATCGCCGCGCTGCCGGTGTCGACCTTCAGCCAGCTGTCGCTGATGCAGCTCAGCAGCCTGCAGGGCGACCAGGTGGCGACGCTCACCTCGCAGCAGCTGGCCTCGCTCAACGCCACCCAGGTCAACTACCTGACCCCGGGCCAGCTCGACGTGCTGGGCACCCGGGTCCAGGCGCTGAGCGCCAGCGCGCTGGCCGGGCTCAGCAACGTCAACCTGATGTATGTCTACGCCTCGCTGACGCCGGCCCAGCAGGCCGCGCTGACGCCCACCCAGACTGCTGCAGTGCAAAAGGCGGGCGCCGCCCTCGGCACGCTGCTGGGCTCGCTGACCGATGCCGGCGTGCGGGCGCAGATCGAGGCGGTGATCAACTCGGGCGAATCGCTGTTCAGCTACAACTCGCTGGTGCAGGTGCTGGGCGGCGTGGCATCGAGCCTGGGCAGCAGCGGCCTGAACCAGGCGCAGATGAACGACCTGAAGGCGCTGTCGAACGCGGTCGGCCAGACGCTGGGCACGAACTCCTACCTGCACAAGATCACCAGCAACGTCGTCAACGGCGACCTGTCCAACATCCGCTGGACCGGCGGCGCGGCAACCAGCATCGCGCTGGGCAACCTGGCGGTGGGCAGCTCGACCGACCAGATGTCCAAGCTGGTCAGCAAGTGGTTTCTGGGCGGCGACCTGCCGACCTGGACCGGCTCGTCGGCCTACACCGCCTACGACGCACCACTGTTCTCGGCCAGCGGCCCGCTCTCCTCCGAAGTCAGCCAGGGCAGCATCGGCGACTGCTACCTGCTGGCCGCCATGATCGGTGTGGCCGACGACTACGCCTCGGTGCTGGAGTCGATGTTCACCGACAACGGCAACGGCACCTGGGGCGTGCGCTTCTACGCGCCCAACGACGAGCCGCTGTACGTCACCGTCAGCAACGTGCTGCCCGGCTCGGGTCTGGGCGACGCCACCTCCGGCGCGCTGTGGGTCTCGCTGATCGAGAAGGCCTACGTCGAATGGGAAGTGCACTACAAGGCCGAGACCAACGCCTACGACAGCATCGACGGCGGCGATTCGCGCGGCCTGCAGGCCATCATGGGGCGCAGTTCCAACTACTACAGCGTGCAGCGCTACACCCTTGACGCCTGGTCGACCACGGTCAAGAGCACCGTCATCAACGCACTCGACAGTGGCCAGGTGGTCATGTACGGCAGCAACTCGGTCGGCAACGTCGATGCCGACAACGGCAAGACCAACCTGGTGGGTTCGCACATGTTCGCGGTGCTGGGTTTCGACGCGGTCAAGGACGAGTTCATCCTGCAGAACCCTTGGGGCAGCGCCGGCGGCGACAGCTGGAACGGCGTGTTCGACATGAGCATCACCGAGCTCTGGACCAGCAACAACGACTTCATCGTCACCAACGAGGCCTCGCCGACCGGTGTGATGGACAGCAAGTACGCGCTGAACTCGGTCAACCAGCTGATGCAGGCGATGGCCACGGCGGACACCTCGGCCGGCGCCGCCGCCACGACCACGCTGCTGGCAGGCGCGGTCGACCACCGCCCGATCACCCTGGTTGCCGCCGCCTGACCGCCCCCCGAGCGGGGCCGCGAGGCATCCAGCACCGTCAGGGGCTGGATGCCTTTGTCATTTGGCATCATCCTCCGCCCCCTGGCACCTGCCACTCCTGTCTGCCACTCCTGCTGCTCCCGCCGACCGTGTCCGTCCCTGCCATGCCCGCCGCCGCCGCGGCCCCACCGGTGTCCCCTGCCGGGCCCGATTCCGGCCTGTGGGCCGTGTTGTCGATGGCCGCGCTGCACGGCATTGCCGCCGACGAGCCGCAGCTGCGCCACCAATGGGGCGGCGATCGCTTCGGCGTGCAGGAGATCCTGCTGGCGGCGCGGTCGCTGGGGCTGACAGCGCGGTCGCTGCGCCAGGACCCCGGGCGCCTGAACACGGCGCCGCTGCCTGCGGTGGCGCGTGATGGCCGCGGGCGCTTCTTCATCGTCGCCCGCATCGACGCCGGCCCGGCGGCAGGCTCAGGCCCGAGCACGGGCAGCGCCAAGGTGCTGATCCAGCACGCGGGCGAGCCGCCCTCGGTCATCACGCTCGATGAGCTGCTGGCGCGCTGGACTGGCGAGCTGCTGTTCTTCACCAGCAAGGCCAGCTTCAGCGGCCAGATGGCGAAGTTCGACTTCACCTGGTTCATCCCCGCCATCGTCAAGTACCGCCGCCTGCTGGGCGAGATCCTGCTGGTCTCGCTGGTGCTGCAGCTGATCGGCCTGGTCACACCGCTGTTCTTCCAGGTGGTGATGGACAAGGTGCTGGTCAACCAGGCCATGAAGACGCTCAACGTCATCGCGGTCGGCCTGGTCTGCGCGATGGTGTTCGAGGCCCTGCTCTCGGGCATCCGCACCTGGGTGTTCGCGCACGCCAGCAGCAAGATCGACGTGGAGCTGGGCGCGCGGCTGTTCCGCCACCTGCTGGCCCTGCCGCTGGCCTACTTCCAGTCGCGCCGCGTGGGCGACTCGGTGGCGCGCATCCGCGAGCTGGAGAACATCCGCAGCTTCCTCACCGGCAACGTCATGACGGTGCTGCTGGACCTGCTGTTTTCCTTCGTCTTCATCGGCGTGATGCTCTGGTACAGCGTCACGCTGACGCTGATCGTGCTGGCATCGATTCCCGTCTACCTCGGGCTGTCGCTGCTGTTCACGCCGGTGATCCGCCACCGGCTGGACGACAAGTTCAACAAGGGCGCGGAGAACCAGTCCTTCCTGGTCGAGACCATCAGCGGCATCGACACCGTCAAGTCCCTGGCGGTGGAGCCGCGCTGGATCCAGAAGTGGGACCAGCAGCTGGCCGCCTACGTGACCTCCGGGCTGGCGGTGACGAACGTGGCCACCATCGCCAGCGGCGGCGTCACGCTGGTGAGCAAGCTGGTGACGGCGGCCATCATGTGGGTGGGCGCCACGCTGGTGATCGACAACCAGCTCACCGTGGGCGCGCTGGTGGCCTTCAACATGCTGGCCGGCCAGGTATCAAGCCCGATCCTGCGGCTGGCCCAGCTGTGGAACGACTTCCAGCAGGTCGGCATCTCGATGAGCCGGCTGGGCGACATCCTCAACACCCACCCCGAGGTCAGCGGTCAGAAGACCCGCCTGCCACGCCTGCAGGGCGCGATCGAGTTCGACCAGGTTTCCTTCCGCTACCGGCCCGACGCGGCCGACGTGCTGCGTCAGGTGTCGCTGAAGATCCAGCCGGGCGAGGTGATCGGCATCGTCGGCCGCTCCGGCTCGGGCAAGAGCACGCTGACCCGGCTGGTGCAGCGCCTGTACGTGCCCGACCGCGGCCGGGTGCTGGTCGACGGCCAGGACATCGCCATCATCGACACCACCAGCCTGCGCCAGCAGATCGGCGTGGTGCTGCAGGAGAACATGCTCTTCAACCGCTCGATCCGCGACAACATCGCGCTGACCCAGCCGGCCGCGCCGATTGAAGCGGTGATGCAGGCGGCCCGGCTGGCCGGTGCGCACGAGTTCATCTGCGAGCTGGCCGAGGGCTACGACACCCTCGTGGGCGAGCACGGCACCGGGCTGTCGGGCGGGCAGCGCCAGCGCATCGCCATCGCCCGGGCGCTGATCACCAACCCGCGCATCCTGATCTTCGACGAGGCCACCAGCGCGCTGGACTACGAGAGTGAAAAAGTCATCCAGGACAACATGCGCAGCATCTGCCAGGGCCGCACCGTGCTGATCATTGCCCACCGGCTCTCGGCCGTGCGCGAGGCGCACCGCATCGTCGTGATGGAGCGCGGCCAGGTGGTCGAACTCGGCAGCCACGACGAGCTGCTGCGCAACCCGACCGGCATCTACACCCACCTGCACCAGCTGCAGCAGGGCACCGCACCGCCTGCGGCAGCCCGGCCGGGTGAAGGAGAGCGCGCATGAGCCTGCGCCATCGTTGGGAGGCCTGGGGCGAGCTGCTGGGCCGCTACGGCCAGGTCTGGACGCAGGCCTGGGGGCGCCGCAAGGAGCTCACGCCGCCGGACTTCAGCGCCGACGAGGCCGAGTTCCTGCCGGCAGCACTGTCGCTGCAGGCGACACCGGTGTCCCCCGCCGCCCGCTGGGTGGCCCGCCTGCTGATCGCGATGGTGCTGGCGCTGCTGGCCTGGTCGATCCTGGGCCAGGCCGATATCGTCGTCATGGCCCAGGGCAAGGTCGGCACGCGCGGCCAGAACAAGACGCTGGCGGCGCTGGAGACCGCGCGGGTGCACGCCCTGCATGTAGAGGAAGGCCAGCGGGTGCGGGCGGGCGACTTGCTGATCGAGCTGGACCCCCGGCTGGTGGACACCGACCGCCAGCGCGCCGAGCGCGAGCAGGGCAGCGCACGCCTGCAGATCGGCCGTGCCGATGCGCTGCTGGCGGCGCTGGACGCCAGCCGTGCTCCGCAGCTGGCGCCCATGCCCGAGGTCGACGCCACCCGCTGGCAAGCCGCCATGCGGCACCTGCAGGACCAGTGGCGCGACCACAGCGCCCGGCTGGCGCGGCTGGACGGCGAGATCCAGCGCATCGGCCTGGAACTGCCACTGGCCGAGCAGCGTGCGCAGGACTACGCCGAGCTGCTGCAGACCCGCGATGTCTCCCGCCACGCCTGGATGGAGCGTGAGCAGGCGCGCCTGGACCTGCAGGGCCAGCTGGCCGACCTGCGCCACCAGAAAGTCATGCTGCGCACGGAACTGCGCAAGTCCGCCCAGGAACAACGCAGCGAGGCCCAGCGCCAGGCCGATACCGCCGAGCAGCAGGCCCAGCAGTCGCGCACGCGCGGCGAGCTGCTGCGCCTCACCGCGCCAGTGGACGGCACGGTGCAGCAGCTGGCGGTGCACACCGTCGGCGGCGTGGTGCCGGCCGCCCAGCCGCTGATGCAGATCGTGCCGGCCGAGTCGCGTGTGGTCATGGAGGCGTGGGTCGAGAACCGCGACATCGGCTTCGTGCGCGAGGGCCAGGTCGCACAGGTCAAGATCGACACCTTCGAATACACCAAGTACGGCACCGTGCCGGCCACCATCGAGCAGGTCTCGCGTGACGCGATCCAGGACGAGAAGCGCGGGCCGGTCTATGCCGTGCGCGTGAGCCTGTCGCGCAGCGATATCCCGGTCGACGGCCGCACGGCCCCGATCACCCCCGGCATGACCGGCAGCGTCGAGATCAAGACCGGCAGCCGCCGCTTCATCGAATACCTGCTGTCGCCATTGCTGCAGCACACCCGGGAGAGCCTGCGTGAGCGCTGATCGTGTCACCCGCCTGAGGCAGGTGGCACTCGCTGCCCTTGTGGTGGCCGCGCTACCGGCTGCGGCCGCCGACTGGCTCGACAACCCGCTGGCCGTGCCGCAGCTGGATCCGCCAGCGCCCACCCGGCCGGCGGCGTCCTGCGAGGCGGACGTGGCCGGTGACCGCCAGGCGCTGACGCTGTCGGCCGCGATCCAGACCGCGCTGTGCAGCAACGTGCAGCTCCGGGCGACCTGGGCTGCCATCCGCCTGCAGGCCGCTGCGCAGGGCGAGGCCCGCGCCGCCTACCTGCCTCGGCTGAACGCAAGCCTGAACCGGCTGCAGAGCCGCACCCTGTATCCGGGCAGCGGCATGCCGGCCGACACGGTGTACGGCACGGCCCGGAACGTGACGCTGAACTGGCGCGTGTTCGACTTCGGTGTCCGCGAGTCCAGCCTGAACCAGGCCAACCAGCTGCTGGCCGCAGCGATCGCCTCGCGGCATGCCGCCCTCCAGCGCCTGCTGGCCGATGTGGTCGGGGCCTATTTCGACGCGGTCACCACACAGGCCGTGCGCGCCGCGCGCGAGCAGGCCGCCGCGCTGGCGCAGAACACCCTGGACGCCGCCGCCCGCCGCGAATCGCGCGGCGCCGCCGCCGGGGTCGATGTGCTGCAAGCCCGCACCCACCAGGCCCGGGCCCGGCTGGCAGCACAGCGCGCACTGGCGGATGAGCGCAAGGCGCGCGCCACACTGGCATTCCTGATGGGCGGGTCCGCCGACATGGCGCCCGCCACGCTGGTGCTGCCCAGCGACCTGGAGGCGCCCGAGGCGCAACAGCTCGACGCACTGACGCACTGGCTCGACGAGGCCCGGCAACGCCACCCCCAGATCGCCGTCGCGCGGGCTCAACTCGAAGCCGCCCGGGCCCGCGTGGCCAGCACCCGCAACGAAGGCCTGCCCTCGCTGGACCTGAACTACTCGTACTACGCCAACGGCTACCCCAACCAGGGGCTCAGTTCGGTCAGCAGCAAGGTCGGCAACCTGGGGTTGATGCTGTCGATCCCGCTGTTCGAGGGCTTTGCCCGGACCTACAAAGTGCGTGGCGCCCAGGCCCAGGTCGAGCAGAACGATGCCAACCTGCAGCAAGTGCAGCAGCAGGTGGCGCTGGAGGTGCTGCGGGCCCACGCGGACGCAATGTCAGCCCTGGGCAATCTCGACACGGCGAACGATCTGCTCACTGCGGCCGAGGCGTCGATGCAGAGTTCACGCCGCCGTTATGACAAGGGCGTGGCCGACCTGGTGGAGCTGCTGTCAGCGCAGGGAACCCTGGCCGAAGCCCAGCAGGAGCACATCCGCAGCATTGCCGAGTGGCACGCCGCACGACTGCGCCTGATTGCGGCCACCGGTCAGATCAGCCCGGCCGATGCGCCTTGAGATCTCCGGCTCGCCTGCGGGTTCTCCTGCGGACAGACCGCGTGGAACCACTGCCTAGAATCAGCCGCCATGCGCGCCTGGCTTCTGTTTCTCTTCACCCTCTTCAGCACCGCCCTGGGGGCCGCGCCCGTGGAGCCGGCCTGGCTCCACGCCTACGCCGCCTTCAGCGAGCCCAAGTACCCGGCTGACTTCCAGCACTTCGACTACGTCAACCCGGCCGCGCCGCGCACCGGCACGCTCAACCTGCGCAACCCGGACCGGCGCAGCAGCTTCGACAAGTTCAACCCCTTCACCATCAAGGGCAACGCGCCGGCCGGCGTCGGGCTGTTCATGTTCGAGAGCCTGGCCACCCGCTCGATGGACGAACCGCAGACCCTGTACGGCCTGCTGGCGGCGCAGATGGCGGTGGCGCCCGACCTGTCGGCCATCACCTTCCGCATCCACCCCCAGGCGAAGTTCTCCAACGGCGACGTCGTCACCGCCGACGACGTGGTGCACAGCTTCCAGCAACTCACCAGCGCGCAGGCCGCGCCGGGCGTGCGCATCGGGCTGGCCGATATCGACCGCGTGGTCGCGCTGGACGCCCGCACCGTGCGCTTCGAGCTGAAGGAACGCAAGATCGACGCGCTGTTTGCCGCCGGCGGCATGGCAGTGTTCTCCAGGAAATGGGGAGCGGGCAAGAAGTTCGACGCCATCGTCACCGAGCACCCGATCGCCAGCGGCCCCTACCTGATCGACGCGGTCGACATGCCGCGCCGCATCGAGTTCAAGCGCAATCCGGCCTACTGGGCCAGGGATCAGGGCGTGCGGCGTGGCCACTTCAACTTCGACCGCATCATCTACCGCATGTACTCGGACCCGGCCGTGGCGGCCGAGGCCTTCAAGGCCGGCGAATTCGACCTGATGAAGGAATACAGCGCGCGCGCCTGGGTGCGCCAGCACCAGGGCGTGAAGTGGCGCGACGGCCGCATCGTCAAGGCCAGCCTGCCGACGGCCTGGGGCCAGGGCCTGCAGTCGCAGAACTTCAACCTGCGCCGGCCGCAGTTCCAGGACGCCCGCGTGCGCGAGGCGCTGACGATGGCCTGGGACTTCGAGCGCCTCAACCGCTACGGCCAGTACCAGCGCTCGCACAGCCTGTTCAACAACTCCGAGTTCGCGGCGCAGGGCGAGCCGTCCGCCGCCGAGCTGGCGCTGCTGGAACCCTTCCGTGCCGAGTTGCCCGCGCAGGTCTTCGGCCGCACCTACACCGCCCCGGTGCACGGCAACGCCCAGGCACTGCGCGCCAACCTGCTGCGCGCGCGCGACCTGCTGGCGCAGGCCGGCTGGAAGGTCGCGCCCGATGGCGTGCTGCGCAACGCCAAAGGCCAGCCCTTCGAGATCGAATACCTCGAACCCAGCCAGCCCGGCCGCAACACCGATTTCCAGCACAACCTCAGCAAGCTCGGCATCACGCTCAAAGAGCGCGTGGTCGACTTCGCGCTCTACCGCCGCCGGCTCGAAGCCTACGACTACGACCTGATCACCATCGTCGAGGGCGACTTCACCCTGCCCAGCGCCGGCGACCTCAAGGCCACCTACGGCAGCGCCACGGCCGACGAGCCCGGCGGCAACAACCTGCGCGGCGTCAAGAGCCGCGCGGTCGACGCGCTGATCCAGGCCATCGCCGACGCCAAGACCCGCGACGAGCTGCGCACCGCCTGCCGCGCGCTCGACCGCGTCGTGATGTGGAGCTTCTGGCAGATCCCCGAGCTCTACCTCAACAAGGAACGCGTCTCGTACTGGAACCGCTTCGGCATTCCCGCCGTGCAGCCGGGCTACTTCTCGATCGACTCGGACGCGCCGTGGCCGCTGTGGACGTGGTGGGTGAAGGAGGGTGCGAAGTGAGGCAAAGATCAGTTCCGTCATTCCCGCGTACGCCGCTGACCTTGCCGCCCAGACCCCCGTCATTCCCGCGCAGGCGGGAATCCAGTGCTGCCTCATGCAGGGCGGCATGGCCGTTTCACCACTTCATCGTTACAGCGCCTGGATTCCCGCCTGCGCGGGAATGACGGGAAAAAGGTCTGATCCCATGCTCGCCTACATCCTCAAGCGCGTCCTGCTGATGCTGCCCACCCTGCTGGGGGCGCTGACCATCACCTTCATCGTGATCCAGTTCGTGCCGGGCGGGCCGGTCGAGCAGCTGATGGCCGAGGCGCGGCAGACGCAGAAGGGGGGCTCGGGTGGTGAGGGCGGCGGCTACAAGGCCAGCCGCGACATCGACAAGAAGCAAATCGAGGAACTCAAGGCGCTCTACGGCTTCGACCAGCCGGCGCATGTGCGCTTCATGGACATGCTGGGCCGCTTCGCGCGCTTCGACCTGGGCCGCAGCTTCATGTTCAACAAGGACGTGTGGAGCCTGATCAAGGAGAAGCTGCCAGTCTCGATCAGCCTGGGGCTGTGGAGCTTTCTGCTGTCCTACCTGGTGTCGGTGCCGCTGGGCGTGGCCAAGGCGGTGCGCGATGGCTCGCGCTTCGACGTGGCGACCACGCTGCTGGTGCTGGTGGGCTATGCGATTCCTGGCTTCGTGCTGGGCGTGCTGCTGATCGTGGTGTTTGCCGGCGGCACCTACCTGGACTGGTTTCCGCTGCGCGGGCTCACCTCCGACAACTGGGCCACGCTGAGCTGGACAGCGCGCATCGCCGACTACTTCTGGCACCTGGCGCTGCCGCTGGTGTGCATGACCATCGGCAGCTTTGCCGTCACCACGATGCTGACCAAGAACACCTTCGTCGAGGAGATGCGCAAGCAGTACGTGCTGGTGGCGCGCGCCAAGGGCCTGTCGAGCCAGCGGGTGCTCTACAAGCACATCTTCCGCAATGCGCTGATTCCGCTCATCACCGGTTTCCCGGCAGCGTTCGTGGGGGCGTTCTTCGCCGGCTCGGTGTTGATCGAGAACCTGTTCTCGCTCGACGGCCTGGGCCAGCTGGGCTACGAGGCGGTGATCCGGCGCGACTATCCGGTCGTGCTCGGCTCGCTCTACTTCTTCACGCTGATCGGGCTGGTGGTCAAGCTGGTGTCGGACCTGCTGTACGTGGCGGTCGATCCGCGCGTGCAGTTCACGAAGGCGGGGCGCTGAAGCATGGCTGGATCTACTTCGCTTTCTCCTAATCAACGGGCGTGGGCGCGCTTCAAGCGCAACCGCATCGGCTATGTCTCGCTGTGGCTGTTCGGCATCTTGCTGGTGCTGTCGACGCTGGCCGAACTGGTCAGCAATGACCGGCCGCTGCTGGTGCGCTACCAGGGCGAGTTCAGCCTGCCGATGCTGGCCAATCCGCCCGAGACCGCCTACGGCGGCGACTTCGCCACGCCGACCGACTGGAAGGACGACTTCATCGTGCAGCGCTTCCAGCAGCCGGGCAACTGGGCGCTGTCGACGCTGAACCCGCACTCGGCCACCTCGCTGAACTACTTCGACCCGCTGCCCAGCCCGATGCCGCCGAGCGCGCTCAACTGGCTCGGCACCGACGCGCAGGGCCGCGACATGCTGGCGCGGCTGATCTACGGCTTCCGCATCAGCATCTGGTTTGCGCTGGCGCTGACGCTGGCGGGCACGCTGCTGGGCATGGCCGCCGGCGCGCTGCAGGGCTATCTGGGCGGGCGGACCGATCTGGTGCTGCAGCGGCTGATCGAGATCTGGGGCGCGGTGCCCGAGCTGTACCTGCTGATCATCTTCGCGTCGATCTTCGAGCCCTCACTGCTGCTGCTGCTGGTGCTGCTGAGCCTGTGGGGCTGGATGGGCCTGAGCGACTACGTGCGCGCCGAGTTCCTGCGCAACCGCAACCTGGAATACGTCAAGGCGGCGCGTGCGCTGGGGCTGTCGCGGCGGCAGATCATCTGGCGGCATGTGCTGCCGAACTCGCTCACGCCGGTGATCACCTTCCTGCCGTTCCGCATGAGCGGGGCCATCGTCGCGCTGACGTCGCTGGACTTCCTCGGCCTGGGCGTGCCGGCCTCGACGCCGTCGCTGGGCGAACTGCTGCGCCAGGGCAAGGCCAACCTGGACGCCTGGTGGATCATCGGCCCGACTTTTGCGCTGCTGGTGCTGACCATGCTGGCGCTGACCTTCATCGGCGAAGCGCTGCGCGACGCTTTCGACACGCGCAAATCATGACCCCAGACACCCCGATTCCTGCCGCGCCGCTGTTGAGCGTCGAGGGCCTGACGGTCAGCTTCGGCAGCCAGCGCGTGGTCGACGGCGTGAGCTTCGCGCTCGCGCCCGGCGAGCGGCTGGCACTGGTGGGCGAGTCGGGCTCGGGCAAGTCGATCACCGCGCTGTCGCTGCTGCGGCTGGTGGATGCGGCGCAGACGAGCGGCGCGATCCGCTTCGACGGCGTCGACCTGCTGCAGCACAGCGAGCGCCAGATGCGCGGCCTGCGCGGCCGCGACATCGCCATGATCTTCCAGGAGCCGATGACGGCGCTCAACCCGCTCTACACGGTGGGCAACCAGATCATCGAGGTGCTGGAGCTGCACGAGGGCCTGCGCGCCAACGCCGCCCGCGCCCGTGCCATCGAGCTGCTGGCGCGCACCGGCATTGCCGAGCCCGAGCGCCGGGTCGACGCCTACCCGCACGAACTCTCCGGCGGCCAGCGCCAGCGCGCCATGATCGCCATGGCGCTGGCCTGCAAGCCGCGCCTGCTGATCGCCGACGAGCCGACCACCGCGCTCGACGTGACGGTGCAGGCGCAGATCCTGGCGCTGCTGACCGAGCTGCAGCAGGAGTTCGGCATGGCGCTGCTGCTCATCACCCACGACCTGAACCTGGTGCGCCGCCACAGCGACCGCGTCGCGGTGATGGAGCGCGGCCAGCTGGTCGAGACCGGCCCGACCGAAGCCGTCTTCGCCCAGCCCCAGCACGCCTACACCCGCCACCTGCTGGCGAGCCGGCCGCAGCGGCTGGTGGAAGCCGCGCCGCCCAACCCCACCACGGTGCTGCGCGCCCAGGGCGTGAAGGTCGATTTCGCCATCGCCCAGGGCCTGTGGCGCAAGAAGGTGTTCAGCGCGGTGCGCGACGTCAGCCTGACAGTGCCGCGCGGCCAGACGCTGGGCATCGTCGGCGAATCGGGCTCGGGCAAGACCACGCTGGGCATGGCGCTGCTGGCGCTGCAGCCGCTGGCGGGCGGCACGGTGGAGCTGGCGCTCGGCGGCGGCACCACCAGCCGCATCGACACCGCCGACGCCCGCAGCCTGCGCGCACTGCGCCGGCGCATGCAGGTGGTGTTTCAGGACCCGTTTGCGTCGCTGTCGCCGCGCCAGACGGTCGGCCAGATCGTCGGCGAGGGGCTGGCGCTGCATTGCCCCGAGCTGAGCGCCGAACAACGCACCGTGCGCACCCTGGCCGCGCTGGGCGACGTCGGCCTGAACACCAGCGGCAACCTGCACGACCTGCTCGGCCGCTATCCGCACGAGTTCAGCGGCGGCCAGCGCCAGCGCATCGCCATCGCCCGCGCGCTGGTGCTGAAACCCGCGCTGCTGGTACTGGACGAGCCGACCTCGGCGCTCGATGTGTCGGTGCAGCAGCAGGTGCTGACGCTGCTGGCGCAACTGCAGCGCGAGCACGGCCTGAGCTACATCTTCATCAGCCACGACCTGGCGGTGGTGCGTGCCATGTCGCACCAGGTGCTGGTGATGAAGGACGGCCAGGTGGTCGAGCGCGGCAGCACCGAAGCCATCTTCCGCACCCCGCAGCACGCCTACACCCAGGCGCTGCTGACGGCGGCGCTGGGCGCGCGGTCGCAGCCTCGTCATTCCCGCGAAGGCGGGAATCCAGAAGCTCGGTGACGGTGAGTGCGCCTGGATTCCCGCCTTCGCGGGAATGACGGTCAAGCCTCGCGGTCCCAGCCGGCGCCGTCCTCGGTCAGCATCGCGTCCAGCGGCACGTCGTGCGGCTCGGCCTTCAGCCACGGAATGAAACCGTGCGCGTAGCCCACGCCGGCGGTGTAGGGCATGGGCTTGAGTGAAGCCAGCGTGCGGTCGTAGAAGCCGCCGCCGTAGCCCAGCCGCACGCCGTGGGGGCCGAAGCCGACGCAGGGCACCAGCAGCAGTTCGGGGTGGAACTGCTCGGTGTCCTTGGGCTTCAAGATGCCGTAGGCGTCTTCCTCCATCGGGCAGCCGGGGTACCAGACGTGGAAGCGCAGCTGCTTGGTCTTCTTGTCGATCACCGGCAGACCGATGCGGCGGTTGGCCTCGCCCTCGGTCCAGCGGTAGAGCGCGGGCAGCGCGTCGAACTCGCCCTTGATGGACCAGAACGCGCCGATGCTCTGCTCCTTGCGCGTCAGCAGCCAGACGCGCAGCACCTCCTGCAGTTGCACCGAGCGCTGGTGGCGGTCGCTCATCGACATGCGTTCGGCCTGCAGTTGCTTGCGCAGCGAGGCCTTGTCGCGCGGCGGTTCAGGCAGTTGGAAGGTGGACATGCGGTCGGGCCGAAGCGGCAGAGGCAAAGGAATGCCGATTGTGCGGTCACGCCCCGGCGGCATCAAGCCTGCAGCGGGCCGCCAGCGCGTCCAGCCCGCGGGCCAGCCGGCTCAGGAGCCGCGCCAGGCCGTGCGCCGCCCAGTGAAGTGCACGCGGTACGGCCCGGCCCTGTGGTTGCCAGTGCCAGCTCACCCCGGACGCCGTCTTTCCAGCCTCCCAGGCACTGAGCGTGACTTGCTCGCCCACCGCCAGCGGCAGGGCGCTGCCGGCGGGCAGCACGTGGTCGGTGAGGTGGCCCGGGCGGGTCAGCCACAGCGCGCCGTCCTGCACGTGCAGGACGCCGGCACGGCGCACGCGCCAGTGCTGCACACCCACGGCACCGAGGTGGGATTGATGCGCAGCAAGCAAGTCTTGAAGGTGGCTCATGGGGCGCTCCGGTGGCGTTAGGATGATGGGATCATCTGCAGAAACAGGAGCATCGTCCAATGAGATCGGTCGTGATGATTGATGCGCCTGGCGCATGAGCAGCCGGCAACGGCCGCTGTCGCTGCAGGCGCTGCGGGCCTTTGAGGCCGTGGCGCGGCACCTGAGTTTTCGGGTGGCGGGCGAGGAGCTGTTCCTGACCCAGTCGGCCATCAGCCGCCAGATCAAGGGCCTGGAAGAAGAGCTGGGCGCGCAGCTCTTCCAGCGCGACACCCGCCAGGTGGCGCTGACTGGCGCCGGTGCCACGCTGCTGCGCGCGGTGCAGCCGGGGCTGGAGCGGCTGGACCTGGCGGTGCGCCAGATCCGCAGCGCGGGCGCGCGGCCCCGGGTCAGCGTGACCACGTTTGCCTCGTTCGCGACGCTGTGGCTGATTCCGCGGCTGGAGGCCTTCCAGCGCCAGCAGCCGGCGCTGGACATCCGCATCGCCGCGCACGACGCGCTGCACGACATGGACGATCCCGACATCGACATGGCGCTGCGCTACTGCCACCCCGATGCCGCACCGCCCGGCGCGCTGCGCCTGTTCGACGAGGTGCTCACCCCGGTCGTCAGCCCCTGGTACCTGGAGCGCGCCGCCCGCGGCGAGGTGGCGCCGCTGCGCACGCCGGCCGATCTGGCGCAGCACACGCTGCTGGAGGTCGAGGCGCTGCACCTGGGCAGCAGCGGCTACCGGCGCTGGGAGCACTGGCTGGCCGAGCGGGGCCTGGCCGCGCTGCAGCCGCAGCGCTGGGTCTACCTCAACTACGACCACCAGCGCGTGCAGGCGGCGCAGGTCGGCCAGGGCGTGGTGCTGGCGCGGCTGCCGCTGGTGACCGAGATGCTGGCGCGCGGCGAGCTGGTCGAGCCCTTCGGCCCCGCCGGCCGCGACGCCGTGCCCTATGGCTACTGGCTGATCCTGGCCAGCAGCTCGGCGGCGCGGCCCGAGGTGCTGAAGCTGCGCGACTGGATGGCGACACAGGCCGCGCAGGTGCGCGCCGCCATCGACATGGCGGCGACCTGAAGCGCAGGGCAGCACAGGAATCGCCGGGCGATGCGCCAGGGTGATGATTCAGGTACATACAGCGGCAAGCTTTGCGACCTATGCTTGACGCTGTCGAGTCCGCCGCGTGCGGACGCTGTTCCGAGATCACCGCCATGAAGCACGTCCCCGCCACCTTGCCCCTCCTGCTCGCCGGCCTGTCGCTGGCCGCAGCCGCTCAAACTGCGCAGCCTCCGGTCGATGCCGGCGCGCCCGCCGTGGTCGACTCACGCCCGGCCGACCTGCGGCCGCTGGACGCGCGCCTGCTCGATGCGCGCGAAGCCCTGCGCAAGAAAGACCGCGCCCGGCTCGCTGCCGCACGCGATGAGCTGACCGCCGCCCGTCACCCGCTGGCACTGTGGGCCGACTACTGGGAACTCAACAACCGCCTGACCGACGCCAGCCAGCCCGAGCTGGAAGCCTTCTACGCCCGCTGGCCGGGCAGCTACGTCGAAGACCGGCTGCGCAACGACTGGCTGCTCGAGCTGGGCCGGCGGCGCGACTGGCGCAACTTCAGCGCCGAGTTGCCGCGCTTCCGCATGGCCGACGACCGCGAGGTCGCCTGCTACGCGCTGGTCATCCGCCACCTCAACGGCGAAGACGTGCGCAGCGCCGGCCGTACCGCCTGGCTCAGCCAGCGCGAATCCGGCGACGGCTGCAACCTGCTGGCCGCCACGCTCTACGACGCCCGCAAGCTGACCTCGGCCGACGTCTGGCTCAAGGCCCGCCTGAGCGCCGAGACCGGCCGGCTCAAACTGACAAGGGAAGCGCTCGCGCTGCTCAACGACGGCACGCTCGACAAATCACTGACCGAGCTGTGGGACCAGCCGCTGCGCTTCCTGGCCAGGAAGGCTGACGCCAACCACCGCACCGGCGCCGAGTTGACCGTGCTGGCGCTGGTGCGCCTGGCCACCAGCGACCCGGCCGCCGCCGCCGGCCAGCTCGAAGAGCGCTGGGCGGGCCAGCTCTCGCCCGACACCCTGGCCTGGACTTGGGCCGCCGTGGCCAATCAGGCCGCCCGCAAGCTGCAGCCCGAAGCCGACGCCTGGTTCCAGCGCGCACTGGCCGTGCCTCAGGCACGCGAGGTCGACTGGAGCGACGACACCCTGGCCTGGCGCGCCCGCGCCGCGCTGCGCGCCACCGACCCCGGCCGCTGGCAGCGCGTGGCCGATGCCATCAGCGTGATGGGCCCCGCCGCCCGCGCCGAGCCGACCTGGGTCTACTGGCGTGCCCGCGCCACCGCTGCCACCGCCCGGCCCGGGGCCGACGGCGAAGCCCAGCGCCTGGCCGCGCAGGCACTGATGGAACACATCGCCGGCGACTATCACTTCTACGGCAAGCTGGCCGCCGAGGAACTCGGCCGCGCCCAGACCCTGCCGCCGCGCCCCGCGCCGCTGACGCCGGACGAGCGCCGTACCGCCGACCAGAAACCCGGCCTGAACCGCGCGCTGCAGCTCATCGCCATCGGCCTGCGCAATGAAGGCGTGCGCGAGTGGAACTTCAGCATCCGCGAACTGAGTGACCGCGACCTGCTCGCCGCCGCCCAGCGCGCCTGCGACCGCGAGGTGTGGGACCGCTGCATCAACACCAGCGAGCGCACGCGCAGCGAGATCGACATGGCGCAGCGCTTCCCCACGCCCTACCGCGCCGAAGTGCTGGCCGCCGCCACCGAAGTCGGGCTGGAGCCGGCCTATATGTACGGGCTGATCCGGCAGGAGTCGCGCTTCATCAGCGATGCGCGCTCGCACGTCGGCGCCTCGGGCCTGATGCAGGTCATGCCTGCCACCGCCAAGTGGACGGCCAAGAAACTCGGCATGAACTTTTCGCCCGAACAGATCACCGAACGCGCCACCAACCTGCGCCTCGGTGCGGGCTACCTGAAGCTGATCCTGGACGATTTCGAAGGCTCGCAGGCGCTGGCCGCCGCCGCCTACAACGCCGGCCCCGGCCGCCCGCGCCGCTGGCGCGAAGGCCCGGTGCTGGAAGTGGCCGCCTGGGCCGAGAACATTCCGTTCAGCGAAACGCGCGACTACGTCAAGAAAGTGCTCTCCAACACCAGCTACTACGCGGCCTTGATGGGGCAGCGCACCGCGGTCAACCTCAAGCAGCGGCTGGGCGCGGCGGTCGCACCGCGCAACGTCACCGCCACGATCGAAAACAAGGACCTGCCCTGACATGAAAAAAATCCTGATCCTCGGCGGCACCGGCTTCGTCGGCAGCGCACTGGTGGCCCACTGGGCGCAAGAACGCGCCGAAGCGGCCAGCGGCGACACCCAGACGCTGCGGATCCCGAGCCGCCGGCCGCAGCGCGCCAAGGCCCTCGCCATCCAGCCCGGCGTCGAGTTGTGCACCGCCGATGTGCACGACCCGGCGCAACTCGACCGGCTGCTGGCTGGCTGCGACGCGGTGGTCAACCTGATCGCCATCCTGCACGGCAGCGCGGCGCAGTTCGACGCCGTGCACGTGCAGCTGCCCGCCCGCCTGGCGCAGGCCTGCCAGCGGGCAGGCGTGAAGCGGCTGGTGCATGTCAGCGCGCTGGGCGTGCCCGATGAAGGCGGCACCGCGCCGTCGAACTACCTGCGCAGCAAGGCGCGCGGCGAGCAGGTGCTGCGCCAATCCGGCCTGGAGGTGACCGTGCTGCGCCCGAGCGTGATCTTTGGCGAGCAGGACCGTTTCATCAACCTCTTCGCCGGCCTGCAGGCGCTGGCGCCCGTGATGCCGCTGGCCGGCGCGCACGCCCGTTTCCAGCCGGTGTGGGTGGGCGACGTGGCCGCCGCGCTGCTGCGCTGCCTGCACGACCCGGCCACCCTCGGCCAGACCTACGAATGCGCCGGCCCGCAGGTGCTGACGCTGGCGGAGCTGGTGCGCCTGGCCGGGCGCTGGTCCGGCCACGCCCGCCCGGTGCTGCCGCTGCCCGAATGGGCTGGCCGCGTGCAAGCCGCCGTGCTGGGCCTGGCGCCGGGCGAGCCGCTGATGTCGGCCGACAACCTGGCGTCGATGCGCGTGCCCAACGTCGCCACCGGCCGCCTGCCAGGGCTGGAGGCGCTGGGCATCCGCGCCGCGTCGCTCGAAGCCGTCATGCGCCCGTGGCTGGCCGAGCACGCCGCGCACCAGTGGCCGCGCCTGGATGTCTGGCGCTCCACCGCCGGACGATGAAGCCCGCCGCCCGACTCCCCGCCGGCGCCCGCGCGCTGCTGGTCGGCGGCGCGGTGCGCGATGCGTTGCTGGGCCGACCGCAAGGCGACCGCGACTGGGTCGTCGTCGGCACCACGCCCGAACAGATGGCCGCCGCCGGCTTCCTGCCCGTCGGGCGCGACTTTCCGGTCTTCCTGCACCCGGCCACGCATGAGGAATACGCGCTGGCCCGCACCGAGCGCAAGACCGCCGCCGGCTACCACGGCTTCGTCTTCCACACCGGCGCCGAGGTCACGCTCGAAGACGACCTGGCGCGCCGCGACCTGACCATCAACGCGATGGCGCAGGACGAGAGCGGTGCGCTGCTCGACCCGCTCGGCGGCGCGCGTGATCTGGCCGCGCGCGTGCTGCGCCACGTCGGCCCCGCGTTCACCGAAGACCCGGTGCGCATCCTGCGGCTGGCGCGCTTCGCGGCGCGGTTTGATGACTTCACGGTCGCGCCCGAAACCATCGCGCTGTGCCGGCAGATGGTTGCGGCCGGCGAGGTCGACGCGCTGGTGCCCGAGCGCGTCTGGCAGGAACTCAGCCGCGGCCTGATGGAAGCGCGCCCGAGCCGCCTGCTGCAGGTGCTGCGCGACTGCGGCGCGCTGGCACGCCTGCTGCCCGAGGTCGACCGCCTCTACGGCGTGCCGCAGCGCGCCGATTACCACCCGGAGGTCGACACCGGCATCCACCTGGAAATGGTGCTCGACCAGTCCGCCCGCATGAACCTGCCGCTGGCGGCGCGCTTTGCCTGCCTCGGCCACGATCTGGGCAAGGGCAACACGCCGGCGGATATCCTGCCGCGCCACCTGGGCCACGAGGGCCGCAGCGTCAAGCTGCTGGTGCCGCTGTGCCAGCGCCTGCGCGTGCCGACCGACTGCCGCGAGCTGGCCGAACTGGTCGCCCGCGAGCACGGCAACATCCACGCCAGCCTCAACCTGGGCGCCGAGGCCACCGTGCGCCTGTTCGACCGCTGCGACGCCTGGCGCCGCGCCGACCGTTTCGCGCTGGCGCTGCAGGCCTGCGAGGCCGATGCGCGTGGCCGGCTGGGCCTGGAAGAGCAAAGTTATCCACAAGCGGGCCGCCTGCGCGAAGCCCTGGCCCGCGCGCTGGCGCTGGACGCCGGCAGTGTGATTGCTGCAGCGCAGGCGCGTGGTCTGAAGGGGCCGGATCTGGGCCGTGCGCTGACGGTGGCGCGCGTAGAAGCCGTTGAAACAACCTGTGGATAACCAGGTTTCTGTCATTCCCGCGCAGGCGGGAATCCAGAAGCTCGATGGCGGTTAGTGCGCCTGGATTCCCGCCTGCGCGGGAATGACAGAATTCACTTGCTCACAAAGTTATCCACAACCCTGACGCACCTATAACCACCGTGCCAGCGCCGCCGCAATCAGGCTGAGCAAAATGGTCGAGCCGAACGGAAAGTACCAGTGCCGCCCCGCCACCCGCACCTTGAAATCACCCGGTACGCGCCCCAGGCCGATCTTCTCCAGCCAGCCCTGCAGGCCGTTGAAGACCAGGAAGCTGAGGGTGAAGATGATGAGCCAGCGCATGGATGGGTTGCCTCGGCGTGAGGTCAGAGCGTGTGGCTGCGGTCGCCCTGCACGAACCCGAGCGGGTCGAGCGGGGTGCCGGCAACGGCCAGGGCGATGACCTTGAAGAGTTCGCCCATCTCGTGCTCGGTGACCAACTTCTGCGCCATGGCGCGCTGGCGCAGGTCGGCGCTGGCCAGGTCCTGCAGCAGGCCGCAGTTGAACAGGAAGCGGGCCTGGCTGGTGTAGCCGAGCACGTCCATGCCGGCGTCCTGCGCGGCCAGCGCTATTGACGTGAAGTCGACGTGGGCGGTGATGTCCTTGTCGCCGACGTCGACCAGCGGGTTGCCGTCGGCCTGGTGCGCGCGGTGGCACATCAGCGTGCCGCCATGGCGCTGCGGCAGGTAGAACTCGTGCTCGGGGAAGCCGTAGTCGATGAAGAAGGCCGCGCCGCGCGTCAGGGTGGCCGCCAGCGTGGTGATGAAGGCGCTGGCGATGCGCGGCAACTCGGTCACGGTGCCAGGCACGAAGGCGGCCTCAACGGGCAAACGCAGGTCGGTCGGGCGATCGGCGTAGGTGAAGGCGCCAGTGGCATCAAGCGCCACGCCGCGCTCGAACCACTGCGCGCCGTCAAACGCCAGCAGCGCCACGGGCATGGCGTCGAGCACCTCGTTGCCGACCACCACGCCTTCGATCTGCGCCGGCAGCGCGTCCAGCCAGCGCACCTTGTCCACCTGCGCCGGCACGGCGGCCTGCAGCGTCAGCGCCTGGCGTTCGCGCAGCGTGCCGGACAGGTCGACGATGGTGTAGCGGCTGATCTGGTCGCCCAGCGCGCCGATCAACTGCGCGGCGAGCGCGCCCGAGCCGGCGCCGAACTCCCAGACCTCCGCCGTGCCGCTGGCCTGCAGCGCCTGCTCGACCTGGCGCGCCAGGGCGCGGCCGAACAGCGGCGACATCTCGGGCGCGGTGATGAAGTCGCTGCCGGGCGTGGTGGCGGTGGCCGGAAAGGCGCCGAACTGGCGGTCGCCGCGGCTGTAGTAGCCCAGGCCGGGGGCGTAGAGGGCGAGCTCCATGAAGCGCTCGAAGCCGATCCAGCCGCCGGCGGCGTCGATCTCGGCGGCGATGCGCCGGCCGAGTTCGCTGACATGCGCGCTGGCTTGGCCCGCCACCCCGGACGGTTGGGGGGCGCTGGCTACACTGGTGGGTTGTTGGTTGGTATTCACTCTGGGATTGTAGAAAGCCGATGCCTGCGCCTGTTTTGACTGTCCGTCCCGTCGCGTTGGTGACCGGCGCCGCACGCCGCCTGGGGCGCGAGATTGCACTGGAACTGGCGCGTGCCGGCCACGACATCGCGCTGCATTACCGCGGCGCGGCGGCCGAGGCCGAGCAGACCGCCGCCGACCTGCGCGCCCTCGGCGCCCGCGCCGAACTGTTCCAGGCCGACCTGGCCGACGAGGCTGCCTGCCGCGCGCTGCTGCCGGCCGTGCTGGCCGCGTTTGGTCGGGTGGATGCGGTGGTGAACAACGCCTCCACCTTCGAATACGACGACCCGGCCAGCTTCAGCTTTGCCGCCATGGACCGCCACATGCGCGCCAACACCGCGCCGGCGGTGCTGCTGGCGCAGGCGCTGCACGCGCATCTGGTGGCGCGCGACGGCCATGGCTGCGTCGTCAACCTGCTCGACCAGAAGCTGGCCAACCTCAACCCGGATTACTTCTCGTACACGCTGTCCAAGGCCGCGCTGCAGGCCGCCAACCAGATGCTGGCGCTGGCGCTCGCGCCCCGGCTGCGGCTGGTGGGTGTGTCGCCGGGCGTGACGCTGGTCTCGGGCCCGATGGACGAGACCGAGTTCGCCGCCGCGCACCAGCTCACGCCGCTGGGCCGCTCTTCGACCCCCGCCGACATCGCCCGCGCCGTGCGCTTTGCGATTGAATCTCCCGCCCTCACCGGCACCACACTGATGATCGACGGCGGCCAGCACCTGCTGGGCCAGCCGCGCGATGTGCTCTATCTCGTCAAGGAAAACTGAATGCACAGCCTGCTCATCCACCCGGCCCTGATGGACTGCCGACGCGTTTTCCTGAGCGATTACGCCATCTGGATCAACATCGGCGTGCACGACTTCGAGAAGCGCGGCGAACAGCGCGTGCTGATCAACGTCGACCTGTTCGTGCCGCTGGCTGAAACCACGCCCACAGCCGACGAACTCGACGAAGTGGTCGACTACGACTTCATCCGCCGCACCGTGGGCGAGCGCGTCTCGCGCGGCCACATCCAGCTGCAGGAAACGCTCTGCGACGACATCGTCACGCTGATGCTGGCCCACCCCAAGGTGCGCGCCGCGCGCGTGTCGACCGCCAAGCCCGACGTCTACCCGGACTGCGCCGCCGTGGGCGTGGAGGTGTTCCGGATCAAGGAGGCCGCATGATGAGCGAAGTTGTCCACAGCCCCGCCGCCGACAGCCGCGCCGCGCTGGAGACCAACAAGCTCTCCAAGCGCCTGCACCGGCTGGTGGGCCAGGCGATCACCGACTACAACATGATCGAGGATGGCGACCGCGTCATGGTCTGCCTGTCGGGCGGCAAGGACAGCTACGGCATGCTGGATGTGCTGCTCAACCTGCAGCAGCGCGCGCCGATCCAGTTCAGCCTCGTGGCGGTCAACCTCGACCAGAAACAGCCCGGTTTCCCCGAGCACGTGCTGCCCGAGTACCTCAAGAGCCGCGGCGTCGAGTTCCACATCGAGAACCAGGACACCTACAGCATCGTCACCAAGCTCATCCCCGAGGGCAAGACGATGTGCAGCCTGTGCTCGCGGCTGCGGCGCGGCATCCTGTACCGCGTCGCGGGCGAGCTGGGCGCGACCAAGATCGCGCTCGGCCACCACCGCGACGACTTCCTGGGCACCGTGTTCCTGAACATGTTCTTCGGCAGCAAGTTGAAGGGCATGCCGCCCAAGCTGGTCAGCGACGACGGCAAGAACACCGTGATCCGCCCGCTGGCCTATGTGGCCGAGACCGATCTGGAGCGCTGGGCCGAGCATCGGCAGTTCCCGATCATTCCGTGCACGCTGTGCGGCAGCCAGGAAAACCTGCAGCGCGTGCAGATCAAGAACATGCTGCGCGAGTGGGAGAAAAAGCACCCAGGCCGCGTCGAGAACATGCACCGCGCGTTTGCCAACGTGGTGCCGTCGCACCTGCTGGACCGGCAGCTGTTCGGCTTCGAGACGCTGGTGCCCACCGGCGTGGCCGACGCTGCAGGCGACAAGGCCTTTGACGAGGACGAAGACGCCTGCGCGCCCAGCGTGCCAAGCTCGGACGCCGGCTTGAACGCCGCGCAGGTGACGATCCCGCTCGACCAGATCGGGCGACGCTGATTTCATCCACCCACCCCGGAAGGAACGCCATGCACGCGAACGCCCTGTTGACCCGCTGGAGCCGCGCCGCCGCGCTGCTGCTGGCCGCCGTGGTGCTGACCGGCTGCGCCGCCTTCAACCAGGTCGGCGTCGATGTGGCGAGCTTCGGCGCCTGGCCCACCGGGCGCGCTGCCGGCGCGTTCGCGTTCGACCGCCTGCCTTCGCAAACCGACGGCGGACCGGCGCAGGACACGCTGGAAGCCGCGGCGCGTGAGGCGCTGGAACGCGTCGGCTTCAGCGCCGCCACCGACGCAGCCCGCGCCGACGTGCTGGTGCAGGTCGGCACGCGCGCCGGCAGGCTGATCGATCCGTCGGGCAGCAGCATCGGCTGGGGTGTGGGAATAGGGACGGGTGGGCGCTCGGGCGGACGGGTCTCCGGTGGCGTGAACCTGGGTTTCCCGATCGGCACGGCGCCCGGCTCGCTCTACTTCGGCCCGCCGGGCTGGCCTGACAACTACAGCCGCGATTACCGCGAGGCGTCGCTGCTGCTGATCGACCGGCCAAGCCGCAAGGTGCTGCTGGAGTTGCGCGCCCGCGCCGAAGGCCGCCTGTCGGGCGATGCACTGCTGGCGCCGCTGTTCGAGGCCATGCTGCAGGGCTTCCCGGACATCGCGCCGGGCACGCGCCGCGTCACGGTGCCGCTCGACCCGACGCGCTGACGGCGCCAACCACGCCGGGCGCGCCCGCCACAGGCACGAAGCTGCGCAGGTCGGCAGCCCAGCCGAGCAGTTTTCCGGCCACGTTCTCGCGCTGTGCCGGCGTGGTGCGGCGGTGCAGTTCGGCGATGAAGCGGCACTGGTAAGCCATCAGCGCTTGGCGCTGGCTTTTCTGGGCTTCGCTGGCGGGTTGGGTGAAGCGCTGCAACCAGGCCTGCACCTGTTCCTGGCGCTGACGCGGGTGCTGTGCCGCCGCACCGAGCTGGGCAAAGCGCTCCAGCGTGTCGCGCTGGCGGGCCTGGCGCTCGGTCAGCCAGCGCTCGGCGTCCCAGGGCGAGCGGCGTACCTGCTCGGCCAGAAAGTCGCGCTGGCTGCTGTCGAGTCGGCCGTAGAGCGATTCGATGCGCTCCTGCACCCGGTCGATCGCCGCCTGTTCGCGCTGGCGCGGGTCGCGCGGCAGTTGTTCATCGCGCCAGGTGGCGTCGTTCTTGGCGAAGCGCGCTTCCAGGTGGCGCAGTTGCTGGGGCGTCAGCGTCGGCAGCAGTTCGGCCATGGCCGGCACCAGCGGCTGCAGATAGGCGTCGCGGCGCTGTTCGAGCTTCTGCCACCAGCCGCAGACCTGCTCGGGCGTGACTTCCTGGCGCGCTTCCTGTGCGGCCTGCTCCAGCAGGGCAACGTCGCCCGCCAGCCCCTGCCCAACCACCGCGCCTTGGCGGTGCACCACCAGCCACTGATCGAGCGCAGCGCGCACCTGGCGGCCCTGGGTCTCGTCGAGGTCGAGGTAGCGATCGACCCACCAGGTACCGAGCCGGGCGCCCTGGCCGTAGCCCAGCCGCAGCGTGCTGCAGCCGCACAAGACCAGGGCAAGCGCGGCGAGGGTCACGGTTCTGGTCCAGCGCCGGTTCAGCCGACACGATCGGCTGCCGATAATCCGGGATTCCCCAAACAAGATCCATCGAGAGGATGAGCGCATGAGGCTAGATGTCGTGATCATGGCGGCCGGCAAGGGCACGCGGATGAAATCTGCCCGCCCCAAGGTTCTCCACCCATTGGCTGGGCGGCCTTTATTGCAACACGTCCTGGAGACGGGTGCCGGCCTGGGGGCGGATCGCCTCATCACCATCACCGGCCACGGCGCCGAGTCGGTCGAAGCCGCCATGCGCGCCGCGCTGCCCACCGCACCGCTGGCCTTCGTGCGCCAGGAGCCGCAACTCGGCACTGGCCATGCGGTGCAGCAGGCGATTCCCGCGCTGGGCCCGGATGACCAGGGACCCGGCGTCACGCTGATCCTCAACGGCGACGTGCCGCTGGTGCGCGCCGAGACTGCCCGCGCGCTGGTCGCCGCGTGCAGCGGTGAAAAGCTCGCACTGCTGACGGTGCAACTGGCCGACCCGACCGGCTATGGCCGCATCGTCCGTGACGCAGCGGACCACGAACGCGTGCTCGCCATCGTCGAGCACAAGGACGCCACGCCCGCGCAACGCCAGATCACCGAGGGCTACACCGGCATGATGGCCGTGCCGACCGCGCAGCTCAAGCGCTGGCTGGCCAACCTGCGCAACGACAACGTGCAGAAGGAGTACTACCTGACCGACATCGTCGCCATGGCCGAGGCCGACGGCGTGCCGGTGGTGGCCACGCTGGCCCAGAACGAGACCGAGGTGCTGGGCGTCAACAGCCCGCTGCAGCTGGCCGAACTGGAGCGCCGCTTCCAGCGCCAGCAGGCCGACGCGCTGATGGAAGCCGGCGTGCGCCTGATGGACCCGGCCCGCTTCGACCTGCGCGGCACGCTGGCCTGCGGGCGCGACGTGGCCATCGACGTCAACTGCGTCTTCGAGGGCACGGTCACGCTGGGCGACGATGTCAGCATCGGCGCGAACTGCGTCATCCGCAACGCCGTCATTGCGGCCGGCGCGGTGATCCACCCGTTCACCCACATCGACGGCGAAGCGCTGGGCGTGGAAGTGGGCGAGGGCGCGCTGATCGGCCCGTTCGCCCGCCTGCGCCCCGGCGCCAAGCTGGGCGCCGAAGTCCACATCGGCAACTTCGTCGAGGTCAAGAACAGCACGCTGGCGCGCGGCGCCAAGGCCAACCACCTCGCCTACCTGGGCGACGCGACCGTGGGCGAGCGCGTCAACTACGGCGCCGGCAGCATCACCGCCAACTACGACGGCGCCAACAAGCACCGCACCGTGATCGAGGCCGATGTGCATGTGGGCAGCAACTGCGTGCTGATCGCGCCGGTGACGCTGGGCGCGGGCACCACGGTGGGCGGCGGCTCGACCATCACCAAGGACGTGCCAGCCGGCAGCCTGGCGGTGGCGCGCGGCAAGCAGGTGGTGTTGAGCAACTGGACGCGGCCGGTCAAGGCCAAGAAGTAAGGACGGCACGCAGTCACGCACGCAGCCCGCCGCCATGGACCCGCTCTCGCCCCGCCAGATCCGCACGCCCGACGTTTCCGCGCCGGTGCATGCGACGCGGCCGGCGTCCCCGCGTGACGCGGAGCCGGGCGGGCCGGGCGTGGGCCAAGGCGCGCGCAACCCCTTGCTGCACCCCACGCACCACGAGCGCCTGGGCGTGCCGCCCGACGCCGATGAGGTGACGCTGAGCGAGGCCTATCAGCGCGCAGCCTCTGAGCAAGGGGCGGAACAGGCCATCGGCCAGGACGCCGACGCCACCTGGCCGCAGCCCGGCGTGCCCGAAACTGCCGCCGCCAAGCAACGCCAGTTGAAGCTGGCTTACGACGTGCTGCAAGACCCGCAGCGCCGCGCCGTCTACGAACAATGGCTGGCGCGCGAGCAGCAGAAACTGCAGGCCGCAGCAGGTGGATCGGCACGGTGGCGTTGGGCCTTGACCCTCACGGTGATCGCCGTGCTGGTGCTGGCGGTGTGGGCGCTGGCGTAGACACGCTCAGCGAGCGACCCTCAGCGCGGCGTCTCCGGCAACTCGATCTTGACTTCCAGCACTTCCAGGTTGTCCTGACGCTCCAGGTGCACCTTGATGTCCTGCAACTGGATCTGCACGTACTTGGAGATCACTGCCAGCAATTCGCGCTGCAGCGCCGGCAGGTAGTCAGGCGTGCTGCTGCTGCGGTCGCTGCGCTCATGGGCGAGGATGATCTGCAGGCGCTCCTTGGCGACGCTGGCCGTGTGTTTTTTCTCACCGAGGAAAAGGGACATCAAGCTCATCGCATCACCTGCCGCCAAAGACGCGCTTGAAGAAGCCGGGTTTGACGGCTTCGGTGAAGCGGATCGGGCAGTCGCGCCCGAGGAAGCGCTCGACCAGATCCTTGTAGGACTCGGACACGTCGGTGCCCTTGATGTGGATCACGGGCACGCCCTGGTTGGAGGCGTCGAGCACGGCTTCTGACTCCGGAATCACGCCGATCAGCTTGATGCGCAGGATGTCCTGGATGTCATCGAGCGACAGCATCTGCCCGCCCTGCACGCGGGTCGGGTTGTAGCGGGTGATGAGCAGGTGCTCCTTGATCGGCTCGCGGCCTTCGATCGCCCGCTGCGTCTTGGACGCCAGCATGCCCAGGATGCGGTCGGAGTCGCGCACCGACGACACCTCGGGGTTGGTGACCACCAGCGCCTCGTCGGCAAAGTGCATGGCCATCAGCGCGCCGGTCTCGATGCCCGCGGGCGAGTCGCAGACGATGTACTCGAAGCCCATGTCGGACAACTCGGACAGCACGCGGGCCACGCCGTCCTGCGTCAGCGCGTCCTTGTCACGCGTCTGCGAGGCCGCCAGCACGTAGAGGTTCTCGCACTGCTTGTCCTTGATCAGCGCCTGGTTGAGGTTGGCTTCCTGGTGGATGACATTGATCAGGTCATAGACGACGCGGCGCTCGCAACCCATGATCAGGTCGAGGTTGCGCAGGCCGACGTCGAAATCGATCACGGCGGTCTTGTGACCCGCCAGCGCCAGGCCGGTGGCGAAGCTGGCGCTGGTCGTGGTCTTGCCTACGCCGCCTTTGCCGGAGGTGACGACGATGATTTTGGACATCGTGAGGTCTCTGCTTTCTTTTTATAGGAATGGGGTGGGGCGGGCCGTACTCAGGACTTGATCGGCTCGATCACGAGTCGCTCGCCGTCCATGCGCACTTGCGCCGGCTTGCCTTGGATATCGGCAGGAAAAGGCACATCGACGGTGCGATAGGTGCCCGCAATCGAGATCAGCTGCGCTTCCATGCAACTGCTGAAGATCCGCGCCTGGCTGTTGCCCTTGGCACCGGCAATGGCCCGGCCGCGCAAGGGTGCGTAGACGTGGATGCTGCCGTCGGCAATCACCTCGGCACCGGCGCTGACCATCGCCAGCATGACCAGATCGGTCCCGCGCGCATAGATCTGCTGGCCCGAGCGCAGCGGCCGGTCGACCACCAGGGCGGGCAACAGCCTGGCTGCCTCGGGCGCCGCGTTGGCCGCCTGGTGCACCGCCTGCTCCAGGGCCGTGATCTGTGCGGCGAGCATCTCGGACGGGTTGTCCACAGGCATGCTGCTGCCCGTGCGAATGCCGGCTTCATCAGGCGCCTCGGCCAAGCCGGCCGCGCGGGCGGCGGCCATCTGGTCGACGTTGCCACCACAGGCCGCCAGCGGCAGCAGGTGGTATTTACGCAGCAGCGCAATCAGCGCAGGCAAGTCCAGCGGCGTGGTGGCCTCTCGAACCCGCGCCAGGTCGATCAGCAGCGGATCGTTGTCGAACAGGCCGGGAGCATCCGCCGCCTGGGCCTGCAACTCGCGCGCAAGCTCGGTCAAGTCAGGCGACTTGAGCGCCAGAGAGGTCAGCGTCAGCGAAGCGCTCTTCAATTCAAGCGTGGACACAGTCTTTTGGCGACGAAAGGCAAGGGCCATGACGTTTACGAGTTGGTTGCTTGCAGTTTAGCGGCCAGATGTTCCAGCACGGTGGCGTCCAGACGGCCGCCTTGGCGCACCAATTCGAGCTGACGCAAACCAAATGCACGAAAAATCTCGACATGCCCTGGGCCCAGCGCTGACAACGCGGCCAACTGACGCGCCACCACCGCCGCATCTCCGCGCGAAATTGGCCCCGACTGCGCGCCCACCAAGCCCCGCGACGCAGCCGCATCGAGCGTGCCGCGCGCCAGCGGCAGCAGCGCGCGCAGCGCGTCGGCCTCATTGACACCCAAGCTGGCCCAGACCTGCGTGGCCTCATGCAGCAGCGCCAGCAGGTAGCTGGCCGAATAGGCCGCCGCCGCGTGATAGCGCGCCCGCGCCCCGGCCGGCAGGCGCAGCGGCTGCAGGCCCAGGTCGGCCGCCATGCGCTGCAGTTGCGCCAGCAGCGCGCCGTCGGCCTCGATCGCCGCGCTGCAGCCGGCCAGCGTGGTGTGCGCCGGGTCGGAGAAGATCTGCAGCGGATGCAGGCCGCCGATGGCCGCGCCCGCGTCGGCCGCCGCCTGCAGCGCGCTGACCTCGGTCGCGCCGCTGCAGTGCACCACCGCCACGCCGGGCCGCCAGCGCAGGCTGGCCACCGTGGCTGCGATGGCGTCGTCGGGCACCGTCAACACCACCAGCGCGGCACGGTCGACCGCATGCTGGACGCTGCAGGCCAGGCCCGGGTCGCCCAGCCGCTGCGCCAGCGCCCGGGCCGATTCGAGCCGCCGACTGGCTACCGCCACCAGCGGCCAGCCAGCGTGCTGCAAGGCGCCGCTCAACACCTGGGCGACGCGGCCGGCGCCGATGAAGGCCAGACGCGGCCGGGCAGGGGAATCGGGGTTCTGCTCCATGAGCGTGAGTGTGCAGGATCGCCACCGCGACACAATGCGGACAACACCCGGAGCCTGCTGCATGAACATCCCCGAGCTGCAATCCCGCCTGCGCGCCTTCTCGGCCGAGCGCGACTGGGAGTCCTATCAAACGCCCAAGAACCTGGCGATGGCGATGGTGGTCGAGGCCGCCGAGCTGCTGGAGATTTTCCAGTGGCTCACGCCCGAGGAATCGCAGCAGCTGACGCCCGAAGTGCAGCAGCACCTGGGCGAGGAGATGGCCGACGTGCTGGCCTACCTGCTGCAGATCGCCGACCGCTGCGGCGTCGACGTGGCCGCCGCCGTGGAGCGCAAGCTGGCACTCAACGCCATCAAGTACCCGGCGCGGCCGCAACGCCCCAAACCGCCCGCGCCGGTGGCAGCGCCAGCCGCCATCCCCGTGCTCGACTACACCGCGCCCGACACGCCCGAGCGCTTCTGCCGCAGCCTGCGCGAAACCGGCTTCGCGGTGCTGACGCAGCACCCGATCGCGCAGGCGCTGGTCGAGCAGATCTACGCCGAGTGGTCGGCCTTCTTCGACCTGCCCGCCCGCCACGCCTACGCGTTCGATGCCGCCACGCAGGACGGCTACGTCAGCACGGCGCTGTCCGAGACCGCCAAGGGCCGCACTCAGAAGGACCTGAAGGAGTTCTTCCACCTCTACCCCTGGGGCCGCTACCCGGCCGAGGTGTCGGACGCCGCGCAGCGCTACCGCGTGCAGGCCGAGACGCTGGCGGCGCAGCTGCTCGACTGGGTCGACGCGCACCTGCCGGCTGACGTGCGCGCGCGCCTGTCGATGCCGCTGCCGCAGATGATCGAGGCCAGCCAGCAGAACCTGCTGCGCGTGCTGCGCTACCCGCCGCTGACCGGTGACGAGCCCGCCGGCGCGGTGCGCGCCGCCGCGCACGAAGACATCAACCTGCTCACTGTGCTGCCCGCCGCCAGCGAGCCCGGCCTGCAGGTGCTGGGCCTGGACGAGGTCTGGCGCGACGTGCCGTGCGACTTCGGCATGCTGGTCATCAACACCGGCGACATGCTGCAGGAGGCCACCGGCGGCTGGCTGCCCTCGACCACCCACCGCGTCATCAACCCGAGCGGGCCGGCGCGGCTCAAGGCGCGCGTCTCGCTGCCGCTGTTCCTGCATCCCCGGCCCGAGGTGCGCCTGTCCGAGCGCCACACCGCCGGCAGCTACCTGGCCGAGCGGCTGCGCGAGCTGGGCCTCAAGGCCGCTTAGAACACTGAGTCATTCCCCACCGTCGTGCTTTTCCTGGAGTCCGCATGAGCTACGTTTTTGAACCCTCGCCCCGCGTCACCGTGCCGGTGGCGGGCAGCACCGATCTGTTTCCGGTGCGCCGCATCTACTGCGTCGGCCGCAACTACGCGGCGCACGCGCGCGAAATGGGGTTCGATCCGGACCGCGAGCCGCCGTTCTTCTTCTGCAAGCCCGACAACGCGCTGGTCGTCGTGCCGCCCGGCCAGACGGTGGATGTGAGTTATCCACCGCTGAGCAGCGACTACCAGCACGAGATCGAACTGGTCGTGGCCATCGGCCAGGCCGGCCGCAACATCGCGGTCGAGCAGGCGCTAGCGCACGTCTGGGGCTACGCCGTCGGGCTGGACATGACGCGCCGCGACCTGCAGCTCAAGCTGCGCGACAAGGGCCGGCCGTGGGAGCTGGGCAAGGCGTTCGACCAGTCGGCGCCGATCGGCGAACTGCATGCGGCGGCACAGGTCGGCCACCCGGCCACGGGTGCGATCTGGGTGCAGGTCGACGGCGCGGACCGCCAGCGCAGCGACATCGCCAAGCTGATCTGGTCGGTGCCCGAGGTGATCGCCAACCTGTCGACCTACTTCGAGCTGCAGCCCGGCGACCTGATCTTCACCGGCACGCCCGAAGGCGTGGGCAGGGTCGAACGCGGCCAGACGATGCGCGGTGGCATCGACGGCCTGGGTGAACTGGCCGTGCGCGTCGTCTGAGCGACGCACAGGCAGGTCTCACCCGCCGGGGTCAGCGTGGGCGGCCTGGACCGCCGCGTGACGGGCCACGCGGTCCACGAGCATCACCGCGACCCTCGCCACGCGCGTCGTCCCGGCCCGGACGGCCACCCCGGCCGGACGGACGGGGATCGCGCTCGAAGCGGCGCGGCGCGGCGGCGTCTTCAGCGGCCTCGCGGCGGGCGATGTCGAGCAGCGCGTCGAGCTTGTCTTCAGGCACGTCTTTCAACGCGCAGAAGTTGGCCCGCGTCAGCGTGGTCTTCTCGAAATCGCGCAGCAGGCCGGCGCGGTTGTAGCGCTGCTGGCCTTCCAGCGCACGCTGCTGATCCTCCAGCGCGCGACGCTCCTGGGTCAGGTTGCGGCGACGTTCGAGTTCCTCGTTGGCGACCTGGCGGTGCTCGTCGCTGACCTCGCCGGCGGGCTGGCCCGCCAGGTCGTAGCGCTGGGCCGACTTGGCCAGCGCCAGCAGGTAGGACGTGCTGCCGGTGTGGCGGCGCAGGAAGGCCGACAGCGCCGGCTTGCTGAACTCGCCGGGCGCAGCGGCCTGGATGTCGGCCTGGATGCGCAGCTTGACCGGCTTGGGCGAGCCGGTGAACAGCAGCGGGAAGCGGGCCTTGATCGCCTGCGCCACGGCCGCGTGGTCGATGCTGGCACGCGGTGCCGCAGGGGCCGCACCAGCCGGAGCCGGCTCGGCTTCAGCAGCCGCGCCGTCTTCAGCCGCAGCGTCAGCGGTCTCGTCATCGGCAGGAAGCTCGGCGGCCGGGGCGGCCTCCGAGACGGATTCCGCCACCGGCAGCGCCTCGGCCACGGCAGCGGCTGCCGTGTCAGGAACCGGAGTGGAATCGGCCGCTTCCGGCTGCGGCGTGGGAGTAGCGGACATGGGTGCAATTCAAGCGGGAAGGGCGCCGATTGTGCCGTTGTTATGCCGTTGTCTGGCGTGGGGCCTACAACAGCTTGGTCACGAGCTTGAAATCGGGGTCTTCGCTGCAGTGGCCGACCTTGAATCCCAGCCCCTGCATCAGCCGCAGCATGTTGGGGTTGTTGGCCAGCACCATGCCGACGATTTCGCTCAGGCCGCGGCTGCGGGCGATGTCCATGATGGCCTGCATCAGCCGCGTGCCCAGGCCCTGGCCCTTGTAGGCGTCGGACACCACCAGCGAGAACTCGCAGCTGGTCTGGTCGGGGTTGGTGATGTAGCGCGACACGCCGATGATCTGCTCGGTATCGGTGAAGCCACCCTCGCTGTCGGGCGTGCGCTCGCGGTGCACGGCGACGAAGGCCATCTCGCGGTCGTAGTCGATCAGCGTGTAGCGCGCCAGCATGCGGGCAGGCAGCTCGTGCATGGCGCTGGCGAAGCGGAAGTAGCGGCTCTCCTGCGACAGGCCGCGCGTGAAGGCCTGCAGCATCTCGGCGTCGTCGGGGCGGATCGGGCGGATGGTGTAGAGGTCACCGCCCTTCATCGGCCACTCGCGCTCCTGGCTGGCCGGGTAGGGCGGGATCGCCAAGTGTGGATAACTCTCGGGCAGGCCGGGCGGCGCCGGGCCGATGACGATGCGGGCGTCCACCGCCACCGCGCCGTCCTCGTCGACGATGATGGGGTTGATGTCCATCTCGCGCAGCTGCGGCAGCGCGCAGACCATCTCGGACACGCGCAGCAGGATCTGCTCGATGGCGCCCTGGTCGACCGCCGGTGCGCCGCGCCAGACCTCCAGGGTCTCGGCGACGCGGGCGCGCTCGATCAAGCGGTGCGCCAGGAACTGGTTGAGCGGCGGCAGCTCCATGGCGCGGTCGGCGATCAGCTCGATCATGGTGCCGCCGGCGCCGAAGGTAATGACCGGGCCGAACGGGTCGTCGGTGGTCAGGCCGATGTAGACCTCGCGGCCGCGCCGCTTGGCCGCCATCGGCTGGATGGTCACGCCGTTGAGGCGGGCGTTGGGCTGGGCGCGTTTGACGGCCGCGAGCATGTCGTTGTAGCTGTCGCGCACCTGGGTGGCGCTGGCGACGTTGAGCACCACGCCCTGCACGTCGGACTTGTGGCTGATGTCGAAGGTGTCGATCTTGAGCGCCACCGGGTAGCCCAGCTGGCTGGCGATCAGCATCGCCTCGTTGGCGCTGCGTGCCAGCATGGTGCGGGTGACCGGGATGTGGAAGGCCGCCAGCAGCGCTTTCGACTCCATCTCGGTCAGCACCTGGCGGCGCTCGGCCAGCACGGCCTCGATCAGCAGGCGTGCGCCTTCGGTGTCAGGCTGCGCCGGCAGCGACAGCGGCGGCGGCGTCTGCTGCAACAGCTGTTGATTCTGATAAAAGCTCGCGACGTTGTGGAAGGCGTCCACCGCCGCCTCGGGCGTGCGGAAGGTCGGGATCGACTGGGCGTTGAGCAGGGCGCGGGCCTCGCGCACGCTGTCCTCGCCCATCCAGCAGGTCAGCAGCGGCTTGGCGACCAGGTTGAAGCTCTCGCACACGGCGCGGGCGATGGCGGCGGCGCACTCGACCGGGTCATCGCAGGGCTTGGGGCTGTAGATCACCATGACGCCGTGCACGCCATGCTCCTTGGCGCAGGCCAGCAGCGCGGCGCGGTAGTGCTCGGCGCTGGCGTCCTCGCCCAGGTCGATGACCTGCTCCAGCGTGGCGTGGGCCCCCAGCTTGGGCGCCAGTTCGGTGCGGGTGGTGTCGCCCAGTTGCGCCACCGCCAGGCCCAGCTCGTTGGCCCGATCAGCGCCCAGCACGGCCGGCCCGCCACCGTTGGTGATGATGGCCAGCGTGCGACCGACCGGCCGGAAGCGCGAGGCCAGGCACTTGGCGGCCGAAAACAGCTGGGTGAACGAGCGCACCCGCACCACGCCGGCACGGCGCAGCGCGGCCTCGAACACATCGTCGGAGCCGACGATGGCGGCCGAATGCGTCAGCGCTGCGCTGGAGCCCGCCGGCTTGCGGCCCGCCTTCATCACCACCACCGGCTTGGCGTAGGCGGCCGCGCGCATTGCGCTCATGAAGCGGCGTGCGCTGTGGATACCTTCCATGTAGACCAGGATGCTCTGGGTGGCGGCGTCGTGGGTCAGGAAGTCCAGCACCTGCGGCAGGTCGACCACGGTATTGGGGCCGAGCGAAACCACCGCCGAGAAGCCGACACCGTTGCGCTGCGCCCAGTCGAGGATCGATGCCGTCAGCGCACCAGACTGCGACACCAGCGCCAGCGGCCCGCGTGCCGCCAGCCGCCCGACGGCGCTGACGTTGAGCTGCAGGTGCGGCCGCTGGAAACCCAGGCTGTTGGGACCGAGCAGGTGCATGCCGTGGCGGCGCGCAATCGTCTGCAGTTCCTGGCAGGGCGCGCTGGCCATGCCGGAGGAGATCACCAGCGCCGCGCGGCAGCGGATGCGCCCGGCAATCTCCAGCGCGGCGGCCACCTTGTCCACAGGCAGGGCGATGACGGCCAGGTCGGCGCGGGCGTGCACCAGTTCGCTCAGGGTGCCGGTCATCTCGGTGTCGAGATGCGTGATGTGGATATCTTCAGGCCCGGCCTGCAAGGCCTGGAGCAGCGCGCGCGCCTGCGGCGCCACCGTGTCGGCCTGGGCCGGATCGCCCGCGAAGACGACGATGGACTTGGGCGAAAACAGCGGGGTCAGGAAATGGACGTCCAAGGAGTGATCCGTAGCTGATCTGTGAATGGGTCAGCATACGTCAGCCCGGAGCGTCCGACGCTCAGCAAAAAGGGCAGAGGCCCTGACCGCGTGGCGGCCGTGCACTCTGCCCTGTGGATAACGCAGCGGCGACGCTGCGGGTCCGTGAACGACCGATCAGCGCACCACGCCGATGTTGGTCTGCTTGCCGTCCTTGTAGCTGTGCAGGGTCAGCGCACCGTTCTTGATGTCGCCCTTGTCGTCAAAGGAGATCAGGCCCGTGACACCCTTGTAGCCGGTGGTCTTGGCCAGCACCGGCAGGTACTTGGCCGGGTCCGAAGAGCCGGCCTTGACCATGGCCGCAACCATGACGTTGAGCGAGTCGTACACGTAGGGCGAGTAGATCTGCACATCGACGCCGAACTTGGTCTTGAAGTTGGCACGGAAATCGGCCATGCCCTTCATGGCGGCCGAGTCCTTGTCGTCGATGCCGCCGGCTTCGGCGCACACCACCTGGTCGTCGTCCATCGCGCCACCGGCCAGCTTGGGCAGTTCGCCCGAGCAGATGCCGTCGCCGCCCATGAACTTGGCCTTGATGCCCAGCTGCTTCATCTGGCGCAGCATCGGGCCGGCCACCGCGTCCATGCCGCCGAAGAAGACCACGTCGGGCTTCTTGGCCTTCAGGTTGGTCAGGATGGCGGTGAAGTCCGTGGCCTTGTCGTTGGTGAACTCGCGTGCCACGGTCTTGCCGCCTGCGCCCTTGACGCCCTTCTCGAACTCGTCGGCCACGCCCTGGCCGTAGGCCGTGCGGTCATCGATCACCACGATCGACTTGCCCTTGAGCTGGGTCACGGCGTACTTGCCGAGCGTGCCGCCCAGCTGGCCGTCGTTGGCGACCACGCGGAAGGTGGTCTTGAAACCTTGCTGGGTGTACTTCGGGTTGGTGGCCGAGGGCGAGATCTGCGGAATGCCGGCGTCGCTGTAGATCTTGGACGCGGGAATCGAGGTGCCCGAGTTCAGGTGACCGATGACGCCCATGACCTTGGAGTCGACCAGCTTCTGCGCAGCGGCCGTGCCTTGCTTCGGATCACCACCGTCGTCTTCTGCCAGCAGTTCGAACTTGACCTTCTTGCCACCGATGGTGACGCCTTTGGCATTGAGCTCGTCAATGGCCATGCGGGCACCGTTTTCGTTGTCCTTGCCGAGGTGGGCAATCGCGCCACTGGTCGGGCCGACGTGACCGATCTTCACCACCTCTTGAGCGGAAACAAAACCTGCCGACCCCAGAACAGCCGCAGCGATCACGACGTTGAACTTGAACTTCATGGAGGAACCTTCCAACTGTGTTGAACAAACTAAGACAGGCGTAGAGCGTACCAAGTTACGTGCCAACCCTGACCCGGTGTTTGTTCTGACATCGGCTCAACAGCTGTTGCTCACGTGTCAGCTTGAAGCGCGTGAGCGACTTCGTTTGAAGATTTCTTCGACTTTCTGGTGATGTCTTCTTAGTTGGTATTTCTATTTTCATAAATTAGTAGTCATAGTAGAGGCTCGTACCTCCTGTGGGTAAGTCAATTTTTCTTTTGAAAATCAAATACTTAATGCTTTGCTAAGCATGTGGGTTGTACCCGGGACAAGCGCGGGACTCACAGACAACAACTTGGCCGCAGGCACACTCCCGGTGGATAAACCCACAGCTGTTCACGAGTTGCCCACAGTGTTGTCACTTGACAGAGCGGGGCTGCACCTGTTTGATGCGGGCTTCTCATTCACAGCTGTGTAAAACCGACATGGGCACCCCTGCCAACCCCCAGAAATTTGCCGTCGTGAACGGCCCGAGCCTCATCGACGGGACGGGGGCCTTCGCGGCCGAGGCCATTCCCGCCCGGCGCAAGATCGGCGAGATCCGTGGCGAGACCATCAGCGTCTACGAGGCCTGGGAGCGGGCCAAGAAGCTCGAACGCATCATGATCGTGGAGGTCAACGAGCGTCGCGCGATCGATGCCTCGCGCTCGACCGACCCGCTGCGCTACACCAACCACAGCTGTAGTCCCAACGCCGTGCTGCGCATTCGCCAGGGCCGGGTCGAGATCTACGCCATGCGCGCCATTGCCCTGGGCGACGAGATCACCTGCAACTACGGCGAAACGCACCACGAAGGCAAGCTGACGTGCCAATGTGGTGCGCCCAACTGCATCGGCAAGCTCTGACCCCCTGGGTTTCGATGTTCCATGTCCACTGACTGTGGAGAACTGGATTCATGCGCTGGTTGATCAATGTGCTCAAAGCCCTGCTGGTGCTGATGGCCCTGCTGTCCTTGCTGGCCTACGCGCTGCCCGAGCGTCGCCAGATCGAGCGCAGCCGGGTGATCGTGGCCAGTGCCGAGCGGATCTGGCCGCTGGTCATCGAGTCGCGCCGCTGGGCCGCCTGGTCGCCCTGGTATGCCAAGGACCCGGCCATGACGCTCAGCTACAGCGGCCCGGTCAGCGGCGCCGGTGCGCAGTGGTCGTGGACCAGCGCCAGTCAGGGGCGCGGTACCGTGCGCTTCGAGTCGGCCGAGCCGCTGCGCCGCCTCAGCTACAGCCTGGTGTTCGAGGACATGGGCAGCACCGCCAGCGGCGATATCCGGCTCGAACCTGTCACGGGTGGCACCCGCGTGACCTGGACCTTCGAGACCCGCCTGGGCAGCAATCCGCTGATGCGCTGGTTGGGTCTGGTGCTGGATGGCATGCTGGGCGCCGACTTCGAGGCGGGTTTGGCCAAGCTGGCGAGCCTGGCCCAGCCGCCTGACTGAAGCCGCCTGCCCACTTGTCCACAGGTTTCAGCTGTCGAGTTCGCGCACCAGTCGGGTGGCGGCGCTGTGTGAGAGGCGCAGCAACTGGGCGATTTCATCGATGTCATCGGGCAGCGCCGGGTTGTCCCAGCCGGCCGCGGAGTGACGCGCGAGTTGCACCGCCAGCCGCACGGTGCAGATCTGTGGATAAATCAGCGCCTGGCCTTCGGCCTTGTCGTCGGTCAGGCGGATCAGCAGCTCGGGCAGGTGCCAGGCGCGCATCAGGTTCTGCTCAAGCGCGCCCAGCGTGACGTTGAGCACGGCGCGCTGCAGGTCGGCCGAGCGCAGCGTCGGGTCGGCCTGGCGTCGCTGCGCGAGGTCGGTGGCCAGCGCCGGGGCGTGGCACCACAGCAGCATTTCGGCAAAGTCGTGCAACAGCGCGGCTTCCTGCAGGATGGCCGCATCGCCGTCCATGCGGTGCACCGCAAAACCCAGTGCAAAGCGGGCCGCGCGATGCGAGCGCTGCAGCACCTTGTCCAGCCCCTCGCGCGCCTGTGGATAAGTTGTCAACAGGTTTTCAACAGACTCCAAGGTGCTGAATGTCCGAAAGAATGGGCCGATGCCCATCATCATCACCGCCGCCGTGACGGTCTCGGCATCGGTGATCTGCTGAGCGCGGCGGTGGGTCGATACATGCACCAGCAGTTGCAAGGTCATCAGCGGATCGCCCGCGATGGCCTCGCTGACCATGTGCGCGTCCACGCTGCCGTTGGCGTCCTCGATCTCGGCCAGATGCTGCAGTTCGGCAGCCGTCTCGGCCAGCACGGGAATGCGCAGCTGGCGGAAGGCGGCGGTCCAGGCGTTCAGATCGGGCAGGGGCTGGGTCAACATGGTGCGACGGCGAGGGGTGTGAAAGGTTTATCGGTGCCTGGCGGACAGGGCTTGAGCCGGAGGAACCCGCATGTCCTGCATCAAGTCTGATGCGAGGTGTTTGGACTAGCATGATGCATGGAAGTCGACACCGCCACCCCCGATCTTGCCCTGCGTACCGTGCGTCCCCTGCAGCCCCTGGTGTGGCTGGAGCGTGCCTGGCACGACATCCGTGCCACACCATGGCTGAGCCTGGGCCACGGACTGGCGCTGGCGCTGTTCGGTGGCACGCTGATGGCGCTGGCGCATCACCGCTTCTGGGTGCTGGCCGGAGCGTTTTCGGGCTTCATGATCGTGGCGCCGGTGCTGGCCACCGGGTTGTACGCCCTGAGCCGTGCGCTGGAGCGCGGTGAGCGCGGGGACTGGCGCACGGTCTGGGCGGTGTGGCGCTCCTTCGATCGACGCCTGGTGGCGTTCGGCCTGCTGCTCGGCCTGGCGGGCACGGGCTGGGTGCTGACGTCGGCGGCGCTGATCACGCTCTATGCGCCAGCGCCGATCGCCACGCCGCTTGATTTCCTGCGCGAGGTGGTCGTGGCGCGCGATTCCTGGCTGTTCGAGGTCTGGCTCGGGCTGGGTGGCCTGCTGGCGGCGCCGGTATTTGCCTCCAGCGTGGTGGCGATTCCGATGCTGCTGGATCAGCCCGTGAGCCTGCGAACCGCCGTGCTGACCAGCTGGCGCAGCGTGGTCGAAAACCCGCTGCCGATGGCGGTCTGGGCAGCTCTCGTGATGAGCTTCACCTTGCTGGGCTTGGCGTCGCTGCTGCTGGGACTGATTGCCGTGGTGCCAATGCTGGGCCATGCCAGCTGGTACGCCTACCGTGATCTGGTGGCGCAACGCTGAGCGGGGCACATCATGTTTGGCTACAACGAAGAACAGATCGCCCAGTTCGGTCTGACGATTGGCGTCAGCGCCTTCATGATCTACATGCTGTTCGTGATCGCACAGCTGGCGCGCGAGTCCAAGGCCGGGCGCTTCGGCACCTTCGTGCTGTTCCTGGTGCTGTCGTTTGGCATGCTCGGCTTCGTGGCCAAGAGCATCATCGCCTGGGTGCTGAAGATGTAGCGCCCAGGCCGGCCCCGGGCGTCACGCTTACAGCACGATCTTGACCATCGGGTGGGTCGACAGCGTGCGGTACAGCTCATCGAGCTGTTCGCGGCTGGTGGCGTTGATGGTGAGCGTCAGCCCCAGGTAGTTGCCGGCCTTGCTGGGACGCTGCTCGATGCTGCCGGCGTCGAAGCCGGGGTCGAACTGCAGCGCCACCTGGGTGATGGCTTCGATGAAGCCCTCCACGCGCGCGCCCATCACCTTGATCGGGAAGGCGCAGGGGTATTCGATCAGGGACTGCTCGGGGGGAATGTCGCGCATGGGGTGACCTGTGTGAGGGAGGGCGGGTTCGTCGATCAGCGGATCATCAGGCGCAGGCTGTCCCACAGGCGGCCGAACAGGCCGGCGGCGGGCACCGCCTCGGTCACGGTCAGGGGCAACTCGGCCACCAGCTTCTGGCCGTTCATGACCTTGAGCGTGCCCACTTGCGGGCCGACCGTCAGCGGCGCCAGCAGCGGCTCCTTGTGGGTGATCTGGCTCTTGAGCTGTGCGCCTTCGCCGCGCGGCACGGTCACGATCACCGGCTGCAGCAGGCCGAGCTTGGCCTGGGCGCTGGCGCCCTTCCAGACCTGCGCGGTGGCGATGGTCTGCCGGGCGTCATAGAGCTTGACGGCATCCCAGGCGCTGTAACCCCAGTTGAGCAGCTTCTGCGCCTCGACGGCGCGCGCTTCCTTGGACGATGCGCCCAGGATCACGCTCACCAGCCGGCGCTGGCCGCTCGGGAAGTCACGACGGGCGGTGGCGATCAGGCAGTAGCCGGCGGCGTCGGTGTAGCCGGTCTTGAGGCCGTCGACGCTCGGGTCACGCCACAGCAGCAGGTTGCGGTTGGTCTGCTTGATCTTGTTGTACTGGAATTCCTTGATCGTGTAGAAGCGTGCCTCTTCCGAGAAGTCCTCCAGCAGGCGCGTGGCGATCACCGCCAGTTCGCGCGCGGTGCTGACGTGGCCGGGCGCAGGCAGGCCTTCGGGGTTGCGGAACTGCGTGACCTTGAGGCCGAAGGCCTGGGCCTGGCGATTCATCATCGCGACGAAGTTCTCCACCGAGCCGCCCACCGCTTCGGCCAACTGCACCGTGGCGTCGTTGCCGCTCTGCACGATCATGCCCTTGATGAGGTCCTCGACCTTCACCTGCGTGCCGATCTGGATGTACATGCGCGACGCGTCGGTCATGCCGGTGCGCCAGGCGCGCTCGGACACGGTCAGGTTCTGGTCGAGGCTGAGCTTCTTCTCGCGCAGCGCCTGGAAGACCAGGTAGGCGGTCATCAGCTTGGTGAGCGATGCCGGCTCGATGGTGACGTCGGCCTCCCGCTCGGCCAGGGCCTTGCGGGCGCCCACGTCGTAGAGGAAATAGGCGCGTGCGGCGATCTCGGGCGCCGGCACTTGTGCCAGGGCGGTTTGGGGGGCCAGGTGAGCGGCGGCCAGCAGGGCCAGTCCGGCAAGCAATTTTTTCATCGGGATCGGTTCAGGAGAGAAGTCGGTAGGCAAGAAGCGGCAGGCCGCTCTCAGCGCCAGCTGCGCACGATCAGGTCGCGCAGCGGGGTCAGCTGGCCGTGGAAGAAGTGGCCGATGCCGGGCATCACGATCACCGGCAGTTGTTGCGGGCGGGCCCAGTCGAGCGTGGCCGAGAGCGGCACGACCTCGTCGGCCTCGCCGTGGATCACCACCGTGTCGGCGGGAACCGGGGCGGGTGTGGCGCGCTGGGTCGACGGGCCGACCAGCAGCAGGCGCTCGGCGGCCTGGTCACCGATCAGTTGTGCGGCCGCCAGCGTCGTCACATAGCCGCCGAACGAGAAGCCGGCCAGTGCCAGCGGCAGGCTGGGTTCGCGCAGGGCGGCGACCACGGCCAGCAGGTCCTCGGCCTCGCCGCGGCCTTCGTCATGGGTGCCTTCTGTGGCGCCCACGCCGCGGAAATTGAAGCGCACCGCCCGGTAGCCCAGCAGCAGAAACGCCCGGGCGATGGTCTGGGCGACCTTGTTGTCCATCGTGCCGCCGAACAGCGGGTGCGGATGCGCGATCACCGCCACGCCGCGCAGCACGGTGCCGGCGGCGGGGGAGTCGATGGCGCATTCGATCGCACCCACTGGCCCGGCGATCAGCCGGCGTTCCGTCTGTGAATTCATCGGCCGACGTCGGCGTCGAGCACCAGCCGCTCGACCACCTGGCCGTTCTTGAGGTGCGACTCGACGATCTCGTCGATGTCGCTGTTGTCCACAAACGTGTACCAGGTGCCTTCCGGGTAGACCACCGCCACCGGCCCGCCCGAGCAGCGGTCCAGGCAGCCGGCCTTGTTGACCCGCACCTGGCCGGGGCCGGCGATGCCTTCGGCCTTGACGCGCGACTTGCAGTGGTCGAAGGCTGCCTTGGCGCCCAGATCGGCGCAGCAGGCTTCACCGTTGTCGCGCTGGTTGAGGCAGAAGAAGATGTGGCGTTGGAAGTAGCTGCTCATGGGCCGATTGTAGAAGTCGACTCGTCGCGGTGGCCCGGGCGCCTGCCGGCCTGCGCCAGCAGAAACAGCAGCGCGGCAAACGGCCACAGCCAGCCGATCCATTGCGCCAGACCATGGAACCGGATGAAGCGGCCCTGCTCCCAGGCCTGCAGCGAGAGCCAGAAATAGGGGTCGACCCCGGCCTGGTTGACCAGTGCGATCAGCGCGGTGATGGCGATCAGCCCCAGCGCGGCCACCTGCTGGCGTGGCAGCCAGGCCAGGCCGACGCCCAGCAGCGCCGCGCTCGCCAGCGCCGGGCCGACCGGCGGGCTGAGCCAGGTCAGCGCATGCTCGGGGCCGAAGTTCAGCGCGTTCGACAAGGTGGTGGCCGCAGGCCCCAGCACCAGCGCGCCGGCCAGCATCACGAGCCGGTGCAGCGGCCGGCGCGACATCACGAACGCCACCCAGCACGGCGCGAGCTGGCCCAGCGTGATCACCAGCAGTTCCATGCCCGGGGGCAGCGGCTCCGCCACCACCTGCGGGTCGGGCAGAGGGATCCAGCCGGCGGCGGCGGTGTCGGCCAGCCAGCCGTCGACCAGCACTGCCAGCCGCCCCAGCCCCTGGCCCAGCCCGAGCGGCGCGGGGGGCGGAAACAGCAGGCTGATCGGCCAGGACAGCAGCAGCGCCAGCCCGGCGGTGCCGTGGGGCACGAACCAGCGGTCGCGCAACTGCTGCCAGTAGCGCAGCCCGCCCAGGTGGTGGATCAGCAGCGCCAGCGCCGCGCCCACCGCGCTGCCGGCGCTGTTCAGGGCCCAGTCGATCCGCGATGGCACCCGCTGCGGCAGCAGGTGCTGCAACTCCTCCAGCGTCAGCGACAGCAGCACGCCCACCAGCGTGGCGAACAGCCAGCTCACCGCGCGCGCCTGCCCGGCGCGCAGCCGGCTGATGGCCAGCAGCAGACCCAGCGGCTGATAGGCCAGGAAGTTGGACCACAGATCGAAGCGCGAGGAGGGCGTCACCGGCAGCCACAGCAGCTTGAGACCTTCAGCGCCGTTGATGTGGCTGGGCCAGCTCCAGGGGCTGAAGGGGTGCAGGCTGGCGTAGACGATCAGCGCCAGCCAGGCCAGTGCCAGCGGCCCGGCCGAGGAGCGGTACGTGGCAGGCGCCATCCAGCCGCAGCCGCCTCAGAACGGCTTGACCGCCACCAGCACGACGATGGCGGCGAACAGCAGCACGGCCACCTCGTTGTAGACGCGGTACCAGCGGTGGCTGCGGGTGTTGGCGGCCATCTCGAAGCGGCGCAGCAGCCGGCGGTTGCCGTGGTGCAGGCCGATCACCAGGATGACCAGCGCCAGCTTGGCGTGCAGCCAGCCGTTGCCCGCGCCGCGCCACAGGCCGAAACCCAGCCAGAGCCACAGGCCGCTGGCCAGCGCCACGGCCATCAGCAGGGTCGAGAAGCGTTGCAGCTTGCGCGCCATGAGCAGCAGGCGTTCGCGTTCGGCGTGGCTGTCGGGCGCGACCATCGCCAGGTTGACCAGGATGCGCGGCAGGTAGAACAGCCCGGCAAACCAGCTGGCGATGAAGATGATGTGCAGGGCCTTGACCCAGAGATAGGCGGAAGTCATCCGCCCATCATAAGCAGGCGATGCGGCTTACTTGGAGGCGGCTGCAGCCGGTGCGGCTGCGCACTTCTTCATGAAGCTGTTCTTGGCGGCGCCGGCCAGGGCCTTGCCGTTCTTGTCCACCGCCTTGGCTTCGCAGGACGCTGCGCCCGACTCGGCCTCGCACTTTTTCATGAAGCTGTTCTTGGCAGCGCCGGCCAGGGCCTTGCCGTTCTTGTCCAGCGCCTTGGCTTCGCAGGCCGCGTCGGCGGCATGGGCGCCCATGGCCAGGGTGGACAGGGCGAGCGCGACGATCGAGATGAGTTTTTTCATGGTGTGAGGTCCTCGGGATGACGATTGACGAAGGCACGGCGTCAGAGCGGCGCCGCATTTAAAGAATACGACGTGGATGAGCGAGCGCCTCGTGCGCCGCATGCAGACGGCGCACCAGCACGCGGATGAAGGCCTCGTCGAACAGGTGGCGGCAGGCGGGACTCAGGCGCGCGAGTGTCTCGGGCGTGAAGGAGATGGTGGTGGCCGCCTCGGTGATGATGATGTCGGCGCTGTGGCGGCGCAGTTCCGGGTTGGGCGCCAGATACGCCATCTCGCCCACCGAGGTGCCGGTGCCCAGCTCGGCCACGCGCCGCCCCTCGCGGTAGACCTCGACCGCGCCGGCGGCAATGATGTAGAAGACCCGGCCTTCCTCGCCCTTGTTGTAGAGCGGATGGCCGACCGAGAAGCGCTGCCACTTGGCGCGGTGCACCACCTCCCACAGCGCCACGTCGCCGAACTGGCTGAAGAACTCCAGCGAGCGCAGCAGGTTGAAACGCTCGGAGTCCAGCACGCCCTGCAGCGCGCCGCGCGGCACGTGGTGCGAGGTGATCAGCTGCGACAGCGCGTCGCCCAGATCGTCCCAGGAGTTGTAGCGGTGCTCGGGCCGCTTGGCCAGGCAGCGCTGCACGACCTGGTCGAACGCCGTGCTCACGCCGGCGCGCTGGCCGACCAGGCTGGGCGCGGGCGTGTTGCAGATCTGGTGCATCAGGCTCGCCTGGCTGGCGGCCTCGAAGGGCGCGCGCCCGGCGATCAGGTGATAGAGCACCGCGCCGAGCGAGTAGATGTCGGCGCGCGCATCGAGCTGGCTGCCGTCGATCTGCTCGGGCGACATATAGGCCAGCGAGCCGACGCGGTGCACCTGCGTGGCGTCGGAGGTGAGGTTGAGCGCGCTGCCGAAGTCGGTGATCTTGACGTCGGTGACCTGGCCGTTGACCTCCACCGCCAGGATGTTGGCCGGCTTGACGTCGCGGTGCACCAGCCCTTGGCGGTAGCAGTAGCCCAGCGCCATCGCGCACTTGAAGCCGATTTCCACCACCTGCTCCAGCGCCAGCAGCTGGCCGCCCTGGCAGTAGGCGCGCAGCGTGGTGCCGGGCACGTACTCCATCACCACGTACGGCTCGCGCGGGTCGGGCACGGCGTCGTAGATGTCGACCACATTCGGGTGGTGCAGCCGGCCGGCGAGTGCGGCCTCGGAGGCGAAGAAGCGCGAGAACACGTGCCCGTCCAGCGCATCGCTGAGCATGTTGGCGCGCACGCGCTTGACGGCGACCTCGCGGTCGTTGAACTCGTCGTGGCAGAGGAAGACCTCGCTGGTCGTGCCCTCGCCCAGGCGGCGAATGACGCGGTATTTGCCGATGCGTTCAGGCTGTCCTGGGACGCGCGCGGCGGGTTCGGTGAGGTCGATCATGATGAGTCCGGAGTTACACACGGAGTTTTTCACCACCGCCCGGGGGCGGCAAGTGAGGAATGCGCCGATCACCCCACCCGTAGAATGACAGCATGATTCAAGCCAAAGAGGAATTGCTCGTTGCGTTGGGCCAGGCCCTGGTCCAACTGGCGCCCGAAAGCGTGATTGTTCCCGCTTTTGAGAACCCCAAGCAGGCCGCCCACGGCGACCTGGCTTGCACCGCCGCCATGCAACTGGCCCGCCCGCTCAAAAAGAACCCGCGCGAAGTGGCGCAGGCGCTGATCCAGGCGCTGCAGTCACAGCCGGCCACACAACGCTGGGTCGAGGGCATGGACATCGCCGGCCCCGGTTTCATCAACCTGCGCCTCAGGCCCGAGGCCCGCCAGCAGGTGGTCGGCGCCGTGCTGGCCGCTGGCGACGGCTTTGGCGTGCGCCCGAGTCACGGCCGCCGCGCGATGGTGGAGTTCGTCTCCGCCAACCCGACCGGCCCGCTGCACGTCGGCCACGGCCGCCAGGGCGCGCTCGGCGACGCGATCTGCAACCTCTACGCCACGCAAGGCTGGGCTGTGCACCGCGAGTTCTATTACAACGACGCCGGCGTGCAGATTGCCACCCTGGCCACCTCCACGCTGGCGCGCCTGCGCGGCTGGAAGCCAGGCGACGCGCAGTGGCCCGAATCGGCCTACAACGGCGACTACATCGGCGACATCGCCACCGATTTCCTGGCCGGCAAGACCGTCAAGGCCGATGACCGCGAGTTCACCGCCTCGGGCGACGTCGACGATCTGGACGGCATCCGCCAGTTCGCCGTCGCCTACCTGCGCCACGAGCAGGACCTGGACCTGCAGGCCTTCGGCGTGCGCTTCGACCACTACTACCTCGAATCCAGCCTCTACAGCAGCGGCCGGGTCGATGAGGCGGTGGCCAAGCTGAGCGCCGCCGGCAAGACCTTCGAAGAAGGCGGCGCGCTCTGGCTGCGCAGCACCGACTACGGTGACGACAAGGACCGCGTCATGCGCAAGTCCGACGGCGGCTACACCTATTTCGTGCCCGACGTGGCCTACCACATCCACAAGTGGCAGCGCGGCTTCGACAAGGTCGTCAACATCCAGGGCAGCGACCACCACGGCACCATCGCGCGGGTGCGCGCCGGCCTGCAGGCCGCGGGCGTCGGCGTGCCGCAGGGCTGGCCCGACTACGTGCTGCACAAGATGGTCACGGTGATGAAGGGCGGCGAGGAGGTCAAGATCTCCAAGCGCGCCGGCAGCTACGTGACGCTGCGCGACCTGATCGACTGGACCAGCCGCGACGCGGTGCGCTTCTTCCTGATCAGCCGCAAGGCCGACACCGAATTCATCTTCGACGTCGACCTGGCGCTCAAGGCCAACGACGAGAACCCGGTCTACTACGTACAGTACGCGCATGCGCGCATCTGCTCGGTGCTGGACGCCTATGCGCGTGACCGCAGCGGCGATCTGGCCACGCTCGCCGGCGCCGATCTGAGCCTGCTGGTGGCGCCGACCGAAGCGGCGCTGATGAACAAGCTGGCCGACTACCCCGAGATGCTCGGCCGTGCGGCGGCTGACCTGGCGCCGCACGACGTGGCCTTCTACCTGCGCGACCTGGCCGCGTGCTTCCACAGCTACTACGCGGCCGAGCGCTTCCTGGTCGACGACGCCGCGCTGATGCGCGCACGCATGGCGCTGCTGGAGGCCACCGCCCAGGTGCTGCGCAACGCGCTGGCCGTGCTGGGCGTGGGCGCCCCGCGCAAGATGTAATTTCAGGAGCGAGCGGTCATGACGCGTCAATCAAATTCGGGTGTGAAGCGGGGTGCACAGCGCGGCGGGTTTGCGCTGGGTGCCGTCATCGGACTGCTGATCGGCCTGGCGCTGGCGCTGGGCGTGGCGCTCTACGTCACCAAGGCGCCGGTGCCGTTCGTCAACAAGGTGCCGCAACGCACCGCCGAGCAGGACGCCGCCGAGACCGAGAAGAACCGCAACTGGGATCCCAACGCGCCGCTGGCCAGCAAGACCCCGGCCCGCGCCGCCAGTCTGCCGGCAGACAGTGCCTCTGGCGCTGTTGCCGCCCCGCCTGCATCGGCCGTGCTGCCCGCCGTGGCCGCACCAGCGGCCAGCCGCGCTGCGTCAGCAGTGGATAAAGCTGCTGATAAGGCTGTGGACAAGTCGGCCAGGGACGCACCTGGCGCGTTTCAGTACTTCGTGCAGGTGGGCGCGTACTCCAAGCCCGACGATGCCGAGCAGCAGCGCGCCAAGCTCGCCATCACCGGTCTGAGCGCGCGAGTCACCGACCGCGAACAGAACGGCCGCACCGTCTACCGTGTCCGGCTCGGGCCTTACGAGGCCCGCGAAGACGCCGACAAGGCCCGCGAACAGGCCGCCGCCGCAGGCTATGCCGAAGCGGCGCTGGTCCGTGTGGCGCGCTGAACTGCATACCCCCGCAACATTCAAGGAAACGAGTCATGAAGCGTCGTGAATTCATCGGTCAGACCGGTGCCCTGCTGGGTCTGGCGGGCGTGTCGGGGCTGGCCTCGGCCCAGGCCGGGTTCCAGGAAGGCAAGCACTACGTCAAGCTGGGCCAGCCGCTGGCGGTGACGGCACCTGCCGGCAAGATCGAGGTGATCGAGTTCTTCTGGTACGGCTGCCCGCACTGCAACGTCTTCGAGCCGACGCTGGATGCCTGGGTCAAGAAGCTGCCTGCCGATGTGGCCTTCCGCCGCATGCACGTGGGCTTCCGCCCCAACTTCGAGCCGCAGCAGCGCCTGTTCGCCACGCTGGAGGCGCTGGGCCTGGTCGAGAGCCTGCACCGCAAGGTTTTCTTCGCCATTCACCAGCAGGGCCAGAAGCTCGACAAGCCCGAACTGATCTTCGATTTCATCGAGAAGAACGGTGCCGACCGCGCCAGGTTCACCGAGATGTACAACTCGTTCGGCATCCAGTCCAAGGTGCGCCAGTTCTCGCAGCTGTCGGCGGCCTACAAGATCGATGGCGTGCCGTCGATCGGCATCCACGGCCGCTTCTACACCTCGCCCGCGCTGGCCGGTGGCGAGGGCGCACCCGAGAGCGAAGGCGCCACGCGCGCCCTGGCGTTGACCGATCAGCTGGTCGCGCGCATTCGCAAGGGCGGCTGAGCGTGCCGTTTTGCCCTGTGCTGATTCGCTTCGCCCTGATCGCTGCGGTCCTGATCGCGGCCGCCGTGCCGGCCCAGGCTGAGCGAGCCGACCGTGATCTGCCGCTGCAGTTCGATGCCGGCCAGTTGCGCATCGACGGCAAGAAGCGCGTCAAGCTGCTGAGCGGCGGCGTCGAGATCCGGCGCGGCACGCTGCTAATCAAGGCACGCGAGGTCGAATTGCGCGAAACGCCGCAAGGCCAGATCGTGCTGGCGCTGGGCAGCGAGGCCGAGCCGGCCAGCTTCGAGCAGAAGCGCGACGGCATCGACGAGCTGATCAACGGCCAGGCCCAGCGCATCGAGTACGACGCCACCACCGAGACCGTGCGCTTCACCCAGCAGGCGCGCGTGCGGCTGCTGCGCGCAGGCGTGCTGGCCGACGAGATCAGCGGCCAGACCATCACCTACGACCAGGCGCGTGACGCCTTCGACGTGCAGGGCGGCGCCGCAGGCGCCAGCGGCACGGGCCGCGTGCGCGGCGTGGTGACGCCACGCCCGGCGGCCAGCGCATCTGCACCGGGGGGCGCCCGTTGAGCGGCGTGCCCGCCACGCCGGCAAGCCTGACCGAGAGCCGCCTGGAGGCCACCGGCCTGCAAAAGAGCTATGGCGCGCGCAAGGTCGTGAAAGACGTGCACCTGGCGGTGCGCAGCGGCGAGGTGGTCGGCCTGCTCGGCCCCAACGGCGCCGGCAAGACCACCAGCTTCTACATGCTGGTCGGGCTGGTGCGGGCCGATGCCGGCCAGATCCGCATCGACGGCGCGCCGGTGCAGCGCCTGCCGATCCATGAGCGCGCCCGGCTCGGCCTGTCCTACCTGCCGCAGGAGGCGTCGATCTTCCGGCGCCTGACGGTCGAGGAAAACATCCGCGCCGTGCTGGAGTTGCAGCGCGACGCCCAGGGCAAGCCCTACAGCGACACCCGCATCGAGCAGCTGCTCGACGGCCTGCTGGCCGACCTGTCGATCGAGCGGCTGCGCGACAGCCCGGCGCCGGCGCTCTCGGGCGGCGAGCGCCGCCGCGTCGAGATCGCCCGCGCGCTTGCCACCCAGCCGCGCTTCATCCTGCTCGACGAGCCGTTTGCGGGGGTCGACCCGATTGCGGTGATCGAGATCCAGCGCATCATCGGTTTCCTCAAGAACCGGGGCATCGGCGTGCTGATCACCGACCACAACGTGCGCGAGACGCTGGGCATCTGCGATCGCGCCTACATCATCAGCGAAGGCCGGGTGCTGGCCGAAGGCCGCCCGGCCGACATCGTCGAGAACCCTGACGTGCGCAAGGTTTACCTCGGCGAGCATTTCCGCATGTAACGCCACCAAGAGCTGATTCCCGTGAAACCGTCCCTGCAGGTCCGCCTCTCGCAGCATCTGGCGCTCACGCCCCAGCTGCAGCAATCCATCCGCCTGCTGCAACTCTCGACCCTGGAGTTGCACCAGGAAGTCGAGCAGATGCTCGAACAGAACCCCTTCCTGGAAGCCGAGGACGACAGTTCCGGCTCCGGTGCCACGCCCGATCCTGAAACGGCGCCGCCGGCCGAGCGCACCAGCGCCGCCGACGAATCCTGGGAGCGTGACCGCAGCGCGCCCGACACCTCCGGCGAGTCGGCCATCGAGTCCTCGGCCGGCAGCGGCGAGGGCGAACCGGGCGCCGAGCAGCTCGACTTCAGCTCCACGCCCACCGCCGACGACTGGGACAGCAACGGCGACCGCGACGACTACCACGGCAGTTCCGAGCTGCCCGGCTCCCGCAACGCCGCGCCGGACGACGACGACAGCGACTGGAGCGAGCGCTCCACCTTCACGCCCAGCCTGCCCGACCACCTGCGCGACCAGCTGCTGGGCATGCGCCTGGCGGCCGAGGACATCCTGCTGGTCGAGTCGCTGATCGACTCGCTCAACGAAGACGGCTACCTGGCCGACGGTCTGGACGAGATCGCCGAGCGCCTGGCCACCGGCCTGGAAGCGGTCGAGGTGGCTGAGCTGGGCGTGGCCGCCATCCCGCCCGACCCGGCGGTGGCTGCCCAAGTGGCCGCCGAGCTGCGCGAAGACCTGATGGACCGCCTGCGCGTCGCGCTTGGCTGGCTGCAAAGCCTGGAGCCGACCGGCGTGGGCGCCCGCGACCTGGCCGAATGCCTGGTGCTGCAGCTGCGCGAACTGCCCGCGAGCCCGGCGCAGTCGCTGGCGCAGACCATCTGCCAGAGCCATCTGGCGCTGCTGGCGCGGCGCGACGTCAAGAAACTGACGGCAGCCACCGGTGCCGATGAGGACCTGATCCGCGACGCGCAGAGCCTGATCGTCAAGCTCGAACCCAAGCCCGGTCGCCGATTTGCGCGCGCCGAGGCCAACATCGTCGTGCCCGACGTGATCGTGCAAAAGAGCGGCCGCGGCTGGAAGGTGGTGCTCAACCCCGACGTGATGCCCAAGCTGCGCATCAACGACATGTACGCCCAGGTGCTGCGCCAGCACCGCAGCGGCACGCGCGGCACGGCCGATGCCAGCGGCGCGACGCTGTCGGCCCGCCTCCAGGAGGCGCGCTGGTTCGTCAAGAACATCCTGCAGCGCTTCGACACCATCCAGCGCGTCTCGCAGGCCATCGTCGAGCGCCAGAAGGGCTTCTTCACCCACGGCGAGATCGCGATGAAGCCGCTGGTGCTGCGCGAGATCGCCGATGAACTCGGCTTGCACGAGTCGACCATCTCGCGCGTGACCACCGCCAAGTACATGAACACGCCGTTCGGTACCTTCGAGCTGAAGTACTTCTTCGGCAGCTCGCTCAACACCGAGGCCGGCGGCAACGCCAGCAGCACGGCGGTGCGGGCGCTGATCAAGCAGTTCGTTGCGGCCGAGGACGGCAAGAAGCCGCTGTCGGACAGCCAGCTGAGCGCGATGCTCGAAGAGCAGGGCATCCAGGTCGCGCGCCGCACCGTGGCCAAGTACCGCGAGGCGCTCAAGATCGCCCCGGCCAATCTGCGCAAGGAAATCTGAGGCGACGCCCGCGCGTGAACCGGTTCCGGGCAGCGTGTCCCGGTCTGGGTCGGCGGGGGCCCGACCTTGGTGCACAGGGCCCGCCCGCGTGCGGAACCTTGAGCGCCAGGACGAGAGTGGGCGCTGACTTTACGGTGAGAAAAGGCACCTCTTGTTGTCGAACTGCCTCGGCAGTGTGACTTAGCGCACCCCGGAAACACTTGGGTTCAATTTTGCGCGTTTGCCTGGGTGGCGCGGCACGGCCTCTGCATAGAGCATGGCGTGAGATGAGGAGACCCGGCCATGACCACCCCTGCCCCGACGATCGAAAACACCCCGAACAGCACCGTCCCCAGCGTCGCCACCCGATCCCAGATTGCCACGCGCATCCATCAGCTGCTGCTGACCGAGTTGGGCGAAGACGTCGATATTTCCCTGCTGCTGGGCCCGCCCGACTACGCCCGCGCCGTGGTCAGCCTGTGCCGCTCCTGCGGCAGCGATGAACTGGCGCGTTTGGCTGAGCAGTTCCAGCGCCTGAGCGCCGAAGACACCCAGCGCCAGCGCTCCCAGCAGGTCACGCGCTACGGCGCATCCGCGGCAGCGGTCAAGGCTGACACGCGCCTGGGCTGAGCCAGCGCTCCATCTGCTGCTGCCGGTCATTGCCCCAGAACGGCTCCCCATCGATGATGAAGAACGGGGCGCCGAACACGCCGGCAGCAATCGCCGCGTCGTTCTCCTGGCGCAGCTTGTCCTTCCAGACCGGGTCGGCACAGACCGCAGCCGCCTGCCCGGCGTTCACGCCGAACTCTGCCGCCAGTGTCGCGAGCGCATCCGGCCGGCTCAGGTCGATGTTGCGGGTGAAGTAGGCCCGCAACCCGGCGTGCGCCCAGGCTGCCGCGCGTTGCGGGTCTTGCGCGTCCAGCCACCAGAACAGCCGGGCGGCGTTCTGGGTCGAAATCGGAAACGGCGAGGGCATCACCATCGGCACATCGGCCATGCGTGCCGAGCGGGCGAAGTCGTGCAGCGAGTATTCGCGCTTGAGCGGGTGCGATACCGGGCTTTTCAGTTCGGCGGCCTGAAAAGTTGCCCCCAGCAGGATCGCGTGCCAGCGCACCGTGCGGCCGTGCCGCAGGGCCAGGTCGGTGATCCATTCCGAGGCGATGTAGGAATAGGGCGACGAGAAGTCGAAATAGAACTCGATGGCGGCGGGCGTTGGGCTGTGTGCATTCATGCTGATACCTTAGGCGCGCGCGGAGCGGGTGTCCATCAGGCGCAGCCCTGCGTCAGCGTGTGCTGGAGTGGCGGCTCAGGCCGGGTGGATGCTGTCGAAGCTGGAGTCGGGCTGGTCGATCTGGTGCTCCAGCCCGTAGCGGATCAGCGCGGCCATATTGGGCAGCTGCAGCTTGTCCTGGATGCGGCTCTTGTGGGTGCTGACGGTCTTCACCGACAGGTGCAGCACTTCGGCGATGTCGGTGATGCGCTGGCCGGCGACGATGCGTTGCAGCACATCCAGCTCGCGGTCGGTGAGCGCATCATGGCGCGGTGCCCGCGCTACGCCGTTGAGCTGCTGCACCACGCGCTCGGCCATGCTGGCGGTCACGAAGGCGCCGCCGCCGGCCACCTTGCGCACGGCGGCGACCAGTTCGGTCGCTGCGCTGTCCTTGGTGAGATAGCCGTTGGCGCCGGCCTTGAAGGCGCGCAGCGCGTACTGCTCCTCGGCGTGCATGCTCAGCACCAGCACGGCGATCTGGGCGTCGTGCGCCTTGATGCGGCGGATCAGGTCCAGCCCGTTCATGTCGGGCATCGACAGGTCGACCAGCGCCAGATCGACGTGCTGGCGCCGCAGGCACTCCATCGCCTGGAACCCGGTGCCGGCCTCGGTGATGTTCCATTCGCTGGTGATGGGACTCAGGATGCGCTTGATGCCTTCGCGCACGATGGTGTGGTCATCGACCAGCAGCAGCTGCAAGTGGGGATGGCCCTGAGGGATGTTCATGTGCGCTCCTGCAGGGTGTGACCATCGGCGGCGCGGCGCAGCGGCAGCCGCACCGTGATGCTGCGTCCGCCACCGGGCGTGGCGCCCAGTTCCAGCTGGCCGCCCAGCATGTGGGCCTGCTCGCGCAGGGCCTGAGTGGGGTCGGCGTAGGTGTCTTCATCCGGGTCCACATCCGGGACCGGGATGGCAGGGTGGCTGTGCCGGCCCCCGGTCCAGTGGTCCGCGCGGGCGGCGGGCCAATCGTCACCGTTGCCCTGCACGACCAGTACCAGCTCGCCTGGCCACTGTTGCAGCGCAATGCAGACCTTGTCGCCACGTGAGTGGCTCTCCAGATGAGCCAGCGTTTCCTGCACCATGCGGTAGAGCGCCACCGAGGTGCGCTCGCCCAGCGGCGGGTCGCTGTCGTCGAGGTGGAGCTGGATGTCGATGCCGTTGCGCCGGGCCGAGTCGCGTGCCAGCCAGTCGATGGCCGCGTTCAGTCCCAGGTCGTCGAGCACCAGCGGACGCAGGTCGGTGGCGATGCGGCGCACGGTGGCCACGGCCACGTCCAGGCTTTCGAGCATCGTGTCGACATGGGCCTCGCTGGTGGCCTGGTCATGCGCCAGGCGCGTGCCTGCCAGTTCCATCTTCAGCGCGCTCAGGCGCTGGCCCAGCTCTTCGTGCAGTTTGCGGGCAACGTGGCGGCGTTCATCCTCGCGGGCATTGATGGTGGTGGTGGTGATGCGCCGGTCCATCTCGGCCTGCTTGCGCAGGGTGATGTCGGTCAGCGTCAGGCGCAGCAGCGGTTCGCCCTGGCGTTGCATCACCCGCAGGCAGTCGAGCTGCCCCTGCCGCAATTCGCCACCCTGCAACTGCAGCGTGAGTTCAATCCGCTGCACCCCTTCGTTCTGCAGCGTGTGCAGCCGGTGCAGGTGCCAGCGGTCGCCGTCTGCGCTTGCGATGAAGCAGGCCAGATTGCGCAGCAGCAGCGCCGGGCGTTCCTGGCCGAGCAGCGCTGCGCCGGTCAGGTTGACCTCGACCACCGCCCCGCTGGCATCCAGCGTGAAATAGCCCACCGGCGCAAAGTCGTAGAGATCGACATAGCGGTCGCGTGCGGTCGCCAGATCAAGCTGCGTGCGGCGCAGCTCCTCGTTCTGCATCTTGAGCTCGATCTGATGCACCATCAATTCATGGACCAGCGCTGCGTTGGAAAACGTGGGCCGGCGCCGGCGAGCGGTGGAGAGTGCCGTGGCGTGGGTCTTTCGCATGGTTCTGCGCATGGTTCAGCATTCGCCCGCTGCGCAGGGTGGCGTAGGCGCAGTCGAGGACAGGAGAGGAAGTCTTACCACCAGTCGGGTGCCGCCACCCGCGCCGGGCTCTATCTGCATGTGCCCGCCCAGCATACGGGCGCGCTCGCGAATGCCCCTCAGGCCAAGCGAATGATCCAGCGATGGCGGCGCCGAGAAACCAATGCCATTGTCCTGCACGCTGAGCACCAGGTCCTGGTCCTGCCTCAACAACTCGATCTCCACGGTGGTGGCCCGCGCATGGCGGGCCACATTGGTCAGCGCTTCTTGAACGATGCGGTAGAGCACGATGGAGGCTGCTGCGCTGACAGGCGGTTCGGTCTCCTCGAAATGAACGACCACCTGAATGCCGATGCGGCGTGACGACTCGCTCGCCAGCCACTCGATAGCCGCATGCAGCCCCAGGTCGTCCAGCATCGTCGGCCGCAGGTTGGCGGCGATGCGGCGGACCGAGGCCACCGTGTCGTCCACCATGCCCAGCATGGCTTCGATGCGCTCATGCGGCACGCCTTGCAGCTGTGTGGGCAGAAGCAGGCTGGCGAGTTCCATCTTGAGTGCTGTCAGCCGCTGGCCCAGTTCGTCGTGAAGTTCACGCGCGATGTGGCGGCGCTCTTCTTCAAGGCGAAAAATCATTTTTTTCATTTGCGTCCCCTGGCTTGTCTTTGCATGATCAACGCCTCTTCCCTCGCTCCATCCTAGGACACCTCCCACGGTGCGTGTTCCGTGTCGTTTTGCCTGAACCTGATCTCGGTCAACAAGAACAGGCGTTCGGACAATTCTTAATGCACGTCAGAAAACATCCGCTGCAAGTCGGCCTGAGCGCCGATAGCCTTGTGGCGCCGCCTGTCGCAAGCTGTGAACTGCGTTGGATCACGTCCCGGTCCGCAACCCAAGCCCGCAACAGGAGATCCCGATGGTCCACAACATTCAACTGCGCGATGACAGCTTCCAGGTCAAGAGCGTGATGCGCCGTGTGGGCGCGAGCGCCAGTACGACGGGAGAGCGCAGCAACCTGGCCGACCTGCTGAGGTTGCTGGATGACGCGCAGGATGCCAACGCCTGTGTGGCGGCCCACCCGATCAGCATCGACGCACACGTGCTGGCCGAGGTGGTGGTGCCGCTGCGTCGCCTCCATGCCGGCGAAATGCTGTTCCACGAAGGCGCGCGGGTGGAGTCGATCTACTTCGTGCGCGCCGGCACGTTCAAGGCGTTTCGCACCGCCGAAGACGGCTACGAGCAGGTGCTGGGCTTCTCCGGCCGGGCCGAGGTGCTCGGCTTCGATGCCCTCTGCATGAACCACCACCCCAACGCCGCCGTGGCACTGGAGGACGCCAGCGTCTACAGCGTGCAGGTGCGCGACATGTACACGCTGGGCCAGCGCCTGCCGGCGCTCGACCGGGTGGTGCACCTGGCGGCCAGTCGCGCGCTGGCGCGCCGGGGCGAGCTGGCCGACGTGATGGCCGCCGTGGCCGCCGAGGTGCGTCTGGCGCGTTTCCTGGTGCAGCTGTCGCAGCGCATGGCGGCCTGCGGCCAGTCGCCCTACCGCTTCCATCTGCGCATGGGCCGGCGCGACATTGCCAGCCACCTGGGCGTGGCGCACGAGACGGTCAGCCGCTCCTTCGGCGCGCTCACGAGTTGGGGCCTGGTGAACGTGCACAACCGCGAGGTCGAGATCCTGGCGCTGGAGGCGCTCAAGTCGTTTGCGCGCAGCACGCGCGGCACGCTGGAGGAGGCCCGTCGCCCGCAGGCGCCCAACGGCCATCACGGCCACAGCGGGCCGAATGGATCGATGGGTGCCAAGAGCCCCTCGGCCATCAGCGCCGGTTTGTCTCGGGTGACGCCACAGCCGCAGTAAGCCGCGATGAACGCGCCCGCTGCGTCCTTTTCACCGCTGCCCAATGACGTCATCGCCCTGGTGCCGATGCGCAATGTGGTGCTGTTCCCGCATGTGCTGATGCCGATTGCGGTCGGCCGCGCCAGGTCGATCGCGGCGGTGCAGTACGCGCTGCAGGCCAAGGCGCCGCTGGGCATCGTGCTGCAGCGCGATGCCCAGGTCGATGACCCGGGGCGCGAGGCGCTGTGCGACGTGGGCACACTGGCCGAGGTGGTGCAGCACGTCGAGTCGCACGAGCAGCTGCACCACGCGGTCTGCCATGGCGTGCAGCGCTTTCGCATCGAGGCGATGGTGGAGGGCTACCCGTTTCTGGCCGCCCGCGTCCAGCGCATCACCGAGCCGGCGCAGGTCTCCACCCAGGCCGAGGCGCTGGGGCTGCAGCTGCGCGAGCGGGCCATCGAGATCCTGTCGCTGCTGCCCGGCGTGCCGGCCGAGCTGGCGCACTCGCTGCAGGCGGCACGGGCGCCGTCGCACCTGGCCGACATCGTGGCCAGCCTGATCGACGCGGAGGTGGTTGAAAAACAGCTGTTGCTGGAAACCGTCAGCACCGAGGAGCGGCTGCAGAAGGTGCTGCAGATCCTGTCGCGCCGCATCGAGGTGCTGCGCCTGTCGCAGGAAATCGGCGAGCGCACCAAGGAGCAGATCGACGACCGCCAGCGCAAGTTCCTGCTGCGCGAGCAGCTCAAGACCATCCAGAAGGAGCTGGGCGAGGGCGACGAAGCGAACGACGAGGACATCGAGCAGCTGGCCGAGGCCATCACCCGCGCCGGCATGCCGCCCGAGGTCGAGGCCCACGCTCGCAAGGAGCTGGCGCGGCTGCGCCGCATGGCCGATTCGTCGGGCGAGAACTCGATGCTGCGCACCTGGCTCGAATGGATGACCGAACTGCCCTGGGCCACGCCGCCCGAGGCGCCGATCGACCTCAACGCCGCACGCCAGGTGCTGGAGGCAGACCACTACGGGCTGGAGCGCATCAAGCAGCGCATCGTCGAATACCTGGCGGTGCAGAAGCTCAACCCGCAGGGCCGCGCGCCCATCCTGTGCTTCGTCGGGCCGCCCGGTGTGGGGAAAACCTCGCTCGGCCAGAGCATCGCCCGTGCGCTGGGCCGGCCGTTCGTGCGCGTGTCGCTGGGCGGCGTGCACGACGAGGCCGAGATCCGCGGCCACCGCCGCACCTACATCGGCGCGCTGCCCGGCACCGTCATGCAAAGCCTGCGCAAGGCCGGTACGCGCCACTGCGTGATGATGCTCGACGAGGTCGACAAGGTCTCGTCCAGCGCGCACGGCGACCCGTCGGCGGCGCTGCTGGAGGTGCTCGACCCCGAGCAGAACAGCACCTTCCGCGACAACTACCTGGGCGTGCCCTTCGACCTGAGCCGCGTGGTGTTCATCGCCACCGCCAACGTCATCGACAACGTGCCGCCGCCGGTGCGCGACCGCATGGAGGTGATCGACCTGCCCGGCTACACCCAGGAAGAGAAGCTGCAGATCGCCCGCGCCTACCTGCTGCGCCGCCAGCGCGAGGCCAACGGCCTGCGCGAGTCGCAGTGCGAGCTGACCGAGGCGGCGCTGCGCAGCCTGGTGGCCGACTACACCCGCGAGGCCGGCGTGCGCCAGCTGGAGCGCGAGATCGGCCGCGTCATGCGCCACGCCGCCATGCGGGTGGCCGAAGGCTCGGCAGAGAGCGTGCGCGTGGACGCGGCCGATCTGGACACCCTGCTCGGCCCCGCCCGCTACGAGCACGAAACCGCGCTGCGCAGCAGCCTGCCGGGTGTGGCGACCGGGCTGGCGTGGACGCCGGTGGGCGGCGACATCCTGTTCATCGAGGCCACGCGCGTCTCGGGCACCGGCCGCCTGATCCTGACTGGCCAGCTGGGCGACGTCATGAAGGAAAGCGCGCAGGCCGCGCTGACGCTGGTGAAGTCGCACGCCGCCGTGCTGCACCTGCCCGCCGGCATGTTCGACCACGTGGACGTGCATGTGCACGTGCCCGCAGGCGCCATTCCCAAGGACGGGCCGAGCGCGGGCGTGGCGATGTTCATGGCGCTGGCCTCGCTGTTCACCGACCGCGCCGTGCGCCACGACGTGGCCATGACCGGCGAGATCAGCCTGCGCGGCCTGGTGCTGCCGGTGGGGGGCATCAAGGAAAAGGTGCTGGCCGCGCAGCGCGCCGGCCTGCGCCGGGTCATGCTGCCGGCACGCAACCAGAAAGACCTGCGCGACGTGCCCGACTCGACCCGCAGTGCGCTGGAGTTCATCTGGCTGAACACGGTGGACGACGCCATCCGCACTGCGCTGGGCAGCGTCGAAACGCGGCTGCGCGGCGAGGGCTTTGAACTGGTCTGAGCTTGCGCCAGCGCACGGCGGCCTGATGCAGGCGTGGCCACACTGGGGCATTCAACGCGAGGAGCGCCGCCATGAAGCAGCCACTGCAGATCCATTTCCTCGGCATGCAACCCTCCGGCGCGGTCGAGGCCGCCGTACGCCAGAAGGTCGAACACCTGGAGCGCTTCTGCCCCGACCTCATGTCGTGCCGCGTGGCAGTCGAGTTGCTGCAGAAGCACCAGCACCAGGGCCGGCCCTACGGGGTGTGTGTCGACCTGACGTGGCATGGCCACGAACTGGTGATCAACCGCGTCCAGCATGAAGACGTGTACGTCGCGCTGCGCGAAGCCTTCGACGACATGAAGCGCCAGATCGAGGACGTGATCCGCAAACGGCGTGACCAGGAAAGGCAAGCCCCCGGCGCATTGCAGGACGAAGTGCCCGCCGAAGTCGAGAAAGCTCAGCGCGTGAGCCAGGGGAAGAACCATGCCGGCTGAAGCCTATGCCGCGCTGTCGGATCCGCTGAGCGCGGGCGCCATCTGCACGCGCATCGTCACGGTGGCGCCCCGGCAGATGGCCGTGGACGAGGCCGCCCGGCTGATGCGCACCCACCACGTGGGCACGCTGGTGGTGGTCGACGAGGCTGGGCCGGGCCGCAAGGTGGTCGGCCTGCTGACCGACCGCGACATCGTCACGGGCATCCTGGCGCCGGGGCTGGATCCGGGCATGATCCGGGTCGAAGACCTGATGAGCACCGATCTGGTGCTGGCGCGCGAGTCGGACTCGATTCTTGACGTGCTGGGCCAGATGCGCCGCAAGGGCGTGCGCCGCGTTCCGGTCACGGACGAACTCGGCGTGCTGGTCGGCCTGGTGGCGATCGACGATGTGCTGGAGGTGCTGGCCCAGGCGCTGCAGCGGGTGGTTCAGGTCCTGGACCGCGGCCGCCAGCGCGAGCCGGAGGTGCGGCCATGAACCTGCCGGTCGATGACGATGGCCCTGGCGAGATCGTCGCCCGGCCTGACGGCTACCACTGGACGGCGCCCGACGGTACGCAGGAGTTCGGCCCGTTCGAGACGCTGGAGCAGGCACAGAACTTCCGCAACACCTTCGACGACAACGCCCCCGCTCCCACCGAAACCCTGCAGGAAGCCGAGGACGAGATCGGCATCGCCCAGTGGCTGGACCCCGAGACCGGCCAGCCGGCCGAGGGCCAGTGCCCGCCGCACCTGGACGAGGATTGAGCGCGGTCTGCCCCCATGCTGCTGTTTTCGCTCGACCCTGACAGCAGCTTGGCCCCCGCGCTGGCGGCTGAACTGGCGGCGGTGATCTCACCGCATGAGGATCGCGCCTTCGAGGACGGCGAGCACAAGCTGCGCCCGCTGGTGGATCCGCGCGGGGCGGATGCCTACGTCATCACCAGCCTCTACGGCGATCTGCAGGACAGCCCGCACGACAAGCTGTGCCGCCTGCTGATCTTCCTGGCCACGCTGCGCGAGCATGGCGCGGCGCGCGTCACGGCGGTGCTGCCCTACCTGGCCTATGCCCGCAAGGACCGGCAGACCCAGCCCTTCGATCCCGTCACGTTGCGCTACGTGGCGCAGTGGCTGGAGGCGGCCGGCTTGGCACAGCTGATCGTGCTGGAGGCGCACAACCTGGCCGCGTTGCAAAACGCCTTCCGTTGTCCGACCTGGCATCTGCAGGCTCACCACGCGTTCGATGCCGCGGTGCCTGACCGGGTGGGCGACCGTCCGCTGGCCGTGGCTTCGCCCGACCCGGGCGGCGTCAAGCGTGCCCAGCTGTGGCGCGAATCGCTGGCGCTGCAGCTGGCGCGCCCGGTGGGCTTTGCAATGGTCGACAAGCGCCGCAGCGCGGGCGTGGTTCGCAGCGACCCGCTCGTGGCAGGCGACGTGGCCGGCATGGCGGTGCTGCTGCTCGATGACCTGATCGCCAGCGGCGACACCATGCGCCGTGCCGCGCTGGCCTTGCGCGAAGCGGGGGCGAGTGAAGTCATCGCCTGCGCCGCGCACGGCCTCTTCACCGGCCCGGCGCCCGATGCGCTGGCTGACCCCGCCGTGGCCCAGGTGTGGGTGACCGACAGCGTGCCGTCCTTCCGGCTGGACGCTGCCGCGCCCGTGCGCACCAAGCTGCACATCGTCTCGGCCGCGCCGCTGTTCGCGCAGGCCATCAAGGCGAGCCGGGACGCCTGGTGGCGTTGAAGGTCTGCAGGCCGGGCAGGGCGGCCAACGCCTGGTCGATGTAGCGCTGCGCCTGCGGCTGCCACTTCTCCGGTGTGCGTGGCGGTACTTCCAGCAGATGGGCCAGCGCCAGCCGGGCGCGCAGCAACGCGCGGTGCGCGGTGTAGAAGGACATCAGTGCGGGTGATGGCGCATGGCCCAGTGCGGCAGTGCAGCGGCTCGTCAGCCGGTCGCCGATCCAGCCGGCGCCCGCCAGCCGGCACTCCAGCGCCAGAAAAGCCAGCTCGTCATACGGATCGACCTGGCGCAGCGCGGCGTTGAACTCCAGGCCGTCAATGATCAAGGGTGTCACCCCGCACGCCTGCGCCGGGTCCGCCAGCAGGCAGACGTGCTCCGGGCGCAGATCGCCGTGGCCATCGACGACATGGCGGTGCCGTACCCGCGCTTGCAGTGGCCCGGCGTGCTGCGCCAAGGCCGCGTCGACGCCGGCCAGTGCCGGCAGGACGAGTCGCAGATCGTCCTGAAACTGCGGCAACTGCAGCACGGCACGGTTGGCCGCCTGCTCACGCTGAAAGCGGCCGAGATAGTCCTGCGGCGTCAGCCATGTTTTGGGTGCACGCAGGTAGAAGGCCGTGAGCACGGCGGCCAGCGCATCGATATCAGCGGCTCGAACCTGGCCCCCGCTCATCAGGTGCGACAGCATGCGGTCGGCCGGCAGTCGGCGCATGTGGACCAGCCAGTCAAGGGTCTGACCTGAGGTGGCAAGATGCGATTCAGGCACCAGTGACAGGCTCCCATCATGAGCCTGCAAAGCCATCAGGCCAAGATAGACACCAGGCGCCAGGCGGTGATTCAGCCGCAGCTCCTCCCGGCAATAGAACTCGCGCGCGGCCAGGGTCGAGAAGTCCAGAAACGGATGGCGCACCGGCTTCTTCAGCTTGAACACCTGTTCGCCGGCGAAGAACAGCCACGACATGTGGGTCTCGCAACAGTCGGGCGGCTGTGGCAGGCCGGGGTACGCTGCAGCTGAACGCAGAAAGCGCAGCCGGACGTCGTATGACGGCGGTTCAAGGGCTTCGGGCTTCATGCATCGCCTTGCTGGACAAGGGGGTTGAACGTGTCCGGGTGAACGGACGGACAAGCCTAGTCGCTGCATCGCCGCGGGGGGATGCTGCGGCGCAAGGATGGATCGCTGGGCCCCTCGGACGCTGCTGGGTGTGGCGGCCAGTCAGAATGGCGGCATGTGACCTGCACCGGGCGGGCGCGCACCACCCCCCGCCGCATGAGCCGCATCCTCATCATCGAAGACCACGCTGAAATCCGCCGCCTGATCCGCTGGACGCTGGAGCCTGAAGGCCATGAGATCCACGAAGCCCTCAACGGCGTGCAAGGCCTGCGCGAGGCGCTGATGCTGCGCCCGGACCTGATCGTGCTGGACGTGATGCTGCCCGGCGGCCTGGACGGCTACGAGGTCTGCACGCGCCTGAAGGCCGACCCCGACCTGAAGCGCATTCCCGTGGTGCTGCTGACCTCATTGGGTCAGGAGCGCGACCGCAAAGCGGGCTGGCGCGCCGGGGCCAATGCGCACCTGGCCAAGCCCTTCATGCCGCTGGAACTGGTCGACGAGGTGGCGTTTCTGCTGCAGCCATCGGCCCAGGCCTAGGCCGAAATTCAGACTCGGGCTCAGGCCAGTGCGCGGCCGATCAGGATCTTCTGCACGTCGGACGTGCCTTCGTAGATCTGGCACACGCGCACGTCGCGGTAGATGCGCTCGACCGGGAAATCGCTCACGTAGCCGTAGCCGCCCAGCGTCTGGATGGCCGCCGAGCAGACGCGCTCGGCCATCTCGCTGGCAAACAGCTTGGCCATCGCGGCTTCCTTCAGGCAGGGCAGGCCGGCGTCCTTCAGGCTGGCGGCGTGCCAGATCAGCTGGCGCGCGGCCTCGATCTGCGTGGCCATGTCGGCCAGGCGGAACTGCACCGCCTGGTGCTGGAAGATCGGCTGGCCGAAGGTGATGCGGTCCTTGCTGTAGGCCAGCGCCGCCTCGAACGCCGCCCGCGCCATGCCCACCGCCTGCGCGCCGATGCCGATGCGGCCACCCTCCAGCCCTGACAGGGCGATCTTCAGCCCCTGGCCCTCCTCGCCCAGCCGCCAGGCGGCGGGAATGCGGCAGTTCTCGAAGTTGATCTGTGCCGTGTCGCTGCTGTGCTGGCCCAGCTTGTCTTCCAGCCGCGCGACCGTGTAGCCAGGCGTGGCGGTGGGCACCAGAAAGGCGCTGATGCCTTTCTTGCCGGCGGCCTTGTCGGTTACCGCCATCACGATCGCCACGTCGCCGTTCTGGCCGCTGGTGATGAACTGCTTGACGCCGTTGAGGACGTAGTCATCGCCATCCCGCACCGTGGTGGTTCTGAGCCCACCCGCCTCCGAGCCGACATGGGGCTCGGTCAGGCAGAACGCGCCCAGCCAGTCGCCACGCGCCAGCGGCTTCAGGAATTGCTCTTTCTGTGCCGCGTTGCCGAACGCCATCAGGATCGAGCAGACCGGGCAGTTGTTGACGCTGACCACGGTGGACGTGCCGCCGTCGCCCGCCGCAATCTCTTCCAGGATGAGGGCCAGCGCCAGATAGTCCAGCCCGGCGCCATCGTGCTCGGCGGGCACCGCCACGCCGTAGCAGCCCAGCGCCGCCAGGCCCTTCAACTGCTCGGCGGGGAAATGGTGCTCGCGGTCCCAGCGCGCCGCGTGCGGGGCGATCTGGTCCTGCACATAGGCGCGCACGGCGTCCTGCACGGCACGGTGGTCTTCGCTGAGCAGCATGGCGGGTCTCCGGTGGATTTTTTCGGGTCTGGTGGGGGAGTCAGGCGACCAGTTCGCGCAGTGCCGTCACCAGCGCGGCGCATTCCGCTGGCGTCCCGATGGTGATGCGCAGATAGGGGGCGATGCGCTCGGGCTGGCTGAAGTGGCGCACGATGATGGCGCGCTCGCGCAAGCCCTGTTGCAGCGCCGCGCCGCTGTGCTGCGGGTGGCGCGCGAAGATGAAGTTCGCCTGCGAGGGCAGCACCTCGAAGCCCAGCGCCGTCATGTCGGCCACCAGCTGCTCGCGGCTGGCGATCACGGCGGCGCAGGTCTGCTCGAAATACGCGGCATCTTCGATGGCGGCCTGCGCGCCCACCAGCGCGAGCCGGTCGAGCGGGTAGGAGTTGAAGCTGTCCTTGACCCGCGCCAGCGCCTCGATCAGCGGCGCCTGGCCCAGCGCGTAGCCCACTCGCAGGCCGGCCAGCGAACGCGACTTGCTCAGCGTGTGCACCACCAGCAGGTTGGGGTAGCGCGGCACCAGCGCGGCGGCCGACTCGGCACCGAAATCGACATAGGCCTCGTCGATCACCACCGGTATGTCGGGCCGGGCCTGCAGCAGGCGCTCGATCTCTGCCAGCGCCACGCCGCAGCCGGTGGGCGCGTTGGGGTTGGGGAAGATCACCGCGCCGGCCTGACCGTCGGCACTGGCGGCGATGTAGTCGTCGATGTCGAGCTGCAGCTGCGCATCCAGCGCCACGGTGCGCGGCGTGATGCCGTGCAGCCGGCAGTAGGTCGGGTAGAAGCTGTAGCTGATGTCGGGGTAGAGCAGCGGCTTGGGTTGGCCGGTCGCATCTTCGTGCTTGAGCAGTGCCATGAAGGCATGCGCCAGAACCTCGTCCGAGCCGTTGCCCACAAACACTTGGTCCGGGCTCAGACCATGAGCCTGGGCGATGCTGGCGCACAAGGCGCTGGCGCTCGGGTCGGGGTAGAGGCGCAGGCTGGCGGCGTCATCACCCAGCACGGCCTGGATGGCCTGCAACACGCGTGGACTGGGCGGGTAGGGGTTCTCGTTGGTGTTGAGCTTGATCAGCTGTGCCAACTTGGGCTGCTCGCCCGGCACGTAGGGCTTGAGCTGGTGGACCAGGGCGCTCCAGTAAGGACTCATGGATGGGACTCGGGCAAAGAGGAAAGTGAAAGCCGCAGTGCCAGCCCGGCAAACAGCAGGCCGGACGCGCCTTGCAGCGCACGCAGCGTGGCAGGCTGTGGCTGCCAGCGCCGCAGTGGCGCGACCAGCAGCACCAGCGCGGTCAGGAACAGCGCGCTCTGCAGCACGAACCACACACCCAGCGCCAGGAAGGCCAGGGTCTTGTGCGGCGCATCGGCGGCAATGAACTGCGGCAGCAGCGCCAGGAAGAAGATCGCCACCTTGGGGTTGAGCACATTGGTCAGCAGGCCCTGGCGGAAGGTCCGCGCGTGGCTGCAGGTCTGCTGGCTGTTTGGCGCGGGTGACTTGTCCACAGCCGCCTGCGGCATCAGCGCGCTGCGCAACAGGCCGAACGCCAGCCAGAGCAGATAGGCTGCGCCGGCCCACTTGATGGCGTTGAATGCTGCGGCCGAGGCCGCCATCAACGCCGCCAGCCCGAAGGCCGCGCCCAGCGCGTGCACGATGCAGCCGGCGCTGATGCCTGCCGCAGCCGCCAGCCCGGCACGGACGCCCTGCTGCAGCGTGCGGGTCAGCGTGAAGATCAGGTCGACGCCCGGCGTGGCGTTGAGCACCAGCACGGTCAGGCTGAAGAGGGCGAGGTCCTGCAGTCCCAAGGCGTTGAACAGCATCACAGCATCTCCACCGCCAGCGCGGTGGCTTCGCCGCCGCCGATGCACAGGCTGGCCAGGCCGCGCTTCAGGCCGCGTTGCTTCAGCGCGCCGAGCAACGTCACGACGATGCGTGCGCCCGAGGCACCGATCGGGTGGCCGAGCGCGCAGGCGCCGCCGTGGACGTTGACGATCTCGTGCGGCAGCTGGAAATCAGACATGGCGGCCATGGTGACGGCGGCGAAGGCTTCGTTGACTTCCCACAGGTCGACGTCGCGGGCCTGCCAGCCAGCCTGGGCGAGCGCCTTGCGGATGGCGCCGGCGGGCGCGGTGGCGAACCAGGCCGGTTCCTGCGCGTGAACAGCATGGCTCACGATGCGAGCCAGTGGCGTGATGCCTTGCTGGCGCGCCGTGGATTCACGCATCAGTACCAGCGCGGCGGCGCCGTCGCTGATGCTGCTGGCGTTGGCGGCGGTGATGGTGCCGTCTTTCTTGAAGGCGGGTTTCAGCCCGGCGATCTTGTCGAGCTTGGCCTTGAAGGGCTGCTCGTCGTGGCGGATGACGGTGTTGCCGCCCTTGCCTGACAAGGTGACGGGGGCGATTTCCCAGTCGAACGAGCCGTCTTCGTTGGCCTGCCGGGCGCGCTGGGTCGAGGCGATGGCGTAGGCGTCCTGCGCCTCGCGCGTGAAGCCGTATTTCTCGACGCACGATTCGGCGAACACGCCCATCGCTTTGCCGCGTTCATAGGCGTCTTCGAGGCCGTCCATCGCCATGTGGTCGAACAGCTGGGCGGCGCCGTACTTGATGCCCTTGCGCGCGAACATCAGGTGCGGCGCGTTGGTCATGCTTTCCATGCCGCCGGCGACGATCACATCCGCAGAGCCGGCGGCCAGCATGTCGTGGCCGAACATCATGGCGCGCATGCCGGAGCCGCACATCTTGCTCAAGGTGACGGCGCCGGCGCTCAAAGGCAGGCCAGCTTTCAGCGCCGCCTGCCGCGCGGGCGCCTGGCCCTGGCCTGCCATCAGGCAGTTGCCCATCAGTACTTCATTGAGGGCCTCTGGCGCCACGCCGGCGCGCTGCACGGCGGCGGCAATCGCCACGGCGCCCAGCTCCCAGGCCGCGAGGCTGCTGAAGTCGCCCAGCAGGCCGCCGATGGGCGTGCGCGCGGCGGAGGCGATGACGATGGGGTCATGGTTCGCGGTGGATGCGTTCGACATGGCGGGCTCCGGTTCAGGGCAAGGCGGTGACATGGCGTGACTGGGCAAAGCGCTTGTGCGGTTCGTAGGGGAAGACGTCGTGCACGTGGCCGGCCTGGATGCGTGCCTGGCAGCCCTGCCAGAAGGCGGCGTCGAGCAGGTCGGCGTGGTGCTGCATGAAGACGCGGCGCACGCTGGCGTTGCCGAGCAGGAAGGGGCCGAAGGTCTCGGGGAAGACGTCGCGCGGGCCGACGGCGTACCAGATCTCGCCGGACATTTCCTCTTCCTCCGTGCGCGGCTCGGGCACGCGGCGGAAGTGGCAGTCGGTGAGGTACTCGATCTCGTCGTAGTCGTAGAACACCACCTTGCCGTGGCGGGTGACGCCGAAGTTCTTCCACAGCATGTCGCCGGGGAAGATGTTGGCCGCCACCAGGTCCTTGATGGCGTTGCCGTATTCGATGACGGCGTGTTCGACCTCGGCCGGCGTGGCTTCCTGCAGGTGGAGGTTGAGCGGGATCATGCGGCGCTCGATGTAGACGTGGCGGATCACCAGCGATTCGCCATCGTCCTCGATCAGGCTGGGGCAGAAGTGCTGCAACTCGGCGATCAGCTCGTCGTCGAAACGCTCGCGCGGGAAGGCCACGTTGCTGTACTCCAGCGTGTCGGCCATGCGGCCAACGCGGTCGTGGGTCTTGACCAGCAGGTACTTGCGCTGGATGAGCTCGCGGCTGGTGTCCTTCTGCGGCGGGTAGAAGTCCTTGATGACCTTGAAGACGAAGGGAAAGCTCGGCAGGTCGAACACCAGCATCACCATGCCCTTGATGCCCGGCGCGATGCGGAAGCGGTCGCTGCTGTGGCGCAGGTGAGCCAGGAAATCGCGGTAGAACGCGTTCTTGCCCTGCTTCTGCAGGCCGAGGGCGCTGTAGAGCTCCCAGCGCGGCTTGCGCGGCATCAGGCTGCGCAGGAACTGCACGTAGGCGCTGGGGATCTCCATGTCGACCATGAAGTAGGCGTGCGCAAAGCTGAAGAGCACCAGGAGTTCGTCCTCGCCGAACAGCGCGGTGTCGATCTCCAGCCGGCCGGCGGCGTTGTGCAGGATCGGCAGCGCGAACGGCGTCTCGCGGAAGCCGTTGACGATCTTGCCGACCAGATAGGCGCCCTTGTTGCGGTAGAACAGCGACGACAGCACCTGGATCTGGAAGTTGGCGCGCAGCCGGGTGCTGTCGCGCGACTGGCGCTGGAGTTCGCCCAGCACCAGGCCGATGTCGCGGTCGAGGTCCTCGAACGGGCGCTGCAGGTCGAAGTGCTCGACCACCTGGCGCAGCATCTGGCGCAGGTTGTCGCGCGTGGGGTAGCAGGCGCGGTAGGTGGGAGTGGCCTGGGGCTCGTCGTTCTCGATGTACTCGGTGCTGACGGCCGGCCGCACGAAGATGAAGTCGTTGTTGAAGTAGCGGTGGTGCAGGATCTTGGTCGTGACCGAGTTGAAGAAGGTCTCGGCCAGCTCGGGCTGGTGGTGGTTCACCAGCAGCCCGATGTAGTGCAGCTTGATCTGCTGCCAGGTGTCGCCGGGCAGCGTGGCGGCCTTGAACTCGGTCTGCAGGCGCTCGGCGGCCTCGCCGACCCGCGTGTCGTAGAACTCGATGCGCTCGCGTTGGGCACGCTGCTGGCCGTGCCAGTCGGCCTGTTCGAAGCGGCGCTTGGCGTCGGCGCTGGTGGCGCGGAACAGCCGGTAGTGGCGGTCGAAGCCCTCCAGCAACGCAGTGGCGATGTCGAAGGCTCGCGTGTCGTTGAGTTGCTGGGGGAACATCGGTCCGCCCCGATCAGCCGGCGGCGGGGGCCAGGTAGCGTGCGCTCAGCGCCTGCAGCGCGGTGGCATAGGCGGGCTGCACGTCCTCGGCCTTGCGCACCGTCATGCGCAGGTCCTGCAGCAGGCCGTTGTGCAGGCCGTAGACCCAGCCGTGGATGACCACTTCCTGGCCGCGATACCAGGCGTCCTGCACGGCGGTGGTGTGGCAGACGTTGCGGGCCTGCTCCAGCACGTTGAGTTCGACCAGCGCGTTGACGCGCTGCTCGGGCGCGACCTGCTCCAGCAGAGCCTCGTGCAGGAAGCGCACGTCCTTGACGTGGCGGATCCAGTTGTCGACCAGGCCCAGGCGCAGGTCGTTCAAGGCCGCCTTGACGCCGCCGCAGTTGCTGTGGCCTACGACGATGATGTGCTGCACCTTCAGCCCGTCGACGGCGAACTGGATCACCGACAGCGCGTTCAGGTCCGAGTGCGCCACCACGTTGGCGACGTTGCGGTGCACGAACAGCTCGCCGGGCAGCAGGCCGACCAGCTCGTTGGCCGGCACGCGGCTGTCGGCACAGCCGATCCACAGGTATTGCGGCGTCTGCTGTTCCAGCAGGCGGGTGAAGAAACCAGGCTCGTCCTGCTCCGTCTTGGCGGCCCAGGTGCGGTTGCTGGCAAACAGTTCTTGCAGTTCAGTACTCATGGTGGGGATTGTTGCGCAGGCGGGTGTCCGCGCGGTTTCAGCGCGCGATCAGCGTGTTGTTCAGGGTGTCATTCAGTGCCGCACGTCGTCGCGGCCGGTCACGGTCATCAGGGTGGCGTTCATGGTGGCCACCAGCTGTTCTTCGTCGGGCCGGCTCGGGTGCGGTTGCCACGCGCGCGCGTCGGTGACGCTGATGGTGCGGCCGGCCTTGGTGACCTCGGCCTCGACGCGGATGCGCGGCCCGCGCGCGGGGCTGAGCAGGTTGATCTTGAACTCGATGCTCAGCACGCCCGCGTCCGCCGGCATCAGCGTGGCCGCCGCATAGCCGCAGGCCGAGTCCATCACCGCCGCCAGCATGCCTGCGTGGATGAAGCCGTGCTGCTGCGTCAGCTCGGGGCGGTGGTCCAGGTTCATCACGATGCGGCCGGGGGTCACGTCCAGCAGCTGCGCACCGAGGGTGCGCATGGCACCTTGCAGGGCGAAGGAGGCGCGCACGCGGGCGTCGAAGTCGGGGTCGGCGGGAGGGCGGTGTGACATGGCTTCAGGTCTTGGCGTGGGTGTGGGTGCTGTTGTGGGTGCGGGTGTCCGTGTTCTGCGCTTCGGCGATCAGCTGGTGGCAGCGTTCTTCATGCTGGGTGATTTCGGCCAGCGTGATCTCGATGTCTTCGAGCTGCTGCGCCAGCTGCTGGCGATGCTGCTGCAGCACGGCCAGAAAGGCCTGCAGCTGCGGTGCGGTGTCGGCGGGCGACTCGTACATGTCGACCAGCTGCTTGATCTCCTGCAGGCTCAGGCCCAGGCGCTTGCCGCGCAGCGTGAGCTTGATGCGGGTGCGGTCGCGCTGGGTGTAGACGCGGTTGCGGCCGTCGCGGCTGGGCGTGAGCAGGCCGACGTCCTCGTAGAAGCGGATGGCGCGCGAGGTGAGGTCGAACTCCTGCGCCAGCTCGGTGATGGTGAAGGTCGTGCTGGCGGAAGACGTGGCAGAGGCGGGCGCGCTGGGGTCGGCGGTCAGGGTCATGAGGCTCTCGGTAAACTTCCGTTGACGTCAACGTCAATTCAAAAAATCACCGCCAGTCTAAACAGGAAATCCGATGGCCAACGCACTCGAACATCAATTGGTCTATCCGCACGGCGACACCCTGCCTGCCCCTGGCACGACGCTGGAGGTGGCGCCCGGCGTGCGCTGGCTGCGCATGGGCCTGCCGTTCGCGCTTGACCACATCAACCTGTGGCTGCTGCGCGATGAGATCGATGGCCGCGCTGGCTGGACGGTGGTCGACTGCGGCATTGCCAACGACGCCACGCGGGCCAGCTGGGAACAGATCTTCGCCTCGCCCGAGCTGGAAGACCTGCCGGTGCTGCGCGTCATCGTCACCCACATGCACCCGGACCACATCGGCCTGGCGGCCTGGCTGTGCGAGCGCTGGAGCACGCCCGGGCAGGATTGCCGGCTCTGGATCAGCGCCACCGACTGGAACGCCGCGCGCATGGCGTCGGCCAACACCACCGGCTTTGGCGGCGAGGCGGCGGCGCAGTTCTTCGGCAGCCACGGCCTGACGGACCCCGAGAACCTGGCCAAGGTGCGCGCCCGTGGCAACTACTACGGCAGCATGGTGCCGGCGGTGCCGGGGCGCTTCAGGCGCCTGCTGGACGGCATGACGCTGCGCATCGGCGGGCGCGACTGGCGCTGCTGGGCCGGCTACGGCCACGCGCCTGAGCACATCAGCCTGCACTGCGCCGAAACGGGCGTGATGCTGGCCGGCGACATGGTGCTGCCGCGCATTTCCACCAACGTCAGCGTGATCGACATCGAGCCGGAGGCCGACCCGCTGCCGCTCTACCTCGACTCGCTGGAGCGCCTCAAGGCGCTGCCGGCCGATACGCTGGTGCTGCCGGCCCACGGCAAGCCATTTCGCGGCCTGCACGAGCGTATCGCCCAGCTGCAGGGCCACCACGACGAGCGGCTGGCCGAAGTGCTGGCCGCCTGCACCGAGGCGCCGGGCTCGGCCCAGGACATGCTGGCCGTGCTGTTCAAGCGCCCGCTCGACCTGCACCAGACCACCTTCGCGATGGGCGAGGCCATCGCCCACCTGCACGCGCTGTGGCACGCCGGCCAGCTGCGGCGCGTGCGGGATGCCCGCGGCGTGTGGCGCTTTGCTGCGGCCTGACCTGTACGGCCTGATCAGGCCGTTGTGCGGCGCGGGCTGCCGCTGACCTCGACCCGCGCCGCCAGTTCATGGGCGAACTCCACGAAGGCGAGCGAGCCTTTGGCATTGGGGTCGAACACCACGCCAGGCAGACCGTAGCTGGGTGCCTCGGCCAGCCGCACGTTGCGCGGGATGATGGTGTTGAACACCTTGTCGCCGAAGTGGTTCTTGATCTGCTCGCTGACCTGCTGCTGCAGCGTGATGCGCGGGTCGAACATCACGCGCAGCAGGCCGATCAGCTGCAGGTCGCGGTTGAGGTTGCCGTGCACCTGCTTGACGGTGTTGACCAGGTCGGACAGGCCTTCCAGCGCGAAGTACTCGCACTGCATCGGCACGATCACGCCGTTGGCGCAGTTCAGGCCGTTGAGCGTGAGCAGGCTGAGCGACGGCGGGCAGTCGATCAGCACGAAGTCGTAGTCGTCGCTCGCCTCGGCCAGCGCGAGCTTGAGGCGGCGCTCGCGCTGCTCCAGCGTGACGAGTTCGATCTCGGCGCCGGCCAGCTCGCGGTTGGCGCCCAGCACGTCGTAGCCGACCCGCTCGCAGTGCAGGCGGGCCTCACGCACGCTGGCGCTGCCCAGCAGCACGTCGTAGATCGACAGCGTCAACGCGCGCTTGTCCACGCCCGAGCCCATGGTGGCATTGCCCTGCGGGTCCAGGTCGATCACCAGCACGCGGTAGTTGATGGCGGCCAGGCCGGCGGCCAGATTGACGGTGGTGGTGGTCTTGCCGACGCCACCCTTTTGGTTGGCGATGCAGAAGATACGGGCCATGGATGCGGTCAAAGTGAGGGCGTGAACAGAACGTAGGTGATCGACAGGATGCAACTCAGCTGCGCACCAGGCGCAGGCCGAAGCCGATCATGCACAGCCCGGCGCCGCGCTGCAGCCACTGGCTCAGGCGCTGATGCTGCCGCACGCGCTGCGCCACCTGCGCGGCCAGCGCGCACAGCGCCAGGCAGTAGGCGGCGGTGATCAGCGCAATGGTCACGGCCATGGCCGCAAACGTGGGCAGGCCGCGGTGCGTGGCCGGGTCGATGAAGAGCGGAAAGAAGGCCATGTAGAAGATGATGGCCTTGGGGTTGAGCAACGTGATCAGCAGGCTCTGGCGAAAGTAGTGGCCCGGGCTGATGCGCACCGGGCTGGCGTCCTCACCGGGCTGGGCCCGCACCAGCTTCAGGCCGATCCACGCCAGGTAGGCCGCGCCACCCCAGCGCAGCGCGTCGAACCAGTTCGGGTGGGTGGCCAGCAGCGCCGCCACGCCGGCCACCGCCAGCCACAGCAGGATCTGGTCGCCCACGATCACGCCCATCATCGCCGCCATGCCGGCTTTCATGCCGCCGTGTCCGGTCGAGCGCAGCAGCGCAAAGTTGCCCGGGCCGGGAATGGCGAGGAAGACCACGATCGCGGCGCAGAAGGCGCCATAGTCGGCAATGCCCAGCATGGTGTGACTCCAGAGTGAGGTCGATCGACTGTGGATAAGTGGCAATGTGACTCAGGCCGCGCGCCGGGGCCGCAGCCACAGCAGGCAGCGCTCGGCGTCCAGGCCCGGCACGGCCAACGGTTCCACGTGAAACACTTCCACGTCGGCGGGCAGGGCGTCGATCTCGGCCTGCGGGTGCTGGCCCTTCATCGCCATCCAGACGCCATGCGGCGCCAGCAGATGGCGCGTCAGGTTGACGAAGTCCGCCAGCGACGCAAACGCGCGCGAGGTGATCACGTCCCAACCACCCGCCGGCAGCGCCAGCTGCTCGACCCGGCTGTGCAGCCCGGCCAGATTGCGCAGCTTCAACTCCGCAGCCACCTGGCGGATGAAGCTGACCTTCTTGCCGACGGTGTCGACGCAGCTGACCTGCAGCGCCGGATCGATGGCTGCCAGCACCACGCCAGGCAGGCCGCCGCCGCTGCCGACGTCCAGGATCTTGGCGCCGCCGCCAAGGCCCATCGTGCCGAGCTGCCGGCGCAGCGGGGCCACGACGGTCAGGCTGTCGAGCAGGTGGTGCGTCAGCATCTGCTGCGGGTCGCGCACGGCGGTCAGGTTGTAGACCTTGTTCCAGCGCTGCAGCAGGTCGAGGTAGCCCAGCAGCTGCGCGGTGGCGGCCTCATCCAGCGGCACGCCCAGCGCCGCAGCGCCGGCGATGAGGGATTCTTCAGGCGGCTTCTGCATAACCCTTGAACTTGTTCTTTTTCAGGTGGACCAACAGCAGCGAGATCGCCGCCGGCGTGATGCCCGACAGGCGCGTGGCCTGTCCCAGCGTTTCGGGGCGGTGCTTGGTGAGCGTCTGGCGTACCTCGAAGGACAGGGCAGTGACCTGCGCGTAGTCCAGCTCGGTCGGCAGCGCCAGGTGCTCGTAGTGCGCGGCGCGCAGCACCTCGTCGTTCTGCTTGTCGATGTAGCCGGCGTACTTGGTGGCAATCTCGATCTGCTCGATCACCGCATCGGCCAGCACCTGGCCCAGCTCGACATGCAGAGTTTCACGTGAAACAACGATGTCGGGCCGCGCCAGCGCCGCCACTTCGGTGAGTGCGTCATAGCCGATGCCGGGGCGGCGCAGCAGGTCGGTCAGGCTGTATTCGTGGCCGAGCGCCACGCCCAGAATGCGCTCGGAATCTGCTGCCGCCAGGATGCCCGGGTGCACCCAGGTGCTCTTGAGCTTCTCTGTTTCACGTGAAACAGCGTCGCGCTTGCGGTTGAAGGCGGCCCAGCGCACATCGTCGACCAGACCGATGCTGCGGCCGATTTCGGTCAGGCGCATATCGGCGTTGTCCTCGCGCAGCTGCAGGCGGAACTCGGCGCGGCTGGTGAACATGCGGTAGGGCTCGGTCACGCCCTTGGTGATCAGGTCATCGACCAGCACGCCCAGATAAGCCTGATCGCGGCCGAAGCGCGTGGCCGCCTTGCCCTGCACCTGCAGCGCAGCGTTCATGCCGGCGTATAGGCCTTGCGCGGCCGCTTCTTCGTAGCCTGTGGTGCCGTTGATCTGGCCGGCGAAGAACAGTCCGTTGATGGCCTTGGACTCGAAGCTCGACTTCAGCTCGCGCGGGTCGAAGTAGTCGTATTCGATCGCGTAGCCGGGCCGCAGGATGTAGGCGTTCTCCAGGCCCGGCATGGTGCGCACGGCGGCGAGCTGGATGTCGAAGGGCAGGCTGGTGCTGATGCCGTTCGGGTAGAACTCGTGCGTGGTCAGGCCTTCGGGTTCCAGGAAGATCTGGTGCGAGTCCTTGTCGGCGAAGCGGTTGATCTTGTCTTCGATGCTCGGGCAGTAGCGCGGACCGACCCCTTCGATCACGCCGGTGAACATCGGGCTGCGGTCGAAGCCGGTGCGCAGGATGTCGTGGGTCTGCTGATTGGTGTGCGTGATCCAGCACGGCACCTGGCGCGGGTGTTGCGCGGCGTTGCCGAGGAAGCTGAAGACCGGCACCGGTGAGCTTGGAGGCGCTCCGTCGGCTGACGGGACGCCATCACCCGGCTGCTCGGTGCACTTGCTGAAGTCGATGCTGCGGCCATCGATGCGCGGCGGCGTGCCGGTCTTGAGCCGGCCCTGCGGCAGCTTCAATTCCTTCAGCCGCGCCGACAGGCTCACCGCCGGCGGATCGCCCGCGCGGCCGGCGGGGTAGTTGTTCAGGCCGACGTGAATCTTGCCGTCGAGGAAAGTGCCCGCCGTCAGCACCACCGCACGGGCGCGGAAGCGGATGCCGATCTGCGTCACCGCGCCCACCACCTGGTCGCCTTCGACCATCAAGTCATCCACCGCCTGCTGGAAGATCCACAGGTTCGGCTGGTTTTCCAGCCGCTGGCGGATGGCGGCCTTGTAGAGGATGCGGTCGGCCTGGGCGCGGGTGGCGCGCACGGCAGGGCCTTTGCTGCCGTTGAGGATGCGGAACTGGATGCCCGATTCATCGGTGGCCGCCGCCATCGCACCGCCGAGCGCATCGACCTCCTTCACCAGGTGGCCCTTGCCGATGCCGCCGATCGACGGGTTGCAGCTCATCTGCCCCAGCGTCTCGATGTTGTGCGTCAACAGCAGCGTGGCGCAGCCCATGCGCGCGGCGGCCAGCGCGGCCTCGGTGCCGGCGTGGCCGCCACCGACCACGATCACATCAAAATTTTGCGGATACAGCATCACACCAGCCTCAGAACGTCGAGAAACTCCCCAGCGCGGGGCAGCCCGCAATTTTAGGCGGCGCCTGTGGATAAGTCACCGCCGCATTGACATGGCCGCACCGGCGCGCCCACAATCGTCCCCGCTCCGGGGTGCGCGTGAATTGACGCGCTGAGATGGTGATGGCACCAAACCCGCGAACTTGATCCGGTTCATACCGGCGTAAGAAGAGCTGTCAGCGCCTGAGTCCCTCACCTCTGTTTCACGTGAAACACCTCGGACGCTGATGACCCGGAGCCCACCCGCAACCCGCAACAGGAGCTCCGAAATGAATGCACCCGATCCCCACGCCCTTGCCAACGTCCAGGCCGCCGCTGCCACCTTTGAAGAAACGCTGGCGCTGACGCGAGAGCCGTTTCCGGCCTCCACCAAGGTCTACGTCGAAGGCAGCCAGCCCGGCGTGCGTGTACCGATGCGCGAGATCGCGCTGACCAACGGCGAACGCGTCACGGTCTACGACACCTCCGGTCCCTACACCGACCCGGCCGCCGCCATCGACGTGCGCCAGGGCCTGGCCGTCACGCAACGCGCCGGCTGGATCGAAGCCCGTGGCGACACCGAAACCTACACCGGCCGCACCCGCGTCGTGCTCGACGACGGCGGCAAGAACGAAGAGCGCGATAGCCGCCGCATCGACGCCCTGCGCGCCCAGGCTGCGGCACTGCAGCGCACGCCGCGCCGCGCCAAGGCCGGTGCCAACGTGACACAGATGCACTACGCCCGCCAAGGCATCGTCACGCCCGAGATGGAGTTCATCGCGCTGCGCGAGAACGGCAAGCGCGAGTGGATGCGCGAATACCTGGGTGACGCCGAGCGCGAGGCGCGCCTGAAGGGCAACGCGATGGGCGCGCGCATCCCCGACATCATCACGCCCGAGTTCGTGCGTGACGAGGTGGCGCGCGGCCGCGCGGTGATCCCCGCCAACATCAACCATCCCGAGGTCGAGCCGATGATCATCGGCCGCAACTTCGGCGTGAAGATCAACGCCAACATCGGCAACTCGGCCGTGACGTCGAGCATCGAGGAAGAGGTCGAGAAACTCGTCTGGGCGATCCGCTGGGGCGCCGACAACGTCATGGACCTGTCCACCGGCCGCAACATCCACACCACGCGCGACTGGATCGTGCGCAACTCGCCGGTGCCCATCGGCACCGTGCCGATCTACCAGGCGCTGGAGAAAGTCGGCGGCGTCGCCGAAGACCTGACCTGGGAAATCTACCGTGACACGCTGATCGAGCAGGCCGAGCAGGGCGTCGACTACTTCACCATCCACGCGGGCGTGCGGCTGCCGTTCATCCACCTGACCAGCAAGCGCCGCACCGGCATCGTTTCGCGCGGTGGCTCGATCCTGGCCAAGTGGTGCATCACGCACCACAAGGAAAACTTCCTGTACACGCACTTCGACGAGATCTGCGACATCATGAAGGCCTACGACGTGACCTACTCGCTGGGCGATGGCCTGCGCCCGGGCTCGGCGTCGGACGCCAACGACGAAGCGCAATTCGCCGAGCTGAAGACGCTGGGCGAATTGACCCAGATCGCCTGGAAGCACGACGTGCAGACCATGATCGAAGGCCCCGGCCACGTGCCGATGCACCTGATCCAGGCCAACATGGACGAGCAGATCAAGCACTGCCACGAGGCGCCGTTCTACACGCTCGGGCCCTTGACCATCGACATCGCGCCCGGCTATGACCACATCGCCAGTGCGATCGGCGCCGCCATGATCGGCTGGATGGGCACGGCGATGCTCTGCTACGTCACGCCCAAGGAGCACCTCGGCCTGCCGGACCGCGACGACGTCAAGCAGGGCATCATTGCCTACAAGATTGCCGCCCATGCTGCCGACATCGCCAAGGGCCATCCGGGCGCCCGCGCCCGCGACGACGCCATGAGCAAGGCGCGCTTCGAGTTCCGCTGGCACGACCAGTTCAACCTCGGCCTCGACCCGGACACGGCCAAGGACTATCACGACGAAACGCTGCCCAAGGACTCGTCCAAGGAAGCGCATTTCTGTTCGATGTGCGGCCCCAAGTTCTGCTCGATGAAGATCACGCAGGACGTGCGCGACTACGCCGAGCAGAAGGGCCTGAGCGAGGCCGAGGCGCTGTCGGACGGCATGGCGGCCAAGTCCGCCGAGTTCAAGGCCGTGGGCGGCGAGCTCTACATTCCCATCCAGCCCATTCAAGGCTGATTCGGGCTGACATCAAGAAAAGGACGCGGGTGATGAAGATCGGTATTGCGGGTGCAGGGTTGCTGGGCCGTCTGCTGGCTTGGCGTTTGGCGCAGGCCGGGCATGCCGTGAGCGTCTTCGACCCCGCGCCCGGCCCGGGCGCGCGCTATGACCAAGTGCATGGCCAATTCGATGGCCAGCCGCAGGCGGCGGCCTACACGGCGGCGGGCATGCTCAGCCCGCTGGCTGAGCTGGACAACGCCGGGCCGGAGATCGCGGTGCTGGGCTGGCGCTCGATTGCGCTGTGGCGCGACATCGCCGCCCAGCTTCCACAACAGCCGTTCTTCAGCGCCCGTGGCAGCCTGCTGCTGGCGCACCGGCCTGATCTGGGTGCCGCACAGCGGGTGCTGGCCAGGCTGACACATCCTCATCCCGCCTTGATGAACACACCACAGGCTCAAGCATTGAGCCTGTCAGAACTGGCTGAACTGGAGCCTGCCATCCAGGGCCCGACCCACGCCTGGCTGCTGCCGGGCGAAGGCCAGATCGACCCGCCTTCCACGCTCGATGCCTTGCAGGCCAACGCGATGGGCGTGCAGTGGCACTGGTCGAGCCGCGTCCGTGATGTGCGCGCCGCAGGGCAGGGCGGGACGATCACGCGGGAAGACGGTGCGCAGCATCACTTTGACCATGTCTTTGACGTGCGTGGTGTGGGCGCCCGGCCCGATCTGCCGGTGCGCGGCGTGCGCGGTGAAACCGTCTGGCTGCATGCGACTGGCCACGGCCTGACCCGCCCGGTGCGCCTGCTGCATCCGCGCCACCGCGTCTACCTGGTACCACGTCCGGGCGACGTGGTGGTGGTGGGCGCGAGCGAAATCGAGAGCGAAGACCGCAGCCCTGTCAGCCTGCGCAGCGCCGTCGAGTTGATGGCGGCCGCCCACAGCCTGATGCCGGCGCTGGCCGAGGCGCGCATCCTGCGCCTGGATCACAACCTGCGCCCGGCCTTGCCGGACAACGATCCACGCGTGTTGCAGGACGGCGCCTGCACGCGCATCAACGGCCTGTTCCGCCACGGCTGGCTGCTGGCGCCGGCGCTGGTGGAAGATGCGCTGCAGGCCTGCGGGTTGGCGACGCGCGGTCTGAACGAAAATTCCGTCATCGAATCCCAGTGACACCTGTCCCGCCCATGACCGACTCCATCACCGTCTGGCTTGAAAGCCAGCCCCATCCGCTGCCAGTGGGCACCACGCTCGATACGCTGGTGGCCACGCTCCAGCACGAGCCGCAGGCCGTCACCACCGCCATCAACGGCGATTTCGTCGCCCGCGGCCTGCGCGCCCAGCGCGTGCTGCAGGACGGTGACCAGGTGCTGCTGTTCCAGCCCATCGTGGGCGGTTGAATCCCTGTCTTCGGCCCCGACCCTTCACAAGAGCACCATGACTGACACCACTTCTGCGCCTGCGGCCGACACCTGGCGCGTCGGCGACGTCACCCTCGGCAGCCGTTTTCTACTCGGTACGGCGGGCTATCCGTCGCCGCAGGTGCTGGCGGATGCCATCGTTGCCTCCGGCACGCAGATCGTCACGGTCGGCCTGAAGCGCCAGCTGGCGGCGGCCGGCGACAACGGCTTCATCACCATCATCCGCCAGGCCATGGCGACCACCGGCGCACGCCTGCTGCCCAACACCGCCGGCTGCCGCAGCGCGCGCGAGGCGGTGCAGCTCGCCCACATGGCGCGCGAGCTGTACGACACCGACTGGGTCAAGCTCGAAGTGGTCGGCGACGAATACACGCTGCAGCCCGACCCGTTCGAGCTGGTCAGCGCCGCTGCGCAATTGGTGCGCGACGGCTTCACGGTCTTTCCATACTGCACCGACGACCTCGTCACCTGCCGCCGCCTGCTCGACGCCGGTTGCCCGCTGCTGATGCCCTGGGGCGCGCCGATCGGCTCTGGCCAGGGCCTGCTCAACCCCTACGCGCTGCGCACGCTGCGCGAGCGCCTGCCCGACACCACGCTCATCATCGACGCCGGCATCGGCGCGCCTTCGCACGCCGCGCAGGCGCTGGAGATGGGCTTTGATGCAGTGCTGCTCAACTCGGCGGTGGCCCAGGCGCGGGACCCGGTCGTGATGGCGCGTGCCTTCGGCCGCGCCGTGCAGGCTGGGCGCGAGGCCTATACCGCCGGCGTGATGGCCAAGCAGGACAGCGCCGTGGCCAGCACGCCGGTGACCGGCCAGCCTTTCCTGATTGGATGAGCACGATGACTGACGCAGCAACCCGTCCGCCCGTGATCTGGAGCATCGCCGGCAACGACAGCGGCGGCGGCGCCGGCCTGAGCGCCGACCAGCGCGCCGCCGACGCCTTCTGTGTGCACCTCTGCCCGGTGGTGGCAGCGGTCACGGCGCAGAACAGCGTCGCGGTCACGCGGGTGGCGCCGGTCGAGGCGGAGCTGCTCGACGCACAGCTGGCTGCCCTGGCCGCCGACCTGCCGCCCGCCGTCATCAAGACCGGCCTGCTGGGCAGCGCCGCCACGGTGGCAGTGGTGGTGCGCTGGGTCGATGCGCTGCGCGTGCGCGGCCCGGTCGCGCTGGTGGTCGATCCGGTGCTGGCCTCCAGCACCGGCGCCTGCTTTGCCGACGCGGCCACGCTGGCGGCCTACCGCGAGTTGCTGCTGCCGCGCGCCACGCTGATCACGCCCAACCGCGCCGAGGCTGCGCTGCTGCTGGACCGGTCTGCGGCGGTGACTGATGACATTCCGGCGCTGGCGCAGGCGCTGCTCGCGGCGGGCGCCGGGTCGGTGGCGATCACCGGCGGTGACAGTGCTGATGCAACCGGCCGTGTGATCGACTGGATCGCCACCCCGCACGCGCAGGGCTGGCTGGGCTCGCCGCGCGTGGCCACGGCGCACAGCCACGGCACCGGCTGTACTTTTGCCACCAGCGCGGCTGCCGCCTTGGCGCTTGGCTTTGTCACCGCCGATGCCCTGGTGCTGGCCAAGATGGCGACGACGCAGGCGCTGCGCCACGGCACCGCCGCAGGCGCCGGGCGTGGCCCGGTACGCGCCGTGCCCGGTTTCACGACCGACCCGAGCCTGCTGCCGCAGATGTCGTGGGGCGAGGCGCCGGTGTTTGCCGAGCTGCCGTCGGTCTCAGGCCGCGAGGCGCCGCAGCTCTACGCCATCGTCGACCACGCCGACCGCCTGCCCGCGCTGCTGGTGGCCGGCGTGCGTACGCTGCAGTTGCGCATCAAGACGCCTCAGGCGCCCGACGCGGCGTGGTGGGTCGATCTGCGCGAACAGCTCGTCCGTGGCATTGCGCTGTGCCGCGAGGCCGGCGTACCGCTCTACATCAACGACCACTGGCAGCTGGCGCTGGAGCTGGGTGCCCAGGCGCTGCACCTGGGCCAGGAAGACCTGCTGGCGCTGGACGAAGCTGGCCGCGCCGCGCTGCGGGCGCAGCAGGCGCGGGGACTGAGCCTGGGCATCAGCTCGCACAGCCTGTGGGAGCTGGCGCGGGCCCGTGCCATGGCGCCGGCCTACGTCGCCTGCGGCCCGGTCTGGCCGACGCTGACCAAGGCCATGCCGTGGGTCGCGCAAGGCCTGGACAACCTGGGCTGGTGGTGCCACATGGCGGGCATGCCGGTGGTGGCCATTGGCGGCATCCTGAGCGCCGACAAGGTCGAGATCAGCGCGCGCTGCGGCGCCGCATTCGTGTGCGTGGTGCGCGGCCTGGGTGAGGAGCCCGGGCGCGTCGTGCCGCAACTGCAGTCGGCTCTGGCAGCAGGCTCAGCCGCTGAGCCACTGGTGCGGCCGACCTGGCCGCATCCGAGTCTGTTGAACATGGGCTGACACGACCTGCAGCTGAAGGTGCTCCGACAGGGCCGGGCCAGGAGTTCAGCAGGCGGCTGACGCTGCGACGGCAAACGGGTCCACCAGCACCTTGCACTGCGTGGTGCGCTGGCGCAGGGCCTCGAAGGCGGGGGGCAGGTCGGCCAGCGCGATGGTGTCGGAGATCAGCGCCTGCGGGGCAAAGCGGCCGCCGTCGAGCGCATCGATGGCGGTGCTGAACTCGCGCATGCTGAAGAACACCGACATGACGATGCGCACCTCCTTCGAGATGGCGCGGAACGCATCGAAGTGGTCGCGCGCCGTGCACAGCCCCAGCACCAGCACCGTGCCGCGCGGGCGGACCAGGCCGATGCACTGGTCGATCAGGCCGGGCTTGCCGACGCACTCGAAGACGATGTCCGGGTCGCCGCCCAGGCGGTCGCGCGTGCGCGCCGCCAGTTCGCTGGCCGGGCCGTCTTCGGCGCTCAGGAAGGCGCTGGCGCCCAGTTCCATGGCGCGGGCCTCCTGGTGGCGGTGCAGGTCGTTCACCACCACCGCACCCGCGCCCAGGCGCCGGGCCCAGAACGCCACCGCCAGGCCGATGGCACCGGCGCCCACCACCAGCACGCGGTCGCCGGGTTTCAGGCCGGCCTGCATGACGCCGTGCAGCGCCACGGCCAGGGGCTCCGCCAGTGCGCCATCGGCCGCCGAGATGCCCCACGGCAGCTTGCGGCACTGGCGGCCGGCCACGGCGGCGTACTGGGCGTAGCCGCCGCCGATGAGCTGCATCTGCGCGCACCACGCCGGCTCGCCGCGCCGGCAGCTGTCGCAGGCGCCGCAGCCGGACAGCGGCGCGGCGGTGACCTGATCGCCCACCTTCAGGTCCGTGACCGCCGAGCCGACCTCCAGCACCTCGCCCGAGAACTCGTGGCCCAGCACGTCGCCGGGGCGGGCGCCGAACACCGGGTCTTCGGTGATGTGCAGGTCGCTGCCGCAGATGCCGCAGCGGCAGACCTTGAGCAGCACCTGGTCGCGGTCAGGTTCCGGGTCGGGCAGCTCGGCCAGGCGCAGCGGCTGGCGCAGCGCGTCGAAGAGGGCGGCTTGCATGGCGGCAGTCCTTTCAGTCGGTGCGGCCGAGCATCTGGCCGCCGTCGATCACCAGCTGCGAGCCGGTCACGAACGACGACGCCTTCGACGCCAGGAACAGCGCCAGCGGCTTGATCTCGTCCGTTTCGGCGACGCGGTGCATTGGCACTCGCACCTGGAAAGCCTCGCGGTCGGCCGCATTGCGCAGCCGCCCGCCGGCGATGTTGGTGATGAAGGGGCCGGGCGCGATGGCGTTGACGCGGATGCCGTAGCGCGCCAGCTCCATCGCCGCCTGCCGCACCAGCGAGGCCGCGCCGGCCTTGGCCGGCATGTAGGGCGTGCCGACGATGGCCTCGTTGATGATGGCCGCGTTCGACGTGGTGACGACGATGCTGCCGCGGCCTTGGGGCTTCATCAGCTTGACCGCTTCGCGCAGGCTGGTGAAGACCGAGGTCAGGTTGGTGGCGATCACCGCGTCCCAGTGGCGCTCGTCGAGCAGTTCCAGCGCGCCGTCGGGGTTGCGCTCGTTGTCGGGCGTCAAAAAGCCCGGCCCGGCGTCGATGCCGGCGTTGGCAAACAGCACGTCCAGCCCGCCATGGGCCGCCGCGCTGCGCGCGAAGGCGGCGTGCATCGCGGCGCGGTCGGTCACGTCGACCACCTCGGCGCGCACCTCGCCGCCGGCCGCACGCAGGCGGGTCACGGCCTCGTCGAGCCGGCTGGCGTTGAGGTCGAACAGGCTGACGCGCGCGCCGTGTTCGGCCATCACCTCGGCATAAGCCAGGCCGATGCCGCTGGCCGCACCCGTGACGATGCAGGCCAGGCCGCGCACGTCAAACGAATCCAGGGTTCTGCTCATCGTCACTCCTCCCGGTTCGTGTGTCAGAGGAACAGCGTCTTGTTGATCGGCAGGCCCTTCTCGCGGCAGTACGAGACGTAGTGGTTGATGAACCAGAACACGTCGACGGTTTCGGTGAACACGCCCTTGTCGTCGAAGAACTCGATCGCGCCCTGCAGCCAGAACATCGCCTTCATGCCGTTCGGGTCATCGGAGTACAGGGTGTGGGCGGTGCCGGGCATCTCGTAGACGAAGCTGCCGGGGCTGGCGACCCAGTCGTACTCGTAGTAGCCCCAAGTGCCCTCGAGCGTGATGGCCGAGACCGCGCCGCGGTGGCGGTGCGTGCCGATGCGTCCGCCGCCCTTGACCCACAGGATGTTGCAGGCGGTGCCGGTGCGCACATCGAAAGCCAGGTGGCGGATGGCCGCGCTGTCGCCAAACGGCACCCACGGCGAGTCCACCTCGGACGGGCCGATGTGGCCGCCCTCCAGGCCGAACTCCTTGATCATGGCCGCGTGCGGCTCGGGCGGCAGCTGGACGATCTGGCCGGCATTCTTCGGTGCATTCATCGGTGCATTCATCGGGGTCTCCTTCGGGGGTGTTCTCGGGTGGAAAAGCAGGGGGATTCAGTCCGGCCGGATCAGCCGCCGTCGCAGCGGGAACCACGGCGCATCGACGCGCTGGCACCACAGGCCCCAGAGGCCCTGGCGGGCAAACAGCGCCATGCCCAGCGTCATCAGGCCCAGCACCACCATGTAGGTGGCGCCGAAGCGGCCGAACAGGCGGTCGGCGGCGAAGTACAGCAGCGCGCCGATCAGCGGCCCCTCGATCGTGCCGATGCCGCCCACCATGACGATGAAGATGCAGACATTCGCCCAGTTGGCGTCGAATCCAGCCGACGGCGAGATGCGCAGCGCGCTCAGGTAATACACCGCGCCGACCATGCCGGTGCCGACGGCTGCCGCGACGTAGATCAGGAAGCGCAGCCGCTGCACGTCCACGCCCTGGCTGGCGGCGGCGACCGGGTTGTCGCGCATGGCGGTCAGGGCCAGGCCGTAGCGCGAGCGCAGCAGTGCGTAGCTGCCGCCCACGGCCAGCAGCAGCATGGCCGCCGCCATCCAGACGGTGCCCAGCTCGCGCTGCTCCAGGCTGTACTGGCCCATGGCACGCAGCGTCATGCCCGAGCCGCTGCCGACGTAGTCAAAGGTGGAGGTGAACAGCCGGCAGACCTCCGACACCACCCAGGTGCCGATGGCGAAGTACGGCCCGTCCAGCCGGTGCAGCAGCGCATAGGCCGGCACCGCCAGCAGCGCCGGCACGACCAGGCACAGCGCCGACGCCAGAAAGGGGTCGATGCCGAACTTGTTGGCCAGCACGAACATCGCGTAGCCCGCCATGCCGATGAAGGCCTGCTGGCCCACCGACACCAGACCGGCGTAGCCCGCCAGCAGGTTCCACATCTGCGCGAGCACGATGTAGCAGCTCAGCTCGACCACCGCGCGGATCACGCCCGAGTCGGCCCACCATGGCAGGCTCAGCATCACCAGCAGGGCCAGCGCGCTCAGGCTCAGCGCGATACGGCTGGAGGCGGTGTGGCGCTGCACCTGCGCGGCGCGGTGCGCCGCCGGTGCGGCTGCCAGGGGGGAGGGGTTCATCACGGCGCTCATGGCTCAGGTCCTGCGCGACATCAGCCCTTGCGGGCGAACGGCCAGCACGGCCAGAAAGACGAGGTGGCCACTCAAGATGCCCCAGCCCGCATCGAGCCGGAAGCCGATGGCCTGCGTCACGCCCAGCACCATCGCGCCCAGGAAGGCGCCCCAGATCGAGCCCATGCCGCCGATGATCACGGCCTCGAAGGCGTAGATCAGCTGCGCCGGGCCGTCCGCGGGCGACACCGTGGCGCGCAGCGACTGGCACACGGCCGCCACGCCCAGCAAGCCCACGGCCAGGGCGGTGGCGCCGGCATAGACCTTCTTCGGGTTGACACCGCTGATGGCCGCTGCCTCGGGATCGGCCGCCGCGGCGCGCAGCGCGCGGCCAAAGCCGGTGTAGCGCATCAGCACGTCGAGGCCGGCACTCATCAGCAGCGAGGCCGCGAAGATCTGCAGCGGCAGCACGCCGATGAACAACTCGCCGATGCCGACGCTCTCGAACTCCAGCCCGCCGCCGGGCAGCGAGCGGGTGTCGGCCGACCAGACCTGCAGCATCAGGTTCTGCAGCGCGATCGACAACCCGAAGGTGGCGATCAGCGAGGGCAGCGGGTCGGTGCCCAGCACGCGGTTGAGCACCGTGCGCTGCAGCAGCCACCCGAGCGCCATCGCGATCGGCACCAGCATCGCCACCACCATGTACGGGCCGATGGCCAGCGCGCCGGCCAGCGTGGTGCCCAGCAGCGCCAGGAAGATCATGATGTCGCCGTGCGCGGTGTTGACGATGCGCATGACGCCGAACATCAGCGCCATGCCGAGCGCGTACTGCGCATACATGCCGCCCAGCAGCAGGCCCTGGATCAAGGCGTCAAGCCACTGCATGGTCGGCTCCGAAGTAGGCGCGGGCGATGTCGCCGCGGTCGATCTCGGCCGAGCGGCCGGTCAGGGTGATGCGGCCTTCGAGCATGCAGTAGAGCCGGTGCGAGGCCTTGCGCGCCAGCGCCACGTCCTGCTCGACCAGCACGATGGCGGTGCCGGTGGCGGCGATGTCGGGCAGCGCGGCGTAGATCTCGCGGATCACCAGCGGCGCCAGGCCGAGCGAGAGTTCGTCGCACAGCAGCAGGCGCGGCTGGCTCAGCAGCGCGCGGCTGATGGCCACCATCTGCTGCTGCCCGCCCGAGAGTGACTCCACCGGCACGCGCCGCTTGTCCTTCAGGATGGGAAACAGCGCCTGCACGCGCGCCAGCGTCCAGGGGCTGGCGGCGCTGGCGGTGAGCGCGCGTGCATGGTCGATGGCCACGCGCAGGTTGTCCTCCACCGTCATGCCGGTGAACAGGCGCCGGCCTTCGGGCACCAGCGCCAGGCCGCGCTGCACCATCTGGTGCGGCGCGCTGCCGCCGGCGGGCTGGCCGTCAAAGTGCACCATCGCCGGCGCCACCGGCAGCAACCCGGTCAGGCTGCGCAGCAGGGTCGACTTGCCGGCGCCGTTGGCACCGATCAGCGCGACCACCTCGCCCGGCGCGATCTCGAAATCGATGCCGAACAGCGCCTGGAAGTCGCCGTAGCGGGCGTCCAGGCCGTGGGTTGAAAGCAGGGGAGCGGTCATGCCTCGATTCCCATGTAGACGCGTTGCACCTCGGGGTCGGCCATCACGGCCTGCGGGCTGCCTTCGGCGATCTTTTCGCCGAAGTTCAGCACCAGCAGCCGGTCGGCCACCGCCATCAGCGCGTTGAGAACGTGCTCGATCCAGATCACCGTGACCTGGCGTTCGCGGATGCGCCGCACCAGCTCGACCAGCTGGCGCGACTCCTCGTCGGTCAGGCCGCCGGCGATCTCGTCGAGCAGCAGCAGCCGGGGGCCGCTGGCCAGCGCGCGCGCCAGCTCCAGCCGCTTGCGGTCGAGCAGCGTCAGTGCGCCGGCCAGCTGATTGGCCTTGCTGCCCAGGCCGCAGTCCTCGAGGATGGCGGCGCAGCGGTCGTTGGCGGCGCGCTCGCTCAACTGGCCGCCGAACATGGCTGCCACCAGCAGGTTCTCGAACGCCGTCATGCCGCCGTAGGGACGCGGCACTTGATAGGTGCGGCCGATGCCGCGCTGGCAGCGCCGGAAGGGTGGCTCGCCCTTGAGGCGCTCGCCGGCAAAGGCCAGCTCGCCGGCGTCCAGCGCCACGTCGCCGCTGATGAGGTTGAACAGCGTGGTCTTGCCCGCGCCGTTCGGCCCGAGCACGCCCAGCACCTCGCCGGGCCGGACTTCGAAGCTGACCTCGTGGATCACGCGCACCGCGCCGAAGGACTTGCTCAGTCCGCGGGCGGTCAGGATCGGCGTCGGGCTCATGCTTGCCCCTTCCTCATCAACGACGACGTCTTCATCACACCCCGATCAGCTGCAGCTTGCCTTCGGGCGTCACCAGCTTGCTCGCGCTGTTGTCGACGATGCGCAGGTCGTACTTGTGGTTCTTGCCCTTGACCCACTGCCCGCCCAGCACCGGTGTCTTGCCGATGTTGGGGTGCGGGCCACCCTTGAAGCTGACCGGGCCGGCCACCGTGGTGACGTTGGTCTCGGCGATGGCCTGGCGGATCGACTCGCGGCTCATCGGGTCCTTGCTGCGCTTGAGCACATCGATCGCCACTTCCCACAGCGCATGGGCGTAGCCGATCGGCTGCGTCCACTGCTTCTTGGTCGCGGCCTCCCAGTCGGCCGCCAGCTTCAGGCCGGTCTCGCCGGTGAGCGACGACTTGAACGGGAAGGCCGGCGTCCACCACACCTCGGTGCTCATGCCCAGGCCCAGGTCGCCCATGGCCTCGACGCTCGAGGGGAACAGCAGCGCCGCGGCCACGGTCACGATCTTGGGCTTGAACTGCTGCTGGCGCGCCTGCGTGATGAAGGTCTTCAGGTCGGCCGGGTAGCTGATGCCACCGATGATCTCCACGCCGGCGCGCTTGTACTCGCTGATCTGGGCCGAGAAGTCGTTCGTCAGCGGCTGGAACGAGGCCGGGATCACCGTCTGGAAGCCGGCCTTGGCCACGGCGGGCGGCAGGCCCCATTCCTTGTTGCCCCAGGCCTCGCCATCGGCATTGCGCGGGAACAGCATGCCGACCTTGCGGTTGGTCTGCACCGAGTTCCACATGCCGGTGAAAGCGGCCAGCACGTCCTCCAGGCCCCAGAAGAAGTGGTACGTCCACTTGAACGGCTTGTCGTTGGAGCCGCCGCGCGGGAATACGAAGCTCTGCCACGGTGCCTGGCTCGACAGGCAGGGCACGCCGTTCAACTCGCATTGATCGGACACCGGGTTGATCGCATCCGTGGTGCTGGCCGGCAGCATCAGGTGGATCTTCTCGTTGAGGATCAGGTTGCCCGCCAGCTCGGCGGCCTTGTTGGGGTTGGACTGGCTGTCGCGCACCAGGATCTCGACGGCGTACTTGGTGCCGTTGATCGTCAGGCCGTCCTTGAGCAGCGCCTGGATCTTGCCGACCGTGTACTTGTCAGCCTCGCCGAAAGGTGCCAGCGGCCCGGTCAGCGGGCTGATGTAGCCGATGCGGATTGTCTTGGTCTGCGCCAGCGCCAGGCCCGGCAGGCCGGCGGCCGCCGCGGCGGCGCCCAGGCCCTTGAGCACATGGCGGCGCGAGGGGGCGATGCCATCCGGGGTCGAGCTGGCTTGCGGTGTGGTGTTCTCGTTCATCTTTGTCTCCTTCAGTGATTTCATCGTTCAGCGGGCGGGGGGCAAGGTACGGGGGAAACAGGTCAGACCGTCAGGTAGCCGCCATCGACCGGCACGATGGCGCCGGTCATGAAGCCGGCCGCCGGCGTGCACAGGAAGACAATCACGGCGGCCACCTCGGCCGGGTCGCCCCAGCGCGCCAGCGGCGTGCGTTCCAGGATGCGGGCGCTGGCGGCGGCATCGGCCTGCAGGCCTTCGCTCAGCGGCGTGCGGATCCAGCCCGGCGCCACGGCGTTGACGCGCACGCCGACCGGCGCATAGGCCTGCGCCAGCGACTTGGTCAGCTGCACCACCGCGCCCTTGCTGGCGGCATACGCCGGCCGGTCGGCGCTGCCGAAGGTGCTGTACATCGACGCGATGTTGACCACCGCACCGCGCCGCTGCGCCAGCGCTGGCAGTGCGCGGGTGCAGGCGCGCAGGGTGGCGCCCAGGTTGAGGCTCAGCACCGCGTCGAACTGGTCGGGCTCGTACTCGTCGCGGTCCAGGCTGATGCCGGCGGCGTTGACCAGCACGTCCAGCTCGCGCAGCGCATCGAGCCGCCGCGCGGCCTGCTCGGGCTGGCGCAGGTCGAGCTCGCTGCATTCGATGCGGTCATGGCAGGGCGCGTGCGGTCCGCCGGCCTTCAGGCCCAGCGCCAGCACCTGCGCGCCCAGCTCGGCCAGCAGCAGCGCGGTGGCCGCGCCGATGCCCGAGGTGCCGCCCATCACCACCGCCGTCCTGCCGGCGAACAGATCGCTCTGGAAGCTCATGGCCGGGTTCAGCGCAACCGCCGGTCGACGGCGTCGGCGTTCGGGATGCCCGGGGTCTTTTCCATGCTGTGCCGCCCTGTCTCGTGGTCATGAGGTGAGCGGCCAGTCTATTTTTCGAACCCCGTCCGGCCTTGCATCACGCGGCCACGATGCTTGTCCAGAACGGACCAGGCACCCCGAGAAAACCCGGGGCGGCCGAGTCCGTTCGGAGCCGGCGGGATCAGGCCTTCTTGATGAATTCGGACTTCAGCTGCAGGGCGCCGAAGCCGTCGATCTTGCAGTCGATGTCGTGGTCGCCATCGCTCAGGCGGATGTTCTTGACCTTGGTGCCGACCTTGACCACCGCCGAGGAGCCCTTGATCTTCAGGTCCTTGATGACGGTGACCGAGTCGCCGTCCTGCAGCACGTTGCCGTGCGCGTCCTTCCAGACCCGCGCCGCTTCTGCGGCGGCGGCGGGCGCCGCGCGCCACTCGTGGGCGCATTCCGGGCAGACGAGCTGGTCGCCGTCCTCATAGGTGAACTCGGAATGGCATTGGGGGCAAGACGGCAGGCCGCTCATGAGGTGTCCGTTTCAAGGGTCAAACGGCCAGTGTAAGGAGCCGTCCCGGCGCTGCTGCGGTCGCCTCATGCCTTGCCGGCCTGGTCCGCCGCATGCACCAGCTTGCGCGCCATGCTCCAGCGGTGCACCTCGCTCGGGCCGTCGTAGATGCGGAAGGCGCGCATGTCGGTGAAGATGCGCATCACCGCCGTTTCGCCGGTCACGCCCTGGCCGCCGAGCATCTGCACGCAGCGGTCGACCACGCGCCACTCGGCCTCCGAGCACACCACCTTGGCGCGGCTGGATTCGAAGTTGCACTTCTCGCCCTGGTCGAGCAGCCACGCGGTGTGCCAGATGTGCAGGCGCGCGGTGTGGAGGTCCATGTCGTTGTCGGCCAGCATGAAGCCGACGCCCTCGTGCTCGGCCAGCGGCCGGCCGAAGGCCTGGCGGCGGCGGGTGTAGTCGAGCGCGATGTCGTGCGCGCGCCGCGCCTGGCCGAGCCAGCGCATGCAGTGGGTGAGGCGCGCCGGCGCCAGCCGCACCTGGGCGTAGCGGAAGCCCTTGCCGACCTCGCCCAGCACGTCCGATGCGGGCACGCGCAGGTCATCGAAGCGCAGCACGCCGTGGCCGCCGGCAAAGCAGCGGTCCATCGCGTCCATGTTGCGCTCCAGCGTGATGCCGGGGCGGTCCATGTCGGTCAGGAACATGGTGGCCGAGCCATCTTCCATGCGTGCCATCACGATGGCGTAAGTCGCCCCTTCGGCGCCGGTGATGAACCACTTGCGGCCGTTGATGAGGTAGTCGTCGCCATCCTGCACCGCCGTGGTCTTGAGCATGCTCGGATCGGCGCCTGCGCCCGGATCGGGCTCGGTCATCGCGAAGCAGCTGCGCGTGTGGCCGGCCACCTGCGGTGCCAGCCAGCGCGCCTTCTGCGCCGGCGTGGCGACCTCTTCCATCAGGTGGATGTTGCCCTCGTCGGGCGCGTGGATGTTGAGCGCCGTGGGCCCCAGCCAGCTGTAGCCGGCCTCCTCGAACACCACCGCCTTGGCGATATGGCTCAGGCCCAGGCCACCCAGCTCGACCGACGCGTGCGGCGTCAGCAGCCCGGCGGCGCGGGCGCGCTCGACCAGCTCCTGGCGCAGCGCGTCGTGCGGGCCGTGGTGGTCCTGGCGCGGGTCGCGCTCCAGGGGCATGACCTGCTCGGCGATGAAGCGCCGCGTGCGCTCGCGCAACTCAAGCAGTTCGGGAGGGAGTGAGAAGTTCATGGGGTGGGCGCTCTCTGTTGGCGGCTGGATTCTGGCTCGCCCCGGTCGAATATGAACTCCCCTCACACCCTGTGGCGTCGCGTCACCCCAGCCAGCCCTTGATGCGGCCGGCCAGCGCTTCGCGGCTGATGCCGTAGCGGTCGTGCAGCGTGGGCAGTGCGCCGGCGTCGAGGTAGGCATCGGGCAGGCCGGCCAGCTGGAAAGCCGCCGGTTGCACGCGATGGCGCAGCAGCGCGCTCGCCACCGCTTCGCCCAGGCCGCCGATCACCGAGTGGTTTTCTGCCACCACGACCAGTCGTGGCTTGGCGCCGACCGCCGCGATGATGGTGGCCTCGTCCAGCGGCTTGATCGTCGGGCAGTGCAGCACCGCCACGCCGATGTGGTCGGCAGCCAGCGTCTGCGCGACTTCGAGCGCGCGCATGGTCATGAAACCGCTGGAGATCACCAGCACCTCGTTGCCCTCGCGCAGCATCTTGGCTTTGCCCAGCTCGAACGTGTAGTCGTATTCGTCGAGCACCAGCGGCACGTTGCCACGTGCCAGGCGCATGTAGACCGGGCCCTTGTGCGCAGCGATCTGCGGCACGGCCTGCTCGAGGTCGAGCGCGTCGCAGGGGTCGACGATGGTCAGGCCCGGGATGGCCCGCATCATGGCGATGTCGTCGGTCGCCTGGTGGCTGGGCCCGTAGCCGGTGGTCAGGCCGGGCAGCGCACAGCACATCTTGACGTTGAGGTTCTCCTCGGCGATCACCTGATGGATGAAGTCGTAGGCGCGCCGGGTGCCGAACACCGCGTAGGTGGTGGCAAACGGGATCAGGCCTTCCTTGGCCATGCCGCCGGCCGCGGCCATCAGCAGCTGCTCGGCCATGCCCATCTGGTGGAAGCGCTCCGGGTAGGCCTGCGCGAACAGGTGCAGGTCGGTGTACTTGGCCAGGTCGGCCGTCATGCCGACGATCTCGGGCCGGTTGGCCGCCAGCTCGACCAGCGCCTTGCCGAACGGTGCGGCCTTGACGCGCTGCCCTTCGGAGGCGATCGAGGCGATCATGGCCGAGGTGGTCAGGCGCGGCTTCTTCTCGGTGGCCGCGGTGGCAGTGGCGGTGGCAGTGTTCACGGCGCTCATGCTTGCGCTCCTTCAGCTTGCGATTGATCGAGGATCTGCAGCGCCTGCTGCCACTCCGGCGGGTCGACGCGGATGAAGTGGTTCTTGTCGCGCGTCTCTAGGAAAGGCACGCCCTTGCCCATCAGCGTGTCGAACAGGATCACGCGCGGCTGGGCTTCGGTGTGGTGGCGGGCGGCGTCGAAGGCGGCCAGCACCGCCGGCAGGTCGTTGCCGTCGACACGCTGCACGAACCAGCCGAACGCGGCCCATTTGTCGGCCAGCGGCTCGAAGCCCATCACCTTGCTCGACGGGCCGTCGGCCTGCTGGTTGTTGATGTCGACGAGGCAGATCAGGTTGTCCAGGCGGTGGTGCGCGGCGCCCATCGCGGCCTCCCAGACCGCGCCTTCGTCGAGCTCGCCGTCGGACATCGAGTTGTAGATGAAGGCCGGGTTCTTCTTGTGCTTCAGGCCCAGCGCCATGCCCACGCCGATCGCCAGGCCCTGGCCCAGCGAGCCGCCCGAGATCTCCATGCCGGGCGTGTAGGTGGCCATGCCCGACATCGGCAGGCGGCTGTCGTCGCTGCCGTAGGTCTCGAGTTCGCTTTCGGGGATGGTGCCGGCCTCGATCAGCGCGGCGTAGGAGGCGATCGCGTAGTGGCCGTGCGAGAGCAGGAAGCGGTCGCGGCCTTCCCATTCGGGTTCGTCGGGGCGCAGGTTCAGCGCGTGGCCGTAGGCCACCGCCAGCACGTCGGCCCAGCCCAGCGCCTGGCCGATGTAGCCCTGGCCCTGCACCTCGCCCATGCGCAAGGCATTGCGGCGGATGCGATAGGCCACTTGTCGAAGCTCGGCCAGTTCGGCCCGTTCAGCGGTTGTCGTCGTCATGGAAATCTCCGTGAAGAAAGGTTGGGCGCGGGTCATTTCAGGATGCTGGCCGGCACGTAAGAGACCAGGGCCAGCACGCCGAAGGCGACCAGGTAGAAGGGCCCGAGTTCGCGCACCGTCTGGCCGACCTTGACCCGGGCCAGCGCGCTGGTGATGAACAGCGTGGTGCCCACCGGCGGCGTGTACAGGCCGATGGCCAGGTTCACGACCATCATGATTCCGAGCTGCGTCATGTCCATGCCGATGCTCTGGGCCAGCGGCACGAACACCGGTGTCAGCAGCAGCACGGCGGCGGGCAGGTCGATGAACATGCCCATGAACAGCATCAGCAGGTTCATCAGCAGGATCACCAGCCACTTCATCTCCACGTTCTGCTGCACCCATTGGGCGATGCCCTGCGGCATCTGGTCGAAGGTCAGCAGCCAGCCGATCGCGGCCGAGGCCATGATCACCAGCAGCACCACGCCCGTGGCCAGCCCGGCATGCACGACCGCCTCGTCGAGCCGGCGCCAGCTCAGGTCGCGGTAGATCACCGCCGAGACCAGGCCGGCGTAGAGCGTCGACAGCACGGCCACTTCGGTGGGCGTGGCGATGCCGAAGCGCAGGAAGATGATGATCAGCACCGGCAGCACGACCGCCGGCAGCGCGTACAGCAGATGCCTGCGGAAGGCGGCGCCGTTGAACGGCGTGGTGTCACGCGGGAAGTTGCGGCGCCGGCCGACCCACCAGCAGACCGCCATGAAACCGCCGCACATCAGCAGGCCGGGCAGCACGCCGGCGACGAACAGCGAGGCGATCGACGCGTTCGCGGTCAGCGCGAACAGGATCATCGGGATCGACGGCGGGATCATGATGTCGATGGTGGCCGCGGCCGCCAGCGTCGCCGCCGAGAACGCCGCCGGATAACCGAGCCGCTTGTGCCAGGGGATCAGCAGCGAGCCGATCGCCGAGGCGTCGGCCACCGCCGAGCCGGAGACGCCGCCGAACAGCGTCGACGACAGCACGCCCACCTGCGCCGGGCCGCCGTGGAAGCGGCCGATCAGCGTCGACAGCACGCCGACCAGCGCTTCGCCGAGCTTGCCGCCCATCATCAGCGTGCCGGTCAGCATGAAGAACGGGATCGCGATCAGCGGGAAGCTCTGCACCTGCGCCACCATCTGCTGCACCAGCAGGTCGAGCGGCACGCGGTCGGAGGTGGCGGCGGCGGTCATCGCCGCCAGCAGCAGCGCGTGGGCGATCGGCATCGCGGCCACGGCCGCGCCGAGGAAGACGAGAAGGATGAGGGCACTCATGGTGTTCTCCGTGGCATCAGGGGTTCACCAATGCGCCGTCGGCACGTTGGGTTCGGCGTTGTGCACCGGCTCGGTCGAGCTGTGCCAGACCTGCCAGGCCGACTGCAGTGCCAGCAAGGCGAGCAGCGCCATGCCGGCCATCACGCAGGCGTAGGTCAACGAGCCGGGCACCTGCAGGATCGGCGACTTCTCGTCGTGCACGATGTCGAGCATGCGATACGTCGCGACGGCCAGCGTGGCGTACAGGCCCGCGACCACCGCCCAGCTCACCACCCCGACCTGACGCCGCACCGCAGCCGGCACGGCCTCCATCAGGAAGGTGGTCGCGATGTGCGCGCTGTGCACCGCCGCCATCACCACGCCGGCCATCACCAGCCAGGGGAACAGCAGCTCCGGCACCTCGTTGGCCCATTGCAGGCTGGTTCCCTGGGCATAGCGCAGCACCGTGTTGGCCACCAGGATCACGAAGATCGCGCCCGTGCTCAACCACAGCACGATACGGCACAAGGCCACCACGGCCCGTTCGACCGGGTTTCGTTCGACAGCATTCATGTCAGTCTCCTCAGCCACTCCGATCAGCGATCAGCTCACTTGGCGCGAGCGGCGGCGATGACCTTCTTGACGTACAGGCCGATCGGCGTCGCCAGCCACTTGTCGTCCACCGCGGCGGTCGCCTTCTCGAACGCCGCCTTGTCGACCGTGCTCACCTGCACGCCCTTGGCCTTGAGCTCGCCCAGCAGCTTGTCGTCGACTTCCTGCGAGTGCTTGCGCTGCAGCGCGGTGGCCTCGGCGGAGGCCTCGGTGACGGCCTTGCGATCGGCCTCGGACAGCCGGTCCCAGGTGCGCTTGCTCATCAGGAAGGGCGTCATCTGGAACATGTGGCTGGTCAGCGCCAGATGCTTCTGCACCTCGTAGAGCTTGCTGGCGTGGATGTTGACGAGCGGGTTCTCCTGGCCGTCGACCACGCCCTGCTGCAGCGCCACGTAGAGCTCGGCGAACTTGATCTGCTGGGCCTCGGCACCGAGCGCCTGCATGATGTCGACCAGCACCGCGTCGGGCGGCGTGCGCATCTTCAGGCCCTTCATGTCCTCGACCTTGGTGATCGGCCGCTTGCTGTTGGTCATGTGGCGGATGCCGTTGTCCCAGTAGCCGAGCACGACCAGCCCCTTCTCGGCGGACTTGTCGCTCAGTTCCTTGCCGAGCGGGCCGTCGAGCAGCTTGAAGGCCTGCGCCGCGTTGCCGAACAGGAACGGCATGCCGTAGGCGGCGTACTCGGGCACCGCATTGGCGACCGCGCCCTGCGAGTTGGCCGACATGTCGAGCGCACCGGTGCGCAGCGCCGTCACCATCGCGGCATCGTCGCCGAGCTGGGCCGACGGCGCGACCTGCACCTCGATGCGCCCGCCGGTCTTGGCCTTGAGCACCTCGGCGAACTTGACCGCGGCTTCATGGCGCGGGTTGCCCGGCGCCGCGCCGTGGCCGAGCGTCAGCTTGACGGTCTGCGAGTGCGCAGTCATCGGCAAGAGGACGGCGGCGGCCAGGGCCAGCAGGGTGCAGTTGAAGTGTTTGCGTTGCATGGTTTTGTCTCCTTATGGCTTGAACAGAGGGTGGGCGAAGCTCAATGGATCAGCATGCCGCCGTTCACGTCGAGCGTGATGCCGGTGCAGTACAGCGACAGGTCGCTGGCCAGGAAGACGCAGGCGCCACCGATGTCGTCGGCACGGCCCAGGCGGGCGAGCGGAATCGTCTCGGCGATCTCGGCCTTCTTCTCTTCGGTCAGCTTGCCCTTGATGATGTCGGTGCCGATCAGGCCGGGCGTGATGCAGTTGACCCGGATGCCTTCAGGGCCGAACTCACGCGCCATCGCACGCGCCAGGCCGAGCACGCCGGCCTTGGCGGCCGAGTAGTGCGGGCCGCCGAGGATGCCGCCGCCGCGCTGCGCCGACACCGACGAGATGCAGACGATCGAGCCGCTCTTCTGTGCCTGCATCGCCGGCAGCACCGCCTGCGACATGTAGAGCGTGCCGCGCAGGCTGACGTCGAGGATGCGGTCGTAGTCGGCGCCGGTGATGTCGAGCGTCTTGGCAGGCTGCGTGATGCCGGCGTTGTTGACCAGCACGTCGATGCGGCCGTAGGCCTGCAGCACCGCGGCTGCGGCGGCGTCGCACGAGGCCTTGTCGGTCACGTCGGCCACAAGACCCAGGTGCGGGCCGAGGTGGCCGGAGCCGAGCTGCGCGGCGGCTGCGGCCGGCTCGGCGCGAGCCAGATCGAGCACGACGACACGGGCGCCCTGGGCCGCCATCAGGCGGGCGGTGGCGAAGCCGAGGCCGTTGACGCCGGCGCCCCCGGTGATGACGGCAACTTTATCTTTGAGCAGCATGTCTGGGTGTCCTGTGGGAGGTGAAGAGATCGGGCGGGGCGCGCTGGTTTCTACGGCGCTTGGGACGAATCTTCGACCTCTGCATGCATGACGACAAGCGATGCTTTTTCAATCTAAGATGACAAAACGTCACTCAACAACAGGGTTGACCCCATGCCCTTCATTCCGCCCATCACCAACCTGCAGGCCTTCGAAGCAGTGGCCCGGCGCCGCAGCTTTGCGCTCGCGGCAGCGGAACTCCATCTCACGGCTTCCGCGATCAGCCACCAGGTCACGCGGCTCGAATCGCACCTGGGCGTGCGCCTGTTCGAGCGCAGCGCGCACGGCGTGCGCATCAGCCCGGCGGGTGAGCTGTACCTGTCGCGCGTCGGCGGCGCGCTCTCGGCGATTGCCACGGCGACGGAGGATCTGCGGCAGGGCGTCAGCAACAGCCTCTACGTGCACTCGGCGCCGAGCATCGCGAGCCTGTGGCTGATGTCGCGCCTGCAGGGCTTCGCGCAGGCCTGGCCCGACATCTCGCTCAACCTGTCGTCGGCGCACACGCCGAGCGACTTCGAGCTCGGCCAGTCGGACATCGACATCCGCTACGGCGTGCCCAACTGGCCGGGGCTCGTGGTCGAGCCGCTGTTCGAGGAGCGCATCGTCCCGCTCGCCAGCCCGGCGTTCATCCAGGCGCATCAGCTCAAGCGTCCCGAGCACCTGCTCGGCGTCAAGCTCATCCAGAGCAACGTCAGCGTGGTGCAGTGGTCCGACTGGTTCGCGGCCTATACGGACCAGCGCGCGCCGGACCGGTTCACCGTGCGCTTCGACCGGGCCCAGATGTCACTGGACGCCGCGACCCAGGGCCTCGGGGTGGCGCTCGAAAGCGCGACCATCGCGGGCCGGCACATCGCCGAGCGCAAGCTGCGGCCGGTGTTCGGGCTCGACAAGGCGATCAAGGTCAAGGCGCACTTCGCGGTCTACCCGCCGCGCCACGCCAAGCGGCCCGCGGTGGAAGCGTTCCTCGCATGGCTGCACCGGGAAGCGGTCAAGGGATAGGGTCTTCAGCGGCAGCGCCCGGGCGCTGCCGCAATGCTCCAATGCCCCGGCCCGCCTCAGGTTTCTCCGCAGGATCGCCCGTGAAATTCATCCACACCGCCGACATCCACCTCGACAGCCCGCTCACCGGCCTGTCGGCCTACCCCGACGCGCCGGTCGCGCTGCTGCGCACGGCCACGCGCGATGCGTTCGAGGCGCTGGTGGGCGTGGCGCTGGCCGAGGCGGTCGACTTCATGGTGATTGCCGGTGACCTCTACGACGGCAGCTGGCGCGATTTCAACACCGGCATCTTCTTCGCGCGCCAGATGGGCCGCCTCAGCGCGGCGGGCATCCCGGTCTACCTGCTGCTGGGCAACCACGACGCCGACAACGAGATGACGCGCAAGCTGCAGCTGCCGGAGAACGTGCACCTGTTCTCGGCGCGCAAGGCCGAGACCTTCCAGATCCCGGCGCTGAAGGTCGCGCTGCACGGCCGCAGCTTCAAGGACGCCGCCACGACCGACAACCTCGTCACCCACTACCCCGCACCGCGCGCCGGCTGGCTCAACATCGGCGTGCTGCACACCGCGCTGGAAGGCAACAGCGCGCACGCCAGCTACGCGCCGTGCTCGATGGCCGAGCTGCAGGCGCTCGGCTACCAGTACTGGGCGCTGGGCCACGTGCATGAGCGGCAGATCTGGCCCGGCGGCGGCGCGGCCGGCCCGGCCACGGTGGCGTTTCCCGGCAACCTGCAGGGCCGCCACATCCGCGAGACCGGCGCGCGTGGCGCGCTGCTGGTGAGCGTGGACGGCGCCGAGATCACCGCCGTCGAGCCGCTGCCGGTGGACGTGCTGCGCTGGCACGCGCTGGCGGTGGACGCGAGCCGCGCCGCCACGCTGGCTGACGCCGTGCGGCTCACCGGCAGCGCCCTGGCCGCGCTGCTGACTGCGCAGGACCACGCCTTGCCGCTGGCGGTGCGTGTCACGCTCACCGGCGCCAGCGCCGCCCACGGCGAGCTGTTCGGCCTGGAGCGCCAGCTGCGTGGCGAGGTGCTGGCGCAGGCCGCCGCGCTGGACGCGCAGCGGCTGTGGATCGAGAAGGTCGTGATCAATACCCAGCCGCCCGCCGCGCCGGCTGACGCGTCTGATGCCACCGCCCACGCCGGCGCGCTGGCCGAACTGCAGACGCTGCTGGCGCAGGCCGGCAATGACGAGGCCTTTCTGCAAGGCCTGCAGGACGATCTGATGGCGATGGTCGGCAAGCTGCCGCTGGAGCTGGTGCAGGCACTGCCTGAACTGGCGGCGGTGCGCGCCGGCGACCTGCGCCCGCTGGTGCGCGACACCGGCACGGCGCTGGTGTCGCAACTCGCCCACCCTGCTTGAAGGCCCGGCCATGCGCATCGACCACCTCGACCTGATCAAGTACGGCAAGTTCACCGACCGGCGGCTGGCATTTCCGGCCGCCGAGCGTGATTTCCACGTCATCGTCGGCCCCAACGAGGCCGGCAAATCGACCGTGCGCGCGGCGGTGCAGGACCTGCTCTACGGCATTCCGGCGCGCACCGTGCACGGCTTCATCCACCCGATGACCGAGCTGCGCCTGGGCGCGCTGCTGCAGCACGGCGGCACCGCGCTGGCGCTGCACCGCACCAAGGGCAACAAGAACACGCTGCGCACCCCTGCCGACGTGCCGCTGCCCGAGGCGGCGCTGAGCGCGCTGCTGGGTAGCAGCGACCGCGACTTTTACGCGCAGATGTTCGGCCTCGACCACGACAAGCTCGTCAAGGGCGGCGACAGCATCCTGCAGGCGTCCAACGACCTCGGGCAGATCCTGTTCCAGTCCGCCGCCGGCATTGCTGGCCTGGGCGAGTTGCGCCAGCAGCTCGACGCCGAGGCCGGCAAGCTCTGGGCGCCGCGCCGCGCCGCCGACCGGGCCTACTACCAGGCCGCCGACGCGCTGGACGCCGCCACCGCCGCCGTCAAGGCCGCCACCGTGCGCAGCCGCGACTGGGCCGATGCGCAGACACGCCTGGCCGAGCTGGACACCGCGCAGCGGCAATCGCGCGATCAACTCACCGCGCTGCGCACCCGCCGCGCGCAGCTGGAACGCGTGCGCCGCGTGCTGCCGCCGCTGGCCGCGCTGCAGGACATTGGCACGCAACTGCAGGCGCTGGCGGCCGTCGTGCCTTTGCCGCCCGACGCCGCCGCCACGCTGGCCCGCGCCGAGACCGAACTGGCCATGGCCCGCGACGCCCAGGCGCTGCACCAGGCCCAGCAGCAGGCCGCCGCGCAGGCGCTGGCCGGGTTGCGGCTGGATGCCGACGCACTGGCCCGCGCCGCCGACATCACCGCGCTCAACGAACAGCGGCTGCAGTACCGCGCCCACGCCGGTGACATCGCCCGCCGGCAGCTGGAAGTGGACGCGCTGTGGAAACAGGCGCAGGACCTGGCCGCTGCGCTCGGCTGGCCGGCGGCGCAGGAAGACGCGCTCTGGCCGCGCCTGCCCGCCCCGCCACTGCGTCGCACGCTGGAGCGGCTGATGCGCGAGCACGGCGCGCTGCACCAGGCCCAGGCCACGGCCGCCCGCGCCGAGGTCGACAAGCGCGACGAACTCGCCCGCACCCAGGCCCAGCTCGCCGCCCTGCCGCAGGGCGAGGCGCCGCTCGGCCTGCAGGTGGCGCTGCAGGGCGCGCGCCAGCTGGGCGATGTGGCGCAGGCGCTGCGCGAGCGCGCGGCTGATGTCGAGCGCAAGAGTGCCGCGCTGGAAGCCGGTGCCGCGGCGCTCGGCCCCTGGCGCTGCGAAGTGCCGGCGCTGCGCGCGCTGCAACTGCCCGCCGCCGATACGGTCGAAGCCCATTTGCAGGCGCAACGCGAAGCCGCTGCCGAAGCGCGCAGCCTGAACGCCCGCGCTGCCAGCCTGGGCGAGCAGATCGCCGCACAGACGCTGGCCGTGGCGCAGTACCGCGAGGCGCATCAGCCCGTCACGCGCGACGCCGTGCTGCACGCCCGCGCGCAGCGCCAGGCCGTCTGGGCGCAGATCCGCCACGCTTCGGTCACGCTCACCGAAGCCGGCCCGGTCTACGACACGCTGGTGCAGCAGGCCGACCACGCCGCCGACGCCCGCCACGACACCGTGCAGCAGGCCAGCGAACTGCAGTCGCGCCAGCAGCAACTCGCCCGGCTGCAACTGGAGGCCGACGGCGTGCAGACGCGGCTGGCCGAGCTGGCCACCGCCGACGCCCGCCACACCGCCGACTGGGCCACGCAGATCCAGGCCTGCGGCTTGCCCGGCCTGGCGCTGTCTGCTGTGACCGGCTGGGCTGAAGCTCGCCGCCACGCCCTGGCCGCCGCCGACGCGCTGGCGCTGGCCGAGCAGGCGCAACGCCAGGCCCAACAAGCCGCCGCAGCAGCAGACGCCGCGCTGGCGCAGCAATTGGCCGCGCTGGGCCAGTCCACGACAGACGGCACGCTTGCCACCCGCCTGCTGCAGGCTGAGGCGCTGCTCAAGCGCCTGGATGACGCCGCCGGCCAGCGCCGCACGCTGACGCAGCATCTGGCCGATGGCCAAGCCGCGCTGGCGCGCCACACCGCCGCGCATGCGGCTGCCAGCCTCGCGCTGCAAACATGGCAAGCGGCCTGGGATCAGGCGTTGAGCCAGTCCGGGCTGCAGGGCGACTTGGCCGAGATCGAAGCGGCGCTGGCGCTGATCGGCCAGCTCGACGACGCTCGCACGCAGATGCGCCAGATTCGCAGTGACCGCATCGCCACCATGCAGGCCGATCTGGCCGGGCACGCGCAGGCGGCACGGCAACTGGCGGCGGCGCTGGATGCCAATCTGCTGGAGCGCCCGGCGACCGAGATCGCGCTGCAACTGGCCGAGCGCCTGCAGCAGGCGCAGCAGGCGCAGGCCGAGCACCAGCGCCTGCAGGCCGAGCATCAACAGGCGCAGGCCCGCGCTGCCGACGCCCAGGCGCGCCAGCGCAACGCGCAGGCCACGCTGCAGCCGCTGCTGGCGCGCGCAGGCGTGGCTACGCCCGCTGAGCTGGCCGAGGCGATTGCGCAGTCCGACCGCCAGCGCAGCCTGCTGCAACACCAGGCTCAGGCCGAGGCCCTGCTGCGCGACAGCGGCGATGGCCTGAGCCTGGCGCAGCTGCAGGCCGAGACCGCCACGATCAACCCGCTGGCCTTGCCCGCCGAGCTGCACGAACTGCAGGCCAGCGAGGCCACGCTGGTCGATGCGGCACAAATATTGGCCGTGCGCCGCAGCGAGGCCAGCGCCGCCCTGGGCCGCATCGCCGGCCACGCCGACGCCGCGCAGGCCGAGGCGCAGCGCCAGGAAGCGCTGGCGCAGATGGGCGAGGCGGTGCAGCGCTACCTGAAGGTGCAGACCGCCGCGCGCCTGCTGAAGTGGGCGATCGAGCGTTACCGCGAGGCCCGCCAGGGGCCGATGCTGAGCCGCGCCAGCGCGATCTTCGCGGCGCTGACGCTGGGCTCGTTCGAGCGCCTGGCGGTGGACTTCGACGCCGAACCGCTCAAGCTGCAGGGCCGCCGGCATGACGGCCAGCTGGTCGACATCGGCGGCCTGAGCGAAGGCACGCGCGACCAGCTCTATCTGGCGCTGCGGCTGGCCGCGCTGCACCTGCATCTGGACCCGGCGCAGGGGGATGGACTCGGCCCCAGCGCCAGCAGCGGCCACGCGCTGCCCTTCATCGCCGACGATCTGTTCATCAACTACGACGACCGCCGCGCCAGCGCCGGCCTGCACGCGCTGGGCGAGCTGTCGCGCCACACCCAGGTGCTGTTCCTGACCCACCACGACCACCTGCTGCCGCAGGTGCGCGAGGTGTTCGGCGCCGCGGTCAACGTGGTCGAGCTGTGATCACGCCCTGATCAGAAATCCACCACATCCACCGTCACGCCCTTGAGCGCCAGCGCCCAGCGGGCCACGGTGGCGGCTTCGCGGTTCGGGAACGGCCACCACAGCACGTGCCAGCTGCCACCGACGTTGAGCACCTCGATCTGCGTTGCCTCGCTCGGGGCCGACAGCGTGGCGGCGGCGGCCTTGAAGCGGATCAGCAGCTGCTCGGCCTCGGCGCGGCTGCGCGGGCCCCGGCTCATCAGCGCGTAGATCTGCTGCGGCGCCACGCTGGAGGCGGGTGCGCCGCGCGGGCGGGTCGTTGCGGTTGACGCCGGTCCTGAGCTTTTGGCCGGACTTGACGGCGGACTTGACGGCGGTGGCGCGCTGGCCGCAGCGTGCACCGCTTCCGATCCATGCGCGGCGGCCGCCGAGGCAGGGGACGATGCGGCAGCCGCCGCCACGCCGGAGCCCGACGTGGCCTCGTGGGGTGCTGCTGCGGGCGGAGCCGTCCGCGACGCGGCGTCTTCAGCGTCTACCGCATGGGATGCGGCGGTTGCGGTCGCGTGAGGCGCACTGGCGGGCTCACTCGCTGAGCGGGCTGCTGCCGTGGCCTGGTGGGGTGCCGTTGGTGCGGTGTGATGCCTGGTCCGTGTCAGCCACAACACCGCTGCCAGCAAGGCGATCAGCGCGAGCGCCAGCCCGGCCGCCACCGCCATGCGCCGCCGCTCCAGCGGCCGGCGGCCCAGCACCGCGCCCGAGCCATCGGCCGCCAGCAGCACGCGGGTCTTGACGCCGCCGTGGTCGATGGCGGCGGTCAGCAGGTGCAGGCGCTGCAGGGCCGTTGCGTCTGCCGGGTCGACCGCCACTTCGCGCTGCGGCCAGTCGGCTTCGCCGGGGCGTTGTGGCTGGCCGTGTTGCAGCGCAAAGCGGGCGATGCGCGCGGGGCTCAGGCCGGGGATCAGGTCTTCGCTGAAGAGGGCGAGTGGCGCGGGGGCTGCCGGCGGCATCGCGCGCAGCTTTTGCGGCAGCTTGCTGCGCACCGGCTCAGGCAGGCGGTCCAGCAGCTTGAGCAGCGGGGCCAGCTTGGTCGTTACCACAGGCACATCCGGCGCATCGGGCGCTGCCGCTGCCGTCTCGGCAAACGGCAGGCTGACCGTGCCGATGGCCTGCACCGCGCCGCCCTGCAGTCGCCTCGCCAGCGGATGGCGGTGCTGCCAGGCGGCGACGTGGCTGGCGATGTCCTTGAGCGTGGCCAGCGGGGGTGGCGGTCTGGGCTTCATCGGCGTGGCAGCAGTCCGGTGGCCAGCGAGGTGCCCAGCAGGATCACCACGCCGCCGCCGATCATCGACAGCGTGAGCGATTCATGCAGGAACAGCGCGCCCCACAGCGTGCCGAACACCGGCACCAGGAACGTGACCGTGATGGCGCGCGCGGCGCCGATGCGCGCGATCAGCCGGAAGAAGATCAGGTAGGCCAGTGCCGTGCTGGCCAGGCCCAGTACCAGCACGGCGGCCCACGGGCCGACGCCCGGCATCTGCGCCGGCCAGGCGTGCCACGCCAACGGCAGCAGGAGGGGCACCGCCACCAGTTGCGAGCCGGTGGCGTTCACCAGCGGCGATACGTCGCCCAGGTGGCGCTTGGTGAAGTTGGCGGCAAAGCCGTAGCAGGCGGTGGCCCCCAGCATGGCCAGCACGGCCCAGCCCGAGCCGCCGGGCTTGAAATCCGCCTTGTCGGCCGCCAGCACCAGCACGCCGGCAAAGCCCAGCGCCAGGCCGAACAGGCGCAGGCGGCTCAGCCGGTCCTTGAGCCAGAGCGCGCCGATCAGCGCGGTGAAGATCGGCGTGCTGGCGTTGACGATGGACGCCAGCCCGGCGGTGATCGACAGCGTTGCCCAGGCGATCAGCATGAAGGGGAAGGCGGAGTTGAACAGCCCCATCACCGTGATCGGCCCGGCGCGCTCGCGCAGGCCGGCCCACTGGCCGCGCCAGAGCAGCAGCGGCAGCAGCAGCAGCGACGCAATCGTCACGCGCAGCCAGATCAGCGGCACCACGCCGAAGGCCGGTGCCGCATAACGCAGGAACAGGAAGGAGCCGCCCCAGAGCGCGCCCAGCAGCAGCAGGTCGGCCAGGTCGCGCGGCTTCATGCGTGGCCCCGCGCTCGGGGGCAGAAGGGAGGGGGGGCAGAGGGGAAAGCGGGGGACGTTGTTGTGGATGCGGGCATGCCGCAATTGTCCCCCTGCGGGTGTCACTTCTTCATGTCATCCATCTTCATGTCGTCCTTCATCATTTCGTCTTTCTTCATGCCGTCCTTGGTCATCATGTCCTTCTTCATGGTGTCCTTTTTCATGTCGGTCTTCATGTCCGATTTCATGGCGTGCTTCTTCATGCCGTCTTTCGCCATGCCGTCCTTTTTCATGGCGTCTTTCTTCATCATTTCTTCCTTCTTCATCATGTCGTCCTTGGCCATGCTGTCCTGGGCCAGGACGTGGCCGGTGGAGATCAGCAGGCAGGCGGAGAAGGCGGTGGCAATGAGCTTGTTCATGGGGAGTTTTCCTGTTTCAGGGGTTGGGGAAGGGGTGGAGCGGGACAAGGAAAAGCGGGATGAGGAAATCAGGCGCCGGCACAGACCGGCGTGGCCAGGGCCTGCAGCACGCGGGCGCTGCCTTCTTGCTGCACGAAGGCCACCAGCGACAGGCGCTTGCGGTTCCAGCCGGGGTCGAGCGTGAGTTCGCGCTGCAGGCTGGCGCTGCCGGTGCTGCTGTCACTGAGGCGGATCGGGCCGAGCCACTGGCGCACCACGGCGTTGTGCGACAAGGTGGTGCCGCCGTTCTCGCCGCGCGCCACGCGCGAGACCAGGCCGTCTTCGGCCAGTGCGACGTAGAGCTGTGCGGCATCCCCCGGGCTGGTTCGGCTGGCGTCGGCAGAAATGGCCAGCGTGCCCTGGGGTGTCAGGCGGGTCTTGAGGCGGATCTCGGCCGCTGCCGGCTGGGCGTTGATGCGGCGCACCTCGTCGCGCAGCGTGCCGCGCCATTCGCGCACCTCGCCGCCGCTGACGAAGAAGTGCGGCGTGTAGACCGTCTTGTGCTGGTTGGCCGTCACCAGCGCGCGGTGGCGCTGGCCGAAGGCGGGCTGGGCATAGGGATCCTTCCAGCCGATGTAGTCCCAGTAGTCCACGTGCAGCGACAGCGGCACGACCTCGGCCTGCGGGTCGAGGGTCTGGCGCAGCGTGCTGAGCTGCTTGTCCGCTGGCGGGCAGCTGGAGCAGCCTTCCGAGGTGTACAGCTCGACGAGCGCCGCCGTCTTCGGCCCGCTGCGTGCCTGGCAACTGGACTGGGCGATGGCGCCGAGGTGGGTCGACAGCATCAAGCCGAGAGCCAGTGCGTTGCGCAGCAAGGGGTTGGGGCGGTTGCAGATCTTCATGACCTGTAGTCGCCAGCGAGGTGGATGGCTTACGCTGAAGGTCAAAAAATTTTCGCGGTGTGCGGACAAGATGAGTTGCCGATAATCGCAACCTATGCAGCTCATCCGTTCACTCCGCACACGCGCCCGCTGGGCGTTGGCGTGGCTGGTGCTCGTGCTGGCTGCGGGCGTGTTGAGTCCGGTGTTGGCGGCGCAGCGGGGAGACTTCCTCGACAGCTTCTGCACCACGCCCACCACGTCCGACCGCGCCGGCGTGTCCGCCCCGGACACCGGTGCCGTGCCGGATCACAACGTCCTGAAGTGCCCCCTGTGCTGGAGCGTCTCGGCGCTGCCGCCAGCCCCGTCGGGGGCCCCGGACCGCCTGATCGAGCCCGAGCGCTACACGCGCAGCCGCCTCAGCCCCTCACTGCATGCGTTGGCGCCAGGCTTCGAGCCGGCGCGCGGCCCGCCCCGGGCCTGAGCACGCGGCCGCCTCGCGGCCCAGCCCCATCGTCTCATCATGTTTTTTGCGGATCGGCCCGGCAGCAAGCCGGCGATCCATGCCGACCTGCGCGCTAAGTGCAGCGCAGGTGCGCGCGTCCCTGAATGCTTCGGAAATCCCTCATGTCTTCATCGCTGTCTTTTCTTCGCCGGACCTCTGTTGTGGCGGCCTTGGGCTTGGTCTGTTTCTCGACCGGCGCAGCCGCCCACGCCTCGCTCGACGAGCCCGTCGCGCTGGCCGGCACTTACTACAAGGCGGTCGTCAACATCGGCCACGGCTGCGATGGCGCGCCGGTGCACACCGTCACCGTGCGCATTCCTGCCGGTTTCAAGGGCGCCAAGCCGGTGCCCAAGCCGGGCTGGAAGCTCGACATCACCCGCGCCGCGCTGGCCAAGCCCTACACCAGCCACGGCAAGACCATCACCGACGACGTGGCCGAAATCCGCTGGACCGCGCTGACCCGCGACGCCTGGCTGCAGGACGCCTGGGCCGACAGCTTCGCGTTGCGCGGCCAGTTGCCCGACCAGCCCGGCGCGCTGTGGTTCAAGGTGCTGCAGACTTGCGAGAGTGCCGCCATCGACTGGGCCGAGGTGCCCGCCACCGGCCTGTCCACCCGAGGCCTGAAGGCCCCGGCCGTGCTGCTGGAGGTGCTGCCCTCGCAGCCTGCCGCTGGCGGCCATGCCCATTGATTTCACACAACGCCCGCCACACGTCCTGCCATTTCCCAAGGAGCCTCCCATGAACCTTTCCCGTCAAATCACCGCCGCCCTGCTGGGCCTGGCCTGCGCGACCCCGCTGCTGGCGCAGAACATCGAAGTCAACGGCGCCTGGGCGCGCGCCACCGTCAAGGGCCAGAAGTCCACCGGTGCCTTCATGGACCTGATCGCCCACGAGCCGCTGCGCCTGGTCAGTGTGTCCAGCCCGGTGGCCGGTGTCGCCGAGGTCCACCAGATGAAGATGGACGGCGACATCATGAAGATGAGCGCCGTCGGCAGTGTGGAACTGCCCGAGCACAAGACCTTCTCGCTCAAGCCGGGCGGCTTCCACGTCATGCTGATGGACCTGAAGACGCCGCTGCCCAAGGACAGCAGCATCCCGCTGACGCTGGTGTTCAAGGATGCCAAGGGCGTCGAGACCCGCACCGAGGTCAAGGTCCCCGTGCTGACCACGGCGCCCGGAGGCGCTGCGGCCGCTGGCGGCCACGGCGAGCACAAGCACTGAGGCTGCACTGACGCCCGCACTGAGATGCGCGCGTGGTCCGCGCGCGCCAGTGTCATGGGGCGCGTGTCAATATGGCCGTGGGCGGCAGATTGGCGCCGCCTGCCCTCCACCCTGACCTTCACGACGCGACGCCCATGACCACGACGCCTACCCCTGAGCAACGCCCGCCCGTCCCGCCCTTCACGCTGGAGACCGCCACCCGCAAGGTGCGCGGCGCCGAAGACGCCTGGAACACCCGCGACCCCGAGGTCTGCGCCCGCGTCTACACCGAGGACACCGTCTGGCGCAACCGCGCCGAGTTCCCGGTCGGGCGCGAGCAGGTCAAGGCCTTCCTGGCGCGCAAGTGGGCGCGCGAACTCGACTACCGGCTCATCAAGGAGCTGTGGGCCTTCACCGACCACCGCATCGCGGTGCGCTTCGCCTATGAAAGCCACGACGAATCGGGCCAGTGGTTTCGCAGCTACGGCAACGAGAACTGGGAGTTCAACGAGCACGGCTTCATGCAGCGCCGCTTTGCCAGCATCAACGACCTGCCGATCACGCCGGGCGAGCGCCTGTTCCACTGGCCGCTCGGCCGCCGCCCTGACGATCACCCGGGTCTGAGCGAATTGGGACTGTGAGGCTGCCGGCGCCGCAACAGCCCGGACAATCGCGGCCATGCACACCCTGCAACAACTGCGCTCCGGCGCGCTGGCCGGCACGCGCCGCCTCGACCTGTCCTGCGGCCTGAGCGAGTTCCCGCGCGAGATCTTCGCGCTGGCCGACACGCTCGAAGTCCTCAACCTCTCCGGCAACCGGCTCACCACGCTGCCGCACGACCTGCCGCGCCTGAAGCGGCTCAAGGTGATCTTCTGCTCCGACAACCCGTTTACCGAGCTGCCGCCGGTGCTGGGCGACTGCGCGGCGCTGGAGATGGTCGGCTTCAAGGCCAACCGCATTGCCCACGTGCCGGCCGAGTCGCTGCCGGCGCCGCTGCGCTGGCTGATCCTGACCGACAACGACCTCGCCGAGTTGCCTGATGCGCTCGGCCAGCGCCCGCGCCTGCAGAAACTGATGCTGGCCGGCAACCGCCTGCGCGCGTTGCCGGATCTGTCGCGTTGCACGCAACTGGAATTGCTGCGGCTGGCCGCCAACCGCTTCGAGACCTTGCCGCCCTGGCTGCTGGACTTGCCGCGCCTGAGCTGGCTGGCGCTGGCGGGCAACCCGCTCGGTGCCGATCACGCGGCACCGCCGGCGCGGGCCGACATCGCGCGCATTGCGTGGTCCGAGTTGCAGCTGCAGCACGCGCTGGGCGAGGGCGCCTCGGGCGTGATCCACCGCGCGCTGTGGCAGCGGGCTGAGCAGCCCGCACAGCCTGTCGCCGTCAAGCTCTTCAAGGGCGCGATGACCAGCGACGGTCTGCCCGATTGCGAGATGGCCGCCTGCATCGCCGCCGCCGGCCACGCCGGGCTGATCGACGTGGCCGGCGTGCTGCACGATCACCCCGAAGGCAGTGCCGCGCTGGTGCTGGCGCTGCTCGACCCCAGCTTTCGTGCGCTGGCCGGCCCGCCGAGCCTGGCGTCGTGCACGCGCGATGTCTACGCCGACGGCCTGCGCCTGCCGGTGGCGTCGGCGCTGAGCATCGCCCGCCGCATCGCCGACGTCGCCGCCCACCTGCACGCCCAAGGCCTGATGCACGGCGACCTCTATGCCCACAACCTGCTCTGGAATGGTGACGTGCAGCAGCCGCAGTGCGTGCTGAGCGATTTCGGCGCCGCGTCGTTCTACGACCCGGCCAGTGTGGCAGCGGCGGCGCTGCAGCGCCTGGAAGTGCGCGCCTACGGCTGCCTGCTGGAAGAGTTGATCGAGCGCGTGGCGGTGGATCACTCTGCGCCTGCCGATGCCGCCTGCCTCACCACTCTGACCGCACTGCGCGACGCCTGCCTGCAGCCACAGGTGCTGGCGCGGCCGACGTTTGCCGAGGTCGTCGCGGCGTTGGCACAAGTCTGAGTCGCTCAGCCGCCTCGCCACCAACTCCACAGATACGCCAGCGCCACCCCTGCCGCCGCCAGCGCCGTCAGCAGCACCGCGCCGGCGGCGGCGTCCTTGGCGAACTTGATCTCGGCGTGGCGCTCCGGGTGCAGCCGGTCGGCCAGGGCTTCAAGCGCGGTGTTGAACATCTCGGCGGCCAGCACGGCGCCGCTGGCCAGGGCGGCGAGTGCCCACCACAGCGGTGCGGCGTGCGTCAGGCCCAGCACCAGCGCGGCGGTCAGGGCGCCGGCCAGCTGCACGCGCAGGCTGCGCTCGCGCCGCAGTGCGACGGCCAGGCCGCTGAGCGCATGGCCGAGCCGGGCGGCAAACGACTGGCCTTTGTAGGGCGGCGGGTTCATCGTGTCTCCTCCACCGCCCACCACGCCGGCAGCAGCGCGCGCACCTCGCGGCGCTGGAAACGGTCGTCCAGCAGATGGATCACGCCCTGATCGGCGGTGGTGCGGATCACGCGGCCGGCGGCCTGCACCACCTTCTGCAGGCCGGGGTACAGATAGGTGTAGTCGAAGCCGCGCCCGGCCAGCGCGTCGGTCTGGTCGATGCGCTGTCGCAGCTGCTCATTGACCGGGTTGACCTGCGGCATGCCGAGCGTGGCGATGAAGGCACCGATCAGGCGCTCGCCCGTCAGGTCGATGCCCTCCGAGAACGCGCCGCCCAGCACCGCAAAGCCGATGCCGCGCCCGTCCGGCGTGAAGCGCGCCAGGAAGTCGGCCTGCGCCGCCTCGCTCATGCCGCGCTGCTGCAGCCAGACCGGCACCTCCGGATGTGCGGCGGCCAGCGCGGCGGCGACGCGGTCCAGGTAGTCGAAGCTGCTGAAGAACGCCAGGTAGTTGCCCGGCCGCGCCGCGTACTGCCGCGCCATGCGCGCCACGATGCGCGCCAGCGAGGCGTCGCGGTGGCGGTAGCGGGTCGAGATGTCACGGGCGATATGCACATCGAGCTGCGCCGCGGCAAACGGCGACTCGACATCGATCCACGCCGTGTTGTCCGGCAGACCCAGCAGATCGGCGTAATAGCCTTGCGGCTGCAGCGTGGCCGAGAACAGGGTCACCGTATGAGCCACTGCCAGCCGGGGCTTCAGGTATGGCGCCGGCACGACGTTGCGCAGGCTCAGGCGCGGGCTGGCGTGGGTAGGGCGCTCCAGGTCGTAGAGCGAATGCGCGCCAGCTGATTCCGACAGCCGCACCAGCTGCAGCGCGTCAAAGGCGAAGTCGAGCAGCGCGGCGTTGGGCTCGGTTGGATGCTCGGCCAGGTGGTTGAGGATCACGGTGCCGGCCTGCTGCAGCGCGGTGGTGAGCGCCTCGGGCGCGTCGGCCAGCACCTGGTAGTCGAGCGGCTGCTCGGCCAGCAGCGCCTTCCAGCGCCGCAGCACGCGGTCGAGCGCCTTGCGCACCTCGGCCGGCGGCGCGGTGCGGCGCAGGCGCTGCAGGCGGTCGGCGTCGAAGTCGGCGCTGTACATCTTGCGGGCGCGCTCGACCAGGTTGTGCGCCTCGTCGACCAGCAGCGCCACGCGCCAGCCCAGCACCTGGGTCAGGCCGTGCAGCAGCGCGGCGCTGTCGAAGAAGTGGTTGTAGTCGCCCACCACCACGTCGGCCCAGCGCGCCAGTTCCTGCGTCAGGTAGTAGGGGCAGATGGCGTGCTGCGCGGCCAGTTCGCGCACGCTGGCCTTGTCCCAGGCCGGCAGCGCGAGTGCGGCCTGCCGCGCCGCCGCCAGCCGGTCATAGAAGCCCTGTGCCAGCGGGCATGAGGCGCCGTGGCAGGCCAGCTCCGGGTGCTCGCAGGCCTTGTCGCGCGCCACCAGTTCCAGGCTGCGCAGCGGCAACAAAGGTTGCGCCGCCCGCAACGTCACCAGCGCATCGAGCGCCAGCGCGCGGCCCGAGGTCTTGGCGGTCAGGAAGAACACCCGGTCGATCTGCGCGCCGGGCAGCGCCCGCAGCAGCGGAAACAGCGTGCCCAGCGTCTTGCCGATGCCGGTGGGCGCCTGCGCCATCAGGCAGCGGCCGGACACAGCGCTGCGGTAGACGGCTTCGGCCAGCGGGCGCTGGCCGTGGCGGAAGTCGGCGTGCGGAAACGGCAGCGTCGCCAGCGCGGCGTCACGCGCCGTGCGGTGTGCCAGTTCCTGTTCGGCCCAGGCCAGGAAGGCCTGGCAGCGCTGCTCGAAGTGCGCCTGCAACTCCGTTGCGCTGCAGGCGCGCGTGAACACGGTTTCGCTCTGGCTGAGGATGTCGAAGTACACCAGCGCCAGCTCGACCTCGGTGCGCCCGTCCTGCTGGCACAGCAGGTGGCCGTAGACCATGGCCTGCGCCCAGTGCAGCGCGCGGTGGTTGTCGGGCTGGCGTTCCAGGCTGCCGCGGTGGGTCTTGATTTCTTCGAGCCGGCCGCGCATCGCGTCAAAACCATCGGCCCGGCCGCGCACGCGCAGCGGGCCGAATTCGCCGCTCAGGCTCACCTCGGCGCGGTAGCCGGCCCCGCGTCGCGCCACGACCACGGCGTGGCCCTCGATGCCTTCGAGCGCGGTGGGCGAGGGCGTGAAGCGCAGGTCCAGATCGCCCACCTTGGCGGTGAATTCGCACAGGGCGCGGACGGCGACGGTGTAGGGCATGTCCGGATTGGAGCAGGTCGCACGCACAATCCCGCTCCCTTTTCCCTGCTCCCTGTTCCAAAACAATGCCAAGAAACCTGTCTAAGTTGCTCGTCGTCGTCCTGGCGATGTTCTGCACCGCGCCCGCCGTGGTGCAGGCCCGCCGCAACCCCGACCGCGTCGCCACGGAAGCCATCTCGCTGTACGCGCCCGAGCAGCGGCGCTCGACCTTCGACGGCTGCAAGGCGGTCTTTCCGGGCGGCAAGCCGCTGGCGCTGGACGTGGTGCCGGCGCGCTGGAAGCCGCGCGGCCTGTGCTCCAACACCTTCGCGGTGCTGCATTCCGGCCTGAGCAAGACGCCGCTGGTGGTGGTCGAGCGCCTGAGCCGCCAGATGCTGCTCGACGCCCGCGACGAAGAGCGCACCGACGAGTTCTACCCCGACCCGCGCCTGCCCCGAAGCGAGCGCGCCGACCTGAGCGATTTCAAGGGCAGCGGTTTCGACCGTGGCCACATGTCGCCGGCAGCCGATCAGCCCGACGTCACGGCGATGGCGCAGTCGTTTGCACTCTCGAACATGATTCCGCAGGACCGCATCAACAACCAGCGCATCTGGGCCCGGCTGGAGATGGACACGCGCAAGTACGCGATGCGCGCCAAGGGCGATGTGTTCGTGTTCTCCGGGCCGCTGTTCCGCAAGACGCCGCAGGCCACCATCGGCGACAACCGGGTCTGGGTGCCCAGCCACCTCTTCAAGCTGGTGCACGACGCCCAGACCGGGCGGACCTGGGCCCATGTGCTGAGCAACGATGCCACGCGCTATGAAGGTCCGCCGCTGTCCTACGCCGAGTTCGTCCAGCAGACCGGCTGGCGGCTGCTGCCCGGCGCGCAGTAAGCCGGCGTTGGCCGGCGGTTGACCGTCTGCCGCGCAGGCCGGCGGCCCTTGCGGCATCATCAGCGCCCCACGCCGATACGCCCATTCACTTCCGCCAGGCCAGAACCATGAAACCCATCTACACCGCTGCCGCCAACCGCTACGAGTCCATGCCTTATCGCCGCTGCGGCGCCAGCGGGCTGAAGCTGCCGGCGCTGTCGCTGGGCCTGTGGCACAACTTCGGCGACACCACGCCGCTCGCCGTGCAGCGCGAGATGGTCACCACCGCCTTCGACCTGGGCATCACCCACTTCGACCTGGCCAACAACTACGGCCCGCCCTACGGCAGCTCGGAGATCAACTTCGGCCGCATCCTGCGCGAGGAGTTGAAGCCTTACCGCGACGAGCTGATCATCTCCAGCAAGGCCGGCTGGGACATGTGGCCGGGCCCGTACGGCCAGGGCGGCGGCTCGCGCAAGTACGTGCTGGCCAGCCTGGACCAGAGCCTGCAGCGCCTGGGGCTGGACTATGTGGATATCTTTTATTCACACCGCTTCGATGCTGAAACGCCGCTGGAGGAGACCGCCGGCGCACTGGCTCAGGCCGTGCGCCAGGGCAAGGCGCTCTACATCGGCATCTCGTCCTACTCGCCCGGCAAGACGGCCGAGATGGCCCGGCTGTTGAAGGCCGAAGGCGTGCCGCTGCTGATTCACCAGCCGAGCTACAACCTGCTCAACCGCTGGATCGAGGGGGGCCTGCTCGACACGCTGACCGAACACGGCGCCGGCTGCATCAGCTTCACCGCGCTGGCGCAGGGGCTGCTGTCGGACAAGTACCTCAACGGCATTCCGGCCGATGCGCGCATCAACCGCCCGGGCGGCGGCTCGCTGATGGCCGCGCACCTGAGCGAGGCCAACCTGGCCAAGGTGCGCGCGCTCAACGGCATCGCCCAGCAACGCGGCCAGAGCCTGGCGCAGATGGCGCTGGCCTGGGTGCTGCGCGATGCGCGCATGACGACCACGCTGATCGGCGCCAGCAGCGCCGCGCAGATCCGCGAGAACGTCGGCGCGCTCGCCAACCTGGCGTTCAGCGCCGAGGAACTGGCCGAGATCGACCGCCACGCGCAGGAAGGCGGCATCGACCTGTGGCGCGCGCCGAGCAGCGACTGGGTTTGAGCGCGGACGCTTCCCGGTTACTTGAGGCTGGGAAAGTCTTCCTCGAAGAATTCGCCCTCGGCGCGTGAGGGGGCGGCGCGCCGTTGCACTTCCAGCGTGCGCAGCTGCACGCGGCGGATCTTGCCGGAGATGGTCTTGGGCAGCTCGCTGACGAATTCCAGCCGGCGCACGCGCTTGTAGGGCGCGAGCTGCTGGCGCGCGAAGGTGAAGATGGCCTCGGCCAGTTCACGGCTCGGCGCCGTGCCGGCCACCAGCATCAGGAAGGCCTTGGGCACGGCCAGCCGCAGCGGGTCGGGGCTGGGCACGACGGCGACTTCGGCCACCGCCGGGTGTTCCATCAGCGCGCTTTCGAGCTCGAACGGGCTGATGCGGTAGTCGGAGGCCTTGAACACGTCGTCCGCCCGGCCGACGAAGGTGATGTAGCCGTCGGCCGCGCGGCTGGCGACGTCGCCGGTGCGGTAGTAGCCGTCGCGCATGACTTCGGCGGTTTTCTCGGCGCTGTCCTGGTAGCCGGCCATCAGGCCGAGCGGGCGCTGGCCGTGGCAGTCTTGCAGGGCGATGCAGACCTCGCCCTCGTCGGCTTCGCGGCCGTCGAGGTCGAGCAGCGCGATGCGGTAGCCGGGCAGCGGCCGGCCCATCGAGCCGGGCTTGAGCGGCTGGCCGGGCGCGTTGCCGATCTGCGCGGTGGTCTCGGTCTGGCCGTAGCCATCGCGCAGCGTGATGCCCCAGGCGGCGCGGATCTGCTCGATGATTTCGGGGTTGAGCGGCTCGCCCGCGCCGATCAGCTCGCGCAGCTGCAGGCGGCTGCGGTGCGAGGCCAGATCTTCCTGGATCAGCATGCGCCAGACGGTGGGCGGCGCGCACAGGCTGGTGACACCATGCTGTGCCAGTGCGGCCAGCAGGTTCGGTGCGCTGAAACGGGCGCTGTTGTAGATGAAGACGCAGGCGCCGGCGTTCCACGGCGCGAAGAAGCAGCTCCACGCGTGCTTGGCCCAGCCGGGCGACGATATGTTGAGGTGCACGTCGCCCGGTCGCAGCCCGAGCCAGTACATGGTCGACAGGTGGCCGACCGGGTAGCTCTGGTGCGTGTGCAGCACCAGCTTGGGCTTGGAGGTGGTGCCGGAGGTGAAGTACAGCAGCAGCGGATCGGTGGCCAGCGTCGCGCCGTCGGGTGTGAAGTGGGTGCTCGCCTGCGCGCTGTCGTCGAATGGAAGCCAACCCATCGCTGCGCTGTTGGCCACATCACCCACGGCGATGCGGGTGTAGTCGCCCGGCAGCGGCGCGAACTTGTCGACCTGCGCGCTGGCGGCGATCACGTGGCGCACGCCGCCGCGCTCCAGGCGGTCGCGCAGGTCTTCGGTGGTGAGCAGCGCGGTGGCGGGAATCAGCACCGCGCCGAGCTTGATGGCCGCGAGCATGATTTCCCACAGCGCCAGCTCGTTGCCGAGCATCAGCAGCACGCGGTCGCCGCGCCGCACGCCCGCAGCGCGCAGGAAGTTGGCGACCTGGTCCGAGCGCTGCGACAGCTGGCTGAATGAGCGTCGCACCACGCTGCCGTCCTCGCCGACGATCTGCAGCGCGGTGGCGTCGTTGCCGCGCGCCAGGGTGTCGAAGTGGTCGAGTGCCCAGTTGAACTCGGTCAGCACCGGCCAGCGGAACTGCGCCACGGCGGCGGACTGGTCGTCGCGCAGCGCCAGCAGCTGGTCGCGGGCGGCGAGGAAGGCATCGAGTGAGGTCATGGTGGCGTCCGGAGACTGGCTGAAAGGGCCGGCTCAAGATACCCGACGCGCACCGCGCCGCCCATGCGGACTTTCATGAGGGCGCTAAATTCAGGCCCCCCGATACGAATGGCATCCGATGAACTCCAGCACCGACCCGCAGGCCAGCGTTCTGGCCGCCCTGATCACCGCCCGGCACACGCAGCAGCGCGCCGATCACCATGCGCTGCCGTGGCAGGCCATCGACCTGGACGCGGCTTACGCGCTGCAGCATCAGCAGGGCGCAGCGCTCGGCTGGTTTGACGCTGAGGTGCCGCGCGCCTGGAAATCCGGCGGTGGCACGCTGGCCGGCATCACGCATGCGCCATTGCCGGATGCGGGCGTGGTCGGCAGCCCGGCCGATGGCCGGCATTGGTCGTTGCATCAGCGCGGCATCGAGGCCGAGGTGGCGCTGCGCCTGGGCCGCAGTGTCGATGCGGCCACCGCCGCTACGCTGGATCGCGCCTGCGCCGAGGCGCTGATCGACGCCATGTGCGTCAGCATCGAGGTGGTCGACAGCCGCTGGACCGACGGCTGGAGCGCCACGCCCACGCTGCTGCGCCTGGCGGATCTGCAGTCGCACGGCGCGCTGGTGCTGGGTGCGTGGCAGCCGTATTCAGCGCGCGACTGGGCCGCACAGGTGTGCGAGGTTCACATCGGCACGCAGACCCCGCAACGCTTTGTGGGCACCCACCCGCTGGGTGACCCGGCGGCGGTGCTGCCGGCCTGGTTGCGGCACCTGACCCGCGAGGGCGCCACGGTGCCGGCGGGCACCGTGGTCACGACCGGCTCATGGGTCGGCTTGCTGGAAGCTCAGGCGGGTGATGCGGTGCGGGTGGCGTTCGACGGCCTCGGCGAGGCCGCGCTGCAGCTCTGAGCGCCGGGCCTGCTCAATCCCAGGTGAAGCGGCCGAAGCAGCCGATCACGCGGGCGCTGTAGGGATAACTCAGCGTCTGGCTGCCGCTCACGGTGCGCTTCTCGTAGCTGGCGTTGCAGCCCAGCGCCAGCGCACGCATGGCCTGATAGGCGGCTTCCAGCGAGACTTGCTGGAGCTCGTCCTCGCCCTGCACTTCCAATCCCAGGCCGGCAGCAGCGTTTTCCAGGTCGCGCTGCGTCTGCTGGAAGCGGGCGGTCAGCTGGACCTTGTCGGTGGCTTTCCACTGCGCGCTCAGGTCGAGTCGGGTGCTCAGGCGGGCGTCGGTGCTGCCGGTGCCGTTGAAGAGTTCCTGGCTGCCGGTGTCGGTGTCTCTGAGCAGTCCGGCGCGCAAGCTGAGCTTGCCGGTGGGTTGCCACTGCACGCCCAAGGCGCCGGACCACAGGCGTGAGTTGCGCAGCAGCGATTGGCTGTGGCTCTCTTGCGACCGCGTCAGGCGCAGATCCACCGCAGTGGCGCCGCTCAGGCGCAGCCCCACCACGGTCTCGATGTCATTGCGGTGAAAGCGGTCCGCACCCAGCGTGGTGCTGTAGCGCGGGTAGCTGCCGTTGGTGCGTCGCACCAGGCCGCGCACGCTCAGGTCGGGCTGTGGCTGCCAGCGCACGCCCACGTCCATGGCCAGGCGCCGCTGTTCCTGGTTGGCGAAGACCGTCGAGGAAAAGCGCCGGTCGTAGCCGGCCAGCCCGCCTTCCAGCGTCCATTCGGTCACCACGCCTACGCGGGCGCGGGCGAACGTCGTGCTGGTGCGCTCGATGTTCTTGCCCTGCGCGGCCAGCACGCTGTTGGTGCTGTCACGGTACAGCTGCTGCGAGTGCGTGGCGCCGACCTCACCTTGCCACCGGTCTGCCGTCGCCCAGTCCCAGGTCAGGGAGGCATTGGGGCTGGTGTAGTTCAGGGCTGAATTGCTGCTGTAGCGCGAAGCCTGCAACCCGGCACTGGCGCGCAGGCGCTGTCGACCGATGGGCTGATCCACGCTCAGCCCCAGGCCGGTGGTGCTGATGGTGTCGGCCGAGGCCGCAGCATCCCGTACGCGCAGCACGTTGCTGTCGCGGGTCAGCGACTGGCTCACGGTCAGCGCGTAGGGGTCGGACTCGGCATGAGCCAGACCCAGGTAGCCCAGAAGGGCCATCGCGGTGCAGAGTTTCAAGGGCAAGGCTTGCATTCGGTGAATCTCAGTAAGCGGTGCGGTCAAAGAACATCTGCTTTGCCGTCCGGAAAATGATGAGCAGGTCAAACCCCAGCGACCAGTTGCGCAGGTACTCCAGATCGTATTCGACGCGTCGGGCCATCTTCTCGACCGTGTCGGTCTCGCCGCGCAGGCCGTTGACCTGCGCCCAGCCGGTGATGCCGGGCTTGACCTTGTGGCGCGCCATATAGGCCTTGACGATCTTGCGGTACTGCTCGTTGTGCGCCACGGCGTGAGGCCGTGGCCCCACGATGCTCATGCTGCCCTGCAGGACGTTGACGAACTGCGGCAACTCGTCGAGCGAGGTGCTGCGGATGAAGGCGCCAAATGGCGTGATGCGGGCGTCTCCACGCTGGGCCTGCTGCATCACCGGGCCGTTGTCCATGACGGTCATCGAACGGAACTTGTAGACCTTGATGATCTGTCCATCCAGCCCGGTGCGGCTCTGCTTGAAGATCACCGGCCCGGGTGAGCTGCGCTTCACGCCCCAGGCCACCAGCAGCAGGATTGGCGAGATCAACACCAGAATCAGCGACGCCAGCCCGAGGTCGCTGATGCGCTTGAGCAGGCTGTTCACCCCCGTGAACGGCGAACTCAGCAGACCCACGACCGGCACGCCATCCATGTCCTCCAGGCGCCCCTGGATGATGCTGACGTCAAACACGTCCGGCACGAAGTGCAGCGACGCCGTGGTGTTCTGCAGCGAGGCCATCAGGTTGAGGATGCGCGGCTGCGAGGTCAGCGGTAGCGTGATGAAGACGTCCTTCACGCCTTGTGCCTCGATGTAGGCCGGCAAATCAGACAGCTTGCCGTGCAGCACCTCGCCCGGCGGCAACTCCAGGCGGTCCAGCGTCCGGTCATCGAAGAAGCCCAGCAACTCGCGGCCTTCTGCCTTGCGCTGCGCCAGCATCTGCGACACCCGGGAACCCATGCGGTTGACACCCACCACGACGGCCGGCCGCCTGGCCTCGGGAGACGCCGCCCGGCGGCGTAACCACTCTGCCCCGATGACAACGCAAACCCACTGCACCAGCGGTACGCCCATTGCCCAGGCGGCGAGCATGCGGTGGTCGAACTCATGCAGACTGCCCGTGGCGTAACCCAGCAGCAGCAGCACAGCCAGCAGCCCGATCCAGCTGAAGACGATGTCGATACCGACCCCCACGCCCCGGCGGCCGAAACGATTCACGCCCGGAAACATCATCACCAGCAACAGCAACACCATGGCGCGTGCAGGGCCACCGAAGGGTTCATTAAAAACGTCATGCGCAACGATCAGCCCCAGCGCCGCAACGCTGGGTTCCAGCACCGCAGCCACCAACGTCGCCACAGAAGGTGGCGCAGTCAGGAACAGCTTGCTGGCGCTCCGGTCATTCGTCACGGCGACTCCCCATGCTTTTCGCCTTTGCAACTACAACACCGCATTTCATTTCTCTTTCTCCCTGTAGCGTCGCAGCATGCGTATGCTGAGAACACTTATTTATTGATTGTTCACCAGAAAAACAGTCTGTCTCATGTGAAGCGTCCAAAGCGGGTCTGTCCGTGCAGTCGTACCTATTCGTACGTTGCAATCTATCGATTTCTCGCAACACAGCGCATGCATGCGAACCCATGAATGTCGTGGTACATGGAGCTTATCGATGAACTCCCACCTCGAAAAGCCTCTGAACGGGGGAGTGGGAGAAAAGCAGATGGCGTTGTGTTGCGTGCGGCCTTGCCGTGAAGACTTACCGCCCACTCCTTGTTGTGTGATGACCCCTGCATTTCGGGGGGCAGCAGGCTGGATTCACGCCGGTAAGATGTTGTTGTCTATTTGCCTCACACCTTGTGGTGCTGAGTCATGTCATCCCAAGGAGTCGTTGTCTCATGTCGCTGGTTCGTTCCTCTTCTTCCCCATTGACCCTGCGCCGTGGTGCCAATTTTCTCGGAATCGCTGCTGCTGTGGCGATGTTGGCTGCTTGTGGTGGAGGCGACAAAAAAGGTGCGACGCAGGTCGCAGCCAAGGTCAACAAGGAAGAAATTTCCGTCCACCAGATCAACTTCGTGCTGCAGCGCCAGCCAGGCCTCAAGCCTGAGCAGGCCAAGGCTGCCAGCAAGCAGATTCTGGAAACATTGATCGATCAGGAACTTGCCATTCAACAGGCCACAGAGAACAAGCTCGATCGCGAGCCGAATGTGGTGATGGCTATTGAGGGTGCGAAGCGGGAGATCTTGGCGCGTGCCTATGCAGACAAACTGGCTGCAACAGCTTCCAAGCCTACGGACGAGGATGTTGCGCAGTACTACAACAGCAAGCCGTCTCTGTTCGCACAGCGCCGAGTCTATGTCCTTCAAGAGTTCAATATCGAAGCCAGTGGCGAAGCAGCTAATGTGCTTGGTCCTATCGCACAGGCTTCCAAAAGCAGCAGCGATCTGGCCAAGCAGCTCACCGCTGCCAACATAAAGTTCAATACACGTCAGATTAGTCAGCCTGCCGAGAACCTGCCGCTGACGCTGATTGATCGTATCGGCGCGCTCTCTGACGGTCAGAGTCTCACGTTGCCTACTCCCACCGGCGTCAACGTCGTCTTTGTCAACAGTGCCAAATCTCAGCCCGTGGCGCTTGCGCAAGCAAGACCGGCCATTGAGCAATTTCTGCTGAATGACCGAAAACGCAAAATCATGACCGATGAAATAAAGCGTCTGAGGGCTGCTGCGTCTGTTACCTACGAGGGGCAGTTCGTTGGTGGTCCAAATGCTTCAGCATCTGCTGCCAGCCAGTGATGTCTAGGCGTTGTAGCGATGTCGCTATAACGCTGCTCAATGCCACTTTCGTCACCCAGAGATACCGCCCATATGAGTCACGCTGCTTTTTTGCCACATGCTTCACTTGAGCGTCTGAGGTATGTCTTGAGTTGGATGTTGCTGTGTTTGTCGTCTTGGTTGGTTGTCATGCCAGGGCCTGCGCGCGCTCAATCTACCAAGCTGGATTACGTGATCGGTTCGGGTGACATGCTGCGTATCAGCGTGTATCAAAGCCCTGACCTCACGCTGGAGACCCGTGTTTCCGAGAACGGCACCATCAGTTATCCGCTGCTTGGAACCGTTACGCTGGGCGGCCTGAGCGTGGCACAGGCTGAACTGTCCTTGGCAGACGGCTTGCGTAAGGGTAATTACCTGCGCCAACCACAGGTCAGTGTCTTGCTGCTTCAGGTGCGTGGCAATCAGGCATCAGTTCTTGGTATGGTCAATCGGCCCGGGCGTTTTCCCATCGAAGTCAGCGGCATGCGTCTGTCTGAGTTGTTGGCGACAGCCGGTGGTGTTGCGCCAGGTGGCAGTGACATCGTGACTCACTCAGGGATTCGCGATGGCAAGCTTGTTTATCACAGTATCGATATTGGGGCTTTGTTGACGCGAGGTGGCAGTGAACAAGATCCGGTGATGCTCAACGGCGATACGCTTTATGTGGAGCGAATGCCTCTGGCCTATATCTATGGCGAGGTGCAGCGCCCTGGCAGCTTTCGTCTTGAACGTGGGATGACCCTCATGCAGGCTTTGGCGTCTGGTGGTGGCGTCAGTCAGCGAGGCACCGCCAAAGGGATCAAGGTGCATCGCCGTAATGGTGCTACGGTGCAGGAACTCGAGCCTGCGCTGACAGACACGTTGCGGGAAGGCGATGTGGTTTACGTACGCGAAAGTCTGTTCTAACCCTGCTGCGCGTGCCCTGTTTTTCACCGCCCTGAGGCCGATGTCATGACCTTTTCCCAATTTTTGTCGATCCTCAAGGCGCGCTGGATCTCCGCTTTTCTGGTGCTTGTATTCACTGTGGGTGCCACACTGGGCGTCAGTCTGTTGCTGCCAAAAAATTACACAGCTAGCGCCGCCGTGGTGCTCGATGTACGCTCGCCCGATCCGATTGCCGGCATGGTGTTAGGGGCCATGGCTATGCCTGCCTATATGGCTACGCAAGTGGATATTTTTCAGAGCGATCGTGTTGCCCAGCGTGTGGTGCAAGGCCTGCGTCTCACGGAAGATGCCATAACCCGACAGAAGTGGCTTGATGAGACTGAAGGTCGTGGCAGCTTCGAAGCTTGGCTGGCTGAACTTATCAAGAAGAAACTCGACGTCAAGCCTTCGCGCGAGAGTAACGTCATCAACGTCAACTATACAAGTCCTGACCCGCGGTTTGCCGCTGCTTTGGCAAACGCTTTTGTGCGCTCCTACATGGATGTCAGCATTGGTCTGCGCGTAGCGCCTGCCAAGCAGTACAACGAGTTTTTTGATGCCCGCGGCAAAGAGTTGCGCGAGGCACTTGAGCAATCCCAAGCCAAGCTTACTGCGTATCAAAAGACTAGCGGCATACTGGCAACTGATGAACGCTTCGATATTGAAAGCCAGCGTCTCAACGAGCTGAGTTCCCAGTTGGTTGCGCTGCAAGCACTCTCTGCGGAATCGACCAGTCGTAGCAACCAAGCCCGCAACCAAGCCGATCAACTGCAAGACGTCATTAATAACCCCGTAGTGGCTGGTCTGCGGAGCGATGTGTCACGTCAAGATGCTCGTCTTCAGGAATTGAGTGCCCGTCTGGGTGACGCACATCCGCAAGTGCTCGAACTCAAGGCCAATATTGCCGAATTGCGTCAGCGCATCGAGAGCGAGACGCGTCGCGTGAGCGGTAGCGTGGGTATCAACAACACCATCAACAAGCAGCGGGAAGCCGAAGTACGCGGCGCCTTGGAGTCCCAGCGTGCCAAGGTACTAGCCCTCAAGCAGCAACGAGATCAAGCCATGGTTCTGATCAAAGAAGTTGAAACTGCTCAACGTGCCTATGACCAAGTCGTGGCTCGCGCCAGCCAGACCAATCTGGAGAGTCAGAACACGCAGACCAATATCTCCATACTAACGCCAGCTACGGAGCCTGCCACGCCTTCTTCGCCCAAAATATTTCTGAATACGCTGCTGAGCATATTCTTGGGAGCATTGCTGGCCATCGGGTTTGCCTTGATGCGTGAATTGGTGGACCGTCGCGTCCGCTCCCCAGAAGACTTGATCGAAGCGCTTGACCTGCCCTTGCTGGGCAGTTTGCCCAAGCCCATGCGCTCAGGTTTTGGCAATAGTGGGACGGCTATGGTGTTGCCGAGCAACATGCTTGCGCGTTTGCCTCGTCCTGGTGCCTGATGTGCGTAACTGCCTTCGCCATTGCTGACACATCGTGCTGCCTGATCCGGAGTCCTCCATGAACTTTACCAACCGTAAGATCCGCACACCGAATAATGGACCGACGCTGGTCCACAGCGCGGACGATGTGCATTCATCGGGTGAGCAAGACCGCAGCATTGGCGACATCATTCGTCAGACTAAAAATCTCTCAGAAGCACAGGTCGACGCCATACTTGAGCAGCAGCGCTCTAGCGGCATGCGCTTCGGTGAGGCTGCTGTGGCACTGGGTCTAGCCAGCAATACCGACATCGTCTTTGCACTCAGTCAGCAATTTCACTACCCTTATACCCCTGAAGAGCGCCGCACCACTCGTCCTGAGTTGATCGTTGCGGCGCAACCCTTTAGCAAGCAGGCGGAAGCCTTCCGCGCTATTCGCAGCCAGTTGATGATGAGGGTTTTTAACCCAGAGGAGCCGCGCCGTGCGCTGGCCGTTATCAGCCCTGACGCAGGAGATGGCAAGACCTTCTTCGTGGCGAACCTCGGCATTGTGCTGGCTCAACTGGGCGGCCGCATCTTGGTGGTTGATGCTGATTTGCGCGGCCCGCGCTTGCATGAAGTCTTTGGTGTGCCCAACACGACCGGTCTGAGTAGCATCCTCAGTGGGAGGCAAGAAGATAACGTCATTTACCAAGCGCCAGATATCCCCAGCCTTTACGTCATGCCGGTTGGGGTTACACCGCCTAACCCGCTGGAACTGCTGGAGCGTCCTGCTTTTCGCCTGCTGATGGGTGAACTGGTTGGGAAGTTCGATCACGTCATCGTTGATACCCCTGCTAGTCAATACGGTAGTGATGCCACTGTAATTGCCAGCAAATGTGGCGCCGCGCTTGCTCTGGCGCGTAAGAACAAAACCCGCATTAATCAGCTCAACGAGTTGGTTGCCACCGTGGCTGCCAGCGGTGCGAAATTGGCGGGTGTGATCATCAACGAGCTCTGACGAGCATCTGCAGTAAAGCTATCAACCGTCAGTAAGCCTGAACGGGTCAATGCAGCGTTGACGCCAACTCTTGCACAGCAAGACAGCATGTCACCCCATTCAGGGGTGATGGGTGGTCAAGGTTGTTAGGCCCAGATCTATTGAACCTTCCATCTTGACTGCTGCGAACCGTGATTCAAGTCTCTACTGATCCGTTATCACAGACCACGTTGTCTGAGGGTGATCCGACACTGCCGTTGTTCTCTGCCCCAAAACCGCCCAACACATCCCTGTTGCCATGGTTGATGGTCGGCATGGGGCTTCTTGCCATGTATGTGCCCACTTTTTGGGATCTATTCCATGGACTCTGGCGTACTGATCAGCAAGGACAAGGTCCCGTCGTGCTCTGCATCAGCTTGTGGCTTATTTGGCGCGCATGGCCCAATTTACTAGCTTTACCTGAGCAACCTCAGCGGACCATCGGATGGTTTTTTCTTGTCTTCGGGCTTTTGCTTTATTTTTTCGGACGGTCACAAGCTATTCAGATGGCGGAAGTCGGAGCACTCCTTTGGCTGTTAATTGCAGTTCTCTTGATATTGCGAGGTGTACAAGCGGTTAAGTTAATTTGGTTTGCCTTGTTTTTCATGATATTTATGATTCCTCTGCCTGGGTTTATTATAGATTCGCTGACTCAGCCTTTAAAGTTGGCAGTGTCATTCGTGGCTGAGGCGATTCTTCATACGGCAGGTTATCCAATAAGTCGTACTGGCGTTATTTTACAGGTGGGGCAGTATCAATTGCTGGTGGCAGATGCTTGTGCTGGCCTACAGACGCTTTTTACATTAGAGGCGCTGGGGTTGCTTTATCTTAATATGATTAAATATGAGAGTCCTGCACGAAACATATCGCTTGCAATGTTAATCATCCCAATTAGTTTTGCGGCAAATGTGATTCGCGTGGTCGTTCTTACGCTTGTAACGTATCACTATGGAGATGCGGCTGGACAAGGGTTCGTTCACGATTTTGCAGGCATAGTATTATTTATGGCCGCATTACTGCTGACGATTGGGGCTGATGCCAGCATTCGTATGCTGATTTCTAGCCGGTCTGGTATTGTTAAATTATGAAAAAAATATCAATATTGAATTCTGTTGTAATTTTTTTGGCAATGTGTGTCACGTCAATTCTGACGCCTATGGCCAAGCCTATTTATAAAATGGCTGACCTGCGAGCTGGGCTATTGTTGGAAGATGTTATTCCAAAAAGATTTGGGCAATGGAGAATGTTGCCCGTGTCCAACATGGTTGTGCCTAATCCACAAACCACGGAAAATCTCAAAAATATATACACTCAACTATTAATGCGGAGTTATGTGAATTCGAGAGGTGATGTGGTAATGTTGTCACTCGCCTATGGCGAAGATCAGCGTTCCGACATGGCTGTGCATTATCCTGAAGTATGTTATCCAGCGCAGGGCTTCAGTGTCCTATCCAATAATTCGGATCTATTGAGTACTGTGCAGGGAACGATACCAATAAGAAGACTTGAAACCAAGCTTAATCAGAAGCGTTATGAGCCGGTAACATATTGGACTACAATTGGAAATAAAGTTTCTTTAGGTGGCCTAGACAAGCGATTGATTGAGCTCGAGTATGGTGTAAAAAGACAAATACCAGATGGACTGCTGTTTCGAATTTCTTCAATTGACTTTGATACTAAAAATGCATTTAAGTATCAAAATGATTTCGCTATAGATTTAATATCTGCGGTTGAGGGTGGCACTAGAGATTGGTTGATAGGGAAACGATAAAATGCCACTTATATCTTCATTTAAATGAATTATAAGGATTTTACTTGGGCGTATAGCGCCCAACTTCTTAATTCTGGGGCTGCTCTTATACTCCTGCCGTGCACTCTTCGTTATTTTAGTGGCGAAGAAATGGGTCTTTGGTATTTATTCATATCTCTGGCAGGAATTTCTCAATTGATGGAACTTGGGCTGCAGCCAACAATTGCACGTCAAGTTTCATATGTGTACGCTGGGGCGTCGACAATTCAGGCACAAGGCTTGCCAAGCATAAGTAAAAATAAGTCGCTCAATGTGGATTTATTGGGCGATTTATTTTTTTCGGCTTACTTTTGTTACCTGATCTTGTCAGTGGCTGTCGCTATTGTTCTTGTAGTGGGCGGCAGTTTTTACCTGACGAGCTTGCCACATAATAGTATCGGTAGATTTTCAATATTGCTACCGTGGATTTTTTATGCAGCCGGGGCTGTTATCTCATTTGGCGGAGGTGTGTATAGTGGTTTCTTGCAAGGCAGAAATCAAATAACAGTAGCCAATAAAATATTGGCTCATAGCAAGATATTGATGGTGACGGGAACTGTAGTTGCATTGATCTCAGGTTTTGGTTTATTAGGTGCAGCCGTATGTTATATGCTCTCTATGATTTATTATCGAATTTGTATCAAAAAAGCATATCTTTCATTGACTCATCCGGAGTCACGGATCGATCAAAAAAAATCTATGACACAAATCAGACCGTTATGGTTAAGCGCATGGCGCCTTGGCATAGTACAGATTGGTTCTTTTCTTCTCTTACGAGGTAATTTATTTGTCGCAAGCTTGTTCTGCGATTTGTCAGCTATAGCTAGCTACGGATTGACGCTGCAAATTTTGAGCCTGCTTAGTTCAATGGCCACCATTTTTAATGGGCTGAAAATGCCACACATGATCGCTTTACAAATGGCTGGACATATTAATGAGTTAAAAAATATATTCGCTGCATCAATCATCAGTGCTGCCACATTTTATGTGGCGGGGGCCTTGTTTGTGATTGGACCAGGAATTATCGTATTAAATTACATAACAAATAAAACACAGTTGCTCGACTTCCCATTATTGATATTGGCGATCTTGGTTTATTTTCTGGAGATGGTGCATTCAATTAGCGCAGCTTTCTTAACAACGTTTAATCGCATTCCATTCTTGTGGGCATCACTGGCATCAGGATTCGGAGTTGTACTCTTGAGTTTTTTACTAATGCAGTTTTCAGATTTTGGAATAGCGGCTGCTGTTATATCACAAGGAATTGTTCAGCTGATTTATAACAATTGGAAGTGGCCCCGTGAAGCCATATTGAGCTTGGAAACAAATGCTTTTGAGTTGGTTTCGCTTGGAGTCGTTGAGCTAACCAATAAATTAAATCGAGGCTGGAGTAAAATATGAAATCTCTTTGTGAGTTGCCTGTCTATTATAAAAAATCCCGTCCTGAAATGGTGGATTTTCTTCCTGAAAATGTCAAATCCATTCTTGAAATTGGCTGTGGTACGGGTCAGTTCAGAAAAAATATCGGATTCGATTGTGAGTATTGGGGGGTTGAACCTGAGATTAATGCGGCTCAAGTAGCAATCAAGAGCCTGACACGAGTTTTGATCGGAACATTTGAGCAGGTTCAAGGATTAATCCCTGAAAAAAATTTTGATGTCGTCATATGTAATGATGTCATTGAGCATATGGTTGATCACGAAAAGTTTTTAAGCGAAATTGTCTCAAAAATAAACCCGGGCGGGGTTTTGATTGGATCTATTCCAAACGTTAGATACATAGAAAATATTTATTCTCTGTTGGTGAAAAAAGAATGGCGCTATGAAGATGAAGGAATTCTTGATAAAACTCATTTGAGATTTTTTACGGAAATAAGCTTTAAAAACTCTCTTGAGTCGCGTGGATTAAAAATAATTAAATTTCATGGAATTAACCGCCTATCTATTAACAGTTCGACGGCGAAAAAATTATTCCGTAGTTTGTTTTTTATGCTTATGACAGTAGCATTTGGTGCTGATTCAAGATGTTATCAGTTCGGGTTTTCGGTTAGAGTTGATCACTAAGTTTAAATTAATAATATAATATAATATATTTATGTTATGGTTGTAATTGGGTATCATTTTTATGAAGACAATAGCAAGCGATTTTTTTCGCTCATGCGTAAGCTTTGCTTTGAGTTTCCAGGTTCATCTTCAATAGTTGTTCAGAATAGTTCTATTAAATCCAATTTAAATTTGGATGGACTTAATAAATCTAAGGTTATCTCGTACTGCGGGGAAGGTTGGGAGTTTGGCGCCTATCAGCTTGGTCTTGACTGCATAGAGAATGAGCTATTTAATGACGGCGTCATTATTATAAATGATACGGCATCAATAAATTACCCTCTTTATGACGATGATATAATAAATATTATAGGGCTAATTGGAGAGTATTGTGTGTCATCAGTGCCTGTATTGATCGGTAAAGTAGAGTTGCCTGCACGTCCGATGACAATGTATGAGCGGAAACTTGAGCAGTGGGTGCGCACAAATATTTTTTATTTAAACTTCGCAGCAATTTGCGCGATAAATAAAAAAATCTATGATGAAGAATTGTTTCAAAGTGTGACTTTTGATGGGGAAAACTTAGGTTTCCCAAAAATTATTGGAGGTGATATGAGGGAATACATTAAAAATTGGATGGTGCCTCGTGAAAATATTTATAGTTGGAGCGAGCATGTTGGTGTTCGTAATATCGATAAATCTATTGTGCGGGGAAAGACTGGATCCATTCTTCATGAAAAGAGATTGGCTTCATTGGTGCAATATGCTGGTGGGGAGATTTTGAGTTATTCAATGCCTGCGAATTCCTTGCGTTCAAAATTTAGAGATAAAATTTTTTACTTTAAGAAAAAATATCTTTAGAATTAAAATGTGCTTTCTATTTTTAACGGGAATTTAATTTCCTAATTCGTAGCCTGCCTCAGCAGGCTCCCCCCATGAGCCAGTGCGGCCGTAACCTGGGTTTGTTTCATCACGGAGCGACCCCATGGCTTTCAACCCAATCCAGTTCCAGCACGGCATGTCGATCCCCGAGTTCATGAGCAGCTTCGGCACAGAGGAGCAATGCGCTGAGGCAGTGCGAATTGCGCGCTGGCCGCAGGGCTTTCGCTGTCCGCGCTGTGACTCGGCCGATCACTACGTGGTTGGCCACGGGGCCCGCAAGCTGTTCCAGTGCAAGGGTTGCCGGCATCAGACGTCGCTGACGGCGGGCAGCCTGATGGAATACACCAAGCTGCCGCTGACGACCTGGTTCCTGGCGCTCTACCTCATCAGCCAAGCAAAGACCGGCCTGTCGTCCCTGGCGCTCAAGCGTCAGCTCTGGGTGAGCTACCCCACCGCGTGGCTGATGCACCAGAAGATCAACCAGGCCATGGCCCAGCGTGACAGCACCCACCGCCTGAGCGGCAGCGTTCAGCTCGACGACGCTTATCTCGGTGGCGAGCGTGCTGGCGGCAAGGCCGGCCGGGGCTCCGAGAACAAGGTGCCCTTCGTGGTCGCCGTCTCGCTCAACGAGCAGGTGCATCCGATGTACCTCAAGCTCCACTTGGTCAGCGGCTTCACGCTGGATGCGATCAGCAAATGGGCCAAAGCTAACTTGGCGCCGCAGACCCGCGTGCTCAGTGATGGCCTGGGTTGCTTCGCCGCCGTGACCGATGCCGGGTGTCTGCATACGCCGATGGTCGTGGGCCCGCTCAAGCCGCGCGATCTGCCTGAGTTCAAGTGGGTCAATACCGTGCTGGGCAATTTGAACACCACGTTGGCCGGAGCCTTCCATTCGCTGAACTACCGCAAGTACGCCGCCGGCTACCTCGCCTCCTTCGCCTATCGCTTCAACTGGCGATTCGACTTGCGCGGCCTCGTCGCGCGCCTCTTCGTCGATGTCGTCCGCAGTAAACCAGCTAAGGAATCGGTCGTCAGGTCGCCTGCTGAGGCAGGCTGCTGACCAGGATAATTTTTGGATTTATTGTGTATGAACATCCCTGATAATTTTGTATGTGACCATGAGATGCCCATAGTATGGATGGTTGTAGATCAACTTCCTTACCCACCTAGAAATGGAATAACGCTTCCTATTTATAATTATTTAATGGGCTTGAAGAGTAACTACGTAATTAGGTTGTTGTTGTTGGTCGATGATTGTGCACTACCGTCAGCCGATTTTTTAGAAAAAAATATAGAATTGTTTGGTAGTTTTTCAATTATAAAATTGAACCGAGTTAAAAAAATTCGGCGCATGATAAATGAAATTTTTTATAATGAAATGTTTCAGCATGGATGGGAAAATCCAAAGTGGGTGTGTAACAATATTTTAGAAAAGCCAAATTTCATATTGGTGTCTCCGATTAGTGCGGTTGCAAAGTGGCGCCAAGCGCAAAAACTTTACGGGTTGAATATAAATGAAATAAATATGATTGCTGCAATCAATGATTGCACGGCGGCTGAATATAAAAATAGACATTTTTCAGAAGCAAGAGGGTTGCGAGCTTATTTCAAGAATCGAGTTGATTGTATTCGGGCGACTAAAATTGGAAAAATTGAAAGAGATTTACTTCTGCCATATAGTAATATTTTTCTTCAAACAGACGCTGACATGCAAGCAATGAAATCATTGGTCGACGAAGATTTTTCAAAAAAAATTCGACTAATTCCGAATGGTATAAATAATAAATTATTTGATTTGGTGTGTGATGATGCTACGACTGAAAAGAGAATAATATTTGTTGCCGAATTGAGTGGCGAATACTCTAATACGGTGCGTTGGCTTGTTGTGTCAGTGTGGCCAATTATTTCGCTGAAATATCCGGATGTAAAGTTTATAATTGTTGGGCGTGGTGCCTCATCTGAGTTGTTGGATTTATTTAATAACGCAAAAAATGTTGAATATAAGCCTTATGTTGATGATTTGACAGAAATTTACAGCCATGCGTCCATAGCATGGAGTCCTATATTTAAAGGCTACGGACTAATAAATAAAACAATTGAAGCCATGGCTTCGGGTGTGCCTGTCATTGGAGGTCTTGCCACATTTAATGGAATTCCGGAATTCCAATCTGGCGAGCACGGCCTAGTTTGTACAGGTCAAACTGAGCAAGAATTGGCCGAAAAAACCATATTGTTGCTTGCTGATGAAGTCGCGCGTAAAAGAATTGGTGTGGCCGGTCGAGATATTTTAAAAAATAGATTTAATTGGGCGCGATCTATTTCTATGATTGAAGCAGTTTTCTCCGATGATGCCAAAGGTTATCAGGAGTTATTTGATTCTGATTCTGATTCTGATTCTGATTCTGATTCTGATTGTGGTTAAGGTTGGAGTTGGGTTATGACGTTCAATAATAGTAATAAAGAATTTTCCTTGCAATATAGAATAGAAAAAGAGACAATTTTCCTGCTCGGCATGTTCTCTGGATATATGATCTTGCTGAGTTTGGCTGTGTTGATAAATTCAGGCCTAATTAAGGCTTTAGCAAATATTTTTGCAGTTGGAATATTTTTTGCATTGCTTATTAAGTTTATTTTTAAGCGTCAAAAAACTTCGCAGCCTATAGTTTTCGTGGTATTGTTTGCTATATATTTGACAGGAATTTCTTGCAGTATTGCTCTAAATCCGCAGCGTATTATTTATGCGGATTTACTAAAAATATTAATTTCCCCTGTGTTCTTGTTCTTCGGAGTCGCATTTGAATCGACGCGACAGATTCCTCTTTGGAGTACGAAGTCGGCAAAAAAAATTTTTTGGTCGATGGTTTTTATCCCTTTGATTGTTTTGATTGTTCAGATTTTTAGTGCCGGATTTTCGTTGAGTTCCATTCAGGAAATATCAATATTCGAAAATAGAAACAACGCTGCATTTTATGCATTAATGATTGTGGCTATGTATGGGGTTTTGTCGTTTAAACCCATTAAAAGTTTTGGGGCGTATATTTTCCTAGGGGTAGTTTTTGGGACGTTAGGGGTGTTATTGTCTATATTCTTATCGTTAATGATAAGTATTGGGAAGAAGAAAGATTTTTATATTGTTGCCATTTCTTTGGCATGCGTGATGCTAATTTATTTGGCCATGAGCGATGCACTTGTATTTTCCAGAATTTATCCGGTTGTTAATAGTATTGGGTTAATTTTGGATGGGCGAATTGACTTAAGAACGGTTTCATTTGGTGAGCTTGTGTTGCTATTAAAAACAACAGATCTTTCTTTTTTGTTTCGGCTAAAACATTGGTTGAATTTGGCTGACATTTTTTTTAATGCTTCCATGTATGAATGGCTTTTCGGTTTTGGATTTGGTTCCTCGGTCCTGCTGTCAGATATTAATTTGGTACCGCACAATGATTACATCAAATTTTTATTTGAATTAGGCGGATTGGCATTTATTGCATTTCTTGGAATGATGTGTTCGATAGTGTTTTTTTGTGGTCGTCGGTGGGAGTGTGTCCCCTTGTTAGCAATTGTTTTGTATTTGTTTTCTGAAAATTTGGTTAATAATTTTATCGCGATGTCATTATTTTATTTTGTTGCGGGTGTCTATTGGAATAATTCTAGAATAATTTTTCTTAAAAATTAATGCGGCGCAGTTGCGGTGCTATTTGAAAGTAAATTTTGCCAAGTATATTGAATATCAATAACTATCATTATCGCCGAGGCGGTAGTGATGCGGTTTATTTTGACCATGCTGAGCTCATGCGTCAAATAGGGTGGGATGTTGGATTTTTTTCAATGCACCACGAAAATAACTTAAAAACACCGTGGAGTAAATATTTTGTAGAGGAGATTGAGTTTGGAAAAAATTATTCCCTGGTTAAAAAGATGGCAATGGCTTCGAAAGTTATTTATTCTTTTGAGGCTCAAAAAAATCTCTTAAATCTACTAAGAGATCATAAGTTTAATGTTGCTCATCTGCACTGTATTTATCATCATTTGTCGCCCTCTATATTGCCGATATTGGCCGATGCTGGAGTTCGAGTTGTCTTGACTGCGCATGATTTGAAAATTGCTTGCCCAGCTTATAAGATGTTAAACAATGATGGTATTTGTGAGCGTTGTCGTGAAGGTACAATTTTTAATATAGTCCGTTATCGTTGTATAAAAAATTCGTTGGCTGCTAGCAGTATTGTTGCGATGGAAAGCGGTCTTCATAAGTTTTTGAGAACATATCAAAATTATGTTGACCGAATAGTCGTTCCAAGTAAATTTTTCTTCGAAAAACTTGTTGAGTGGGGTTGGAGTAGAGAGAAGCTTATTTACATACCGAACTATGTAGATAGAGAAATGTTTGTGCCTCATTATAGAGTTGGGAAGTACTTTGTTTATTTCGGTCGACTTTCTTCTGAAAAAGGAGTCTCTACTCTAATTAAAGCTGCTGTCAAAGCAAATGTAAAACTTTTTATTGTTGGAACCGGGCCTGAAGAAGTTGCTTTGCGAAAAATCGCATCTGGCTACCAAGAAAATATTGTTTTCCTGGGTTATAAATCAGGGCAAGAGTTACGTGAAATAATTCAGGGTGCAAGAGCTGTCGTTTTGCCTTCTGAGTGGTACGAGAATGCTCCTATGAGTATTCTTGAGGGTATGGCTCTTGGAAAAATTGTGATTGGTTCTGATATCGGAGGTATTCCTGAGCTTGTTAAAAATAATGAGACAGGATGGCTTTTTGAAAGTGGCTCGCCTGACGCTTTGAGTCATATTCTGGAAAAAGCTTCGGTGATGGATGATCGTGTGCTAGAGGCAATGGGTTTCAATGCCAGAACTGATGTTGTCGCTAGGTTTGGCCGTGACTCTTACAAGCAAGCTATGGTTAATCTATATGCTGAGCTTGGTGTTTTTTGAGTTATTGAAATAATATATGCTTAATTTGGGGCGTAGAGCAATTTGTTTGTGGGCTGTATCGGTGGGGTTTTACTGTCATGCTGGTTCTGTTGATGTTCCACTTTCAAAGCTTTTGGAGATTTATAAAGATCAATATCATAGGCATGAAATGTTCCCTTTGGGGGTGCCAAAGTCGTATGATTGGTCGACCCACCCTAGATTGGGTGCAGGTAATAATACAGGTTCGTTCTCTGCAATAACAGGATGGGGTCAGATATTTTGGGCTGAAAATTCTGCTAGTGATTCTTCTTTGGTGCAGATTAGAAAATTCAAAACATTTACGTGTCAGGGAATAAGCCGTGAATGGTCTCTTGTGCAGGATGGAGGCATCGAGGGACGACAATTCATGCCCGATTATTCTGAAAATTACAATGAATTACCAAGAGTATTTGGTAATTCAATGGGTGTGACCACTGTGGGTTTTGATTTGGGAAGGGCCTTTCATTTTTGGCCTGGCGCGGGGCGAGCCGACGTCAAAAAATTGGATTTTTGTGGTGTATTAGTTGTGGCTGAAGTTAGGGCCTTAAGTAAGGCTGGTGATAAATTCGAAGTGGCTAAAAGCCCTTTGTTAGTTGGCTTTGGTGCTGATTACTGGTTAAATAAAACCGCACCTTGGGATAACTATAAAACCAACCGGGATTTGGCAATTGGCCGGTTGAGAGTTATTACTTCTGATTGGACTTGGTTTGGAATGACAACAGCTGCTGAAGTTGATATAAAAAAATTATCGCAAAATGGGTATGAAATTAAATAAATTTTTGTTTTGTTAGGGTTGACCTTGAAAAAAAGAACCTTAAGAATTCTTGGTACTCGTGGTATACCTGCTTCGCACGGGGGATTTGAAACTTTTGCTGAATGTTTATCGCTCGCTCTCGTTAAGCGTGGATGGCGTGTTATTGTTTACTGTCAAGATAAAGGCATTGGCCCAATTTCTGAAGATGAATGGCAAGGTGTTGAACGAATACATATACCTGTGCTTGGTGAAGGTTCAATCAGTTCTATTGTTTTTGATTGGAAGACAGTCATGCATGCGTCCAAGTGTGGTGATTTATGTTTGACTCTGGGTTATAATACTGCCGTTTTTTGTGTTTGGCTTAGGTTGAAAAACATACCAAATATAATTAATATGGATGGTATAGAGTGGTCGCGCGCTAAATGGGGGAAAATCGCTAAGGCTTGGTTTTGGCTGAATGATTGGGTCGGATGCTGGTTAGGAAGTCATTTGGTTGCAGATCACCCGGAAATAAAACGTCATCTGTCTTCGCGTGTGAGGGCAGAAAAAATTACTACTATTGCGTATGGCGCTGATGCTATCGGCTCCGTTTCTGTTGAGCTGTTATCAAAGTTTGATTTGACGCCCGGTAAATATTTGACTTTAATTGCCCGACCAGAGCCGGAAAATTCTATTCTCGAAGTGGTTGAGGGTTTTTCTCGCAAAGCCCGCGGTGTTGATTTGGTGCTTCTTGGGAATTATTACGAAAGCAATTCATATCATTGCTCCGTACGTGCGGCGGCAAGCTCTGAAGTGAAGTTTGTAGGAGCAATTTATGATAAACCGACGTTGCATGCCCTGAGAAAGTACAGTGTGGCTTATGTCCACGGGCATCAAGTGGGCGGAACCAATCCTTCTTTGGTGGAGGCGTTGGGTGCTGGCAACGCAGTGATATCGCATGACAATCGTTTTACCCGTTGGGTAGCGGGGACTGGTGCACGATATTTTACTGATGCTGACGGTTTTAGGCGTGTCTTAGAAGCCTTGTTGTCCGACCCTGAGGCGCTCGCAGCGATGCGTATTGAAAGTTACTCTAGGTTTGAGGCCCAGTTCACTTGGCCAAAAATCATCGATCAATATGAGGAACTTTTGATAAAGTTCCTGCCGCGTGATGCGGAAAAAACAGTATAGATTCGGGATCAAATGTGTCGGTTTTTCCATTGAAGATACCACTGGTAAAGCCTGATTTACCGCTGTATGCTGAAATTGCCCCTATGCTGGAAGATGCAATATCCAGCGGGCGCCTTACCAATTTCGGTCGATATTCTGCTCAGTTTGAGGCGCTCGTATCTGAACGGCTTGGAAGCGGGTGTTACGCTGTTTCTGTGTCATCAGGTACTGTCGCGCTGATTTTGACGCTGCAAGCTTTAGGAGTTGGGCCAGGATCGGAGGTGATCTTACCGAGTTATACTTTTACTGCGACAGCACAGGCGCTTCTTTATCTTGGTGCTATCCCAGTTTTTGCGGAGGTGAGAGCTGATCTGACGATTTGTCCTGATGATTTAGCAAAAATATTGGAACGTACTCCAAGCGTGGTAGCTGTGGTGGGTGTTCATGTCCATGGTGTCGTGTGCGATATTGAAGCAATTGCTGCTGTTGTGCGCCAAGCTGAATCAAAAGCAGGGCAAAAAATTGCGTTGATATTTGATGCCGCGCATGCATTTGGTGCTGAACGCAACGGTATTAAGGCTGGTAATTTTGGCGATGCAGAGGTGTTTTCTCTTTCTGTTACGAAGGTTCTTGTTTGTGGCGAAGGTGGACTAATCACCACGAAAAATGCAGCATTAATTGAAAAGTTGCGTACTATGCGTAACTATGGCGTTGCCAGCGCATACAACGCTACAGAGATGGGACTCAACGGCAAGTTTTCAGAATTGCACGCCGCTATCGGTTGCATCAACATTACGCGTCTAGACTCAGTGCTCGTGCAACGTCAGCACAAGGCTGCGCGTTATCGCGCTTTGCTGGCTAAGCAAGTGCCGGGCATCAGCTTTTCACCATTGCCTGCAACAGTTTTTCCTACTTGGAAAGATTTCAATATTTTTCTGCATGCCGATCAAGCCCTGCGTCGTACGGAGATCGTTGCTAGACTGCAGGTTCAAGGAGTAGAGACACGCGCTTATTTTTCACCGCCTGTACATCGGCAGACTCACTTTCGCCGGTATACAACACGTGCTTTGCCGGTGACTGATGATGCATCTGCACGGGTTCTGACGCTGCCGTTCTTCACCAGTATCTGCGATGAGCAGGTAAATCAGGTTGTTCAGGCATTAAAAAACGCTGTGGCAGACTGAATCCTACTGGTACGTTCAGGATCATTCTGAGGGCTCTTGAATCCCTGTGCGATCACGTGCTTGTACCAAGCCGTGGTGTAGGTATGTGGTTCGTCTACTAGCATGCCATCTTTCAGTTGCTGAGAAATTTGCAACGAGGCTTGCGCTATAGTCGATTGTGGCGACCAGCCTAGAACATCCGTTGCTTTTCTGAAACTCACACGGTAGTCGCGCCGATCAGGATCGTGGCCGTCAGTTTTGATGGTGACGCGGTCACCCAGTGTTTTTTGAACGCTCTGTCGCACCACATCCGCCACATCACAGATACGCACATTGCTTTGCCCGATGTTGAATATCTGCCCTCTAACTTTTGTACGATCTGCTTGAAGCGTTGTGATGATGGCGCGCGCCACATCGGCGACATGCACATGAGGCCGCCACTGGATGCCGCCACCGTGTAAGGTAATCTGACGTTGGCGCACCGCTGATAAGGTCATGGTGTTAACCACAAGATCAAATCGCATGCGGCGTGACGCACCATAGACCGTGCCAAGGCGCAAGACAGTGGCGCACAGGCCATGAACTACTTGTTCCAGAACACCTTGTTCGGCACTGACCCCTGCGCGTGCATAGGCTGTCAGCGGGTGGGGAGGTGTCAGCTCATCTACCTCGTCACTGGCTGCTTGCCCATAAACTGAGCAACTGCTGACCAGCACATGATGCTGTACTTTGCACGCATTGGCCAGAAAAGCTAGGCGAACGCGAGCACGATGGTTAACACGCTCGGTGAGCGCAGGGTCGAGCTCGGCTGAGGGGTCATTAGAGATGGCTGCCAAATCAACAATTGCATCGACATGCTGAAGATGAACCGGCTGCAGCGCCACCACATCTGATCGCAGCAGACTGAATCTCGGATGTGTTGTAAACGGGGCTAGAACCTCTTCGCCAAAGTGCATCAAATCAACTGCTAGTACGCTATAGCCGGCATTTAATAATTGATGTACCAATACTGATCCGATATAGCCAGCAGCTCCGGTCACCATAATACGAGGCAGTGCGCGTGTTGACATAAATTGCCCCGTGATTTTTTTGCGTGTGATCATTGATGAGGTGTGCCAAGCTAGCCGCTAGGCTGATTCTTATCGCGTTCTTGATTTCTGACACCCCGCGAATAAGGGGGTATTGATCATCTGCGTGGCCGTTGGTGATTTGGCGTAGCTCGTCTTAAAGACGACGAACGTCCGAGGGGCAATCTATAGGTGTTGCCTTGATCTCACGTTTTTTGGCGAGCCTGATTCAACCTGTAGTGCTCTGGCGCCGCCGAGCGATGAAACCTAGTGCTGCTAACCCGGCGAGCAACAGGCTGCTGGGGTGGTCTGCACCGGAGTTGATTCCGACGCTCTGCTTCAACTGAGGTGGCACTGCGTGAGCGTTATACGCCCAAGGCGCGGTGGATGCAGGGTGTAACAGATCTGAAAAAGAGGCCCGGTCCTGTGTTGCCTGAGTGCGGTGCAATGGCTGTGTATCGGTCGCATTGGCGTGGCTGGACACACTGATAAGTAGCAGCAGTGTCAGTTGAAAAATTTTCATGGCAATGACGACATGGTGTGCTTAAGCTTCATACGATGAAGGTAACCTGAACTTTCATTTTGGGGTGCTGGTGAGTGATGTTCTCTGAGAAAAAGACCCGAAAACCTGCTTGTTCTTGCGTTGGGCATTCGCAATTGCTGGGAACACGCAAGAAATTTTTCAATCAGCCCACCCCAGGCACCCGCCTCGCCGCCTCCGCCACAAAACCCTCAAACGCCTCCAGCAGCGGCTCATAACGCGCCGCACGGGCCGGCTCCAGCTGCTGCAGCGCCAGGCAGGTGGCTTCCAGCGTGGAGAGCTGATCCGGGCGGTGGGCGCGGCGCAGCGCGGCGTAGGCGGACGCAGGCGGATCGCGCAGCGGCCAGCGCGGCAGTGCCAGCAGGCGCGGGTTGAGGCACAGCATGCGCAGGCTTTTGCGCCAGGTGGCGTCCAGCACGACCAGGCGGCGCGGGGGCTGCGCGGGATCGGCCAGCGGGCCGGGCGCGGATTCGGTGATGGGGTAGAGCAGCGCGGTCCTGCCGCTGTTCGGGCCGTCGTTTGGTCCCAGCCAGGCGGCCAGGGCCTCGTCGGCAAAGGTTTCGCCCACTTCGAGCCGGCTGTGCTGCAGGCTCAGGTGCAGCAGTCGGGCGCTGCCCTTGGCCTGATCGGCTTCCAGCGGGTGCTGGAGGATCAGCACCTCAACCTCATTGGGCGTGGCGCGCAGCCAGTGGCAGATGCAGGTGCGCGCCGGGCGCAGGCAGTGGGCGCAGCGCGGGCGCATGTTGTGGATAACTTTGTTGAAAAGTCGATCGGCGCCCGGGCTGTCTCAGAGCCGGCTGAGCAGTTCGGCCTTCTTGGCGGCGAACTCGTCGTCGCTGAGGATGCCTTTGGCGCGCAGGTCGGCGAGCTTCTCGATCGTGGCGAAGACGTCCTGGCTGCCGCTGGAGGAGTTCTGGAAGGCCGGCGGCGCGAGGTCTTGCGGGTACGAGACGGAGGCGGTGTTGAAAGTCTGTGCCGGCGCAGAAATCGGCGTCGGCGCCCTCACCGGTGCGCCGTTGACCGACACCACCGGCAGGCTGGCCACGTCGATCAGCCCGTACTGGCTGCTGAAGCCCAGCGTGCCGCCGACCGACTGCGCCTGCGAGAAGCCGCCGATCTGGTGGTCGAGCGTGTCGTAGACGGTGACGTTGCCGCCCAGGTCGATCACCAGCCGGTGCGCCTGGGCGAAGTAGGCGTAGCGCACGTTGTTCTGCGCGCCGGTGCTGTTGGGCCAGCGCAGGTCGGCCGGCCACCAGTCGCCTGATTGACCGGGCGCGCCGTGCGGCTGCGGCACGAACAGGCTGTCGCCGCTCTGGTAGATCAGGTTGGACAGCTCCGAGCACAGCGCGTCGACGCGGCCCTTGAGGTAGTTGTTGAACATGTCCGACACCATGGTCATGCCGCCGCGCATCCACTGGCCGGAGCCGGAGAACTCGGGGTGGTTGAACTGCGCCATGCCGCCGTTGCCGTTGATGACGGCGTCGAGCATGCTGCGCGTGGCGTCGAGGCTGAAGCCGTGCCGCCGGGCGATGTCGCTGAGGGTCTCCAGACCGGCGGGGGAGAGTTGACGCATGGAAGTGGTGCTCGCTGATGAGGCCAGAGGGGACAAGATGGCGCCGATTCTGACGGACCCGCGCTGAAGGGCCATCCGTTGACGCACAGACCGTGCCCGCGCAACCACGGCATCATGGGCTGATGATTGCCCTCTCCGTTCTTGACCTCGCCCCCATCGCCGAAGGCAGCACCGCCGCCATCGCGCTGAAAAACTGCCTCGACCTGGCCCAGCACGCCGAGCGCTGGGGCTACCGGCGCTACTGGCTGGCCGAGCACCACAACATGGACGGCCTGGCCTGCTCGGCCACCGCCGTGCTGATTGGCCATCTGGCCGGCGGCACGCAGACCATTCGCATCGGCTCGGGCGGCGTGATGCTGCCCAACCATGCGCCGCTGGTGGTGGCCGAGCAGTTCGGCACGCTGGCCACGCTCTACCCGGGTCGCATCGATCTGGGCCTGGGCCGCGCGCCCGGCACCGACCAGGCCACCGCCCGCGCGCTGCGCCGCCACCTGCAGGTCGACGATGCTGACGGTTTCCCGCAGGACGTGCTGGAGTTGCAGCGCTACCTGGGCGAGTCTCAACCGGGCCAGGCGGTGCGCGCCATTCCCGGCACCGGCACGCAGGTGCCGATCTGGCTGCTGGGGTCGAGCCTGTACAGCGCCCAGCTCGCTGCCTATCTGGGCCTGCCGTTCGCGTTTGCCTCGCACTTTGCGCCCGACCAGTTGATGCAGGCGCTCGACATCTACCGCGCCAACCACCGGCCCAGCGCCGCGTGGCCGAAGCCGCATGCCATGGTCGGCCTGAACGTGATCGCCGCCGAGACCGACGCCGAGGCCGCCGTCCACTACACCTCCATCCAGCAGCGTTTCCTGGGCATGGTGCGCGGCCAGCGCGGGCCGCTGCCGCGCCCGGTGCCGAGCATGGACGGCCTGTGGAACGACGCCGAGCGCCGCCAGGTCGAGCGCATGCTGGCCGTGTCGGTGGTGGGATCGCCCGACACCGTGGCGCAGGGTCTGCGTGCGCTGGTCGAGTGCACCGGGGCGGACGAGCTGATCGTGGCCGGCGCCATGCACGACCACGCCGCGCGGCTGCGCTCGTACGAGATCACCGCGCAATGCGCGGCGGTGTGCTGATCGAGTTGGTCATGTGGCGGCGGCCCCCATCAGGGCGATGGACGCGCCAAACCCGCACGCAGGACAATGCAGGTTATGAACGCGCAGCGCATCACCCTCTCGATGACCGACCGCTCGGCGGGCTACGACAGCCACCCGGGCCGTGTCAGGCTGGCCGCACTGGCTGATTTCAGCCGTGAAGTCAGTGACTTCCTGGCTGGCGAGTCCCGCGAGGTGGATCCAGCGTCACTCGACGTGGCGGTGATCGCAGGCTCCTTGGCGATCCAGACCGAACCCATCGCTGCCGCGCCCACGCTGTTCAGGGACTTGCGCCTGCTGGCGTCTGGCCCGTTGCTCGGTGGTCTGGATAGCAAGCGCCGCAAGGTGCTCGAACAATGGCAAAAACGTACGCGCAAGACTGTCGGGTTGTCGTTTCGCATTGCAGCGCCGTTTCTTGAGCGCCAGGTCGAAGTCCACGCCAGCACCGACTTTCATGCCGATGACGCTGATCAGTGGGTACGTGTCGAGCGGTATGTGCACGGCGAAGTGACCGACCTTGGGGGCGCTGGCCAGCCTAATGCGCATGTGAGACTGCCCAGCGGCAAGATGCTGCGGGTAGGTGCCGAGCGCGCCACTTTGCAGGTTGATCAGCAAAATCGTCTCTACAAACCGGCCATGCTGAGGGTGCGCGCCGACTACAACTTGTTGACGCACGAGTTGCGCAATGCGCAATTGATCGAATTTGTCGAGTACGCCCCCCGCTTCGATGAACAGGCCTTCGATCGCCAGACCCGCCGCGGTGCGCAAGCCTGGAAAGACGTCGCTGACGTCAGTGGCTGGGTCGATGATTTGCGTGGGAACGCCTCATGATCGACAGCGTCCTGCTCGACGCCAGCTTTCTGATTTCTCTCAGCGACCCTAACCGGGTGAACCACGAAACCGCCAAGTCGTACTACCGCGAGTTCATCCAGCGCGGCGTGCCGATGTTTCTCTCGACCATCGTGGTGTCCGAGTTCGAGGTGCGGCAGCCGATCACCGACCTCGAGTTACGCAATTTCATGGTGCTGCCGTTCAACATCGATCACGCCAGGGCCTGCGGCCTGACGCTGCGCGACTGGGAGCGCGATGCCGACGACGACCGCGTGCGCGTCAAGGATGACCTGAAGTTGATCGCGCAATGCGAATGCCAGGCGATTTCGCACCTCGCGACCGAAGACGGGCGCTGGCTGGTCCGTGCGATCGATCGACTCGCTGCGGCCGGACGCGTGGCGCCCAAGCCGCTGCTGCTGAAGGCCGGCTTCGATGCCGCCTTGTTTGAAAACGGCCAGACCCGTCTGTTGCCCTGACGGCTGTGTCGGTGTGAGCCCGGCCGACACCGTAGATTCCCCCTTGCACGATGGGTGCGCCGACTCTGTAATGGCGGTTCCGCGACCCGCCGAGGAGGCACCATGAACCCCCGCAAAATCCTGGTCGCCCAAGGCGGCGGCCCGACGGCCGTGATCAACCAGTCGCTGGTGGGCGTGGTGCTCGAAGCGCGCCGCCACCGCGGCGTCGAGCTGGTCTACGGCGCCCGCCACGGCGTGCGCGGCATCGTCAACGAAGACCTGGTCGACCTGACGCAGGAGACCAGCCACAACCTCGAACTGGTGGCGGCTACGCCGGCCTCGGCCTTGGGCTCGACGCGCGACAAGCCCGACGAAAAATACTGCGCCGAGATCTTCAAGGTGCTGCAGGCGCACGAGATCGGGCAGTTCTATTACATCGGCGGCAACGACTCGTCGGACACCGTGCGCATCGTCAGCGAGCAGGCGCAGGCTGCCCACTACGCGCTGCGCTGCATCCACATCCCCAAGACGATCGACAACGACCTGGTCGGCAACGACCACACGCCGGGCTTCCCGAGCGCGGCGCGTTTCGTGGCGCAGGCCTTTGCCGGCGCCAACCTCGACAACGCGGCGCTGCCGGGCGTCTACGTCGGCGTGGTGATGGGCCGGCACGCGGGCTTCCTGACCGCCGCATCGGCACTCGGCAAGAAGTTCGCCGACGACGGCCCGCACCTGATCTACCTGCCCGAGCGGGTGTTCGAGGTCGAGAAATTCCTCGCCGACGTCAAGGCCACCTACGAGCGTTTCGGCCGCTGCGTGATCGCGGTCAGCGAAGGCATCCACGACGCCGCCGGCACGCCCATCATCAGCACGCTGGCCAAGGAGCTGGAGCACGACGCCCACGGCAACGTGCAGCTCAGCGGCACCGGCGCGCTGGCCGACCTGCTGTGCGAGGAGATCAAGCAGCGCCTGGGCATCAAGCGCGTGCGCGGCGACACCTTCGGCTACCTGCAGCGCAGCTTCATCGGCTGTGTCAGCGATGTCGACCAGCGCGAGGCGCGCGAGGTCGGCGAGAAAGCGGTGCAGTTCGCGATGTGGGGCGGCCCGGATGGTTTGACTTCGGGCTCGGTGGCGATCAAGCGCGCCGGCTACTACGCCGCCGACTACGAGTTGCTGCCGCTGTCGGCCGTGGCCGGCAAGACGCGCACGATGGAAGACGAGTTCATCGCGCCGTGCGGCACGGACGTCACCGATGCCTTCCGCCTCTACCTGCGGCCGCTGCTCGGCTCGGGCATGCCCGATGCGTTCCGGCTGCGGCCCAATCCGGTGGCGAAGGTGTTGAACCGCTGAGCGGCTTCAGCCGCGAAGGGCGCTGCCCGGTGGCGTCGCTGTTGTTGGCAGCACCACCTCCAGCCCGCACTTGGCCCGGTGCACGCTGAAGAAGCAGCGCACGTTGCGCACATTGCTGTCGGTATTGAACAGGCGCTGCGCCAGCGCCTGGTAGGCCGGCATGTCGGCCACCTGTGCAATCAGCACGAAATCCGGCCCGCCCTGGGTGCGGTAACACTGCTGGATGCCGATATCCCCCACAGCGCGCGCCTCGAACGCGGCCAGTCGCTCGGCGGCCTGCACGTCGAGCGTGATCTCGACGATGGCGGTCAGGCCGTGGCCCAGCGCCTCGGGCGAGAGCACCGCCACGGTGCGCTCGATCACGCCGGCGTCGGCCAGCCGCTTGACGCGCCGCAGGCTGGTGGCGGGCGAGACGTACACGGCCTCGGCCAGCGTCTGGTTGGAGCGGCCCGCATCGCGCTGCAGCTCGGCCAGCAGGCGCAGGTCGATCTCGTCCATCGGGATGCGGGAGTTCATGAAATAAATATCCGAATAAATTCAGGAATCGAACGATAAATTCATTGCTTGAGGCGTGAATTTTATTGTTGCGAAATTCCGTGAATTTTGACGATTAATTTCTAAGGTGTTCCCCTAGGATCGCACTCCATTGCAATCGGGCTTGGCCCGGAAACGGAGTTCAACCATGTGTGGCATCGTCGGCGCAGTCAGTCAACGCAACATCGTCCCCATCCTGCTGCAGGGTCTGCAGCGGCTGGAATACCGCGGCTACGACTCGTGCGGCGTGGCCGTGCAGCAGGGCGGCGAACTGCGCCGGGCGCGCAGCACCTCGCGCGTGGCGGAGCTTGAGGCGCAAGTGCAGCAAGAGGGCGTCGAAGGCCTGGTCGGCATTGCCCACACCCGCTGGGCCACCCACGGCGCGCCGGCGGTGCACAACGCCCACCCGCACTTCAGCCACGGCACCGGCAATGACGCCAAGTCGGCCAAGGCCGGCCGGATCGCGCTGGTGCATAACGGCATCATCGAGAACCACGACGAGTTGCGCGCCGAACTGCAAGGCCGCGGCTACGAGTTCACCAGCCAGACCGACACCGAGGTCATCGCCCACCTGATCGACTCGCTCTACCAGGGTGACCTGTTCGACGCGGTGCAGCGCGCGCTGCCGCAACTGCGCGGCGCCTACGCAATTGCAGTGTTCTGCCGCGAAGAGCCCCAGCGCGTGATCGGCGCCCGCGAAGGCTCGCCGCTGGTGCTGGGCGTGGGCAAGGGTGAGAACTTCCTGGCGTCCGACGCCATGGCGCTGGCCGGCGTGACCGACCAGATCGTCTACCTGGAAGAGGGCGACGTGGTCGACCTGCAGCAGGGCAAGTACTGGATCACCGCGCGCGCCGAAGGCGACACGCGCAGCCGCGTCGAGCGTCCGGTCAAGACCGTGCACGCCCACAGCGGTGCGGCTGAACTCGGCCCCTATCGCCACTACATGCAGAAGGAAATCTTCGAGCAGCCGCGCGCCATTGCCGACACGCTCGAAGGCGTGGTGGGCATCACGCCCGAGTTGTTCGGCGACGGCGCGGCCGAGGTCTTCGGCCAGATCGACAAGATCCTGATCCTGGCCTGCGGCACCAGCAGCTACAGCGGCCTGACGGCCAAGTACTGGCTGGAGTCGATCGCCAAGATCCCTACCCAGGTCGAAGTCGCCAGCGAATACCGCTACCGCGAGAGCGTGCCCGACCCGAAGACGCTGGTCGTCACCATCAGCCAGAGCGGCGAGACCGCCGACACGCTGGCCGCGCTCAAGCACGCCCGCAGCTTAGGGATGGAGCAGACGCTGACCATCTGCAACGTCGCCACCAGCGCCATGGTGCGCGAGTGCAAGCTGGCCTACATCACCCACGCGGGCGTGGAGATCGGCGTCGCGTCGACCAAGGCCTTCACCACCCAGCTGGTGGCGCTGTTCCTGCTGACGCTGACCCTGGCCAAGCTGCGCGGCCAGCTGCCCGAGACCGGCGAAGTCGCCGCCCTGCGCAACCTGCGCCACCTGCCCGCCGCCGTGCAATCGGTGCTGGCGCTGGAGCCGCAAATCATGGCCTGGGCCGACGCCTTCGCCAGCAAGCAGAACGCGCTGTTCCTGGGCCGGGGTCGCCACTACCCGATCGCGCTGGAAGGCGCGCTCAAGCTCAAGGAAATCACCTACATCCACGCCGAGGCCTACCCGGCTGGCGAGTTGAAGCACGGCCCGCTGGCGCTGGTCGACGCCGCCATGCCGGTGGTCACCATCGCGCCGAACGACCAGCTGCTGGAGAAACTCAAGAGCAACATGCAGGAAGTGCGCGCCCGCGGCGGCGAGCTGTATGTGTTCGCCGACGCCGACAGCCGCATCGCCAACAGCGAAGGCCTGCACGTCATCCGCATGCCCGAGCACTACGGTGCGCTCAGCCCCATCCTGCACGTGGTGCCGCTGCAGCTGCTGGCGTATCACACGGCGTGCGCGCGGGGCACCGATGTGGACAAGCCGCGTAACTTGGCGAAGTCGGTGACGGTGGAGTAACCGGCCTGGGTTGAGCTGCACGGGCTGGGGAAGTCCCGTGCGGTCATTTGCACTTTCATCCCCTAGCATCCAGGCGCTGATCCGGCACAACACTGCGGAATCGACGCCACTCCCGGCAGTTGGCTTCCGGCACAGGAGGAGCGAACAGCGCCATGAAGCCGCCACCGAACCGTCAGGCACCGCCCCCAGGGCGGCCCCAAAAGCCGCTCAGCCAACCGCTGTTCTACGGCAGCGTCACGGTCACGCTGGTCAGCGCGGCCACGCTGATGGGCCTGGCGCTGCAAGGCATCTCGACCGAAGAATTTGGCTACGGGCCGCACCTGCTGATCCTGCTGGTGGTGGCCATCTTCATCGTCGCGTCGCTGGCCATCACCGAGATCATCCCGTGGCGTTCGCAAAGCCTGCGCGACTGGCAGCGGCCCAAGGTGCTGGGCAGCTTCATCGGTTTGATCATGGGCGCACTCGGCTTGGCGGCCGGGCTGACGCCGATCTTCAGCCCCAAGCAAGCCACCGAACAATCGGTGCTCGAACTGCAAAGAGACACCCAGGCCACCGGACAGGCCGTGAACGAGGTGCAACAGCGCCTGGAGGAGGCCGGCGTGACCCGCGGTACCCAGTCGCTGGTCGAGCGCCACATCAACGGCATCTGGGGCGAACCCGGCTGCCAGGTGACGTACGAACTGGCGCTCGACCGCGGACTGTTGACCATCGCATCACGCCAAAGCGTGGCTGGCCAGCCGCCGCTGAAGATGGAGCTGCAAGCCGAGCCCGGCACGGGCGCTCGCCTGGTCACCAGCGTGGTGTCGCCCCCGCCACAGCGGGGCGATGCGCACGAGTTTGTCTACCAGCAAGCCGGCACGCGGGAGTTCCTCACCTGGGTGATCAAGCGGCGAGAGATCTCGCTGCAACTCGACCGCTGCCGGCAGGGTTGAGCCATGCAGCGCCTCCTCTCGCCCCTCATACGCCCTCTGCTGGCCACTGTCAGCGCGCTGCTGACCGCGCTGGCCTTGGCGCAAAGCCCGCCGGTCACGCCCGACGATGTCCGCGCGCTGGCAACGCGTTTTGGCCTGACGCCCGCGCAAGCCCGTGCGGTCTACCAGCGCCTGGATGCGAACGACGAGCTCGTCGCCCAGCTGGCGCGCCAGCTGGGCGTGCAGCGCCAGACCCTGCGCGCCATCGCCCTGGAGCTGGACGCCCGCAACCCCGGCCTGGATGCCGAAACCTTCATCAACAACATCCGCGCCCTGGCCGACAAGGCGGCCAGCGCCCAGCAAACCCTGGCCGGCTTGCAACAGACCGTCGAGTCCCTGGACCCCGGCGGCGAACGCAGCCGCGCCCTGGCCATCCTGAAGCAGGCCCAGGCCGCGTTCGACGCCGGCCGCCTGCAAGAGGCTGAAGCCGCCTTTGCCGAGCTGGCCTTCCTGCGCCGCAGCGAGCTGGGCGGCGCACGCAAGGCCTGGCTGGCCGCCACCGACCTGCAAGCCCGCTCCGCCGCACTGCGCGGCGACCTGGAGGCCGCCGACCGCATCCGCACCGCCAAGTCCGCCGAACTGGCCCGCCAGCGCCAGGAAGACGAGCGCGAGCAGTGGCGCAATGAACTGGCCAGGGCCGGTGAGTGGTACGACCGCGGCGACCGCCTCGGCCGCAACGCCGACCTGCTGCGGGCGCTTCAAATCTACCGAGACGACGTCCTGCCCCTGGCCCCACGCGAGCGCGTGCCACTGGACTGGGCGACGACCCAGAACAACCTGGGCGCTGCGCTGTCGACGCTGGGCCAGCGCGAAAGCGGCACGGCGCGGCTGGAGGCGGCCGTGCAGGCCTACAGCGCCGCCCTGCAGGAGCGCACCCGCGAGCGTGTGCCGTTGAACTGGGCGACGACGCAGAACAACCTGGGCAATGCGCTGCGGACGCTGGGCGAGCGCGAGAGCGGCACGGCGCGGCTGGAGGCGGCGGTGCAGGCCTACAGCGCAGCACAAGCGGTGTACACGCAGGAGACAGCGCCTGTGCGGTTCACCCGGCTGGCAGAGGGCATCGCAGAGGTGTCAGCGCTGATCAAGGCCAGGCGAGCGGTGGATTGACAGCACCGTCAGCGAGGGCAGGCCTTGTTGCCTTGCAAGTTGGCGCCCTCCTTCCCGTTGAACCGCCACTCACCCCCGCTCAATCCGCCGCCGCCCCCGCCTGCGGCCGATACTTGGCCAGCCAGTCGCGGGTGAAGGTGAAGCGTTCGGCGGTGAAGACGGCGGTGAAGCAAGGTTGGGCGTTGCTTTGGCGTTGCAGGGTGATGTATTGCCATTGGCCGGCGCGGCGCAGCATCAGCACCTGTTGCGGCAGGTGGCCGCCGCGCTCGTAGAGCGGGTAGCTGTCGCATCCCATGTGATCATGTCCCCATTCGCAGCTGGCCGCTGTTCCGAGCAAGGGACTTGATGCGCGGCGTGTTGGAAGCGCTGGCGGTCGCTGGCGTCGAGCAGGGCGCGCTCGGCACTGACGACCAGGCGCAACAGCTTGTCGCGGTCGGAGCCCGACATCACCAGCATCAGGTTGACCTGGGTAGGCTTGTTCATCTGGTCCCGTGCCGACTTCAGCGCCGTCATCGCTGCCTCGCTGGTCAAGGCGTGCTGGGCTTCGTCGATGATCAGCGTCACGGGCTTGCCGGCCACCTGTTTCAAGCGACGCAAGCAGACGCTGACCATCTGCAACGTCGCCACCAGCGCCATGGTGCGCGAGTGCAAGCTGGCCTATATCACCCACGCGGGCGTGGAGATCGGCGTGGCCAGCACCAAGGCCTTCACCACCCAGCTGGTGCCGCTGCAGCTGCTGGCGTATCACACGGCGTGCGCGCGGGGCACCGATGTGGACAAGCCGCGCAACCTGGCGAAGTCGGTGACGGTGGAGTAAAGCCGGGCCGGGCGGCCTGTCACGCGCCTTTCAAATTGCACCCGTATGGTCCTCAGCTTCACAGTTGTAACCCCGGGTGACCATGAAAAACGCTTCTTCGATGCTGCCGCGCAGCCTGTCCCTGTTGCTGCCGGCCGTGGCGCTGGCGGCCTTGTCGGCATGTGGTGGGGGGAGTGATGACAGCACCACCGCTTTCAGCTTCAAGACGCTGAACGGTGCTGCTCCCCTGGTCATCGGCCACCGCGGCGCCAGCGGCGAGTTGCCCGAGCACACGCTGGAGTCCTACGCGCGCGCCATCGCCCGCGGCGCCGACTACATCGAGCCCGACCTGGTGCTCACCAAAGATGGCGTGATGATTGCCCGCCACGAGCCCATGCTCGACGACACCACCGACGTGGCCCTCAAGTTCGGCGTCGAGCGCAAGACCACCAAGATGCTCGACGGCGTGTCGACCACCGCCTACTTCGCCAGCGACTTCACGCTGGCCGAGATCAAGACGCTGCGTGCCAGGCAGTCGCGCGCCGGCCGCTCCACCGCTTTTGACGGCCTCTACGACATCCCGACCCTGGCCGAGGTGATCAATCTGGCCCAGACCCAGGGCGCCGCCGCCGGCCGCACCGTGGGCATCTACCCCGAGACCAAGCACCCGACCTTCCACGCCGGCCTCTTCGGCGCCAATGTGTTCGAGGACAAGCTCGTCGCCACGCTGCACCCGATCTACGGCAACGTTGCCAGCGCGCCGGTGTTCATCCAGTCGTTCGAGGTGGCCAATCTCCAGTACCTCAACACCAAGACCAACCTCAAGCTGGTGCAGTTGATCGACGCCGATGATGTCAAGGCCGATGGCTCGATGTCGCTGGTGGCGCCGTATGCCCAGCCGTATGACTTCGTCGTCAAGGGCGATGCCCGCAAGTTCTCCGACCTGTTGACCGATGCCGGCCTGACCTTCGTCAAGACCTACGCCGATGCCATCGGCCCCTGGAAGCCCTACCTGGTCAAGACGGTGGATGACGGCGTCGAGCGCACCGGCGACACCACGCTGACGATCAACGACCGCCGCGTCGACGGCAGCACCGGCGTCATCGAGGCCGCCCACGCCAAGGGCCTGCTGGTCCACACCTGGACCTTCCGCAACGACGCCAGCGGCTACGGCTTCAAGGACCCGCAGGCCGAAATGACCTACTACATGAAGCTCGGCGTTGACGGCCTGTTCACCGACTTCCCCGGCACCGGCATCGCCGCCCGCAACGACGTGAAGTAAAGCGCTGACTAGCGTTTCAACACCGGCCGCAATGCCACCCCCGTGTGGCTGCGGCGCTTGACCACCGCCTCCGGCGTGCCGGTCACGACGATCTGCCCGCCGCCCGAGCCGCCCTCCGGCCCCAGGTCGATGACCCAGTCGGCTTCGGCGATGACGTCCAAGTCGTGCTCGATCACCACCACGCTGTGGCCGGCGTCGACCAGGCGGTGGAGCACCTTGATGAGCTTCTCGACGTCGGCCATGTGCAGGCCCACCGTGGGCTCGTCCAGTACGTAGAGCGTGTGCGGTGCCTTCTGGCCGCGCCGCGTCACGTCGTCGCGCACCTTGCTCAGCTCGGTGACGAGCTTGATGCGCTGCGCCTCGCCGCCCGACAGCGTCGGTGAGGGCTGGCCGAGCGTCAGATAGCCCAGGCCGACGTCCTGCAGCAGTTGCAGCGGGTGGGCGATGCTGGGCATGGCGGCGAAGAACTCGACCGCCTCGTCGACCTCCATCTGCAGCACGTCGCCGATGCTCTTGCCCCGCCAGGTCACGGCCAGCGTTTCGGGGTTGAAGCGGGCGCCGTGGCACAGGTCGCAGCCGACCTTGACGTCGGGCAGGAAGGCCATCTCGATGGTGCGCAGGCCCTGGCCCTCGCAGCCGCCGCAGCGGCCCTGGCCGGTGTTGAAGCTGAAGCGGTTGGACGCGTAGCCGCGCGCCTTGGCTTCGAGCGTTTCGGTGAACAGCTTGCGGATGGTGTCCCAGAAGCCGATGTAGGTGGCCGGGCAGCTGCGCGGGGTCTTGCCGATCGGGGTCTGGTCGACCTCCAGCACGCGGTCGACGTTGCTCCAGCCTTCCAATCCCGTGCAGCCGACCCAGGCCGGTCGCGGCGTGGTCTCGGCCTTCTTGCCCAGCGCCTTGTGGGCGACGACGGCCTGCACATTGGCCAGCAGCACGTCGCGCGCCAGCGTCGATTTGCCCGAGCCGGACACGCCGGTGACGGCTACCAGGCGCGCCAGCGGCACATCTACATCGACGTTCTGCAGGTTGTGCAACTTGGCGCCGCGGAGCGTCAGGCTGGGCGTGTCGGCATCGACCGGGCGACGCGCTTTGAGCGGGTGCTTGAGCGGCGCGTTCAGGAAGCGGCCGGTGATCGAGTCCGGGTTCGCCATCAGCTCCGCCGCCGTGCCCTGGGCCATGACGCGGCCACCGCGCTTGCCGGCGCCGGGGCCGATGTCGATGATGTGGTCGGCGCGGCGGATGGTGTCCTCGTCGTGCTCGACCACCACCAGCGTGTTGCCTGATGAGCCCAGCTTGTGCAGCGCGTTGAGCAGGATCTGGTTGTCGCGCGGGTGCAGGCCGATGGTCGGCTCGTCCAGCACGTAGCAGACGCCCTGCAGGTTGCTGCCGAGCTGCGCCGCCAGGCGGATGCGCTGCGCCTCGCCGCCGCTGAGCGTGGGCGCGGCGCGGTCGAGCGTCAGGTAGCCCAGGCCGACGTCGTCCAGGAAGCTGAGGCGGCTCTTGATCTCGGCCACCACGTCGCGGGCGATGGCCGCTTCGCGGCCGTCGAGCTTTTGCTTCGCCGTCCAGCGCGCCGCGTCGTTGACGGCCAGCGCGGCCAGGGCCGAGATCGACTCGCCGCGGAAGCGCACCGCGCGCGACACCGGGTTGAGCCGCGCGCCGCTGCAGGTGGCGCAGGGCGCGTCGACCAGGTCGTCGACCTCGGGTTCGCCAAAGGTCTTTTCGCGGCCCTTGTCGTGGTCGTCCTGCACGCTGTCGTCGAGCGCCTTGCGCTGCTCGCGCGTCAGCGTCAGCCCCGTGCCGACGCAGTCGGTGCACCAGCCGTGCTTGCTGTTGTAGCTGAACATGCGCGGGTCCAGCTCGGGGTAGCTGGTGCCGCAGGACGGGCAGGCGCGCTTGATGGAAAACACCCGCGCCTTGCTGCGGAAGGCGCTCGACATGAAGCCCGCCGCCAGCGAGGCCTCGGTCGCCTTGGCCGTGGTCGCGGCCTTCAGCGGCGTCAGCAGGTGCAGCACGCCCTTGCCGTGTTCCAGTGCTTCGGCCAGCTTGGCGCGCAGTTCGGCCTCGTGGCCGGCCTCGACCTGCAGGTGGGCCACCGGCAGCTCGATGGTGTGTTCCTTGTAGCGGTCGATCTTGGGCCACTTGTCGGTCGGCAGAAACTCGCCGTCGACGCGCAGGTGGGCGTAGCCCTTGCCCTTGGCCCACTTGGCCAGATCGGTATAGACGCCCTTGCGGTTGATGACCAGCGGCGCCAGCAGCGCGATGTGCTGGCCCCGGAAACCGCCCGCCTCCGGCGTGCGCAGCAACTGCGCGGCGATCTGCTCGGGCGTCTGCGGCTGCACGGCGGTCCACTCTTCGTGCGGCGCGTGGAAATCGCTGCAGGCCGGGCAGTACTGCGTGCCCAGCTTGACGTAGAGCAGCCGCAGGAAGTGCCAGACCTCGGTGGTGGTCGCCACCGTGCTCTTGCGCCCGCCGCGGCTCAGGCGCTGCTCGATGGCCACGGTGGGCGGAATGCCGTAGACCGCATCGACCTCCGGCCGCCCGGCCGGCTGCACGATGCTGCGGGCGTAGGCGTTCAGGCTCTCCAGGTAGCGGCGCTGGCCCTCGTTGAACAGGATGTCGAAGGCCAGCGTCGACTTGCCCGAACCGCTGACGCCGGTGACCACGCTGAACTTGCCACGCGGAATGTTGACCGACAGGCCCTTGAGGTTGTGCTCGCGGGCGTTGACGATCTGGATCATGTCGTCGGTCAGGCGCTTGGTTTCGTCGCGCCGCGCCTTGACCAGCAACTGCAGCGGCCGGCCTTCCTCCACCGCCAGGCCGCCTTCGCCCAGGCTCAGGTCGTACTCGCGCAGCGCCTGGCCGGTGTGGCTGGTCGGGTGGGCGCGCAAATCAGCCGGCGTGCCTTCGGCCACCAGCTCGCCGCCGGCCTCGCCGCCGTCCGGGCCCAGGTCGACGATCCAGTCGCTGGCGCGCACCACGTCGAGGTTGTGCTCGATCACCAGCAGGCTGTGGCCGGCTTCCAGCAGCTTGCGGAAGGCGCGCATCAGCTTGGCGATGTCGTCGAAGTGCAGGCCGGTGGTCGGCTCGTCGAACAGGAACAGCGTGCCCTTCTTGGCCAGCTTCTGCTTGCTCGACGATGCCGACTTGGCGGCCTCGGCCAGGAAACCGGCGAGCTTGAGGCGCTGGGCCTCGCCACCGCTCAGCGTCGGCACCGGCTGGCCGAGCTTGACGTAGTCGAGGCCCACATCGGCCAGAGGCTGCAGCGCGCGCACCACCTCACGGTCGTCGGCGAAGTAGCGCACGGCGTCGGCAATCGTCAGCTCCAGCACGTCGGCAATCGACATGTCGCGGCCCAGGCGCTCGACCTTGACCTCGCGCAGCTCGGCCCGGTAGCGCGTGCCGTCGCAGTCCTGGCAGCGCAGGTAGACGTCGCTGAGGAACTGCATCTCGACATGCTCTAGCCCCGCGCCGCCGCAGGTCGGGCAGCGGCCATCGCCGGCGTTGAAGCTGAACATGCCGGCGGTGTAGTTGCGCTGCTGCGCGGCGGGCAGGGCGGCAAAGATGTCGCGCAGCGTGTCGAAGGCGCCGACGTAGCTGGCCGGGTTGGAGCGCGCGGTCTTGCCGATGGGGCTCTGGTCGACGAAGACGGCGTCGCTCAGCCAGTCGGCGCCCAGCAGGCGGTCATGCGCGCCGGGCGACTCGGAGGCCTGGCCGAAGTGGCGCGCCAGCGCCGGGTAGAGCACGTCCTGCATCAGCGTCGACTTGCCCGAGCCGCTGACGCCAGTCACGCACACCAGCCGCTGCAGCGGAAATTCGACCGTGACGTTGCGCAGGTTGTGCTCGCGCACGCCTTCCAGAATCAGCCGCGGCGTGCTGTCGAGCACCGGCCGCGTCAGCCCCAGGCCGATCTTGCGGCGCGCGCCCAGGTAGGCGCCGGTCAGCGTTTCGGCGCCCTTCAGGTCCTCGGGCGTGCCGTCAAACACGATGCGCCCGCCTTGCGTGCCCGGGCCGGGACCGAGGTCGATGACGCGGTCGGCCGCCAGCATCACCGCCGGGTCGTGCTCGACCACCACCAGCGTGTTGCCGGCGTCGCGCAGGCGCAGCATCGCGGTGTTGATGCGGTGCATGTCGCGCGGGTGCAGGCCGATGCTGGGCTCGTCCAGCACGAACAGCGTGTTGACCAGGCTGGTGCCCAGCGCGGTGGTCAGGTTGATGCGCTGCACTTCGCCGCCGCTGAGCGTGCGGCTCTGCCGGTCCAGCGACAAATAGCCCAGGCCGACGTCGCACAGGTACTTGAGCCGGGTGCGGATCTCGTCGAGCAGCAGCTGCAGCGCGTCGTCGAGCATCTGGCTGGGCAGATCCAGCTTGTCGAAGAACACGCGCATGCGGTCGATCGGCAGCAGCATCAGGTCGTGCAGGCTCAGGCCCGGCAGGGCTTCGAGCTGGTCGCGTGACCACTTCACGCCGACTGGCAAGAAGCGCTTGGCGGGCGGCAGGCCCAGGTCGGCCTGGGCTTTCTCGCCCAGGCGCCAGAGCAGCGATTCGGTCTTGAGCCGCGCGCCGCCGCAGTCACCGCAGGGCGTGTAGCTGCGGTACTTGGACAAGAGCACGCGGATGTGCATCTTGTAGGCCTTGCTCTCCAGGTACTCGAAGAAGCGCTTGATGCCGTACCACTGCTTGCTCCACTCGCCGCCCCAGTTGGGTGAGCCATCGATCACCCAGCTCTGCTGTGCCGGACTCATCTGCGCCCAGGCGGTGTCGCGCGGGATGCCGGCGTCGCCGGCGTAGCGGATCAGGTCGTCCTGGCACTCCTTCCAGGCCGGCGTGGTCAGCGTCTTGATGGCGCCGCCGCGCAGCGTCTTGCGCGCGTCCGGGATCACCAGCCCGAAGTCGACGCCGATGACGCGGCCAAACCCCCGGCAGGTCTCGCAGGCGCCGAAGGCCGAGTTGAACGAGAACATCGCCGGCTGCGGCGCGCTGTAGCGGCGGTCGCTCTCCGGGCAATGCAGGCCCTGGCTGTAGCGCCAGCGTTCGTGCTCGCCTTCGTCGGCGATCACGTAGACGGTGCACCGCCCGCTGCCACGCTTGAGCGCCGCTTCCAGCGCCTCGATCACCCGCGCCTTCTCAGCCTTGCGGATGCGGAAGCGGTCGGCCACCACGTCCAGCAGCTTGCGCGGGCCAGTCACGGTGGCGACTTCGCGTTCGGCCTGCACCTTGGTATAGCCGCTGGCGGAGAGCCACTGCTCGATCTCCTCGGGCGAGGTGCCGGCCGGCAGTTCGACCGGGAAGGTCACCACCAGGCGCGGATCGCCGGCCGCCTCGGACCGCTGTACCAGGTCGGCGTAGATGGTCTCCGGGTCGTCCTCGCGCACCGGCTGGGCGGTGTCGGCATCGAACAGTTGGGCCGCGCGGGCGAACAGCAGCTTGAGGTGGTCGTTCAGCTCCGTCATCGTGCCGACCGTGCTGCGGCTGGTGCGCACCGGGTTGGTCTGGTCGATGGCGATGGCGGGCGGCACGCCTTCGACCGAATCCACCGCCGGGCGGTCCATGCGGTCGAGGAACTGGCGCGCGTAGGCGGAGAAGGTCTCGACGTAGCGGCGCTGGCCTTCGGCGTAGAGCGTGTCGAACACCAGGCTGGATTTGCCCGAACCGCTCGGGCCCGTCACCACCGTCAGCTCGCCGGTGCGGATGTCCAGGTCGAGGTTCTTGAGGTTGTGCTGGCGTGCGCCCCGGATGCGGATCAGGCCGGTCGAGCCGGCGGCGGGTTTCTGTTCGTTCATGCTGCCCAACGCTGGTGTCTCCCGGGAGCCGGGTGGAACATTCTAGGAAGTCAGGGTTGTCCTTGTTGGCGTGGGGTAGGGTGCGCCTGCTATTGTGTTTCCGATGGTTTTGGAGCCCCCGAGGAGACATGAAGCTGCGTGGAAAGTTGTTGCTGGTGGCGATCGTGCCGCTGGTCGCGTCGCTGGCGCTGACCGCCTATGCGCTGCGCCAGCAGCAGTACGACCTGGCCCGGCGCCAGGCCGAGCTGGTGCGCAGCGCGGCCACCGAGACGGCGCAGTCGGAGCTGCGCCACTACATCGCGCTGGCGCTCAGCACCATCAGCCCGCTCTACAACACCGGCCGCGATGATGCCGAGATCAAGCGCCTGGCCATGAAGCAGCTGGCCCAGCTCGACTACGGCCCCGACGGCTATTTCTTTCTGTACGACTTCGACGGCACCAACCTGATGCACCCGCGTCAGCCCGATCTGGTGGGCAAGAACCTGATGGGCATGCGCGACCCGCGCGGCATGTTCGCCATCAAGGCCATGATCGAGAAGGCCGAGACCGGCGGCGGCTTCGTCGCCTACACCTGGAACAAGCCGTCCACGCGCGAACTGACGCCCAAGCTCGCCTACGTGACCGGGCTGGAGCGCTGGAACTGGATGCTGGGCACGGGGATCTACACCGACGACCTCGACCGCGTCATGCGCCAGCTCGACCGGCAGATGGAGGCCAATGTGGTCTCGACGATGCAGTGGCTCGGGCTGGCGGCGGCGGCGTCGGTGGTGATCATCTTCGTGAGCTTTCTGGGCATCGGCATCACCGAGCTGCGCGCGGCCGACGCCAAGCTGACGCTGCTGGCGCGCAAGCTGGTGCAGTCGCAGGAAGAGGAGCGCGCCTGGCTGTCGCGCGAACTGCACGACGGCACCAGCCAGACGCTGGTGTCGGTCAAGCTGCTGACCGAATCGGCGCTGGACCGCCTGCCGGCGCAGGAAGAGAAAGTGCGCCCGGTGCTGCAGCGTGCGCTCGACCGGCTCAATCAGGCGCTCAACAACGTGCGCGACATCTCGCACCACCTGCGTCCGGCCGAGCTCGACACGCTCGGCCTCACCACCGCGCTGCGCGAACTGGGCGAGGAGATGTGCACCGCCGCCCGCATGAGCTTTGAGCTGACGGCGGCCGACGACGCGGCCGAGCTGCCCGACGCCATCAAGACCACGCTGTTCCGCGTCAGCCAGGAGGCGCTGACCAACGTGCTCAAGCACGCCCGCGCCCAGCAGGTGCACATGAGCCTGGAGCAGGACGCGACCGGGCTGCGGCTGTGCATCGAGGACGACGGCCGCGGCTTCGACAGCGACGCCATGGCCCAGCACCCGCGCCACGGCATCGGCCTGCGCAACATGCGCGAGCGGCTGATGGCGGTGGGCGGCAGCCTGCAAGTGACGTCGCGCCCACAGCGCACCGTGGTGGTGGCCGAGGTGCCTGCCGCCGCCCTGCGCCGTTTTGCCCAAGTGACCTGAACCCATGACCGAACCGAGTACCCCCGTGATCCGCGTGCTGCTGGTCGACGACCACCCCCTGGTGCGCGACGGCCTGTGCGCCCGCATGGAACGCCTGGACGACATCCGCGTCGTGGGTGAGGCCGGCAACGCGCCCGAGGCGCTGCAGCGCGTCACCGACTGCCAGCCCAGCGTCGTGCTGATGGACATCGGCATGCCGGGCGTCAACGGCATCGAGCTGACCCAGCAACTGCTGGCGCGCGACTCCGGCCTGATCGTGCTGATGCTGAGCATGTACGACAGCGCCGAGCACGCGCAGCGCGCCATGGCCGTGGGCGCGCGCGGCTACGTGTTGAAGGACTCGCCCTCGGGCGAGATCCTGGCCGCCATCCGCACCGTGGCCGCCGGCGGCACCTACCTCAGTCCGGCGATGGCCGCGCGCCTGTTCCGCACGCCGACGCCGAGTTCGCGCACCGCGCTGTCCGAGCGCGAGCAGGAAATCCTGTCGCTGCTCGGCCAGGGCCAGTCGAGCAAGCAGATCGCCCGCGTGCTCGACATTGGCGTGCGCACGGTCGAGACGCACCGGCAGAACATCCGTCGCAAGCTCGACCTGGCCGGCCAGGCCGAGCTGATCAAGTACGCGGTCGAGCATGGGAGTCATGCCCCCTAGGGTTTGCGAGAACAGGGTTGTGGAGTGCGTGATGACGCGGAGCGCCACTGCGTAGTGCGACGGACGCGCGCCGTCGCTGCGCTGGGCATCATGCAGTCATTCCCCTTCAGGAGACTTCGCATGCAAACCACCCGCCGCACCTTCGCCGTTTCCATGACGCTGGCCATCAGCGCGATGACCGCCGGCCTGTCCGCCCACGCGGCCGACCCGATCAAGATCGGCGTGGCGGGCCCGTTCACCGGCGGCTCGTCGTCGATGGGCGTGAGCATGCGCGACGGCGTGCGCCTGGCCGCCGACGAGATCAACAAGGCCGGCGGCGTGCTGGGCCGCCAGCTGCTGCTGGTCGAGCGCGATGACGAGGCCAAGAACGAGCGCGGCGTGCAGATCGCCCAGGAACTGATCAACAAGGAAAAAGTCGCCGTCACGGTCGGCTTCATCAACACCGGCGTGGCCCTGGCCGCGCAGCGCTTCTATCAGGAAGCCAAGATTCCGGTCATGAACAACGTTGCCACCGGCTCGGTGCTGACGCAGCAGTTCAAGGACCAGCCCGAGAACTACATCTTCCGCAACGCCGCGCACGACAGCATCCAGGCGCCGATGATCGTGGAAGAGGCCACTGTGCGCCGCGGCTACAAGAAGGTCGCCATCCTGGCCGACAGCACCAACTACGGCCAGCTCGGCCGCTCCGACCTGGAGAAGGCGCTGGAGCTCAAGGGCATCAAGCCCGTGGCGATCGAGAAGTTCAACATCAAGGACGTCGACATGACGCCGCAGCTGTTGAAGGCCAAGGAAGCCGGCGCCGAGGCGATCCTGACCTACGCCATCGGCCCCGAGCTGGCGCAGATCGCCAACGGCATGACCAAGCTGGGCTGGAAGGTGCCGATGGTCGGCTCGTGGACGCTCTCGATGGCCAACTTCATCGACAACGCCGGCCCCGGCGGTGAAGGCGCGCGCATGCCGCAGACCTTCATCCAGGAGCCGACCACGCCCAAGCGCCAGTCGTTCATCATCAATTACCTGAAGACCTTCAACCCGAAGAACGCCCGCATCGACTCGCCGGTGTCGGCGGCCCAGGGCTACGACTCGATCTACCTGCTGGCGGCCGCCATCAAGCAGGCCGGCTCGACCGACGGCCCGAAGATCAAGGACGCGCTTGAGAACCTGAAGGCCCCCGTGGACGGCGTGGTCACCACCTACAACAAGCCCTTCACCAAGACCGACCACGAGGCGATCACCGCCAACATCCCCGTGTTCGGTGAAGTCAAGGGCTCGCGCGTGGTCTATGCCTACCCGGATGACCAGAAGAAGGCCTCCGAAGTGCGCGTCAAGGACGTCAACGCCAAGGGCGCCCTGATCCAGAAGAAGTAAGCGGCCCCCGGCCGTCGTGCGCCGCCAGCCAAAAACTGGCGGCGTTTTCCTGTGTGGCGCTGACAGCGCCACCGCCTCCGTTTCCACGGGGGCCCCCTAGCGAGAAATGCCCATGCAGATTTTCACGCAACTCGTTTTCAGCGGTATCGCGCTGGGCATGATCTACGCGGTCATCGCCTTCGGCTACCAGCTGACCTTTGCCACCTCCGACACGCTGAACTTCGGCCAGGGCGACGCCCTGATGCTGGGCGCGCTGGTCGGCCTGTCGCTGGTGCTTTTCGGCGTCAACTACTGGCTGATGATTCCGATCGTCTGCCTGTTCGGCGCGGCGCAGGGCGCCGTGGTCGAGTGGATCGGCGTGCGTCCGGCCATCAAGATGAAGTCGGAGTTCGGCTGGATCATGTCGACCATCGCGCTGGGCATCATCTTCAAGAATGTGGCCGAGAACGTCTGGGGCCGCGATGACCTCAAGTTCCCGTCGCCGCTGCCCGAGTCGCCGATCAAGTTCCTGGGCGCCAACATCCTGCCGATGGAAATCCTGGTGGTGGGTGGCGCGCTGCTGATGATGCTGGCGGTCGAGCTGTTCAACCGCCGCTCGATCTACGGCAAGGCCGTGGTCGCCACGTTCAACGACCGTGACGCCGCCAAGCTGATGGGCATCAACACCAGCCTGGTGATCACGTTCAGCTACGCGCTGTCGTCGATGACGGCGGCCTTCGCCGGCGTGCTGATCGCGCCGCTGACGCTGACCGGCGCCACCATGGGTGCGGTGCTGGGCCTGAAGGCGTTCGCGGTGGCCATCATCGGCGGCCTGAACAGCGGCATGGGCATCGTGGTGGGCGGCATCATTCTCGGCGTGGCCGAGACGACCACCGGCTTCTACCTGTCCACCGGCTACAAGGATGTCCCCGGCCTGGTGCTGCTGCTGCTGGTGCTGGCGGTCAAGCCCGCCGGCCTGTTCGGCAAGACGGCCATCAAGAAGGTTTGAGCATGAAACCGACCCAAAAAATCCTGGCCCTCGTGGCCGTGGCGGCCCTGTTCGCCTTCCCGCTGGCGGTGCACAACCCCTACTACATCCACCTGCTCGAGACCATCATGATCTACGCGATCGTGCTGTTCGGCCTCGACATCGTGGTGGGCTACACCGGCCAGGTCTCGCTGGGCCATGCCGGCCTGTTCGGCATCGGCTCCTACACGGCGGGCGTGCTGGTGTTCAAGCTGGGGCTGTCGCTGTGGCTGACGATTCCGGCGGCCATTGCCGTCACGGCGGTGTTCGGCGCGCTGCTGGCGCTGCCGGCGCTCAAGGTCACCGGGCCGTACCTGGCGATGGTGACGCTGGCGTTCGGCACCATCATCCAGATCCTGATCAACGAGATGACCTTCCTGACCGAAGGCCCGCTCGGCATCACGCTGACCAAGCCTTCGCTGTTCGGCCACAAGCTCGACGAGCGCGAGTTCTTCTGGGTCGTGGCGGTGATGCTGGTGCTGTCGCTGGTGTTCGTGCACCGCGTGCTGCGTTCGCACCTGGGCCGGGCGTTCGAGGCGCTGCGCGGCAGCCCGGTGGCGTCGGACTGCATGGGCGTGTCGGTCTACAAGTACAAGGTCTACGCCTTCGTGATCAGCGCGGGCCTGGCCGGCCTGGCGGGTTCGCTCTACGCTTACTCCGAGCAGTACATCAGCCCCAACACCTACAACAACGAGCTGACGGTGCTGTTCCTGCTGGCCATCATCATGGGTGGCCGCAAGACCCGCAGCGGCGCGCTGCTGGGCGCGGCCATCATCGTGATGCTGCCCAAGCTGCTCGATGACATCACGATGTTCCGCTACGTCTCGGTGCTGATGGCGCTGGTGGTGGCCGCCGGTGCGCTGGTGGCCTTCAAGCGCGGCAAGATGGAACTGCGCCAGGCGGCGGTGCCCGTGGTGGGCACGGTGGCGCTCGCGCTGCTGTCGTTCAAGCTGGAGACCATGACCGACTGGCGCCTGTCGATCTTCGGCCTGATCACGCTGTTCGTCGTCTACTACCTGCAGGACGGCATCATCGGCTTCATGCGCGCGGCGCTCAACCTGCCGCGCCACAGCCATGACCTGCCCACTGACGTGGCCCAGCTGGGCGGTGACCCGGTCTCGCAGGCCGCACGCGGCAACGGCGAGCCGGTGCTGCTGACGGCCAAGGGGGTGCTGATGCAGTTCGGCGGCCTGAAGGCGCTCAACAACGTCGACCTGGTGGTCAAGCGCGGCAGCATCCACGGCCTGATCGGCCCCAACGGCTCGGGCAAGAGCACGATGATGAACGTGCTCACGGGCATCTACGTGCCCACGGCCGGCAGCATCGAGTTCGGTGGCCGCTCGGTGGTGGGCCGTACCTCCAGCGACATCGCGCTGTCGGGCATCGCCCGCACCTTCCAGAACGTGCAGCTGTTCGGCGAGATGACGGCGCTGCAGAACGTGCTGGTCGGCCTGCACCACAGCTTCGACAGCAACCTGGTCGACGTGGCGCTGCACACGCCGCGCTACAAGCGCGAGGACACGCACGGCACGGCCCGCGCACTGGCGCTGCTGCAGTTCGTCGGCCTGGATGCGCTGGCCAATGAAGAGGCGCGCAACCTGCCCTACGGCAAGCAGCGCCTGCTGGAAATCGCCCGCGCGCTGGCGCTCGACCCGCAACTGCTGCTGCTCGACGAACCCGCCGCCGGCCTGACCGCGCCCGACATCAAGGAGCTGATCGCCATCATCCGCAAGATCCGCGAACACGGCCTGACCGTGGTGCTGATCGAGCACCACATGGACGTGGTGATGGGCCTGTGCGACACCGTCTCGGTGCTCGACTTCGGCCAGAAGATCGCCGAGGGCGAGCCTGCCGCCGTGCAGGCTGACGAGAAGGTCATCGAGGCCTATCTGGGCGGCACGGCAACGTAAGCGCCAAGGAGAACAAGATGCTCAATATTCAAAACCTCTCGGCCGGCTACGGCAAGGTGCAGGTGCTGCACGGCATTTCCATGGACGTGCCCAAGGGCAAGGTCGTGACACTGATCGGCTCCAACGGCGCCGGCAAGACCACCACCATGCGCGCCATCTCCGGCATGATCCGGCCCACCGGCGGCGAGATCAGCCTGAATGGCCAGCGCATCGACGCGATGGAGTCCTACGACATCGCCAAGCGCGGCCTGGCGCATTCGCCTGAAGGCCGGCGCGTGTTCGCCACCATGAGCGTGACCGACAACCTGACGCTGGGCGCCTTCCCGCGCCTGACCGGCAGCCGCCCCAAGGGCGACGTCAAGGCCGATCTGGAGCGCGCGCTGGAGCTGTTCCCGCGCCTGAAGGAGCGCCGCACCCAGCTCGCCGGCACCCTGTCGGGCGGCGAGCAGCAGATGCTGGCGATGGCGCGCGCCGTGATGCTCAATCCGGACGTGGTGCTGCTCGACGAGCCGTCGATGGGTCTGGCGCCGATCCTGGTGGAAGAAGTCTTCCGCATCATCGCCCGCCTCAAGAGCGAGGGCGTGACCATGCTGCTGGTCGAGCAGTTCGCCGCCGCCGCGCTGGCGGTGGCCGACTACGGCTACGTGCTGGAAAACGGCACCATCTCGCTGCACGGCCCGGCCGACCGGCTGCGCGATGACCCGGCAGTGCGGGCGGCCTACCTGGGCGGCTCCCACTGAGCGTGGCCCCGGACACGACAGGCGCCGCCGCGTCCCGCACGCTGGGTGGCGCCTACAATTCGGACTCACTTTTTGAGCCTGTCTGCCGTGTCTGCTGCCCTGTTTGAATCCCGTCTTCACTCCCTGCCCCTGCTGGCGCGCGGCAAGGTACGCGACAACTATGCGGTGGGCAACGACCGCATCCTGATGATCGCGAGCGACCGCCTGTCGGCCTTCGACGTCATCATGGGCGAGCCGATTCCCGGCAAGGGCGCGCTGCTGACGCAGGTGGCGCTGTTCTGGTTCGCGCGCCTGGGCCACATCATCCCCAACCACCTGACGGGCGAAGATCCGCTGTCGGTGGTGGCGCCTGATGAGGTCGAGCAGGTGCGAGGCCGTGCCATGCTGGTCAAGCGCCTCAAGCCGCTGCCGGTCGAGGCGGTGGTGCGCGGTTACCTGGCCGGCAGTGGCTGGAAGGAGTATCAGGAGAGCCAGTCGGTCTGCGGCGTGGCGCTGCCGGCCGGCCTGACCAATGCGGCCCAGCTGCCCGAGCCGATCTTCACCCCGGCCACCAAGGCCGAGATGGGCGACCACGACGAGAACATCAGCTTCGAGCGCATGGTCGACGTCATCGGCGCCGATCTGGCGGAGCGCGTGCGCGCGGTGTCGATCGAGCTCTACCGCACAGCCGCCGAACTGGCGCTGACGCACGGCATCATCATTGCCGACACCAAGTTCGAGTTCGGCCTGGACGAGCACGGCACGCTGACGCTGATGGACGAGGTGCTCACGCCCGACTCCTCGCGCTACTGGCCGGTCGAGGGCTACCCGGCCGCGCTGGCGGCGGGCGCCAATCCGCCGAGCTTCGACAAGCAGTTCGTGCGCGACTGGCTCGAAGCCGTGCGCATCGACGGTCAGCCCTGGAACAAGCAGGCGCCAGCACCGGCCCTGCCCGCCGAGGTGATCGACCAGACCGTGGCCACCTACCGTGAAGCGCTGGCCCGCCTGGGCGCCTGAGGCCACAAGCCGAGCGCCTCAGCCATGAAACGCCTGCTGGAGTCATTCGACAGCGCGATTGCGCAATCGCGCATCCCACGTGAAATGCCTCTGCTGCGCGCCGAGCGCGCCGTGATCTACGCCCGCCTGGGCGAGCTGGACCTGGCGCGCCAGGAAGTGGTGTCACTGCGCGCGCTGCCCAAGACGGAGGCTCATGCCTCGCTGGCGGCGTGGCTGTGGCTGGCTGAAGGGCTGGCGGACTACTACGACAACCTGGGCGCCAGTGCCCGCGATCGGGTTCAGCGCGCGCTGGGACTGGCCGCCACGCTGCGCGTGCCGCGCCTCCATGCGCTGGCGGCGGCCTGGCTGGCGCACATGGATTTCCGTGTGCATGACTACGCTGCCATGATCGAGCATCTGCGGCTTGCGCTGAGGCTGGCTGCCGACGACCACCACAGCGCCCGCGCCCGGGTCTGCACCGTCATGGCCTGCGCGACCCACTACATCGGCCGTGAAGACCTGGCGCAGCCCTGGTACACCGCAGCCCGCCATCACGCCTATGCCGAGGGCGATGGCGCCACGCTCAGCTCCATCATGTTCAACATGGCCTTGATGCGCATCGTCTGTGTGCGGGTTGACGACGCCTTCGGCCAGCGCGACGAGGTGGCGATGCGCCGTGCGCTGATGAGTGCCGAGGCCTCGGTGTTCCTCGACCAGAGCCTGGAGATCAAGGCGCTCAGCCACCATCCCGCGATGCTGCGTGCGCAGTTGCTGACGGTGCAGGGCGCTTATGCGGAAGCCCTTGCGATCTACGAGCGCGACATGGCACCCGCCATGGACGAGGGCCTGGCCCATGCCGAATGCCTCTACCAGGCCGACCGGGCGATGTGCCTGCTGGAACTCGGCCGCAGCGACGAGGCGCTGGTGGCGGCGCGCCGGGCGGGCTCGGTGTTCATCGTCGCCACCGAGATCGAGGAGCGGGCCGTGGCGCACGCCATGCTGGCGCGCGTTTTCGGCCGGCTCGGCCTGACCGATGAAGCGCAGCGCGAACTGCGCGACGCTGCCGAGGTCTATGCCGAATTGCAGGCCAGCCGTGTCGGTCTGGTGACGGCGCTGGAGAGCAGCGACCTGCAGCGCTACAGCGCCTTGGCCACCACGCACTGAGCGGCGCTCAGCCCTGAGCCAGGTTCAGAACAGCACCATGCTGAGCCGGCGGCGGTACTGGTCGATGACCGGGTCACCCGGCACCACGGCGGCCTTGCCGGTGAGTTCGAGCGTGCTCCTGGCTTCGGTGCTGGCCTTGGGGGCTGGCTTGCTCATCATCTCGAGGATGGCGACGTAGAGCTTGCGGGCGCGGCCATCAGCCCAGGCCTTGTCGCGCATCAGGATTTCGAGCAGTTCGTCCATCGCGTCGGTGTGGGCCTGCAGCGCGAACAGGCGCTGGGCGCGCTCGAAGCGGGCGTCGAAATCGCGCTTGTTGGTGGCAATCGCGGCGTCGATCTCGGCCAGCCCGCGACCGTTGCGCGCGGCCTCGCAGGCGTCGAGCCAGAGGCCGAGCGCGGCGATGTGGGTGTCGAGCATCGCCTTGCCGGCGATCGGCTCCCAGGCGCGACGTGCGTCGGCCGGGCGGCCGAGTTGCAGCAGCAGCTTGATGTAGTCGAAGCGCGCGGCGTCGTTGGCCGGGTCGATGGCGACGGCCTCCTGCAGCCGGCCGAGTGCGGCGTCGGTGTCGCCCTCATCGGCCAGCGCGGCGGCTTCCTCGACCTCGGCTTCGGCTTCGAGCGTGGCCACGCTGGGCACATGCTTGTCGAGGAAGGTGCGGATCTGGTCGGGCGGAATCGCGCCGACGAAGCCGTCGACCGGCTGGCCCTGGCTGAACATGACGCAGAACGGGATCGAGCGCACGCCGAACATCTCGCTCAGCTGGGAGGCGATCTCGGGCACCTCGTCGCTGTTGAGCTTGGCCAGCACGAAGCGGCCGGCGTACTCGGCCTCGAGCTTTTCAAGAACCGGGCCGAGTTGTTTGCACGGGCCGCACCAGGGCGCCCAGATGTCGAGCAGCACCGGTTGCTGCAGCGAGCTTTCGATCAGTTCGGTTTGGAAGTTTTGTAATGTGATGTCGATCATCGCGGGCCGCCTAAAATCACGCTTTTGCCTAGTCCGGAGCTTGCTGTGAACAGCGTCTCGCCCGTGGTTGGCATCGTCATGGGATCCAGCAGTGACTGGGACACCATGAAGAACGCCGCTCAGATTCTCGCCGACTTCGACGTGCCTCACGAGGCACGAGTCGTCTCCGCCCACCGCATGCCCGACGACATGTTCACCTATGCCGAGGCGGCGCGCGGGCGTGGCCTGCAAGCCATCATTGCCGGCGCCGGCGGCGCCGCGCACCTGCCCGGCATGCTGGCGGCCAAGACGCCGGTGCCCGTGCTGGGCGTGCCGGTGGCCAGCAAGCACTTGCAGGGCGTGGACTCGCTCCACTCCATCGTGCAGATGCCCAAGGGCATTCCGGTGGCGACCTTTGCCATCGGCGTGGCCGGTGCTGCCAACGCCGCGCTGTTTGCCGTGGCGCTGCTGGCGCTGCACGACGAGCGCCTGCGCGCCAAGCTTGATGAATACCGGCGCGCGCAGACCGAGGTGGCGCGTGCCATGACCCTGGAAGGCTACTCTGCGTGAGTGATCGAGTGAGTGATTTCCCCGTCCTGCTGCCCGGCACCGCCGTGGCACACCCCGGCGCCGCGCCGCGCCTGGCCACGCTGGGCGTGATGGGCGGCGGTCAGCTCGGCCGCATGTTCGCCCACGCCGCGCAGCAGCTGGGCTTTGACGTGGCCGTGCTCGACGCCGATGCCCGCAGCCCCGCCGGCCTGGTCGCGCAGGTGCATGTGCAGACCGGCTATCTGGACGAGACCGGGCTGGCGCAGCTGGCCGCGCACGCCGACGCCATCACCACCGAATTCGAGAACGTGCCCGCCGCCGCGCTGCGCCGCCTCGCCCAACAGCGTCCCGTCGCACCCTCGGGTGACGCGGTGGCGGTGTGCCAGGACCGTGCAGCCGAGAAAGCCCACTTCGTGGCCTGCGGCGTGCCCTGCGCCCCGCACGCGCTGATCGAAACCGCCGCGCAGCTGGCCGCCATCGATCCCCAGCTGCTGCCGGGCATCCTCAAGACCGCGCGCATGGGCTACGACGGCAAGGGCCAGGTGCGCGTGGCCGATGCCGCTGAGCTGGCCGCCGCCTGGGCGCAGCTCGGCGGCGTGCCCTGCCTGCTGGAGAAGCGCCTGGCGCTGGCCGGCGAGCTGAGCGTGATCGTCGCGCGCGGCCACGACGGCGCCACGGTGCACCTGCCGCTGCAGCAGAACCTGCACCTGGACGGCATCCTGGCCGTCACCACCGTGCCGGCGCAGAACTGCAGCGCCGAGCGTCAGGCCGAAGCCGTGGCCTCGGCCGAGCGCATCGCCGCGTCGCTGGGCTATGTCGGCGTGCTGTGCGTCGAGTTCTTCCTGCTCGACGACGGCCGGCTGGTCGCCAACGAAATGGCGCCGCGCCCGCACAACTCCGGCCACTACAGCGTCGACGCCTGCGATGTGTCGCAGTTCGAGCTGCAGGTGCGCACCCTCGCCGGCCTGCCGCTGGTGGCGCCGCGCCTGCATTCGCCGGCGGTGATGCTCAACCTGCTGGGCGACCTTTGGTTTGATGCTGACGGCGGCGAGCGCACGCCCGACTGGGCGCAGGTGCTGGCGCTGCCCGGCGCGCACCTGCACCTCTACGGCAAGCTCGACGCCCGGCGCGGCCGCAAGATGGGCCACCTGACCCTGACCGCCGCCACGCCCGAGGCGGCGCGTGCGGTGGCGCTGCAGGCTGGCGCGCTGCTCGGCCTGCCGCCGTTCTGAGCGCGGCCGAGTTCTCCATGGCCCGCATCCTTGCCGCCCGTTCTGACGCCGATCTGGCCCGCGCCCTGCCCGACGCGGTGGCGCGGCTGGTGACGGGCGACCTGCTCGCCTTCCCGACCGAAACCGTCTACGGCCTGGGCGCCCGCGCCGATCAGGCGGACGCCGTGGCCCGGATCTTTGCCGCCAAGGGCCGTCCGAGCGACCATCCGCTGATCGTGCACGTGGCTGACGCGGCCGGCGCCGAGGTCTTTGCCGCCGAGCTGCCGCCGGTGGCGCGCCGCCTGATGGCCGCCTTCTGGCCCGGCCCGCTGACCGTGATCGTGCCGCGCCGCGCCGGCATCGCGGCGGAATCGGCCGGTGGCCAGTCGAGCATCGGCTTGCGCTGCCCGTCGCACCCGGTCGCGCTGGCGCTGCTGCGCGCCGCCGCCGCAGCGGGCGTGCCCGGCGTGGCCGCGCCGAGCGCCAACCGCTTCGGCCGCATCAGCCCGACGCGGGCCGAGCACGTGGCGAGCGAATTCACCGATCTGCCCGACCTGCTGGTGCTCGACGGCGGTGATTGCGAGGTCGGCATCGAGTCGGCCATCGTCGACTGCAGCCGCGGTCATCCGGTGCTGCTGCGGCCGGGGCGGCTGACGGTGGCGCAGATCGAGGCCGCTGCGGGTGAGCGCTTGCTCGCGCGCGACGCCCAGGCGCCGCGCGCTTCGGGCACGCTGGCCGCACATTACGCGCCGCGCGCCAAGCTGCGGCTGATGAGCGCGGCGCAGATGGCCGCGGCGCTGCCGGTGTTGCAAGATTCTTTGCTGGATTCTTTACCTGCCCGCCATCCGGCCCCGCCAACGCTGGCGCTATATTCCCGCGCACCGGTGGCCGGGGCGTCGCCCGGGCTGCTGCAACGCCGCATGCCGGATGACGCCGCCGCCGTGGCGCACGAGTTGTTCGCGGTGCTGCGCGAGCTGGATGCGGCCGGCGTGGCGCTGATCTGGGTCGAGGCGCCGCCGGCCGATGCAAGCTGGGACGGCGTGCGCGACCGTCTGGAGCGCGCCGCAGCCGCCTGAGAGCGCCTGCGGGCGCCGCCCTACTGATTTCCTGGAGTCTCGATGTCCTCTTTGCTGTCCACCTTCCTTCGCCGGCTGACCTGCCGTGCGCTGCCCGTCGTGGGCGCGGCCCTGCTCGCTGCCTGCGGCGGCTCCACCCGGGTCGAGGACTTTGCGCCGACCCAGATCGTCACCTTCGGCGACGAGTTGAGCCTGGTCCAGCCCGATGGCAAGAAGTGGTCGGTCAACGGCTTCGACTCCACCAGCCTCGCCGACTGCGAAGTGCTGCCGGTCTGGACCCAGACGCTGGCGACCAGCTTCGGCTTCGCCTACAGCGGCCTGGTCGCGGGCTGCCTGCCGTCGAACGTGGCGGTGGCCAACGGCGTGATGAGCGCGGCGGCCAATGTCCGCGTCGCCGGCGTGGCTCAGCAGGTGAGCGACTACCTGGCCGCCGGCAAGACCTTCACCCCCACCACGCTGGTGACGATCCAGGGCGGCATGCACGACGTGCTGGACCTCTACGCCGCCCTGCTGGCGGGCACGACCGACCGGGCTTCTGCGCTGGCGGCAGCGCTGGCGGCGGCGCAGGTGCAAGGTGCGGCGCTGGCCGCGCAGGTCAACGCCATCACCAAAGGCGGTGCCGGCGGCCGCGTGATCTACGCGACCGTGCCGGCGCTGGGCCTGTCGCCCAAGGCGATCAAGGACCAGACTGCCGGCGCCTGCACTGCCCTGGGCCAGAGCTGCGTGACATTGCTGACCGACCTGACCGCCGCCTTCAACGAGGCGCTGCGCGTCAACGTGACCAACGACGGCCGCTACGCCGGCGTGCTGCAGACCGACGAATACCTGCTCACGATGGTCAACGTGGCCCAGGCCAATCTCAGCTCGAACATCTACGGCCTGAGCAACGTGACCGAAGCGGCCTGCCTGAGCACCGCCGCGCTGCCGGCCTGCGATACCACCACGCTGGTGAGTGGCGCGGCCGGCAGCGGCACCAAGTACCTGTGGGCCGATGACCTGCGCCCCGGCCCGGCCTGGCACGCCCGCGTGGCGACTTTTGCAGTCGCCCGCGCGCGCAACAACCCGTTCTGATGCGCGTTCCGGGCTGAGCGCCCGGTCACTGCTCCAGCGTCCAGCGCACCACGCTTTCCAGTACGGCGCGGCCGGTGTCGCTGCTGACCTGCGGGTCGTTGATCAGCGCCACCACCAGCCGGTGCCGGCCGGCCGGCGTGTGCACGATGCCTGCCAGCCCTGCAACCTGATGGAGCGAGCCGGTCTTGAGGTGCGCCTGCGCGGCCACGCTGCCCAGGCGCCGCGCGGTGCCCTCGACGCCGGCCAGCGGCAGCGAGCCGAACAGCTCCGGCATCCACGGCCGCCGCCACGACCACTGCAGCCACGCGCCCAGGCATTGCGGCGTGATGCGCTCTTCACGTGACAGGCCCGAGCCCTTGTCCAGCACCATCTCCTGCGCGCCGCAGCCCACCTGCGGCAGCAGCGCCTGCACGCTGGCGCGGGCGCTCTCCAGCTGCGCGGGCGCCGCCGGGCTGAGCGCCAGCAATACCTGCTGGGCGATGACGTTGTTGCTGTGCTTGTTCATGTCGCGCAGCACCTCGGCCAGCGGTGGCGAGGTGAAATCCAGCGCGGGCGTCAGCGCCAGCAGCGCCTCGGGCACGCGACCTTCGCGCACGCGGCCGGACAGGCGCCCACCCAGAGCCTGCCACTGCGCGGTGATGGCACGCGCTGCGAAGTTGGCGGCGCTGTCGGCGTGCGCCACCGGCCAGCTGCGCTCACCGCACAGCACCGGGTAGCTGCCGCCCAGGCGCCAGTGGGCCGGATCGCTGAAATCGGCCTGCAGGCCGGCGCGCCAGTCGTTGCACGGCCCGCTGGCCAGCGGCACGCTGGCGCTGACGTCGAAGCCGGCCAGCGCGGGCTCGGCGCTCACGCGTGCCACGCCGGCGCCCGGCTCGGGGCGGAACTGCAGGACGACGCTCTTCTGGTTGATCAGCAGCGCATCGGGCTGGACGTTGTACGGCTTGAGCGGCTCACCGTCGAAGGCGCCCGGGTCGACCGGCGCCAGCGCGTAGGCGCTGCGGTCGATCACGATGTCGCCGGCAATCTCGCGCACGCCCAGCTGCTGCAGCTGGCGCAGCAGCAGCCAGAGCCGCTCGCTCACCAGCCGCGGGTCGCCGCCGCCCTTGAGGTAGACCGAGCCGGCCAGCAGGCCTTCTGAAGGCACGCCATCCAGGTAGACCGCCGTGTGCCACTGGAACGCTGGTCCGAGCCGCTCCAGCGCCGCCGCGCTCGTCACCAGCTTCATCAGCGAGGCGGGTGCCACCAGCCGGTCGGCCTGATGCGCCAGCAGCGGCGTGGCCGCACCCGCTTCGGCGGCCCAGATGAACAGGCTGCCGGGCGGCAACTGCGCGCGCGTCAACGCGGCGCGAATGCTGGCGGGCAGGAGCGTCGGGGTGTCCTTGGCGGGCGGCTGGGCGCTGGCGGGCGTCGACATCAGCGTGGCGGCGAGCAGGGCGGCGGCGATGAGCGCGTGGCGAGGGATGACCATGCCGCGCATGGTACGAAGCCGGCCCGAACTGCGCCGCAGCCCGCCTTACACTGACGGCCCCATGAGCAGCACGCCCCGCCTTCTGGCCCTCGACACCGCCACCGAAACCCAGCACCTGGCGCTGGTGGTGGGCGACGCCGTCTTCAGCCGCACGCTGGCCGGGGGGGCGCAGTCCTCGGCCACGCTGCTGCCGGCGCTGCAAGCCCTGCTGGCCGACGCGGGCGTGGCGCTGGCCGACCTGGACGCCATCGGCTGGGGCCGCGGCCCTGGCGCCTTCACCGGCCTGCGCACGGCGTGCGCCGTTGCCCAGGGGCTGGCGGTCGGGCTGGACAAGCCGCTGCTGGCGCTCGACACGCTGGCGCTGGTGGCCGAAGCCTCACACCAGCAAGGCGCCGGCGCCGAGGTCTGGGCCCTGACCGACGCCCGCATGGGCGAGATCTACGCCGCCCGCTGGACGCGCCAGGCCGCCGGCCACTGGACCTCCGCCGCGCCGGTGTCGCTCTACACCCCGGCGGCATTGCGCGAGGCCGTGCTGGCCGCGCCGGCCGACCTGGCCGGCAACGCGCTGCCGGTGCATCCTGCGGTGTTTGCCGATCTGGGCCTGCCGCTGTGGCCGGACGCCGCCCCGGACGCCGCCGCGCTGGCCGTGCTGGTGCGCGGCGCCCACGCGCGTGGCGAAGGCAGCGACGCCGCGCTGGCCCTGCCGCTCTACGTGCGCGACAAGGTCGCCCAGACCCAGGCCGAGCGCGACGCCGCCCGCGCAGCCGCGCTGCCCGCCGCGACATGACGGCGGGGCTGCGGTCGCTGACGGTGGCCGATCTCGACGCCGTCATGGCCATCGAGGTGCAGGTCTACTCCTTCCCCTGGAGCCGGGGCAACTTCATCGACGCGCTGTCCGCCGGCTACCTGATGCTCGGCCGCTTCGACGCCACCGGGCACCTGCAGGCCTATATGGTCGCGATGGCGGGTTTCGAGGAATGGCACCTGCTCAACCTGAGCGTGGCGCCCGACCACCAGGGCCACGGCCTGGCGCTGGGCCTGCTGCGGCAGCTGATCGCGCACGCCCGTGCCACCGCCTCGCCCTGCCTGTGGCTCGAAGTGCGGCCCAGCAACAAGCGGGCGCGGGCGGTGTATGCGCGTTTCGGCTTCGAGCAGATCGGCCTGCGGCGCGGCTACTACCCGGACCATGGCGGCCAGCGTGAAGACGCGCTGGTGCTGCGGCGCCTGCTGAACCTGGAGGCTCCCGATGCCCTTGACTGAGCGCCAGCAAGCCCTGCTGCAGGAGATGGGTATCCGGCAGTGGCCGGCCTGGCCCGGTGGCGAGGCGGCTGCGGCTGTGCCGGCTGACGTGCCGACTGACGCGCTGGCTGAACTGCCTGTCGTCGCCGCGCCGGTAGAGGCCCGCGCCCAGCATCCCGAAACTCCCGTTGCGCCTCCCGCTCCTCGCATGCCACCGCCCGCTCGCGCGCCCAGTCCGCCGCCTGCGCCCGCGCAATCCGCCATGCTGCTGCCCGACGTGGATCTGCACCCCGAAATCGCCCGCATGGACTGGGCCGAGCTGGAGGCCACCGTGTCGGCCTGCCGCGCCTGCGGCCTGTGCGAGAGCCGCACGCAGACCGTGTTCGGCGCCGGCCACCGCCAGGCGCAGTGGATGCTGGTCGGCGAGGCGCCCGGCGAGCAGGAAGACCTGCGCGGCGAGCCCTTCGTCGGCAAGTCCGGCCAACTGCTCGACAACATGCTGCGCGCCGTCGGCCTGACTCGCGGCGATGACGGGGCGGCAGCGGCGCGGCAGGTCTACATCGCCAACGTCCTCAAGTGCCGCCCACCGGCCAACCGCAACCCGCAGCCGGCCGAAGTGGCGCGCTGCGAGCCTTACCTGCGCCGCCAGGTCGCGCTGGTGCAGCCCAAACTGATCCTGGCGATGGGCCGCTTCGCGGTGCAGTCGCTGCTGCAGACGCAGGAACCCATTGGCCGCCTGCGCGGCCGCGTCCACCACTACCAGGGTGTGCCGGTGGTGGTGACCTACCACCCGGCCTACCTGCTGCGCAACCCGCTCGACAAGGCGCGGTCGTGGGAAGACCTGTGCCTGGCGCGCGAGGTGTGGCGCAGTGCTCGGGACGAGGCCGCCGCCGGCTCGTGACGCTGCCGGCTCAGTGTCGGCTGCCCAGATAGCGCTTGCGCCAGAAGAACGCCGACAGGCCCAGGCCCACCGACGCCATCGCCACCATCGCGGCCCAGAAGCCGGTGGCGCTGTGGATGAGCGGCAGGAAGTCGAAGTTCATGCCGAAGATGCCGGTGATGAGGTTCAGCGGCAGGAAGATCGCCGTCAGCACGGTGAGCGTGCGCATGATCTCGTTGGTGCGCTGGCCGAGCGCCGAGAAATGCATCTGCACGGCGCTTTCGGCCGACGATTCCAGCCGCCGTACGTGGCCATGCACGCGTTCGATGTGCTCCAGCACGTCGCGTGAGCGCAGGCGCAGCAGTTCGCGCTCACGCGCGGATGCATCGCCTTCGACGGGTGGCCATTCGTCGAGCGCGTCCATCCACTCCTGCACGGCGCTGCGCTGGTCTTCGCAGATGTCTTCGAGCAGGTGCAGCGTGTTGCGCGACTCCAGCAGCGCCTGCCAGTTGACGCGCTTGCTGCGTGGCCCGAGCAGGTCGCGCTGCAGCGTGGTGAACTGGCGCGTCAGCTGGCGGCGCAGTTCCAGGTAGCTGTCGACCATGTGGTTGACGATGCGCAGCATCAGGTCGGCGGCACTGGGTGGCAGCCGGGCCGAGCCGGTGGCGGCGGCCGGCGTCTGCATCAGCCGGGCGGCGAAGTGCTCGCGCACTGGGCAATCGGCGGGGTGGACGCTCAGCAGCAGGCGGTCGAACACCGCCAGGCCGACCGGGTTGGTGTCGATGCTGCGCAGCGCCTCGATGGCGCCGCTGACGCTGTCGAACTCGCCCTCCGCAAAGGCCGCGCTGCGCCCGGCGCCCACGGCCAGCCGGCGAAACACCATCAGGTCGTACCAGGAGGTCGACTCGAAGTGCGACGGCAGCTGCGCGTTGAGCAGGTCCGACACGTGCAGGTCGACCAGCGGCGCCTCCACCCAGCGCTGCAGCGCGACCTGCACGGTGGCGAGCCGGGTCTCGAACTCCGGGCGGCTCAGCGCCACCCACAGGAAACCGTGCGCGGGCAGTGCCTCGGGCAACTCGTCGAGTTCGCGGCAGCGTTCGTCGATCAGGAAGACGCGCATGGCGTCAGGTGTCGTGACGGTCAGCTCTGGCGCAGCGCACGGGCGGCGTCGAGCGCGAAGTAGGTCAGGATGCCGTCGGCGCCGGCGCGCTTGAAGGCGAGCAGCGACTCCATCATCACCGCGTCATGGTCGAGCCAGCCGTTCAGGGCGGCGGCCTTGAGCATGGCGTACTCGCCGCTGACCTGGTAGGCGAAGGTCGGCACGCGGAACTCGTCCTTCACGCGGCGGACGATGTCCAGGTAGGGCATGCCGGGCTTGACCATCACCATGTCGGCGCCTTCGGCGATGTCGAGCGCGACTTCGCGCAGCGCCTCGTCGCTGTTGCCCGGGTCCATCTGGTAAACCTTCTTGTTGCTCTTGCCCAGGTTGCCGGCCGAGCCGACCGCGTCGCGGAAGGGGCCATAGAAGGCGCTGGCGTACTTGGCGCTGTAGGCCATGATGCGGGTGTGGATGAGCTTGTGCGCTTCCAGCGCCTGGCGGATGGCGCCGATGCGGCCGTCCATCATGTCGCTGGGGGCGACGATGTCGACGCCCGCCTGCGCCTGTACCAGCGCCTGCTGCACCAGCACCTCGATGGTCTCGTCGTTGAGCACGTAGCCGGTGTCGTCGAGCAGGCCGTCCTGGCCATGGCTGGTGTAGGGGTCGAGTGCGACGTCGGTCATGAGGCCGAGTTCCGGGAAGCGCTTCTTCAGCTCGGCCACCACGCGCGGCACCAGACCGTCGGGGTTGGCAGCTTCGCGGCCATCGGGCGTCTTGCCTTCGCTGCCAAGCACCGGGAACAGCGCCATCACCGGAATGCCCAGCTCGACGCACTGTTCTGCCACCGGCAGCAACTGGTCCAGGCTGCGGCGCTGCACGCCCGGCATGGAGCCGACGTCCTGCACCAGGCCCTGGCCTTCGAGCACGAAGACGGGGTAGATCAGGTCGTGCGGGCTGAGCCGGTGCTCGCGCACGAGGTTGCGCGTGTAGGTGTCACGGCGCAGGCGGCGCGGGCGGGACAGGGGGTAGGGTGCAGGCAGAGTCATCGTGCGTTGGGCGAAGGCATAGGGGATGAAACCTACGTGACATTACCGATCAGCAAAGTGCTGCTGAGGCTGCTAAAATTCCGCTTGGATGATACGTCGCAAGGCGGTCATCTCCTGCTTTTCCTCCCTGAGCAGGAGTCTTACCGTGTGACAGCGTTAAGACTTTCCAGCCCCAGCGTATCGCTGGGGCTCTTTTTTTGCCCGAACGAAAACCGGCCTGAAGAGGCCGGTGCAGTGTGCAAGGGAAAAAAGAAGGCAGCCGTGTACTGTCTCTTGAGACCAAGTGACCCCGCCGCCGATCAGCGCGGTTGACCCTCGACGATGGCGCGAAAGGCCGGATGCCCGCCGGGCAGGCTGTGCTCGTCGTGGGTGATGACCTCGACCGAATCCAGTTGCGTGGGCTGGGTGGCATGCAGATCATCGAACCAGGTGCTGCGTGGCGGATCCTTGCGGTCGCTGGGGGGCAGAACGCCCACGCCCGTGCCGGTGTTTGCCGTGCTGTCACGGTAGCGACCGCCCAGGTCGCGGCTCAGGTCGAGCGGGCTGGTGTCCGGACCCACATCAGGCTCGACTTCCAGATGCGCCATGTCGGGCGCGAATGCCTTGCGTACGGCAGAAGGCTCTGGCAGTAGCGCCTCGTTCCATACATGCAGCGGGATGCCGGCGGCGCGCAGAACCCGCTCGACGCGTGAGCGGCGCTTGCGGGTGCGATCGGACTCGACCCGGTCAGATGCGCGCACTTCAATCACCGCAATCACGTTCGAGGCGCGGTCGCAGATCATCAGATCGACAGCGACATGGCCAATGCGCCTCAGCCATTCCACATAGGAGTTGCGTGTCGGCACCTTGATGAACTGGGACAGCGGCACCTGCGCCAGGATCAGGTGGCCAGGCAGGGCACGCACCAGCACGTCAAGCGCGCGCTGTTGGCGCAGGGTCAACACGCGGGTGGCTTCCGGCGCCCAGCCGATCACGGTATCGACCGCATCCAGTGCGCGCGGCCGACCCGTTTTGGCGGTGCTGCGCGTCGATGCACCGCCATATCGCTGCCAAGTCCACAGGACCAGCACCAGGACAGCCAAAGCCACCCACATCCACATGAGAGAAGCTCCCTCGACGATCAGTTTTTCCATTTCGTCAAGGTAGCGGCATGCCTCTCAGTCGTCAATCCTGCCAATGGTGTGATTGATGTAACACAAATGACCGCAAATGATTGTCGAGCATGGGTTTCAGAAACCCATGCCCGGCATGCCGCGTTTGGCACCGCCCATGCGTTTCATCATCTTCATCAGGCCGCCGCCCTTCATTTTTTTCATCATGTCGCGCATCTGCTCGAACTGCTTGAGCATGCGGTTGACGTCCTGCACCTGCACGCCGGCACCGGTGGCGATGCGGCGCTTGCGGCTGGCCTTGATCAGGTCGGGCTTGCGGCGCTCCAGCGGCGTCATCGAATTGATCATGCCTTCCATGCGGCGCACGTCCTTCTCGGCCTTGCCCATGTCGGCCTGGCCGGCCTTGGCCGCCATCTCGGCCGGCAGCTTGTCGATCAGACCCGACAGCCCGCCCATCTTCTTCATCTGGCTGAGCTGGGCCAGGAAGTCGTTCAGGTCGAAACCTTCGCCACTCTTGACCTTGTCGGCCAGCTTCTGCGCGGCCTCCAGGTCGACGCCCTTCTGCACCTCCTCGACCAGCGCCAGGATGTCGCCCATGCCCAGCACACGGCCGGCGTGGCGCTCGGCGTCGAAGACCTCCAGGCCGTCGATCTTCTCGGACACGCCGGCGAACTTGATCGGCGCGCCGGTGATCTGCCGCACCGACAGCGCCGCGCCGCCGCGCGAGTCGCCGTCGAGCTTGGTCAGCACGATGCCGGTCAGCGGCAGCGCCTCCTTGAAGGCGCGCGCGGTGTTGATGGCGTCCTGGCCCTGCATCGCGTCGACCACGAACAGCGTTTCGACCGGATTCAGCGTGGCGTGCAGATCCTTGATCTCGGCCATCAGCGCTTCGTCGATCGCCAGCCGGCCGGCGGTGTCGACCAGCAGCACATCAAAGTAATGCTTGCGCGCGTAGTCGATCGCGGCCAGCGCGATGTCGTGCGGCTTCTGGCCCGCGTCGCTCGGGAACCACTCGGCGCCGGCCTGGCGGGTCACGGTCTTGAGCTGCTCGATGGCGGCGGGGCGGTAGACGTCGGCGCTGACGGTCAGCACCTTCTTCTTGCGGCGCTCGATCAGGTGCTTGGCCAGCTTGGCGGTGGTGGTGGTCTTGCCCGCGCCCTGCAGACCCGCCATCAGGATGATGGCCGGCGGCGTGGTGGCGAGGTTCAGGTCCGCCACGCCCGCGCCCATGGTCGCAGCCAGCTCCTTGTGCACGATGCCCACCAGTGCCTGGCCGGGGTTGAGCGAGCCGACCACCTCCTGGCCGAGGGATTTCTCCTTGACGCGGGCGATGAAGTCGCGCACCACCGGCAGCGCCACGTCGGCCTCCAGCAGCGCCATGCGCACTTCGCGCAGCATGTCCTGCACGTTGGACTCGGTGATGCGGGCTTGGCCGCGCATCGTCTTGACGAGTTTTGACAGGCGGTCTGAAAGGGCTGAAGCCATGGGGGCGGATCTCGGAAAGAGCGGCAGGGAATGCGGCAGGAAAGGGCGGCCAGAAGCGCCGGCGGCCCGAAAGTACACTGTGCAAGTGATTCTATCGAGCGCCTCTTCGTCGTCCTTTTCGCTCTGGTCGGCCGTGCCGGCCGGGCTGGGCCTGCTGGCTTATGCGCTGGCTGCCGCACCGGGGCGGGCCGCATGGCAGCGCTGGGTGCTGCCGCTGGCCTGGGTCGCGCACGGCACGGCGCTGCTGGCGCACCTGCTCGGCATGGGGCTGGCGGGTGACGGTGCGCGCTTCGGCTTCGCCCCGGCGCTGTCGGCCACGGTCTGGATGGTGCTGGCGGTCCACGCCATCGAAAGCCGTTTCCTGCCGCTGCCCACCGTGCGGCGCTGGCTGGCGCTGCTGGCGGGTGCCTCGCTGGGGCTGGCGCTGATTTTTCCGGGCGATGCGGCGGTGCACGCCGGCTCGCCCTGGGCGCCGCTGCACTGGCTGCTCGGCCTGGCGTCCTACGGCCTGTTCGGCGCGGCGGTGCTGCACGCCGCGCTGCTCGACCGGGCCGAGCGCGCCTTGCGCACGCGCCGCACCACGCCTGTCGCGCCCGGTGCCGTGGTGGCCGGCGGCATGCCGCTGCTGACGCTGGAAAAGCTCACCTTCCGCTTCGTGGCCGCCGGCTTCGTGGTGCTGACGCTGGCGATCGCGCTGGGCGTGTGGTTCATGCCGGCGTGGCGCTGGGATCACAAGACGGTGTTTTCGCTGCTGGGCTGGTTCGTCTTTGCCGGCCAGCTGGTCGGGCGGCAGGCGTTTGGCTGGCGTGGCCGGCTGGCCACGCGCTGGCTCTACGGCGGCGCGCTGCTGCTGCTGCTGGCCTACGCCGGATCGCGCTTCGTCTTTGAAGTGCTGCTGCACCGCTCGCCTGCGTTGCCCGGAGCCTGAGCATGAAGCTGTTCTTGCTGATTGCACTCCTGCTGGCCGTGGTATGGCTGCTGCGCGGCCAGCGCCGCAGTCCGCCGGCCCGCCGGCCTGACGCTGCACCGCCGAAGCCGACCCACGCGGCGCCGTCCACCGCCGCGCGTCCGATGGTCCGCTGTGCCCACTGCGGCGTGCATCTGGCGCAGGACGAGGCGCTCATCGCGCGCGGCCAGTCCTACTGCGATGCCGCTCACCGAGACGCCGGCCCGGAGCGCCGTTGATGAAGGCCCGCGCTGCGGCGCCGCCTGAGTTCAGCGCGACCGGTCCGTCCCCGGAAGACCTCGGCAGCGTGCCGTTGCCGGATGCGGCCGATCTGGCGCCCACCGCCGCCGCCCCCGCCACCTTCCTGCGCATCTTTCGCGGCTTCACGCTGGCGCGCGCCGTGCTGGGCGTGCTGCTGCTGGCGGTGCAGGGCGCGATGGTGGTCTATTCCAGCAGCCAGCCATCGACGGGCGTGCTGCTGGTGTGCGTGGCGTATGCGGCGGTCAGCCTCGGGCTGTCGGCCTGGGCGCTGTCGCCGGCGGTCACGCGGCACGGCACGCCGCTGAACGCCAGCGGCCGGCTGCGGCCCCGCTGGGCGCTGCTGACGCTGGGTGTCGACCTGACCTGCTTCGGCGCACTGCTGGTCTGGGCCGCCGAGGGCAGCGGGCTCAACATGGGCGCACTGTTCGCCCTGCCGGCGTTGATGGCCGCCGCGCTGCTGCCGCGCCGGCTGGCGCTGGCGGTGGCCGCCGGGGCGGTGCTGCTGCTGTTGGCGGCGGCCTGGCTGCGCGGGCTGGCGGGCGTGGGCGGGGATCTGGCCGCGCAGCTCAGCCAGGCCGGCCTCACCGGCGCGGCCATGTTCGGCATTGCCTTCGTCACCACCGAGCTGGCCGACCGTCTGGCGCGCCAGACGGTCACGGCGCGCCAGACGCTGGTGCTGGCGCGCGAGCAGGCGCTGCTCAACCAGCTGATGATCGAGGAGATGCAGGACGGCGTCATGGTGGTCGACCACGCCCTGCAGGTGCGGGCGGCCAACCCGGCGGCGCTGGCGCTGATCGGGGCCGACCGGCACGGCGCGAGCGGCCCGGCCGGCTTCGCGCTGCGCGAACAGCCCGCCTGGCAGCCGCTGTGCCGGGCGCTGGAATGGGCTTACGCGCAGGGCTTCTGGCCGCCGGACGGCCAGGCGCTCAACCTGCGGCTGGGGCAGGAGCCGCATGTCGAGGAGCGCAGCGTGCGCCTGCGGCTGCGCTTCACGCGCCGGCTCGACGGCGGCGCCGGTGCGGCGCTGTGCGTGCTGTTCATCGAGGACATGCGGCAACTGCACGCGCGGGCGCGGCAGGAAAAGCTCGCGGCGATGGGGCGCGTGTCGGCCGGCATCGCGCACGAGATCCGCAACCCGCTGGCCGCCATCTCGCAGGCCAACGCGCTGCTGGCCGAGGACCTGCTCGACCCGGCCCAGCGGCGCCTGGCGCGCATGGTGGCCGACAACGTCGAGCGCCTGCAGCGCATCGTCGACGACGTGCTCGAAGTCGCGCCCGGCCAGCAGCGCGAGGCGCCGGTGATCGACCTGGCCGCGCACACCGCCGCCGTCTGCCAGGAATGGGCCCGCACCGTGGCGCTGCAGCCGGCCGGGCGGCTGCACATCGACGTCGGCGCCGAGCCGCTGACGGTGCGCTTCGAGCCCGATTCGCTGCGCCGCGTGCTGATCAACCTGCTCGACAACGGCCTGCGCCACGCCAGCGACGCGCCGCAGGCGCTGCTGGTGCGCGCCCACGCCCGCGGCCAGGACGACGTGCTGCTGTCCGTCACCAGCGACGGCGCGCCGATTGCCGCCGACATCGAGCCCTATCTGTTCGAGCCGTTTTTCTCGACCCGCAGCCGCGGCAGCGGCCTGGGCCTCTACATCTGCCGCGAACTCTGCGAGCGCCACGGCGCCGCCATCGACTACCGCTCGCGCGGTGCCGGCGCCCGCCACCGCAATGTCTTTGTATTGACCGTGCCGCGCGCCGCGCACGGCCCCACGGCGGTCAGGCCGCCCACCCCGAGCTTGCCGACGCCATGAGCCTCCTGCCCCCGAACGCCCCCCGCCTGCTGGTCGTCGATGATGAGCCCGACCTGCGCACGCTCTACGAACTGACGCTGCTGCGCGAGGGCTATGACGTCGAGAGCGCCGGCACCGTGGCCGAGGCCTGGGCGGCGCTGCAGGCGCAGAGCTTCGGCGCCGTCATCACCGACATGCGCCTGCCCGACGGCACCGGGCTGGAGCTGCTGCAGCGCCTGGAGCGCGCCGGCCGGCCCGAGCGCTGCATCGTCATCACTGCCTACGGCTCGGCCGAAAACGCGGTGCAGGCGCTCAAGGCCGGCGCCTACGACTACCTGACCAAGCCGGTCGACCTCAAGCAGTTCCGCAGCGTGGTCGCCACCGCGCTGGGCCGCGAAGTGCGCCGCGACGGCGCCCGCGTGGCGTCGGGCGCGGTCGAGCACGACGCGCTGCGGCGCATGGTCGGCGCGTCGGCGCCGATGCAACAGGTGCGCGCGCTGATCGACAAGGTGGCGCGCAGCATGGCGCCGGTGCTGGTGCAGGGCGAGTCCGGCACCGGCAAGGAGCTGGTGGCGCGCGCCATCCACCAGGTCAGCGCCCGCGCGGCGCAGCCTTTCATCGCCGTCAACTGCGGCGCGATCCCTGAGCATCTGCTGGAAGCCGAGTTCTTCGGCTACCGCAAGGGCGCCTTCACCGGCGCCGCCGAAGACCGCGAGGGCTTCTTTCAGGCCGCGCACGGCGGCACGCTGTTCCTGGACGAGATCGGCGACCTGCCGCTGGCGATGCAGAGCAAGCTGCTGCGCGCGGTGCAGGAGCGCGCGGTGCGTCCGGTGGGTGCCGTGCACGAGCAGCGTGCCGACGTCCGCATCATCAGCGCCACCCACAAGGACCTGGCGCTGGAGGTACAGGCCAGCCGCTTCCGCCAGGATCTGTACTACCGCCTCAACGTGATCCAGATCCGCGTGCCGCCGCTGCGCGAGCGCCGCGATGATTTGCCCGAGCTGTGCCGCCGCGTGCTGGAGCGCATCGCCGCCGAGGCCGGCAGCCCCGAGGCGGCCTCGCTGTCGCCCGAGACGCTGGCGCGGCTGGCCGCGCACGACTTTCCCGGCAACGTGCGCGAGCTGGAAAACCTGCTGCACCGCGCGGTGGCGCTGTCGGGCCGGCCGCACATCGAGCTGGAAGACCTGGACCTGCCGCTGGCCTTGCCGGAGCCGGCGGCTCCACCTGCGTTGGCGCCGCGGGTCGAGCCGGTTCAGGCGGATGTGCCGGCGAACTTGCCATCGAGTCCGCAGCCGGCTCCACCGCCGCCGCCTGCTGCTGCTCCGCCCGCCAGCGTGCCGGCCGATCTGACCGGTTATCTGGACGAGGTCGAGCGTGCCGTGCTGCTGCGCGCGCTGGAGCGGCACCGCTACAACCGCACCGCCGCCGGCGCCAGCATGGGCCTGACGCTGCGGCAGATGCGCTACCGCATGGCGCGACTGGGCATCTGTCTGGATGGCGAGTCCCGCACCGGTGACGAGGCTGACGTTGCGGAAGACTGAGCGCCGCCCGCTCTGGGCCGACGGCTGGCACCGCGACGCCCGCCGCGTGCCGAGCCCGAACCACGGCGAGCGGCCGGCCAGCGCGGTGCTCAGCCTGGCCGTGGTGCATTCCATCAGCCTGCCGCCCGGCCGGTATGGCGGCGACGCGATCGAGCGGCTGTTCACCAATACGCTCGATGCGGCCGCGCACCCCTACTTTGCCCAGATCGCCGGGCTGCAGGTGTCGGCGCACTTCCTGATCCGCCGCGATGGCACGCTGCTGCAGTTCGTGCCGGTCACGCGGCGCGCCTGGCACGCGGGGGCGTCGAACTGGCGCGGTGTGGCCAACTGCAATGACTATTCAGTCGGCATCGAGCTCGAAGGCCTCGAAGGCCGGCGCTTCGAGGCCGCGCAGTACCGCCGCCTGGCGGCGTTGCTGCGCCAGGCGCGCCAGCGCTGGCCGCTGGTCGAGGCGGTGGGGCACGAGCACATCGCCCCTGGGCGAAAAAACGACCCCGGCGCGGGTTTTGACTGGGCGCGACTGCGACGTTTGTTGCGCGGAAGCGGCTTGCAAAGCTGGCCTGCTGTGTGATAGGCGGTTTTGCTGGTACAGAGGCGCTGAACGCTATAGATAGCAGAAATCCTGCGCTAGCACACTAGCGGTAGTGTCTGCCTGTTGAGGGGCGGGCGGTTTTGCGGCAGAATCGCGGTCTTCTCGAGACCTTCGGTCTTGGTCTGCCTTGCCTCCGATGAGGCCCTTGTGGGCTTGATCGCTGCGGTGCCCCGGCACCGGTCCCAGATCCCCTTTTTGCGGCTTGCGGTGCGTGCTCTGCACGTGCCCAAACCCGTTTTTCAGCGTTTTCAGAAAGAGCCTTCGCCCCATGCACACCGCTGCCACAGCCGTTACCAATATTGCCCTCGGCGCCAGCGGTGAAGCCACCGCCACGGCGTCGGCCTACGTGGGCTACCAGATCATTCGCCGCAACGGTGCCGTGGTGGCGTTCGAGCCGCACAAGATCGCGGTCGCGCTGATGAAGGCTTTTCTGGCGGTGCATGGCACGCAGGGCGCGGCCTCGGCCAGCGTGCGCGAGACGGTCGACGGCCTGACCGAATCGGTGGTGCGCGGCCTGCTGCGCTCGCGTCCGAGCGGTGGCAGCTTCCACATCGAGGACGTGCAGGACCAGGTCGAACTCGGCCTGATGCGCGGCGGCCACCACGACGTGGCGCGGGCCTACGTGCTGTACCGCGAGCGCCGTGCGCAAGAGCGCGCCAGCCAGGGCCGTGCCCCGGTGGCCGCCGAGCCGGCGCTGATGGTGACCGACCGCGGCCAGCGCGTGCCGCTGAACCTGGGCACGCTGGCCGCGCTGATCGAAGCCGCCTGCGCCAACCTGGGCGCCGAGGTGATCCCCGCGCCGGTGCTGGCCGAAACCCGCCGCAACCTCTACGACGGCGTGCCGATCGACGAGGTCTACAAGGCTTCGATCCTGGCCGCGCGCACGCTGATCGAGAAAGACCCGGGCTACACCCGCGCCACCGCCCGCCTGCTGATGCACACCATCCGTCGCGAAATCATCGGCGAAGAGGTGACGCAGGCGCAGATGGCCACGCGCTACGCCGAGTACTTTCCGACCTTCATCCAGAAGGGCATTGCCGCCGAGTTGCTCGACGCGCGCATGGCCGAGTTCGACCTGCCGCGCCTGGGTGCCGCGCTCAAGGCCGAGCGCGACCTGAACTTCGACTACCTCGGCCTGCAGACGCTGTATGACCGCTATTTCCTGCACATCAAGAAGCAGCGCATCGAACTGCCGCAGGCCTTCTTCATGCGCGTGGCCATGGGCCTGGCGCTCAACGAAGCCGACCGCGAAGCCCGCGCGATCGAGTTCTACGAGGTGATGTCCTCGTTCGACTTCATGTCGAGCACGCCGACGCTGTTCAACGCCGGCACGCGCCGCTCGCAGCTGTCGAGCTGCTACCTGACGACCGTGCCCGACGACCTCGAAGGCATCTACGACGCCATCAAGGACAACGCGCTGCTGAGCAAGTTTGCCGGCGGCCTGGGCAACGACTGGACGCCGGTGCGCGCGCTCGGCAGCCACATCAAGGGCACCAACGGCGAATCGCAAGGCGTCGTGCCCTTCCTGAAGGTGGTCAACGACACGGCCGTCGCGGTCAACCAGGGCGGCAAGCGCAAGGGCGCGGTCTGCGCCTACCTGGAGAGCTGGCACCTCGACATCGAAGAATTCCTGGAGCTGCGCAAGAACACCGGCGACGACCGCCGCCGCACCCACGACATGAACACCGCGAACTGGATTCCGGACCTGTTCATGCGCCGCGTGATGGAGGGCGGCCAGTGGACGCTGTTCTCGCCCGCCAACACGCCTGACCTGCACGACCTGTTCGGCCAGGCGTTCGAGAAGGCCTACGTTGCCTACGAAGAGAAGGCCGACCGCGGCGAACTGACGCCGTTCAAGCGCATCCGCGCCGTCGACCTGTGGCGCAAGATGCTCTCGATGCTGTTCGAGACCGGCCACCCCTGGATCACCTTCAAGGACGCCTGCAACGTGCGCAGCCCGCAGCAGCATGTCGGCGTGGTGCACTCGTCGAACCTGTGCACCGAGATCACGCTCAACACCAACGACAGCGAGATCGCGGTCTGCAACCTCGGCTCGATCAACCTGGCCCAGCACCTGAAGGACGGCCAGGTCGACCAGGCCAAGCTGCAGCGCACGGTATCGACGGCGATGCGCATGCTCGACAACGTCATCGACATCAACTACTACGCCGTCAAGAAGGCGCGTGACTCCAACATGCGTCACCGCCCGGTCGGCCTGGGCCTGATGGGCTTCCAGGACGCGCTCTATGAGCTGCGCCTGCCCTACGCCTCGAACGAGGCGGTGGAGTTTGCCGACCGCTCGATGGAAGCGATCTGCTATCACGCCTACTGGGCTTCGACCGAACTGGCCGCCGAGCGTGGCCGCTACGAGACCTACACCGGCTCGCTGTGGGACCGCGGCATCCTGCCGATCGACTCGATCGCGCTGCTGGCCGAGCAGCGCGGCGGCTACGTCGACGTCGACACCAGCACCACGCTGAACTGGGGCGCATTGCGCGAGCGCATCGCCCAGCACGGCATGCGCAACAGCAACTGCGTGGCGATCGCGCCGACGGCGACCATCAGCAACATCATCGGCGTCGACGCGTCGATCGAGCCCTGCTTCGGCAACCTGTCGGTCAAGAGCAACCTGTCGGGCGAGTTCACCGTCATCAACGAATACCTGGTGCGCGACCTGAAGGCCCTCGGCCTGTGGGACGACGTGATGGTGATGGACCTCAAGCACTTCGACGGCAGCCTGCGCAGCATCGACCGCGTGCCCGACGAGCTCAAGCGCCTCTACGCCACCGCGTTCGAGGTCGAGACCGTCTGGCTGGTCGAAGCCGCCGCGCGCCGCCAGAAGTGGATCGACCAGGCGCAGAGCCTGAACATCTACATGGCCGGCGCCTCGGGCAAGAAGCTCGACGAAACCTACAAGCTGGCGTGGCTGCGTGGTCTCAAGACCACCTACTACCTCCGTACCATGGGCGCGACCCACGCCGAGAAGTCGACCGTCAAGGCCGGTGCGATGAACGCAGTGTCTTCTAGCCAGACCGCCTACGTGGCCGCTGCCGCACCGGTGGCCGCAGCCTCAGCGGTTGAGCCTGCCACCGACGTCAAGTTCTGCGCCATTGACGATCCGGGTTGCGAAGCCTGCCAGTAAGGGGTGTCCACCACACCAGGCGTCAATAAACGCTTGGTGTTTGGACACAACATTCCGATAATTAAAGTCATTAGAAGGTCCGCCATGCTGGTCTGGGACGAAACGCCTCTCTCCTCACAAGCTCCCGTGAGCCTCACCCCGCCGAAAGTCGATCGCGACGCTTCGGTTCCAATGCCCTCCGCTGCCCCTCAGGCCGCGCGTGGTGCCGACCTCATCGCTGCCGCCCTTGTCGATCGTCTCCGAGCCGCAAATCACGACGCCGTCTGCCGCTGCAGCGCCCGTCGAAGCCAGCGAGACGCGCCGCGTCAACGCGGCCGACAAGCGCATCATCAACGGCCAGACCGACGTCAATCAGCTCGTGCCCTTCAAGTACAAGTGGGCCTGGGAAAAGTACCTCGCCACCTGCTCGAACCACTGGATGCCGCAGGAGATCAACATGAGCCGCGACATCGCGCTCTGGAAAGATCCCAACGGCCTGACCGACGACGAGCGCCGCCTCATCAAGCGCAACCTCGGCTTCTTCACGACCGCCGACTCGCTGGCCGCCAACAACATCACGCTGGGCACCTACCGCCACATCACGGCGCCCGAGTGCCGCCAGTTCCTGCTGCGCCAGGCGTTTGAAGAAGCGATCCACACCCACGCCTACCAGTACATCGTCGAGTCGCTGGGTCTGGACGAGAGCGAGATCTTCAACGCCTACAACGAGGTCAAGTCGATCCGTGACAAGGACGAGTTCCTGATCCCGTTCATCGGCGCGATCATGGACCCGCACTTCAAGACCGGCACGCCCGAGGCCGACCAGACGCTGCTGAAGTCGCTGATCGTCTTCGCCTGCCTGATGGAGGGCCTGTTCTTCTACGTCGGCTTCACGCAGATCCTGGCGCTGGGCCGCCAGAACAAGATGACCGGCGCGGCCGAGCAGTACCAGTACATCCTGCGTGACGAGTCGATGCACTGCAACTTCGGCATCGACCTGATCAACGCCATCAAGCTCGAGAACCCGCACCTCTGGACGGCCGAGTTCAAGGCCGAGATCAACGCGCTGTTCCTGAAGGCCGTCGAACTGGAATACCGCTATGCCGAGGACACCATGCCGCGTGGCGTGCTGGGCCTCAACGCCGCCATGTTCAAGGGCTATCTGCGCTACATCGCCAACCGCCGCGCGGTGCAGATCGGCCTGGACGAGTTGTTCCCCAATGAGGAAAACCCGTTCCCGTGGATGAGCGAAATGATCGACTTGAAGAAGGAGCGCAATTTCTTCGAGACCCGCGTGATCGAGTACCAGACCGGCGGCGCGCTGTCCTGGGACTGAGGCTCATGCCCTGTCCTTCGCAGTGACCCCCACAGGCCTCCTTGATCACCGTCTCACGCTCATACCCCACCGTGTTCGTGATGGCCGGGCGCTGCTTCATGCGCGACCCGCGCCGAGTGAATCATCGGGCTGCATCCCAAGCCCGATATCTTTTCAACTGGATCTAGGAGAACAGTGATGGCATCTGCGAAAAAGGCAGCCCCGAAGAAGACCGCCGAAGCGGTCGAGAAGGCGGTCCCCGCCAAGAAGTCCGCCGCAACGGCGAAAAAGGCCGCTGCGGCCGTTGTGGCCGCCGCACCGGCTGCCCCGGTGAAGAAGGCCACTGCGCCTGCCAAGAAGGCTGCACCGGCGAAGAAGGCTGCAGTGGTTGAGGTTGTGGCCGCACCGGCTCCTGCCCCGGCCAAGAAGGCATCGGCGAAAAAGGCAGTGGCACCCGCTGCCGCGCCCGTGGCCGCTGAGCCTGTCAAGAAGGCCGCTGCACCGGCCAAGAAGGCAGCGCCTGCCAAGAAGGCTGCTGCGGCTCCGGTGGTCGAAGTGGCTGTGCCGGCCAAGAAGGCCGCCGCACCCGCCAAGAAGGCGGCTCCGGCCAAGAAGGCTGCTGCGGCGCCTGTCGCCCCCGTGGTGCCTGTCGTGGCGCCTGCCAAGAAGGCTCCTGTGCCCAAGGCCGCCGCGAAGAAGGCTGTGCCGGCCAAGCCGGTTGCGGCTGAAAAGGCGCCGGCCAAGAAGACGGCAGCCAAGAAAGTCGCCAAGAAGGCAGCGCCTGCGCCGGTGACGTCGTCGGCCAAGACCACGCTGAACCCTCAGGCCGCGTGGCCCTTCCCGACGGGCGACAAGCCCTGATCGATCGACGAGCCATCGTCGTCATGCAAAAAGCCCGGCTCGCCGGGCTTTTTTGTGGGAGCAGGAAGCTGCGCTGCTGCGGCGTCAGAGGCCGAGCGCCACCGGGTCCAGCTGGTGGTTCTGCGTGCCGTGGCTGGCGATCTTGATGGCGCCCAGGCGGTTGCCCAGTTGCACGCAGCGCACGAGGTCCCAGCCGCGCTCCAGACCGAAGAGCAGCGCGGCGCGGAAGGCGTCGCCGCAGCCGGTCGGGTCGAGCACTGCCTCGGCCTGCACGCCGGGCACGCGCGTGACCTCGCCGTTGACCCAGACGTCGCAGCCCTCGGCGCCCAGCGTCACGACCAGGCCGCGCAGGTGTGAGCGCGACAGGCTGGCCAGATCGCTGCCGGTGCGGTCGCACAGCATGCGGCCTTCGTAGTCGTTGACCGCGACCCAGCTGGCCAGCTGGATGAAGTGGCGCAGCTCGTCGCCGTCGAACAGCGGCAGGCCCTGGCCCGGATCGAACACGAACGGGATGCCGGCGGCGGCCATCTGTTCGGCGTGCACGATCATGGCCTCGCGGCCGTCGGGCGCGATGATGCCGATCGCCAGGTCACCCGGCTCGGCGGGCACCTTCAGGCGCGCGGCGTGTTCCATCGCGCCGGGGTGGAAGGCGGTGATCTGGTTGTTGTCCAGATCGGTGGTGATGTGGCATTGCGCGGTGTAGCTCTCGGGCAGCAGCTCGATGTGACGGGTGTCGATGTCGAGCTTTTGCAAGCGGTTGAGGTAGTCCGCGCCATCGGCGCCGATGGTGGCCATGATGCGCGGCTCGCCGCCCAAGGCCTTGAGCGAGTAGGCGATGTTGCCGGCGCAGCCGCCGAACTCGCGCCGCAGCGTCGGCACCAGGAAGGACACGTTCAGGATGTGAATGTGCTCGGGCAGGATCTGCTGCGCAAAGCGGCCGGGGAAGGTGGCGATCGTGTCAAAGGCGACAGAACCGCAAATCAGCGCGGGCATGGGCACTCCATCAAAAAGAAAGCGCCCGGCGGGCGCGTTGTGAGGGATTGTCGCTGTCGCTCGCGTCTGTCGCGTGCCACTTCAGCGTTGTGCCACTTGCGTGTTGCCGGGCACGCTGGATTCACCTGCAGCGACGGTCCCCAGCGTCAAGGTCACGACCACGGCAATCAACCAATCTGTCCAGCGGCTTTTCATCATCGCACCCCAAAGTGAAAAATCTCAGCTTCATGATGCCCGCGTTTTCGCGTGCCCGGGTGTGAGGGATGTGTGCAATTGATGGGGGAAACCCCGGTATTTCAGACGCGGTTTCAAAGAGCGTGATTTCTGTCGCAGCCGCTGTTCAGCTCAGGCGCTCGCCGTTGACGAAGGTGGCCAGCTCGCCGGGTTGCAGCGCGATCCAGCTTTCATCGCGGGTGAGGGGTTCGGTCACGACCACGGCCACCCGATCCTGGGGCGTGGTCTGGGTGGCGAAGTCGATGGTCAGGTCTTCGTCCTGCAGCTGCGCGGCGGCAAACGGGTGGCGGCGCAGCACGTAGTGCAGTTTGGTCGAGCAGTGCGCCCACAGCGCCTCGCCGTGGCTGAGCAGGAAGTTGAAGGTGCCGTGGCGCGCGATGACGGGCGCCAGTTCGGCCAGCGTCTGGGTGAGCGCGGGCACCGAGGGCAGGCTGGCGTGGTTCTTGGCCAGCTCCTGCATCAGCCAGCAGAAGGCGCGTTCGCTGTCGGTCTGGCCCACCGGGCGGAAGGCGGCATGCAGCTTGGGATGGAAGTCGATCAGGTTGCCGTTGTGCGCAAACACCCAGTAGCGCCCCCAGAGTTCACGCATGAAGGGGTGGGTGTTCTCCAGCGTCACCACGCCCTGGGTGGCCTTGCGGATGTGGGCCAGGATGTGGCGGCTGCGGATCGGGTAGTGGCGCACCATCTGCGCCACCGGCGACTCGGCGGCGCTCTGGTGGTCGACGAACAGCCGCACGCCGGCGCCCTCGAAGAAGGCGATGCCGAAGCCGTCCTTGTGCTCCACCGCGCGCTGGGCGAAGCCGGTGAAGCTGAAGACCAGATCGGTGGGGGTGTTGGCGTTGAGGCCGAGCAGCTGGCACATGGCGCGCGCCTTACTGCGTCAGCAGCTTGAAGACGCCGCGCACCGACATCAGGTGGCCGGGGTTGCTGGTCTCGTTGAGCACGCCGCTCATGCGCCGCAGCATGCGCGGGCTGCGGCGGGCGCGCCAGATCACCAGATCGGCCAGCCACGGGTGCTGGTTGACGCGGTTGGCCTTCTCGTAGAGGCTGAACTTGGGCGCCAGGCCAGCCAGCTGGTTGGCGTAGTCGGCGCGCACGGCGGCCTCGGCAGACTGGCGGGTGCGGCCGCGCAGCAGCGCCTCGGCGGCCAGGATGCCGGTTTCCAGCGCCTTGCCGATGCCTTCGCCGGTGAAGTCATAGGTGGCGCCCACCGCCTCGCCGGTGGCGAGCAGGCCGGGCCGGCCGCTCTGCGCGCCTGTGAGCGTGCAGCGCAGCGGCGCGCCCTTGAGCTCGCCCTGCAACTCGCCGCCCTGCATCAGCGCGCGTGCCGGGGCGTAGACCTGGGTGAAGGCGTCGAAGACCTCGCGCAGGTTGGCGTCGGCCGCCGTGCCCTTGCCGCCTTTGCCGTGGCTGAAGAACGCGCCCACACCGATGTTGTAGATGTCGTCGCCGCACGGAAAGATCCAGCCGTAGCCCGGCCGCAGCGCCTGGTGCCAGACCACGTCCATGGTGGTCTGGCGGCCGGCCAGCGCCGGGTTGCGCACGTAGCCGCGCAGGGCGATGCCGCTGGGCGTGCGGCGCTCGCACAGGCCGGTGCCGATCATGGGCTGCATGTTGGCGCCGGTGGCCAGCACAACCCAGTCGGCCTGCACATCATGGCTGGCGCCGCCCTGGCGCAGGCGGGCGCCGATCACCCGACCGGCGTCTTCCAGCACCGCTTCGAACTTCACCGGCGTGTGCAGCTTCGCGCCACTGCGCCGGGCGTGCCGCACCAGCAGGTCGTCGAGCTTGCGGCGCGGCAGCACCGCCAGCGTGCCGGGTACATCGACCTGACCGCCGCGCGGGGCGACGCAGCGCACATGGCTGACGGCGTGGGCCTGCGCCATCACCTCGTCGAGCACGCCCAGGCGCCGCAGCGCGGCGTGCGAGTCGGGGATCAGGCCGTCGCCGCAGATCTTGTCGCGCGGAAAGTCATGCTGGTCGACCAGCAGCACGTCCCAGCCCGCCTGGGCGAGCAAGGTGGCGCAGGCGCTGCCCGACGGGCCGGCGCCGACCACCAGCACCTCGCAGCGTGCGGGCAGGGCGGTGCCCGAAGGGGTGGGCGATGCGGGCGAGGGTGTTGCGGCAGTCGTGGGCATCTTGGGCTCTGGCAGGGACGGAATCAAAGGGATTCTAGGGAGCCACACCCGGCGCGGACTGCATTTGACCGCGCTCAAGCTCCCGGCGAATGGCTGGGCGCAGCATCGGCGCATGACCTCTCTTTCAGCTTCCAACCCGGCGCATGAGCCGTTTCGCGTCCTGCTGCTGCAACGCCGCGAGGCCTTGCTGAGCAGCCTGAGCCTGCATCAGGACGGCGCCAGCCGCGTGCAGCATGCGCGCGACCTGCTGTCCGCCGAAGCCGACGGCAACCACAGCACCAGCGATGCCGACCGCACGGTCGACCTCAGCCTGACCGATCACGAGCAGCGCGAGCTGGCCGAGATCGGCGCTGCGCTGGCGCGGCTGGATGCGGGTCGGTACGGCCTCTGCGCCGATTGCGGTGCCGACATTGCCGTGGCACGGCTGCAGGTGCAACCGCAGGCGTTGCGCTGCCTGGCGTGCGAGGCAGCCGCCGAAGCGCGCACCGGCAGCCTGCCGCCTGCGCGCCTCTGAGCCGTCCGGCTCAGCGCAGCGAACTGCGGCGCACCACCAGCTCGACCGGCAGGGTGCACGGCGCCACGGCCTGGCCGGCCACGATGTCCAGCAGCGCTTTCACGATGGTGACGCCCGCGGCCGTGATCGGCTGGTGCACGGTGGTGAGGGCTGGCTCGGCGTGCGCGGCCCAGGTGATGTCGTCGTAGCCGACCACTGCCACATCGCCCGGCACGCTCAGGTGGTGGGCGCGCAGCGTCTGGATCGTGCTCATGGCCAGCACGTCGCTGCAGGCGAACACGGCGTCCAGCGGCGTGCCGCGCGCCAGCAGCGCGTTCAGGCCGGTGGTGGCCTGGGCCGTTTCAAAGGGCACCTGGATCAGCAGGTTGTCCTGCGGCGCCAGGCCGGCCTCGGCCAGCGCGAGGTGGTGGCCGCGCAGGCGCTGCTCGACCTCCGGCAGCGACGGATCGCCCATGAAGCCGATGTGCCGGCAGCCGCGTTCCAGCAGATGGCGCGTGGCCAGCAGGCCGCCGTTGACGTTGTCGCCGCCCACGCTGCAATAACGCTGGCCCGGCATCTGCGCGCCCCACACCACCAGCGGCACCTTGCGCGCGGCGAGCGTGTCGAGCTGCTCGGGGTGGTGCCACTGGCCGATCAGCACGATGCCGATGGCCACGCCCGATTCGTAGAGCTGGCCGGCGCTGTCGAGCCGGTCGGCGTCGACGCGCGACAGCAGCAGGTCGAAGCCGCTCTCGGTCAGTGCATCGGCCAGGCTGCCCAGCATGGCCAGGAAGAATGGGTCCGACACATGCTGGCGGCTGCGTGCGTCATAGGGAATCACCACCGCGACCGTGCGGTTGCGCTTGGTGCGCAGGTTCTTGGCACCGGCGTTGACGGTGTAGTTGAGCGACTGCGCCAGCGCGCCGATGCGCTCGCGCGTGGCCAGGCTGATTTCCTCGCTGTGGTTCAGCGCCCGCGAGACGGTGGCGACCGAGACGCCGGCCAGCCGCGCGATGTCCGCCATCTGCGGCCGCTGCCGGATTTCCGGCTCCGGCGCGGCGTTTTTGGACCGGGTCTTGGCGCCTGCGCTCATGGCTCAAGGGTGGCGGGTGGCTCCGTGACGGGTACGGACGCATCCACAGACGGCGCGTCCAGCGCGCACCACTGCTGCAAGGTCAGCGCCGCATCACCGATGCCGATGCGCTTGAGCGACGAGAACAGCGCGATGCTGACGTCCGACGCCTCCGTCGTCAGCTCGCCCAGCACGGCCTGGGCCTTGCGCAGCGAGTCGTCGGCTTCCTTGCGCGACAGCTTGTCGGCCTTGGTCAGCAGCACCAGCAGGCGCACTTCGCCGTTGCGCACGCGAGGCGCCACGAAATCGAGCAGCTGCAGGTCCAGCGGCGTGAAGCCGTGGCGCGAGTCGACCATCTGCACCACGCCCGACAGGTTGCGGCGCACCGCCAGGTAGTCGGCCATCACGGCCTGCCAGCGCAGCTTGGCGCTGCGCGCCACCGCCGCGTAGCCGTAGCCGGGCAAGTCGGCCCAGAGCGCCTGCGGCGCGTCCTTGGGGCCGACCTCGAACAGGTTGATGTGCTGGGTGCGCCCCGGCGTCTTGGAGGCATACGCCAGCTGGCGTTGTTGCGCCATGGTGTTGATGGCGGTGGACTTGCCGGCGTTGGACCGGCCCACGAAGGCAATCTCCGGCAGATCGTGCGCCGGCAGTTGCTCCAGCTTGCTGGCGGTGGTCAGGAATCGTGCCGTGTGGGTCCAGGCCAGCGCGGCGCGCGTGGCGTCTGCGCCACCGTCGGGAGTAGGGTTGGTGGTGCTCATCGGACGGCATTGTAAAATCCTAAGGTTTCGCGTCTGACGCATTCATCAAAACTGTTAAATCGGCCTGGTCTCGCGACGGGCTCTCCACACTCATGAAATCGCCCATCAAGTCGCTTTTTGCCTCACTTGCTGCTCTGGCCGCCGTTACCTTGGCTGCGCCTTCGTGGGCGGCCGAGTCCAAAGCCGAGTTCAAGCCCGACCTGGCCAAGGGCGGCGCCATCTCAGCCCAGGTGTGCGCGGCCTGCCACACCGCAGATGGTTCGCGCGGCACGCCGGCCAACCCGATCCTGCAGGGCCAGCACGCTGAATACCTCGTCAAGCAGTTGACCGAGTTCAAGGCCGGCAAGCGCGACAACGCCATCATGAAAGGCTTCGCCTCGGCCCTGAGCGACGAAGACATGAAGAACGTCGCCGCCTTCTACGCCAGCAAGCAGGCCAAGCCCGGCTTTGCCAAGAACAAGGACCTGGTCACGCTGGGCGAGAAAATCTACCGCGGCGGCATTGCCGAGCGCAGCATTCCGGCCTGTGCCGGCTGCCACAGCCCCACGGGCGCAGGCCTGCCGGCCCAGTACCCGCGCCTGTCGGGCCAGCACGGTGACTACACCGAAGCGCAGCTCAAGGGCTTCCGTGACGGCATCCGCAAGAACAACGCGCAGATGACCGGTGTGGCCGCCAAGATGAACGACCGCGAAATCAAGGCCGTGGCCGACTACATCGCCGGCCTGCACTGATCCGGCTGCGCGCCCCCTGGCGCACTGATTTCCCTTCTTTGCTGAAAAGGCCGGTCGTTGACCGGCCTTTTTGCTGGCTCAGCCTGTCTTAAGCCTCGCTCCGTATCATTGCGCCCGCCATGTCATCTACCGCCGGTCTGGAAGTCAAACGCGCCTCGCGCCGCGTGCAGGACATCGTCGAGCTGCTCTCGTCGATGCGCTTCGCCATTGCGCTGCTCACGCTCATCTGCATTGCCTCGATCATCGGCACGGTGGTCAAGCAGCACGAGGCGCCGGTCAACTACGTCAACCAGTTCGGGCCGTTCTGGGCCGAGGTGTTCGGGCGCCTGGGCCTCTACGCGGTCTACAGCACGCCGTGGTTCCTGCTGATCCTGGCGTTCCTGGTCACCTCGACCACGCTCTGCCTGGCGCGCAACACGCCCAAGATCCTGGTCGACCTGAGGACGTACAAGGAGTCGGTGCGCGAAGGTTCGCTGAAATCCTTCCACCACCGGGGCCAGGGCGAACTGGCGCTGGGGCGCGACGCGGCCATCACCCGCGTCAGCGAGTTGCTGTCGGCCGGCGGCTGGCGCGCCAAGGCGCAGGTGCGCAGCAACGGCGTCATGGTGGCGGCCAAGCAGGGCGCCATCAACAAGCTCGGCTACCTGGCGGCGCACAGCGCCATCGTGCTGATCTGCATCGGCGGCCTGTTCGACGGCGACCTGATCGTGCGCGCCCAGATGGCGCTGCTCGGCAAGACCGCCTACAGCGGCGGCGGGCTGATCAAGGACATCGCGCCGCAGCACCGGCTCTCGCCGCAGAACCCGACCTTCCGCGGCAACCTGTTCGTGCCCGAGGGCGCACGTGCCAGCACCGCCATCATCAACCTGTCCGATGGCGTGGTGCTGCAGGACCTGCCGTTCGACATCGAGCTGAAGAAGTTCATCGTCGAGTACTACGACACCGGCATGCCCAAGCTGTTCGCCAGCGAGATCATCGTGCGCGATCCGGACGGCACCACCAGCAGCGCCACCGTCAAGGTCAACGAACCCTTCATCCACAAGGGCGTGGCGATCTATCAGTCCAGCTTCGAGGACGGCGGCTCCAGGCTGCAGTTGCGTGCCCAGCCCTTTGGCCGTCCCGGCCCGGCGTTCGTGGTCAAGGGCGAGGTCGGCAGCAACACCACGCTCACGCCTGCGGGCGACGGTGCCCAGGCGCTGCAGCTGGAGTTCACCGGCCTGCGCGTCATCAACGTCGAGAACCTGGCCTCCGGCACGGTCGGCCAGAACGGCACCGGCGTCGACGTGCGCGGGGTCGATCTGGTCAACTCGCTGCAGAAGCACATGGGCTCGGGCGCGCAGGCGCCAGCCGACAAGACACTGCGCAACGTCGGCCCGTCGGTGAGCTACAAGCTGCGCGACGCCGCAGGCCAGGCCCGCGAATACAACAACTACATGCTGCCGGTCGAGCTGGATGGCCAGCGCGTCTACCTCAACGGCGTGCGCGATACGCCCGCGCAAGCCTTCCGCTACCTGCGCATTCCGGCGGATGACCGCGACAGCCTGGCCGACTGGCTGCAGCTCAAGGCTGCGCTGGCCGATGCGGGCCTGCGCCAGAAGGCCGCAGCCGCCTACGGCCGCAAGGCCACGCCGGCCGACAAGCCCGAGCTCGCCGCCCAGCTGCAGACCTCGGCCGAACGCGCGCTGGCGCTGTTCGCCGGTGCCGAGCCGGGCAAGACCGGCGCCGCCCCCGCCGCCGGCCTTCAGGCGCTGCAGGACTTCATCGAGGCCAACGTGCCCGAGGCCGAGCGCGCCCGCACCTCCGACGTGCTGATCCGCATCCTCAACGGCAGCCTGTTCGAACTGCTCAACCAGGGCCGCACGCAAGCCGGCCTGAAGCCGCTGGAGACGGGTGACGCCACCCAGCGCTTCATGCAGCAGGCGGTGCTGTCGCTGTCGGACTCGTTTGCCTACCCCGCGCCGCTGCTGTTCAGCCTGGACAACTTCGAGCAGGTCCAGGCCAGCGTCTTCCAGCTGACGCGCGCACCGGGCAAGACCCTGGTCTACCTGGGCTGCGCCTTCCTGATCGTCGGCGTCTTCTCGATGCTCTACGTGCGCGAGCGCCGCCTGTGGGTCTGGATCGAAGGCCCGGCGGATGCCACGTCGTCGCGCGTGCTCCTGGCGCTGTCGGCCACCCGCCAGACCATGGACACCGACCGGGAGTTCGACACCTTCAAGCTCGCGCTGCTGGGGCCGCCGCCCGTTGCGGCGCCGCCTCCTGCGTCGCCCGTCTCCCCCGCTGCCTGAATGACGCTCCGCCTGCGTCGACTGCCATTTTCCTGAGGTTGCCATGACCACCACCACGACCACCCTGAGCCTGGGTCGCCCGTCCTACTGGAGCCGCCTGGGCGTGTTCGACTGGGTTTTTGCACTGCTCATCGTGCTGGGCGCCGGCTACGCCTGGCAACGCTACGGCGCGGCCATGGACGGCTACGAGCGCGGCATCCTGATCTGCGCCGTGCCCAGCCTGATCGGCCTGGGCTGGTTCTGGGGCCCGCTGCGCCTGCTCACGCTGGGCGTGGGCGCCGTCTCGCTGCTGGCCATGGCGCTCTACCTGCGCCAGATGGACAGCTTCGGCGCCGATCTGGCCGCAGCCGACAAGGTCTTCTGGCTCAAGTACCTGCTCTCCAGCCAGAGCGCCATCCTGTGGATGAGCCTGCTGGTCTTCATGAGCACGCTGTTCTACTGGGGGGGCTACTTCGCGGGCCGCGGCTCGGACGCGGCGCAGCGCATCGGCTCCGGGCTGGCCTGGGCGTCGGTCTTCATGGCACTGGTCGGCACCTTCGTGCGCTGGTTCGAGAGCCACCAGATCGGCGCCGACATCGGGCACATCCCGGTCAGCAACCTCTATGAAGTGTTCGTGCTGTTCGTCTGGATGACGACGCTCTTCAGCCTCTACTTCGAGCAGCGCTACGCCACCCGCGCGCTGGGCGGCTTCGTGATGCTGATCGTCAGCGCAGCGGTCGGCTTCCTGCTCTGGTACGCCGTGGCGCGTGGCGCCCAGCAGATCCAGCCGCTGGTGCCTGCCCTGCAGAGCTGGTGGATGAAGATCCACGTGCCGGCCAACTTCGTCGGCTACGGCACGTTTGCGCTGGCGGCCATGGTGGCGCTGGCCTATCTGGTCAAGACTGCACCGGTGCGCACGCTCTGGACCGGCCTGGTGGCGGTGCCCGGCGGTGTGCTGGCCGTGCTGCTGCTGTTCTGGGCTTTTGGCGATCTGGGGCCGGACACCACGGCGGCCGTCACCAAGTCGGCCCGGTTGCTGGGTGGCTGCATGGCGCTGTTCGCCTTCACCATCGTGGCGCGCCGACCCATCAACGCCAGCACGCCGCCGGTCGAGATCCTTGACGACCTGATGTACAAGGCCATCGCGGTCGGTTTTGCCTTCTTCACCATTGCCACCATCCTGGGCGCCTTCTGGGCTGCCGAGGCCTGGGGCGGCTACTGGAGCTGGGACCCGAAGGAAACCTGGGCGCTGATCGTCTGGCTCAACTACGCCGCCTGGCTGCACATGCGCCTGATGAAGGGCCTGCGCGGCGCGATGGCGGCCTGGTGGTCGCTGGTCGGCCTGGTGGTCACCACCTTCGCCTTCCTGGGCGTGAACATGTTCCTGAGCGGCCTGCACTCCTACGGCCAGCTCTGATGTGATGAGGCGCCCGGCCTGACGGAATCTCCTACAGCCCCGCCATCGGCCTGCCGATAAAGCGGGGACTACCAAGGATCCCGTCATGCCCTACGTCCTGCGCAACCCCCAAGGTCAGATCGACAGCGTGCACCGCCAGCCGGTGCCCGGCTCGCAACGGCTGCCCGACCAGCACGCGGAGTTGCGCGAGCTGATCGGCGATGTACCGCACGACACGCCACGCGACGCGGCCTTCGCCGACCTCGACGCCGGCCTGATCCGCGTGCTGGAGGACCTGGTCGACGTGCTGGTCGCCCGCAACGTCATCCGCATCACCGACCTGCCGGTCGGTGCGCAGCAGAAACTCTTTGCGCGCAAGAACTTCCGCGACCGCTTCAAGCTCAACTCGCTGCAGCTGTTCGACGAGGCCTCGACGCTGGGCACCGGCCTGATTCCCTCGATGCACAGGGACGAGACCTCGCTGCTGAGCGGCTTTCCCGACGCGCTGTAAGAATCGGCCCGCTGCACCGACTGAAGGTGCAGTGCAGGTCGCCCGCGGGCCGCTGCCCGTCTCGGGCAGCGCGCAGCGACCTCTTCAGGAGCGCTGCATGTCCATCCGCCAATTCGGCCGTCCCGATCGGGGCCACGACCACCCCGTCCCCAGCGAAATCACCTCGCCCGAGCTGTACGCCAGCCGGCGCGACTGGCTGCGCCTGGGCGCCGCAGGCGCGCTGGTCGGCCTGGGCGGTGAGGTGCTGGCCCAGGGCAGCGCTCCGGTCATCGCCCGCCCCGGCAAGCTCGCCGCCCTGACGACCCGCGCCAGCAGCGTCAGCGGCGCCAACGTGATGGAAAAGCCGACGCCCTACAACGACGCCAGCACCTACAACAACTTCTACGAGTTCGGCACCGACAAGTCCGACCCGTCGCGCAACGCCGGCAAGCTGCGTACCCGGCCGTGGACCGTCACCGTCGAAGGCGCCTGCGCCAGGCCGGGCACGTTCGACATCGACGCGCTGCTCAAGCTCAGCGCGTTGGAAGACCGCATCTACCGCATGCGCTGCGTCGAAGGCTGGTCGATGGTGCTGCCGTGGGTCGGTTACTCGCTGGCCGAGCTGCTGAAGAAAGTCGAGCCCACCGGCAACGCCAAGTTCGTGGAGTTCGTGACGCTGGCCGATCCGCAGCAGATGCCCTTTGTGGGTTCGCGCGTGCTCGACTGGCCCTACGTCGAAGGCCTGCGGCTCGACGAGGCCATGCACCCGCTCACGCTGCTCACCTTCGGCATGTACGGCGAGGTGCTGCCCAACCAGAACGGCGCACCGGTGCGGCTGGTGGTGCCCTGGAAGTACGGCTTCAAGAGCGCCAAGTCGATCGTCAAGATCCGCCTGGTCGAGAAGCAGCCCGCCACCGCCTGGGTCAAGGCCGCCGCGCAGGAATACGGCTTCTACTCCAACGTCAACCCGGCCGTCGACCACCCGCGCTGGAGCCAGGCGACCGAGCGCCGCATCGGCGAGGACGGCCTGTTCGCCAAGAAGCGCCCGACGCTGATGTTCAACGGCTACGAATCCCAGGTCGGCCAGCTCTACGCCGGCATGGACCTGCGCAAGGCCTTCTGATGGCTGCCGCCTCCTCCCCGGCTGCCCAGCCCGTGGCCCCTTCGCCCCAGGTCCGCAACGCCCCGCCGGCCTGGCGGCTGTGGCTCGGGCGCGTGGCCGGCCACGCGCTGGCCAAGCCGCTGCTGCAGGTCTTGCTGCTGCTGCCGCTGGCCGGCTGGGTCTGGGGTGGTTTCAACAACGGCCTGGGCGCCAATCCGGCCGAGACCATCCTGCGTGGCACCGGCCTGTGGACGCTGCGCCTGCTGGCACTGACGCTGTGCATCACGCCGCTGCGGCAGTGGCTGCAGGTGCCGGTGTTCGCGCGCTGGCGCCGCATGCTGGGTGTGACGACCTTCGGCTACGGCGTGCTGCACTTCCTGTCCTACGCCTGGCTGGACATGGGGCTGGACCCCGAAGCCATCGCCCGCGATTTGTACAAGCGCCCATTCGCGCTGGTTGGCTTCCTGGCGCTGCTGTGCATGGTGCCGCTGGCGGCCACGTCGTTCAACCGGGCGATCAAGTTCATGGGCGCGGCGCGCTGGCAGAAGCTGCATCAACTGGTGTGGGCGACCGCCGCGCTCGGCCTGCTGCACTTTTTCTGGAAGCTCGCCGCCAAGAGCCGCGTCGATGAAATGCTGGTCTACGTGCTCTGGTTTGCGCTGCTGGTGGCCGCGCGCCTGGCGTGGAAGCGCCGCACGCAGCGGCTCAGCCGGCTCAAAGCCGCACACACCTAGACCGACCCTGCCAGGCGCCTGGCCAGCTCATCGCGCTTGGCGACCGCCGCGATGTCGCCGTTGCGGGCGGCCATGTCGTACCAGTAGTGCGCCAGGCGCAGGTCGGCGTCGGCGCCCAGGCCGGTTTCCAGCATGGAGGCGAGCAAATATTGCGCGCCCACGTCGCCCCCTTGCGCGGCCAGCCGGTACCAGTGCAGCGCCTGGGTGGGATCGGCGGTGATGCCCCGGCCCAGGTAATAGGCGGTGCCGACCGCGACCTGGGCCTCGACGCTGCCGGATGCGGCGGCGATCTGGAACCACTCCAGCGCCTTGGCGGGATCGGGCTGGCCGAGCTGGCCGCTGTCATACAACTCGCCCAGACCGTTCTGCGCGGTCACGAAGCCCGCAGAAGCGGCGCGGTGCAGATGCACCAGCGCCTGTTTCGGGTTGGCGCGCGGCAGTTCGCGGCGCAGGTGCATCACGCCCAGGTTGTAGTCGGCAGCGGCCACGCCGGCCCGCGCCAGCCGGGTGAAGGCCGCGTGGGCGCGCTGCAGCCGGCCGCGCTGGTAGTCCGCCACGGCGGCGTCCAGCGCCTTTTGCGTTGCGGGCAGCAGCACGGCAGCTTCCTGCGCTGTGGTGGCCGGGGCTTTGTCCGCAGCGGCATGCACCGGTGACCCTGTGGTCAGCGCCGCACAGAGCAGGCTGGCGGCGAGCGCTGCGCCGGGCCGGCGCACGAAGGGGTGGAGGCGGGTGGGTGGATTCATGGAATTCACGATAACCCGCCGCTCCACGCCCGGCTCAAAGGCCCAGAATGACCACATCACCGGCGCGCTCGATCAGCCAGACCAGCGCCAGCAGCGCGATCAGTGCCGAGCCGCCGCGCATCAGCACCCATTGATAGAACCACGTGCCGCGCAGCCGCCACGCCAGCGGCAGGAACAGCGCCACCAGCAGCAGCTGGCCCAGCTCCACCCCCAGGTTGAAGCCCACCAGCGGTGCCGCCAGTCCGCTGCCACCCAGCCCCAGGTCCTTGAGCACCGCCGCGAAGCCGAAGCCGTGCACCAGGCCGAACAGGAAGGTCAGACGCCAGCGCTCGCGCACCATCGGCACCAGGTTGTTGAGCGCGGCCAGCACCACGCTGGCGGCAATGACCGATTCGACCCAGCGCGACGGCGGGTCCAGCACGTCCAGCACCGCCAGCGCCAGCGTGATGGAGTGCGCCACCGTGAAGGCGGTGACCACCCGCAGCACGTCCAGCGCCATGCTGCGGGCGTTGTCGCCCGCGACCCAGTCCGCCCGGTGGCGGCTCGGGGTGCGCAGCGTCAGCACCGCCGGCAGCAGCAGCGCCAGCAGGAACAGCACGTGGTCGGTACCGATCAGGATGTGGTGCACGCCCTCGCCGATGAAGCCGCCCAGGCTCTGTGGCGTGTGGGCGGCTGTAGCGGCCTGGGCGCTGATCTCGAACGTCTGGCGCGCCGTGTCCGGGCCGAAGACGGTGCTGCGGCTGGCGCCGTCGTGCGCCAGCCGCAGGATGCCGCGGTGGCTGGGGTCGGTGTCGGCAAACAGCGTGTAGTTCACGGCCAGCGACTGGATGGCGGCCGGGCAGGTCCAGCGCCGCGTCAGCACGGCGTAGCGGCCGTCGCTGTGCTCGTCGAGCTGCGGCGTGCCGGTGGCGGTGGCCACGCAGGGCTGGCCGTGGGCCTGCAACTGCACCGAGCGCGCCGCCAGCGCCTGGAAATCGGCCCAGCGCGAGCGCACTTCGCCCCAGCTGAGGCGGCCATCTGCATCGGCGTCCAGGTTCAGGTCGCGGTCGAGGTCGCGCAGCGCGATGTCCAGGCGCTCCTGCACCTCGGCGCCTTGCACCTGCAGTTGCAGATAGGCGTCGCTGGCCTTGTGGGCGTGGGCGGGCACGGCGCAGAGCAGTGCGGCCAGCAGCAGGGTGAGGATTCGCATCAGGGGTTTCCGGAAAAAGGGGTTCAGCGCGCCAGTTCAGCGCACGGCCAGACGCACATCGCTCAGCCCGGTGGCGCGCACAAAGTCGCGCACCGGCTGGGCGGCGTCGGGCCGTTGGGCGGCCTGCGCGGCCTGCAGCAGGATGCGGGCGTCGGCGGGCTCTTTCTGGATCGCCCAGTTGGCCTCGGCCAGCGTCAGCGCCTGCGCAGGGCGGTTGCGCAGTTGCAGCTCGAAGCGCGCCTCTTCGCGGCGGTGGGTGCTGTCGTTGCGCTCGCGGGCGGCGTCGAAGCGCGCCTGCAGCGTGGCGATGGATGCGGCGGCCGCCGCATCGGCCTGCCGCTGCTGCGCAATGGCCAGGCGCAGCAGCAGGGCGTCGGCATCTTCGCGGCCGGCCAGCAGTTTCATGACTTCGGCGTCGCGCTGGCGGTCGAGCAGCCAGTCGGCGTAGGCGGCCAGCGTGTAGACGTCGCGGCTGTCGCGCAGCGCCTGTTGATAGAGCGCGCCGGCCTGGGCGCTGCCCCGGCGCTCGGCCAGCTCGGCGCGCACCAGCGCCAGCCAGCCGGACAAGGCCACGCCGCCGCGTTGGGCGATGCCGGCCAGCGCCGCGTCGGATTCCTTCGGGTGGCCGGTCAGGCTCAGCAGCTCGGCCCGGCAGACTTCGCCAGGCACTTGGGTGCTGGCGCCCAGGCTGGCGTAGCGCGGCGCCAGCAGGCGGGCGCAGCCGGCGTCGGCCTCGGCAAAGCGGCCCTGCACCTGCAGGATGGAGGCGCGCGTCAGCTCGGCCTGCGCCTGCAGTTCCAGCGGCGCGCCGGCATCGGCCCGCACGGCGTCCAGATCGGTCAGGGCGCTGCCGAAGTCGTGCTGGCTCTGGCGCACGATGGCGCGCAGCAGCCGCACCGGCGCGGGCGGCGCGGGCAACTTCCACCAAGGGGCGAGGGCGGCTTGCGCCTGGCCCAGCTCGCGCGGGTCGCCGTCCTGGCGGGCGCGGGCGATGGCCTCGCGTGCCGCGCGCAGCGCCAGGCCCAGGTTCTGCGGCTGGCGCTGCAACTCGGCCCGCTGGGTACGCTGCTGCGCGGCGGTGCCGAGGGAGAGCCGTTGCTTGAGCGTCTCGACCACCTCGTCGTCGCTGGCCGGCACGAAGGGCTTGGCGGCGGCGGCGGCGCACAGGCACAGCAGCGCCGTGGCGATCAGGCGGGGCAGCGGTCGGGGCGGGGTCGAAGACATGGCATGGGGGATTTTTTCAGGGCGTGGATGTGAGCGCGGCGCCGGTCGCGGGTGCGAGTCGGCGCCGCGCTCGTTCGGGGCAGTGGCTTACGGGATCGCCTTGGGCTCGGCCGTGTCGTCGGTCGCCACCGTGTCGGGCACGGCGACCGGCTCCAGCGCGTCGCTGGTGGTCGGGCTGGCGTCGCTCAGCGCGTCAGCATAGTTGGTGGCCGCTTCCGGCGAGGTCGCCACCTCGGCGGGTACCGCTTCGGTGACGGCGGGCGCGGCCACCGTCACCTCGCTGTCGCCGCAGGCGGCGAGCAGCGCGGTGGCCGACAGCATCAGCAGGCAGAAGAGTTTGCGCATGGTGGGTGCTCCTTACTTGGTGCCGCCGATGGGGGTGGCCAGGTAAGGGAAGCCCGGCAGGAACGACGCCTTGATGGCCGCCGACGACTGGTCCACCGCGTCATGCAGCGCTGCCGAGGTGGCGCCCAGCGGCACCTTGGACACGTTGCAGGCCGAGGTCAGCGTGGTGTCCGCCGCCCCGCCCGCGCCCGGGATCACGAAGCTGTTGAGGCCCAGCACGTTGTCGTTGCTGCTGGCGGTGATGCCGCCGATCGTGCCGGCGCTGTTGATCACGCACAGGCCGCCGGCGACGGCCACCAGGGCGATGTCGACCACGTCATCGGCCGGGCGACGGCCGTTCGGGAAGCCGGCCAGGTCGGTGGCGGCCGACAGGTTGGCGGCGCCGCCCACCTTCAGCACTTCACCGGCCACGCCCAGCCGGTTCTGCGCGGCCAGGGGCACGGCGGCGATGGCGGTGTTCAGGCGCAGCATTTCCGCCGGGGCCACCTTGCCGCTGGTCGGGTTGGGCTTGTTGACGCCGCCCAGGCCGGTCAGGAAGACGTTGAGCAGGTCGGTGCGCGGGAAGTTGGTCGGCGCGATCTTGCCGGCCGCCGTGCCACCGAAGGCCGGGTCGGCGTCCAGCGCGATTTCCAGCAGCTTGGGCAGCGTCGGGTTGGTCACGTAGCTGGCGAACTGCAGGTCGCCCGAGGGCTTGGAGGCGTTGAACTTGTCCTTGTCGGGCAGGCCGATCACGACCTCGTTGACCAGCGGGTTGCCCAGGCGCGAGACCTGGGTCCAGGCGCCGCCGGCCTTTTCGCTGGCGTGGTGGCCGGACTTGGGCGAGCCGTTGAGCAGGCGCGCCTGGCGCAGGCTGGCCGTGGTCCAGCCGCCGATGACCGGGTCGGTGACGCCGCCCTTGCCGACGGTGGTCAGGCACGAGGCGGGCACTTCCAGTGCCAGCGTGGTGACGTTCTTGTCGTCGATCGTGCTGGTCAGTGCGCCGATGTTGGCCGGGTTGGTGATGACGGCGACCGGTGCGTTCACCAGGTCGAAGATGGTGCCCAGGTTGACGGCAAACGGGTCCTTGCGCTGGCCGACGAAGACCTTGCCTTCGCCGCAGCCGGGAATGTTGACGGTGTGGACGTGCTTGGCCGCGTAGCCGGCGTAGTCGGGAATGGTCTTGATGCCGATGTTGTCGACCGGCTTGTCGAAGCTGGTGCCGCCGGCGGCGCTGGTGAGGGCGGACTTGCTGCCCTTGCGGCGGTCGCCGCGCACGATGTCGACCGTGAAGGTCTCGTTCAGGTTCAGCACCGGGGACTTGGCGACCGAGGTGGCGCCCGCGATCTGGCCGGCCTGGATCAGCGGGATCGCGACGTCGGTGGTGGCGCCGGCCGTGCCGATGGGCAGCTTCACGCTGTTGAGCGTGTTCTTGAAGCGGAACTGGAAGGTGATGTCCTCGACGCCGTTGCCGTTGTTGTCGACGTGGATCTCGTAGAGCGCGTTCGGGTCCATCGAGAAGTAGTTCGGGCCACCGTACGCGTCCTGCAGCGGCTGGTAGTTGGCGATCAGCGTGACGAAGCCGGACTTGCCCGCCTCGTAGCTGTTGAACATGTAGAAGTCGCTGGCGTCCACCTTGGGCGCGCTGGTGATGAACGGCGCCTCCCGGTGACTGGAGGCCATGGCGGGCAGCGCAGCGGCACCCAGGCTGGCGATGGCGGCCAGGGCGAGCACGTTCTTGCGGAAGTCGCGGGTTTGAATCATGGAAAGTCTCCTAGGGATTTGCGAAAGGGCGGCTGCGGTGTTGGCTGCCGTCTGAACACCTTTACGCACCCCTCAGAGAACTGGATGCGCGCTTTTTCAGATGCAAGAGGTTTATCGGCGCTAACGTGCGCTGCACGAGTGCTCCTATACCCTTGGTGCGCTCCGAGACAATCCACCGTTGCCCCCTTGCTCTTCTTCCGCGATGCAACTCCACCACCTCGCCCGCCAGCCCTACGAGCCCGTCTACGCCGCCATGCGCGCCTTCACCGAGGCCCGCACGTCCGACACGCCCGACGAGTTGTGGCTGTGCGAGCACGACCCGGTCTACACCCAGGGCCTGGCCGGCAAGCCTGAGCATGTGCTGGGCGCGGGCGATGTGCCGATGGTACAGACCAACCGCGGTGGCCAGGTCACGTACCACGGCCCCGGCCAGGTGGTGGCGTATCCGCTGGTCGATCTGCAGCGGCTGGGCATTTACGTCAAGGAATACGTCTACCGGGTGGAGGAGGCGGTGATCCGCACGCTGCGCGGCTTCCATGTCACCGGCCACCGCGTCAGCAGCGCGCCGGGCATCTATGTGCGGCTGGACGATCCGTTCGACCACCGCGCGCTCACCGGTCCGGCCGATCCGCGCGATCCGTTCCGCGGCCTGGGCAAGATTTCGGCGCTCGGCATCAAGGTCAGCCGCCATTGCACCTACCACGGCGTGGCGCTGAACGTGGCGATGGACCTGTCCGCCTTCGACCGCATCAACCCCTGCGGCTACACCGGCCTGCGCACGGTTGACTTGGCTACACTCGAAATCCAAGTTGACTGGGCCGAAGCTGCGGCCCGACTCGGCGCCGAACTGACCGTTCTGCTGAGCCCCTGAACCGCCTCCGCGCCGCTCCGATCCCTGAGCGCCCGCGTCCGAGGCGCCTGACCCAAGGCCACCGCCCCATCGACGCCATGTCCAACGAAAACACCACCCGCGAGGCGCAGACCGGCGCCAGCTATGACGCCACCGTCAAGCAGAAGTCCCAGGCCAAGACCGCCCGCATCCCGATCAAGATCGTGCCGGCCGAGACGCTGAAGAAGCCCGACTGGATCCGCGTCAAGGCCGGCTCGCCCACCACGCGCTTCTACGAGATCAAGCAGATCCTGCGCGAGAACAAGCTCAACACGGTGTGCGAGGAGGCCAGCTGCCCCAACATCGGCGAGTGCTTCGGCAAGGGCACGGCCACCTTCATGATCATGGGCGACAAGTGCACGCGGCGCTGCCCGTTCTGCGATGTGGGCCACGGCCGCCCGGACCCGCTGGACGTGAACGAGCCGATGAACCTGGCCAAGACGATTGCCGCGCTCAAGCTCAAGTACGTCGTGATCACCAGCGTCGATCGCGATGACCTGCGCGACGGCGGCGCGGGCCACTTCGTCGAATGCATCCGGCTGATCCGCGAGCATTCGCCGCAGACGCAGATCGAGGTGCTGGTGCCCGATTTCCGTGGCCGCGACGACCGCGCGCTGGAAATCCTCAAGGCCGCGCCGCCGGACGTGATGAACCACAACCTCGAGACCGCGCCGCGCCTGTACAAGGAGGCTCGCCCGGGCTCCGACTACCAGTTCAGCCTCAATCTGCTCAAGAAGTTCAAGGCGCTGCACCCCAACGTGCCGACCAAGAGCGGCGTGATGGTCGGCCTGGGCGAGACCGACGAGGAAATCCTCCAGATCATGCGCGACATGCGCGCCCATGACATCGACATGCTGACCATCGGCCAGTACCTCGCGCCCAGCGGCCACCATCTGCCGGTGCGCCGCTACGTGCACCCGGACACCTTCAAGATGTTCGAGGCCGAGGCCTACAAGATGGGCTTCACCCACGCTGCCGTGGGCGCCATGGTGCGCAGCAGCTACCACGCCGACCAGCAGGCGCACGAAGCCGGCGTGGCCAACGCGGTCTGATCGATCACCTTCCTGACGCCCGAAGGACTGCCATGCCCACGCCGAACCCGATGCTGAACTTGACCCGCCGCCAGACCCTGCTGGCGCTCGGCCTGCTCAGCCCCACCGCGTGGGCGTTGGATCTCAGTTCCGCCGACGCCACCGCCGGCCTGCGCGCGGCGCTGACGCGCGGGGCCGAGGCGGCGGTGGCTGGCCTCGGTCAGGCCGACGGCTTTCTGGGCAACCCGAAGGTGCGCATTCCGCTGCCGGCGTGGCTGGAAAAAGGCGCGCAACTGCTGCGCGCGGCTGGCCAGGGCCAGCGGGTCGACGAGCTGGAAACGGCGATGAACCGCGCCGCCGAGGCGGCCGTGCCCGCCGCCAAGCCGCTGCTGCTGGACGCGGTCAAGTCCATGAGCGTGACCGATGCGCAGGCGATCCTGAAGGGCGGCGACACCTCGGTGACCGACTTCTTCGCCGGCAAGACCCGTGAGCCGCTGGGCGTCAAGTTCCTGCCCATCGTCAGCCAGGCCACCGCCCAGGTCGACCTGGCCCGGAAGGCCAACGCGGTGATGGGCAAGCTCGGCCAATTCGGGCTGGGCGGCAAGCAGCCGCAGACCATCGAGCAGCACGTCACCGCCCGCGCGCTCGACGGCCTGTTCCTGATGATCGGCGAGGAAGAACGCAAGATCCGCCAGGACCCGGTTGCCACCGGCAGCGCGATCCTGAAGAAGGTGTTCGGCGGGCTGCGCTGACGCGCGTCCCCCAAAAGACGGGCTCAGCCCTCGGCCAGCAGCTGGTCCAGCAGCGTGTGCAGTTGCTCGAAATCGGGCTCGCCGACGTAGCGCTTGACGATCTCGCCGCGCTTGTTGAGCACGAAGGTGGTGGGCGTCAGCTGCACCTTGCCGTAGCGCTTGGCGATCTCGCCGGTGTTGTCGATCGTCACCTGGAAGGGCAGCTTGCGCGATTCGGCGTAGTTGACGACGTAGGCCGGCGGGTCGTAGCTCATGGCGACCGACAGCGTCTCGAAGCCGCGCGGTGCGAACTTCTGGTGCGTGGCGATCAGCTCGGGCATTTCCTTCATGCAGGTCGTGCAGCTGGTGGCCCAGAAGTTGACCAGCACGACCTTGCCGCGCAGTGCATCGCTGCTGCGCTGGCTGCCATCGAGCAGGGTGTAGTTGACGCTGGGCGCGCGCTCATTGCCGTTGAGGGCCACGAAGGCCGTTCCGGCAATGGCGGCCACCAGGGCGGCGGCGATGGCAACTCGGGCGAACTTCATGGGCACTCTTCCAATCCGGCATGCGGCAACTGCAAGCCGCGAAGTTTACGAGGCCGGCCTGAGGCCCGTGATCGCGCGGGCCATGCTTTGGCTTAGCATCCGCCATCCCAGTTCCGCCCGGCCCCAGGCCTTGCAGCATGTCCGCATCCCTTTTTGTTCGTGGCTATGAAGTCGTGATCGGCTTCGAAACCCACGCCCAGCTGTCCACCGCGTCGAAGATCTTCTCCGGCGCCTCGACCCGTTTCGGCGCCGAGCCCAACACCCAGGCCTGCGCCGTCGACCTGGCGCTGCCCGGCTCGCTGCCGGTCATGAACCGGGGCGCGGTCGAACGCGCGATCCAGTTCGGCCTGGCCGTGGGCGCCACCATCGCGCCGATGTCGATCTTCGCGCGCAAGAACTACTTCTACCCCGACCTGCCCAAGGGATACCAGATCAGCCAGTACGAGACGCCGGTGGTGCAGGGCGGCTCAGTGCCGTTCTTCGTCGACGGCCAGCCGATGCGCGTCAACCTGACGCGCGCGCACCTGGAAGAAGACGCCGGCAAGTCGGTCCACGAAGACCTGCACGGCATGACCGGCATCGACCTCAACCGCGCCGGCACGCCGCTGCTGGAGATCGTGACCGAGCCGGACCTGCGCTCCAGCAAGCAGGCGGTCGAATACGCCCGTGCCCTGCACACGCTGGTGGTCTGGCTGGGCATCTGCGACGGCAACATGCAGGAAGGCAGCTTCCGCTGCGACGCCAACGTGTCGGTGCGCAAGCCGGGCGAGCCGTTCGGCACGCGGCGCGAGATCAAGAACCTCAACAGCTTCCGCAACCTGACCCAGGCGATCGACTACGAGGTCAACTGGCAGATCGACCAGATCGAGGACGGCCACACCATCCAGCAGGCCACCGTGCTGTTCGACCCGGACAGCGGCGAGACCCGCATGATGCGCACCAAGGAAGACGCGCACGATTACCGCTACTTTCCCGACCCCGACCTGCCGCCGCTGGTGATCGCGCCCGAGTGGATCGAGCGCGTCAAGGCCGGGATGCCCGACCTGCCCGGCGCGCTGGCCGAGCGCTTCCAGCGCGACCACGGCCTGCCCGCCTACGACGCGGCCATGATGACCACCAGCCGCGCCACGGCCGAGTTCTATCAGGCGGCCACCGCCGCCTGCAGCCAGCCCAAGCTGGTGGCCAACTGGGTGATGGGTGAGGTCAGCAAGCGCCTGAACGCCGAAGACCGCGACATCGCCCACAGCCCGGTCAGCCCGGCGCAACTGGGCGCGCTGATCGGCCGCATCAGCGACGGCACCATCTCCAACAACGCCGCGCGTCAGGTGTTCGAGGCGCTCTGGACCGGCGAGGCGACCGACGTCGACACCGTCATCGAAGCCCGTGGCCTCAAGCAGATGAACGACACCGGCGCACTCGAAGCCATCGTGGCCGAGGTGCTGGCCGCCAACGCCAAGTCGGTCGAGGAGTTCCGCGCCGGCAAGGAAAAAGCCTTCAACGCGCTGGTCGGCCAGGTCATGAAGGCCAGCAAGGGCAAGGCCAACCCGGCGCAGGCCAACGACGTGCTGAAGAAACTGCTCGGCGCCTGAGCGATCGAGCGACACCTGGCCTGTGCGCAGGCCGGGTGGCTCAGCGCGTCGCGGCGGCCCCGTTCGTCACGGGCCCCAGGCTGCCCGGCTTGGCGCCGTTCCACAGCCGCTGCAGCCGCGCGAATTCCTCGTCGTAGAGCGCACCGATGCGCGCCATCTCCGCCTCGTGGCTCTGCATGGAGGTGTGCTGTGCCTCGCGGCTGGCCTGGTTGTCGTCGAGCCGGCTCTGCAGCGGGCGCGGCAGGGTGCGGCCCTTGTAGAACTCGGCTTCTTCTTCGAGCTTGCGGCGCTCGCGCTGCAGGTCGGCCAGGCGCTTCTCATTGTTCGTGAGTGCCAGCCGCAGCGGCTCCAGCGCGGTTTGGCGCGCACGACGGTGCTCGGCCTCGGTCGGAAAGCGCGACAGCAGGTTGCGGTCGTGGCGGGCCAGGTCTTTCTGGCTCGACTCCTCGATCTGGCGCCGGCGCCGCGCCTCTTCCTGCGCGGCTTTTTCTTCTTGTGTCAGGCTGGGCGGCACGATGCGGCGCACCGAGCCGTCGCTGTTGCGCAGTGCCTGTTCGCGGTCGAGGCACTCGGCAATCGGCCGGTCGGAGGTGAGCCGGCGGCCGCGCGCGTCGGTGCAGGTGTAGATCTCGGCCTGCGCCGCGCCGGCCAGGGCCAGCAGGCACAGGGCCGCCGCGCCGGCCGCCGGGTTCACACCGTCACCCCGTAGCGGTCGCGGTAGGCCTGCACCGCCGGCAGGTTGGCGGTCAGCGCCGGGTCGCTCTGGTGCTGCAGATAGGTCAGCAGATCGGCCAGCGTGGCGATGGCCACCACCTGCAGGCCGAGTTCGCGCTGCACGAACTGCACGGCGGAGTGCTCGGCGTCCACCCCACCTTCGCTGGCTTTTTCCTGCCGGTCCAGCGCGATCGTTACCGCGTGCGGCGTGGCGCCGGCGGCGCGGATCATCGTGATCGACTCGCGCACCGAGGTGCCGGCCGAGATCACGTCATCGATGATCAGCACCCGCCCGCGCACCGGCGCGCCCACCAGCGTGCCGCCTTCGCCGTGGTCCTTGGCTTCCTTGCGGTTGTAGGCGTAGGGCACGTTGCGGCCCAGCCGCGCCAGCTCCACCGACACGGCCGCTGCCAGCGTGATGCCCTTGTAGGCCGGGCCGAACAGCATGTCGAACTCCAGCCCCGAAGCGATCAGACGCCGTGCATAGAATTCGGCCAGACGGCCCAGCTTGGCGCCGTCATCAAACAGACCGGCATTGAAGAAGTAGGGCGACAGCCGCCCGGCCTTGGTCTTGAATTCCCCGAACCGCAACACGCCGGACTGCACCGCGAAAGCCACGAAGTCCTGGGCCAGCCCATCGTCATCTGCGGGGTGGGTTGCGTTGGTGTTCGTCATCTTGAAAGGTCCGTTGTGTCGTCTGTATTTCGTCTCGTGAGCCTGAACCTCAATGGCATCCGTTCAGCCACCAGCAAAGGACTTTTACCTTGGTTACAGACTCAGCAAATTGATTGTATGGGGGTGCAGGAACTCAAGGCCCAGGCGGCCGATGTGGTCGGCGCCTTCGACCAGCTGCACGACCTGAAGGGCCACTTCCACTACGCCGAGAAGAAGGGCTACTCGGGCGTCGGCCTCTACACCCGCCACGAGCCGAGCGAGGTCATCGTCGGCCTGGGCGACGCCGCCTTCGACGCCGAAGGCCGCTACGTCGAAACCCGCTTCGACACGCCCGGCCGCAAGCTCTCCATCATCAGCTGCTACTTCCCCAGCGGATCTTCAGGCGACGAGCGCCAGCAGGCCAAGTTCCGCTTCCTCGACCTGATCTACCCGCGCCTGCTGGCGCTCAAGGCCGGGCGCGAGTTCATCCTGACCGGCGACGTCAACATCGCCCACCAGGAAATCGACCTGAAGAACTGGAAAGGCAACCTCAAGAACTCCGGCTTCCTGCCCGAGGAACGCGCCTGGATGACCCGGCTGCTGACCGAGGCCGGCCTGGTCGACGTCTACCGCCACCTGCACCCCGAAGCGACTGACGCCGCCTACACCTGGTGGAGCAACCGCGGCCAAGCGCGCGCCAAGAACGTCGGCTGGCGCATCGACTACCACCTGGCCACGCCCGGCATGGCCGCGCTGGCCCGGTCGGCGTCGATCTACAAGGGCGAGTGGTTCAGCGACCACGCGCCGTTGACGATCGACTACGACTTCACGTTGTAGTCCCCGCTCGCAGGCCGCTCAGCAGGCGCGACGAGTCGCGCGCAGGTGGCAGTCCGAACGCCCGGGCGTATTCCCGGCTGAACTGGGTCGGGCTCTCGTAGCCCACGTCGAACGCGGTCGTGGCCACGCTGGCGCCTGTCGAGATCAGCAGCGTCCGCGCCTGGAGAAGCCGCACGCGCTTCTGATACTGGAGCGGGCTCAATGCCGTGACCGCCTTGAAGTGGCGGTGGAACGCCGAGACGCTCATGGACGCCTTGTCGGCCAGCGCCTCCACCCGCAAGGGCTGCGCGAAGTTGCGGCGGATCCATTCGATGGCCACGCTCACCCTCGCCATCGCGGTGTCGGGCGTCGCGATGGCGCGCAGCATGCCGCCGTGCGGGCCCTGCAGCACGCGGTAGAGGATTTCGCGTTCGTAGACCGGCGCCAGCGCCGGGATGTCGCCCGGCCGCTTCATCAGGCGCAGCATGCGCACCCACGCGTCCATCAGTTCCGGCGTGACGGCGGCGACCGAGAAGCCGGCAGGCCGCCCTTGCGCGCAAGCAGATCCAGGCAGATCGCTGAGGAGGCTTGCCAGGATCTGCCGATCGAGCAGCAGCGCCACCGCGAGGTAGGGCTCCCCGGTCGCCGACGGGCGCAGCACGCCTGCGGCCGGCAAGCCGACCGACATCGCGAAGTAGGTCGCAGGGTCGTACTCCAGCGTACTGTCGCCGACGGTCATCGATTTGCTGCCCTGCAGGATCACATTGACCATCGGCTCGTAGACCGCGTTGAGCTCGTGCTCGGGGATCCGGCCCTGCACCATCGCGACACGCGGGATGCCGGTCGTGGTCAAGCGGCTTTGCGCCCCCTTGGCCAGTTCGCGGAGCTCCGCCAGATGTTCTTCCATGGTCGGGATCAGACCGGAAATTCGGAACCATCACAAGCGCGAAAGCAGGATTGGGCAGGAATGAAGGAGAAACGGGCAGGCGCCGTTGGCGCGCCCCGACTACCGTGCAGGCATCGTCCACCGCACGGAAGAAACCATGCGCATCGTCGCCCGCCACAACCTCTGAACGGAGACTCTCCATGCTCGATCACCTGTTCCTGTCCGTGCGCGACGTGCCGCGCTCCGTTCGCTTCTACGAGGCCACGCTGACGCCGCTGGGCATCACGCAACGGCACGACTACGACGGCAAGGACGGCCCGCCCGGTCACCCCGACCTGAAAGGCTTCGGCGCTGCCGGCCGCATGTTCTTCTGGCTGCGTGAAGGCCTCGCCCAGGGGCCCTCGGTGCATGTCGGCTTCGTCGCCGACAGCGTCGCGGCGGTCGATGCCGCCTACGCCGCAGCGATGCAGGCAGGCGCCACCAACGCCGGCGCGCCCGGCGCGCGCCTGCACTACGACCCGCGCTACTACGCCGCCAACGTGCTCGACCCCGACGGCTACAGCCTGGAGTTCGTCTACAAGAGCTGGCAGCACGCGCGATGAGCCTCCTGGTCTACGGCGCAGCCGGGTACACCGGCCGCATGGTCGCCTGCCACGCGAGAGCCTGCGGCCTCGACATCGTCCTCGGAGGACGCGACGCCGCGAAGCTGGCACCGCTGGCCGATGAACTGGGCGTGGCCTGTCGCGTCTTTCACGTTGAAGGAGGCGCCGCGGTCCAGGCGCTGGGCGGCGTGCAGGTGCTGTTGAACTGCGCCGGCCCCTTTGCGCGGACGGCAGAGCCGCTGATGCGCGCCTGCATCGAAGCTGGCGTCCACTACCTCGACATCACCGCCGAGATCGGCGTCTACCGCCTGGCCGAGCGACTCGGGGCCGCTGCCGCCGAAGCAGGCGTCATGCTGCTGCCGGGCGTGGGCTGGGACGTCGTGCCCACCGATTGCCTCGCGGTGCAGCTGGCGGCGCGCGTCGAGAGCCCGACGTCGCTGCGCATCGCACTGCAGGTGGCGGGCTCCATGTCCCGCGGTTCGGCCATCAGCGCGCGGGAAATCGTGGCCGCGGGCCTCCTCACCCGCGTGGCCGGCGACCTCGTGCAGACGCCGCACGCGCCGCCCCGTTGCTTCGACTTCGGTCACGGCCCGGTGGCCTGCGCGCCGCTGTCCTTCGGCGACCTCGTCACGGCCTGGCATTCCACCGGGATCGGGGACATCGCGATGTTCGTGAACGTGACCGGCGACGCGTTTCCGACGGGCGACCTCGCCTCGCTGCCCGACGGCCCGAGCGAGCAGCAGCGTGCCGACCAGCCGGCGCGCGCGGTCGTCGAGGTCACCGGCGCAGACGGCACCGTCGTCCGATCCGTCATCGAAACCGTGAACGGCTACGCCTACACGCCGCTGGCGGCGGTCGAAGCCGCGCGCCGCGTCATCGGCGGCGCGGTCCGGCCCGGCTTCGAGACGCCGGCCCGTGTGTTCGGCCCAAGCTTCGCGCAAGCGATCGCCGGGACGCGTGTGCTCGACCTGCCTTGACCGCCCCGTTGCACCGACCCCCTGGCCATTCGCGCTTCGCCTCAAGCCCGCAAAACCCATGAACGACCTCATCACGTTGGCCGCCTGCCACGACCTTATGCAGAACCGCTACGACGTCGACCTGGTGCGGCGCGGGGAGGGCTGGGTGATCCAACGGGTGGCGATCGACAACGTCTGGCGCTCGGGGGATCCAGGCGTGCCCGCCGGAATCTGATGTCGAACCAGCCGGGATCGACGGTCGGCGCCAGCATCAACCGGGATACCGTCAACTTCGGCGCCGGCGCGCGACGGCGGAATCTGTAGGTTTTCTGTCGGATCGACGACCACTTGGCCACGCCCGGCCTGGCCGCGCTGGCCCGGTCAGCGTCAATCTACAAGGGCGAGTGGTTCAGCGACCATGCGCCGTTGACGGTGGATTACGAGCTCCGGATTTGAGCGGGCTGCGGGTTGAGTGTCCGGAATCGGCTAGGAACTGACGGTCACGCAGGTCCGCTGTGAGAGCCTTCACCGGGCGGGCAGTATCACCACGCGATCCTTGCCACCCTTCCTCGCGCACCATCAGCGCGCGGTGGGTAAAGTCGACGTCCTTGACCCGAAGTTGCCGGTCCAGCACCTTGTCGTAGAGAAAGATCAGTGCGGACAGGGCCTGCCGATGGGTCGACGCGGACAAGCCCTTCTGCGCGGCCAGGTGCATCAGGAAACCCTCCACTTCCGCCTTGCCCATCTCGGCCGGGTGCCGCAGCCCATGAAAACGGATGAAGGCCCGCGCCCAGTACACATAAGCTTCTTCGGTGCGCAAGCTGTAGTGCAACAGCCTGATGCGCTCTCGAAGCTGGTCCAGCAGCCGACCGGACTTCAAGGGCGGCAGGGCCACCGCCGAAGCCACAGGTCGCAAGTCCATGCGTCCGGGCGCCTGAGCTTGTCGCGTAAACGCCATGGTTACCTCCCTTGGCAAGGCGGCGCGCTGTCGACAAAATCGTAAATAAGCGCCGCGTTTGACGGCAAATTTAGTACTGTATGAACATACATACAGTCAACAGGGAGGAAAGTCAGATGCGACAAGCACATAGGCCACGTCAGGCGCACCCGATTAGGGCGACAGTTGCCGTGTTAGGCGACTGTCGTCTATAACACGTCGGGCATCGGAGGAAAAATGACCGAAGCGATTTCGCTCAAATGGTTCAGCATGCGGATCGATCCGGGAGATACGCCCGCGGTCATCACAGATAGGCTGCAGCGCAAGGGAATAGACCTGAAACTGCTTCCGCAGAGTGTCTATGTACTCCGATTGGGTGGGAAGTTTTCGATCGACTACAAGGATCAGCAGCACACGCCGGTTGTCTACATTGGGGAAGGCAGATTCCGCGGGCGCATGAATTCGCATCGGAAATGGTTAAAGAGGTTGCATGCTCTGATTGCAGAAACGCCGCTTCAAGTTAAATTCTGCTTCCCGCGTGACCCTGATGAAAAAGCGCTGCACCGGGAACTGGAAGCTTTTCTGCTTGCAAAATTCAAAAAGAAATATGGTGCCTTGCCACTACAGAATAAGCAGCACGAGCGTGTGAACACCGCTGTAAAATTTCAAGATAAAACACTTGGCCAAGTATTAGGGCCAGGTTCCGGTAAACAGTTCGTGTGGGCCCTCCGTCCGCTTAAGGCACCGGGAACTGGAAGCTTTTCTGCTTGCAAAATTCAAAAAGAAATATGGTGCCTTGCCACTACAGAATAAGCAGCACGAGCGTGTGAACACCGCTGTAAAATTTCAAGATAAAACACTTGGCCAAGTATTAGGGCCAGGTTCCGGTAAACAGTTCGTGTGGGCCCTCCGTCCGCTTAAGGCCAACGACTTTGCAAAAATCGAGTAGCCGATGCCCAACCCATCATTCCACCGGACCACCTTCGGCGGCCGGTGAATTCAAACGTTAGGCGTCAGAATCCGAACCATGCCGTACTATCACGTTATTGCAGCGACAACCGCAGATCCAAGCAGAAAGGTTTGCATCGCCACGGACTTGAGCGAGCGTGAACTCAAGAAGCTTGTTGTTCGGCCGTATCGACGCGGACAAGCCATTGTCGTCGCAGGCAACATCTACCCACCGTCAGAACTTCGTGAGATTCGCATTGTCAGGACCTCAACCGATGCCGAACTAACACTCGACTCCGCCTCTTATGAAGCAAACCAAGAGTTTGCTAGGATGGAAACGAAAGCTCCGTCCAATGTCTTTATCATACCATTTGCAGGCTATGGAACAGAGGATCTGCCTGAACTTGGCGAAGTGGTCACAACGGATTTTATTAAGTCTGCCCCTGGGACAGGCGGCATACTGTCAAGACTCGGAGTTATATCTGAGCATCCATTGCTGGCTGTCGTGTTCACCGCAATAGTTGGGGTGGCTTTCGCCACATTCGACAGTGAATTGAAGACCTTCATGAAATCCTTGTTCAAGTCGCAGTGAGCCGACTGACGCCTAACCCCTCGCTCAAGCGGCACGCCGTCGTCTCCCGCTTAGCTCGAACGTTGAGCGGCAGCTCCCAGGCGCTGAATTCGCGCTCTGTTTGGACCGCTCCGGGTCGATAGGCGCCAACCAGATCAAGGTCATTCGTGCAATGACTGCCACCTCGCCACGCCCGGCATGGCCGCGCTGGCCCGGTCAGCGTCGATCTACAAGGGCGAGTGGTTCAGCGACCATGCGCCGTTGACGGTGGATGACGGCTTCAGTTTGTAGGCGCGTGACGATCTGCCCTCGGCGCCTTATCGCCAGTTCTCGCCCTGCATGATTCTTCTCATGAACTCATCGAACATGGGCACGGTGAATGCCGTGTCTCCGTGGTTGGGGCTCCAAACCATGCCCTTTTCTATGAGCGAACTCCGCGTGGGCGCCAGCGACGAGACTTTCGCGTCGTAGCAGGTTGCAATGTCGCCAGACCGGTGGGGGCCAGGTCCGAGTTCTGCCATGGCCCGCAGATACTTCTTTTCCTTTGGGGTCAGCCGATCAAAGCGAACGCGAAAAAAGCTCTCATCGAGCGCTGCAATCGCGGTGCATGACGCGGACTCGACATCGGCCAATGTGATCGGCGAAGATGCCGCCGCTCGCCATGTATGACTCCCCCATTGCTGCAGGAAGTACGCGTAGCCCTGTGTCACGCGCAGGATTTGCGCCAAGGCGTCAGGAGTGATCTGGACCGCTTCATCTTCGAGCGGCTTTTTTATGGCCCGGCTTGCAGCGGGAGGTGGCAGGGGGCCGATTTCCGGGAAGTCAAACAAGCGCTCGGCATAGGACTTGGCATTGCCCATGCGCCCGCGCAGCTGGGGCAGGCCCGCGCCGACAAGAACCACAGGCAAGCGCCGCTGCTCCGTTCTGTGCATGGCCGTGATCAGTGCGGCAAGTTGTGCCTCTTCGACGTACTGCAATTCGTCGATGAAGATGGCCAGGGCCGTGCCGGCGTACTTTGCCGCCAGCCCCACCTGTTCGATAAGCGCTTGGAGGTCATGTTCCAGGTCGCCGTTGTCCGCCAGTCCTGGCTCCGCGTCGTAGTCAAGGCCGACTTCAATATCGCCGTAGGTCACTTTGAGCTTGCTGGCGAAACCTGCAAGCGCACGCAAGCCGCGAATCGCATAGTCCTTCGCCGCAGCCACCTGGCTCAGTCGCAAGAGCGCCTGACGCAGCTGTGGCGCCAACAGAGCAGGCAGGGAGCGACCTTCCGGGGCTTCGATTCGAACCGTGTGGATGCCCGCCGCTTCTGCATCCTCTCGAATGCGATCAAGAAGCACCGTCTTGCCGACGCCGCGCAAACCCACGAGCATCGCGCTCTTGGCCGGACGGCCGATCCTGGCCCGTTCAAGCGCGATATGAAGCGACGTGCGCAACTCGTCACGGCCGGCAAGTTCAGGAGGCGGTGTGCCTGCTCCTGGCGCAAATGGGTTGCGAATTGGGTCCATGCACAGGAGTTTATAGCTTTGTTTTAAAGATTTCTGTTTTTACATAACTTCTAAAACATCACTATAAAGCGACGGGTGCGAGACCCTGCCACCGTGCATCCACTGCATGAAGATACGGCCGCTGCGGGCGTGCGCGGCCTCGGTCACCTGACCGAGACTCGCCTGCTGCCGGCCAAGACGCAGCGCTTCATCGAGTTCCTGCAGGAGCGGCTGGGCCAGCCGCGCGAGGTGGGGCGGGCATGAGGGCGTGACTCCCGGCAACTCCCTCTGTCGGGTGGCAGGCGCAGGCTTCGCCGTGCGCGGCGGCCACCAGTTCATGGAGGATGCCGCAGGCGCCATGGGTGGGCTGGCCCTGGCAACGCGAGCGCAGTTCCACCAATTGTTGCTCCAGCGCGCGCATGCTGTCGAGGCGGGCACGCACCCGGCTCAGCTGGGCGTCGACCAGTCCGTCGACATCGCCGCAATGGCGAACCGGATCGTCCACGAAGTTCAGCAGGCGCGTGATGTCCGGCAAGGGCATGTCGAGTGCGCGGCAATGGCGGATGAACGACAGCCGCTCCAGGTGCGCGGGACCGTAGTCGCGGTAGCCGTTGCTCGACCGGGCGGGCGCTTGCAGCAGGCCCTGCTTCTCGTAGAACCGGATGGTTTCCACCTCGACGCCGGTGGCGTGGCTCAGGGCCTTGATGCGCATGGCGGGCTTGTCCTTTCCCGGTCTGGGGGTAGAGCTTGACACTGTAGTGACTTCAGGGTTTCCAATGCAAGCTCTCTTCAGGAGTTCTCCATGTCTGCCCACTGTTGCGAACACGATCTCCCCAAGCCGGCGGCCCTCACCAACCTGCGGCGCTACCGGCGCGTGCTCTGGATCGCGCTCTGGGTGAATGCCGCCATGTTCGCGGTCGAATTGTTCGCCGGTTACCGCGCCGGCTCGCTGGCGCTGCTGGCCGATGCGATCGACTTTGCGGGCGACGCCATGAACTACGGCGTGTCGCTGGCCGTGCTGTCGGCAGCCCTGACGTGGCGCGCCCGGGCCGCGCGCGTCAAGGCCGCCAGCATGATGGGCTTCGGCCTGTTCGTGCTGGCGCACGCGCTCTGGAGTGCGTTCAACGGCGCGCTCCCGGACGCCGCGACCATGGGGGCCACCGGCACGCTGGCCCTGCTGGCCAACGTGGGGGTGGCGTGGATGCTCTACGCCTATCGTGAGGGGGACGCCAACATGCGCAGCGTCTGGCTCTGCACGCGCAACGACGCCCTCGGCAACCTGGCGGTGATGGGCGCCGCCCTGGGCGTCTTCGGCACGGGCTCGGCCTGGCCTGATTTGGCCGTGGCAGCGTTCATGGCCAGCCTGGCCTTGCATGGCGGCTGGGCCGTGTGGCGGCAAGCCGGCCGTGAGCTGGCGCTGGGGGACACTCATGGCCATGACTGATTCAAAACCAACCGACGCTGCAGCAAGGCCGCTGTTCCTGGCCTGGTGCGTGGCACTGGCGGCCACGCTGGGGGCGCTGTTCCTGGGCGAGGTGATGGGCATGACGCCTTGCGTGCTGTGCTGGTATCAGCGCATCGCCATGTTTCCGCTGGCCGTCATTCTGTTTGTCGGGCTGATGCCTTTCGACCCCCGCTGCGCCCGCTATGCCTGGCCACTGGTGGGGGCCGGCGCCCTGATGGCGGCGTATCACTGCTTGCTGTACTGGGGTGTGATTCCCGAGGATCTGGCGCCGTGCCGCCAGGGCGTTTCCTGCAAGGATGCGCAGTTGCAGCTGGCGGGCTTCGTACCCATTCCCTTGTTGTCCCTGCTGGCCTTCGGGCTGATCGGGGCGCTGTTGTCGATGACCCGAAGAAAGGTGACTTCATGAATTTCAAGCGCATGGCCCTTGCGACGCTGCTGGTGGCCGCTGGCGCCTTTGCGGTGGGTGCTTACTACTACCAAGGCCAGAGCCGCGAACAGGCGACCCAGGCGGTCCAGGACAACCGGCAGGCCCTGATCCGTCCGCATTCGCCGGTCCTGGGCAACGCTGAGGCCAAGGTCACGATCGTCGAATTCTTCGATCCGGCCTGCGAAAGCTGCCGCGCGTTCTATCCGATCGTCAAAAGCATCGTCCGCTCCAACTTCGGGGAGGTGCGGCTGGTGCTGCGCTACGCGCCCCTGCACCAGGGCTCGGACATTGCCATCCAGATTCTGGAGGCCGCCCGCCAGCAAGACCTGTTCTGGCCGGTGCTCGACAAGGTGATCGAGACCCAGCCGATCTGGGCCGACCACGGGCGGCCCGACCCGGCCCGCATCTGGGATCTGGTGCAGGGCACCGGCCTGGACATCGCGCGCGCCAAGGTGGCGGTGCAGGACCCCGCCATCCAGCAGATCCTGCAACAGGACATGGCCGACATGGCGGCCCTGAAGATCGCCGGCACACCGACCTTCTTCGTCAACGGCAGGCCGCTGCCGCGCTTTGGCGCCGAAGAGCTGCAAGCGCAGGTCCAGGCCGAGTTGAAGCGCGCCCGCTGATCCGCGCCCCGGGCCGGGTCGGCCGGCCAGTCTCGATAGACTCTGTCCCGTTCCTTCCCCACAGACTGCGACAAGAGGCTCTATGGCAAGCTTGGCATGGTGGCAATCGGCCACTTTCTATCAGATCTATCCGCGCAGTTTTGCCGATGGCAACGGCGATGGCATCGGTGACTTCAAGGGCATGACGGCCGGGCTGGATCACCTGCGGGACCTGGGCATCGACGCGGTCTGGCTCTCGCCGCACTTTCCGTCGCCCTATGTGGACTGTGGCTACGACATCGCCGACTACACCGGCGTGGCGCCCGAGTACGGCACGCTGGACGAGTTCAAGACCTTTCTGGCCGAGGCGCACGCCCGCCAGATCCGTGTCGTGCTCGATCTGGTGCTCAACCACTCGTCCGACCAGCATCCGTGGTTCACCGAATCGCGCGCCAGCGTCGACAACCCCAGGCGCGACTGGTACATCTGGCGCGATGGCGTGGAGGGCGGCCCGCCCAACAACTGGCTGTCGATCTTCGGCGGCTCGGCCTGGACGCTCGATCCCGCCACCGGCCAGTATTACTACCACGCCTTCCTCAAGGACCAGCCCGACCTCAACTGGCGCAACCCCGCACTGAAGGCCGCCATGTGGGACGCGGTGCGCTTCTGGCTCGACCTGGGCGTGGACGGCTTCCGGCTCGATGCCATCGGCACCTGCTTCGAGGACCCCGAGTTGCGCAACCACACCGTCGAGCTGCTGCCCGGCGAAGGCAACGCGCCGTTCACCGACCACCAGCGCTTCCAGCAGGTGCTGATGTACCAGTCGCAGCAGCCCGGCGTGCACGAGCTGATGAAGGAGCTGCGCGCCCTGATCGACACCTACCCCGGCGACCGCGTGCTGATCGGCGAGGACGAGGACGTGGCGTACCACGGCAACGGCCGCGACGAGCTGCACATGGTCTTCAACTTCGGCCTGATGCGCGCCAAGCGCCTGTCGCCCGCGCACATCCGCGCCAACCAGGCCGAGCGCCTGGCCGTGCTGGCCGACAACTGGCCCTGCAACACGCTGGGCCACCACGACGGCCGCCGGCTCTGGTCGCGCTATGGCGACGGCGTGCATGACGCCGAACTCGCCCGCCTGCACCTGGCGCTGCTGGCCACGATGCGTGGCACGCCCTTCATCTACAACGGCGACGAGATCGGCCAGACCGACCTGGTGCTCGACCGCCTGGAGCAGTTCCGCGACACCGCCGCCACCGCGGCCTACCGCCGCATGACAACCGTGGGCGGCGTGGCACCGGACGAGGCGCTGGACAAGATCCGCACCGAAAGCCGCGACCGCTGCCGCGCGCCCGTGCAGTGGCGCAACGCGCCCAACGGCGGTTTCTGCCCGGCAGGTGTCGAGCCCTGGCTGCCGGTCAACGCCGACTACGCCAGCGGCGTGAACGTCGAGGATCAGGCGGCCGATCCGGCCTCGCTGCTGAACTTCTGCCGCCGCGTGCTGGCGCTGCGCCGCGCCACGCCGGCCCTGGTGGCGGGCGACTACACCGCGCTGGGTGCGGCCCACGATGCGGCCCATGACGACGTGCTGGCCTTCCTGCGCCACGACGCCGCCAGCGGCCAGACGGTGCTGGTGGCGCTGAACTTCTCGGCCCAGGCGCAGACCAGCACCACCGGGCTGGGCGGCCGGGCGGCCCGCGTGCTGTTCTCGACCGATGCGGCCCGGCCGGCGTCCTTGGCCTCTGCGGCGATCGGGGTATTGAGCCTGGCGCCGCACGAGGTGCTGGTCGCCGAGTTGAGCTGAGGCTGCGCCGCGCATGCATCGCACCCTCTTCAACACGCCGGGCGTTAGCCCGCTGCTGCGGGCCGGCTCGCTGGCCTTTCTGCGCCTGAACGGCTGGAAGGTCGAAGGCGCGTTGCCCGCCAGCGCGCGCAAGGCGGTGCTGATCGCCGCGCCGCACACCAGCAACTGGGACCTGCCCTACACGCTGATGGTCGGCTTCGCGCTCAACCTGAACCTGTACTGGATGGGCAAGGCCAGCCTGTTCGGCCCGCCCTTCGGCGCGGTGATGCGCTGGCTGGGCGGCATTGCGGTGCACCGCGAGCGCAGCAACAACTTGGTCGCCGCCTCGGCCCAGGCGCTGCGCGAGGCCGAGGGCGCGCTGCAACTGGTCGTGCCGCCCGAAGGCACGCGCGGCAAGACGCGGCACTGGAAGACCGGCTTCTACTTCATCGCGCTGCAGGCGCAGGTGCCCATCGTGCTGGCCTACATGGACTACGAGCGCAAGGTCGCCGGCCTCGGCCCCGAGTTCACGCCCACCGGCGACGTCGACCGCGACATGGCCGAGATCAAGCGCTTCTACGCCGGCGTGAAGGGCCGCAACGCGGACCAGTTCGACGTGTAGCGCAGCAACCGCTCAATCGCCCTTGAAGCCGGTGGCCTTGACGACGGCGGCCCAGCGGCCGGCTTCGGTCTTGAGCATGCGTTCGGTCTCGGCGCGCGTGGTGCCCAGCACGCTGAAACCCGCTTCCTGGAGCTTGGTGCGGATCTCGGGCGACTGCACCGCCGCGACGATCTGCCGGTTGAGCAGGTCGAGCGTCGCCGCTGGCGTGCCCGCCGGTGCGAACACCGCAAACCAGGCCGAGAAGTCGATGGCCGGCAGGCCGGCCTCGGCGAAGGTCGGCACGTCGGGCAGCAGCGGCGTGCGCTGCGGCGCGGTGGTGGCCAGCGCACGCATCTTGCCGCCCTTGATCTGCGCGGCACCCAGCGCGGTGGAGACGAAGGCGGCGGCCACATCGCCGGCGACGATCGCCGTGATGGCGTCGCCGGTGGCGCGGTAGTGGATCGGCTCGACCTTGAAGCCGGCGGCGTCGGCCAGCAGTTCGGCCCCGAAGTGGCCCGGCGTGCCGGCGCCGAAGGTGGCGAAGTTGGTCCGGTCGCTGCGCGCCTTGCTGGCTTTGACGAGGTCGGCCACCGACCGGTGCGGCGATTGGGCGGGCACGACGAGCAGGAAGTCCGCGCGCACCACCTCGCTGAGGCCCACCAGTTCGCGCGCCGGGTCGTAGGGCAGCTTGCTGAAGGCGGGTGGCGCGATGGCGATGGAGCCGACCTCGCCGAGCAGCAGGTTGTAGCCGTCGGGCGCACTCTTGGCCACCGTCTGGGTGGCGATCTGGCCGCCCGCGCCGGGCTTGTTGTCCACCACCACCTGCTGGCGCAGCAACTCGCCGAGCTTTTGCCCCAGCAGCCGGGCGACGACATCCGGCCCGGTGCCGGGCGGAAAACCCACCGCCAGCCGCAGCGGCTTGTCGGGGAAGGTCTGGGCGTGTGCGGACAGCGGCAACAGCAGCAGCGCGCTGGCGGCGGCCAGGACGTGACGGCGTGAAGAAGGGTTCATCGTGGCAATCTCCTCTGAGGATGGTGCCCAGTGTCAGGCGGCGGCCTGCGCGGCGCTGTCATCCCGAAAGGTGACTGCCGCAGGCGCGGCCTCGCCACGGTGGCCGGGGGGCTTGAAGGCGGTGCCGAAGCGGGCGAACAGTTCGCTGCGGAAATGCAGCCCGAGCCGGCCGAAGGCGCGGGCGCGGTAGGTCTTGACCGTGGCCACGGTCAGGCCGAGATCGGCGGCCACGCCGTCGTGGCTCCAGCCGCGCAGCAGGCGCTCGCAGACGTCGAGTTCGCGCGGGGTCAGCGCCGGGCAGGCAGCCTGCAACGCGGTGCGGGACGATGTGTCGGGCGTGGGGGGCTGCCACTGCGCTTGTGCTTGCGGCTGTGACTCCACCAGCGCCAGGTGCCGGCGTACGGTCGCGAGCACCAGCGGCGCCAGGCGCACGAAGCGTTCGCGCTCGCGGCCCGAGAACTCGCCCTGGTGCGCGTGGTGGTAGAGGTTGACGGCCAGCAGCGAGCCGTCGTCGTCGGCCGACACCACCGAGAGCCGCTCGACCAGGCCGTGCCGCCGGTAGATGCGCTCGCGGTGTTCGGCGGTCGGCGCATCGGCCGCGCGCATCTGCAGCACGGTTGCATCGCCCCGGCGGGCGTCGCGCGGCACGAGGTCGAAGCTGCGGTCCAGCCGGTACAGGCCGTCGCGGTAGGCGGCAAAACAGTGGCGTGTGGTGTCTTCCACGCCCTGGCTGGCCGACAGGTGCAGCCGGGGCGCGCGGTCGCGCCAGACCCGGTAGACCGACCAAGACGCGGCCTGCAGCGGCTCGTTCAGGGCGGCCAGCGCGTCGGCCGAAAAGCGCGGGCTGCCGATGGCCGCGATCAGCGCGGTGAGTGCGGCCTCGTCACGCCGGGCCTCGGGGTCGCGCAGCGGCGGGGGAATCAGGGCGGCGACTGTCATCTTTTGGGGCCACAAGCTGGCGTGAGGTTCAAACCCGGGAAAAGCGATGATCGCGGCTGCGGCTGCGCTGTCCATAGGGGATCGCCTGACGCCGCCCGACCAGGAGCCTGCCGATGACCACCGCGTTTCCGCCACCACCGCTGCTCGTGCCGATGGCGCAGATCGAGTGCGAGGTCGCCAGCATCATCAGCCTGGGCCTCATGCCGGCGGGCGAGCGCCGCTATGTGCCGCTGCGCGGGGGCCGGGTGCAGGGCCCGGAGCTCAGCGGCCAGATCATCGAAGGCGGGGTCGACTGGCAGATCGTGCGCCCGGACGGCGTGATCGAGATTGCCGCGCACTACGTCATCCGCGCCGACGACGGCGCGCTGATCGAGATCCGCAGCGAAGGCCTGCGCCACGGCCCGCCCGAGGTGCTGGCGCAACTCGCCCGCGGCGAGCCCGTGGCGCGCGACGCGATGTACTTCCGCACGCTGGTGCGCTTCAGCACCGCAGCGGCGGCGTGGCAGCCGCTGAACCAGGCGCTGGCGCTGGCCTGCGGCGCCCGCGAGGCGCATCGGGTCAAGCTCGATCTGTACCGGATCACCTGACAATCGCCCGCCATGCTGATCTTCCACAACCCCGACCACCCCTTGCACGCCGGCCGCCAGGAAATGTTCCGTGGCCGACTGGTGCCTTGCCATGAGACGCCCGGCCGGCTCGACCATGTGCTGGCCGAACTGCAGCGCCGCCCGCTGGGCGAGCTGCGGGTGCCGGGTGCGGCGGACATGGGCCTGATCGGGCGCATTCATGCGCCGCGCTACCTCGATTTCCTGGCCCACGCCTGGCGCGACTGGATCGCGCTCGATCCGGCCAACGCCGAGGTCGACATCCTGCCCTCGGTCTGGCCCGGCCACGGGCTGCGGCGCGATGTGGCGCCGGTCAACTTCTCGGCCCGTGTCGGGCTGCATGCGTTCGATGCCGGCACGCCGCTGGGCGCGGGCACCTGGCAGGCCGCCGTCACCGGCGCGGCCTGCGCCATCGATGCCGCGCGGGCCGTGGCGGGCGGGGCGGGCGTCGCGATGGCGCTGACGCGTCCGCCCGGCCATCACGCCGGGGCCGACTTCTACGGGGGCTACTGCTTCCTGAACAACTCGGCGCTGGCCGCCCAGGCGCTGCGCGAGGCCGGCGCCGACCGCGTGGCGGTGCTGGACGTGGACTACCACCACGGCAACGGCACGCAGAGCATCTTCTACGAGCGCGATGACGTGCTGACCGTGTCGATCCACGGCGATCCGGCGACCGAATATCCGTTCTACCTCGGCTACGCCGATGAACTTGGCCTCGGCCGGGGTGCAGGCTGCAACCTCAACCTGCCGCTGCCGGCGGGCACCGGTTTTGCCGACTGGCAGCAGGCGCTGGAGGTGGCGCTGGCGGCAGTGCGGCGCCACGGCGCGCAGGCGCTGGTCGTGCCGCTGGGCGTGGACACGTTCGAGGGCGATCCGATCTCGCGCTTCACGCTGCGCGCCGATGATTTCAAGCGCATGGGCCGCCTGCTCGCGTCGGCCGGCCTGCCCACCGTGCTGGTGCTGGAGGGCGGCTACGCCGTGGCGCAAATGGGCGTGAACGTGGTCAATGTGCTGGAGGGTTTCCTGGCGTAGGGCGCGATGACGCACCAAGACGGACCTGTTTGCCGGCGCTGTTCGGCCGATGGCCCTGCGCCGGCTTGAGTAGCCTTGGCGGCTTGTTGTCACTTCCATCCAGGACCCCTGATGAACCCTTCGCGTCGCAACCGTTTGCTCTCCGTCACCCTTGCGCTCGGCCTGACCGCTGCGGCGACCGCCAGCCAGGCGGGCGAGCTCTACCTGCCGGCCGGCCTGCCCGGCGTCGGTCTGGGCTATGCCCACCCGATCAATGCCTCGTTCGGCGTGCGCGGTGACTTCGTCACGCTCGGCAGCCACGAGAAGACGCAGACCGAGTCGGACATCCTCTACAACGGCAAGCTGAAGGCCAGCCGCCTCGGGCTGTACGGCGACTGGTTTCCCTTCAGCGGCAGCTTCCGCCTGACAGGGGGCATCACCTCCAACAACTACAAGCTGGAGTTGGACGCGTCCGGTGCCGGCGGCACCATCGACATCGGTGGCACGACCTACAACTCGGCCAACGACGGCTTGAACGTGCAGATCAAGTTCCCCAAGACCACGCCCTATCTGGGCATCGGCTGGGGCCACCAGGCGGACACCGGCTTCCGGTTCTCGTCGGACATCGGCGCCAGCATCGGCCGCGCCACCGTCACGGCCGTGGGCCGCGGCAACGTCACGCAGGCCGATGTGGACCGCGAATCGGCCGATCTGCGCGACGGCGTCGGCAAGGTCCGCTTCCTGCCGCAACTGAGCATCGGCATCGGCTACAGCTTCTGATCGGCCCTCGGGCGGCGTGGCCCGCCCGAAATCTGGCTAGCATGGCCGGATGTTGAAATATCACACCGTGCCGGTAACGGCCTTCCAGCAGAACTGCTCGATCGTCTGGTGCGACCAGACCCTGAAAGCCGCCGTGATCGACCCCGGCGGCGACCTGGACCGCATCCGCGCCGAAGTCGCCAAGCGCGGCCTCACGTTGGAGCAGATCTGGCTCACCCACGCGCATATCGACCACGCCGGCGGTACCGGCACGCTGGCGCGTGAAGAGGGCCTGCCCATCATCGGCCCGCACCCGGGCGACCAGTACTGGATCGACGGCCTGCCCCAGCAGAGCCAGATGTTCGGCTTTCCGCCCGCCGAGATGTTCACGCCGACGCGCTGGCTGGCCGACGGCGACACGGTGCAGATCGGCCACAGCACGCTGGCCGTGCGCCACTGCCCCGGCCACACGCCCGGCCACGTGGTGTTCTACAGCGCCGAGGCGCAGCGCGCCTTCGTGGGCGACGTGCTGTTTGCCGGCAGCATCGGCCGCACCGACTTCCCCGGCGGCGACCACGACACGCTGATCCGCAGCATCACCGAGCGCCTCTGGCCGATGGGCAATGACACCGTGTTCATCCCCGGCCACGGCCCGGAAAGCAGCTTCGGGCGCGAGCGCCGCGGCAATCCCTACGTGCACGATTGACGCACGATTGAAACCACTGAGGCCCGCCATGCAGCTCTACATCGGTAACAAGAACTACTCGTCCTGGTCGATGCGGCCGTGGGTGCTGCTGCGGCAGTTCGGCATTCCGTTCGACGAGGTGATGGTGCGCTTCGACAGCTTCGACGCCGGCTCGGGCTTCAAGACCGCGCTGGCTAGCGTGTCGCCCACTGGCAAGGTGCCAGTGCTGGTCGACGATGGCTTCATCGTCTGGGACACGCTGGCGATGGCTGAGTACCTGGCCGAGCGTTTCCCGCAGCACGCGCTGTGGCCGCGCGACCGGCTGCAGCGCGCCCGGGCGCGCTCGCTGTGCGCCGAGATGCACGCGGGCTTCAGCGCGCTGCGCGGCGCGTGTCCGCAGAACATCGAGGCGTCGCTGCCCGAGGTCGGCGCCCGCGTGTTGGCCGAGCAACCGGCGGTGCGCGCCGACCTGGCCCGGCTGGTGGCGCTGTGGACCGAGGCGCTGCAAGCCAGTCGTGGCGAGGGCGGGCCGTTCCTGTTCGGCGAGTTCGGCATCGTCGATGCCTATTTCGCGCCGGTGGTGGGCCGGCTGCGCACCTACGCGCTGCCGGTGCCGGCGCAGGTCCAGGCTTACATGGACCACGTCTGGGCCACGCCGGGCGTAGCGGCCTGGGTGGCGCAGGCGCTGGCCGAGCAGGACTTCCTGGCGTTTGAGGAACCCTACCGCACGCAGCGCTGAGGCGGCATCGCCCAAGCCGGTCTGTCAGGCCGGCTTGGGCGGGTTGAAGCGCTGCGTCGGCTTGGCGGCGCGGGCGTACAGGCCTTCGACCTTGGGCAGGCTGGCCTCGATTTCCTGGATGCGCGTGCCGCTGGACGGGTGGGTCGACAGGAACTGCGGCGGCGCGCCCTTGCTGGCTTCCTGCATCTTCTGCCACAGCGTCACGCCAGCGGCCGGGTTGTAGCCGGCGCGGGCGGCGAGTTCCATGCCGACCAGATCGGCCTCGGATTCATCGTCACGGCTGAACTTGAGCGTCAAGAGCTGCCCGCCCATGTCGGCCACCGAGCGGCCCAGATCCCCCAGGCCCAGCAGCGCCGCGCCCAGGCCGATGGCGCCTTGCGTGGCCATCTGCTTGCCCATGCGCTCGCGGGCGTGTTCGCGCAGCGCGTGCGCCATCTCGTGGCCCATGATCATGGCGACTTCGTCGTCGCTCAACTGCAGCTGCTGCAGGATGCCGGTGTAGAAGGCGATCTTGCCGCCCGGCATGCAGAAGGCGTTGACCTGCTTGCTGCCGATCAGGCTGACCTCCCACTTCCAGTCGCGCGCGCGCTTGTTCCACTCGTAGGTGTAGGGAATCAGGCGCTCGGAAATGGCGCGCAGGCGGATGGACTGCGGGTGGTTGGCCGGTGCCAGCGCATTCTTGCTGCTGGCTTCCTGCTGCAGTTGCATGTATTGCTGGGTGGCCGCGTTCTCGATCTGCTCGGCCGGCACCAGCTTGGTGAGCTGGGAGTTGCGCCCGGGCTGGATGTCGACGCCCTCGCGCGCCCAGCTCGGCACGCTGGCCGCCGCGCCGCCCGCCAGCAGCAGGCCCGTGAACAGGCGCCGGCCGTGCAGGGCGCAGCCGCAACCGCTGCGATGCAGGTCGATGCGGGTGGTGATCTCGGCGTCGGTGACAAAAGGCTGGTTCATGCGGCGGGTGTGGGCGGAGGTCTGCAAACAGGGTGTCACTGATTCTAGGCAGCACCGCATTACGATGCCGGCCTTCGACAAAAACAGGAATGACGACATGAACAAGATCAAGACCGGCCTGCGTGCCACCGCTGCCGCCCTGGCGCTGGCGGCCCTGATGCCTGCCGCGCAGGCCGACACGGCACTGACCTTCCAGCTCGCGCCGCGCGATTTCAGCAGCGACAGCATGGGCTCGTGGAGCCTGGCGTACGAGCGCCTGGTCGACGCGCAGTTCTCCGTCGGCCTGGTGTTCGGCCTGGCCGACATCCGCAAGCCGGTGACGGGCGCCAGCCAGGGCGTGTCGGCCGCGTTGCGTGCCACGCACTACATCCAGGCCCCCAGCATGGCCGCGCAACTGCAGCCTTATGTGGGGCTGGAAGTGGGCGGTGCGACCCATTCCGACCGCCACGCCTCGACGCTGGGCGGTTTCCTGGGTGCGCGTTTCCCGATGACGCCGACCATGGACCTGCGCACCGACGTGCTGGTCGCGCAGCGCAAGACCACCGAAGAGAGCCTGTTCGAATCGAACGGCCGGGTGGACCGCCGCACCGTCACCTCGCTGCGGCTGGGCGTGGGCTTCCGCTACTGAAGCAGGCTTGATGGCGTCGGCGCGTCCAGCGCGCCGACCTCGGCCCGCAGGCGCCACAGCAGGGCCAGCGCGGGCAGGGCCGCCCCGGTCGAGACGATGAAGAAGCTCGGCCAGCCGATCGACTCGGCCAGCACGCCCGCCAGCGGCCCGACCCAGACCCGCCCCACCGCCGCAAACGCCGACAGCAGCGCGTACTGCGTGGCGGTGTAGCGCTGGCTGGTCAGGCTCATCAGGAAGGCCACGAACGCCGCAGTGCCCATGCCGCCCGAGAGGTTCTCGAACGCAATCACCATCAGCAGCCCGCCGTCCACCGGCGTGGGCTTGGCGAGTTGCAGAAAGCCCCAGTCGAAGGCCGGCACCGTCAGGCCGGGCAGCACGCCGGCGCCGTTGACCGCCAGCCACCAGAAGCCCAGGTTGCTGGCCATCTGCAGCACGCCGAACAGCAGCAGCGAGCGCCACAGCCCGAGCTTGAGCATCAGCGCGCCGCCCAGCAGCGCGCCGCCGATGGTCAGCCACAGGCCGATGATCTTGTTGACCACGCCGATCTCGGCCGGGCTGTAGAGCATGGCCTTGAGCAGGAACGGCGTCATCAGCGAGCCGGCAAACGCATCGCCCAGCTTGTAGAGCACGATGAACGCCAGGAACACGCCCGCGCCAGGCTGGCTGAAGTAGTTGGCCAGGCCGCCCAGCAGCGTCTCGAAGCGCGCCTTGCGTGCCGCCCAGGCCGCGAGCGGCAGCGTGAAGCCGATGCCCAGCAGCAACGCCAGCAGGTCGACCCAGCGCTGGCGCAGGGTGGGCGCCAGCGCGGTGCCCTCCAGCAGCGGCCCCAGCAGCTGCTGGGCGAACGGGCCGAGCGCACGGTCGGTCACGACATAACCCAGCGCCACCGCCGCCAGCACGGCCATGAAGCCGGTCAGATCGTTGCGCGCCACGCTGGACGGCGTGACCGCGCCGCGCAATCGCGGCAGCAGCAGCGCCGACAAGACCGCCGCGCCCAGCATCAGCAGCGCCATGAAGCGGTAGACCGCCGGCCAGTCCCAGGCCACGCCGCCGCTGGCGACGTTGGCCGGATCGGTCCAGATCAGCGCCACGCCGCCCGACAGGATCATCGCCAGCCGGTAGCCCAGCACCGACAGCGACGAGCCCAGCCCGCGCTCATGCGCCGGCAGCAGGTCGGTGCGGTAGGCGTCGATCACCACGTCCTGCGAGGCCGACAGGAAGGCCACCGCCACCGCCAGCAGCGCAAACGCCTGCAGCGAGGCGCTCGGCGACGTCACCGACAGCCCGAACAGCGCCAGCGCCAGCAGCACCTGCGTCACCACCAGCCAGCCCCGACGGCGGCCCAGGCCGGGCGGGTCGAAGCGGTCCATCAGCGGCGCCCACAGGAACTTGAAGGTGTAGGGCAGGCCGACCAGGCTCAGGAAGCCGATGGTCGCCACGTCGATGCCCTCCAGGCTCAGCCACGCCTGCAGCGCCTGGCCGGTCAGCGCCAGCGGCAGGCCGGAGGCAAAGCCCAGCACCATCACGGCAGCGAGCCGCCAGACGCGCTGCGCCCTGGCGCGTGCGGTCGGGGTCGGAGCGGCGGCGGGTGGGGTGTCCGCCATAGCGGAGGATGGGGGCATGGCAGGCATCGGCGAATTCTAGGTTTGACGATCGCCGACAATCTGCCGCTATGTCCGGCCTGCCCCAATCCACTCCCTCCCAGCCGCTGTCGCCTGCGTCAGCCGCCCCTGTCACCACGCCGTTCACGACCCAGGATTTCCGCGCCGCGCTGGGCCTGTTCGCCACCGGCGTGACCATCGTCACCGCCTGCGCGCCGGACGGCCAGCCGGTCGGGCTGACGGCCAATTCGTTCAACTCGGTGTCACTGACGCCCTCGCTGGTGCTGTGGAGCCTGTCGCGGCAGGCGAGTTCGATGCCGGCGTTCCAGGCCGGCTCGCACTACGCGATCCACATCCTGGCCGCCGACCAGCGCGAACTGGCGATGCGCTTCGCCAGCAAGGGCGTCGACCGATTCGCCGGCCTGAACTGGCGGCCGGGCGCAGGCGGCGCGCCGCTGCTTGAAGGCGCAGCGGCGGTGTTCGAGTGCCACAACCGCAGCCGTTATGAAGAGGGCGACCACGTCATCTTCGTGGGCGAAGTCGAGCAGTGCCGCTACACGCCGGGCGCCTCGCCACTGATCTATCACGGCGGCAAGTTCTACACCGAGCTGCCGCTGGCCTGAGCCCAGGCTTGATTTCCGGCCGTCCGGGCTGATGTGCGAGCCATCGCAACCCGATCTGGACCGGCCCCATGCACATCGCCTGCCCCCACTGCCTGGCCACCAACCGCGTGCCCAATGAACGACTGACCGAGTCGCCGGTCTGCGGCCGCTGCGGCCAGGACCTGCTGCCCGCCGCGCCGGTCGACCTGACCGACGCCAGTTTCCCGACGCTGATTGCCAAGACCGAACTGCCCGTGCTGGTCGACTTCTGGGCGCCCTGGTGCGGCCCGTGCCGGCAGATGGCGCCGCACTTTGCGCAGGCGGCGGCGCAGTTGCGCGGCCAGGTCGTGCTGGCCAAGGTCAACAGCGACGACCACCCGCGCGCGTCGGCCCAGTTCGGCATCCGCTCGATTCCGACCATGGTGCTGTTCCGCGCCGGCCGGGAGGTGGCGCGCACCAGCGGGGCGATGAGCGCGCCGCAGATTGCGGCGTGGGTGCGATCTGCGGCCGCTTGAACTTAGCGCGCCGCGTTCAACGCATCCCGCGTCGCCATCGCCACCCGCCGCGCTGCGGCTGCAAAGTCCTCGCCGCTGCTGGCGTACAGCACCGCGCGGGAGCTGTTGACGATCACCGGGCCGGTGACTTCGCCGGCGGCGTTGACGCGCAGGCCGGCTTGCACGGTGGCCGCCGCGTCACCGCCTTGCGCGCCGACGCCGGGGATCAGCAGCGGCAGCGTCGGGGCGAGTTCGCGCACGCGGGCGATCTCCTCAGGGTAGGTGGCGCCGACCACCAGGCCGATCTGGCCATTTTTGTTCCAGTCGGTCTGCGCCAGGTGCGCCAGGTGCTCGAACAGGCGCGGCTGGCCGGGCACATCTGCCAGCCGTTGCATCTGCCAGTCGTTGCCGCCGGGGTTGGAGGTGCGGCAGAGCAGGATCACGCCTTTGTCGGGGTAGCGCAGATACGGCTCGATCGAGTCGAAGCCCATGAAGGGCGACAGCGTGACGGCGTCGGCCTGGTAGCGCTCGAAGGCTTCGCGGGCGTACTGCTCGGCGGTGGAGCCGATGTCGCCGCGCTTGGCGTCGAGGATCACCGGCACGTCGGGCGCGGTGCGCTTGATGTAGGCCATCAGCTGCTCAAGCTGGTCTTCGGCGCGGTGGGCGGCGAAGTAGGCGATCTGCGGCTTGAAGGCGATCACCAGGTCTTTGGTGGCGTCGACGATGCGCGCGCAGAAGTCGTAGATGCGGCCGGCATCGCCCTTCCAGGCGCCGGGCAGCTTGCCCGGCTCGGGGTCGAGGCCGACGCAGAGCAGCGATTGGTGGCGCCGCTCGGCGCGCTGGAGTTGGGCGATGAAGTTCATGGCGCTGTGTCGGTTCTTCAGCCCACGCGGCGTGCCAGCTCTGCGGCCAGGCCGATGTAGCTGCCCGGTGTCATGGCCAGCAGGCGGTCTTTTTCGGCTTGCGGCAGGTCGAGGTTGGCGATGAAGCCCTGCATCAGCGCACGCGTCATCGGCTGGCCGCGGGTGAAGGCTTTCAGCTGCTCGTAGGGCTGGGGCAGGCCGTAGCGGCGCATGACGGTCTGGATCGGTTCGGCCAGCACTTCCCAGGCGTCGTCGAGGTCGTCCGACAGCGCGGCCTGGTTGAGTTGCAGCTTGTCGAGGCCGCGCAGCAGGCTGTCATAGCCGAGCTGGGCGTAACCGAGCGCCACACCCATGTTGCGCAGCACGGTGGAGTCGGTCAGGTCGCGCTGCCAGCGGGAAATCGGCAGCTTCTGGCTCAGGTGGGTGAGCAGGGCGCTGGACAGGCCGAAGTTGCCTTCGGCGTTCTCGAAGTCGATCGGGTTGACCTTGTGCGGCATGGTCGATGAGCCGACTTCGCCTTCCTTGGTGCGCTGCTTGAAGTAACCCAGGCTGATGTAGCCCCACACATCACGCGACCAGTCTATCAGGATGGTGTTGACGCGGGTGACGGCGTCGAACAGTTCGGCCATGTAGTCGTGCGGCTCGATCTGGATGGTGTACGGGTTGAAGCTCAGGCCGAGCGCGCCTTCGACCACCTGGCGGCTGAACGCTTCCCAGTCCTTGCTCGGGTAGGCCGACAGGTGGGCGTTGTAGTTACCAACGGCGCCGTTCATCTTGGCCAGCAGCTTGACGCCGGCGATGGTGGTGCGGGCGTGGACCAGGCGGGCCACGACGTTGGCGATTTCCTTGCCGACGGTGGTCGGGCTGGCGGTCTGGCCGTGGGTGCGGCTGAGCATGGGGATGGCGGCGAAATCGCGCGCCATCAGGCTGAGCTTGGCAATGATGCGGTCTAGCGTGGGCAGCAGCACGTCTTCGCGTGCGGCCTTCAACATCAGCGCGTGGCTGGTGTTGTTGATGTCCTCGGACGTGCAGGCGAAGTGCACGAACTCGCCGGCGGCGTGCAGTTCAGGCTCGTGCGCCAGGCGCGACTTGAGCCAGTACTCGATCGCCTTGACGTCGTGGTTGGTGGTGCGCTCGATGTCCTTGATGGCCTGCGCATCGGCTTCGCTGAAGCTGGCGATCAGCGCACGTAGATATTGACGCGAGCCGGCCGACAGCGGCTTGAACTCGTCGAAGCCGGCGTCGGACAGGGCGATGAACCACTCCACCTCGACTTGCACGCGACGGTGCATCAGACCGAATTCGCTCAGGAGCGGGCGCAGCGCGGCGAGTTTGCCGGCGTAGCGGCCATCCAGGGGAGACAGGGCGGTGAGAGCAGAAAGATTGGACATCTAGAGGGGACCAGCTTGGGGGATGCGTGATTGTAGGTTTGGCCGCCCCTTGCCGAACAGGTGCAAAACGTGATACTCTCGCGAGCTTTCCCGGACTCAGGGCAACCTGCGTCCCATTCAGGCGTTTCGGGAGTTGTCGCTGACTGCAAGGTCGGTCGGCGGCAAACGAGACAAATCAGTCAGCCCGGCCAATCGATGTCGGGCATTGGAGAAAAACCATGACTACCCCCATTCCGGGCCAACGCCTCGGTTTGCTGGGCCGCAAGGTGGGCATGATGCGCATCTTCACGGACGACGGCGATGCCGTGCCCGTGACGGTGCTCGACGTGTCGAACAACCGTGTCGCCCAGGTCAAGACGGTGGAAACCGACGGCTATAGCGCCGTGCAGGTGGCTTTCGGTCAGCGTCGCGCTTCCCGCGTGACCAAGCCCGAAGCTGGACATCTGGCCAAGGCCGGCGTCGAATCCGGCGAGTTGCTGCAAGAGTTCCGTGTCAGCGCCGATGTGGCTGCTGAATACAAGCCGGGCTCGCAACTGCCGATCGCCATGTTCGCTGCAGGCCAGCAGGTCGATGTGCAAGGCACCTCGATCGGTAAAGGCTTTGCCGGCACCATCAAGCGTCACAACTTCCGCTCGCAGCGCGCGTCGCACGGCAACAGCCGTTCGCACAACGTGCCGGGCTCGATCTCGATGGCGCAGGATCCGGGCCGTGTGTTCCCGGGCAAGAAGATGACGGGTCACATGGGCGACGAAACCGTCACCACGCAGAACCTCGACATCGTGCGCGTGGACGAAGCCCGTCAGCTGCTGCTGATCAAGGGTGCAGTCCCGGGCGCAAAGGGTGGCTTTGTCACCGTGCGTCCTGCCGTCAAGGTCAAGCTCAAGAAAGGGGCCAACTGATGCAGCTCGAGCTCCTGAACGAGCAGGGTCAGGCCACCGCCAAGGTGGACGCGCCTGACACCGTGTTCGCCCGTGACTACAACGAATCGCTGATCCATCAAGTCGTGGTGGCCTACCAGGCCAATGCCCGCCAAGGCACCCGCGCACAGAAGGATCGCGAACAGGTTCACCACTCGACGAAAAAGCCGTTCCGCCAAAAAGGCACCGGCCGCGCTCGTGCGGGTATGACGTCTTCGCCCCTGTGGCGTGGCGGTGGTCGGATCTTCCCGAACATGCCTGACGAGAACTTCAGCCACAAGGTCAACAAGAAGATGTATCGCGCCGGCATGGCGTCGATCTTCTCGCAGTTGGCCCGTGAAGGCCGTCTGGCTGTGATCGATTCGATCACGATCGAGGCGCCCAAGACCAAGCTGCTGGCAGCGAAGTTGAAGGCCATGAACCTCGATCACGTGCTGGTGATCGCCGATGAGGTCGACGAGAACCTGTTTCTCGCTTCGCGCAACCTGCCCAACGTGCTGGTTGTCGAGCCGCGTTACGCCGATCCCCTGTCGCTGGTCTTCTACAAGAAGATCCTGGTGACCAAGGCTGCGATCGACAAGCTGCAGGAGATGTTCGCATGAGCCGCGCACCCATCAACCGCAATTTCACCGAAGGCCGTCTGGCCCAGGTGCTCGTTGCGCCGATCATTTCCGAGAAGGCCACCAGCGTCGGTGAACAGCACAACCAAGTGATGTTCAAGGTGCTGCAGGACGCCACCAAGATCGAGATCAAGGCCGCCGTTGAACTGATGTTCAAGGTGGAAGTGGACTCGGTTCGCGTGCTCAACCAAAAGGGCAAGACCAAGCGCTTCGGCGGCCGCACCGGCCGTCGTGACCATGTGCGCAAGGCCTATGTTTCCCTGAAGGCGGGCCAGGAACTCAACTTCTCCGGGGAGGCCGCGTAATGGCAGTCGTCAAGGTCAAACCGACCACGCCGGGTCAGCGCGGCGTCGTCAAGGTCGTGCACAAGCACCTGCACAAGGGCAAGCCCGAAGCATCGCTGCTCGAGCCCCAGAAGCAGAACTCCGGCCGTAACAACAACGGTCACATCACGGTTCGCCACAAGGGCGGTGGTCACAAGCACCACTACCGCGTGGTCGACTTCGTGCGCAACAAGGACGGCATTCCCGCCAAGGTTGAGCGCATTGAATACGACCCGAACCGCACGGCGCACATCGCGCTCATCTGCTATGCAGACGGTGCTCGCTCGTACATCATCGCTCCGCGTGGTCTGGAAGTGGGTCAGACGGTCCTGAGCGGCGCCGAGTCGCCGATCAAGTCCGGCAACACCCTGCCCATCCGCAACATCCCGGTCGGCTCGACGATTCACTGCGTCGAGATGCTCCCCGGCAAGGGCGCCCAGATCGCCCGTTCAGCAGGCACCTCGGTGACGCTGATGGCGCGTGAAGGCACTTACTCGCAGGTCCGCCTGCGCTCGGGTGAAGTCCGCAAGATCCACATCGACTGCCGCGCCACCATTGGCGAAGTGTCGAACGAAGAGCACAACCTGCGCCAGTACGGCAAGGCTGGCGCGATTCGCTGGAAGGGTATTCGTCCGACCGTTCGCGGTGTGGCGATGAACCCGGTGGATCACCCGCACGGTGGTGGCGAAGGCCGCACCGGCGAAGGTCAGGCACCTGTGTCGCCGTGGAACACCCTCACGAAGGGCTACCGCACCCGCAACAACAAGCGCACGCAGACGTACATCGTCTCGCGTCGCAAGAAGTAAGAGGGGCAGCACGCTATGGCTCGTTCACTCAAAAAAGGTCCGTTCGTCGACCATCACTTGCTGGCTAAAGTCGAGAAGGCTGTGGCCATCAAGGACAAGAAGCCTGTCAAGACCTGGTCGCGTCGCTCCACGATCCTGCCGGACTTCATCGGTGTCACGATTGCTGTGCACAACGGCAAACAACACGTGCCCGTGTATGTGACCGACCAGATGGTCGGCCACAAACTCGGCGAGTTCGCGCTGACCCGTACGTTCAAGGGTCACCCTGCGGACAAGAAAGCCAAGCGCTAAGGAGCAGAGGCAATGGAAACCAAAGCAATCGTGCGAGGCGTCCGCTTGTCCTGCGACAAGGGCCGTCTGGTCGCGGACTTGATCCGTGGCAAGAAAGTCGGCCAAGCGCTCGACATCCTCACCTTCACGCAGAAGAAGGCCGCCGGCATCATCAAGAAGGCGCTCGAGAGCGCCATCGCGAACGCCGAGCACAACGACGGTGCCGACATCGACGAACTGCGCATCACTTCGATCTACGTGGAGCAAGGTGCCACGCTGAAGCGTTTCTCTGCCCGGGCCAAAGGCCGTGGCAACCGCATCAGCAAGCCCACCGCGCACATCTACGTGACCGTCGGCAACTGATAAGGCAGGTAGAAAGTCATGGGACAGAAAATCCATCCGATCGGTTTCCGCCTGCCGGTCACCCGCAATTGGTCGTCGCGCTGGTACGCCGGCAACCGCCAGTTCGCAGCGATGCTGGCTGAAGACATCGAAGTTCGCGAGTTTCTGAAGAAGAAGCTCAAGAGCGCCGCTGTCTCGCGCGTCCTGATCGAGCGCCCCGCCAAGAACGCCCGCATCACCATTTTCTCGGCACGTCCGGGCGTGGTGATCGGCAAGAAGGGCGAGGACATCGAGAACCTCAAGCAGCAACTCACCAAGATGCTCGGCGTGCCTGTGGCCGTCAACATCGAGGAAGTGCGCAAGCCTGAAGTCGACTCGCAGCTGATCGCCGAGTCGATCACGCAGCAGCTCGAAAAGCGCATCATGTTCCGCCGTGCGATGAAACGCGCGATGCAGAACGCGATGCGTCTGGGCGCCCTGGGCATCAAGATCATGTCCGCAGGTCGTCTGAACGGCATCGAAATCGCACGGACCGAGTGGTACCGCGAAGGTCGCGTGCCGCTTCACACCCTGCGTGCTGACATCGACTACGGTTTCGCTGAAGCCAAGACCACCTACGGCATCATCGGTGTCAAGGTCTGGGTCTACCGCGGTGACCGTCTGGCCAACGGCGATGCGCCGGTGATGCGTGGTGAGGACCGTCCTGAAGACGACCGTCGCCGCCGCAATCCGCGCAGCGACCGTCCGGGTGGCGATCGCCGTCCGAGCGGTCCGGGCCGTGGTGCCCCGGGTCGTGGTGGTCCAGGTGCTGGACGTGGTGACGCGCCGGCTGCTGACGGCGCCGCCGCTGCAGCAGGCGACAAGCCGGGTGTGAAGCGCGTGGTTCGCGCTGCCGCACCGGTGACTGCCAAAGGAGAATAAGGAATGTTGCAACCGTCGCGTCGCAAGTTCCGTAAGGAACAAAAAGGCCGCAACACGGGTGTCGCCACCCGTGGCGCCAACGTGGCCTTCGGCGAGTTTGGTCTGAAGTCCATCGAGCGTGGTCGCATCACCGCTCGCCAGATCGAAGCCGCTCGCCGTGCCATCTCGCGCCACATCAAGCGCGGTGGCCGTATCTTCATCCGCATCTTCCCGGACAAGCCGATCTCGCAAAAGCCGGCCGAAGTGCGTATGGGTAACGGTAAGGGAAACCCGGAGTACTACGTCGCTGAGATTCAGCCGGGCAAGGTGCTCTATGAAGTCAATGGCGTGCCTGAAGCGCTGGCCCGTGAGGCCTTCACTCTGGCTGCCGCCAAACTGCCGCTGCGCACGACATTCGTGACGCGTCAGTTCGGTACTTGAGTCAGGAGAACTCGATGAAAGCCACTGAACTCCGCACCAAGGACGTCGCGGGACTGGAAAAGGAAATCAGCGATCTGCTGAAGGCCCACTTCGGTCTGCGCATGCAAAAGGCGACCCAGCAGTTGTCCAACAACAACCAGCTGAAGCTGACGCGTCGCGCCATCGCACGTGCCCGCACCATCCTCGCTGAGAAGAAGAAGGGAGCTGCGTGATGAGCGAAGCCCAAACCGCGCACAAGAACACCCGGACCCTCGTGGGCAAGGTTGTTTCTGACAAGCGCGCCAAGACTGTCACCGTTCTGGTCGAGCGTCGCGTCAAGCACGAGCTCTACGGCAAGATCGTGGCCCGTTCCAGCAAGTACCACGCTCATGATGAAAATGGCGAGTACAAGAATGGCGACGTGGTCGAGATCTCCGAGAGCCGTCCGCTCTCGAAGACCAAGAACTGGGTCGTGACCCGTCTGGTCGAGAAGGCCCGCGTGGTCTGATCGACTTCGGTTCACACCGACAAGACCCATGACATGGCGGAGTCCTCGCGACTCTGTCCGTCATGCGAAACCGGCAGGCCAGGAAACTGGCAGCCGGTTTTTTTTCATCCCTGCATTTACTGACATTTCCTGAAGGAGCCACCCCATGTTGAAGATCGGTGACAAGTTGCCTGCGGGCACGCTGTACGAATACGTCGAAGTCGAGGGCGAAGGCTGCAGCATCGGCCCGAACGCCTTTGAAGTGGACAAGGCCACCGCCGGCAAGAAGATCGCCATCTTCGCGCTGCCTGGCGCCTACACCCCGACCTGCTCGGCCCAGCATGTGCCCGGCTACGTCCAGCACGCGGCGGATTTCAAGGCCGCCGGTGTCGACGAGATCTGGTGCATCTCCGTCAACGACGCCTTCGTGATGGGGGCCTGGGGCCGTGAACTCGGCACGCAAGGCAAGGTCCGCATGATGGGCGATGGCAGCGCGCTGTTCAGCCAGGCCACCGGCCTGACGCTCGACCTGACCGCGCGCGGCCTGGGCCTGCGCTCCAACCGCTATTCGATGCTGGTCGAAGACGGCGTGGTCAAGACGCTCAACGTCGAAGGTCCGGGCAAGTTCGAGGTCAGCGACGCGCAGACCCTGCTGAATCAGGCCCGCGCCTGATCAGGGATAGAAGGCGGCGACCGTGTAGCCCGCAAAGCGCCGTTCGCTGCTGGTGAATTCCAGCTGCCACTGGCTCTCGCCGGTGGCCAGTTCCGCCGGGCGGCGGAACTCCTCGGGGCTGAGCACGCGCCGCACGAGCAAGGCGCCGCTGGCGTCGCTCAGGCTCAGTTCCAGGTGCGGTGCCTGCACCGTGAACTCGGCGTGGTTCTGCAGCGTGACCTGCAGCCGATAGGCATCGACGCCCGGCGGTCGGGTCAGCGTGGTGTTGTCGACCAGCAGGGCTTCCAGCAGCCGCGGCGGCTGCAACGTGCAGCCTTGCCAGGCGCAGGCGCTCGTCAAGACCGGGCGGGTCCAGGCCCAGCGCGCGGCGAGCAGGTCGCGGTAGTGCCAGCCGAGTTGCAGCACCAGGCCTGACGCGGCGCACAGTGCTGCCAGCACCAGCCCCGCACGCACCAGCGGATGCCGCCAGCGCTCCTCGCGCTGGGCGCTGACCACGAAGCTGGGCAGGGGCGCACCGGCCTCGGCCGTGTCGAGGGGCGGGGTTTCCGCCGCAACCTTTTCGGTGGCCGGCGGCGTTTCGAGGGGGGCGATCGAGGGATCTGCCCACAGGGGATCCGCTGTCCAGGACGGCTCCTGGCTCTCGACCGCCGGTTCGGCGAGAAAAGGTGCTGGCTCTGGCAGCGGCGCAACAGCCGGCGGCAGCCATGCCGCTGAAGTGGGCGCCCAGGCCGAGTCGTCGTCGTCCGGTGCGTTGTCTGCTGCGGCGACAGGGGCTGTTGTCGGGCGCGCGGGCGGCTCTTCCGCCTGAGTCGTGGCGGGGAGCGGCAAATCGACCGTGCGCTGCAGCATGCTGGTGCCCGGCGGGGGGCGATCCAGATCGAACAGGCCTTCCAGCGCATTGAAGACTTCCTGGCACTGGCCGCAGCGCACCCAGCCTTCGGAGACCTTGAGCTGGTCTTCGATGACCCGGAAGACGGTACCGCAGGCAGGGCAGGACGTGGCCAGACTCATGCGTGCGACGGCCGACCGGTCGGCTTGATTACAGCGGCTTGACGCCGGTAAGCAGGATCCAGCCGTCCTCGCTGTCGCTTACCTGCATCGCCAGCCAGGGCGCGTAGGCGGCGATCAGTTCATCGGTCTGGCGCTCCAGAATGCCGGCCAGCACCAGCGCGCCACCGGGCGCGACATGGCCGCACAGCAGTGGCGCCAGCAGCTTGAGCGGCGCCGACAGGATGTTGGCCAGCACGACCGGGTACTCGCCCTGCGCCTTGTCGGGCAGGCCGGCGGTCAGGCTGACGTGGTTGGCGTGGGCGTTGGCGACGGTGGATTCCACCGCAGCCGGGTCGATGTCGACCGCGTCGATGCCCTGGGCGCCATGCAGGCCCGCGCCGATGGCCAGGATGCCCGAGCCGCAGCCGTAGTCGAGCACGCGCGGCCAGGGCGCGGTGGTGTCGGCGTAGCGGGCGATCCAGCGCAGGCACATGCGCGTGGTCGGGTGCGTGCCGGTGCCGAAGGCCAGACCCGGGTCGAGGCGCATGACGCGCTCGGCCTGGGCCGGCACTTCGTGCCAGGTCGGCACGATCCAGAAGTGGTCGGTGATGGGCACCGGGTCGAACTGGCTTTGCGTCAGGCGCACCCAGTCCTGCTCGGCCACGGTCTGCAGGCCTTGCACGTGCAACTCGCCGAAGCTGCCTTCGGCCAGCAGCGTGGTGGCGGCTTCGGTGGCAGTGGCCTCGTCGTCGAACAGCACCTTGAGCACCGAGTGGCGCCAGCCGCGGATCTGCTCACCCAGCGTCGCGGGCATGCCCGGCTCGCCGAAGATCGGCGCCTCGTCGGGCGTGTCGGCGTCGGCGTCTTCCACCGTGACCGCCAGCGCGTCCAACTCCATCAGCGCGTCCGAGATCGCTTCCACTTCGCTGGCTTCCGCCAGCAACATCAACTCAACCATTTCAGCCCTTGTGCCTGTCGCCTGTGCCGACCGTTCAGCGCTTCTTGCGCTGCTCCATCCAGCCTTCCAGGTAGTGGATGTTGGTGCCGCCTTCCATGAAGGCGGCGTCCGACATCAACTCGCGGTGCAGCGGGATGTTGGTGGAAATGCCCTCGACCAGCGTCTCGCTCAACGCACTGCGCATGCGGGCCAGGGCCTGCTCGCGGGTGTCGCCGTGCACGATGATCTTGCCGATCATCGAGTCGTAGTTGGGCGGGACGAAGTAGTTGGTGTAGGCGTGCGAGTCGACCCGCACCCCCGGGCCGCCCGGCGGGTGCCACATCGAGATGCGGCCCGGCGAGGGCATGAAGGTATAGGGATCCTCGGCGTTGATGCGGCATTCGATCGAATGGCCGCGCACCTGCACCTGCTTCTGCGTGAAGCCGAGCGGCTCGCCGGCGGCGATGCGGATCTGCTGCTGCACGATGTCGATGCCGGTGACCAACTCGGTCACCGGGTGCTCGACCTGCACGCGCGTGTTCATCTCGATGAAGTAGAACTCGCCGTTCTCGAACAGGAACTCGAAAGTGCCTGCGCCGCGGTAGCCGATCTTCTTGCACGCGTTGGCACAGCGTTCGCCGATCTTCTCGATCACCTTGCGCGGGATGCCCGGCGCGGGTGCCTCTTCGATGATCTTCTGGTGGCGGCGCTGCATCGAGCAGTCGCGCTCGCCCAGCCACACGGCGTGGCCGTGGGTGTCGGAGAGCACCTGGATCTCGATGTGGCGCGGGTTCTCGAGGAACTTCTCCATGTACACCGCCGGGTTGCCGAACGCGGCACCCGCTTCGGCACGGGTGGTTTCCACCGCGTGTAGCAGCGCCGCCTCGGTGTGCACCACGCGCATGCCACGGCCACCGCCGCCGCCGGCGGCCTTGATGATGACCGGGTAGCCGATCTCACGGCCGATGCGCACGATCTCCTGCGGGTCCTCAGGCAGCGCGCCCGGCACGCCTGGCACCGTGGGAACGCCGGCCTTGACCATGGCGTCCTTGGCCGAGACCTTGTCGCCCATCAGGCGGATCGACTCGGGGCGCGGACCGATGAAGGCGAAGCCGCTTTTCTCGACCCGCTCGGCAAAGTCGGCGTTCTCCGACAGGAACCCGTAGCCGGGGTGGATGGCTTCGGCGTCGGTGACCTCGGCTGCGGCGATGATCGCCGGCATGTTGAGGTAGCTGCGCGCCGAGGCGGCCGGGCCGATGCAGACCGCCTCGTCGGCGAGCTTGACGTACTTGGCCTCGCGGTCGGCTTCGGAGTACACCACCACCGCCTGGATGCCCATTTCGCGGCAGGCGCGCTGAATGCGCAGCGCGATCTCGCCTCGGTTGGCGATCAGGAGTTTCTTGAACATCGCCGCCGCCTTACTCGACGATGAACAGCGGCTGGCCGTACTCGACCGCCTGACCGTTGTCGACCAGCACCTTGGTGATGGTGCCGGCGATGTCGCTGTCGATCTCGTTCATGATCTTCATGGCCTCGATGATGCACACCGCCTGGCCTTCCTTGACCTGCTGGCCGACGTCGACCAGCGGCTTGGCGCCCGGGTTGGCCGCGCGGTAGAACGTGCCGACCATGGGCGACTTGACCACATGCCCACTCGGGGCAGCGGCGGCCACGGGTGCAGCCGCAACGGCTGCGGCGGCTGGCGCCACGGGCGCTGCGGCCTGCTGAGGGGCTGCGTATTGCGGCACCATGGTCACCATGCCGGCAGCTTGCGGGCTGCTCTTGACGATGCGCACCTTGCCGTCGGCTTCGGTGATCTCCAATTCCGAGACGTTCGATTCCGACACCAGGTCGATCAGGGTCTTGAGCTTGCGAAGGTCCATGCGGGGGGCTCCGTATTCTTGAGTTGGCAGCGTCGCGGCACGCCACCCCACGGTGTCGGCCCGACCTGATTCATGCGTGGTTCATGCGGCGCGGTGCCGGGGCACCGCTCGCCCTGGATATGGGCGATGCGTATGAATGATGCGAGTTTGAAAGACGAAACCCGGACTTTACGCGCTTTTCAGTTCGTAACGGCACTTGACAGCGCGCTTTTTACCCGATCCTTACACGCGCAGCGCGTCTGCCCACTGCATCAGTTCGGCGTGATTCGTCTCGCCGAGCTTGCGCTGTACCACCTCGCCGCGCGCATCGAACAGCACGCTGAAGGGCAGGCCACCGCTCGGATTGCCCAGTGCGCGCGCCAGTTCGGTGCCGGCAAAACCCGCCAGCCCGATGCCGAAGCCCACCGGCGTCTTCTTCAGGAATTCACGCACGGGCGTGGGGCCGTCCACCGCCAGGCCAATGACCTGCACGCCCTGCTTGTTCTCGCGCGAAAAGCGGTCGAGCTGCGGCATTTCCTTGACGCACGGCGGGCACCAGGTGGCCCAGAAATTCACCAGCAGCGGCTGGCCGCGCAGCGCGGCCAGCGCCAGTTCGCCGCCTTCGGGACGCTCGAAGCGCTGTGCCCACCAGTCGCCGCCCTCGGAGGACGAGGCCGCAGCATCTGCTGCCGCCACAGGGGTGGGCGCTGCGGCGTCGGTGGCGGCGGCTGGCGTGGCGTCCGGCTGCAGCCATTGCCAGCCCAGGCCGGCGGCGGCGCTGGCACCGGCCACCAGGCCGAACGTCCAGAAGCGCCGGCGGGCCGGATCGGTGTCTTGCGTCATGAGGTGCTTTCTGAAGAGGAGTGGGCGGAAGCGGTGGCGGACTCGGCCTGCAGCAGGCGCTGCAGCGCGGCCAGATCGCCGCGCGGGCTGCGGCCACGGCTGTCGGCCTTGAGCGCGCCGCGCAGGTCATCGCGGTCGAGCACCGTCAGGTGCACCGTCACCGGCTCGGCCAGTTCGGCGCAGTAGTGCGCCAGGCTCAGCACGTCGACGGTCTCGCCGCGCGGCCCCCGTGTGGCGCCGACGTCGTAGTCGGCGCGTTGGTTGAGCAGCGCAATCTCGGCCGACTTGCTGTCATCGCAATACAGCTGCAGGTGGATGGACGACAGCCGCGTGGCCGTGCCGCGCCAGACCGCGCCGCACAGGTGCGGGCGAAACTCCGCCAGCCGTGCCATCCACAGCGCCGCCACGCCGCGCAGCGCGGCCAGCTCGGCCGGCTGGGTGTCGGCGCAGAACAGCGCCAGGTACTCGCGCACGGCGTCCTCGACCTGATCGTTGTCGGGCAGCAGGCCGGGCTTGACGCTGTGCCGGCCCAGGTCGCGCAGCGCGCGGCGCTTGGCCGGGCCGTATTCCATGCCGTCCTCGACCACCAGGCGGGCGGCCTGGGCGGCGATTTCTTCGGTCAGTTCTGCAGACATGGCGGCGATTCTAGGGAGCGCTCATGTCGTCCGCCTGGGGCCTGCAAATCGACCTCACGGCAGCTCGACCGCCCCCATGCGCGCGGCCACCGTGCCGGCACGGCTCAGCAGATAGCCCGAGTCCGGGCGCTTCTCGAAGCGCTTGGGTGCCGGCAGCATCACCGCCAGCCGGGCCGCCTGGTTTGGACTGAGCTGGCTGGCGTCGACGCGAAAGTAGTTGCGCGCGGCGGCCTGCGCGCCGAAGACGCCCTCACCCCATTCGACGTGGTTTAGGTAGATCTCCAGGATGCGCTGCTTGGGCAGCAGCGCTTCCAGCATGAAGGTGATCAGGAACTCCTGCGCCTTGCGCGGCGCGGTGCGCTCGCCCGACAGGAACAGGTTCTTGGCGAGCTGCTGGCTGATGGTCGAGCCGCCCACCACCTTGGCCTCGACCTGGCGCGGCGCGGCCGGCACGGTCTTGCCGCGTTTCTGCGCCAGGGTCTCGGCCTGCTGCTGGCGCCGTTGCAGGTTCTGGTTGAGCTTCTCGGCCCGGGCTTCGGCACGCTGGTTGCGTTCCCAGGCTTTCTCGATGGCGTCCCATTCGACGCCGCTGTGCTCGGCAAAGCCGGCGTCTTCGCTGGCGATCACGGCGCGTTTGAGCGAGTTGCTGATCTGCGCGTACGGGCGCCAGCTCTGGCTCCACAGGACCTGGTGCTGCTCGGCGGCCAGGCGGGCGATCTCGCTGCGCTCGAAGCTGGTCGACGCCGGGTCGACCCAGCGCATCAGCGCGATGCGGCCCAGAAAGTAGCCCTGCAGCGCCACAAAGCACACCAGCAGCAGGACCAGCAGCCGCCAGGCGTGGGTGCGCAAGGTCTTAAGCGCCATCAGGCGGCATCGACCAGGGCGCGCAACTCGGCCAGCACCGGCGCGGTGTCGGGCCGCACGCCGCGCCAGAAGTGGAAGGACTCGGCCGCCTGCTCCACCAGCATGCCCAGGCCGTCGCGGCCCTGTGCGCCGTGCGCAGCAGCCCAGGCCATGAAGCCGCGCGCACCGGCGCCGTACATCATGTCCAGCGCCAGCGTGCCGGGGCGCAGCACGGCGGCCGACACCGGCACGGCCGCGCCGGTCAGGCTGCTGGCGGTGCCGTTGATGACGACGTCGAACGCGCTGCCGGCGTCGGCCAGACTGCGGGCGACCAGCGCCACGCCGTGCTGGTCGGCCAGCGCGCGGTGGCGCTCGACCAGCGCCTGCGCCTTGTCGAGCGTGCGGTTGACCAGCACCAGCTCGGCCGGCCGCGCCTCGATCAGCGGTCCGAGCACGCCAGCGGCCGCGCCGCCCGCACCGATCACCAGCAGGCGCTGGCCCGCCAGCGGGCAGCCGGCGTTGTTCTGCAGGTCACGCACCAGGCCGACGCCGTCGGTGTTGTCGGCGCTGACCTGGTCGCCGTCGAAGCGCAGCGTGTTGGCGGCCTGCGCCAGCAGCGCACGCGGCGTGTGCATCTGCGCCAGCTGCCAGGCCTCGAACTTGAAAGGCACCGTCACATTGCAGCCCCGGCCGCCTTCGGCGCGCAGCGTGCGCACGGTGCCCAGGAAATCATCCAGCGGCGCCTGCAGGCGGCCGTAGTCGATGGCCTGGCCGGTCGCCTCGGCAAACAGGCGCTGAATGTGCGGCGAGCGGCTGTGCTCGACCGGGTGGCCGATGACGGCGTAACGATCCATGGTGGCAACTGCAGAAGACAGGGTGTGGAAGGAAATCAGCGCCCGCTGGCGTCTTCGACGGCGGCACGCAGGCCCTCGTCGCGGGTGAAGCGGAAGCGCGAGACAAACGCCAGCTGATCGAAGCGCGCTTCCATCGCCGGCGTGAAGCTGCCGTAGGGGCCCGCGCTGCGCACGATGCTGAGCGCGCGCTTGTCGAGCAGCTTGTTGCCCGAGCCCTGAATGATCTCGGCCTGCACCACCCCCCCGCGCGTGTTGACGGCCACCAGCATCGTCAGCTCGCCGTAGAGCTTGCCACCGTTGGATTCGGGGAAGTTGCGCGTGCCGACGTCTTCGATGCGGCGGCGCAGGTTGTCGTAATAGATCGCGTGCACGCCTTCGCGCGCCGCCGGGCTGACGTAGCGGCGGCGCGGGCGGGCGTTCTCGACCTCGATGCGCTTCTCGATCTGCGCCAGCAGCGCCAGCAGCTGGCGGCGGCGCTCTTCCTCGGCCCGCTGCGCTGTCGTGGTGCTGGCCTGCTGCTGGCGCGCGTCGGGCTTGGGCAGCGCGGCCAGCTCGCGCTTGACCTGGGCCAGCAGCAGCATCTGCTGCGCCTGCATCTCCTCGATCTGGCGGCGCGTGTCTTCCAGCGCGTCGCCGGCCTGGTTGGCCATCATGGGCGGCAGCGGCGAGGTGGCGCGGCCCTGGGCCGCCTCGCCGCCTCCGGCCAGATCACGCTGGGCGATCACCTGCGCCTGGGTCGGCTTGGACGCTGTGCTGGCGTTGACCAGCACCACTTCGAGCGGGCTGTCCTGCAGGATGCGGTCAAACCCGGCCGGGTCGACCGCCCGCAACAGCAGCAGCGCGGCGTGCAGCGCGACCGAGATCAGCAGCGCGATCTGCAGGGTGGAGAGCTGTTTCAGGCGCTGCATGACGCGGGATTCTGCCTTGAGGATGTCCGCCGTTCAGGCCGTGCCTGCGGCGGTGGCGACGGCTGCCGCGTCGCCCGGCTCGGGGGTGTCGGCGTCCTGCACGTCGATGGCCAGCGTCAGCGGTGCGGCGGCCTCGGCGGCGCTGTCTTCGGTGTCCTCGTCGATCACGGCGTCGTCGGCCGTGGTGGTCGGGTCATCGAGGCGCACGCTCACGGTGCCGCCGATGTCCAGCGTCAGCAGGTCCGGCTCGCCCAGCCGCACCCGCACGCGGGCGCCGCGCGGCAGCTGTTCGGCGCCCATGGCGCGCAGTACCAGCGGCAGGGTGTCGGCGCGCACCAGGCCGTCTTTCATGACGGCGCCCTCGATCTCGGTGACGCCGTTCTGCGTCAGCCAGCGCAGCGTCCAGTAACGCTCGATGCCGCGCTGGTAGTCGTTGTAGGCGCTGTAGGCCGCGTCGAAGCCGCTGATGATGGCGAACAGCGCCGTGTCCTTGGGCTTGAACGGCGCGGCCAGCGCGGCGGTGCGGCCGTGGCGGGCGCAGGCAATGATCTGCCACTGGTTGACCAGGTCGACGTAGCGCCGCAGCGGCGACGTGGCCCAGGTGTAGTGCGCCACGCCCATGCCGGCATGCGGCTGGGCGCGCGTGCTCATGCGCACCTTGACGCCCGGCGCCATGCTGGCCTGACTGCGGTAGATGCCCGGCACGCCCAGCTCGTTGAGCCAGCCGCCCCAGGTGTTGTTGGCCAGGATCATGGCCTCGGCCACGATCAGGTCGAGCGGCGCGCCACGGCGGCGTTCGCTGATCAGCACGGTTTCGTCGCCCAGCGGCGGCAGCGTCGGCGCGTGGCCGTCGGCGTCGACCAGCTTGAAGTTGTAGTCGGCCCGGTTGAAGTTCTCGGGCTTGCCGCGCACCACCTCGCGCCCGGCTTTCAGGTGCTTGGCCAGCCGCCAGCCGAAGCCCAGCTCGGCCGCGAACGGGAAATCGGCTGGCGCCGTGCCTTCCAGCGCGGCTTCGGTGATGACGGCGTCGAGCTTGTCATGCCTCAGGTTGGCGGCAATCGGCACGCGCTCGATGCGGGTCTCGGTCGCCTTGACCTCCAGCGTGGCCTCGTCGAAGGTCACGTACAAGGACACGGCCGGGCAGTCGCGTCCTTCCATCAGCGTGTAGCTCTGCACCACGTCGTCGGGCAGCATGGTCAGCTTCCAGCCCGGCATGTAGACGGTGGAGAAGCGGTCGCGCGCGACCTTGTCGATGGCCGAATCCGGCTGCACCGCCAGCGCGGGCGCGGCAATGTGCACGCCGAAGATCACCGTGCCGGTGCCCAGGCCTTGCACCGACAGCGCATCGTCGATCTCGGTCGTGGCCGAATCGTCGACCGAGAAGGCCTGCACCGCCGCCAGCGGCAGCTCGTCCTTGATGGCCGGTGCGCTGAGCGCGGCCGGGAAGCCGACTCCCTTGGGGAACTGCTCGAACAGGAAGCGCTGCCAGTGGAACTGGTAGGGGCTGTTGATGGCGCCGGCCGTCAGCAGCAGGTCGAGCGGGGCACGCTGCGCCTTCTTGGCCGCGTCGACCACCGCCTTGTATTCGGGCGCGTTCTTGTCGGGTTTGAACAGGATCTTGTAGAGCTGCTCGCGCACCGGCGTCGGGCAGCTGCCAGCGATCAGCTCGCCCGCCCAGGCCTCGATCTGCGCGGCCTGCTGCGCCTTGCGTTCGATCGCCAGCAGGGCGGCCTTGACGATATCCTCAGGCGCCTTGCGGAACTGGCCCTTGCCGGCGCGGCGGAAGTAATGCGGCGCAGCCTGCAGCTTGAACAGCGCAGCGGCCTGGTGCGTGACGCCGGCGCCGGCGTCGAAGTAGTCGCGGGCGAAGTCGCCGAAGGCAAAGTCCTCTTCGGGCGCGAATTCCCAGGCGAGGTTGAGATCAATCTCCTCGGCCAGCTTCGCCCCCTGGGCGATCAGCTCGGCCGGCGCGGGCTTGTCAAAGCGCAGCAGCACATTGGCCGCCTTGACCTTGACCCGCTTGCCGGACTCCAGCTCGACTTGCATCGAGCTCTCCGCTTCGGACAACACACGACCGGCAAGAAACTTGCCGCCTTCATCAAACAGGGCATAGAGCTGGGCCATAGGGGCGGGATTGTCGCTGATGGCCCTGAGGCTAGTATCCAGCGCATGTTGACCAAGCGTCTGCCGATTGATCTTGCAAGCTACCTGGACTGGGAAGATGAGCAGCCCGGCCGTCACGAATGGGTGCAGGGCCGCGTGCGTGCGCTGGTGGACGACCGCCGGGTCGAAAATTTAGTGAAAGGCAATCTGGCGGTGGCGTTGAAGGTGCAGCTTCGGGGGCACCCCGCCCGAGCTTTCATGCACTCTGCCAAGGTGCAGACGCCAGACGACGCCATCCTCTATCCCGACGTCTTCGTCACCTGCGACGCCGCCGATCTGCGCACCGAGCAGATCTTCACCGCGCCGACGCTGGTGGTTGAAGTGCTGTCGCCCTCGACCCAGGCCTACGACCGGGGCCTGAAATTCACGCTCTACCGGCGCCTGGCCAGCTTGCGCGAATACCTGCTGGTCGACCCCGACACGCGCGAGTTGCAGCTGTTCCGCCGTGGCGCCGACGGCCTGTTCACACTGCACGACCTGACGGGTGCAGCACAGGTCGAGTTCGTCAGCCTGGGCGTCACGCTGGCGGCTGACGAGATTTTTGACGGCCTGGATGAAGCGCCGGCCGCCTGACCGTCCGTCAGTTCGTCACACCGTCAACCCGCCAGCCACCTCGATCACCGCGCCGTTGATGTAGCTGGCCTCGTCGCTGGCCAGGAAGGCGTAGACGTTGGCGATTTCCTCGGGGCGGCCCAGGCGCTTGAGTGGCACCTCGTCGCGCATCTGCGCCATCACCTTGTCGGGAATGGTCGCCAGGATCGGCGTCTCGATGAAGCCCGGCGCGACCGCGTTGACGCGCACGCCCTTGGGGCCGAGTTCGCGGCTCCAGGTCTTGGTGAAGCCGATCACGCCGAACTTGCTGGCGGCGTAGTTGGTCTGGCCGAAGTTGCCGTAGATGCCGACCACGCTGCTGGCGTTCAGGATCACGCCCGAGCCCTGCGCAACCATGATGTCGGCCACCGCCTGGGCGCAGTGGAAGACCGCGCGCAGGTTGACGTCGATGACGGCGTCGAACTGCTCGATCGTCATCTTCTGCAGCCGGGCGTCGCGGGTGATGCCGGCGTTGTTGACCAGCGTGTCGATGCGACCGAACTTGGCCTTGACGGCGGCGACCATGGCGTCGACCGCCGCGCGGTCGGTGACGTTGACGGCAAAGCCTTCCGATTGCGCACCGAGTTCACGGCACTGCGCCACCGCCGCGTCCACGCTGTCCTGCTTCATGTCGCAGACGATCACGATGGCGCCTTCGCGGGCGAACTTCAGCGCCGTGGCCAGGCCGATGCCCTGGGCGGCGCCGGTGATGATGGAAACCTTGTCTTGCAGTCGCATGAGGATGTGTCCCGGGATCAGGGTTGAAGTGACAGGAAACTCAGCAGGCGCGGCAGGTGCGCGTCGAAATCGCTCAGCGCGTGGTCGCTGCCGTCGATCAGCACCATCGGGCTGGCGGCGTAGTGGGCGTGCATTTCGCGCCAGTCCAGCACCTCGTCGCCCTGGGCGATGAAGGCCAGGTAGCGCTCGGGCTGCGTCAGGGCGACGGGCGTCATGGTGCGCAGTTCGTCGATGAAGCCGGGCTGGAAGAAGAAGCTCTCGGCCGGATCGTGCCAGCTGGTCTGCTCGCCGATGGACTTGGCCAGGTCGCGCGCCGGATAAACGGCCGGGTTGATCAGCACCGCGGGCCAGCCCAGCCGCTCGGCCACCACGGTGGCGTAGAAGCCGCCCAGCGAACTGCCGATCACGGCGCTTGTCTGTGCCGGCCAGTCGGCCACGCCCGCCAGCAGCAAGTCCAGCGCGGCCTGTGGCGACGGCGGCAATTGCGGGCACCACCAGTGCACGTCGGGCCGGTGCGCGGCGACCCAGGTGGCCATCTGGCGCGCCTTGGTCGACTGCGGCGACGAGCGGAAGCCGTGCAAATACAGCAGATGCGTCGTCATGCTCGCCGCGTGTTCAGCGCTTGGCCAGGGCGTCGAGCAGCTTGCCATGCACGCCGCCGAAGCCGCCGTTGCTCATGCACAGGATCTGGTCGCCGGGCTTGGCGGCGCGCACGACGGCCGCCACCAGCTTGTCGATCTGGTCATGCACCTGGGCCTGGTCGCCCAGCGGCGCCAGCGCGGCAGCCGCGTCCCAGCCCAGGCCGGCGCTGTGGCAGAAGCTCAGGTCGGCCTCCTCCAGCGCCCACGGCAGCTGCTGCGCCATGGTGCCGAGCTTCATGGTGTTGGAGCGCGGCTCGAAGACGGCCAGGATGCGCGCGCCGCCGACCTTGCGGCGCAGGCCGTTGACGGTGGTGTGGATGGCGGTCGGGTGGTGGGCGAAGTCGTCGTAGACCTTGATGGCTGCGCCGTTCACCATCACCTCGCCGCGCAGTTCCAGCCGGCGGCGCACGTTCTGGAAGTTGGCCAGTGCGGCGGCGGCGGCCTCGGGCGGCACGCCGACGTGTTCGGCTGCGGCGATGGCTGCCAGCGCGTTGAGCTGGTTGTGCTCGCCCAGCAGCGCCCAGTCGACGCGGCCCACTTTCATGCTGCCGCGCAGCACGTCGAACGCATGCGGCTCACCGCGGGCGCGCAGCGCACCGGGTTCCTCTTTCCTGGCGCCGAAACGCACCACCTCGCTCCAGCAGCCGCGCGTCAGCACGCGCTGCAGGCTGTCTTCGCGGGCGTTGACCACCAGCCGGCCGCTGGCGGGCACGGTGCGCACCAGGTGGTGGAACTGGGTTTCGATCGCGGCCAGGTCCGGGAAGATGTCGGCGTGGTCGTATTCGAGGTTGTTCAGGATCGCGGTGCGCGGCCGGTAGTGCACGAACTTGCTGCGCTTGTCGAAGAAGGCGGTGTCGTACTCGTCCGCTTCAATCACGAAGCATTTTCCCTGGCCCAGCCGCGCCGAGACGCCGAAGTTCTGCGGCACGCCGCCGACCAGAAAGCCGGGCTGCAGCCCGGCGTGCTCCAGCACCCAGGCCAGCATCGCGGTGGTGGTGGTCTTGCCGTGCGTGCCGGCCACGGCCAGCACGTGGCGGCCTTGCAGCACGTGTTCAGCCAGCCACTGCGGGCCGCTGGTGTAGGGCGCGCCGGCGTCCAGAATGGCTTCCATCAGCGGGTTGCCACGGCTGACGACATTGCCGATCACGTACAGATCGGGCTTCAACGCCAGCTGATCGGCGCCGAAGCCTTCGATCAGCTCAATGTCCAGCGCGCGCAGCTGGTCGCTCATGGGCGGGTAGACGTTGGCGTCGCAGCCGGTGACGCGGTGGCCCGCCTCGCGGGCGAGCGCGGCCAGCCCGCCCATGAACGTGCCGCAAATGCCGAGAATATGGATGTGCATCGGCAGATTCTAGGAGTCGATGCGGCCCCCGGATTGAGCTTGCCCCACCGCCCAGGAGACTCAGATGAACATCGCCTCTTCCCCGCCGCGCATTGGCGTGCTCACCGGCGGCGGCGACTGCCCCGGCCTGAACGCGGTGATCCGCGCGGTGACCAAGTCGCTCATCCACCAGTGCGGCGCCGAGGTCATCGGCATCGAGGACGGTTTTCTCGGCCTGATCGAGCGCCGCGTGCGGCCGCTGGACTGGCGCTCGGTCAGCGGCATCCTGGCCACCGGCGGCACGGTGCTGGGCACCAGCAACACGGCCAGCCCGTTCGCGTGGAAAGGCCAGGACGTGTCCGACGCGGTGCTGGCCTACGCGCGGGAGTTGGGGCTGCAGGCGCTGGTGGCCATCGGCGGCGACGGCACCATGACCATCGCCCATGCGCTGGCGCAGCGCGGCCTGCCGGTGGTGGGCGTGCCCAAGACCATCGACAACGACATCGAGCACAACGAGCGCAGCTTCGGCTTCGACACCGCCGTGGCCACCGTGACCGATGCGCTGGAGCGCGTGCAGACCACCGGCCAGAGCCACGGCCGGGTCATGATCGTCGAGACCATGGGCCGCTATGCCGGCTGGATTGCGCTGGAGGCGGGCATCGCCGGCGCGGCCGACGTGATCCTGCTGCCGGAGTTGCCCTACCGCGTCGAGGCGGTGGCGGCGGTCTGCCGTGAGCGTGCGCAGCGCCAGCGTTTCACCGTGATCTGCATCGCCGAAGGCGCGGCGGAGCAGGGCGGCGGCCTGACGGTGGAGCGCACCGTGCCGGGCAGCCCCGACCCGCTGCGGCTGGGCGGCGTCGGCCATGTGCTGCGGGCGCAGTTGCAGCCGCAGGTCGACAGCGAGGTGCGCACCACCGTGCTCGGCCACGTGCAGCGCGGCGGCCGCCCGACGCCGTTCGACCGCGTGCTGGCGACGCAATACGGCAACGCGGCCGCGCATCTGGTGCAGCGCGGCGAGTTCAACCGCATGGTGACGTTGCAGGGCGGGCGGCTCACCAGCGTCGAGCTGGCGGCGGTGGCAGGCCGCAACCGCTGCGTGCCGCCGGGTCACCCGCTGCTGGTGTGCGCGCGGGAGATCGGGGTGAGTTTCGGGCAGGCCTGAGCGGCCTGTCCGTCAGCGGGCGGCGGTCAGTTTGCCGCCACCAGCGTCTGCATGGCCGACCATTCCTCGCCGGCCACCAGCCGCACCGGGTTGCCGATCTGGGCGGCTTCGACGCAGAGCATGCCGAGCCAGTCGTCGTCGGGCATGTCGGGCAGCGCAGCGCATTTCTCGGGGCCGGGGTTCCAGAGCACCACGTCCTCGAAGCCGTTGCTGACGATGTTGACGCGCCGGCCGATCTCGCGCAGCAGCAGCGCGCTGGGTGCCTGCCAGTAGATGCGCTCGATTTCCTGGGCGATGGTGACCACGTCGATCCACTGCTGGCGCGGCTGGCCGAGCACCATGTCCTGGTAGTTCTGGCTCATCAGGCCTTCGAGCTGGGCGCGGCGCACGTCGGCGCAGGCCAGGTAGGTGTGCAGCGAGGCCTGGAACTCGATCGGCATCTCGCCGTTGTTGACCACCGCCAGCTCCATCTCCAGCCGCGAGCCGTCGACGCTCACGGTCAACTCCAGCGTGAAGGCGTGCGGCCAGATGGCGCGGGTGGTTTCGTCGTCGGTCAGGGTCAGCACGGCGAAGGCGTGCTCGCCGCGCACCTCGGCCTGGTTGAGCGTCCAGGTGCGGTCGCGCGCAAAGCCGTGCTTGGGCAGCGGTCCTTCGTTGCCGAACTGCGGGAAGATCACCGGCACGCCGCCGCGCACGGCGCCACCGTTGCCGTAGTGCGCGGTGGGCGAGAGGTAGAGCTGCTCCTCGCCGCCGGCCGGCTGCCACGACACCACCTGCGCGCCGTGCAGCAGCACGACCGCCTGGGCGCCGCCGGGCGAGCGCAGTTGCACGGCGGGCTGGCCGTTGAAGTCGAACAGGCCGGTGCGCCGGAAGGCGCGCGGCTGCTCTTGAGGAACGACGGCGGAGGCGGAGTCAGGCAAAAGGGAGTCGGTCATCGTCGGGCGAAGGGAGTTCAGGCGCAGTTCAGGCACGCAACGCGGCGCGGGCGGCTTCGACCGTGGCGGCAATGTCGGCGTCGGTGTGCGCGGCGCTGACGAAGCCGGCTTCATACAGCGCCGGCGCCAGGTACACGCCGTGGTCGAGCATGCCGTGGAAGTAGCGGTTGAAGCGGTCCTTGTCGGTGGTCATGACCACGCCGTAGTTCTGCGGCAGCTCCTTCATGAAGAAGAAGCCGAACATGCCGCCCAGGCTGTCGCCGACGAAGTCGACCCCGGCCTCGTCCGCCGCGAGTTGCAGGCCGGCGACCAGCGCGGTGGTCTTGGCCGACAGGGCCTCGAAGAAGCCGGGCTTCCTGATTTCGCGCAGCGTGGCCAGGCCGCAGGCGGTGGCTATCGGGTTGCCGCTGAGCGTGCCGGCCTGGTAGACCGTGCCGAGCGGGGCGAGGTGGCTCATGATCTTGCGCGAGGCGCCGAACGCCGCCAGCGGCATGCCGCCGCCGATGACCTTGCCGAACACGCTGATGTCGGGCGCAAAGCCCGGAATCGCGGCGGCGTAGAGGCTCTGGGCACTGCCGAGGGCGACGCGGAAACCGCTCATCACCTCGTCGAGCACCAGCAGCGCGCCGTGCTGGGTGCACAGCTCGCGCAGGCGCTTCATGAACGGCACCTGGGTGCGCACGAAGTTCATGTTGCCGGCGATCGGCTCGATCATCACGCAGGCGAGTTCCGGCCCGTGCAGCTGGAAGGCCTCTTCCAGTTGCTCAAGGTTGTTGAACTCCAGCACCAGCGTGTGCTGCACCACTTCGGGCGGCACGCCCGACGAGGTCGGGTTGCCGAAGGTGGCCAGGCCCGAGCCGGCTTTCACCAGCAGCGCGTCGGCGTGGCCGTGGTAGCAGCCCTCGAACTTGATGAACTTGGAGCGGCCGGTGGCGCCGCGTGCCAGCCGGATGGCGGTCATGGCGGCTTCGGTGCCGGAGCTGACCAGGCGCACCTGCTCGATGCTGGGCACCAGGCTGATGATCTCTTCGGCTAGTTCGACCTCGCGCTCGGTCGGCGCGCCGAAGCTGAAGCCTTCCAGCGCAGCCTTCTGCACCGCTTCGAGCACGGCGGGGTGGCCGTGGCCGAGGATCATCGGGCCCCAGGAGCCGATGTAGTCGATGTAGCGCCGGCCTTCGGCGTCCCACATGTAGGCGCCTTCGGCACGGGCGATGAAGCGCGGCGTGCCGCCGACGGCGCGGAAGGCGCGCACGGGCGAGTTCACGCCGCCGGGGATGCACGCTTGCGCGCGCTCAAACAGTTCTGCGTTGTTCAAGGCATCAACGCCGGCGCGGGGCCGGCGTCCTCAAGGCTGGGGTTTTCAGTGGATGCTGCGCGGGTTGGGCGCGATGTCGGCGTCGGTGCCGTCGCTGTCGACCAGGCCGTCGCCTTCTTCTTCCTCGCCCTCGGGCAAGGCCCAGAAGAAGCGGTCGGGCACGACATTGCCCATGCCCGGGCGGAAGCCCGAGTCGAGCGCCTGGTCGAGAAACGCCAGCGCCTCGGAGATCGCCATGTGCAGCTCGGCGCCGGTGGCCAGCAGCGCGGCCAGCGCGGCCGAGAGCGTGTCGCCCGCGCCGATGAAGGTGGCCTCGAAGCGCTCGAACTTCTCGCCGCTGATGGCGCCTTGCGGCGACGCCAGCACGTTGTCGATGTTGTTGTTGGGCAGTGGCATGCCGGTGACCAGCACGTACTTGGTGCCATGCTCGCCGGCGGCCACGGCCAGTTCACGCGCCGAGGGCGGGCGCTCGGACTCCCACTCGGGCAGCAGGAAGTCGGCCAGCGTCTTGTGGTTGCCCACCAGCACCTCGGTCTGCGGCAGCACCAGTTCGCGCAGGGCGTCGTGGTAGGACTGCGAGGCGTCCTCGTCGTCGATCCACGACAGGCTGGGCAGGTAGGTCACCAGCGGCACGTCGGGGTAGTCCGACAGGATCTCGGCCACCGCGCCGACCGTCTCGGCCGAACCCAGGAAGCCGACCTTCCAGCCGGCGATGGTCAGGTCTTCGAGCACGCTGCGAGCCTGCTCGACCACCACGTCGGCGTCGATCAGGTGCTGGTCGAAGACCTCGGCGGTGTCGCGCATCACGATCGTGGTGACCACCGGCAGCGCATGCGCACCCATGGCCGAGATGGTGGCGATGTCCGCCGACAGGCCGCCGGCGCCGGTGGTGTCGCTGGCGTTGAAGCTCATGACGCAGGCGGGCGAACCCATGTCCTGCTCATCTTCGCTGTCGGGAATGGGAAGGGTTTCGGGGGGTGTGGGCTTCATCAGTCGCAGTCGGAGTGCGCGGTATTCGCGGTGTGCGGCAGGGCTCAGGGTCACCGGCTGAAAAGCTCTAGGACTTTCTGAGAAATCTTGCGTAGGTGCCCACGGGCGTTTGTTTTTTTGCCAAAGCCCGTCGCTACAATCTCAACCCATTGTAGTCAAGCTGAATATATAGCGTGAGCCCTTCTCTTACTTGGATGTGCCTGATCTGCGGGTGGATTTATGACGAGGCTGCCGGAGATCCGGAGCACGACATCGCCCCCGGAACCGCGTGGGCCGATGTGCCGATGAACTGGGTTTGCCCCGAGTGCGGCGCCCGCAAGGAAGACTTCGAGATGGTGCAAATCTAGTCGCTCAGGCGACGCTGCATTGCACCACTGCCGTCAAGAGCGAGGAAACAGCCGTCGTGGAAACCCTGTCCAGCCCCAACGGGCTCAACCGCGACCCGCAAGTGGCGCGCGTGCTGGTCATTGATGACAGCAACACGATCCGGCGCAGTGCCGAGATTTTCCTCAAGCAAGGCGGCTGCGAAGTGGTGCTGGCCGAAGACGGCTTCGACGCGCTGGCCAAGGTCAGCGACTACCGGCCCGACGTGATCTTCTGCGACATCCTGATGCCGCGCCTTGACGGCTACCAGACCTGCGCCATCATCAAGCGCAACCCCGAGTTCGCCGGGGTGCCGGTGATCATGCTGTCCTCCAAGGACGGCCTGTTCGACAAGGCGCGCGGGCGCATGGTCGGCTCGCAGGACTACCTGACCAAGCCATTCACCAAGGATCAGTTGCTGCAGGCCGTGCAGCAACACCGGCGAGTGGTGGCCTGATGGCTGCCCACGCGCCGAGCCGCAAGGCGTCGACTGCTCCGGCGGATTCGTACTGAGTCACCCACCGCAGCGCAAGGGATTTCCGCCATGCCGATCCACAACATTCTCTTAGTGGATGACTCCAGGACCGAGTTGCACGTGCTCTCGGACATGCTCAGTCGCAAGGGCTTCAAGGTTCGCACCGCCGAAAACGGCGATGAGGCCCTGCGCCGTCTGGCCGAAGAAAAGCCCGACCTGATCCTGATGGACGTGGTGATGCCCGGCCAGAACGGCTTCCAGCTCACCCGCACCATCACGCGCGATCCGCAGTACGCCGACGTGCCGGTGATCATGTGCACCAGCAAGAACCAGGAGACCGACAAGGTCTGGGGCATGCGCCAGGGCGCGCGTGACTACGTCGTCAAACCGGTCAACGCCGACGAACTCGTGCAGAAGATCCGCGCCTTCGGCTGAGGCAGACACCATGGCCAACAAGCAAGCATTACGCGACCTGCAAGGGCGTCTGGCCGAGCGGCTGCAGGAGGCGCAGTCGGCGCCGCGCAGCGTCGGCTGGCTGGCGGTCGAATCGGCCGGCTACGGCTTTCTGTTACCGCTGGCCGAGGCCGGCGAAATCTTCCAGGCGGGCGGCCTGCTGCCCGTGCCGCACACCCAGTCCTGGTTTCTGGGGGTTTCCAATCTGCGCGGCGTGCTGGCCGGCGTGGCCGATCTGGCCGGATTTCTGGGCTTGCGTCACGAAACACCGCCTCCCGTGCGCGAGCAAGGCCATCTGGTGGCGTTCAATCCGGTCCTGGAGATCAACGGCGCGCTGCTGGTTGATCGGCTGGCGGGCCTGCGCAATCAGGAACAGCTAGAGTCGGACGACACGCCGCCACCGCAGGATTGCCCCGGTTTCGTGGGCGCCACCTACCGCGATGCGGCCGGGCGGCGCTGGCAGGAAATCCGGCTGGCCGCCCTGGCGCGTGACGAGCGCTTTCTGCGCATCGTCGGTGGCGATTGACGCCCCGACGCCCCGGCTGACGCCGGGATCCATGAACTGACTTATGACGAGGCGCGGATGAGCTTGATCGACACCCTCAAGGGCTTTGGCAAACGCCGTGGCGATGCCGACCTGGCCGATGAGGTCTCCTACGTCGACGCTTATTCCGTCATGGAAGAGCACCGTGACGTGCCGGACACCATCCAGGATTCGAGCAACGCCAGCACGCTGGCCGATGACTCTCCCTCCATCATCAGCGAGGCGGCGCCCTCGGTGATGGCCGCCAACTTTGCGCCAGCGCGCGACTCGCTGCGGCCCACGCCGCTGGTGCGCAGCGGTGGCGCCAACCTGCCGCTGATCGGGCGCTGGTCGTCGGATCGCCAGCAGCGCCTGCTCGGCATCCTGCTGACGCTCGGTGTGCTCGGGCTGGTGCTGGCTTCGGTGCTGGCGGTGCGTTCGGCTGGGGGCAATGCCTCCCAGATCGGTGCCATGGGTACGGCGCTGATGCAGTCGCAACGGCTTGCCAAGGCGGTGTTGCAGACCCAGAGCGGCACGCCCGGCGCCGTGGCGGAAGTGCGTGAATCCGCTGATCTGCTGGCACGCAGCGTCCGCGACTTGCGCGATGCGGGTGCGGCCACGCCGGTCAAGCTCGACCCGCTGCTGCCGCTGGTCGACAAGGCCGAAAAGAACGCTGCCGTCATCGGCTCGCAGGAGGCGTGGCTGACCCCGTTCGGCCAAGGCCTGGTGGCGATCAACCGCGAGGCCCCGGGCTGGCTCGGCACAGCCGAGGTCATCGCGACCTTCAAGCAGCAGCAGGAGTCGCCCGCCGCTGAAGTGGCGGCTGCCGCGCGTCTGGGTTATCTGCTGCAGCGGGTGGTCAAGACGGCCAACGATGCGTTGTCGACGCAAGGCGCGTCCGCCTCTGCGCTGGCGCAGATCGACAAGGATCTGGAGTCCCTGCGCGCGCTCGGTCAGGGCCTGCTCGACGGGGGCGCCGAGCCCAAGCTGGCCGCGGCCCGCGACGCCACGCTGCGCGATCAGCTGGCGGTGGTGCTCAAGGCCCAGCAAGCGCTGCGTACCCAGCTCACGCCGCTGACCACCCACCTGCCGGCGCTGGCTGCCGTGCGCGAGGCCCAGCAGGCGCTGCTGGCCGACAGCGAACCGCTGCGCCTGGGGCTGGTCGATGCCGGGGGCGGTTTCTCGGTGGTGGGTGGCCTGGGCTGGTCGAGCCTGCTGCTGCTCGGCGCGTCGCTGCTGCTGGGCGTGATCGGTGGCATCGGCCTGTTGATGGTGTTCACGCATGAGCAGCGCCAGCGCGCCGCCATCGCCGACACCCAGCGCCATGAGGCCGAGCGCCAGGAGCGCGAAGCCAAGCGCGTCAACGACGCCAACCAGGCCGCCATCCTGCGGCTGATGAACGAGTTGCAGTCGGTCGCCGAGGGTGACCTGACCCAGCAGGCCACCGTGACCGAGGACATCACCGGCGCCATCGCCGACTCGGTCAACTACACCGTCGAGGAACTGCGCAGCCTGGTCTCGCAGGTGCAGGGCACCGCCGCGCGCGTGACCGACACCACCCAGCAGGTCGAGGCCACGTCCACCGAACTGCTGGCGGCATCCGACGAGCAGCTGCGCGAGATCCGCGAAACCGGCGAGGCCGTGCTGCAGATGGCCGGCCGCATCCAGCAGGTCTCGGGTCAGGCGCAGCAGTCGGCCGACGTGGCACACGAGTCGCTCACGGCGGCGGCTTCGGGCCTGACGGCGGTGCAGGACACCATCAGCGGCATGAACACGCTGCGCGAGCAGATCCAGGAAACCTCCAAGCGCATCAAGCGCCTGGGCGAGTCGTCGCAGGAGATCGGCGAGATCACCGAGCTGATCTCCGACATCACCGAGCAGACCAACGTGCTGGCGCTCAACGCCGCCATCCAGGCCGCCTCGGCCGGTGACGCCGGTCGCGGCTTCTCGGTCGTGGCCGAGGAAGTTCAGCGGCTGGCCGAGCGTTCGGGCGACGCCACGCGCCAGATCGCCGTGCTGGTCAAGACCATCCAGACCGACACCGCCGACGCCGTGGCTGCCATGGAGCGCTCGACGCAAGGCGTGGTCGAAGGCGCACGCCTGTCGGACAACGCCGGCACTGCACTCAGCGAGATCGACCGCGTCGCGCGCCGCCTGGCCGAGCTGATCGAGGAAATCTCCAACCAGGCCCGCCGCGAGGCCGACTCCGCCACCGTGGTGGCCCAGAACATTCAGCACATTTTTGCCGTGACCGAGCAGACGGGCGAAGGCACGCGCTCCACCGCGCAGCTGGTCCGCCAGCTGTCACGCACTGCCGAGGAACTGCGCCAGTCCGTGGCGCGCTTCAAGATCGGCTGACGCCCAGACGCCTGCGCCATGTCGATGCCACCGAACCGCGATTCCGCCCCGACCGACGACCTCTCCGCCCTGTCCTGGGTGCAGGACGAGTTGCGCAAGACGCTGGAGGCCGCGCACAAGGGCCTGCGGCGCTACCTGCGCGACGCGGCTGCCACGGCGCAGTCGGATCTGGACGACGTCGAGCCGACCATCCTGCGCCAGGCCCGCCAGCAGCTGCACGAAGGTGTGGGTGCGCTGCAGCTGGTCAACGTACCCGAAGGCGCGCTGCTGCTGGGCGCCAGCGAGGCGCTGGTGCAGCGCTACGTCGCCAAGCCGCAGAAACTCGAACTGGCCGGGGTCGAGGCGGTCGAGCATGCGTCTTTCGCGCTGCTCGACTACATCGGCCGCCGGCTGGCCGGCAAGCGCGCCCCGGCGGTGGGGCTGTTTCCGCAGCTGAAAACCTTGCTCGAACTCGGCGGCGCCGAGCGCATCCATCCGGCCGACCTGTGGCAGCTGGACTGGCAATGGCGCGATGTCAGCGGGCCGGCGGTCACGCCCCGGTCAGCCGATGCCGCGATGCAGGCCGAGTTCGAGCGCCGCCTGCTGGCGGTGGTCAAGCTCAACACGCCCGAGTCGGCCCAGGCGCTGGCGCGCGACTGCGCCATGCTGGGCGCGGGCGCCGCTGCGGCGGGTATCGGGCACGAAGCGACGCTCTGGCGCATTGCTGCTGCCTTCTTCGAAGCCTGGGGCCTGGGGCTGCTGCCGCAAGACCTCTACGTCAAGCGCAGCGCTTCGCGCGTGATGGCGCAACTGCGGGCCCGCGTGCGCGGTGACGCCGACATGTCCGAGCGCCTGGCGCAGGACCTGTTGTTCTACTGCGCCCAGGCCGGCGCCAAGGCGCAGGCCCAGTCGCTGCCCCCGGCGCCGTCTTCGCCCTGGCTCGGCGCGGTGTGCGCGGCCTATCGCCTGGGCGGCGAGCCGGTGGTGGACTACACCGAAGCACGCTTCGGCCGGCACGATCCGGCGCAGATCCAGCAGGCGCGCAAGCGCGTCAACGCCGCCAAGGAAGCCTGGAGCGGCGCTGCCAGCGCCGAGCCGCAGCGCCTGGCCAGCCTGGTCGAGACCTTCACGCTGCTGGGCGACTCGACGCGCCGGCTCTATCCGCGCGGCGGTGCGCTGGCCGAGGCGTTGTCGGCGGTGGCCGACCGGATTGCCCACAGCGGCATCGCCCCCGAGAGCCAGCTCGGCATGGAAGTCGCCACCAGCCTGCTCTATCTGGAGGCCGCCATTGAAGAGGGCGAGTTCGACCCGCCCGAGCAGGCCGACCGCACCCAGGCGCTGGCGCAGCGCATCGTGCGCGTCGAGAGCGGCCAGCCCGCGCAGCCGCTCGAACCCTGGATGGAGGAGCTGTACCGCCGCGTCAGCGACCGCCAGACGCTGGGCAGCGTGGTGCACGAGTTGCGCGTGACGCTCTCCGAGATCGAGCGCCAGATCGACCTGTTTTTCCGCAGTCCGTCCGAGGGCGGCCTGCTGGCGGGCGTGCCGAGCCAGCTGGGCTCGATGCGCGGCGTGCTGTCGGTGCTCGACGTCAAGCCGGCCGAGCAGGCCGTGCTGCACATGCGCGGCGACATCGACCACCTGCTGCATGGCGAGGCCGACCCGCACGCGCCGTCCACGCTGGCCGCGTTCCAGCGGCTGGCGGGCAACCTGGGCGCCCTCGGTTTCCTGATCGACATGCTCAGCGTGCAGCCGCAGATGGCGCGCACGCTGTTCCGCTTCGACGCCGCCAGCGGCAGCCTGGCGCCGGTGATGGGCCGCAGCCAGTTCGCGCCCGATCTGGTCGACCGCGCCCAGGCCATCGCCCAGGCGGTGCAGCGCGACGACATGTCGCTGCAGCAGGTCTCCGACGACCTGGACGCACTGTCGCGCGAGGCGCGCGCCGCCGACCAGACCGAACTGGCCGCCAGCCTCGACTCGGCCCACGCCGCGCTCGAACAGGCCGGCGAGGCCGGCGCCGGCCCGGGCACCGAAGACGCCGCACGCCAGCACGTGGCGCAGGTCATGAACGACTTCGTCGCCACCGCCACCCACCCGGTCGGGCTGGATGTGCTTGGCCCGCCGCTGACCTCGCGGCCTGCCGCGCCCAGCGCCGCGCCGGCCCCCAGCTACGCGCCCACGGGTCTGGAAGACGATGACGAGATGCGCGCGATCTTCCTGGAAGAGTCGCGCGAAGTGCTGGCGCTGGCCGGCGCCGCGCTGGTCGCGCTGGCCGAGGTGCCCACCGACCTGGCCCAGCTGACCACCGTGCGCCGGGCGTTCCACACGCTCAAGGGCAGCTCGCGCATGGTCGGCCTGATGAGCTACGGCGACGCCGCCTGGGCCTGCGAGCAGCTCTACAACCACTGGCTGGCCGATCAGTCGCCCGCCAACGCCGACCTGCGCACCTTCACCGGCGATGCGCTGGACTATTTCAGCGCCTGGGTCGACGCGATCGAGCGCCGCCAGCCTGGCGGCTTCGTGCCCGAGCCCCTCATCGCCGGCGCCGACGCGCTGCGCCTGGCCGGCGAGCTGATGCGCGTGCCGCAGCCCGACCAGGACGAGGTCGAGACACCGCGTCAGTCCGATCTGGCGCCGCTGTCGGACATGGTCGATCTTGAAGTGCCGCTGGAAGCCCTGGAGACTCCCGCCGCGCCGCTGTTCGAAACCCTGCAGGCGACGCAGCCCCTCATGCTGGCACCTGCGCCGTCCTGGGAGCCGACTGCCCCGGTGCAGCTGGGCCAGCCCCCTCAGCCTGAAGAAGCCGCCGCGCCGCAGATCGAGAGCATCGACCTGCTGCTCGACATGGACAGCAGCGAGGAGACGCCTGCGCTGCCGGCGCCGACCGAGCCGGTCCTGCCTGTCGAGGCAGCGCTCAAGGAGGCCTCGGTCTTCGACCCGTTCGAGTCGATCGACCCCTATGCCACCGGCATGGTCGAGCAGATCGAGATGAACCTGCCGGCGCTGCACGAGCCACCGGATCTTGAACTGGCCGAGGCGGCGGCCGAAGATCAGGTCAAGGTCATCGGCCCGTTGCGCCTGCAGATTCCGCTGTTCAACATCTACCTCAACGAGGCCGACGAGCTGTCGCGCCGCCTCAACACCGAGCTGGCGCTCTGGTCGCTGGAGCTGGAGCGTCCGTTGGGCGAGACGGCGGTGGCGCTGGCGCATTCGCTGGCCGGCAGTTCCGGCGCGGTCGGGTTCACGGCGCTGTCGGGCCTGGCGCGCACGCTGGAGCACACGCTGGAGCAGTCGCACGCGCTGGGCCACGGCCAGCCTGCCGATGCCGCGCTGTTCACCGAAGCGGCTGACGAGATCCGCCGCCTGCTGCACCAGTTTGCCGCCGGCTTCCTGCAAGAGCCGCCGCCCGATCTGGCCGAGCGCCTGCTGGCCTGGCAGCGCACGACGCAGCCGCTGCTGGCCGAGGTCGAGCCCGAGGTGCCTGACTGGGCCGTGTCTTCCGTGTCGGCCACGCTGCCGGCAGCCATCAGCGCACCGCCCGCCGAGCCGCTGGACGTGGCGCCGATGCCGGTCGCCGAGGCCATGGAAATGGAGGCGCTCGCTCCGGAACCGCCCGCGTTCGAGCCAGCTGCCGAACCGGTCGAGCCCGCCCCTGTGCCGGTACCGGCGCCTGAGCCCCAGGACCACATCGACGCCGAGCTGTTCCCGATCTTCGAGGAAGAGGCCGAGGAACTGCTGCCACTGCTATCGTCCCAGGTCGAGGCGTGGCGCGCTGCGCCGTATGACGTCGGGGCCTCCGCTGCCTGCATGCGCAGCCTGCACACCTTCAAGGGCAGCGCCCGACTGGCCGGCGCCATGCGGCTGGGCGAGCTGGCGCACCAATGCGAATCGGTGATGGCCGACCTGCTGGCCGATGGCGACATCACGCCGGCCGGGCTGGATGCCGTGCAGCAATGCGTCGACGGACTGGCCACGCTGTTTGATGACCTGCGCCGCCAGAACGCGGCGCCGTCGCCCAGCCAGTTGGGCCTGATGTCGTCGCCGCTGAGCCAGATGGCGGTCTGGGCCACCCGGCCGGCATCGCTGGACCTGGACGACATGGAGCCGGCTCCGGTGTCTGCGCCCGCGCCGCTGCTGTCGACGCCGCTGGACTGGGGCGCGTACGAGTCCGAGCCGGCGATCGAGTTCACCGAAAGCGCCGAGCCGCCGCAGGCGGAGCCGTCCGCAGAGCCTTCGTTCCCGCTGGTGCCGGTGGCCGAGTCTCCTACGCCGGTGCCGGGCGAATTGCCACCGATCGACTGGTCGCGCTTTGTCGGCGAACACCCGAGCGAGCCTGCGCCGCAGCCGGACCGCGCCGCCATCAGCCTGCAGCCGGTGCGCGTGCGCGCTGCGCTGCTGGACCGGCTGGTCAATCTGGCCGGCGAAGTGAGCGTGGCCCGCGCCCGGCTGGACGCCGAGGTGGGCAATATCCGCGGCTCGCTGCTCGACCTCAATGACAACCTGGACCGCCTCAACCGCCAGTTGCACGACCTGACCCTGCAGGCTGACAGCCAGCTCGAATCGCGCCGCCAGGCCGCGCGCGCCGCTGCGCAGGAGTTCGATCCGCTGGAGCTTGACCGCTACACGCGGCTGCAGGAACTGACGCGCATGATGGCCGAGTCGGTCAACGACGTCGCCACCGTGCGCGCCACGCTGCAGCGCACGCTGCAGAGCGCCGAGGATGAACTGGCCGTGCAGGGCCGCCTGACGCGCGAACTGCAGGGCGACCTGCTGCGCACCCGCATGATCGAGTTCGAGAGCCTGTCCGAACGCCTGCACCGCGTGGTGCGCCAGGCGGCCAAGGAGACCGGCAAGCAGGTGCGCTTCGACATCGTCGGCGGCTCGATCGAGGTCGATCGCGGCGTGCTGGACCGCATGACGGCGGCCTTCGAGCACGTGCTGCGCAACTGCGTCACGCACGGCATCGAGACGCCGGAGCAGCGCCTGCTGGTCGACAAGGACCCGACCGGCAGCATCGTGGTCTCGCTGGAGCAGGAGGGCAACGAGGTCAGCGTCGAGATCCGCGACGACGGCGCCGGCCTCGACCTGCCGCGCATCCGCGCCAAGGCAATCGACATGGGCCTGATCAAGCCCGACGCCAAGGTGAGCGACAAGCAGCTCGCGCAATACATCTTTGCCCCCGGCCTGTCCACGGTGGCGGTGGTGACCGAGCTGGCCGGACGCGGCGTCGGCATGGATGTGGTGCGCAACGACGTGCTCGCCATGGGCGGCCGCGTCGAGACGCGCACTGCGCCGGGCCGCAACACCCGCATCAAGCTGGTGCTGCCGCTGACCACGGTGGTGACGCAGGTGGTGGTGCTGCGCGCGGGCGGACGATCGATTGCCGTGCCGTCCAACCTGGTCGAGCTGGTGCAGCGCGCCACGCCGGACGCGCTGGACGCTGCCTATCAGGACGGCACGTATGACTACGGCGGCCTGCAGCTGCCGTTCTACTGGCTGGGCGCGCTGCTGGCGTCGAGCGGGCGCGGGCTGGAAGCCGGCCGCACGCTGCCGGTGGTGATCGTGCGCTCGGCGCAGCAGCGCGTGGCGCTGCACGTCGACGAGGTCCAGGGCAGCCACGAGGTGGTGGTCAAGAACCTCGGGCCGCAGCTCTCGCGCCTGCCGGGCCTGGCGGGCATGACGCTGATGGCCGCCGGCGGCGTCGCGCTGATCTACAACCCGATCGTGCTGGCCACCGTCTACGGCGAATCGGCGCGGGCGCTGATGCTGCGTGCTGCCCAGACCGATGTCGGCCAGCTGGAGCCTCGGCACGAACCGGTGCGCCCCGCGCCGCTGGTGCTGGTGGTCGACGATTCGCTGACGGTGCGCCGCGTCACCAAGCGCCTGCTGGAGCGCGAGGGCTACCGCGTCGCGCTGGCCAAGGACGGGCTGGAGGCGCTGGAAGCCCTGGCCGCCGAGCGCCCGGGCGCCGTGCTGTCGGACATCGAGATGCCGCGCATGGACGGCTTCGACCTGCTGCGCAACATCCGCAGCGACCACGCGCTGGCCGGTCTGCCGGTGATCATGATCACCTCGCGCATCGCGCAGAAGCACCGCGATCTGGCGCTGCAGCTGGGCGCGAACGACTACCTCGGCAAGCCCTATGACGAGCAGCAGCTGCTCGCGCTGCTGGGCCAGGCCATGGCATCGAGCGCCGCCCATGACTGAGGTGACGCCCGTTCTGGACCACGTCGCGACGATGACGCACTCGCGCGACCGCGAGCTGGTCGACGCCACGCTGCTGAGCGCCTTCATCGACCTGCTGTCCTCGGTGCAGCAGGTGGTGCTGTGGCGCGTCCAGGGCGAGCCGGGCGGCCACCAGGAATGGCTACGCAGCGGGCATCAGCTGCGCGGCGACCTGGTGCCGGAGCTGGCCAACGGCACGCCCACCGAGCCGCTGCCGCTGCAGGCCATGCCGCTGCACGCGGCGTGTTTCGAGCAGGTGAGCCTGCAGCAACGCCCCGAGCCGGCCGGCCAGCTGGTGCTGCTGCCGATGGCGAGCGGGCGCGAGATCGAAGGCGTGCTCGAGCTGCGTACCGACGCGCCCTTGAGTGCCGGCGAGGTGCGGCTGGCCGAGGGCGTGCTCAAGATCCACCGCAACTTCCTGAGCCTGCTCGACTACAGCGAGCGCGACACGCTCACCGGCTTGCTCAACCGCAAGAGCTTCGACGACACCTTCCTCAAGGCCACGGTGATGGAGGCGGCACGCCTGTTTGGCCCCGATCTGGCGACCGAGGAAGAGCGCCGCCAGTCGGGCCAGCGCCGCCACTGGCTCGGCGTGGCCGACATTGACCACTTCAAGCTCGTCAACGACCGCCACGGCCACCTGATGGGCGACGAGGTGCTGGTGATGATGGCGCGCCTGATGCGCAGCACCTTCCGCTACGGCGACCGGCTCTACCGCTTCGGCGGCGAGGAGTTCGTGGTGCTGCTGACGGCGCCCGACGATGACACCGCCCGCATCGCGCTGGACCGACTGCGGCAGAACATCGAGGCGTTCGAATTCCCCGGCGTCGGCCGCGTCACGGCCAGCATCGGCTTCAGCGACGTGCGCCCGGGCGACACGCCGCAGGCGGCGTTCGACCGCGCCGACCGCGCCGTCTATCACGCCAAGGAAAACGGCCGCAACCAGGTCGTGTCGTTTGCCGACCTGGTGGCCGACGGCTCGCAGGCCGAAGACCCGGGCGTGGGCGAGGTCGAGCTGTTCTGAGTTGTTGCTTTTCTTGTTCTACTTCGCGGTCTTGACCACCGCATAGCGCGCCAGCGTCTGGTCGCGCGCCTCGGCGTGGTCGACCACCGGGCGCGGGTAGTCGCGCTCCAGCACCAGGCCGGCCTCGACCAGCTCCAGCGGCTTGGCCAGCCAGGGCGCGTGAATGGCCTTGTCGCTCAGGCCCGCCAGTTGCGGCAGGTAGCGGCGGATGAAGCGGCCGGCGCTGTCGAACTTCTCGCTCTGGCTGACCGGGTTGAAGATGCGGAAGTAGGGCTGCGCGTCGCAGCCGGTCGACGCCGCCCACTGCCAGCCGCCGTTGTTGGCGGCCAGGTCGAAGTCGTTCAGGTGCAGCGCGAAGTAGGCCTCGCCGCGCTTCCAGTCGATGCCCAGATCCTTGACCAGGAAACTCGCCACCACCATGCGCAGGCGGTTGTGCATGTAGCCGGTCTGGTTGAGCTGGTGCATGGCCGCGTCCACCAGCGGGTAGCCGGTGCGGCCCTCGCACCAGGCGGTGAACAGCGCGTCGGCGTGCTTGCCGTGCTCCCAGCGGATGGCGTCGTACTCGGGCTTGAAGGCGTGGCCGACCACGCGCGGGTGGTGGTGCAGCACCTGGTGATAGAAGTCGCGCCAGATCAGCTCGCTCAGCCAGACCTCGGCGCCCCGCGAGCCACCCACCATGCGCTCATGCGCCCGCCGCGCGAGTTGGCGGATCGATACCGTGCCGAAGCGCAGGTGCGTGCTCAGGTAGCTCGGGCCCTTGACGGCGGGAAAGTCGCGCGTGTCGCCGTAATGGTCCATGCGGTCCAGAAAATCCGCCAGCAGCCGGGCGCCGCCGCTGGCGCCGGGGTGCAGGCGCTCGGCCATGTCGGTGGGCAGGAAGTCGAGGTCGCTCAGCCGTGGCAGGCCGCGGTCGACCGCCGCCGGCACCGGCGCCAGTGCGCCCTGGTAGCGCGCCACCGGGTAGGCCTTCAGGTAGAACGGGTCGATCTTCTTGAGCCAGTTGTTCTTGTAGGGCGTGAACACGCCGTAGGGCGAGCCGGTGGCGGTCAGCACCTCGTCGGTCTCGAAGATGACCTGGTCCTTGTGGCTGTGCAGCGCCACGCCGGCGTGCGCCAGGGCGCCGCGCACCTGCGCGTCACGGGCGACGGCGGCGGGCTCGTAGTCGCGGTTGATGTGCACCGCCTGCACGTCCAGCGCCTGCGCCAGCTGCGGGATCTCCTGCCGCGGGTCGCCGTGGCGCACGATCAGGCCGCTGCCGAGGGCGCGCAACGCGGTGTCCAGCTCGGCCAGGCTGTGCCAGATGAACTCCACCCGGCGATCGGCGCGCGGCAGCGCATCAAGAATCGTGGTGTCGAAGATGAACACGCACCACACCCGCCGGGCGCTGCGCAGCGCGTGATAGAGCGCGGCGTGGTCGTCCAGCCGCAGGTCGCGGCGCAGCCAGACCAGGGCGGCGTCAACGGGTTCTTCGTGGGGCAGATGGCGGCGCTGCGTAGCGTGGGCAGGGGCTTGCATAGGGGCGCAAGTGTGCGTCATCGCTACAATTCCAGCCATGTCTGAGGCCGTTTCCATCAACCTGACGAACCAATTTCTCATCGCGATGCCGGGTATGGCGGACGATCAGTTCTCGGGTTCGGTGATCTATCTGTGCGAGCACACCGAGCGCGGCGCGCTCGGGCTGGTGATCAACCGCCCGATCGACATCACGCTCAAGAACCTGTTCGAGCGGGTCGAACTCAGCCTCGACCGCGACGACCTGTCCGACACGCCGGTCTACTTCGGCGGCCCGGTGCAGACCGAGCGCGGCTTCGTGCTGCATGAGCGCGTGGGCGACGACGTCAGCGGCTACAACTCCACACTGTCGATTCCCGGCGGGCTGGAGATGACCACCAGCCGCGACGTGCTCGAAGCGCTCTCGCACGGCGCCGGCCCCAAGCGCGTGTTCATCACGCTGGGCTATTCGGGCTGGGGCGCCGGTCAGCTCGAAGACGAACTCTCGCGCAACGGCTGGCTCAACGTCGAGGCCGATCCGGGCGTGATCTTCGACACGCCCGTGGAGCAGCGCTACAACCGCGCGCTGTCGCTGCTGGGCATCGACGCCATGATGCTGTCGTCCGACGCCGGCCACGCATGAGCGGTGCGGCTCGCGGCGCGCGTCCTTCGGGCCGGCCGGCGCAATCATTCCTCGCCTTCGACTACGGCCTCAAGCGTACCGGCGTGGCCAGCGGCAACCTAGTGTTCGGCCTGGCCACGCCGCTGACCACCGTGGCGGCCGAGGGCGAGGCGCGCTTTCCGCTCATCGCCAAACTGATTGCCGAATGGCAGCCGGACGCGCTGGTGGTAGGCATCCCGTGCCACCCCGATGGCGCGCCGCACGAGAACACCCGCCGCGCCCAGAAGTTCGCCCGCCAGTTGCAGGCCCGCTTCGGCCTGCCGGTGTTTGAGGTCGACGAGCGCTACAGCACCACCGAGGCGCTGTCGGCCGGGGCGAAAGATGCTGACGCCGCCGCCGCTGCGTTGCTGCTGGACCAATATTTCCGCGAATCTGCGGAGGCTGCCCGCGAGGCGGCCCAAGCCCCCAAGGAGAACCCATGAGTCTGCAACTGGATGCCGAGTCGCTCTACACCGACCTGCTGGCCGGCGTGCGCCAACTGCTGGCCGCTGAAGGCATGAAGGACGCCGTGCTGGTGGGCGTGTGGTCGGGCGGCGCCTGGCTGGCCGAGCGCCTGCAGCGCGACCTGGGTCTGGCGACGCCGCACGGTGTGATCTCCAGCACCCTGCACCGCGACGACTTCAGCCAGCGCGGCCTGGGCTCGACCACCGATGCCACGCAGCTGCCGTTCTCGGTCGACGGCCGGCCGATCCTGCTGATCGACGATGTGCTGTTCACCGGCCGCACCATCCGCGCGGTCATCAACGAGCTGTTCGACTTCGGCCGCCCGGCCAGCGTGACGCTGGCGGTGCTGGTCGATCGCGGCGGGCGCCAGTTGCCCATTCAGCCCGCCTACGCCGCCGCGCGCCTGGTGCTGCCGGCGGGGCAGTCGCTGGCGCTGGCGCGTGGCGAGGGCGGCCGTTTCCACTTTTCGGTGCAGGAGAAAGTCTGATGCTCTCGCGTCGCAACCCCCAACTCAACCGCCACGGCGAACTGATCCACCTGCTGTCGACCGAAGGCCTGCCGCGCGCCGTGCTGACGCAGATCCTGGACACCGCCAGCACCTTCCTCGCCGTCAATGAACGCGAGGTCAAGAAGGTGCCGCTGCTGCGGGGCAAGAGCGTGTTCAACCTGTTCTTCGAGAACAGCACGCGCACCCGCACCACCTTCGAGATCGCCGCCAAGCGGCTGTCGGCGGACGTCATCAACCTCGACATCGCCAAGAGCAGTGCGGCCAAGGGCGAGAGCCTGCTCGACACCATTGCCAACCTGTCGGCCATGCACGCCGACATGTTCGTGGTGCGCCACAGCGAGTCGGGCGCGCCCTACCTGATCGCCCAGCATTGCGCGCCGCACGTGCACGTGGTCAACGCCGGCGACGGCCGCCACGCGCACCCGACGCAGGGGCTGCTCGACATGTACACCATCCGCCACTACAAGAAGGACTTCACCCAGCTGCGGGTGGCGATCGTGGGCGACATCGTGCACAGCCGCGTGGCGCGCTCGGACATCCACGCGCTGACCACGCTCGGCGTGCCGGACATCCGCGCCGTCGGCCCCAAGACGCTGGTGCCGGGCGATCTGGCGCAGATGGGCGTGCGCGTCTGCCACGACATGAACGAAGGCATCCGCGATGCCGACGTCATCATCATGCTGCGCTTGCAGAACGAGCGCATGAGCGGCGCGATGCTGCCCAGCTCGGGCGAGTACTTCAAGAGCTACGGCCTGACGCCGGCCAAGCTGGCGCTGGCCGCGCCGGACTGCATCGTGATGCACCCGGGGCCGATCAACCGGGGCGTGGAGATCGAGTCCACCGTGGCCGACGGCTCGCACAGCGTCATCCTGCCGCAGGTGACCTTCGGCATCGCGGTGCGCATGGCGGTGATGTCCATCATCGCGGGGAATGAAGCATGAAGATCCTCATCAAGAACGGCCGCGTGATCGACCCGGCCAGCGGTCGTGACGAGCTGGCCGACGTGGCGATTGCCGCCGGCCGCATCCTGCAGATCGGCCGCGTGTCGCCCGACTTCCAGCCCAACCGCGTGATCGACGCGCGCGGCTGCGTGGTCGCCCCCGGGCTGGTCGACCTGGCCGCGCGCCTGCGCGAACCCGGCCAGGAACAGAAGGGCATGCTCGAGAGCGAGCTCAACGCCGCCGCCGCCGGTGGCGTCACCAGCCTGGTCTGCCCGCCCGACACCGACCCGACGCTCGACGAGCCCGGCCTGGTCGAGATGCTCAAGTTCCGCGCCCGCAAGCTGAGCTTGTGCCGGCTGTTCCCGCTCGGCGCGCTCACGCGTGGCCTCAAGGGCGAGACGCTGACCGAGATGGTCGAGCTGACCGAGGCCGGCTGCGTCGGCTTCTCGCAGGCCGAAGTCGCCATCAAGGACACCCTGGTACTGCAGCGCGCGCTGCAGTACGCCGCCACCTACGGCTACACCGTCTGGCTGCGGCCGCAGGACTACTGGCTCGGCAAGGGCGTGGCCGCCAGCGGTGGCGTCGCCACCCGCATGGGCTTGAGCGGCGTGCCGGTGATGGCCGAAACCATTGCGCTGCACACGTTGTTCGAGCTGATGCGCTCCACCGGCGCGCGCGTCCACCTCTGCCGCCTGAGCAGCGCGGCCGGCGTCGAACTGGTGCGCCAGGCCAAGGCCGAAGGCCTGCCGGTCACGGCGGACGTCAGCATCAACTCGCTGCACCTGACCGAGGTCGACATCGGTTACTTCAACCCCGCCATGCGCCTGATGCCGCCGCTGCGCCAGGGCCGCGACCGCACCGCGCTGCGCGAGGCGCTGGCCGACGGCACGCTGGACGCGCTGGTGTCCGACCACACGCCGGTCGAGGGCGACGCCAAGCAGGTGCCGTTTGCCGAGGCCGAGCCCGGCGCCACCGGGCTGGAACTGCTGCTGAGCCTGGCGCTCAAGTGGGGCGCCGACCACGGCCTGAGCCTGCCCGTCACGCTGGCGCGCGTCACCTGCGACCCGGTGCGGGTGCTGGGCGATGCGCTCGGCTCGCTGGCGTCGAGCGCTGGCCGGCTGGTCGAAGGCGGCGTGGCCGACGTCTGCGTCTTCGACGCCGACGACACCTGGCCCGTCACGCCCGACGTGCTGCTCAGCCAGGGCAAGTACACGCCGTTCGCCTTTGCCGACACCGGCATGGCGCTGCCCGGCCGGGTGCGCGCCACGCTGGTGGCGGGCACGGTCGCGCACGAAGTGGCGTGACTGAGCCGATGCGCAGCCTGACCGGCGCATGGCTCGGCGCGTGGCGACTGCTGCGCGTGCTGATTCACGTGCTGCACGGCACCTGGGTGGCCGCGCGCGAATTCGGCGGCGCCACCGAGGCCACCCGCGCCGCGCACATCCAGTGGTGGTCGGCCAAGCTGCTGCGCGTGCTGGGCGTGCGGCTGACGGTGGGCGGGCGCTTCCAGCCCGTGCCGCAGTTGCTGGTGGCCAACCATGTGTCGTGGCTGGACATCATTGCGGTGCATGCGGTCTGCCCGCAGGCGCGCTTTGTCTCCAAGGCCGACGTCAAGGCCTGGCCGCTGCTGGGCTGGCTGATCGGCTCGGCCGGCACGCTCTTCATCGAGCGTGAAAACAAGCGCGACGCGCTGCGCGTGGTCCACCAGATGGCCGCCGCGCTGCAGGCCGGCGACACCGTGGCGGTCTTCCCCGAAGGCACCACCGGCGACGGCTACGAGTTGCTGCCCTTTCACGCCAACCTGCTGCAGGCGGCCATTGCCTCGGGTGTGCCGGTGCAGCCGCTGGCGTTGCGCTTCTCCGAGCCCGGCCACGCGGTCAGCCCGCGCGCGGCCTTCGTGGGCGACACCAGCCTGCTGCAGAGTCTGTGGTGGATCGCCTCGGCGCGCGGCCTGCAGGTGCGCGTCGACGTGCTGGCGCTGCACCCGACCGAAGGCCAGGACCGCCGCGCCCTGGGCCAGGCCTTGCGCACTGTCATTGCCGCCAGCCTGACCGCTTGACGTAACTCACTGCAGCCCGGTGCGACCGCGCCCTATGCTGGACCGCAGGTCGGTCAAGCGAGGTGTGCATGAGTCTGTCCGAGCGTCTGAGCCGGGTTGGCGACGATCTGGCCATCATCTGGCCGGGTGGGCGGATGGGTCCCGTCGATGCTGAAGTGACGCTGCGCCTGCCGCACCGCAGCCTGCTGCTGGCACTGGCGCAGGGCGATATCGGCGTGCTGGGCGAGGCCTATGTGCGCGGCGAGGTTCTCATTGACGGCCGGCTGCGCACCCTCATGCGCGCGGCAGCCGCACTGGTCGACAACCCCACCGCCGCCGTTCCGGGCAGTGCCTGGGCGGCTTGGTGGCAACGCCACCGCTCGCGCACGCTGCACCAGCTGGGGCGCGATGCGCAGCACATCCAGTTCCACTACGACGTGTCGGACGACTTCTACGCGCTGTGGCTCGACCCGCGCCGGGTCTACTCGTGCGCCTACTGGCCCACCGGTGTGGACGATCTGGCGGCGGCGCAGGAGGCCAAGCTCGACCTGATCTGCCGCAAGCTGCGCCTGCAGCCCGGCCAGCACTTTCTGGACGTGGGCGCCGGCTGGGGCGGGCTGCTGTTCTGGGCTGCGCAGCATTACGGCGTGCGGGCCACCGGCATCACGCTGTCGCGCAACCAGCACGCACACGTCACGCAGCAGATTGCTGCGCTGGGGCTGGCCGGCCAGGTGCACATCGAGTTGGTCGATTACCGCGAGCTGAGCGCGCCCCGCCGCAGCGACAGCCCCTACGGCTTCGACCGCATCGCCTCGGTGGGCATGTTCGAGCACGTCGGCCGCGCCCAGCTCAGCGCCTATTTCGGCCACCTGCACGACCTGCTGGCGCCGGGCGGGCTGCTGCTCAACCACGGCATCACGGCCGGCGGCCTGCACAACCGCCAGCTGGGTGCCGGGCTGGGCGACTTCGTCGAGCGCCACATCTTCCCTGGCGGCGAACTGGTGCACGTCGCCCACGTCGCCACCGACCTGGCCGCCAGCGGGCTGGAACTGCTCGACCTGGAAAACCTGCGCCCGCACTACGCGCGCACGCTCTGGGCCTGGTCCGACGCGCTCGAAGCGCACCTGGACGCCGCTGCTGCGCTGGTGCGCTCCGACACCCTGCGCGCCTACCGGCTCTACCTGGCCGGCAGCGCGATGGGTTTCGAGCAGGGCTGGATGTCGCTCAACCAGCTGCTGGCCGCCCGGCCGGATGGTCATATCGACGCCACCGCCACCCGGCGCCTGCGCGGCGCACAATCCGACCATCCGTTCGAACGCTCCGTGCCCCCATGCTCTACAAGTTCAAGTCCAAAGCCGCCGGCGACGTGATCATGACCGGCCCGATCGGCGACCGCCTGATGGCGCTGCTCGACCGCGAACCTGCGCCGCAAGGCATCTTCCAGCCCGACGACATGCCCGGCACCATCGCCGCGCTGGAGGCGGCCATCGCCGCCGAAGAAGCCACCTACCGCGCGCTGCAGGCCGACGCCGAGCGCGAAGGCCGCCCGCTGCCGCGCCGCGAAGCCATCAGCCTGCGCCAGCGCGCCTGGCCGCTGATCGAGATGCTCAAGCGCGCCCACGCCGCCGACCAGAACATCGTCTGGGGCGTCTGACGGCCCTTTCCTCTGCCCCTTTTTTCCGACAAGAAAGCACCTGAATGAAACTCTGGAGCCACAGCTTCGCCGACGGCCAGCCCATTCCCGCCCGCTACGCCGCCGGCCAGCCCGATGCGCAAAGCATCGTCACCTTCTCCGACAACCTCAGCCCGCACCTGGCCTGGAGCGACCTGCCCGCCGGCACGCAAAGCCTGGTGCTGGTCTGCTGCGACCCCGACGTGCCCAGCTGCGGCGACGACGTCAACCAGACCGACCGCGAAGTGCCCGCCGACCTGCCGCGCGTCGACTTCTTCCACTGGGTGCTGGTCGACGTGCCCGCCACGCTGGCCGGCTTCGCCGAAGGCGAGTTCAGCACCGGCTTCACCACCCGCGGCAAGCCCGGCCCGGCCACATTGCACGGCGCCCGCCACGGCCTGAACGATTACACCGGCTGGTTTGCCGGCAACGCCGACATGGCCGGTCAATACCACGGCTACGACGGCCCGTTCCCGCCCTTCAACGACAGCCTCGTGCACCACTACGTCTTCACGCTCTATGCGCTCGACGTGGCGCACTGTGCCGTGCAAGGCAGCTTCACCGGCGCGGAAGTGCGCGCGGCCATCGACGGCCACGTGCTCGGCCAGGCCAGCCTCACCGGCACCTACAGCCTGAACGCCCGCCTACGTTGACGTCCTGTCCGAGATCGCCCTGATGCCCTACAGCCAGACCACCCGCGTCATCGCCATCCGCCATGGTGAAACCGCCTGGAACCGTGACACCCGCATCCAGGGCTTTCTGGACATCGACCTCAACGACGCCGGCCGCGCCCAGGCTGCCCGGCTGGCGGCGGCGCTGGCGCACGAAGAGTTGCACGCCGTCTACAGCTCCGACCTGTCCCGCGCCCGCGAAACCGCCGCTGCACTGGCCCACCAGCGCGGCCTGGCGCTGCAGCAGGACGCCCGCCTGCGCGAGCGCAACTTCGGCTGCTTCGAGGGTCGCAGCTTCACCGAGTTGGAGGCGCTCTACCCCGAAGACACCCGCCGCTGGCGCCAGCGCGACCCCGATTTCGGCCCCGCAGGCGGCGAACGCCTCAGCGAGTTCTACGCCCGCTGCGTGGCCGCGCTGTCCCGCATCGCCGCCGCCCACGCCGGCCAGACCATCGCCATCGTCAGCCACGGCGGCGTGCTCGACTGCCTCTACCGCGCCGCCACCCGCCTCGACCTGCAAGCCCCCCGCACCTGGTCGGTGGCCAACACCAGCGTCAACCGCCTGCTGTATTCGCCCGAAGGCTTCACGCTGGTCGGCTGGGGTGATGTGCAGCACCTGGACGGCGACCCGCTCGACAGCGGCATCGTGCCGGCGCAGCGGGTGCTGGATGAGGGTGGGGATGGGGGCAGGGCGGGCTGAGGCAGATCGCGGCTGAAGCCGCTCCTACAAAAGCCCGATGCTGCGGACCTCGTGTGTGCTTTGTTCGGACTTTGTGGGAGCGCCTTCAGGCGCGAGTCTTCAATGTCGCAACGTGCTGCTTTACGTCACAAGCCAGCGCGTTTGAGCAGGTCCGACACAGACAGCCCCAGCGCCACTGCGACCTTGGTCAGATTGACCAGCGTCAGATTGTGCTCGCCGCGCTCAATGCCGCCCAGGTAAAACCGGTCGATTTCTATTTCTGCTTCCAAGGCGAGCGCTTCTTGGGACTGACCGAATTCCAACCGCAAGCCACGAATGGCGTCACCCACCGCCCGCAGGGAGGGGTGTTGTTCGTGGTGGGGTGACTTGCGTGGCACATGGCGGATAGTCCGTATGTACGGGATCAAGAACCACGGGATATGATACCCATCAGGCAGTTGACAGAGATCAACTGACCGCGAGACGCGTCAGCGGTCTGGCGCGTTAATTTAATCTAAGGGAGTTCTATCTTGCGTAAATCTTTGGCGCTAAACATTTTATTCGTGGCTGCGGGTCTTAATGCTTGCGGTGGGGGCGAAGAATTAGTCGTAGATGATTTCTTGTATTACGAGGAGTCTGCGGCTCCTATATCAAATTGGACGCCAACTACCGCGGCCAAGACAGTAGATAATGTTGCGGCTAACGTTTATCTTTTCCCGCTGTCACTGCATCAGAGAACAATATCAAAATCGTATGTTTCTAAGGTTGGCACGACAGCAACAAGCAAATATAAAATTACAGGAGTAATGACGACGCCGACAGTTGCTGCAGGATCATACTCTGCCAATCAAACCACCAAAAAATATTTTGACTCCTCTGTTGCATTTGAAAATTTTTCTGTCACGCCTGTGGTTAATGAAAACAAAAGGTATGCAATAACACTTAATGGTCAAGCCGTCGAAGAGTTGAATTCAAATTCGACTAGCTATTTTGACACGACGTACGGATTCTATGTTGGTAGCAGTTCCGCAGGCTCCTACGTCGTACTCGACACTGCATTTTCAAATGCATTGCCGGTCCTGGCTGCGCCCGGTGATTATGGGGATTTCGTTGTATATAGGGTTTACTTGGATTCAACAAAAACAGTTCAAATCGGGGCTCGAGTTAGATCGTATAAAATTTTAAATGTGCTTGCGGTAGCATCAGATCAGTACAGGGCACGTGTTGAATGGACTACGCGAGATTACTCTTCACAGAAGATACTCCTCAGGCAAGCGGCAGTCGTTCAGGACTTGACTTACAGTGTCACGAAAGGTGCTGCAGTAACGACAGTTTCTGATGTAAGCGCTGATGTCAGCGGCACAATTACCTCGCACTTGACTTGGACAAAAATTTAATAATTTAATTAATCAAAAGTAAAATCCTCATAAAATAGGTAAAAATTTCATGGTCCTCAAAAAATTTATCCTTCTGTTCGCTAGCATTATTTTAATCGGCTGCGCTACGCCAGCTCCCTCAAAAGAAGATCGTGATGATGTTGAATCATTGGTTTCTATGTCTGAGGGTGGTGGTTTATGTGACTTGAATACTGCTCTCGATAAATTTGATGATGAACTTCTTATTCGTTTTGTCGGACACAAAATTTTAACAGGCGGCACACCGAAGGCGACTTCTGCGAAGCAGGCTGATTTTTATAGGCTTGCCCTAGAATCAAAAAAATTTCCGACTGATAAAGATAAAGAGGTTTTAATTGATGCCTACTCTGTTGGAGTTTCGGAAAAGTGTCGAAATGCAATGTTTTCTTTTAATAGCCCTATTTTGAGAGATGCGTTGGCTTCTGGATACCAAAAGAATTTACAGCTCATATCTGATATAAAAGCGGGTAGATTAACTTATGAGCAAATTTCTGTTAGAGCATCAGACCAAAATCTTCAGGGTTTTGAGCGTACTCTTTTTGCTGTTTTGCAACAGGATGCCGCTCTTCGGGCGCGTCTTGACAAGGCGTTGGAGAATTCCATCGGGGTGCGAGTTTTTGACCTATTGACAAAATATGATATCAACCCAAATTCTCGGTGATTTAGGTTGAAGAAATTTTTCTGAAACGGTGGTCTTGTCATGAATTGCAAGCCGGTTGAAGCTGCGGGTCCAGGTTTTGACAAGGCCGATCTGATCCGTGAGGCGGTCAAGGTGTTTGTGCGGGTGCAGGCGGGCAAGAGATTGGCTGCGCTGGGTGGAGTTGCTCCTGAAATGCAGGATATTCCACGCCGGCAGCCCGCTGCGGCGGTGGGTCAATAATGATATTTTTCTAAGCGCCGTGCGCCACTGGTAATTTGCGCGTTGAGCCTGACGGGCGTCACTTCCACCCATCGCGGCTAAAGCCGCTCCTACACAAGAAAATAAAAAGGAGCGGCTTTTTGCTTTTCTCAATAGCAATACCCTACCTGCGCCACCCACAGCGCATCCCCTTCCACCCGATAAACCATCCGATGCTCGTCTGTGATCCGGCGTGACCAGAAGCCGGACAGGGCGTGTTTCAGGGGCTCGGGTTTGCCGACGCCCGAGAAGGGTTCGCGCTGAACCTCGCGGATGAGTTTGTTGATGCGCTCGACCATGCGGCGGTCTTGCTTCTGCCAATAGAGGTAGTCGTCCCAGGCTGCGTCGGCAAAGATCAGTTTCACGGCACCAAGTCCCGCTCCGTGCCTTGGCCGGCGGCCAATTGGGCGGTGGCCGAGAGCAGGCGGCGTGCGTTGGCGGGGCTGCGCAGCAGGTAGGCGGTTTCCTCCAGCGCCTGGAAGTCTTCCAGCGACAGCATCACGACCGACTGTTCGCCGTTGCGCGTGATGATGAGCGGCTCATGGTCGTTGCAGACCCGATCCATGGTGCGGGCGAGGTTGGCGCGTGCGCCGGAGTAAGTGATGGCGTCCATAGCGGCTCCTAATTTGTACGGGTTATTGTACAAATGCAGGGTGCTTGTCAGATGCCGTGTGCAGCCAATGCAGTGGTGCTGAGTGGCGCAATTGGCTGAATCGCGCCACTTTTTCCTAAAATCGCGCCAAAATCGCGCCACTTTTTCTGGGAATCGCGCCATGACCACCGCCGCCGATCTGCTCATCACCCTTCAGCGTTTCTCGGATGGCCTGACGTTGGCCGAGGTGTTGGCGCACCACGCAGATGTGCCGCGCCGTACTGCGCAGCGCTGGATGCGTCAGGCGCTCAGCGAGGGGCGGGCTTTGGCTCAGGGCGAGGGACGGGCGCGCCGCTACTTCCTGGGCGAGCGAGCCGCGGTGCCGGCAGGGTTGCGTGTCGATGCCACGGATGAGGGAGTTTGGACGGGCGCGATTGCGCTCTCAGCCGATAGTCGAGACATCCTGGCTTATGTGGCGCAAGCGCCGCAGGCGCGCAGGCCGGTGGGCTACCAGCCGGAGTTTCTGGACAGCTATCAGCCCAATGTCACGGCCTACCTCAGTGAGCCACTGCGCCGCCAGTTGCACAACATGGGACGCACGGCGCAGGTGAAGGAAGCGGCCGGCACCTACAGCCGGGCGATATTGGGGCGCTTGCTGATCGATCTGTCGTGGGCCTCCAGTCATTTGGAAGGCAACACGTATTCGCGACTGGACACACTGGAACTGATCGAGCATGGCCGTGCCGCGCGGGGCAAGGGCGTGATCGAGACGCAGATGATCCTGAACCACAAGTCGGCGATCGAGTTGCTGGTGGAAAACATCGACAGCGTCGGATTGAACCGCTTCACGCTGTTGAACCTGCACAGCGCCTTGTCAGAAAACCTGTTGCCCAATCCCGCCGATGAGGGCCGACTGCGCCAGCATGCGGTGGACATTGGTCTGAGCGTTTATCGGCCCCTGTCTGTGCCGGCGCAGATCGAGGCGGCTTTCACGGCCTTGCTCGACAAGGTCAATCGCATTGACGATCCGTTCGAGCAGGCGTTTTTCATGATGGTGCACCTGCCGTATCTGCAGCCGTTTGCCGACATGAACAAGCGCACCTCGCGGCTGGCGGCGAACTTGCCGCTGTTTCGGGCCAACCTGTGCCCGCTGACGTTTCTGGATGTGCCCGAGCCGGCTTACAGCCGTGCCATTCTGGGCGTGTATGAACTGACGCGGGTCGAATTGCTGCGCGACCTGTTCGTCTGGGCTTATGAACGATCGACGCAGGAATATCTGGCGCTCAAGCAGGACGTGGCGGAGCCTGATCCGCTGCGGTTGGCATGGCGCGATTTGATCAAGGCTACCGTGCGCGCAGTGGTCAGCCAGCCCGACACGGATGCGCTGACGCAGATTGAGGCGGCCGTGGCGGCCGCCGTGCCGATGAACGAGCAGGCAAGCGTCAAGGCCTTGGTTATTGAGGAGTTGCGGCGCCTGCACGAAGGTGTGTTGGCGCGTTATGGCCTGCGCCCGGCTGTATTCGCTGCGTGGAAAGCTGCGGCTCGCGCTGCCTGACGGATCACACCCCGAACAAATCCGCCGCCCCGGCCTTGCTCGGCGGCGTCACGCCCAGGTGCCGGTATGCGGCCAGCGTGGCGATGCGACCGCGTGGGGTGCGTTGCAGGAAGCCTTGCTGGATGAGGTAGGGCTCGATGACGTCTTCGATGGTGCCGGACTCTTCGCCGATGGCGGCGGCGACGTTGTCGAGTCCGACCGGGCCGCCGTCGAAGCGGTGGACCACGGCTTCGAGCAGTTTGCGGTCCATGACGTCGAAGCCGCGCGGGTCGACGTCGAGCATGGCCAGCGCCAGGTCGGCCAGGGTCTTGACGATGCGGCCGTCGCCCTTGACGTCGGCGTAGTCGCGCACGCGACGCAGCAGGCGGTTGGCGATGCGCGGGGTGCCGCGCGAGCGGCGCGCCACTTCCATGGCGCCTTCCGGGTCGATCGGGGCGTTGAGCAGGCTGGCTGAGCGGGTGACGATGCGGCAGAGTTCTTCGGGCGTGTAGAACTCCAGCCGGGCGACGATGCCGAAGCGGTCGCGCAGCGGGTTGGTCAGCATGCCGGCGCGCGTGGTGGCGCCCACCAGCGTGAAGGGCTGCAGGTCGAGCTTGATGCTGCGGGCGGCCGGGCCCTCGCCGATCATGATGTCGATCTGGTAGTCCTCCAGCGCGGGGTAGAGGATTTCCTCGACCACGGGGCTGAGGCGGTGGATTTCGTCGATGAAGAGGACGTCGTTCTTCTCGAGGTTGGTCAGGATGGCGGCCAGGTCCTTGGGTTTCTCCAGCACCGGGCCGCTGGTCTGGCGCAGGTTGACGCCCAGCTCGGCCGCGATGATGTGGCTGAGCGTGGTCTTGCCCAGGCCGGGCGGGCCGAAGAGCAGCACGTGGTCGAGTGCCTCGCCGCGCATCCTGGCCGCGCCGATGAAGATCTCCAGCTGCTCGCGCGCCTTGGCCTGGCCGACGTATTCATCGAGCAGCTTGGGGCGCAGCGCGCGCTCAAGGGCTTCCTCGCGCGGCGAGGTCGGCGCGGTGCTGACCATGCGCAGCGGGGAGGGCGGCGCGGCGGCGAAGGAGTCGGTCTGGATGGCCATGGGCGCTCCTCAGTGAAGTGTCATCAGGGGATTTCGCAGGCGTCGGCCGCGTCAGGCCAGGCCCTTGAGCGCGAGCTTGATGCCGTCGCTCACGCTCACGTCGGCCGGCAGCGACTTGATGGCGGCGGCGGCGTCACGGTCGTTGTAGCCGAGCGCGATCAGCGCCTGGACGATGTCGGCCTGGGCGTCGCTCTGCGGCGTGGCGCCGGGCAGGCCCAGGTCGGCGCCGAGCTTGCCCTTGAGCTCAAGCAGCAGGCGCTCGGCGGTTTTCTTGCCGATGCCGGGCACCTTGACGAGCCGGCCGACCTGCTGGGTGGTGACGGCCTGCGCCAGCTCGGCCACGCTCAGGCCCGACAGCAGCGACAGCGCCATGCGCGCGCCGATGCCGCTGATCTTGAGCAGCTGGCGGAAGGTGCCGCGCTCTTCGGCGGTCAGGAAGCCGAACAGCAGCTGCGCGTCCTCGCGCACGACGAAGTGCGTCAGCAGCACGACGCGCTCGCCCAGCGGCGGCAGGTTGTAGAAGGTGCTCATCGGCACGTCGACGTTGTAGCCGACGCCTTGTACATCGATGAGGAGATGCGGCGGAGACTTCTCCGCCAGGGTGCCCGTGAGTCGTCCGATCATGGCAGTCAGTGTAGTCAGCACGCCAGCCCGTGGCCTTGCCTGGGGGCGGTGATGGTCGAAGCCGCACGGGCCAGCGCCGGACCGCCCCCAGCCGGCCCGCGACCCCCACGGGGGGGGTGGCTGCGGTACGCCGCAGCCGGGGGCAGACATTCAGCGGCCGAACAGGCCCAGGCGCTGGGCTTCGAGGGCGGCTTCGGCGCGCGAGCTCACGTTGAGCTTGCGGTAGATCTGCTTGACGTAGTCGGCGATGGTGTGGCGGCTCAGGCCGAGCTGGGTGCCGATTTCGGGCAGCGTGTAGCCCTTGGCGACGCGCAGCAGCACCTCGCGCTCGCGGTCGGTGAGCGACACGCTGGGCATGAGCTGGTCGACCACGGCGGCGGGCAGGCCGGCCAGCGGCTTGCGCGCCTGGGCCGAGAAGTAGGAAATCATGCGCCGGGCGATCGACGGCGACAGCGGCGGCTCGCCCTGGCTGATGCGCTGCAGGTGCTCCATCAGCTGCTCGCGCGGCTGCTCTTTCAGCAGGTAGCCGTAGGCGCCGGCCTGCAGCGCGGGGAAGAGGTGGTCGTCGTCGTCGTGGATGGTGACCACGACCGATTGCGCGTCGGGCTGCGCATCGCGCAGCGCCTGCACGACCTTGACGCCCGAGCCGTCGGGCAGGCCGAGGTCGACCATCGCCAGGTCGAAGCGGTGGTGGGTGACCTGTTGCAGCGCGTCGTGGACGCGTGCGGCCTCCACCACGGTCGAGCCGGGGAACACTTGCAGCACCAGGGCGCGCAGGTAGGCACGGATCTCGGGCAGGTCTTCGAGCAGCAGGATCTGTTTCATGGGCGCTCCGCCTGGGGGCGGCCGGTTAAAGGGCTAAAGGGGTGAAATTGCGGGTTGTTTCAGTATCGGCGTACTGCAGCAAATCTTGAGCCGCGCTGCGGCTGCGGTGGCGCTCGCTGTCTTTGTCGCTCTCACAGCGGCAGCGTCAGCCGGATGGTGGTGCCATAGCCCGGGCCGGACTCGACCAGGCACTGGCCCTGCAGCTGCTTGGCGCGGCCCTTCATGGTCGACATGCCGTGGCCGCGGTCGAGCTTGCCGTCCATCTCGGTCGGGATGCCACGGCCGTTGTCGGAGATGGTCAGTTCGAAGTCGTTGAGGTCCTGCCGGATGGTGATCTCGCTGCGCGTGGCGCCGCTGTGCTTGAGCACGTTGCTGACCGCCTCGCGCAGGATGCGGGTGGTCTGCACGTAGGCGCGGGCACTCAGCGCGCGTTCGCTCATCAGCAGCTCGTCGGGGGTGTTCCAGGCCAGCTCGACCCCGCCTTGCGAGAGCCGGCTCATGACCTCGCTGCGCCAGTCGCCGATGGCGTCGCCCAGCAGCATGGCGCGGCCGGTCAGGCCGCGCACCGACAGGCGCATTTCTTCCAGCGCCTCGCGCGCCAGGGTGGCGATGCGCTCGTTCTCGCTGGTGTGGACGATGGTCAGCAGCTTGGCGCCCAGGTCGTCATGCAGGTCGGCGGCGATGCGCTTGCGCTCCTTGGTGGTGACCTGCTCGACGCGCAGTTCGGCCATCTGGACGTAGTTCTGCTCCATGTTGGCGCTGACGTCGATGGCGCGCTGGTCGGCCTCGGCGCGGGCCTGCTCGGCCACCTCGATGGCGTTCTGGAACAGCTGGTGCATGCGCCAGACCATGCCGGCAAACATCACCGCCAGCCCCACGCTCACGGCGTGCTTGCCGGGCAGCAGCACCGGGCCGGGGCTCATCAGCAGTTCATGCAGCAGGGTCAGCGCAAAGCTGGCGAGCGCGCTGGTGGCGATCCAGAAATCGGCGCGCGAATATTGCCAGGCGCGGCGCAGAAACACGCACAGCGTCACAGCCACCTCCAGCACCATGATGATCTGCCACGGCCGTGCCACGCTGTTGAGGCGATCGAGCGAGGCCACCGCCAGCGTCAGCGGCACGATCAGGCACTGCAGCGCGAGCGAGGTTTCCAGCCACGCCAGCCGCAGGCCGCAGTAGCGCAGCAGGAACAGCACGCCGGCCACCGCCACCGCCTGGCTCAGTGCGCACAGCAGCACCTCGGTCCAGGCGGCCGACAGCGGCAGGCTCGCGCCGCTGAGCAGCGCCAGCAGCGCCGCCCAGCCCAGGCTGGCACTGCCGAAATAGACCAGATAGTTCAGCCGGCTGAGCGCGGCCAGCGCCAGCGCAGCCAGCCCGATCACGCCAGCCAGCGTGGCCAGCGCGTGGGTGGTTTCCAGGTTGTAGGCCACGCTGCGCCGCAGCAGCGGCTCCAGCGCGGCGAGCGGCGCGATCGTGACCGGGGCGAGCCGGCCGGCGCGCTCGGGCGTGACCACCTGTGCCAGCAGCGGCGCGTCCAGGCGCACGTCGAGCAGGTTGCCGGCGGGCAAGAGCAGCGCCGGCGGCAGGGCCAGCAGCGCGGCTTCCAGGCAGCGGGTCGGGCGGGACTCGGTGCCGGAGGCGGTGGCCAGGCCGCGGCTGTGGATGCGGTGGCCGTTGAGCTGTACCTCGAAATCGGAGCAGATCTGTGGCACGTACGCGCCCAGCAGCGGGGCCTGCTGAGTCAGCGCCGCTGCGCCGCCGGGCAGGTCGAAGCGCAGGCGATACCAGTAGGGGCTGTCGCCGCGCGAGGTGAAGCGCCAGGCGTCGGGCAGCGCCACGGTGCTGGCGGCCAGCGCGGCGGGGTATTGGCTGGCGTCGCTGTGCACGCGCTCGGCGCGGGTCAGTTGCAGCGTGCCGGCGGGCAGCGCGGGGGCGGTGCGAGCGAGCATCCACAGCCCGATCAGCGCCACCGCCAGCAGCAGCGCGCCCCAGCGGGCCGGGTGGAGGATGGACAACAGCGCCGACCCTGCCGGCCATGCGCCTTGACCGCCGGCCTGCATCAGACGGCCCCACCATCCGGCGGGGTCTTGCGTATTACTGGGCGCGGCAGATTCGGTCACAAGCAGGGTTCAGATGAGGGTCAAACGCAGAATTTTTGATTCTGCCGGAGCCCACCTGCCGGAAGGGACCCGGCGACAATCACAGCCCCGGGCCTTGCCCGAAATATCACGCGCCAGCCCTTGATCCTCAGCCACGCCTTCATTTCGCCCGACAACCGCCGATTGGCGCATGTCTGTGGCCCGCTCGACGAGCACCTGCGCAGCATCGAGGCAGCGTTGAACGTCGACATCCGCCGCCGCAACGACACCTTCCGGGTCGAAGGCGAGCGCAGCGATGCCGAACGCACCGTCGCCCTGCTGCAGCAAATCTACGACCAGGCCGCCGGGCCGCTGGAGCCGGTGCAGCTGCAGCTGATGCTGCTGCAGGCCATGCAGGGCGACGAGCGCCCGGGCGCCGCCGGCGAGGCCAGCGCCGCCGAGCCCGATCTGGTGCTGCGCACGCGCCGCCCCCCGATCTGGCCGGGCGCACCGTCAACCAGACGACCTACCTGCGCAACATCCTCAGCCACGACATCACCTTCGGCATCGGCCCGGCCGGCACCGGCAAGACCTTTCTGGCGGTGGCGTGTGCGGTCGACGCGTTGGAGCGCAACGCCGTGCAGCGCATCATCCTGACGCGCCCGGCGGTCGAGGCCGGCGAGCGGCTGGGCTTCCTGCCCGGCGACCTGTCGCAGAAGGTCGACCCCTACCTGCGCCCGCTCTACGACGCGCTCTACGACCTGATGGGGCTGGACCGCGTGGCCAAGGCCTTCGAGAAGGGCCTGATCGAGGTCGCGCCGCTGGCCTTCATGCGCGGGCGCACGCTCAACCACGCCTTCATCATCCTCGACGAGGCGCAGAACACCACGCCCGAGCAGATGAAGATGTTCCTGACCCGCATCGGCTTCGGCTCGCGCTGCGTCGTCACCGGCGACGTCAGCCAGATCGACCTGGCCCGCGGCCAGAAAAGCGGCCTGATCGACGCCGCCGAGGTGCTGCGCGACGTGCGCGGCATCGCCCACACCCGCTTCATCGCCGCCGACGTGGTGCGCCACCCGCTGGTCGCGCGCATCGTGCAGGCCTATGACGCGGTGTCCGCCCCGCCGCCGATCCCGCGCCACCGCTGATTTCACCCCGAACCGAGTCACCTGCCATGCCCGCTGCCCGCCCCGAACTGAGCCTGTCGCTGCAATTCGCCGATCCGCGCCACCGCGCGCTGCTGCCGCGCCACAAGGTGGCGCGCTGGGTGCGCGCCGCGCTGGAAGCGCCCGGCGAGATCACCGTGCGCATCGTCGGCGCCGAAGAGGGCCTGGCCCTGAACCGCGACTACCGCCAGAAGGACTACGCCACCAACGTGCTGACCTTCGACTACACCGCCGAGCCGGTGGTGACCGCCGACCTGGTGCTGTGCGCGCCGGTGGTCGAGGCCGAGGCGCTGGCCGCCGGCAAGGACCTGGCCGCCCACTACGCCCACCTGCTGGTCCACGGCACGCTGCACGCGCAGGGCTACGACCATGAAGGCGAGGACCCCGAATCGCTCGAAGCCGCCGAGTTCATGGAAAGCCGCGAGCGCGAGGTGCTGGCCGCGCTCGGCTTTGCCGATCCCTACGCTTGAGGTGAACTCACCATGTCCGACGTCCTGAAGGCCCCGCAAGATCCGCAAGACCCGTATCTCTGGCTGGAGGACGTCGACAGCGACGCCGCACTGGCCTGGGTGCGCGAGCGCAACGCCGAGTCGCAGGCCGAGCTGACCGCCCGGCCCGAGTACCAGGCGCTGCAGCCGCAGCTGCTGGCGCTGCTGAACGACCGCGCGCGCATCCCGGCCGTGGCCCGGCGCGGTGAGTTCTTCTACAACTTCTGGCAGGACGCCGACCACCCGCGTGGCCTGTGGCGCCGCACCTCGCTGGCGAGCTACCGCGAGGCCGAGCCGTTGTGGGACACGCTGCTCGACCTGGACGCGCTGGGCGCCGCCGAGGGCGAGAACTGGGTCTGGAAAGGCGCCTCCGTGCTGGCGCCCGAGCGCCGCCGGGCGCTGCTGAGCCTGTCGCGTGGCGGCGCTGATGCCGCGGTGGTGCGCGAGTTCGATCTGGCCAGTCGCGCCTTCGTCCCCGACGGCTTCACGCTGCCCGAGGCCAAGAGCGATGTGTCCTGGCTGGACGAAGACACCCTGCTGGTCGGCACCGATTTCGGTCCCGGCAGCCTGACCGATTCGGGCTACCCGCGCATCGTCAAGCGCTGGCGGCGCGGCACGCCGCTGACGGCGGCTGAGACGCTGTTCGAAGGCCAGGCCAGCGACGTGTCCGCCTGGGCCAGCGTCGAACGCGCGCCCGGACTGCTGCGCGTTTGTGTGGGGCGCTCGGTCGACTTCTACAGCAGCGAGGCCTTTCTGCTCGACGACGCGCAGGCTGCTGCGCCCGCGCTACAGCGCCTGGACAAGCCCGACGACGCCAGCCTCGATCTGCATCAAGGCTGGGCGCTGCTGCAGCTGCGCAGCGATGGCTTGATCGGCGGCACCGCGCGTACCGCCGGCACGCTGCTCGCCAGCCCGGCCGACGCCTATTTGCGCGGCGCGCCGCAATGGCAGGCGCTGTTCACGCCGACGCCGACCTGCTCGCTGGACGATTACGACTGGACGCGCGACGCACTGCTGCTCAACGTGATGGACCAGGTCGCCAACCGCGTCGAGGTGCTGCGCTGGGATGCGGCGGCACAGGTCTGGAGCCGCCAGCCGCTGGCGTTGCCCGGTCCCGGCACGCTGAGCCTGCAGACGCTGCACGATCCGTGGACCGCCAACGACGCGCTGGCCGAGGCCACCTTCGTCAGCTACGCCGACTTCCTGACGCCCGATTCGCTGCTGCTGTGCCAGATCGACCAGCCCGATGACTCGTCCGAAAGTGCGCCCGAGATCGTCAAGCAGCGCCCCAGCCACTTCGACGCCACCGGCATGCGCGCCGAGCAGCGCTTTGCCACCAGCGCCGACGGCACGCGGGTACCGTACTTCGTCGTCTGGCCTGCGGGTGTGACGGCGACCGGCGACAACCCGACGCTGCTTTACGGCTATGGCGGCTTCGAGGTGTCGATGCAGCCCTGGTATTCGGGCGCCTTCGGGCTGGCCTGGTACCAGCGCGGCGGCGTGCTGGTGGTGGCCAACATCCGCGGCGGCGGCGAGTTCGGGCCGGACTGGCACCAGGCCGCCATCCAGCAGCACAAACAGCGCAGCTATGACGACTTCATCGCCGTGGCCGAAGACCTGGTCGCCACCGGCGTGACCCGCCCGGCGCGGCTGGGCATCATGGGCGGCAGCAACGGCGGGCTGCTGGTGGGCGCGGCGTTCACGCAGCGGCCGGAGCTGTTCGGCGCGGTGGTCTGCCAGGTGCCGCTGCTGGACATGCAGCGCTACCACCGCCTGCTGGCGGGCGCCTCGTGGATGGCCGAGTACGGCGACCCGGATCAGGCCGAGGAATGGGCCTGGATCTCGAAGTACAGCCCTTACCAGCAGCTGCGCGCCGATGCGAAGTACCCGCGCGTGCTGTTCTGCACCTCGACCCGCGACGACCGCGTCCACCCGGCGCACGCCCGCAAGATGGTCGCCCGCCTGCGCGAACTGGGCCACCCGGTGCTGTACTTCGAGAACATCGAAGGCGGCCACGGCGGCGCGGCCGACAACCGCCAGCGGGCGCATTTGCAGGCGCTGGAGTATGCGTATCTGTGGGCGGAGTTGACGGCTCGCTGAGAGAACGGCTGGGCGAGCGATGCCACTCCGTCGTCCCCGCGAAGGCGGGGACCCAGGCGCTCGGTGAGGGTGGCGCGCCTGGATTCCCGCCTTCGCGGGAATGACGGGAGGGGCGCGGGGACGACGGGTTCAGTGCGGTGCCACCTCGATGATCTGCTGCAGCAGCCAGCTCACCGCCGGCTGGCGGTCGTGGCGGCGGTGCCAGACGCCGCTGACCTGCAGCGGCGGCAGCGTCAGCGGCAGGTCGCGCACCACCAGCTGATCGGCCACGCCGGTCACGGCCAGAAAGGCGCGTGGCAGCACGGTCAGCAGGTCGGTCTGCGCCACCACCAGCCCGGCGGTGAAGAACTGGTTCACGGCCAGCACCACGCGCCGGCTGCGGTTGAGCGGCGCCAGCGTTTCGTCGACCCGGCCCTGGCCCCGGCCTGAAAAGCTCACCAGCAGGTGCTGGGCGGCGCAGTAGTCGTCCAGCGTCAGCGTGTCCTTGGCCGCCAGCGGATGGCCGGCGCGCATGACGCAGATGTACTCGCTCTCGTAGAGCGTCTGGTGGCGCAGCGGCGAGTGCGCGCCCTGCACGTTCAGGCGTGAGATCAGTTCCGGAAAGTGGCCGACGGCGATGTCGGCCTCGCCCTGGTCGAGCAGCTTGCTGGGGTCGCGCGTGCCCAGCGGCAGCACGCGCAGGTCGGCCAGTGCACCGTCGGCCTCCAGCCGCTGCATCAGCGCGGGCAGCAGGCGCGACGAGGTGGCGTCGGCCATGGCCAGATGGAAGGTGTGCGGCTGGGTCCGCGGGTCGTAGTCGCGCGGGTCGAGCGCCTCGCGCAGCTGGGTCAGCGCGGCGCGCACCTCGGGCCACAGCGCGTCGGCGTGGGCGGTGGGCTTGACACCGAAGGCCGCGCGGGTGAACAGCGTCTCGCCCACGGCGTCCTTCAGCCGGCGCAGCGCATTGCTGACGGCGGGCTGGGTCATGGCGAGCTGTTCTGCGGCGCGCGTGAGGTTGCGCTCGGCCATCACCGAGTCAAAGACGCGCAGCAGGTTGAGGTCGAGGGTGCGGAAGTTCATGGGCCAAGTTATACGCTACATGAATACCAAAAATTCACAAAAGCACCGTTGCGCATAACAAGGGTTAACCCTAGACTTCATCCCATTGGTACTAACCCTTAGGAGTTTCAAATGTCTGCATCAATGACCTTCCAGCACGCCAACGCTTTTGACGCTTTCGGTTCGCGCTTCTTCGCCGCCGTTTCGAGCATGATCAACAAGCTGACCCATGCACTGACCTCGGTTCAAACCGGCGAGCCGCGCACCGCTGAAGAGCTGATCGAGTGGGCCCACACCTACGAATCGACCCAGCCTTCATACGCTGCCGACCTGCGCGCTGCTGCACTGCGTTATCAAGACGACATCAGCCGCTGAGCCTTGGCTCCCATGTCGCGCCCAGAAAAAAGCCCGCCGTGATCGGCGGGCTCCTGAGTGGCGATGAACGATCCGTTTTACCGACCCAGACGCGCCTCGATGCGTACCTTGGTCTCCAGCAGTGAAGCGGGCAGGCCGTAGGCCAGTTGCTCGAACAGATCGCCGTGCAGGGCCATTTCCTGCTGCCATGCGGCTTGATCAATGCTGATGACGCTCTCGAACTGCGCTTCGTCGAAGTCCAGTCCCGACCAGTCCAGATCCGCGTAGTCCGGGCTGACGCCGAAGATGTTCTCGGTGCCCTGCGCCGTGCCTTCCTGGCGGCCCAGCATCCACTGCAGCACGCGCATGTTGTCGCCGTAGCCCGGCCAGACGAACTTGCCGTCCGCGCCCTTGCGGAACCAGTTGACGCAGAAGATGCCCGGCAGCGCCGCGCCTTCGGCCTGCAACTGCGCGCCCAGGTTGAGCCAGTGCTGGAAGTACTCGCTCATGTTGTAGCCCATGAAGGGCAGCATGGCGAACGGGTCGCGGCGCACCACGCCCATCTGGCCTGCGGCGGCTGCGGTGGTCTCGGAGCCCATCGTCGCGGCCATGTAGACGCCTTCGACCCAGTCGCGCGCTTCGGTCACCAGCGGCACGGTGGTCGAGCGGCGGCCACCGAAGATGAAGGCGTCGATCGCCACGCCGGCCGGGTTGTCCCACTCGGGGTCGAGTGCCGGGTTGTTGGTGGCGGCCACGGTGAAGCGCGCATTCGGGTGCGCGGCCGGGCGGCGCTTGCCGTCGGCACCGAGCGCTGACTCGGGCGTCCAGTCCTTGCCCTGCCAGTCGATCAGGTGGGTGGGCAGCTCATCGGTCATACCTTCCCACCAGACATCGCCATCGTCGGTCAGCGCGACGTTGGTGAAGATGACGTTCTTGTCCAGGCTCGCCATGCAGTTCGGGTTGGTCTTGAAGTTGGTGCCCGGCGCGACGCCGAAGTAACCCGCTTCCGGGTTGATGGCACGCAGCTTGCCGTCGACCGGCTTGATCCAGGCAATGTCATCGCCGATGGTCGTGACCTTCCAGTCGCCCAGTTCGGACGGCGGAATCAGCATGGCGAAGTTGGTCTTGCCGCAGGCGCTCGGGAAGGCGGCGGCGACGTGGCTCTTCTTGCCTTCGGGCGAGGTCACGCCCAGGATCAGCATGTGCTCGGCCAGCCAGCCCTGGTCACGGCCCATCGTCGAGGCAATCCGCAGCGCGAAGCACTTCTTGCCCAGCAGCGCGTTGCCGCCGTAGCCGGAGCCGTACGACCAGATCTCGCGTGCCTCCGGGTAGTGGACGATGTACTTGGTCTTGTTGCACGGCCAGGTCACGTCCTTTTGACCGGCTTCCAGCGGTGCCGCCACGGTGTGCACGCAGGGCACGAAGTCGCCGTCAGTGCCGAGCACGTCGTACACGGCCTTGCCCATGCGGGTCATGATGCGCATGTTGACGGCCACGTACGGGCTGTCCGACAGCTCGATGCCGATGTGCGCAATCGGCGAGCCCAGCGGGCCCATGCTGAACGGCACGACATACATCGTGCGGCCGCGCATCGCGCCCTTGAACAGCGCGTTTTCACCCGTCTGCAGCAGCGCGCGCATCTCGGCGGGCGCCATCCAGTTGTTGGTCGGGCCGGCGTCCTGCTTGCGCTCGCTGCAGATGTAGGTGCGGTCTTCGACGCGCGCCACATCGCTCGGGTCCGAGCAGGCCAGGAAGCTGTTCGGGCGCTTGGCGGGGTTGAGTTTCTTGAAGGTGCCGGCGTCGACCAGTTGCTGGCAGAGGCGGTCGTACTCTTCCTGGCTGCCATCGCACCAGTAGATGTGGGCGGGCTCGGTCAGCGCGGCCACTTCAGCCACCCAGGCGATCAGTTTGGCGTTCTTGACGTAGGTGGGTGCATTCAGCTGCACACCAGCCATGGCGGGATGGTTCATCGGGAGGGCTCCAAGGTTAAAAAAGCATCTCGAAAACACTGCGCGGCAGGGCTTTCGGGATGCGTTTGGAGCAGTGTCAGTCTCGGCTTGACCGATTACATGGCGATTACATGCATTTTTTGCATAAACAAATGCTGAGTGCTGTCATGCCGGCGTCACGCTTGCCACCATCGGGCCGGGCGCTCACACTGTGGTGCAGCCCATGAGCCCCCCCATTCCCGGTTTCAATGCCCGCCTCTGGCAGCGCTTCACGCGCATGGCCGCGCCCTATTGGCGGTCTGATGAGCGCTGGCGCGCGCGCGGCTGGCTGGCGTTGCTGGTCGTGCTGTTGCTGGGCCAGACCGGCTTCAACGTGATGTTCAACGAAGAAACCGGCGAGCTGACCTCGGCGCTGGCGGCCGGTGATGCCGGACGCTTCTGGGATGCGATCCGCCGCTTCACCATCATCCTGGTGGCGGCGGTGCCGATCTACGCGCTGTACTACTACGTGCGCGACACGTTGGGTGTGAACTGGCGCCGCTGGCTGACGCACCAGCTGCTGGAGCGGTACTTCAGCCAGCGCGCCTACTACCACCTCAACGCGAAGGCCGCGCTGGACAACCCCGACCAGCGCATCGCCGAAGACGTCAGCAGCTTCTGCCACCAGTCGATCTACTTCCTGCTGGTGGTGCTGGGCGGGGTGATCCAGCTGGCTGCGTTCACGAGCGTGCTGTGGTCGATCTCGCAGACGCTGGTGTACTTTCTGCTGGGCTATGCGGTGGTGGCGACCTGGTTCACCGCGTCGCTGTTCGGCCAGCGGCTGATCGGGCTGAATTTTCTGCAGCTGCGCCGCGAGGCGGACTTCCGCTTCGGACTGGTGCGGGTGCGCGAGCAGGCCGAGTCGATCGCCTTCCACAGCGGCGAGGCGCAGGAGATGTCGGTGCTTCGGCGCGTGTTCGACGCACTGTTCCGCAACTACCAGCAGGTGCTGCGCTGGCAGTTCAAGCTCAACCTGTTCCAGTACGCGCACAGCTTCGTGACGCTGGTGCTGCCCAGCATCATCGTGGCCGACGACGTGCTCTCCGGCCGCCTGGAAGTGGGCCGGGCGGTGCAGGCGGCGGGCGCGTTCGCGGCGATCCTGAGCGCGCTGACGCTGATCGTCGAGCACTTCGAGAGCCTGAGCCGCTTCGCCGCCGGCGTCGACCGCCTGCACGAGTTCACCGCGACCCTGGCGGTGCCGCAGGCCGAAGACGGCGCGCTGATCCAGTCCAGCCATGGCGCGCAGCTGGAGGTCGCGCACCTGACCGTGCTCACGCCCAACCGCGAGCACCTGCTGCTGCGCGACCTGTCGCTGCGGGTGCGCCCGGGCGAGGGGCTGCTGATCGTCGGGCCGAGCGGTACGGGCAAGAGTTCGCTGCTGCGCGTCATCGCCGGGTTGTGGTCCACCGGTTCCGGCCACGTGTTGCGCCCGGCCGGGCCGGAGTTGATGTTCCTGCCGCAGCGGCCCTACCTGACGCTGGGTGACTTGCGCGGCCAGCTGCTCTACCCGCACCCCGAGCGCGAGGTCTCGGATGAAGAGCTGCTCGCGCTGCTGCGCCAAGTCAACCTGCCGACGCTGGCCGACCGGGTCGGCGGCCTCGACATCGAGCACGACTGGGCCAAGCTGCTGTCGGTGGGCGAGCAGCAGCGCCTCGCCTTCGCCCGCGTGCTGCTGAGCCGGCCGCGCTACGTCATGCTCGACGAGGCCACCAGCGCGCTCGACGCCGCCAATGAGGCGCTGCTCTACCGCCAGCTGGCCGACGTGTCCATCACGCCGGTCAGCGTCAGCCACCGCCCCGCGCTGCTGGCGTACCACCAGCAGGTGCTGGAGTTTGCTGGCGACGGTGGCTGGGCGCTGCACGCGGCGCAGGGCTACCGGCTGGAGTAATCGCTGGAGTAATGGCCGGAGTGAGGGCCGGAGCGTGGTGCGCCTAACGCATCAGCAGGAACAGCAGCACCACGCCGCCCGGCCCCATGCCCAGCGCGTAGCCACGCAGCACCGACACGCCCATCGCTTGCCCGCCCACGCTCCATGCCATGCCGGCCTTGGTCAGCATGTTGACGCCGATGGTCAGGCTGAGCGCCAGCACGGTGGTCTGGGTGGTGAGGCCGCCCTGGCTGTGCAGGCTCGACAGCGAGATCAGCATCGCATCAACATCGGCCAGTCCCGACAGCGCTGCCAGCCCGTAGACGCCACTCGCGCCCAGCCATTCGCGCACGGTGGGCACCAGCACCGCGATCAGCGCCAGAAACACGCCGAAGCCCAGCGCAGTGCTGAGGTCGAAGGGCGCGACCTGTTCGCCCTCGCTGGCGGGCGGCACGGCGTCCGAGCGCTGCCGCCAGATGCGCACGCCGCCCAGCAGCAGCAAGGCGCCCGACACCAGCAGCGGCAGGCCCAGGTCGATCAGCAGGCCCGGCGCCAGCATGGCCAGCAGTGCAGTCATGCGCAGGCACATGGTGCCGCTGGCCGCCAGCGTGCCGGCCACCGCCGCGCTGCGCAGTGCCGGGTCCTGGCGGGCGTGGCGCGACAGCGCGAGCGTGGCGGCGGTGGACGACGCCAGCCCGCCCAGCAGGCCGCTGAGCAGCATGCCGCGCTGCGGGCCGCTCACGCGCATGGCCAGGTGCCCGGCCATCGACAGCCCGGCAATCAGCACCACCGCCCACCACAGCCGGTACGGGTTGAGCGCCTGGTAGGGGCCGAAGCCGGCGTCGGGCAGGTTGGGCAGGATCACCACCGACAGCACCAGCAACTGCAGCCCGGCGGCGAGTTCGCGGTGCTCGATCAGGCGCAGCCCCTGGTGCAGCGTCTGCTTGAGGTCGAGCAGCACCGTGACGATCACCGCCGCGCTGAGTGCCAGCTCGATCTGACCGCGCGCGGCCATGGCGCCGAGCGCCAGCGTCAGCAGCATGGCGATGTGCGAGGTGATGCTGCGGTTGCCGGTCGACTGCAGTGTGTTCCAGTAGGCCACCGCCAGCAGCGCCGTCAGCGCCAGCAGGCCCAGCGCCAGCGGCCACGGGCCGAAGTCGTCGACCAGATGGCCCAGCACGCCGCCGAGCAGGCCCAGCAGCGCAAAGGTGCGCAGCCCGGCGACGCGTGTGCCTTCGGCCTGTTCACGGTCGCGCCAGCCGCGCTCCAGCCCGATCAGCAGGCCGATCGCCAGCGCGGTCAGCAAGCCCATGGCGGCTGGAAGTGATTGCAGGACGTCGGGTTTCATCGGGTTTCCTCGGCTTTAGGATGCCTGTCCTGTTCTGACTGCAGTTTGCCTCTGCCCGCCATGAAAATTGATTTCGTTTCCGATGTGTCCTGCCCCTGGTGCGCGATCGGCCTGCGCGCGCTGGAAGAAGCCGTGCAGCGCGTCGGCCCCGCCGTGCCGGTGGAATTGCACTTCCAGCCCTTCGAGCTCAACCCGAAGATGCCCCCTGAAGGCCAGGAGCTCGGCGAGCACCTGGGCCATAAGTACGGCATGGCGCCCGAGCAGACCGCGCACAACCGCGAGGCCATCCGCCAGCGCGGCGCGGCCCTCGGCTTCACCTTCCGCATGGATTTGCGCGACCGCATCTACAACACGTTTGATGCCCACCGCCTGCTGCACTGGGCCGGGCTGGAGGCGCCGGGCTTGCAGTTGGCGCTCAAGAAAGCACTGTTTGCCGCCTACTTCACCGAGGGCCAGAACCCCGGCGCGTCCGACGTGCTGCTGCGCTGCGCCGCCCAAGCCGGGCTGGACGCCGAACGCGCAGCCCAGGTGCTGGCCTCAGGTGACTACGCCGACGAGGTGCGCGAGGCCGAGCAGTTCTACCAGCAGCAGGGCATCCGCTCGGTGCCGGCCATCATCATCAACGACCGTCACCTGATCCAGGGCGGCCAGCCGGTCGAGGTGTTCGAGCAGGCGCTGCGCCAGATCGCCACCCAAACCTGACCGCACAAAAAAGCGGGCCTGGTGCGTTGGCACCAAGCCCGTTACAAGACCTCACGCAGAGGCCAGGAGGAGACTCACCACAAGAAAACCATTGCAAAACTATTGCATCTGCAAACCGCCAGCGGCCTTGCCCTTGCCGGCGCGTGCCGGTGGGTTGCACAGGCCGCAGACGTAGTGCTTGGCGATTTCGTGCGGATGCGTCACGAAATGCCCGCCACATTTGGAACACGCCGTCATCGTCAGCATGCCGTTGTCGATGAACTTGACCAGGCGCCACGCCCGGGTGATCGACAGCTGCGGCTCCAGCCCCTGCGCCTGGGTCTGCTCCAGATACAGCTGGTAGGCCTTGATGATGGTGTCGATCTCTTCGAGTTCGGCCACCTTGTTCAGGTATTCGTGCGTGTTCAGGAACAGGCTGGCGTGGATGTTGGGCTGCCAGGTCATGAACCAGTCGGTCGAGAACGGCAGCTGGCCCTTGCTGGGCGACTTGCCCGCCACTTCCTTGTAGAGCCGCAGCAGCCGTTCGTAGGACAGGTCGGTTTCCGACTCCAGCACCTGCAACCGGGCCCCGAGCTTGATCAGCGTGACAGCACGTTCGATCTGCTTCGCCTCGGTCAGGATGCTTTTGGTGGCCATGGTGCTCGTTCCTTGAATCGCTGGAACGCGCAGCTTAACGCGATCCCGATGTCAGCGCCCGGCAACAGTAGACACCCGGTTCAGACCATTCAAGCGGCTTCGCGGTGACGGCCGGCGATGAGGATGCTGGCGTGCAGGCGGGAGACGCCTTCGTTGGCGGCGCTCTTGCCGTGGTTGGTCAGCAGGCTCCAGACGAGGTCTTCGTCGAAGCGCATGCGGCACAGCAGGGTGTTGCTGGCGGCGATTTTCATCATCTGCGAGGGCGAGAGCACTTCGAGGATGGCGGCGGTTTCTTCGGAGACGCCGAGGCGGAAGAGGGCCTGTTCGCGATCGGCGCGAATGAGGCTCTGGGCCAGCATCAGGTAGGACAAATTCGTTTCGCGGATTTCGGCGAGGATTTGTTCGGTGTTCATGATGCGGCTCCTGGGGTGTGGCGGTGAAGGTGTTGCGATGTGTGGGGCTGATGTGTCAGCGTGGTTTGAATTGTGAAGATTCGAACTGGACCCGAACATCAGCCCATTTCTCGCACTTGAGTCGGTCGTGCGCCATCGGGCCTGTCAGACAAACACCTACATGGCCTGCGCGATGACTGCCGGCGGCGGCCTCCTTGTCAAGCCGGTGCGGGGCTGGCCTTGTGCGCGGCCGGGGCTTCATGACGGTGTCACCGAAGGTGTCAAGACTGTGAAGTTCCCCACCACTGTCACACGAGCCCCGCATGAGCCTCCGCCCGAGATCCCTGTTTTCCGTTCAACGTCCGGCGCGCGCGCTGTGGGGTGCCGCCACTCTGGTTCTCACCGGTCTGGTGCTGACGGCCTGCGGTGGCGGCGGGACCCGTCTGGTGTTCAAGCCGATCGAGCTGAACATTGCCCACATCAACGATCACCACTCGCAGCTGGACGCTTTTGCGGCCACCGAACTGACGCTCGACGGCGTGGCCACGCAGGTGGAGCTGGGCGGCTTCGCGCGCCAGACCACGGTGTTCAAGTCGCTGGCGTCGACCCCCAACCTGCTCAAGCTCCATGCGGGGGACGCCATGACCGGCTCCCTGTACTACACCTTCTTCAAGGGCCGTGCCGATGCCGAGATGATGAACACGGTGTGCTTCGACGCCTTCATTCCCGGAAACCACGAGTTTGATGATGGCGACGGCGTGCTCAAGGGCTTTCTGGACGAACTGGCCAAGGGCAGCTGCAAGACGCCCACGCTGTCGGCCAACATCGTGCCGCAGGCGGGCACCGCGCTGGCACCCGCGGGCGCGGCGCCCTATCTGACGCCTTACGTCATCAAGAAGATCGACGGCGTGAATGTCGGCATCGTCGGCATCACCGTCGCAGGCAAGACGCTCAACTCCTCGCGCCCGCTGGCCGCCACACAGTTCAACGACGAGACCGCCTCGGCCCAGAAGGCGATCGACGAGCTGAAGGCGCAGGACGTCCGCCACATCGTGCTGATGACCCACCAGGGCTATGAAACCGACAAGGCCATGGCCGCGCAGCTGACCGATGTCGACGTGATCATCGGTGGCGACTCCCACACCCTGCTGGGCGATTTCACGGCCCAGGGCGTGACCAGCAGCGCGGGCGCCTACCCGACCGTGGTCAGGAACAAGTCGGGCGAGACGGTCTGCATCGGCCAGTCCTGGGAGTATTCCAAGGCGTTCGGGCTCATGAACGTCAAGTTCAACGACGCCGGCAGCGTCAGCAGTTGCGGCGGCCAGTCATCGCTGGTCATCGGCAGCACCTTCAAGCGCAAGGACAGTGCAGGCGTGTGGCAGACCGTGGCCGAGGCGGATCGCACCGCGCTGATTGCCAAGCTGGCCAGCCAGCCGGCCGTCAAGGTCGTGGCGCCGGATGCTGCTGCCGTGACGACGCTGTCGACCTACAGCGGCCAGGTGGCGGCCCAGAAGGCCATCACCATCGGCACGGCGTCCGAGGCACTCTGCCTGGTGCGTGTCCCGGGCGAGAGCACCAATCGCAGTGCGGGTGTGGCCGGGTGTGAAACCGCCAACACCCTGGCGCGCGGCAGTGATGCCGCCCAGGTGGTGGCGGAAGCCTTCCTGAGCGCCAGCAAGCGGGCGGACTTCTCGCTGCAGAACGCTGGAGGGGTGCGTGTGCCGGTGGCTGCCGGGACGCTGAGCATGAACACCGCGTTCACGGTGCTGCCCTTCACCAACGTGCTGGTCGAACTCAGCCTGACGGGTGCCGAGATGCTGGCCGCGCTGGAGGACGGTGCTTCCAGCCATCTGGACGCCACCGTGCCGTCCACCGGCGCACACCCCTACGCTGCCGGCCTGCGCTGGAATCTCGACATGAGCAAGGCCAAGGGCTCACGCTTCACCAATGTCCAGATCCGCAACAAGACCACCGGCGCGTGGACGGCCATCGACCCCGCCAAGACCTACGTGCTGGTGACCAACGACTTCATCGCCTCGGGCCAGGACGGCTATGCCACCCTGGGCGTGGTGTACAAGGCGGGCCGCTACGTCAACACCTACCTGCTCTACACCCAGAGCTTCGTGGACGACGTGTTGGCCAAGCTCACCCTGGCACGCCCGGCAGCGGGCGACTATTCGCATCAGAGCGTGATCACCAAGGCCGGGGTTGCACTGCCTTGACGAAGAAGTCAGAACCGCTTCCGGGCGGCTCTGACCTGCGATCAACGGCTGGCGCTCAGCTCAGAAGAGATGGCCGACGTTCAGTAGCGTGAGCACGCCCAGTGCGGCAAAAATGGCTGCAGCCACGCCGTGCACCAGCCGCATCGAAATCTTGCGGGCAATCGTGTCCCCCAGGAAGACGGCCGGCACGTTGGCCAGCATCATGCCCAGCGTGGTGCCGGTCACCACCGCGAACAGGTCGTGATAGCGCGCGGCCAGCGCGACGGTGGCGATCTGGGTCTTGTCGCCCATTTCGGCCAGGAAGAAGGCGAGCACGGTGGTGCCGAAGACGCCAAAGCGCTGGTGGCCGGCGTTGACGTCGTCGATCTTGTCGGGAATCAGCATCCAGCCGGCCATGGCGATGAAGGAGACGCCGATCACCCAGCGCAGCAGGTTGGGGCCCAGCGCCTGCGCGACCCAGTCGCCTACGGCGCCGGCCAGCGCATGGTTGGCCAGGGTGGCGACCAGGATGCCGAGGATGATGGGGACGGGACGGCGGAACTTGGCGGCCAGCAGCATGGCCAGCAACTGGGTCTTGTCACCCATTTCGCCCAGGGCGACCACGCCGGTCGAGATCAGAAAGGCTTCCACAGTGTTTGCTCCGGGCCGGACGAAAGACAAATGACCACACCGCAACCCCGGCCCTCCGGAGGCGATGCAGTCAAAGGTCTTGCCAGGCTGGAAGCTGTGCGCGCCATGACCGGTGTGGCCAAGTGTGTTGACGCGAACCCCTGCAAGGCGCAGGGCGGCTACTCCCCAATGACGAGTGCGGCGCGGATTCTATCCGCGCCGTGGCGGTGTTCTAGCCTTGCGCCTGTGCCCGTGCCGCCATGACGGCCAGCACCGCCAGCGGCGCGGTTTCAGAGCGCAGCACGCGCGGGCCCAGGCTGGTTGGCAGGGCGCCGGCCTGGCGCAGCAGTGCTTCTTCGGTCGGGCTGAAGCCGCCTTCGGGGCCGCTGTAGAGGCGCAGGCGGGCGGGGGCTGAGTGGCTTTGCTCGTGGGTGTTCAGGCGTTGCGGCAGCGGTTGGGCGTCTGCCAGGCTGAGCAGCAGGCGCAGGTCGGCGGGGCAGGATGCGTCGCCGGCCTCGGCCTGCAGCGCGTGGCTCAGGGAGGTCGGCGTGGCGATCGCAGGCACCCGCGTGCGGCCGCATTGCTCGGCCGAAGCCTGGGCCACCGCCTGCCAGTGCTCGCGCTTGCGCTCGGCGCGCTCGCCGGAGAGGCGCAGCACCGAGCGCTCGGTCATCACCGGCACGATGGCCGCTGCGCCCAGTTCGGTGGCTTTTTCGATCAGCCACTCGAAGCGGTCGTTGGCCGGCATCGCCGCCACCAGCGTGATGTGGTCGGGCAGCTCGCGGTCGACGTCGTGCGGCGCACCGATCTCGACCTGCACCTGCTGGCGCCCGCTCATCTGCGTGATGGTGGCGGTCCATTCGCCGCCCTGGCCGTTGAACAGCCGCAACTCGCCGCCAGGCTGCAGCCGCAGCACCTGGACGTGGCGGGCGGGGCCGGCAGGCAGATCAAGCCGCAGGCCGGCTTGCAGGGGCAGGTCAACAAAGATGCGCACACTCATGCGCTGAATTGTCGCTGCCTCATCGATCTCAGCCACCAACCTCAGCCACCCGGCAGGGCACGGCGCAGCTGGATGGCCTCGGCGATGTGCGGAATCTGGACAGCCGGCGCGCCCGCCAGATCGGCCACGCTGCGCGCCACGCGCATCACCCGGTGCACGCTGCGCCCGGACCAGCCCAGCCGGCGCGCGGCGGCGTGCAGGAAGTCGGCGATGTTGACGGCCAGCGCGGCGTGGAGGTCGAGTCCGGCGGTGTCGAGTTCGGCGTTGCTGCAGCCTTGGCGCGCGGTCTGGCGTTCGCGCGCCAGCGCCACGCGTTCTGCTACCTGGACGCTGGGCTCGCCGTCGGGGGCGGCGCTCAGGGCTTCGGGAGCGACCGAGAGCACTTCCACCCGCAGATCAATGCGATCAAGCAGCGGGCCGGACAGCTTGCCCTGGTAGCGCGTGATCTGCTCCGGGCTGCAGCGACACGCCAGCAGCGGCGAGCCCAGTTGGCCGCACGGGCAGGGGTTCATGGCGGCGATCAATTGGCAGCGCGCCGGGAACTCGGCCTGCCGCGCGGCGCGGGAGATGGTGATGCGGCCGCTTTCCAGCGGCTCGCGCAGCGCCTCAAGTGCCGCACGGGGAAATTCGGGCAGTTCGTCAAGGAACAGCACGCCATGGTGCGCCAGCGAGATCTCGCCCGGCCGCGGTGGCGAGCCACCCCCCACCAGCGCCACCGATGACGCGCTGTGGTGCGGCGAGCGCAGCACCCGCCGGCCCCAGCGGTCGGCGTGAAACTGGCCCGCCAGACTCAGGATGGCGGCGGATTCCAGCGCCTGCGCCTCGGTCAGCGCCGGCAGCAATCCCGCCAGCCGCTGCGCCAGCATCGACTTGCCGGTGCCCGGCGGGCCGACCAGCAAAACGCTGTGGCCGCCTGCTGCTGCCACTTCCAGCGCCCGCTTGGCGACGGTCTGGCCTTTGACCTCACGCAGGTCTGGCAGCGGGGGTGGCGGTGCTGGTTCGCTCGGTTGCGGCGTGGACAGCGGCTGGGCGACGTCGGGGGCCTGCAGCGCCTGCACCACGTCGAGCAGATGACGGGCACTGCGCAGGCGCAAGCCGTGCACCCGGGCGGCTTCCTGTGCACTGGCCTGGGGCAACACCAGCCAGCGCGGGTGGGCGCTGCGCTGCAGGGCCAGCGCCATGGCGAGTGCGCCGCGTACCGGGCGCAGGTCGCCGGCCAGGGACAGCTCGCCGGCGAATTCCATCTCGGCGAGACCGGCCGTCTCGATCTGGCCGCTGGCGGCGAGGATGCCCAGCGCGATCGGCAGATCGAAGCGTCCGCCTTCCTTGGGCAGGTCGGCCGGCGCCAGATTGACGGTGATGCGCTTGTTGTGCGGGAAGTCCAGCCCGCTGTTCTGCAGTGCGGCGCGCACACGCTCGCGGGCTTCCTTGACCTCGGTCTCGGCCAGGCCGACCAAAGTAAAACCCGGCAAACCGTTGGCCAGATGGACTTCGACCGTGACTTCCGGGGCCTGCAGGCCCAGCAGGGCGCGGCTGTGAATCAGGGCGAGCGACATGGTGCATGCGCCCGGAGGCGAGAGCGGTCAGTGCGATGGATTGTGTGCACGATGCCGCAGATCGCGATTCCCCCTTTTGGGGGTTGCACCTTATTGGTGCAACTTGTGAGTGTGTGTACGGTGCATGGCGCCGATATGGCGCATGGATGGCGCGCCATATCGGGGCGTCCCGGCGGTAAATCCACATCTCAAAAGATGGCATGGAAGCTGCAGATAGAGGTCACTGAAACGCAGCGCTTATCTCAAGCAACCGCGTTCCCACTTTGTCCTGTTCCGTCAACTCCACCAGGAGAGCGCCATGAAAATGGTCACCGCCATCATCAAACCCTTCAAGCTCGACGAGGTGCGTGAAGCCCTCAGCAACATCGGCGTGCAAGGCATCACCGTGACCGAGGTCAAGGGCTTCGGCCGCCAGAAGGGCCACACCGAGTTGTACCGCGGCGCCGAGTACGTGGTCGATTTCTTGCCCAAGGTCAAGATCGAAGCGGCTGTCGATGACGCTGTCGTCGAACGTGTCATCGAGGCCATCGAAGGCGCCGCCCGCACCGGCAAGATCGGTGACGGCAAGATTTTCGTGACGACGCTGGAGCAGGTGCTGCGCATCCGCACCGGCGAAACCGGCAAAGACGCGCTCTGAGCGCCCGCGAGTCCTCTACCCGAGACAGACAACCATGAAGAAATTTCTAGCCAAACTTGTACTGGGCCTGGCCGTGCTGGGCTTTGCCGGCGGTGTGCTGGCGCAGGCGGCTTCCGAGCCTGCGGCGGCGGCATCGGCCGTGATGGAGGCCGCTTCGGCGGCTGTGGAAGCGGCCGCACCGGCTGCGGATGCTGCGCCCGCCGTTGCGGCGCCGGTGCCCAACAAGGCGGATACCGCCTGGATGATGGTCTCCACGCTGCTCGTCATCCTGATGACGGTGCCGGGCCTGGCGCTGTTCTACGGCGGCCTGGTGCGCGCCAAGAACATGCTGTCGGTGCTGATGCAGGTGATGGTCACGTTCTCGCTGATCGTTGTGCTGTGGGCCCTGTACGGCTACAGCCTGGCCTTCACCGAGGGCAACGCCTTCATCGGCGGCTTCGACCGCATCCTGATGCACGGCGTGTGGGACAACGTGGCGGGCACGTTCGCCAACGCCGCGACGTTCAGCAAGGGTGTCTACATCCCGGAAATCGTGTTTGCCGCTTTCCAGGCCACGTTCGCGGGCATCACCTGCGCACTGATCGTGGGCGCGTTCGCCGAGCGCATGAAGTTCAGCGCCGTGCTGCTGTTCATGGTGATCTGGTTCACCTTCAGCTACTTGCCGGTGGCTCACATGGTCTGGTTCTGGATGGGCCCGGACGCCTACAGTGCCGCAGGTGTGGTCGATGAGATGAATGCCAAGGCTGGCTACATCTGGCAGATGGGTGCTCTGGACTTTGCTGGCGGCACCGTGGTGCACATCAACGCGGCCGTGGCCGGTCTGGTGGGCGCGTACATGTCGGGCAAGCGCGTCGGTTATGGCCGCGAAGCCTTCACGCCGCACTCGCTGACGCTGACCATGGTCGGTGCCTCGCTGCTGTGGGTGGGCTGGTTCGGTTTCAACGCCGGCTCGGCACTGGAAGCCAACGGCTTTGCCGCCCTGGCCTTCATCAACACCTTCTTCGCGACCGCTGCTGCGGTGCTGGCCTGGTGCGTGGGTGAGTCGCTGCTCAAGGGCAAGGCGTCGATGCTGGGTGCCGCTTCGGGCGCCGTGGCCGGTCTGGTGGCGATCACGCCGGCAGCGGGCAACGTGGGCATCGTCGGTGGCCTGGTGATCGGCCTGATCGCCGGCTTCGCCTGCCTGTGGGGTGTGACCAGCCTGAAGAAGCTGCTGGGCGCGGACGACTCGCTCGACGTCTTCGGTGTGCACGGCATTGGCGGCATCGTCGGCGCGCTGCTGACCGGTGTCTTCAACTCGCCCAACCTGGGTGGCCCGAGCGCCGTGGGCGACTGGGTCACGGTCGGCATGATTGCGCCGGACGTCTATTCGGTGGCTGCGCAGTTCATGGTCCAGCTGAAGGCCGTGCTGATCACCGTGGTGTGGTCGGGTGTGGTCTCGGTGATCGCCTTCAAGGTGGTCGACCTGGTGATCGGCCTGCGCGTGACCGAAGAGGAAGAGCGCGAAGGTCTGGACATCAGCTCGCACGGCGAGACCGCTTATCACAAGTAAGGTCAGCAGCAGGTTTGCGGATCGGCTCGGGTTTCCGGGTCGTCCTCATCTGAAAGAGGGGTCGCCATGTGCGGCCCCTTTTGTTTTGGGTCGCCACCCCCACGTGCGGAGCTTCCTAGAATCGACCGACTCAGCACCGAACGGCACTCATCATGGTTCCTCACCTCGTCACCGCACTGAATGGCCCGATCAACGAGCTGGAGGCCCGTATCCTGGAATCGATGCCTGCCATCGAGCGCTGGTTCCGGCTGGAATGGATGGAGCACACGCCGCCGTTCTATAGCTCGGTAGATCTGCGTAACGCGGGCTTCAAGCTCGCGCCGGTCGACACCAATCTCTATCCGGGCGGCTGGAATAACCTGACGCCCGAGATGATGCCGCTGGCGGTCCAGGCGGCGATGGCCGCGATCGAGAAGATCTGCCCCGAAGCCAAGAACCTGCTGTTGATCCCCGAAAAGCACACGCGCAACACCTTCTACCTGACCAACGTGGCACGCCTGCGCGAGATCTTCACGCAGGCCGGCCTGAACGTGCGGCTGGGCACGCTCGACCCCGAGGTCAAGGAGCCGATGACGCTCGACCTGCCCAGCGGCGAGCAGCTGGTGATCGAGCCGCTGCTGCGCACGCCGCGCCGGCTGGGCTTGAAGGGTTTCGATCCCTGCACCATCCTGCTCAACAACGACCTGTCGGCGGGCATTCCGGCCGTGCTGCAGGGCCTGCACGAGCAATACCTGCTGCCACCGCTGCATGCGGGTTGGGCGGTACGGCGCAAGACGCATCATTTCCAGGCCTACGAGGAAGTGGCCAAGAAGTTCGCCAAGCTGCTGGGCATGGACCCGTGGCTGATCAACCCGATGTACACCTCATGCGGGCAGGTGAATTTCTCGGAGGGCGCCGGTATCGAGTGCATCCGCAGCAACGTCGACGCGCTGCTGGGCAAGATCCGCCGCAAGTACAAGGAATACGGCATCAACGAGAAGCCGTTCGTGATCGTCAAGGCCGACAACGGCACCTACGGCATGGGCATCATGACGGTGCGCGACACCAGGGAACTCGAAGAGATCAACCGCCGCACGCGCAACAAGATGAGCGTGGTGAAGGACGGCCAGGAGGTCACTGAAGTGATCATCCAGGAAGGTGTCCCCACCTATGAGCGCATGAATGAAGCGGTCGCCGAGCCTGTGGTCTACATGATGGACCGCTACGTGGTGGGCGGCTTCTACCGCGTGCACGCCGACCGGGGCATCGATGAGAACCTCAACGCACCCGGCGCGCAGTTCGTGCCTCTCGCATTTGCCGAGAGCCATCACCTGCCGCGCCCCGGTGCCAAACCGGGTGCAAGCGCGCCCAACCGCTTCTACATGTACGGCGTGATCGCCCGATTGGCGATGCTGGCGGCCAGCTACGAGCTTGAAGCGACCGATCCCGATGCCGAGGTGTATTGAGTGGGTCGAGCGCGTCGCGCATGGAACTCGAATCCTATGCAAATACAGCGAAAAGAGTGTTGACCTGATCTGATGTCCATGCCATACTAGTCGACTCTTCTGGCTTGCACTCGTGCCTAGCTGTACGTGGTGCAAATCAGTTTCCGCCCCAAGCGTGAACGCCAAGCTTATGACTGGCATTCATGACACGGGCCCAAGACTGACCGCGACACTAGCCGAGTGGGGCTGTAGCGCGGGATAAGTTGGGGATTCACATGATCCAAATGCAATCGCGACTTGATGTCGCGGACAACACCGGTGCGAAGTCCGTCATGTGCATTAAGGTGCTTGGCGGTTCTAAGCGTCGTTACGCCGGCATCGGCGACGTGATCAAGGTCAGCATCAAAGAAGCTGCACCGCGTGGTCGCGTGAAAAAAGGCGAGGTGTACAACGCCGTGGTGGTTCGCACTGCCAAGGGCGTCCGTCGTCAAGACGGTTCACTCGTCAAGTTTGATGGCAATGCGGCCGTGCTGCTCAATGCCAAGCTGGAGCCTATCGGCACTCGCATCTTCGGCCCCGTGACGCGTGAACTGCGTACCGAGCGCTTCATGAAGATCGTTTCGCTGGCTCCGGAAGTGCTCTAAGAGCGGACCGCAAAGGACTGGCCATGAACAAGATTCGCAAAGGCGACCAGGTCATCGTGTTGACCGGTCGTGACAAGGGTAAGCGCGGAACAGTTTCGCTGCGCGTCGACGAAGACCACCTGGTGGTCGATGGCGTCAACGTGGTGAAAAAGCATGTGCGCCCGAATCCCCTCAAGGGTTCGACCGGTGGCATCGTTGATAAGACCATGCCGATTCATCAATCGAATGTGGCGATCTTCAACTCCGCGACCGGCAAGGCCGATCGCGTGGGTATCAAGCTCCTGGCAGACGGCAAGAAAGTGCGTGTCTACAAGTCCAGTGGCGAAGAGATCAAAGCCTGAGGCTGAGGAAAAAGCAAATGGCTCAACAACAAGCTCGTCTGCAGGACTTCTATCGTGAAACCATCGTTCCGGCGCTGGTTGAGAAGTTCGGCTACAAGTCGGTGATGCAAGTTCCGCGTCTCGAAAAAATCACGCTCAACATGGGTGTGAGCGAGGCTGTGTCGGACAAGAAGGTCATGGATCACGCCGTCGGCGACCTGACCAAGATCGCAGGCCAAAAGCCCGTGGTCACCAAGTCCCGCAAAGCTATCGCCGGTTTCAAGATCCGCGAAAACGTGCCGATCGGCTGCATGGTCACGCTGCGTGGCGTGCGCATGTATGAATTCCTGGATCGCTTCGTCACCATCGCGCTTCCGCGTGTTCGTGACTTCCGCGGTATTTCTGGTCGCTCGTTCGATGGTCGTGGTAACTACAACATCGGCGTTAAAGAGCAGATCATTTTCCCGGAAATCGAATACGACAAGGTTGACGCTCTGCGTGGTCTGAACATCAGCATCACGACGACCGCGCAAACCGACGATGAGTGCAAGGCGCTGCTGACGGCCTTCCGTTTCCCGTTCAAGAACTGAGGTTAGCTGTGGCAAAACTCTCACTCATTCAGCGCGAAGAAAAGCGCGAGAAGCTGGTTGCCAAGTTCGCCAAGAAATACGCGGAACTGAAAGCCATCATCGACGACCAAAGCAAGTCGGAAGAAGAGCGCTATGCGGCTCGTCTGACGCTGCAAAAATTGCCCCGTAATGCGAACCCGACACGTCTGCGCGCTCGTTGCGCAATGACGGGTCGTCCGCGCGGCACCTTCCGAAAGTTCGGCCTGGGCCGTACCAAGATTCGTGAACTGGCCTTCCGTGGCGACATCCCCGGTGTCGTCAAGGCGAGCTGGTAATTCGGCAACCCCCAGGGCACGAACAGGAGTTATTCCATGAGCATGAGTGATCCTATCGCCGACATGCTGACCCGCATTCGCAACGCTCAGATGGTCGAGAAGACCAGCGTTGTGATGCCGTCTTCCAAGCTTAAATCTGCCATCGCGCAGGTGCTGAAGGACGAGGGTTACATCGACGGTTTCGCAGTCAAGTCGACTGACGGTAAATCTCAACTCGAGATTGCGCTGAAATACTACGCGGGTCGCCCCGTGATCGAGCGCATCGAGCGAGTCAGCCGCCCCGGCCTGCGTATCTACAAGGGTCGCCACGATATTCCCACCGTGCAAAACGGTTTGGGTGTCGCTATTGTCACCACGCCCCAGGGCGTGATGACCGATCGCAAAGCACGCGCTGCCGGTATCGGTGGTGAAGTGCTGTGCTACGTCGCTTAAGGCAGGAGGTCGCAGATGTCCCGCGTTGGAAAGATGCCGGTCGCCGTCCCGCAAGGCGTGGATGTGGCGATCACCGCTGATCAGATCAGTGTGAAGGGTGTGCTGGGTGCCTTGGTGCGTCCGGTTCACCCCCTGGTCAAGGTCGAAAATGATGCTGGCAAGCTCAGCTTCACCCCGCTCAATGAGTCGGCTGAAGCGAATGCGATGTCAGGAACCATTCGCGCATTGGTGGCCAATATGGTCGTCGGTGTCAGCAAGGGTTTCGAGAAGAAATTGAACCTGGTTGGCGTGGGTTTCCGCGCACAGGCTCAAGGTCAGAAACTGAATCTGCAGATCGGGTTTTCGCATCCGGTGGTCAAGGAAATGCCTGCTGGCATCAAGGTCGAGTGCGCAACTCAGACCGAAATCCTGATCAAGGGTGCCGATCGCCAGGCTGTGGGTCAGCTTGCCGCTGAAGTGCGTGCCTTCCGTCCGCCGGAGCCTTACAAGGGTAAGGGCATTCGGTACTCGGACGAGAAGGTCTCTCTCAAAGAGACCAAGAAGAAGTAAGGAGCCGCATCATGTTGAACAAAAAAGAACAGCGTCTGCGTCGCTCCCGTCAGACTCGCGCTCGGATCGCACTGCAAGGTGTCGAGCGTTTGAGCGTCTTCCGCAGCAACCTGCACATCTACGCCAGCGTCATCTCTGCCGACGGCGGCAAGGTGCTGGCGTCAGCTTCCACGGTCGAGAAGAGCGTTCGCGCCGATCTCGTGGCAGCTGGCAAGGGTGGCAGCGTCGATGCAGCTCAGGTGATTGGCAAGCTCATCGCCGAGCGTGCCAAGGCCGCTGGCGTTGAGAAAGTCGCATTCGACCGTTCGGGCTTTGCCTATCACGGCCGCGTCAAAGCATTGGCTGAAGCAGCTCGCGAAGCTGGTCTGCAGTTCTAAGCGCCGCGCTGGCAAACGAAGGAACACGAAATGGCTAAGTTTCAACCGAAAATCGCTGACGAAGGTCGCGACGACGGCATGCGCGAAAAGATGATCCAAGTCAACCGCGTGACCAAAGTGGTCAAGGGCGGTCGGATCATGGCGTTTGCCACGCTGACGGTGGTGGGTGATGGTGATGGCCGTGTCGGCATGGGCAAGGGCAAGGCACGTGAAGTGCCCGTGTCCGTCCAGAAGGCGATGGAGCAGGCACGTCACAACCTCGTGAAGATTCCGCTGCGCAACGGCACCGTGCCGCACAACGCAACGGGCGAACATGGTGCAGCACGCGTGCTGCTGGCTCCGGCTCCTGCCGGTACCGGCATCATTGCTGGCGGCCCGATGCGCGCTGTCTTCGAAGTGCTGGGTATCACCGACATCGTGGCCAAGAGCCTCGGTTCGTCGAACCCTTACAACATGGTTCGCGCCACGTTTGATGCCCTGTCACGCATGACAACGGCTTCTGAAGTGGCTGCCAAGCGTGGCAAGTCGATCGAAGAGATCTTCAACTGAGCCACTGGGAGCAGATGATGTCTGAACAAAAAACGGTCAAGGTCAAGCTTGTTAGAAGCCCGATCGGTACCCGTGAATCCCATCGCGCCACCGTGCGTGGTCTGGGTTTGCGTGGCGTCAACAGCGAGTCGGTGTTGGAAGACACCCCTGCTGTGCGCGGCATGATCAACAAGATTGCGTATCTCGTGAAGGTGCTTTGAGCATCTGAACGCAGAGGAAGAACGACATGGAACTCAATTCGATCAAGCCGAGCTCGGGTGCCAAGCACGCCAAGCGTCGCGTCGGTCGCGGTATCGGTTCGGGCCTGGGCAAGACTGCAGGTCGTGGCCACAAGGGTCAGAAATCGCGCGCCGGTGGTTATCACAAGGTGGGTTTCGAAGGCGGTCAAATGCCTTTGCAACGTCGCCTGCCCAAGCGCGGTTTCAAGTCGCAGCTGCTGAAGTTCAATGCTGAAGTGACGCTGGGCCAACTGCAAGCACTGGCCGTCGATGAAATCGACGTGCTGACGCTCAAGCAAGCTGGCCTCGTGGGCGAGCTGGCCAAGGTGATCAAGGTCATCAATACCGGCGTGCTGACCAAGAAGGTCGTGCTCAAGGGTATCGGTGCAACCGCAGGTGCCAAGACCGCTATTGAAGCAGTCGGCGGCTCGCTGTCGGCTTGAGTCTGACTTCGCGACGACTCTGACAGAGCAACAGGTTTTTCGTGGCAACCAACGCAACTCAACTGGCCAAAAGCGGTAAGTTCGGCGACCTTCGTCGTCGCCTTGTCTTTCTGCTGCTGGCTTTGGTGGTGTACCGCATCGGTGCGCACATTCCCGTGCCTGGCATCAATCCTGATCAGCTCGCGCAGCTGTTCAAGGGCCAGCAAGGTGGCATCCTGAACTTGTTCAACATGTTCTCGGGTGGTGCGTTGTCACGATTCACCGTCTTCGCGCTGGGGATCATGCCGTACATCTCGGCATCGATCATCATGCAGTTGATGGGTTATGTTGTACCTGCCCTGGAGTCGCTCAAGAAAGAGGGTGAATCAGGTCGTCGCAAGCTGACCCAATACACCCGCTACGGCACACTGGGTTTGGCGCTGTTTCAATCCATGGGCATTGCCCTGGCATTGGAAGGTTCGGCTGGTCTGGTGATTGAGCCGGGCATGATGTTCCGGGTCGGAGCCATTGTCAGCTTGACCGCTGGCACGATGTTCCTGATGTGGTTGGGCGAGCAGATTACCGAACGCGGTCTGGGCAACGGGATTTCGATCCTGATCTTTGCAGGTATTGCTGCTGGCTTGCCCAGCGCAATCGGTGGTCTCTTGAATCTGGTCAATACCGGTTCGATGAGCATCATTGCTGCAATTTTCATCGTGGCGATCGTGTTCGGCGTGACATTTGTGGTGGTCTTTGTCGAGCGTGGTCAACGCAAGATTTTGGTCAACTACGCCAAGCGTCAGGTTGGTAATAAAGTTTATGGTGGTCAGTCTTCGCACTTGCCGCTGAAAATCAATATGGCGGGCGTGATTCCGCCGATCTTTGCCTCGTCGATCATCCTCCTGCCGGCAACGGTGGTGGGTTGGTTTGCAACGGGTGAAGACTTTCGGTGGCTGAAGGATATTTCTTCAGCACTGTCGCCCGGACAGCCGATTTATGTGCTGTTGTATGCAGCAATGATTGTGTTCTTCTGCTTTTTCTATACGGCGTTGGTTTTCAACAGCCGCGAGACAGCAGATAACCTGAAGAAGAGTGGCGCTTTCATCCCAGGCATTCGGCCTGGTGATCAAACCGCACGTCACATTGACAAGATTCTGGCCCGACTGACCTTGGGTGGAGCGGTCTACATCACTGCGGTGTGTCTGCTGCCCGAGTTTCTTGTCTTGAAGTACAACGTGCCGTTCTACTTTGGCGGTACCTCGCTCCTGATCATCGTGGTTGTCACGATGGACTTCTGGGCGCAGGTTCAGTCTTATGTGATGTCGCAGCAGTACGAAACGCTGCTCAAGAAGTCCAGCTTCAAAGCAGGATGACCCTGTAAGAGTAGCAAGCAAGAGGCAAGCGACTAATGGCCAAGGATGACGTCATCCAAATGCAGGGGGAGGTGGTGGAAAACCTTCCCAATGCGACGTTTAGAGTGAAACTGGAAAACGGGCATATTGTGCTCGGCCACATTTCCGGCAAGATGCGTATGCACTACATCCGTATCCTGCCTGGCGACAAGGTGACAGTGGAACTCACACCGTACGATCTTTCCCGTGCTCGCATCGTTTTCCGGGCGAAGTGAGCTGATTTCTTAGTCCCGGAAGACGAGCACAAGCTGATCAAGGAGAAGACCATGAAAGTCTCCGCATCCGTAAAGAAGATCTGCCGCAATTGCAAGATCATCCGTCGCAAGGGTGTGGTTCGTGTCATCTGCACCGACCCGCGCCACAAGCAGCGTCAAGGCTGAGCCTGACCTACGCTGCAACCGTATAGAGGACGCACATGGCACGTATTGCTGGTATTAATATCCCGCCGCACAAGCATTCCGAGATCGGTCTGACTTCGATCTACGGCATTGGCCGCACCACGGCGCAGAAAATCTGCGACGCTTGTGGCATTGCTTACAACAAAAAGATCAAAGATCTGACCGATAGCGATCTTGAAAAGATTCGCGATGAGGTGGGTCGTTTGACGATCGAGGGCGACTTGCGTCGCGAAATCTCGATCAACATCAAGCGCCTGATGGACTTGGGCTGCTATCGCGGCTTCCGCCATCGTCGTGGTCTGCCTGTGCGCGGACAACGGACACGCACCAATTCCCGTACCCGCAAGGGTCCGAAGAAGGGCGCTGCTGCGCTGAAGAAGTAAGCACCGCACTGCTTCGGAGAGATCACAGTTATGGCTAAAGCACCCGTTAATAACGCATCACGTCGCGTCAGCAAGAAGGTTCGCAAGAACATTGCCGATGGTGTCGCACACGTGCACGCGTCGTTCAACAACACCATCATCACCATCACCGACCGCCAGGGCAATGCCTTGTCCTGGGCGTCGAGCGGTGGCCAGGGCTTCAAGGGCTCGCGCAAGTCCACCCCGTTCGCTGCTCAAGTTGCAGCCGAAGTGGCGGGTCGCGCGGCTCAAGAGCAAGGCATTAAGAACCTGGACGTCAAGATCAAGGGCCCTGGCCCGGGTCGCGAGTCTTCGGTTCGCGCACTGGCCTCGTTGGGCATCCGTATCGCGTCGATCTCCGACGTGACGCCGGTTCCGCACAACGGTTGCCGTCCGCAGAAGCGCCGTCGCATCTAAAGCTGAGTCAGGTTGCACTTCATCAGTGCAGCTTGTCAAAAGCTCTATAATGCTCGGCTGATCCGGCGAGCGCTTTATGCGCCGCCGGTTTTCTTGTTGAAGAAGCCTCCGCATTCGCTTTGTGAAGCGGTCGTTGGCCTTCACCGACTAAGACCACCGTTTGCGTGAGTTTCGACTCATCAGACTTGCGCGCGCTTCCGTGAAGCACGCGTCAGCATCATCCTCAAGGACATATCCGTGGCACGTTACCTCGGCCCCAAGGCCAAGCTCTCCCGCCGTGAAGGCACCGACCTCTTCCTGAAGAGCGCACGCCGCTCGATCAGCGACAAGTCGAAGTTCGAAACCAAGCCGGGCCAGCATGGTCGCACTTCGGGTTCGCGTACGTCGGACTTCGGTCTGCAACTGCGTGAAAAGCAGAAGGTCAAGCGCATGTACGGCGTGCTGGAAAAGCAATTCCGCCGCTACTTCGCTGAAGCCGATCGCCGCAAGGGCAACACCGGCGCCAACCTGCTGTTCATCCTCGAGTCCCGTCTGGACAACGTGGTGTACCGCATGGGTTTCGGCTCGACCCGTGCTGAAGCGCGTCAGCTGGTTTCCCACAAGGCCGTGACGGTCAACGGCGGTGTCGTGAACATCTCGTCGTTCATGGTCAAGGCGGGTGACGTGGTTGCTGTGCGCGAAAAGTCGAAGAAGCAGCTGCGCATCGTTGATGCCCTGAAGCTGGCGGACTCGATCGGCCTGCCGGCCTGGGTGTCGGTGGATCTGGCCAAGATGGAAGGCATCTTCAAGAAGACGCCGGACCGCGACGAATTCGGCGCCGAGATCAACGAATCGCTGATCGTCGAACTGTATTCGCGCTGATCTGCCTGCTCGGGCGCGACTCATTCATTGAATCTGCGCCCCAAGCCGCTGTGTGTCCCGGGCATGCAGCGGCTTTATGCTTCCCGGTGGGTTCATCAGCCTTATCGGTGTAACGAGCCGAGGGTATTGACAGGAACTATCAATGCAAACAAATCTGCTGAAACCCAAAGCCATCAATGTCGATCCGCTTGGCGGTCATCGCGCCAAAGTGACGCTCGAGCCTTTCGAGCGTGGCTATGGCCACACGCTAGGCAATGCGCTGCGCCGTGTGCTGCTGTCGTCGATGGTTGGCTATGCGCCCACCGAAGTGACGATCGCCGGCGTGCTGCACGAGTACTCGACGATCGACGGTGTGCAAGAGGACGTGGTTCACATCATGCTGAACCTCAAGGGCGTGGTTTTCCGCCTGCACAACCGCGACGAAGTCACGCTGGTGCTGCGCAAGGAAGGCGAAGGCCCCGTGCGCGCGTCCGACATCCAGACGCCGCATGACGTCGAGATCATCAACCCGGACCACGTGATCGCTCACCTGGCCCAGGGTGGCAAGCTCGACATGCAGATCAAGGTCGAGAAGGGCCGTGGCTATGTGCCGGGCAGCATGCGTCGTTATGCCGACGAGCCGACCCGTGGCATCGGCCGCATCGTGCTGGACGCGTCGTTCTCGCCGGTCAAGCGCGTGAGCTACACGGTCGAGAGCGCCCGCGTCGAGCAGCGCACCGACCTCGACAAGCTCGTAATGGAGATTGAGACCAACGGCGCCATCTCGCCCGAGGAAGCGATCCGTGCATCGGCCAAGATCCTGGTCGAGCAGCTGGCGGTGTTCGCACAGCTGGAAGGCAGCGATCTGGCGGTCTTCGACCAGCCGGTGCAGCGCACCCAGCATTTCGACCCGATCCTGTTGCGTCCGGTCGATGAGCTGGAGTTGACGGTGCGTTCGGCCAACTGCCTGAAGGCCGAAAACATCTACTACATCGGCGACCTGATCCAGCGGACCGAAACCGAACTGCTCAAGACCCCGAACTTGGGCCGCAAGTCGCTCAACGAGATCAAGGAAGTCCTCGCCTCGCGCGGCCTGACCCTGGGTGCTCGCCTTGAGAACTGGCCGCCGCAAGGTCTCGACAAGCGTTGATTTTTTAGTGTGTGCACCCGGCAGTACCTGATCCGGCTGCCGGTTTTATAAAGAAAGGAAAGCACCATGCGTCACGGAAATGGACTCCGTAAACTGAACCGCACGTCTGCGCACCGCCTCGCGATGCTGCGCAACATGGCCAACTCGCTGATCCAGCACGAAGCCATCAAGACCACCGTGCCCAAGGCCAAGGAACTGCGTCGCGTCGTCGAGCCCCTGCTCACGCTCGGCAAGACCCCGACCCTGGCCAACAAGCGTCTGGCCTTCGACCGTCTGCGTGACCGTGACAACGTCGTCAAGCTGTTCGCCGTGCTCGGCCCGCGCTATGCAGCGCGTCCGGGTGGCTACACCCGCATCCTGAAGATGGGCTTCCGTGTTGGCGACAACGCGCCGATGGCCTTCGTCGAGTTGGTGGACCGTCCGGATCCCTCCGCTGAAGCGGCAGTCGATACGGCTGAATAAGCACCACAGACCAGGACGCCGTCGGGCGTCCTGACTGTTCAAAAAAGGGTCGGCGCTGCCGGCCCTTTTGCTTTGGTGGCTGCGGTTCGTTGATCAGGACACCAGCCGCTGCGCCAGGGTGCGCAGTGCGTGGAAGGCGGTCTGCTGACGCACCGCCGCACGGTCGCCGCCAAAACGCAGTTGCTCGCTCCAGCACTGGTCGCCCACCGCCCAGCCGAAGCAGACGGTGCCGACCGGCTTGTCGGCATTGCCGCCGGTCGGGCCGGCGATGCCTGTGACGGCCAGCGCGCATTGCGCCGGTGAGTGTTGCAGCGCGCCGCGCGCCATCGCTTCGGCCACGGCCAGGCTGACGGCGCCGTGCTGCTCGATCAGTGCGGCTGGCACGCCCAGCATCTCGGTCTTGGCGGCGTTGCTGTAGGTGACGAAGCCGCGCTCGAACCAGACGCTGGAGCCGCTCAGTTCGGTGCATGCCGCCGCGATGAGGCCGCCGGTACAGCTCTCGGCGCAGGCCAGCATCCAGCCGCGCGCCAGCAGGCGGCCGGCGAGCAGCGTCACTTCGGCGCTCAGGTCTTGGTGGATGGCGAGCATGGCGGCTGTCCTCAGTTCCAGTGCCGCAGCAGTGCCACGCCCACGGCGATGACGAACAGGCTGCAGCCGGCGGCCACCAGGTCGTCGACCATGATGCCGAAGCCGCCGCGCAAGCTGCGGCCCTTGAAGTGCTGATCGGCCCAGCGCACCGGGCCGGGCTTGGCGGCGTCAAAGTAGCGGAACAGCCCGAACGCGAGCAACTGCATCGCCCAGCCCGCCGGCGCCAGCACCCACAGCATCAGCCAGAAGGCGAGCACCTCGTCCCAGACGATGAAACCGGGGTCGGCAATGCCGGCGTGTTCCGCCGTCACCGTGCAGGCCCACCAGCCGACGAAGGCGCCGACCAGCAGCACGACGCCCCAGGCGGCGGCATCGAGCCAAACGCTCAGGCACAGGTAGGCCGCCCAGGCCCAGAGCGTGCCGACGGTGCCGGGGGCGACCGGGCTCAGCCCGCTGCCAGCGCCGAGGGCGATGAAATGCGCCGGATGGCTGAACATGAAGCGCGCCGAGACGCGCGCTTTGGGAGCCGTGGCTGAATTCATGCGCGGAAGTGGTCGAAAGAGGCCCAATGCGCCGTCAGCGGCTGGCCGTCCTGCAGCACACGAAGGCCGCTGCCCAGCTCGATGGCGCCGATGCGCGTGACCGGTGTGCCGCTGGTCTGCGCGGCGCGCTGGACGGCATCGCGCCGCGCCGCGGGCGCCGTGAACAGCAGTTCGTAGTCGTCGCCGCCGCTGAGCAGGCATTCGAGCTGAACTTCGGCGGCGACCGATGCCAGCACGGCGCTGCGCGGCAGTGCGTCAGCGTCGATCACGGCACCGAGTGCGCTGCCGGCACGTGCGCCGGAGCGTTCCAGAATGTGCGCCAGGTCACCTTGCAGGCCGTCGGACAGGTCGATGGCGCTGCTGGCGATGCCGCGCAGCGCCCGGCCCAGGGCCACGCGTGGCTGCGGCAACTCCAGCGCGTGAAGCGTATGGGCGCTGCCGGCGGCGTCGAGCGTCAGCCGGCCGAGCAGCACTTCCAGGCCCAGGCGTGCATCGCCCAGCGTGCCGCTGACCCACAGGTCATCGCCCGCCGCCGCGCCGCTGCGCAGCAGGGCCTGGCCGGGTGGTACTTCGCCGAACACCGTGATGCAGATGTTGAGCGGCCCGGCGGTGGTGTCGCCGCCGACCAGTTCGATGCCGTGCTCATCGGCCAGCGTGTGCAGGCCGAGCGCGAAGGGCGCCAGGAAGGCTTCGTCGGCGCGCGGCAGCGCCAGCGCCAGGGTGTAGGCCAGCGGCTCGGCACCGCAGGCGGCCAGGTCTGACAGATTGACCGCCAGCGCCTTGTGGCCGAGGTGCCGGGGCGCGACGCTGGGCAGGAAATGGCGGCCTTCGACCAGCATGTCGCACGACACCGCCAGCTGCATGCCGGGGCGCGGGCTGAGCAGCGCGCAGTCGTCGCCGATGCCGAGCGCGGCGCGGCGCACCGGGCGGTCGAAGTAGTGGCCGATCAGATCGAATTCACCCAGGGGCATGAGACAGCGGCGTGTTGCGGAGGTCAGCGATTCTGGATCATCGGCCAGCCGGCCTCACGCAGCAGGTTGGCCAGTTCCACGGCCGACTTGACGGCCATCTTCTCGAACACCCGGGCGCGGTGGACTTCGACCGTGCGCACGCTGATGTCGAGCGCGTCGGCGATGAGCTTGTTGGGCCGGCCGGCGATGACTTCGCGCATGACCTCGCGCTCGCGCTCGGTCAGGTCGGCCAGATCGCGCGCCAGCTTCTGGTGGCCGGCCCAGCGCTGCAGGGCCTGGGCGCTGCGGGCCTGGGCTTCGATCACCCGGTCGACCAGCGCGTTGTCGGAGAACGGCTTCTCGACGAAGTCGAACGCGCCGCGCTTGACGGCGGTCACGGCGGTGGCGACGTCGGCGTGGCCGGTCAGGAAGATGACCGGAATGCGCTCGGTCAGGCCACGCTCGGCCAGGCGCTCGAACAGGGCCATGCCGTTCATGCCGGGCATGCGCATGTCCAGCAGCAGGCAGGCGGGGCTGTCGGGCTTGACGTCGCCGGACTCGACGGCGGCCCAGAAGGCGTCGCCGGAGGCGAAGCCGCGCGGCAGCAGCCGGCGCGAGCGCAGCAGCCAGGCCAGTGCGTCGCGCAGCACCTCTTCATCGTCGACGACGTACACGGTGGCGGAGGGGAATGGATTCATGGGGGGGACTCCGCAAGAGGCTGGGCCGGCATCGCCGCCGGCAGGGTGAAGCGAAAGGTGGTGCGGCTCGGGTCACTGTCGAAGTCGAGCGCGCCGCCGTGCTGCTCGACCACCGTGCGGCACATCGCCAGCCCCATGCCCATGCCTTCGGGCTTGGTGGTGAAAAACGGCGTGAAGAGCTGGGCGGCGACTTCGGCGCTGATGCCCGCGCCGTGGTCGATCACGGCGAACTCCAGCCAGCGTTCGTCCACGCGCCGCACGCGCAGGCACAGCACGCGGTCGTCGGCGGGCGTGGGGTCTTCCATGGCCTGGATGCCGTTGCGTGCCAGGTTGAGCAGCACCTGCTCGACCATGGTGCGGTCGCACGACACGCGCGGCACCGGCCGGGGCAGGTCGATTTCGATGCGGGTGTGGCTGCGCCGGGCGGTCAGGCGCATCAGCGGCAGCACGGCTTCGATCAGCTCGTCGGCGCGCAGCGTCTCATGCAGGCGGTGGCGGCGGCGCACGAACTGGTGAACGCTGCGGATGACGCGGCCGGCGCGCTCGGCCTGCTCGGCCACGCGGCTGATGGCGCCGCGAATCATGCGCTGGGTTTCCAGATCGGCGGCGGGGTCGCCGGCCTGATCGGGCAGCAGGTTGAGCGTGCCGGTGGCGTAGCTGGCAATGGCCGACAGCGGCTGGTTCAGCTCGTGGCTGAGCAGCGTGGCCATCTCGCCCATGGTGGCCAGGCGGGCGGCGGCCTGCAGTTTTTCCTGCTGCTGGCGCGAGAGCTCCTCGACCTTGCGCTGCGCGCTCACGTCCAGCACGGTGCTCATCCAGCCGGTCTGCCGGCCCAGGCCGTCGACCAGCGGTGCTTCGAAGATCAGCACCGCGAAGCGCTCGCCGTTGCGGCGCATGAAGAGGGTTTCGTGGCCTTCGCGCGGCGGTGCGTTGCCGGCCACGCGCACGGCGTGGCGGCGGGTGTATTCCTCGACCTGCTCGGGCGGCCAGTAGGGCGGGTGGTGCGGGTCGTTGACATGCCGGCCCGGGTCGGGCGCGGCCAGCAGCTCTTCGGCGCTGTAGCCCACCATGGTGCAGAAGGCCGGGTTGACGTAGGTGATGCGGCCGTCCAGCGCGCGGGCGCGCAGGCCGGTGACGAGCGAATCCTCCATCGCCTTGCGGAAGGCGAGCGATTCGGCCAGCTTGCGCTCGGCGGCCGAGCGCCGCCGCACGTCGTAGGCCAGCAGCACCACGACCGCGCTGAGGGCGATCGACAGCACCACCACCAGCGCCGCGCTGAGGTTGGCGATCCGTGGTGGGCGGTTGGCGATGCTGTCGAGCCGCAGCAGCAGCGGCAGTCCGGCCAGCTCGACCAGGCGGTCGGCGCGGAACACGCCGCGCCCGCGGCTGGAGCCGGCGTGCGCGAGCCGGCTGCCATCGGACTCGACCAGCAGCACTTCATGGGTGCGCACCAGCGCGGCGGGCACGGCAGCTTCGAGCAGATCGGGCAGCGCGAACGTGGCGATCACCAGCCCCAGGGTCTGCCCACCCTGCAGCCGGGGGATGCAGAGGTCGACCATCTCGGCCCCCATGCCCGTGCCGGTGGGCAGGAAGTAGCTGCGCGAAAACGTGGGCGCCACAAAGCGCCGGGCCGCAGCACACGCCACCTCGGCGTCCACCTGCATGTCGCTGCGGGCGAGCCGGGTGAAGCGGCTGTCGTGCAAGGCCGACACCACGCTGTGTCCGAGTTCGAAGCTGGCGTTGCGCCATTCGATGCGCGCCAGCTCGCGACGATCGCGCAGCAGGCCCTGCACCTGCGCCGCCCAGGCCGGGGAGTCGGGCGCCGGGTCGGTCCAGAGCAGTTGCTGCAGCGCCTGGATGTCATCGACCAGACGCTGGCGCAACTCCGCCGCGGCATGGGCAGCGGCTGTTTCGGTGGCGTCCTGCAGCTGGTTGTGCTCATGCTGCCAGGTCAGCCACAGCAGAGCAGCCTGCACCGCCAGCAGCAGCGCGACCAGGGCGGCCCAGAGCAGCACCCGACGGCGGCTTCGGCCTGCAAAGGGCGGCGAGGGAGCGGTGTCTGACATGACCCGAAGTATCGGCGCGGCCCGTGGCGTCTCGATCTACGTGCTTTCCGGTAGCCGTCCGGCTGCGCGCTTCCTACAATCCCGCACCCCGAACCGGAAACCAACACCATGTCGACCTTTGATGAAAAGAGCGCGGAACTGCGCCGCAGTGCCCTCGAATATCACGAGTTTCCGACCCCAGGCAAGATCGCCATCGCGCCGACCAAGCAGCTGATCAACCAGCGCGATCTGGCGCTGGCGTACTCGCCCGGTGTGGCGGCGGCGTGCGAGGAAATCGTGGCCGACCCGGCCAACGCCTTCCGCTACACCGCACGCGGCAACCTGGTGGCCGTGGTCACCAACGGCACGGCCGTGCTGGGCCTGGGCGACATCGGCCCGCTGGCGTCCAAGCCGGTGATGGAAGGCAAAGGGGTGCTGTTCAAGAAGTTCGCCGGCATCGACGTGTTCGACCTGGAACTCGAAGAGCGCAACCTCGACAAGCTGGTCGACATCATCGCGGCGCTGGAGCCGACGTTCGGTGGCATCAACCTTGAGGACATCAAGGCGCCGGACTGCTTCTACGTCGAGCGCAAGCTGCGCGAGCGCATGAAGATCCCCGTTTTCCATGACGACCAGCACGGCACTGCCATCGTGGTGGGCGCGGCGCTGCTCAACGGCCTGAAGGTCATCGGCAAGGACATCACCCAGGTCAAGCTGGTGTCGTCGGGCGCGGGCGCCGCGGCGTTGGCCTGCCTGAACCTGCTGGTCAAGCTCGGCATGCCGCGCGAGAACATCTTCGTCACCGACCTGGCCGGCGTGGTCTACCAGGGCCGTGTCGAGCTGATGGACCCGGACAAGGCCGAGTTCGCACAGGACACGCCGCACCGCACGCTGCGCGAGGCGATTGCTGGCGCGGACATCTTCCTCGGCCTGTCGGCCGGCGGCGTGCTCAAGGGCGACATGGTGGCGAGCATGGGCCCGCGCCCGCTGATCTTCGCGCTGGCCAACCCGAATCCCGAGATCCAGCCCGAGGACGTCAAGGCGGTGCGCGACGACGCCATCATGGCCACCGGCCGCACCGACTACCCGAACCAGGTCAACAACGTCCTGTGTTTCCCGTACATCTTCCGCGGCGCGCTGGACTGCGGCGCCACCACCATCACCGACGCGATGGAAGTGGCGGCGGTGCACGCGATTGCCGAACTCGCCCAGGCCGAGCAGAGCGAGGTGGTGGCGGCGGCCTACGCCGGCGCCAACCTGAGCTTCGGGCCGGAGTACCTGATTCCGAAGCCGTTTGATCCGCGCCTGATGATGAAGATCGCGCCGGCCGTGGCGCTGGCGGCGGCCGAGTCGGGCGTGGCGGCGCGGCCGATCAAGGACTTCGACGCCTACCGCGAGAAGCTGCAGGCCTTCGTCTACGCCTCGGGCACGACGATGAAGCCGATTTTCAACCTCGCCAAGCGCGCCACCGCCAAGCGCGTGGCCTATGCCGAGGGCGAAGAAGAGCGCGTGCTGCGCGCGGTGCAGGTGGTGGTCGATGAAGGCCTGGCGCAGCCGACGCTGATCGGCCGCCCCAAGGTGATCGCCCAGCGCATCGAGACCTTCGGCCTGCGCCTGAAGGAGGGCATCGATTACGCGGTGGTCAACACCGACTTCGACCACCGCTACCGCGACTACTGGCAGACCTACCACCAGATGACCGAGCGCAAGGGCGTGACCCAGCAGCTCGCCAAGATCGAGATGCGCCGCCGCCTGACGCTGATCGGCTCGATGCTGCTGCACAAGGGCGAGGTCGACGGCATGATCTGCGGCACCTGGGGCTCGACCTCCGGTCACCTGGCCTACATCGACCAGGTCATCGGCCGCCGCGCCGGGGTCAAGACCTACGCCTGCATGAACGGCCTGATCCTGCCGGGCCGCCAGGTCTTCCTGGTCGACACCCATGTCAACTACGACCCGACCGCCGAGCAGCTGGCCGAGATCACCGTGCTGGCGGCCGAGGAGCTGATGCGCTTCGGCATCCAGCCCAAGGCGGCGCTGCTGTCGCACTCGAACTACGGCTCCAGCCAGCACCCGTCGGCGCAGAAGATGCGCGACGCCTTCGTGCTGATCCGCGACCGCGCGCCCTGGCTCGAAGTGGACGGCGAGATGCACGGTGACGCTGCGCTCGACCCGGCCTACCGCAGCGAGCTGATGCCGCACACCACGCTCACCGGCGAAGCCAACCTGCTGGTCATGCCCAACATCGACGCGGCCAACATCAGCTACAACCTGCTCAAGACGGCGGCGGGCGGTGGCATTGCCATCGGCCCGGTCCTGCTGGGCGCAGCCAAGCCGGTGCACATCCTCACGCCGTCGGCGACGGTGCGCCGTATCGTCAACATGACGGCCCTGACCGTGGCGGACGCCAACGCCGCGCGCTGACCTGCTGCGCTTTACAGCAGTTTCAGACGGAAGGCGCCTACTCGCATGAGTGGGTGCCTGCTTACTTTCGTCTGAAGCCCCTCATTTCTGCTGAAAATTGAGGCAGAGCCTTGAGCTTTTGGCCCTCTTTCGCTACCATTCGGGCCTTGAAATTAAGGATAACCCGTGGTTCATCAAGGCTTGCTTGACGTTTGTAAAAGCAGCCTCATCGGGTCGGGCCAAGAGTGCAGCGAACCACGCCGTGCCAAAACAGCCCGCCGATGGACGACAGCACTCGCGGTGCTGGCAACGCTGGTAGGGACATCCGGGTGGACGTCAGGCGCTGCACTAGCCCGCGAGCCTGCGACCCAACCCAGCGCATTGGCCACGACCGCACTCAGTGCGTTGCCCCATGAAGCGCGTCAGACCTACAGCTTGATCAAGACCGGTGGCCCCTTCCCTTTCCCCTATAAGGACGGGACGGTCTTCGGAAACCGGGAGAGGATTCTGCCTTCCCAGCAGCGCGGCTACTACCGCGAGTACACCGTATCAACACCCAAATCGCGCGACCGGGGCGCGCGACGCATCGTATGCGGCGGGCGTGAGCCCACGACTCCGGACACTTGTTACTACACACAGGATCACTACGCGAGCTTCAGCCGCATCGTGCCGTGATTCCTGACAGGATTGAAGAGCCCCAAGGGTCCATCATGCTTTTGCAGACCGTGCGTCCGAACATCGTGCAGGCCATCCGCGCCTTCCGCGTGGACGATCTCCTCGCGGAGGCCCAGAACCTGGGTCACCACTTCTTATATGCGAACCTCTCCGGGACGCAATCCAAGCAGGAAGTGCTGGAACAAATCGCCTCGAGCTTCTTGTTTCCGGCGCATTTCGGCAAAAACCTGGATGCGCTCTTTGATTGCATGACCGATCTGGTTCACAAATCAGGCAGCCAGCCCGGCTTTGTCGTGGTGCTGGAGCAGTTGCCTGACAACGCCAAGTTCGACCGTGAAGCGCGCGAGCAACTGCTCGACGTCTTCCGCGAGGCTGCAGACTTCTGGGGGGAACGCAAGATACCCTTCAGGTGCTTCTATTCTTTTCAGTAGCCCGCTCCCAGGAACAAGGCCAATGGGAGCGGGCTGAGATGGCCCAAGTCGAACAACCCGTCAAGCCGGCGCCCAAGCCGAGCAAGAACGCCGCACCGAGTTTCGCGCCGCACATGCCCGTCATGAGCAGCGCATTCGACACCTCGGCGCTGGTGGTGGTCGTGTAAGACGACCCGCGATTCGACGTACAAAAAAACCCGGCTGACGCGACGTCAGCCGGGTTTTTTCATGGCGTTCGCCCGTTCAAGCCGTTGGCGTTGGTGCGGGCTTTGACGCCGCAGCCACGTCCAGCGCCAGGGCGATGAACTCGGCCACCGGCACCTCTTCGGCGCGCCGCTGCATGTCGAAGGTGGTGGCGTGCTGGCGCTCTTCGAGCCAGCGTCCCAGGCTGTGCCGCAACAGCTTGCGGCGCTGCGAGAAGGCCGCGGTGACCAGCGCGCCCAGCAGCGCCGGGTCGAGCGCTGCCGGTGCGGCGATCGGCACCATGCGGACCACGGCCGAGTCCACGCGCGGCGGCGGCTCGAAGGCCTCTGGCGGCACGTCGAACAGCGCTTCGATGTGATAGCGCCACTGCAGCATCACCGACAGCCGGCCGAAATCCTTGCAGCCCGGGCTGGCGGCCATGCGGTCGACCACCTCTTTCTGCAGCATGAAATGCTGGTCGATCACCGCATCCACGTGCGTCAGCAGGTGGAACAGGATCGGGCTGGAGATGTTGTACGGCAGGTTGCCGATCACGCGCAGCTTCTGCCCGGCGGCAGCGGCCAGCGCGGTGAAGTCGACCTTCAGCACGTCGGACTCGATCACCTCGATCTCGGGCCGTTTGCGCAGCTTGGCGGCCAGATCGCGGTCGAGTTCGACCACGGTCAGGCGCTCGCAGCGCTCCAGCACCGGGTTGGTCATGGCGCCCAGGCCGGGGCCGATCTCGACCAGTGCCTCGCCAGGATGCGGGGCGATGCTGCGGACGATGTTGTCGAGGACCGAGCCGTCGGTCAGGAAATGTTGGCCGAAGCGCTTGCGCGCAATGTGTTTGCTCAAAACGGCAGACTCAGGGGTAGGGGATCAGGCCGTCACAGGCCGGGCGGCTCGCGCAGCTCGACGTAGGCGCGCGCACGGATCTCGCGCGCCCAGTCGGCATAGGTTGCCTCGTATTTCTGCTCGCGCAGGGCCGCGCGGGCGGCCTCGCGTTGCTGGCGCACGGTCAGGTTGACCTGTCGTCGTTCGAGCAGTTGGATCAGGTGCACGCCGAAGCGTGACACCAGCGGCTCGGAGATCTCGTTGGGCCGCAGTTGCAGCATGACTTTCTCGAACTCCGGTACGAACTGGCCCGGCCCGGCCCAGCCGAGATCGCCGCCGTTGGGCGCGCTGCCGTCTTCGGAGTGCTGGCGCGCCAGCTCCTCGAATCGGGCGCGTTTGCTCAGGATCTGCTGGCGGTAGTCGCTCAGGCGCGCCAAAGCGGCTGCCTGTGTCAGGCCCGCGCCCGGGCGCAGCAGGATGTGGCGGGCGCGGTTCTGCACCACCGACAACGTTGCCTCCTTGCGCTCGACCAGCTTGAGCACGTGCAGGCCGGCGTCCGAGCGGATCACCTGCGGCGCCACTTCACCGGCCCGCAGCGGCCGCACCGCTTCCACGAACACGTCCGGCAGACGGTCGGCGCGGCGCATGCCCAGCTCGCCGCCCTGTTCCTTGTTGCCGTCGGAGAGCTCGCGCACCAGCGCGGCAAAGTCTTCGCCCGCGCGCAGGCGCTGCAGCGCGCTCACGGCCCGAACGCGGCGCTCGGCCACCTGGGCCGGCGTGGCGTTCTCGGGCAGCCGGACCAGGATCTGCGCGACGTTGTATTCGCTGGCGGCGCCGGCCTTCTGGCGCTGGTCGTCGAGCCAGTTCTCGATGTCGGCATCGCTGATGCGCAGACGGGCCTGCACCTCGCGCTCGCGCACGCGCTCCAGCAGCATCTGGTCGCGGATATTGCTGCGAAAGCGCAGGTAATCGACGCCATCTTCGCGCAACCGCTCGCGCAGCGCAGGCAGTGTCAGCTCGTTCTGCGAGGCGATGCCGCTGATGGTGCGGTCGATTTCGGCCTCCTCGATGCGCAGGCCGCTGTCGCGGGCGTAGCCGAGCTGGGCGCGCTCGTCGATCAGCTGGTCGAGCGCGTCGGCCTGCAGCGTGGCCGGGTCGAGCCGGCTGCCGCGTGGCGCTTCCTGCTCGGCACGGAGAGCGCGCTGCTGCACCTCGGTGTTGGTGACCAGCTCGCGGTTGACCACGGCGACGATGTAGTCGGCGTTCAGCCGCGGCGCAGCCTGCAACTGCGCTTGTACCGGCGCTGCCAGGCTGGCCGCCGTCGCCAGGAGCAGCGTCACGCGTCGGGGCGCGCGCCGGAGGAAGGTCAACAGGTCAGTCATCGGGAGGTTTCTGTGCTGGGTTCGGCGCTGGCATCAGCGCGTGCGGATCGCGGCTCGCTCAGGAGCTGGTAGCCGGGAATATTGTCCTTCAGGACGGTCAGCGGATTGGTACCCAGGCGTGACAGGCCGGTCAGCTCCAGTTGCAGCATCAATCGCGTGGTGGCGGCATTCTGGCCGGTGGACTGGCGGTTGGCGACGATGCGGCCGATCCAGCAGCCCGCGTCGTACTCCAGCCCGGCGATGGCGCCGCTCATGCGCCGGTCGCGCACGCTGTAGTCGAGCCGGCCGACGCCGTAGAGCGTGCCTTCGCAGCGGGCGCTGGCCGAGGCCCGCGGCAGCGGATTCGTGGCCGACGCCTCGGCGCCGGCGCGCACCGCCTGCGCGGCCGGGCTGAAGTCCGGCAGCGGCCCGTGCAGCGGCCATTGCCAGCCCAGGCCGAGCTGTTCGCTCACGCCGCGCTGCAGCCGGTGGCTGACGTAGAGGGTGCGAAACGGCCCGGGCGAATAACGCGCGCTGGCGATGCTGCGCACCACGCGGTCGCTGTCGGGGTTGAACTGCAGCGCGCCTTCGAGCGTCCATTTCGGCAGCGCCGAGGTCGAGGCCAGCAGCAGCACGTCCGAGAAGCGCTGCGTCAGCGGCTCACCATCGGGTGTGATGCGCTGGTCGCGCAGCAGGTAGCGCTGCGCGATGCCCAGGCGCGCCAGCTCGCGGCCGTCGCCCGCGTCGACGAAGCGGCTGCTCAGGCCGGCGGTGACCTGGTGCGTGTCGGACACGCGGTCGATGCCTGAGAACGCGTTCTCGGCAAACACCGTCGTGGCGTTGAAGTCCAGTGCGGCGCTGTCGAACTGCGGCAGTGCGCTCTGATCTCGCCATGGCGTGTGTACGTAGAGCAGGCGCGGCTCCAGCGTCTGCGTCAGCGCGTGGCCGAAGGCCTCGACCGGCCGCTCGAAGATCCAGGCGTTGTCGACGCTCAGCGTGGGGATCAGCCGCGTGGCGCTGCGCCGGCCGTCGGCCAGCGGCTGGTCGAGCTGATAGGTGGCGGCGTTGAAGCCCAGCCGCGGCGTGAGCTGCCAGCCGCCTTGGCCCAGCGGCCATGCCACGCTGCCGAGCGCATGCGCCCGCGTGCCGGTGATCTGCGTGCTGTCCTGGTGGTCGTAGCGGTTGAACTCGGTCTGCAGCGACCAGTTCAGCGCGCCATGCTGGCCGTTCCACAACGCGCCCACCTGCGGCGCCTGGCGATAAGGCGCATCGATGCGGTCGGTCAGTGCATCGCCCTGCAGCGTCTGCCAGGTCCGGGCGCGGGCGTAAATCAGCTGGTCGACGTCACCCCACTCGCCCAGCGACAGGTTGCGGCGTTGGCGCAGCTGCGCTTGCGACCCCAGCAGGCGCGGCGTCACCGAATCGGCGCCGCGCAGGCCGTCGATCCAGTAGTCGTCGTCCGAGACGCGCAGCAGCTTCCAGTCGTAATCGAGCATCAAGCCCGCCTGGCCGGACTGCTGCACCTTCAACGCCCAGCGCGAGATGCCGCGCGTGTTGTCGTGCGGCAGCCAGGCCAGCTGCACCTCGCCCTTGGACTGGTCGAGCAGGTAGCGGTACTCGCCCTCGAAGCCTGCGCCGCGCTTGGTCGACACCGTGGGCGTCAGGGTCGCGTCCTGGTCGGGCGCGATGTTCCAGTAATAGGGCACGGCCAGGTCGAGGCCGCTGGTGCTGGCGATCTCGATGCGCGGCGGCAGCCAGCCGGACTTGCGCGCCTCGGTGACCGGAAAGCTCAGCAGCGGCGCGGCCAGGATCGGCACGCCGTAGAAGCGCACCACGGCGTTCTCGGCCAGGCCCTCGTTGGCATCGAAGTCCAGCCGCACGCGGCGGGTGGTCAGCACCCACGGCGGCGTGGTGTCGTCGCTCAGCTCGCAGCTGCTGTAGCTGGCGCCCAGCACCGACAGCCGGTTCTGGCCCAGGAAATCGACCCGCTGCGCCCGTCCGCCCGCCTGGGTGCGGGCGAATCGGAAGCGCGGCTCGGTGACATAGCCTTCGGCGCTCTGGGTGTTCAGGTCGAGTTCATCGCCGCGGTAGCTGTCGCTGCCGCGCTGCAGTTCGATGTGGCCGGCCGCGCGCACGCGGTCGTCGCCAAAGCGGTATTCGACCCGGTCGGCGTTCAAGGTCAGCAGCCCGCGCTGCAGCCGTACCCGGCCTTGCGCCAGCAACGACACGCCGGCCTCGCCGCTCAGGCTGTCGGCTTCGAGCTGGAGTTGCGAGGCCTCGGTGGCGCTGAAAACCGGCAGCGGCGGCACGGCTTCCCAGCGGATGTGGCAGGCGCGCGGCGCGGCGGTCTGGGCTTGCAGCGGCGCCGACAGGACCAGCCCCAGTGTCGACATCAGGGTGGCCAGGGCGAGGCGGATCAGGCGGAATTCAGCAGGGACGACAGGCACAGAGGAGGGCAGGCACAGCCCGGCTCGCTAAAATCAAAGGATTATTTCACGCACCCACTGTCTGCCTTGGCTGAGCTCACCTCCATTACCTGGGCCGACGATGTCCGTCGTGTCGCATTCCACACCTGGCTCGCGCCGCTGACGGCCGCGCACGGCCTGCGGCCCGAGACGCTGCGACCGGCCAGCGCCGACGCCAGCTTCCGGCGCTATTTCCGCGTCGACAGTGCTATCGACGGCCGTCATGGCACGCTGATCGTCATGGACGCCCCGCCCGCGCAGGAAGACAGTCGGCCCTTCGTCCACATGGCCGGCGTGCTCAAGGCCGCGGGCTTGAACGCCCCCGAGGTGCTGGCCTGGGATGAGGCGCACGGCTTCATGCTGCTGGGCGATCTGGGCGAGACCACCTACCTGGCCGCGCTGCAATCGCTCGACCTGAGCCGCAGCGCCGACCAGCAGCGCGCCAACACGCTCTACCTGGACGCGCTCAACGCGCTGGTGCGGCTGCAGCAGATCGACGCGCCCACGGCGGCGGTGCCCACCTACGACCTGCCGTTCGTGCAGCGCGAGCTGGACATCTTCACCGACTGGTACGTGGTGCGCCACCGCCAGCACACGCTGACCGACAAGCAGCAGGTGGGCCTGAAGCGCGCCTTCGAGCTGATCGCCCAGGTCTGGGCCGCGCAGCCGCAGGTGCTGGTGCACCGCGACTTCCACAGCCGCAACCTGATGGTCGGTGAGGCCGGTGCCAACCCCGGCGTGCTCGATTTCCAGGGCGCGATGTGGGGCCCGGTCAGCTACGACGCCGCCTCGCTGCTGCGCGACGCCTACATCGAGTGGGACGAAACCCAGCAGCTCGACTGGGCGGTGCGCTACTGGCAGGCCGCGCGCAAGGCCGGCGTGCCGGTGGGCGACGACTTCGGCAATTTCTGGCGTGATCTGGAATGGACCGGCCTGCAGCGCCACCTCAAGGTGCTGGGCATCTTCGCGCGCCTGAACCACCGCGACGGCAAGCCCGCCTACATGGCCGACCTGCCGCGCGTCTGGCGCCACGCCCACCACGTGGCGATGCGCTATTCGGTGCTGACGCCGCTGGCGCGCCTGCTCGAACAGCTGGGCGACATTCAGGCGCAAGAGGGCTACACCTTCTGAGGTGCGCACTTTGATGCGCAGCTTCTGGCGCGACCTGTCCCTGCCGGCCGTCGTTGCCGGCTTCGTCGCGGTGCTGGTGGGCTACACCAGTTCGGTCGTGATCGTGTTCCAGGCCGCACAGGCGCTGGGCGCCACGCCGGCGCAGCTGACGTCGTGGATGGTGGTGCTCGGCCTGGGCATGGCGGTGACCAGCGCGGGCCTGAGCCTGCGCTACCGCCGCCCGGTGCTGACCGCCTGGTCGACGCCCGGCGCGGCGCTGCTGGTCACCGCCGGGGCTGGTGTGTCCTACGCCGAGGGCCTCGGCGCCTTCGTCGTCTGCGGCGTCCTCATCGCGCTGGCGGGCGCCACGGGCGCCTTCGAGCGCGTCATGAACCGCATTCCCCAGGCCCTGGCTGCCGCGCTGCTGGCCGGCGTGCTGGCGCGCTTCGGCATGGACGCCTTCGGCGCGCTGCGCACCGACTTCACGCTGGTCGCGCCGATGTTGCTGATCTACCTGCTCGGCCGGCGCCTCTGGCCGCGCTACGCCGTGCCGGGCGTGCTGCTGTGCGGGCTGGCGATCGCCGCTGCGCAGGGCCAGCTGCAGTGGGCGCAGGTCGAATGGCGCTGGGCTGTGCCGGTCTGGACGATGCCCGAGTTCAGTCTGCGCGCCTTCATCGGCGTCGCGCTGCCGCTGTTCGTCGTCACCATGGCCTCGCAGAACCTGCCCGGCGTGGCGGCGCAGCGCGCAGCGGGTTACGACACCCCCGTGTCGCCGGTCATCACCGTCACCGGCCTGGCCACGCTGCTGCTGGCGCCGTTCGGCGGCTACAGCTTCAACCTGGCTGCCATCACCGCGGCCATCTGCATGAGCCGCGAGGCGCACGAAGACCCGGCGCGCCGCTACACCGCGCCGGTCATGGCCGGCGTGTTCTATCTGTTGATGGGGCTGGCCGGCGGCGCGGTGGTCGGGCTGATCGCCGCTTTCCCCAATGCGCTGGTGCTGGCCGTGGCCGGGCTGGCGCTGCTGGGCACCATCGGCGCGGGGCTGGCGGCGGCGCTGGCCGAGCCCCGGTGGCGCGAGCCGGCGCTGATCACTTTCCTGGTCACCTTGAGCGGCCTCAGCCTCGCCGGCATCGGCGCGGCCTTCTGGGGCGTGGTGGCCGGCACCCTGGCGGTGGCCGTGCAACACTGGCGCGCCCGCTGAAATCACTTCTGGACTGCGCCCATGGACCTGCTGTTTGTTGCCGACCCGATCGAAACCTTCAACATCAAGAAGGACTCCACCTTCGCGATGATGCGCGAGGCCGCCCGGCGCGGTCACCACCTGCACGTCTGCGAGCCACGTGACCTGGTCTGGAAGCGTGGCAGCCGCGTCGTGGCGCGCAACGCCCGCACGCTGGTGCTGACGGGCGACGCCGAGCGCTGGTACGACGTCGTCACCACCCATGAGCTGGCGCTGGCCGACGCCGGCGCGGTGCTGATGCGCAAGGACCCGCCCTTCGACGCCGAATACCTCTACTGCACCCACCTGCTGCAGCAGGCCGAGCGCGAAGGCGCGCGCGTCTTCAACCGCCCGCAGGCGCTGCGCGAGCATCCGGAAAAGCTCGCCATCCTCGAATTCCCGCAATTCATCACCCCGACGCTGGTGACGCGCGAGGCCAGCGCCATCAAGGCCTTCCATGCCGAGCAGCAGGATATCATCCTCAAGCCTTTGGATGGCATGGGCGGCATGGGCATCTTCCGCGTCGGGCCGGACGGGCTGAACCTGGGCTCGATCACCGAGACCCTCAACCAGGGCGGCGCCCAGACCGTGATGGTGCAGCGCTACCTGCCCGAGATCACGGCGGGCGACAAGCGCATTCTGGTGATCGACGGCGTGCCGGTGCCCTACGCGCTGGCGCGCATTCCGCAGGGCAGCGAGATCCGCGGCAACCTGGCGGCTGGCGGCAAGGGCGTGGCCCAGCCGCTGAGCGCGCGTGACCGCGAGATTGCCGAGGCGCTCGGCCCGATCCTGGCCGCACGTGGCCTGCTGCTGGTCGGGCTGGACGTGATCGGCGACTGCCTGACCGAAATCAACGTCACCAGCCCGACCTGCTTCCAGGAAATCACCGACCAGACCGGCTTCGACGTGGCCGCGCGCTACCTCGATGCGCTGGAAGCCGCGCTGGACTGAAGCCGGGTCGACTCCCGCCACTGCCGCATCGCCGCCGCCCAGCGTGGCCGCAACTCGGCCAGGTGCCGCGCCTTGATGCGGCCGTAGCCGCGCAGGTGCTCGGGCAGGGTGGCGATCTCGACCGCCTGCGCCAGCCGCGTGGCGTCCAGGTCGCGCAGCAGTTCTTCGATGTCGGCGCGGTACTCCGCGATCAGCGCGCGCTCGGTGCGGCGTTCCTCGGTGTGGCCGAAGGGGTCGAAGGCGGTGCCGCGCAGGCGCTTGCCGCGTGCCAGCAGCGGCATCAGCCGGTGCATCCACGGCCCGAAGGCCTGCTTGACGGCTTCGCCACGCTCGTTCTTACGGCCCAGCAGCGGCGGGGCGAGGTGGTGGACGATGCGGTAGTCGCCCTCGAACATCGCGCTGATCTGCGCGTCGAAGCCCGCCGCACTGTGCAGCCGCGCCACCTCGTACTCGTCCTTGTAGGCCATCAGCTTATAAAGATAGCGCGCCACCGCCTCGCTCAGCCGCGTGCTGTGCAGCGGCGCCTCGGCGGTGCGCACGCGCTCGACGAAGGCGCGGTAGGTCTCGGCGTAGGCGGCGTTCTGGTAAGCCGCCAGGTCTTCGACGCGGCGGCGCAGCAACTCGTCGAGCGAGGGGCGCTTGACGATCTGGATCACCTGCGCCGCTGCATACAGCGCCCGCACCGGCGCCAGGTCGTGCGCGCAGTGCCGGCCCCACTCGAAGGCGGCGCGGTTGTTGTCGACCTGCACGCCGTTGAGCTCGATCGCCCGGTGCAGCGCCGCGCGGCTCAGCGGCACGTGGCCGCGCTGCCAGGCATAGCCCAGCAGCAGCGGGTTGGTGTAGATCGAGTCGCCCAGCAGCTTGACCGCCACCTCATCGGCATCGAACGCACCCAGCATCGCCGCGCCCACGCTGTGGCGCAGTGCGCTTTCGCAGGCCGAGGCTGGAAACGCCCAGTCCGGGTTGTGCACCAGCGCGGCGGTCGGGGCGGGGTGGGTGTTGAGCGCGACAAAGCTGCGGCCTTCGGCCATCAGGCTCATCGTCTCGGTTTGCGCCGCGACGATGCCGTCGCAGGCAATCACCAAGTCGGCCTTGGCGGTGTCGACCTTGGTGGTGAAGATGGCGGCGGGCGTATCGGCGATCTGGATGTGGCTCCAGGTCGCGCCGCCCTTTTGCGCCAGCCCGGCGCTGTCCTGCGTCACCACGCCCTTGCCTTCCAGGTGCGCGGCCATGCCCAGCAGCTGGCCGATGGTGATGACGCCGGTGCCGCCCACGCCGGCCACCACGATGCCGAAAGCCGCCGTGCAGTCCGGCAGGTGCGGCTCGGGCAGTTCGCCCAGCGACTCGGGGGCGATGCGCGTGTCGGCCTTGGGCTTCTTCAGCTGCCCGCCTTCGACGGTGACGAAGCTCGGGCAGAAGCCGTTGACACAGGAATAGTCCTTGTTGCAGCTGCTCTGGTTGATGCGGCGCTTGCGGCCGAATTCGGTCTCGACCGGCTCGACCGACAGGCAGTTGCTCTGCGTGCTGCAGTCGCCGCAGCCTTCGCAGACGCGTTCGTTGATCACCACGCGCTTGGCCGGGTCGACCAGCGTGCCGCGCTTGCGGCGGCGGCGCTTCTCGGTGGCGCAGGTCTGGTCGTAGATCAGCACGGTGCAGCCGGGCGCCTCGCGCAGCGCGCGCTGTACGGCGTCCAGGTCGTCGCGGTGGCGCACGGTCACGCCCGGGGCGAGGCGGCTGCGCACGGCGGCGTCCTGGTACTTGTCCGGCTCGTCGGTGACGATGACGATCTGGCGCGCGCCTTCGGCTTCCAGCTCGCGCGTCATCTCGGGCACCTTGAGCACGCCGTCGACCGGCTGGCCGCCGGTCATGGCCACGGCGTCGTTGTAAAGGATCTTGTAGGTGATGTTGACGCCGGCCGCGATGGACTGTCGCACCGCCAGCAGGCCCGAGTGGTAGTAGGTGCCGTCGCCCAGGTTGGCGAACACGTGCGGCTCGCGCGTGAACGGCGCCTGTCCGACCCACGGCACGCCTTCGCCGCCCATCTGGGTGTAGGTGCTGGTGCTGCGGTCCATCCAGATCGTCATGAAATGGCAGCCGATGCCGGCCACCGCGCGCGAACCTTCCGGCACCCGCGTGCTGGTGTTGTGCGGGCAGCCGGAGCAGAACCAGGGCGTGCGCTCGCCGGTCCTGGCGTCGGCGACGGCAGTCTTCAGCGCCAGCATCTGGCGCTCCTTGGCGTCCAGCACCGCCAGGTGCCGGTCCATGCGCACCTGCACGTCTTCGGGCACGCCGAGCTTTTTCAGGCGCTTGGCGATGGCACGCGCGATCAGCGCGGGCGTCAGGTCGAGCTTGGCGCGCAGCAGCCAGTTCTCGCTCGGGTTGGGGCGGCTCCATTCGCCGCCGCTGTGGTCGCCCTCCGGCTCGTCGAACTTGCCGACCACGTCGGGCCGCACGTCGGCGCGCCAGTTGTAGAGCTCTTCCTTCAACTGGTACTCGATCACCTGGCGCTTTTCCTCGACCACCAGGATTTCCTGCAGGCCGCGGGCGAATTCGCGTGTGATGGTGGCTTCGAGCGGCCAGACCACGCCGACCTTGTGCAGCCGGATGCCCACGCGCCGGCAGGTGGCGTCGTCCAGCCCCAGGTCGGCCAGCGCCTGGCGCGTGTCGTTGTAGCTCTTGCCGCTGGCCATCAGGCCGAAGCGGGCGTCGGCGCTGTCGATCACGGTGTGGTTGAGCCGGTTGGCGCGCACATAGGCCAGCGCGGCGTACCACTTGTAGTCCATCAGCCGCGCTTCCTGCTCGACGCGGTCGTCGGGCCAGCGGATGTGCAGGCCGCCGGGCGGCATGGTGAAGTCCTCAGGCAGGACGATGCGGGCGCGGTCGGGGTCGATCTCGACCGACGCGGCGCTTTCCACCACTTCCTGGATGGTCTTCATCGCCGTCCAGACGCCCGCATAGCGGCTCATGGCGAGCGCGTGCAGGCCGAGGTCGAGGATCTCCTGCGCGCTGGCCGGAAAGAACACCGGCATGCCGCAGGCCTTGAAGATGTGGTCGCTCTGGTGCGGCGCGGTGCTGCTCTTGGCGACATGGTCGTCACCGGCAATCGCCAGCACGCCACCGTGGCGCGCAGTGCCGGCGATGTTGGCGTGCTTGAACACGTCGGCACAGCGGTCCACGCCCGGCCCCTTGCCGTACCAGAGGCCGAAGACGCCGTCGTGCTTGTTGTGCTGCGGGTAGAGGTCGAGCTGCTGCGTGCCCCACACGGCGGTGGCGGCCAGCTCTTCGTTCACGCCGGGCTGGAAGACGATGTTTTGCTGGGCCAGGTGCTTCTTGGCCTGCCACAGCGCCAGGTCGTAGCCGCCCAGCGGGCTGCCGCGGTAGCCGCTGATGAAGCCGGCGGTGTTGAGGCCCGAGCGCGCATCGCGCAGTTGCTGCAACATCGGCAGCCGCACCAGCGCCTGCACGCCGCTCATGAAGGCGCGGCCGTGGCCCAGGGTGTACTTGTCGTCCAGCGTGGCGGCCTGCAGCGCGCGGCGCACGGTATCGGTGAGAGGGGCGTTCATCGTGGCGGCTCCGGCGGGGACAATGACAAAAAGTGTAGGCAGCCGGCGCCTGCAAGTGTTTTCTTTCTTTGCCCAAAATCAGCCGTGCTCAGCAACGAATGAATTGATTTGCCGTGGTCAAAGAAACAGGATTGCCCAACAAGCCGAATTCAGGGAAAACCCGCGATTCGGACGCAAGCGAGGCGCCGGGCATCGGGCTCGACCGCTACGACATCGCCATCCTCGACGAGTTGCAGCGCGATGCGCGCCTGTCCAACGCCGAGCTGGCCGCGCGCATCGGCCTGTCGGCGGCACCCACCTGGCGGCGCGTCAAGCGGCTGGAAGAGCAGCGCTACATCACCGGCTACCGGGCCGAGATCGACCGCCACCGCATCGGCCTGGGCGTGCTCGCCTTCGTGCGCGTGGACGCCGAGCGCAACAACGCTGCCGAGGTGCAGGCACTCGAAGCCGCCATCCGCGCGCTGCCCGAGGTGGTGGCCTGCCACTACATCAGCGGCGCCGGCACCTTCGAGCTGCAGGTGGTGACCACCGACCTGGACGCCTACTCGCGCTGGACCCGCGACGTGCTGTTCGCGCTGCCCAACCTCAAGGACCTGCACACCAGCTTCTCGCTCGGCGAGGTCAAGGCCGGCTCGGCCTGGCCGCTGGGGCACCTGGGGACGCGCACGTGAGGAGCCGCTGGCTCACCCGTCAGGTCGAGCGCTGGACCGGCCTGCTGATCGGCCGCGAGCTGCCGCAGCGCATGCGCGCCTCGCAGAGCCTGTTCGCGCTGATGACCTATGTGCTGTTTGCGCTCGGCCAGCAGGTCGAGGTCCGCCTCGGGCTGGTCGACGCGGACCGCGCCCACCTGCTGGCCGCCGTGCTGCTGGGCGGCGCGGCGCTGTTCTACGGGCTGGTGCGCAGCGGCTGGAACCAGCGCTTGCGCGATCCTTCCATGACGTTCGTGCAGATTTTCTTCGCGCTCACCCTCAACACCTGGGCCTATGCCATCACCGGCCCGGCCCGGGGTGCGCTGTTGAGCGTGTCGGCGCTGATCCTGCTGTTTGCCACCTTCAAGCTCACGTCGCGCCAGTCGATCGGCCTGGCGCTCTACAGCTTCTTCAGTCTGGCGGCCGTGATGGCCTGGCGCAGCCAAACCGACCCGGCTGCGTACGACCCGCGTGTCGAAGCCGTGCACCTGATCTTTGCCGCCATCATCCTGAGCGGCACCGGTGCGCTGCTGACCCGCCTGGTGCGGTTGCGCCAGCGCCTGCTCCAGCAACGCCGGGAGCTGAGCGAGGCGCTGGAGCGCATCCGCCTGCTCGCCACCCGCGATGAACTCACCGGCCTGCCCAACCGACGCGCGCTGCTCGACGCGCTGGCGCTGGAAACCGCCCGCCAGGCACGCGCCGCGCCGCTGTCCGCCCCGCTGGCGCTGGTGCTGATCGATCTGGACCACTTCAAGCGCGTCAACGATCAGTTCGGCCACGCCGTGGGCGACGCCGTGCTGCGCGGCTTTGCCGAACGCGCCAGCGCCGGGCTGCGCGCCACCGACATGCTGGCCCGCTGGGGCGGCGAAGAGTTTCTGCTCATGCTGCCCGCCACCAGCGCCGAGCAGGCGCTGCTGTGCGTGGAGCGTCTGCGCGAACGCCTGCGCGCCGAGCCGCTGCTGCAGGCGCCGCTGATTCCGCAGCCGGCGCTGTACGTGACCTTCTCTGCCGGCGTCAGCGTGTGCGAGGGCACCGCCGACCTGCACCCGGCCATTGACCGTGCCGACCAGGCCATGTACCGCGCCAAGAGCGGCGGGCGGGACCGGGCGGAGCGAGGCTAGGCCGCGCCCTGCGGCGCCTTCATCGCCGTGTCACGCAGTTCAGCCAGCCTGCCGGGGTTGCAACACTTTCACCCCGCGTCCCATGAAGCCTGAACTGCCGCCCGAAGAACACCAGGAGCTGATCCGCCGCATCGAGCGCGATCTGATCGACGGCTACGACGAGGAGCTGGAGCTCGAACTCGAGGACCGCCATCTCGACGCCCTGGCGCCCGGTGCCGACGAGGCGGCCGACCGCAGCGCCCGCCAGCGCTACTTCCGCGAGCTGTTCCGCCTGCAGGGCGAACTCGTCAAGCTGCAGGACTGGGTGGCGCACAGCCGCCACAAGGTCGTCATCATCTTCGAGGGGCGCGATGCGGCCGGCAAGGGTGGCGTCATCAAGCGCATCACCCAGCGGCTGAACCCGCGCGTCTGCCGCACCGTGGCGCTGCCCGCGCCCAACGACCGCGAGCGCACGCAGTGGTATTTCCAGCGCTACGTCAGCCACCTGCCGGCCGCCGGCGAGATGGTGCTGTTCGACCGCAGCTGGTACAACCGCGCCGGCGTCGAGCGGGTGATGGGCTTCTGCAATGACGACGAGGTGGAGGAGTTCTTCCGCTCGGTGCCGGAGTTCGAGCGCATGCTGGTGCGCTCGGGCGTGCAGGTCATCAAGTACTGGTTCTCGATCACCGACGATGAGCAGCACCTGCGCTTCCTGGGCCGCATCCACGACCCGCTCAAGCAGTGGAAGCTCAGCCCGATGGACCTGGAGTCGCGCCGCCGCTGGGAGGACTACACCAAGGCCAAGGAAGCCATGATCGAGCGCACCCACATTCCCGAGGCGCCGTGGTGGGTGGTGCAGGCGGTCGACAAGAAGAGCGCGCGGCTCAACTGCATCCACCACCTGCTGTCACAGATGCCGTACGCGGAGGTGCCGCGCTCGGGCATCGAGCTGCCCGAGCGGGTGCGCCATGACGACTACTTCCGCCAGCCGGTGCCGGCCGAGATGGTTGTGCCCGAGGTGTATTGAGGCGCTGAGTACGGTCTCAGCGCGGCCTCAACGTGGCCACAGCGCCCACAGCCGCAGCGGCTGCTTGGTGCGGCCGGCGCGTTCCTCGATGCCGTCGCCCCAGCCCCAGAAGAAGTCGGCGCGCACCGCGCCGGTGATGGCGCTGCCGGTGTCCTGCGCCACCACCAGCCGTTGCAGTGGGCGGGCGGGTGGCGGGTTGAGGCTCCAGGGCTGCGGCTCGGTGCTGGCCAGCCAGACGGGGGTGCCGTAGGGAATGCTGTCGCGGTCGACGGCAATCGAGCGGCCGGGCGTGAGCGGCACGCCCTGCGCGCCGACGGCGCCGATGTTCGGGTCGGGCAGGGCTTCTTCGCGGAAGAAGACGTAGCGCGGGTTGACGTTGAGCATCTCGCGCACGCGGGCCGGGTTGGCGCGCGCCCAGCTGCGGATCGCCGGCCAGTTGGCCTGCTCCAGCGTGAACGCGCCCTGGTCGACCAGCCAGCGACCGACCGACTGGTACGGCTGGTCGTTGTGGCCGGCGTAGGCCAGCCGCACGGTGCGGCGCGCGCCGTTGGGGTCGGTGAACTGCAGCCGGCCAGAGCCCTGGATCTGCACCAGCAGCGCGTCGAGCGGGTCGGCCACCCAGGCGATCTCGCGGCCCTTGAGGGCGGCCTGTGCGGCGGGCAGCGTGTCGATCTGGGCGCGGCTGTACCAGGGCTTGCGCCCGCCGAGTTCGGGCGGGACCGCGTGCAGCGGCACGCTGAAGCGCTCGGTGCGCTGGCGGCTGGCTTCGATCAGCGGCTCGAAGTAGCCGGTGAGCAGGCCGTCGGCCCGGCCATCGGGTGATTCGACACGCCATGGTTGCAGGCGGGTGTGCAGAAAATTGCGCAGCTGCACCTCGTCGGCATGGCGGGCCAGGCCGCGTGCGGCGGCGCAGGTGGGCGCCCAGGTGGCGGCCATCTGCTGCGGTGTCAGGCTCAGTGCGGCGGACGGTGGGGTGGCGGGTGTGGCAAGCGAGGCTGGCGCGGCACCGTTGAGCAGCGCGCTGGCGGCCACCGTGCTGTGCCGGTCGCAGCTGCGCAGCAGGGCCGGCCAGGCCTGCTGCACGCTGTCTTCACCCCAGCCCGGCAGGTCTTCCCAGGCGGCACGCGCCCAGCGGCCGCGGTTGGTGAGGCGCAAGGCGTCGGCCGAGGGTGCGGGCGCGCTGACGGTGGGCGGTGGCTCGGCCGGCAGCGGCGCCATGCTGCTGCAGGCGACCAGGCTGCCTAGAATCGCCGCCGCTGCCGTGACCATCAAGGGCCGCAGCCCACGTGCGTCGCGCCCGACGAAATTTGAGGACTTGAACATGACGCTGATTTTGCTGGAAGCCCTGGGCGCTGGCGTGCTGCTGGTGGGCATCATCTGGTGGACGATGTTCTCGGGCCGCAAGAATGGCGAGCGCCGCAGCGACGACGAGTGACGCCGCCGCCCGCGTGGATCAGGCCGCCGGCGGTCGCAGAAAGCTCATCGGCGCTTCGCGCAGACGCTGGCGCAGCGCGGCGTAGAGCTGGTCGCGCTCCTTCACGCGCAGGCCCCGCGAGCGCAGCGCCACCTTGAACGCCAGGGCAAAGCTCACCAGCAGGTTGAGCGCGCCGGTGAACGGAATGGCCGCCACGCACCACCAGAAGGCCGGCTCGCGCAGCAGGCCGGTGCCGAGCGTGCCGAGCGCGGCGGCAATCTGGCCGGTGGACAAGGTGACGTGGCGCACCTCGATGGGCAGGCCGAAGAAGCCCGCCAGCGCCGGCACCAGCCCCAGCAGCAGGCCGAGCGAGATGTTGGCCGCCAGCCCCGAAATGTTGGCGCGGCACCAGCGCGACCAGCGCTGCGCCCGCCCGGCGCCCAGCAGGCGCACGATGCGCGGGTTCCAGGCGATGGCGCTGTCGAGCCGGTGGAACACGAACCAGTTCTCCCACCAGCCGGCGATCAGGCTCGACGCGAACAGCAGCACGCCGGTAAAGGCGGCAAAGGCCAGCGTCGGGCCGAGCAGGGTCAGGCTCTTGAGCACGTACAGCGCGTCGTGTTCGCTCACCACCGGTGCACCGGCCAGCCACCACGCCAGGCCCTGCATCGCCAGCACGCCGGGGATCACCACCGCCAGGTTGCCGACGATGCCGGCGATCTGCGAGCGGATCAGGTGCGCCACCTCATCGACAAAGCTCTGCAGCGCCGCATCGCTGACGGTCACGCCTTCGAGCTTGGCGGCCATGGCGGGCGCCGTCATGGCCGGCTGCTTGGTGGCCACGGTCCAGTGCAGCAGGTGGATCAGCACGAAGCTGCCGGCATAGTTGATGCCCGCCCAGAAGCCGCCCCAGAACGCCGACAGCCCCAGCCCCATGAGCAGGAATTTCATGAGCGTGGTGCCGACGATCACCAGCCCGCCGCCGCCGGCGCGCAGCAGCATGTCGCGGTACTCGGCGGCGGTGCGGGTGATGTAGTGCTCGCCGGTTTCGGCGCTGCGCTCGGCGACCTTGCGCGCCAGCATGGAGTAGTGGTGCGAGAACAGCGCCCCCAGGCCGCGGCGCTCCTGCGCGGCTTGCGCCAGTTGCGCCAGCAGCCAGGGCCAGGTGCGCGCCGGTTCGGGGCTGACCAGGCAGGTCAGCAGGGCGTCGATGCGCTCTGTGCGCTGGCGCAGCTGGTCGACCTGGAACACCACGTCGACCGAGATGCCGTACACGTCCAGATGCTCGCGCACGCTGGCCGCAGCCTGCCGGCAGGCATCCGCCAGCGCGCGCAGGTACTGCACCTGCTGCAGCAGCGCGGTCGGATCGGGCTGGGCGGCCAGCTCGGGCAGCGCGATGCTGGCGTTGACCAGCTGGTGGTAGGGCCGGCTTACCTGCGTGGCTGGGTCCATGCGCAGGCGCAGGCTCGGGCCCATGGCGGCGGCACGCACCTGGCTGGCCAGCAGCTGGATGGCGTCGAGCAGCGCCTCGCGCCAGCGCGCGGCCAGGTCGTCGTCGATCAGCAGCTGCGCCAGGCGCTGCCAGGTGCCGGTGTCGATGCGGTTGAGCCAGTCGGCGTCACCGGCGTCGCGCAGCACCATCTGGAAGAGCTGGCCGAGGTCTTCGGTGTCCGGCGTGCCGGGCAGGCAGGCCAGGCGCAGGCGTTCGCTTAGCTCGCTGGCAAAGCCGGCGCGCGGTGCGAAGCCGAAGTCGGCCAGCAGCGCGCTGGCGTCGCTCTCGCTCAGCACGCTGTGCAGCAGGCTGCGCACGCGGGCGGCGTGTTCGGGGTGGCGCTCCAGCACGTTGAGCATGTGGCGCAGCCGGCGCACCGGCCAGGGCGTGGCGCCGTTTTCCTCGTGCACCGGCGTGGCGCCGGCGCTGCCGCCGCGTTCCTGGCTGGCGCTGGTTTCGCTCACCGGGCTGCGCAGCCATTCGGCCAGGCGGATCAGCCACAGGTGGCGTTCGGGGCGGCCTGCCTGGGCCGAGGCGGCGTTGAGCAGGGCGGTCAGGTCCCAGCGGCTGTGGGACCACCAGCGGCGCAGCGCCGTGATCAATGCAGTGCTCTGGCTTGCGCCAGATCGAAGACGGGCACCGGGGCCTCGAACCAGCGGGCGTCATCGGTCATGCAGAAGTAGGTGCCCTGCATGCGGCCGTGCGGCGTGGCCAGGCGCGTCCAGCTGGTGTATTCGAACTTCTCGCCCGGCTGCAGCAACGGCTGGTGGCCGATGACGCCCAGGCCGCGCACCTCGTCGACGTGGCCGGCGGCGTCGGTGATGACCCAGTGCCGCCCCACCACCTGCGCGGGCGTACTGCCTGTGTTGCTGATGATGACGGTGTACGAGAAGGCGTAAAGCCCTTGGGCCTGGTCCGACTGTTCCGGCAGGTACTGGGTGCTGACCGAGCAGCTGAGGGTGGGGGCTGACATGGCGAAGATCATAGACCGTGCTGCCGCTGCAGTCAGGCGGCGGTCAGGCGGGGGCGGACGGTCTTTCTAGAATCCATGGCCATGAGCAGCCCTACCTACCGCATCGCCCCGTCCATCCTCTCGGCCGACTTCGCCCGCCTCGGCGACGAAGTGCGCAACGTGCTTGCCGCCGGCGCCGACTGGATCCACTTCGACGTGATGGACAACCACTACGTCCCCAACCTGACCTTCGGCCCGATGGTCTGCCAGGCGCTGAAGAAGCACAGCGTCAAGCCTGATGGCACCGCCTGTCCCATCGACGTGCACCTGATGGTCAGCCCGGTCGACGAGCTGGCGCTGTCGTTCGCCAAGGCCGGCGCCGACCTGATCAGCTTCCACCCCGAGGCCAGCGGCCACGTCGACCGCACGCTGCAGCTCATCAAGGGCGCGGGCTGCCAGGCCGGCCTGGTGTTCAACCCGGCCTCGTCGCTGGACGCGCTGGAGTACGTGATCGACCGGGTCGACCTGATCCTGATCATGAGCGTCAACCCGGGCTTCGGCGGCCAGAGCTTCATCGACAGCGCGCTGCGCAAGGTCGAGCGCGCCCGCAAGCTGATCGAGCAGACCGGCCGCGACATCCGCCTGGAGGTTGACGGCGGCGTCAAGATCGACAACATCCGCCGCGTGGCCGACGCGGGCGCCGACACCTTCGTGGCCGGCAGCGCGATCTTCAATACGCCCGACTACAAGTCGGTGATCGACGCCATGCGCGTCGAGCTGGCGCGCTGAAGCGGGTCTGACCTGTCACCCAGGCGCTCGCCGCGCCGGGCGTCCTCTGGCATAAGCGGGTTCTTCACCCGCTGCAGAGGACGCCATGGACTTCGAACCCTCCCCGCGCTGCCAGGACTTGCGCGCCCGGCTGCTGGCCTTCATGGCCGAGCACATCGAGCCCAACGAGGCACGCTACCTGGCCGAGAGCGCCGCGCACCGCGCCGCCGGCAACGCCTGGCAGCCCAGCGCGCTGATCGCTGAACTGAAACCGCTGGCGCAGGCGCGCGGGCTGTGGAACCTGTTCCTGCCGCAGTCGGCGCGGGCGCCGCAGGGCCTGTCCAACCTCGACTACGCCAGCCTGTGCGAAATCATGGGCCGCGTGGCCTGGGCACCCGAGGTCTTCAACTGCTCGGCGCCCGACACCGGCAACATGGAAGTGCTGGAGCGCTACGCCAGCGAGGCCCTCAAGCGCCGCTGGCTCGACCCGCTGCTGGCCGGCGAGATCCGCTCGGCGTTTGCGATGACCGAGCCGGACGTGGCCTCGTCCGACGCCACCAACATCGAGTCGAGCATCCGCCGCGACGGCGACCACTACGTGCTCAACGGTCGCAAGTGGTGGACCTCCGGCGCGCCCGACCCGCGCTGCGCGGTCTACATCTTCATGGGCAAGACCGACCCGGCGGCCGAGCGCCACGCCCAGCAGTCGATGATCGTGGTGCCCGCCGACACGCCCGGCATCACCGTGCTGCGCCACCTGTCGGTGTTTGGCTACGACGACGCGCCGCACGGCCACGGCGAGTTGCTGTTCGACAACGTGCGCGTACCGGCCGACCACCTGCTGCTGGGCGAGGGCCGCGGCTTCGAGATCGCGCAGGGCCGCCTCGGCCCGGGGCGCATCCACCACTGCATGCGCAGCATCGGCGCGGCCGAGCGGGCGCTGGAGTTGATGTGCCGGCGCCTGCTGGGCCGCGTCGCCTTCGGCAAGCCGCTGGCGGCGCAGGGCGTGTGGCACGAGCGCCTGGCCGAGTCGCGCCTCCTGATCGACCAGGCCCGGCTGCTCACGCTCAAGGCCGCGTGGATGATGGACACGGTCGGCAACAAGGGCGCCCGCGCCGAGATCGCGATGATCAAGGTCGTGGCCCCCAATGTGGCCTGCCAGGTGATCGACTGGGCGATCCAGGCGCATGGTGGCGCGGGTGTCAGCGAGGACTTTCCGCTGGCCGCCATGTACGCGATGCAGCGCACCCTGCGGCTGGCCGACGGCCCTGACGAGGTGCACCGCAGCGCCATCGCCAAGATCGAGCTGGCCAAGCACCGGCCCCGGTGAAGGCGGGTGGTTCAGGCTGCTTTCATCCGCATCGGGTCCAATCGGCGGCTCCGACCCTCTTTGCGCCCTGCCCATGCCCTCTGCCATGCTGTTTGCCGTGCCCACCGCTGCGTTTCTTTCAGACCCGCGCCGCCACGCCCTGGCGGCGGTCCTGTGCGTGGCGGCGCTGGCGGCGGGCTGCAATGTCGCGCCCGGGGGCGAGGAGCAGTTCGCCTGCAGCGGCCAGGAGCAGGTGAGCTCGCTGTTCGTGGGCGATGACGCCGCCACGGCGATCCAGAAAGCCCATCCGGCCCGGCTCGACATCAATCTGCGCTCGCAGAAGGTCTTCGCCAAAGGCTACGCGGCGCAATACAGCGAGGACGGTCCGGTGCTGAGCTTTGCCATCAAGGGCGAGGCGGCGTGGCTCAACGGCCAGCTCGACCGCCGAACCGGCGCGCTGACGCTGATCGAGGAGCGCACGCTCGGCATCGCCGGCCGCACGCAGCAGGTGCGCACCTCGGGCCAGTACGTCTGCAAGTAAGCCGGCCTTCATCGCCCTGACACATCGGCCCGACAGAGTGCGCGGCTGTTGTTCAGTTGCCGTGGAGTGAAGGTCATGAAGATGTCGAATGTGTTGAGCCGTGTGGCGTTGGCGGTGGGCGTGGTGGTGGCGATGGCGGGCTGCGCCTCGCAGCCGGTGTCGTCGTCGGGTGAGGGCCGGTTCACCTTCGGCCTGTGGGGCGACATGCCCTACCAGCGCAACAGCGACGGCCCCAGGATCCCGGCGCTGCTGGCCAGTCTCAACGCGTCGGACATCGCGTTCTCGATCTACGACGGCGACATCAAGGACGGCAGCTCGCGCTGCGACGACAAGGTGTTCAACGATGCCAAGGTGATGTTCAACACCCTGGAGCGCCCGACGGTCTACGTCCCCGGCGACAACGAGTGGACCGACTGCCACCGCACCAACAACGGCGGCTTCAACAACCTGGAGCGCCTGGCCTTTCTGCGCAAGTCCATGTTTGGCGTGCCGGGCACCTTCGGCAAGACGAGCATGGCCACCGAACAGCAGGGCAAGCCCGGCGAGGCTTACGCCGAGAACCAGCGCTTCCTGCATCAGGGCGTGCTGTTCGTGACGCTCAACATCCCCGGCAGCAACAACAACCTCGTGCTGTCCACGGCCGACTGCAGCAGCAAGAGCGCCCGCACGCCGGCCGATTGCGACGCCGACAACGCCGAATTCCTGGCCCGCGATGAAGCCAATGTGCGCTGGCTGAAGGAGAGCTTCGCGCAGGCTCGCGCCAAGAAGGCGCTGGGCGTGGTGGTGGTGTTCCAGGCCGATCCGGGCTTTGACCTGCCCGAGACCGAGCAGGTCGACGAAAGCCAGGCCCGTGGCGTCAGCGGCTACCGCAACTTCATGACCCAGCTGACCGCCGAGACCGAGCAGTTCGCCGGCCAGGTGCTGATGGTCCACGGCGACACGCACTACTTCAAGCTGGACATGCCGCTGCACAGCCCCGCCAGGCTGCTGCCCAACTTCACGCGTCTGCAGACCTTCGGCAGCCCGTCGGTGCATTGGGTGCGCGTGAGCGTGGACCCGACCAACCCGCGCGTGTTCTCGATCCAGCCGGTGATCGTGCGCTGAGGCGAGCCAGGCGCCCGTGGCGGGTGTGGTCGAATCTGCACCATGTTTCCTCCTGATCTGAACTTCGCCGATTTCCAGGCCGCCATCGTCGATCTGGACGGCACGATGGTCGACACCCAGGGCGACTTCGTCGTCGCGCTGGGCCTCACGCTGGCCGAACTGGGCCTGCCCACGGTGGACGCCGCCTTCGTGGCGCACACGGTGGGCAAGGGCAGCGAGCACCTGATCCGCACGACGCTGGCGCATGTCGGCGGCGACGCTGCGCTGTACGACGCCGCGTGGGACGCCTACCAGCGCCACTACCTGGCCATCAACGGCCGGCATTCGGCGGTGTACGAGGGCGTGGTCGAAGGCCTGCAGGGCTTGCGCTCGGCGGGGTTGCGGCTGGTCTGCCTGACCAACAAGCCCGGCGCCTTCGCCCGCCCGCTGCTGGCGGCCAAGGGGCTCGACGGCTACTTCGAGCACGTCTTCGGCGGTGACGCCTTTGCGCGCAAGAAGCCCGATCCGCTGCCGCTGCTCGAAGCCTGCCGTGCGCTGGGCAGCGTGCCTGCGCGCACGTTGATGATCGGCGACTCCAGCAACGACGCCCAGGCCGCACGCGCCGCCGGCTGCCCGGTGGTGCTGGTGAGCTACGGCTACAACCACGGCGAGCCGGTGCACGGCGTCGACGCGGACGGCGTGTTCGACCGGCTCGATCTGCTGCCGGCGGCCTTGGCGCCGCAGGGCCGCTGATACACTGGTTTGGCCATGTCCATCTCGCGCGAAAGCGAACATTCCAGCGGCTCTGCCCGCGCCCTCAGCCCCACCAGCCTCGTCAGGTCGCATGACCGGGGAGCCTGGCCCTGGCGTCGCTCCTGACGATGCCTGGACGCGGCCCCCGCCGCGTTTGATCTGCTGATGATGGCCACTGCGCCCACCTTCGGGGCGGCGGCCAAGACGGAATACCGGCCACTCCGGTGGCTTTTCCGGAATCGATCAACCAGGCCCGCGGCCCTCGCGTGCACCTGAGACAGCGCGAGTCGAGCCGGTGGGCCTCTGGAGCGCTCAACGTGATCACTGAACTCGAATTCCAAAGCCTGGCCCGCGAAGGCTACAACCGCATCCCGCTGGTCAGCGAGGCCTTCGCCGACCTGGAAACCCCGCTGTCGCTCTACCTGAAGCTCGCCGGCGGCAAGCCCTACAGCTTCCTGCTGGAGTCGGTGGTGGGGGGCGAGCGTTTCGGGCGCTATTCCTTCATCGGCCTGCCGGCGAAGACGCTGCTGCGCACCACGCTCGGCGTGACCGAGGTCGTGACCGACGGCCAGGTGGTCGAGCGCCATGAAGGCAACCCGCTCGATTTCATCGAGGCCTACCAGAAGCGCTTCAAGGTCGCGCTGCGTCCCGGCCTGCCGCGTTTCTGCGGCGGGCTGGCGGGTTACTTCGGCTACGACACGGTGCGCTACATCGAGAAAAAGCTCGCCGACACGCGCCTGCCCAATGGCATTGGCACGCCCGAGATCCAGCTGCTGCAGACCGAGGAGCTGGCGGTGATCGACAACCTGTCGGGCCGGCTCTACCTGATCGTCTACGCCGACCCCGGCCAGAGCGAGGCCTACTTCAAGGCCAAGAAGCGGCTGGCCGACCTGGCCGATCAGCTGCGCTACAGCGTCACGGCGCCGCAGGTCAAGCGCGGCGCCTCGTACGCAGTGGAGCGTGAGTACGCCAAGGCCGACTTCGAGGCCGCGGTGCTCAAGGCCAAGGAATACATCGCCGCCGGCGACTGCATGCAGATCGTCATCGGCCAGCGCCTGAAGAAGCGCTATACCGAGAACCCGCTGTCGCTCTACCGCGCGCTGCGCTCGCTCAACCCGAGCCCGTACATGTATTACTACGACATGGGCGGCTTCCAGATCGTCGGCGCCTCGCCGGAAATCCTGGTGCGGCAGGAGGCGCGCACGGTCGACGGCAAGTCCGAGAAGATCGTCACCATCCGCCCGATCGCCGGCACGCGCCCGCGTGGCGCCACGCCCGAGCTGGACGCGAGCCTGGAGGCCGAGCTGCTCGCCGACCCGAAGGAGCGCGCCGAGCACCTGATGCTGATCGACCTGGCGCGCAACGACATCGGCCGCATTGCCAAGACCGGCACGGTGAAGGTCACCGAGGCCTTCGGCATCGAGCGTTATTCGCACGTGATGCACATCGTCAGCAACGTCGAGGGCGTGCTGAAGGACGGCATGAGCAGCCTCGACGTGCTGCGCGCCAGCTTTCCCGCCGGCACGCTCAGCGGCGCTCCCAAGATCCACGCGATGGAGATCATCGACCAGCTCGAGATCAGCGAGCGCGGCATCTACGGCGGTGCGGTCGGCTACCTGAGCTTTGCCGGTGACATGGACGTGGCCATCGCCATCCGCACCGGCATCGTCAAGGACCAGACGCTCTACGTGCAGGCCGGCGCCGGCGTGGTGGCCGACTCGGTGCCCGAGATGGAATGGAAGGAGACCGAAGTGAAGATGCGCGCGGTGATCCGCGCGGCCGAGCTGGTCGAAGAAGGCTTCTGAGGAGAACGACATGCTGCTGATGATCGACAACTACGACTCCTTCACCTTCAACCTGGTGCAGTACTTTGCCGAACTGGGCGAGGACGTGCGCGTGCACCGCAACGACGAGATCACGCTGGCCGAGATCGAGGCCTTGAAGCCCGACCGCCTGGTGCTGTCGCCCGGGCCGTGCTCGCCGGCCGAGGCGGGCATCTGCATCGAGAGCATCCGCCACTTCGCCGGCCGGCTGCCGATCCTGGGCGTGTGCCTGGGGCACCAGAGCATCGGCGCCGCCCTGGGCGGCAACATCGTGCGGGCGCAAGTGCAGATGCACGGCAAGGCCGACACGATCACGACCGATCAACAAGGCGTCTTCGCCGGCCTGCCCGAGCAGTTCAGCGTGGTGCGCTACCACTCGCTGGCAATTGAGCGCGCCACGCTGCCGGCCGAGCTGGTCGTCACCGCCACCAGCGGCGACGGCGAAATCATGGGTGTGCGTCACCGGACGCTGGCGATCGAGGGTGTGCAGTTCCACCCCGAATCGATCCTGAGCGAGCACGGCCATGCCATGCTGAAGAACTTTCTGGAGATGCGCTGAACGCGCGCGGAGCAAGCCATGACCATCACCAACACTGAAGCGCTGACCCGGCTGGTCGACCACCGCGAGATCTTCCACGACGAGATGCTGGCGCTGATGCGCCGCATCATGAGCGGCGAGATGTCGCCGGTGATGATCGCGGCCTTCGCGGTCGGCCTGCGCGTCAAGAAGGAAACCATCGGCGAGATCACCGCCGCCGCGCAGGTGATGCGCGAGTTCGCCACGCCGGTGGCCATCGCCGACAAGTCGCATCTGGTCGACATCGTCGGCACCGGGGGCGACAACTCGCACACCTTCAACATCTCGACCACGTCGATGTTCGTGGCGGCTGCCGCCGGCGCGCGCGTGGCCAAGCACGGCGGGCGCAGCGTCTCCAGCACCTCGGGCAGCGCCGATGTGATGGAGGCGCTGGGCGCCCGCATCGACCTGTCGCCCGAGCAGGTGGCCGCCTGTCTGGCCGAGACCGGCATCGGCTTCATGTTCGCGCCCAACCACCACGCGTCGATGCGGCACGCCGCGCCGGTGCGCAAGGAACTGGGCGTGCGCACGATCTTCAACATCCTGGGGCCGCTGACCAATCCGGCTGGCGCGCCGAATCAGGTGCTGGGCGTGTTTCACCCCGATCTGGTCGGCATCATGGTGCGGGTGCTGCAGCGGCTGGGCTCGGAGCATGTGCTGGTGGTCCACGGCATGAACGGCATGGACGAGATCTCGCTGTCGGGCGAAACCATGATCGGCGAGCTGAAGAACGGTCAGGTGCATGAGTACATCGTCCACCCGGCCGATTTCGGCCTGCCGGTCTACGACTCGCGCGTGCTGCGCGTGGCCAACAAGGAAGAGTCGGTGGCCTGTATTCGCCGCGCGCTGGCCAACGAGGACGGCCCGGTGCGCGACATCGTGCTGCTGAACGCGGCCTCCGCGCTGTACGCAGCCGGTGTGGCCGGCTCGATTGCCGACGGCGTGGCAGCGGCGCGCGAGGCGGTGGCCTCGGGCCGCGCGCTGACCAAGCTGCAGCAGTTCGTGGCGACGACGCAGGCGCTCAAGAGCGCCACCTGAACCCGCAAGACGGAAACCGACATGAGTGACATCCTGAACAAGATCGTGGCCACCAAGCGCGAGGAAATCTCGGCGGCCAAGCTGCGGCGCTCGCTGGCATCGCTACGTGCCGACGCCGAAGCCCGCACCGACGTGCGCGGCTTCGAGGTCGCGCTGCGCGCCAAGGTGGCCGCAGGCCAGGCCGCGGTGATCGCCGAAATCAAGAAAGCCAGCCCGAGCAAGGGCGTGATCCGCGCCGACTTCCGCCCGGCCGAGATCGCGCAGAGCTACGAGCGCCACGGCGCCGCTGCCTTAAGCGTGCTGACCGATGCGCCTTACTTCCAGGGCGCGACCGAGTACCTGCTGCAAGCCCGCGCCGCCTGCGCGCTGCCGGTGCTGCGCAAGGATTTCATGGTCGACGAATACCAGGTGCACGAGGCCGGTGCGATGGGCGCCGACTGCATCCTGCTGATCGCTGCCTGCCTGAGCGACGCGCAGATGGCCGATCTGGAAGCGGTGGCGCTGGCGCACCGCATGGATGTGCTGGTCGAGGTGCACGACCGCGCCGAGTTGCACCGCGCGCTGCGCCTGAAGACGCCGCTGCTGGGCATCAACAACCGCAATCTGCGCACCTTCGAGGTCACGCTCGACACCACGCTGGGCCTGCTGGCCGAGGTGCCGGCCGATCGCCTGCTGGTGACCGAGTCGGGCATCCTGACTGCGGCCGACGTCCAGCGCATGCGCGCGGCGAACGTGCATGCTTTCCTGGTTGGCGAGACCTTCATGCGTGCGTCCGATCCAGGCGTGGCGCTGGCGGCGCTGTTTGGCGCCTGAGGTGGGTGACCTGTTTGGCGCGGCGGCGCTGCCCGCCAATGCCTTGCGCGGGTCGATGGTCGACCAGTGGGCGAGCGTGCCGCCGGACTGGCAGGCGGTGACAGAGCCGTTCCGGCACAGCGCGGCGGGCAGGGCGCTGGACCGTTTCATCGAGGCCCGGCTGGCGGCGGGCGCCATGGTCTATCCGGCGACGGTGTTCGAGGCACTGCGCCTGACACCGCTGTCGCAGGTGCGCGTGGTCATCCTCGGTCAGGACCCGTATCACGGCCCGGGGCAGGCGCACGGGCTGGCGTTTTCGGTGCTGCCGGGCCAGAAGATTCCGCCCAGCCTGCGAAATATCCATAAAGAATTGCAGCGCGATCTGCGCGGCGCCCCAGCGCGTGACGGCGATCTGCGCGGCTGGGCGCGCCAGGGCGTGTTGCTGCTCAACACCACCTTGACGGTCGAGGAGGGTCGCCCTGCCAGCCACGCCCGCCAAGGCTGGGAGGTGTTGACCGATGCGCTGATCGCCGCCGCGTCTGCCTTGCCACGGCGCGTGGTGTTTCTGCTGTGGGGCGCCCACGCGCAGACCAAGATGATGCTGATCGATGCCAACCGGCACGTGGTTCTGTGCGCCAACCACCCGTCGCCGCTGTCAGCCAATCGTCCGCCGGCGCCATTCATGGGATGCGGGCACTTTTCGGCAGCGAGCAAAGCACTGGCAGGGGTGCCATTGAACTGGTCTGGCACAGATCAATAAAAAGATTGGTTGGGGGCTTGCCAGGAGCAAATAAAGCCCCCTATAATTTGGGGCTGCACTGTGGAGGGGTGCCCGAGTGGCTAAAGGGGGCAGACTGTAAATCTGTTGGCTTACGCCTACGCTGGTTCGAATCCAGCCTCCTCCACCAGCAGTGTCCCGATGCAAGTCTTGCGTTGTGGTTGTGGATCAAGTCGGGCGCATTCCGGTGATGTGCTCGACTTGTCGGCTTGACAGGGCGGGAGTAGTTCAATGGTAGAACTTCAGCCTTCCAAGCTGATAGCACGGGTTCGATTCCCGTCTCCCGCTCCATGCGTTGATTTGGTGAGGTGAATTTGGTTGGTGCTGGTCGGCACCGGTTTGTGCGTCATGCGCTCAGACCTGTGTCGATGCCCATGTGGCTCAGTGGTAGAGCACTCCCTTGGTAAGGGAGAGGTCGCGCGTTCGATCCGCGCCATGGGCACCAACCTTTTATCTTCTAGCACGACCGTCCAATTGATCGCACGCAGGAGCGCTGAAAATGGCAAAAGAGAAATTTGAGCGGACCAAGCCGCACGTGAACGTCGGCACCATCGGTCACGTCGACCACGGCAAGACCACGCTGACGGCGGCCATCACCACCGTGCTGGCAGCCAAGTTCGGCGGCGCAGCCAAGGCGTATGACCAGATCGATGCGGCACCGGAAGAGAAGGCCCGCGGCATCACCATCAACACCGCGCACGTCGAGTACGAAACGGCCAACCGCCACTACGCACACGTCGACTGCCCCGGCCACGCCGACTACGTCAAGAACATGATCACCGGCGCCGCCCAGATGGACGGCGCGATCCTGGTGTGCTCGGCCGCTGACGGCCCGATGCCCCAGACGCGTGAACACATCCTGCTGGCTCGCCAGGTGGGCGTGCCTTACATCATCGTGTTCCTGAACAAGTGCGACATGGTGGACGACGCCGAGTTGCTGGAACTGGTCGAGATGGAAGTGCGCGAGCTGCTCTCCAAGTACGACTTCCCCGGCGACGACACCCCGATCGTTCAGGGTTCGGCCAAGCTGGCACTCGAAGGCGACAAGGGTCCGCTGGGCGAAGAAGCCATCATGAAGCTGGCTGACGCACTCGACACCTACATCCCGACGCCTGAGCGCGCCGTGGACGGCGCCTTCCTGATGCCTGTCGAAGACGTGTTCTCGATCTCGGGTCGTGGCACCGTCGTGACCGGTCGTATCGAGCGCGGCATCGTCAAGGTCGGCGAAGAAATCGAAATCGTCGGCATCACCACCACGCAGAAGACCACCTGCACGGGCGTCGAAATGTTCCGCAAGCTGCTCGACCAAGGTCAGGCAGGCGACAACGTCGGCATCCTGCTGCGCGGCACCAAGCGCGAAGACGTGCAGCGCGGCCAAGTGCTGTGCAAGCCGGGTTCGATCAAGCCGCACACGCACTTCACGGGCGAGATCTACGTGCTGTCGAAGGAAGAAGGCGGCCGTCACACGCCGTTCTTCAACAACTACCGCCCGCAGTTCTACTTCCGCACGACCGACGTGACCGGTGCCATCGAGCTGCCCGAAGGCAAGGAAATGGTCATGCCGGGTGACAACGTGTCGATCACCGTCAAGCTGATCGCCCCGATCGCCATGGAAGAAGGCCTGCGCTTCGCCATCCGTGAAGGTGGCCGTACCGTCGGCGCCGGTGTTGTTGCCAAGATCCTCGACTAAGTTTTCAAGGCCACAGGGGTATAGCTCAATTGGCAGAGCGTCGGTCTCCAAAACCGAAGGTTGTAGGTTCGATTCCTACTGCCCCTGCCAGGCACTCTTGCTGAAGCAGTGGTGTCGTTGGCTAGATAGGCAGCCCGCAGGACGCAGTTGTGCCCTGGCGGGCTTTGCTGCTGTTAGGCGGCTCGCATTTGCGCTTCCGCAATACAGGCCGGGTTCATCCGATGTCCACACAAGAAATCGAAACCATCTCCACCAGCGCCGACAAGGCCAAGCTGGGTGTTGCCATTGCCTTGCTGCTGGGTTCACTGGTGGCGTTCTACGCCTTGTCGTCTCAGGGTGTGTACGCACAGTGGGGTGTCCTGCTGGTGATGCTGGCCGGTGCGGCTGCCATGTTCTTCATGGCGGAAGCGGGGCGGTCGCTGATCGCCTACGGTCGCGAGTCGATTCGTGAGTTGCGCAAGGTGGTCTGGCCTGAGCGCAAGGAAGCCATGCAGATGACGGCTTACGTCTTTGCCTTCGTGGTGGTGATGGCGCTGTTTTTGTGGACGACCGACAAGACGCTGGAGTGGGTTTTCTATGACCTGGTCCTCGGCTGGAAGCGTTGAAATAATCAACAGGGGCTGACGATGAGCGAAGTTCAGGCCAATACGCCGGCGGCAGTTCCGCTGCGCTGGTACGTTGTCCATGCCTACTCGGGCATGGAAAAAGCGGTTGAGCGCAACTTGCGCGAGCGCGTCGAGCGCTCCGGCATGCAGGCCAAATTCGGCCGTGTTCTGGTTCCGACCGAAGAAGTGGTCGAAATGAAGAACGGCAAGAAGGCCGTGACCGAGCGTCGCTTCTTCCCCGGCTACGTGCTGGTCGAGATGCAGATGGACGACGAGTCCTGGCACCTGGTCAAGAACACCAGCAAGGTCACTGGCTTTGTGGGCGGCGCCAAGAACCGACCGACGCCCATCTCGGAAGACGAGGTCATGAAGATCGTCAACCAGATGCAGGAAGGCACTGAGAAGCCGCGTCCCAAGGTCGAGTGGGAAGTGGGCGAGGTCATCCGCGTCAAGGACGGTCCGTTCTCGGACTTCAACGGCTCGATCGAAGAAGTCAACTACGACAAGAACAAGGTGCGTGTGTCGGTGACTATTTTTGGTCGCGCCACGCCGGTCGAGCTGGATTTCCATCAGGTCGAGAAGGTCTGACGCTGCTTCACTGATTTTTGCTGCTGCGCATCGGCCCGACGCAGCGGTCTCGCAAGGAGGTTCAACACCTCCCAGGGTCCACCAACGAGGAGCCCGTGTTCCGGGCGTTTGAACTCGAGGAGCCATCATGGCAAAGAAAATCGTCGGCTACATCAAGCTGCAAGTTCCGGCAGGCAAGGCCAATCCCTCGCCCCCGATCGGTCCCGCTCTCGGTCAGCGCGGCCTCAACATCATGGAGTTCTGCAAGGCGTTCAACGCCCAGACCCAAGGTATTGAGCCGGGCCTGAAGCTGCCGGTGGTCATCACCGCCTATGCGGACAAGTCGTTCACCTTCATCCTCAAGAGCCCGCCGGCATCGGTGCTGCTCAAGAAGGCAGCCAAGATCGAGAAGGGCTCTGCACGCCCCCACGTCGAGAAGGTTGCCAAGCTGACGCGCGCGCAGCTGGAAGAGATCGCCAAGATCAAGATCAAGGACCTGACGGCGGCCAACATGGACGCAGCAGTCAAGACCATCGCGGGTTCGGCCCGTTCGATGGGCATCAACGTCGAAGGGGTGTGACATGGCCAAGCTCACGAAACGCCAGAAGGCTCTCGAAGGCAAGGTCGACAGCACCAAGCTGTACGGCATTGAAGACGCCATCGCGATCATCAAGGACTGCGCCAATGCGAAGTTCGACGAATCGATCGACGTGGCCGTGCAACTCGGCATCGATGCCAAGAAGTCGGACCAAGTCGTTCGTGGTGCTGTCGTGATGCCCAACGGCACCGGCAAGACCAAGCGCGTGGCCGTGTTCGCCCAAGGCGCCAAGGCTGATGAGGCGCGTGCTGCTGGCGCGGACGTGGTCGGTTTCGAAGACCTGGCTGCTGAAGTCAAGGCCGGCAACATGAACTTCGACGTGGTGATCGCCTCGCCGGACGCCATGCGCATCGTTGGTACCCTGGGTCAGATCCTGGGCCCGCGCGGCCTGATGCCTAACCCCAAGGTGGGCACCGTGACCCCTGACGTCGCTACGGCCGTGAAGAACGCCAAGGCAGGCCAGGTGCAGTTCCGCGTCGACAAGGCCGGCATCATCCACGGCACCATCGGTCGTCAGTCGTTCGACACCGACAAGCTCAAGGGCAACCTGCAAGCGCTGCTGGACACGCTCAACAAGGCCAAGCCGGCTTCGAGCAAGGGTGTCTACCTGCGCAAGGTCGCCGTGTCGTCGACCATGGGCGTCGGTGTCCGCGTTGAAATCGCCAGCATCACTGCCGGCATTTCGTCGCAGGCCTGATCGAAAGATCCCTGGAGGCGGCGCGAGTCTGGCGCGGCCTCTGAACAAGATTGGTGGGCTGACCGGGACGGGTTTTCGAACCCGTTCATGTCAGGTCATCCAAGACCGCTGGTGTGCTGCCGTTCTTGATGGTGGTGCGTAATCGTCGTGCAACGCAAGTTGCATGCAGCCAGCGCAGATGGCGTACCCGCCGCAAAGGTGTTTCTGTGGTGACACAGGGTTCCTGAACGGTAAGGTCGCTGCAACCCGGTGTGTCCCGGGGCAGTTACTGTCCTTGGACACGTATTGAAGGAGTGGACCTTGAGTCTCAATCGCAACGATAAAGCAGCGGTGGTGGCAGAGGTGGCGGCCCAAGTGGCGCGCTCCCAGACGCTCGCCCTGGCCGAGTATCGTGGGCTCACCGTCGCCAACCTCGACAAGCTGCGCCGTACCGCGCGCGAGCAAGGTGTGTATCTTCACGTGCTGAAGAACACCCTGGCCCGCCGTGCTGTGGCAGGTAGCCCGTTCGAAGTGGCGGCCGAGCACATGTCCGGTCCGCTGATCTATGGCTTCTCGGAAGATGCCATTGCCGCCGCCAAGGTGATCGTCGACTTCGCCAAGACCAACGACAAGTTGGTCCTGAAGGGCGGAGCCTACGGCGGCAAGCTGCTGGACGCCAATGGCGTCAAGTCGCTGGCCTCGATCCCGAGCAAGGAAGTCCTGCTTGCCCAACTGCTGGGTCTCATGCAGTCGCCGATCTCGCGCACCGCGCGTGTCCTGGCGGCGCTGGCCGAGCAACGTGGTGGCGCTTCCTCAGAAGCCCAAGCCGAGGCCGAAGCGCCTGCGGCAGCCTGAACTGAAACATTCAACCGTATCTAGGAATCCAAAATGGCATTCGACAAAGACGCTTTCCTGACCGCCCTGGACAGCATGACCGTCCTGGAACTCAATGACCTGGTCAAGGCCATTGAAGAGAAGTTCGGCGTGTCCGCCGCTGCAATGGCTGCTCCTGGCGCTGGCGCCGGCGCTGCTGCTGCCGTGGTCGAAGAGAAGACCGAATTCAACGTCGTGCTGCTCGAGGCCGGCGCTCAGAAGGTCTCGGTCATCAAGGCCGTGCGTGAACTGACGGGCCTGGGCCTGAAGGAAGCCAAGGACCTGGTCGACGGCGCTCCGAAGAACGTCAAGGAAGCCGTTGCCAAGGCTGACGCCGAAGCCGCTGTCAAGAAGCTGGTCGAGGCTGGCGCCAAGGCTGAAATCAAGTAATTCAAGCGTGCGCCTTGCGCGCACTTTGAAATGCTTGCAAGGCTGGTCCTCCGGGACCGGCCTTTTCCCGCTTCAGGGTTTATTCCCCTGAGGGCACTTGAAAACGTCCATGAGCTATCCTCGTGGGCTTTTCCAAGTGTTCTCTGAACCGACTGCAGAGAACCGGTTTGGTCGGGCCGAGGTGCAATGCCTCGGTTGTCCGCCAGCGGCTGGTAGTGGCCAGCCACCAAGCATCGGGTCGTCCTGATCGGGACGTAAACCCGTGAATGCCAGTCGCCGAACGAACTGCCGTCAGGGCCCGATGGCAGTGTTCGACACGGAGTGATTGATGGCGCAAGCAACCCCCTATAGCTACACCGAGCGCAAGCGTATTCGCAAGAGCTTCGGCAAGCGCGCGAGCGTGCTGAACGTTCCCTATCTGCTGACCATGCAGAAGGACAGCTACGTCGCATTCCTGCAAAAGGACGTTCCACCGAAGCAACGCAAGCCCGAAGGCTTGCAAGCGGCTTTCCTCTCAGCGTTTCCGATTGTTTCGCACAACGGCTTCGTGGAGATGAAGTTCACCGAATTCAACATCGCCAAACCCCCGTTTGACGTGCGCGAGTGCCAGCAACGCGGGTTGACCTTCGCCGCTGCGGTCCGTGCCAAGCTGCAGATGATCGTCTATGACCGCGAAGCCTCGACCTCGCAGTCGAAGGTGGTCAAGGAGATCAAGGAGCAGGAGGTCTACATGGGCGAAGTGCCCCTGATGACCGACTACGGCTCCTTCATCGTCAACGGGACCGAGCGCGTGATCGTCTCGCAGCTGCACCGCTCGCCGGGCGTGTTCTTCGAGCACGACAAGGGCAAGACGCACAGCTCGGGCAAGTTGCTGTTCTCGGCACGGATCATTCCGTACCGCGGCTCCTGGCTCGACTTCGAGTTCGACCCGAAGGACATCCTGTTCTTCCGCGTCGACCGTCGCCGCAAGATGCCCGTCACGATCCTGCTCAAGGCGATCGGCCTGAATCCCGAGAAGATCCTGGCGCACTTCTTCAAGTTCGACAACTTCCGCCTGATGGACTCCGGTGCCCAGATGGAGCTGGTGGCCGAGCGCCTGAAGGGCGAAGTCGCCCGCTTCGACGTCACCGACAAGAACGGTGTGGTCCTGGTCGAGAAGGACAAGCGCATCACCGCCAAGCACGTCCGTCAACTTGAAGCCACCGAGACGCAGTTCATCAGCGTGCCGGAAGACTTCCTGCTGGCGCGCGTCGTGGCGCGCAACATGGTCGACCCGGACACCGGCGAGATCGTGGCCAAGGCCAACGAGGAACTGACCGAAGCGCTGCTCAAGAAGCTGCGCTCGGCCGGCATCCGTGACCTGCCCTGCCTGTACACCAACGAACTGAACCAGGGCGCCTACATCAGCCAGACCCTGGCGTCGGACGAGACCGCCGACCAGCTGGCCGCGCGCGTGGCCATCTATCGCATGATGCGCCCCGGCGAGCCGCCGACCGAAGATGCGGTCGAGGCCCTGTTCCATCGCCTGTTCTACAGCGCCGACACGTACGACCTGTCGCGCGTGGGCCGCATGAAGTTCAACGCCCGCGTGGGCCGCGATTCTTCCGAAGGCGCGATGACGCTCAGCAATGAGGACGTCCTCAACGTCGTCAAGATCCTGGTGGACCTGCGCAACGGCAACGGCGAAGTCGATGACATCGACCACCTGGGCAACCGTCGCGTGCGTTGCGTGGGCGAGTTGGCCGAGAACCAGTACCGCTCGGGCCTGGCCCGGATCGAGAAGGCCGTGAAGGAACGTCTCGGCCAGGCCGAGACCGAGTCGCTGATGCCGCACGACCTGATCAACTCCAAGCCGATTTCCGCGGCGCTGAAGGAGTTCTTCGGTGCGTCGCAGCTGTCGCAGTTCATGGACCAGACCAACCCGCTGTCGGAGATCACGCACAAGCGTCGCGTCTCGGCCCTGGGCCCGGGCGGTCTGACCCGCGAACGCGCCGGCTTCGAAGTCCGTGACGTGCACCCGACTCACTACGGTCGTGTCTGCCCGATCGAGACGCCGGAAGGCCCGAACATCGGCCTGATCAACTCGCTGGCCCTGTACGCCCGCCTGAACGACTACGGCTTCCTCGAGACGCCGTACCGCCGCGTGGCCAACGGCCAGGCGACGACGCAGATCGACTACCTGTCGGCGATCGAAGAAGGCAAGTACGTCATTGCGCAGGCCAACGCCTCGCTCGACGCCGACAGCCGCCTCACCGACGAGCTGGTCTCGGCGCGTGAGAAGGGCGACTCGGTGCTGACCCAGCCCGAGCGCATCCAGTACATGGACGTGGCGCCGACCCAGATCGTGTCGGTGGCGGCGTCACTGGTGCCGTTCCTGGAGCACGACGATGCGAACCGCGCGCTGATGGGCGCCAACATGCAGCGTCAGGCCGTGCCGGTGCTGCGCCCCGAGAAGGCGCTGGTCGGTACCGGTGTCGAGCGCGTTGCCGCGGTCGACTCGGGCACGGTGGTGACCGCACGTCGCGGCGGTATCGTCGATTACGTCGACACCAACCGCATCGTGATCCGTGTGAACGACGCCGAGACGGTGGCCGGTGAAGTGGGTGTGGACATCTACAACCTCATCAAGTACCACCGCTCGAACCAGAACACCAACATCCACCAGCGTCCGATCGTCAGCCGTGGCCACCATGTGGGCTCGGGCGACGTGATCGCCGACGGCGCATCGACCGACCTGGGTGAACTGGCGCTGGGCCAGAACATGCTGGTCGCGTTCATGCCGTGGAACGGCTACAACTTCGAAGACTCGATCCTGATCTCCGAACGCGTGGTCGCCGAAGACCGCTACACCTCGATCCACATTGAGGAACTGGTGGTCATGGCGCGTGACACCAAGCTGGGCCCTGAGGACATCACCCGCGACATCCCCAACCTGTCCGAGGCGCAACTGTCGCGTCTGGACGAGTCGGGCATCGTCTACGTCGGTGCCGAAGTGACGCCGGGCGACGTGCTGGTCGGCAAGGTCACGCCCAAGGGCGAGACCACGCTGACGCCTGAGGAGAAGCTGCTGCGCGCCATCTTTGGCGAAAAGGCGTCCGATGTGAAGGACACCTCGCTGCGCGTCGACCAGGGCACCAACGGCACCGTCATCGATGTGCAGGTCTTCACCCGTGAAGGCATCGTGCGCGACAAGCGCGCCCAGCAGATCATCGACGACGAGCTCAAGCGCTTCCGCCTCGACCTGAACGACCAGCTGCGCATCGTCGAAGCCGACGCGTTCGACCGGATCGAGAAGCTGCTGACCGGCAAGGTCGCCAACGGTGGCCCGCGCAAGATCAGCAAGGGCACGGTCATCGACAAGGCCTATCTGGTCGAGGTCGAGAAGTACCACTGGTTCGACATCCGCCCGGCGGAAGACGAAGTCGCCAACCAGTTGGAGTCGATCAAGAACTCGCTGGAGCAGACGCGCCACAGCTTCGACCTCGCGTTCGAAGAAAAGCGCAAGAAGCTCACGCAGGGCGACGAGCTGCCCGCGGGCGTGCTGAAGATGGTCAAGGTGTACCTGGCCGTCAAGCGCCGCCTGCAGCCTGGCGACAAGATGGCCGGCCGTCACGGCAACAAGGGTGTGGTGTCCAAGATCCTGCCGATCGAGGACATGCCCTACATGGCCGACGGCACGCCCGCCGACATCGTGCTGAACCCGCTGGGCGTGCCTTCGCGCATGAACGTCGGCCAGGTGCTGGAAGTTCACCTGGGCTGGGCCGGCAAGGGCATTGGCCAGCGCATCGGCAACATGCTGCAGCAAGAGGCCCGCGTGGCCGAGCTGCGCAAGTTCTTCGACGAGCTGTACAACCAGTCCGGCGGCAAGACCGAGAACTTCGACCTGCTCAGCGACGACGACATCGTCGACATGGCCGCCAACCTGTCGCAAGGCGTGCCGTTCGCGACGCCGGTGTTCGACGGTGCCAAGGAATCCGAGATCCGCGCCATGCTCAAGCTGGCCTACCCGGACGACATCGCCGCCGCCAAGGGCCTGACGCCCACCCGCACCCAGGCTTACCTGTGTGACGGCCGCACCGGCGAGGCCTTCGACCGCCCGACCACGATCGGCTACATGCACTTCCTGAAGCTCCACCACTTGGTGGACGACAAGATGCACGCCCGCTCGACCGGTCCGTACTCGCTCGTCACCCAGCAGCCGCTGGGCGGCAAGGCGCAGTTCGGCGGTCAGCGTTTTGGTGAGATGGAGGTCTGGGCGCTGGAAGCCTACGGCGCCGCTTACGTGCTGCAGGAAATGCTGACGGTGAAGTCCGATGACGTGAATGGCCGTACCAAGGTGTACGAGAACATCGTCAAGGGCGAGCACTCGATCGACGCGGGCATGCCCGAATCGTTCAACGTGCTGGTGAAGGAAATCCGTTCGCTCGGCATCGACATCGAACTCGAGCGTAACTAAAGGAGAAGATGCATGAAGGGTTTACTCGATCTATTCAAGCAATTCACCCCTGATGAGCATTTCGATGCCATCAGGATTGGTCTGGCCTCGCCGGAGAAGATCCGCAGCTGGTCGTTCGGCGAAGTCAAGAAGCCCGAGACGATCAACTACCGCACGTTCAAGCCCGAGCGTGACGGCCTGTTCTGCGCCAAGATCTTCGGCCCCATCAAGGACTACGAGTGCCTGTGCGGCAAGTACAAGCGCCTGAAGCACCGCGGTGTGATCTGCGAGAAGTGCGGCGTTGAAGTCACGCAGACCAAGGTTCGCCGTGACCGCATGGGTCACATCGACCTGGCCGCACCCTGCGCGCACATCTGGTTCCTGAAGTCGTTGCCGTCGCGTCTGGGCATGGTCCTGGACATGACGCTGCGCGACATCGAGCGCGTGCTGTACTTCGAAGCGTACGTGGTGACCGACCCCGGCATGACCCCGCTGAAGAAGTTCAGCATCATGACGGAAGACGACTACGACACCAAACGGCGCGAATTCGGTGATGAATTCACCGCGCTGATGGGTGCCGAAGGCATTCAGCAGTTGCTGGCCGAGATGGATCTCGACGTCGAGATCGACCGTCTGCGCAACGACATGACGGGCAGCGAGCTCAAGATCAAGAAGAATTCCAAGCGCCTCAAGGTGATGGAAGCCTTCAAGAAGTCGGGCATCAAGCCCAACTGGATGGTCATGAACGTGCTGCCGGTGCTGCCGCCGGACCTGCGCCCGCTCGTTCCCCTGGACGGTGGCCGCTTCGCGACCTCCGACCTGAACGACCTCTATCGCCGCGTCATCAACCGCAACAACCGCCTGGCGCGGCTGCTGGAGCTGAAGGCGCCCGAGATCATCGTGCGCAACGAAAAGCGCATGCTGCAGGAAGCGGTCGACTCGCTGCTCGACAACGGCCGCCGCGGCAAGGCGATGACCGGTGCCAACAAGCGCGCGCTCAAGTCGCTGGCCGACATGATCAAGGGCAAGTCGGGTCGTTTCCGCCAGAACTTGCTGGGCAAGCGGGTGGACTACTCGGGTCGCTCGGTGATTACCGTGGGCCCGACCCTCAAGCTGCACCAGTGCGGCCTGCCCAAGCTGATGGCGCTGGAGCTGTTCAAGCCCTTCATCTTCAGCCGCCTTGAGGCGATGGGCATTGCGTCCACCATCAAGCAGGCCAAGAAGGAAGTCGAATCCGGCACGCCGGTGGTGTGGGACATCCTTGAGGAAGTGATCAAGGAACACCCGGTGATGCTCAACCGCGCACCGACCCTGCACCGCCTCGGCATCCAGGCTTTCGAGCCGGTGCTGATCGAAGGCAAGGCGATCCAGCTGCACCCGCTCGTCTGCTCGGCCTTCAACGCCGACTTCGACGGCGACCAGATGGCTGTGCACATCCCGCTGTCGATCGAAGCGCAGATGGAAGCCCGCGCGCTGATGCTGGCGTCGAACAACGTGCTGTTCCCGGCCTCGGGCGAGCCGTCGATCGTGCCGTCGCAAGACGTGGTGCTGGGTCTGTACTACGCGACCCGCGAGCGCACCAACGGCCTCGGCGAAGGCATGATCTTCTCCGATGTGGTCGAAGTGCAGCGCGCGCTCGACAACAAGGTGGTCGAGCTGACCGCCAAGATCAGCGTGCGCCTGACCGAGTGGACCCGCAACGAAGACGGCGAGACCTTCACGCCCGAGACCAAGCTGATCTACACGACCGTCGGCCGTGCCCTGCTGTCGGAGATCCTGCCCAAGGGGCTGCCGTTCTCCAACATCAACAAGGCGCTGAAGAAGAAGGAAATCTCGCGCCTGATCAACACCAGCTTCCGCAAGTGCGGTCTGAAAGAGACCGTGGTGCTGGCCGACAAGCTGCTGCAGAGCGGCTTCCGTCTGGCCACGCGCGCCGGCATCTCGATCGCGATCGACGACATGCTGGTGCCGCTGCAGAAGCCCGTGCTGATCGAGCGCGCCGAGAATGAGGTCAAGGAAATCGAGCAGCAGTACGTCTCGGGCCTGGTGACCGCCGGTGAGCGCTACAACAAGGTGGTCGACATCTGGGGCAAGACCGGTGACGAGGTCGGCAAGGTCATGATGACCCAGCTGTCCAAGGAAAAGGTCACCGACCGCCACGGCAAGCAGGTGGATCAGGAGTCGTTCAACTCCATCTACATGATGGCCGACTCCGGTGCCCGCGGTTCCGCCGCCCAGATCCGTCAGCTGGCAGGTATGCGCGGCCTGATGGCCAAGCCGGACGGCTCGATCATCGAGACGCCGATCACGGCCAACTTCCGCGAAGGCCTGAACGTTCTGCAGTACTTCATCTCCACCCACGGTGCCCGCAAGGGCCTGGCGGACACGGCGCTGAAGACCGCGAACTCGGGTTACCTGACGCGTCGCCTGGTCGACGTGACGCAGGATCTGGTGGTGATCGAAGACGATTGCGGCACCGACAACGGCATCGCCATGCGCGCGCTGGTCGAAGGCGGCGAAGTGATCGAGTCGCTGCGCGACCGCATCCTGGGTCGCGTGACGGCCATCGACGTGGTCAACCCCGAGACGCAGGAAGTGCTGCTGGTCGCGGGCAAGATGCTCGACGAAGATGCGATGGACGTGCTCGAAGCCGCTGGCGTCGACGAAGTCAAGGTTCGCACCCCGCTGACCTGCTCGACGCGCTTCGGCCTCTGCGCCAAGTGCTACGGCCGTGACCTGGGCCGTGGCGGCCTGGTCAACAACGGTGAAGCGGTGGGCGTGATCGCGGCACAGTCGATCGGCGAGCCGGGTACGCAGCTGACGATGCGGACCTTCCACATCGGTGGTGCCGCGTCGCGTGCGGCAGTGGCCTCCAGCGTGGACGCCAAGAGCGAGGGCATCATCGGCTTCAACAGCACGATGCGCTACGTCACCAACGCCAAGGGCGAACTGGTGGTCATCTCGCGTTCGGGCGAAATCATCATCACCGACCCGCATGGCCGTGAGCGCGAGCGTCACAAGGTGCCGTACGGCGCGATCCTCAACATCAAGCCCGATCAGACGATCAAGGCCGGCACCATCCTGGGTAACTGGGATCCGCTGACCCGTCCGATCATCACCGAGTTCGCCGGCAAGATCCGCTTCGAGAACGTCGAAGAGGGCGTGACGGTGGCCAAGCAGGTGGACGAAGTCACCGGCCTGTCGACGCTGGTGGTGATCGATCCGAAGCGCCGTGGCTCGACCAAGGTGATCCGTCCGCAGGTCAAGCTGCTGGACTTCGCGGGCCAGGAAGTCAAGATTCCGGGCACCGACCACTCGGTGAACATCGGTTTCCCGATCGGCTCGCTGGTGCAGATCCGCGACGGCCAGGACGTGGCGCCCGGCGAAGTGCTGGCCCGTATCCCGGTCGAAGGCCAGAAGACGCGCGACATCACCGGCGGTCTGCCGCGGGTGGCCGAGCTGTTCGAAGCCCGCACGCCCAAGGACAAGGGCACGCTGGCCGAGATCACCGGCACGGTGTCGTTCGGCAAGGAGACCAAGGGCAAGGTTCGCCTGCAGATCACCGATCCGGAAGGTGGCGTCTACGAGGAACTCGTGCCCAAGGAGAAGAACATCCTGGTGCACGAAGGCCAGGTGGTCAACAAGGGCGAGTCGATCGTCGACGGTCCGGCTGATCCGCAGGACATCCTGCGCCTGCTGGGCATCGAGGAACTGGCGCGCTACATCGTTGACGAAGTGCAGGACGTCTATCGTCTGCAGGGCGTGAAGATCAACGACAAGCACATCGAGGTGATCGTTCGCCAGATGCTGCGCCGCGTGCAGATCTCCAGCTCCGGCGACTCGACCTACATCGTGGGCGAGCAGGTCGAGCGCTCCGAGCTGTTCGACACCAACGACCGCCTGCGCGGCGAGGACAAGATCCCCGCCACGTACGTGGACGTGCTGATGGGCATCACCAAGGCGTCGCTGTCGACCGACTCGTTCATCTCGGCGGCTTCCTTCCAGGAAACCACCCGGGTGCTGACCGAGGCGGCCATCATGGGCAAGCGCGACGAACTGCGTGGCCTGAAGGAAAACGTCATCGTCGGTCGTCTGATTCCTGCTGGTACGGGCTTGGCTTACCACCAGGCACGCAAGGCCAAGGAAGACATGGATGACAACGAGCGTCGCCTGATTGCCATGCAAGAAGCGCAAGACGCCTTTGCTGCGGTTGACGCAGATGTGGCCGAAGCGGCTGCTGCGGCCGGCACACAGGAAGGCTAAGAAAAGAATTGCCGATAGTGCTTGCAGCCATCGGCAATTCCTCTTATACTAGTATTCTTCAGTCGCGGAGTGGAGCAGTCTGGTAGCTCGTTGGGCTCATAACCCAAAGGTCGCAGGTTCAAATCCTGCCTCCGCAACCAAAAATACAAGAAACGCCAACCTTTCGAGGTTGGCGTTTTGCTTTGTGGCTTCACACGTTCCATCAACACCAACGGTGTGTTGAAACAGGACAGGGTGCGCTGCCACAAGTTGAAACGGCCACCTCACGCGAAGTGAAGTGGCCGTTTTGCGTAGCGCCTGCGCCGACTCAAGCACGCAGGTCAGAACATGGGACTGATCTCAGGATCAGAGCGTGTCCTTGAAGCCCGGGGTCGGCTTGAAGCGCACCGACTTCGAGGCCTTGACCTTCACCGACTCGCCGGTGCGCGGGTTGCGCGCGGTGCGAGCGGCGCGCTTGGCCACCTTGAATGTGCCCAGGCCGGAGACCGACAGGCCGCCGTTCTTCTTGATCTGGCGCTTGATCGTCTCGATCACGAAGTCCAGCACCTCGGCCGAGCGGGCCTTGGGCAGTTCGAACTGGGTGGTGATCAACTCGACGAATGCGGCCTTGGTCAACGGGCCTTTGACGGCCACGACCTTTTTGGCAGGCGCTTTCTTGGCTACGACTTTTGCAACCACCACTGGCTTGGCCGCAGCGGCCTTGACGGGTGCAGCCTTCACCGGTGCCGTCTTGATGGGCGCAGCCTTGGCCGGAGCCGTCTTCACGGGAGCGGCGGCCTTCACAGGAGCCGCCTTGGTCGCGACTGGCTTGGCGGCGGCCTTGACGGGCGCTGCCTTGACGACCGGTGCTGCCACCTTGACCGGAGCCGCCTTCACGGGCGCAGCCTTGGCAGTGGCCTTGATGGGAGCGGCGGCAGCGGGCGCGGCGGTCTTGGCCGGTGCCTTGGCCGCAGCTTTCACCGGAGCCGGCTTGGCCGCTGCGATGGGCTTGACGTCCGGCGCCTTGGCCGCAACCGGCTTCACGGCGGCCTTCTTGGCGACGACAGGCGCGGGTACTGCCGGAGCGGTGGTGGTCGGTGCAGCTTTGGCGGCAGCGGTCTTCTTGGTGGCCATATCTATTGAATCCTTGTGATGAAAAAGCCCCCGTCGCCGCTCGAAACGAACGGTGAAGGGGGCTTGAGAGCTGCGATCAGGTCGCAGCCGAGCCGTTTATTGCAGCTTGATTTCGACGTCCACGCCAGCCGGCAGGTCGAGCTTCATCAGCGCGTCAACCGTCTTGTCGGTCGGGTCGATGATGTCCATCAGACGCTGGTGGGTGCGCATTTCGAACTGGTCACGGCTCGTCTTGTTGACGTGCGGCGAACGCAGGATGTCGAAACGCTGCATGCGGGTCGGCAGGGGCACGGGGCCCTTGACGATCGCACCGGTGCGCTTGGCGGTGTCGACGATTTCCAGAGCCGATTGGTCGATCAGCTTGTAATCGAAGGCTTTCAGGCGGATGCGGATTTTTTGCTTGGTGGACATGGTGCGTCCTCCTTAGTCGAGGATCTTGGCAACAACACCAGCGCCGACGGTACGGCCACCTTCACGGATGGCGAAGCGCAGGCCTTCTTCCATGGCGATCGGGGCGATCAGCTTGACGGTGATCGACACGTTGTCACCCGGCATGACCATTTCCTTGCCTTCGGGCAGCTCGATGGCACCGGTCACGTCGGTCGTGCGGAAGTAGAACTGCGGGCGGTAGTTGTTGAAGAACGGCGTGTGACGGCCGCCTTCTTCCTTCGACAGCACGTAGATCTCGCCCGTGAAGTGCGTGTGCGGCTTGATCGAACCCGGCTTGCACAGCACTTGGCCGCGCTGCACGTCTTCGCGCTTGGTGCCGCGCAGCAGGATGCCGACGTTGTCGCCTGCCTGACCTTGGTCGAGCAGCTTGCGGAACATTTCGACGCCCGTGCAGGTGGTCTTCTGCGTGGTGGTGATGCCGACGATTTCGATTTCTTCGCCGACCTTGACGATGCCGCGCTCGATACGACCGGTCACGACGGTGCCACGACCCGAGATCGAGAACACGTCTTCGACAGGCATCAGGAAGGCGCCGTCCACGGCGCGCTCAGGCGTCGGGATGTAGGTGTCGAGTGCGTCAGCCAGCTTCATGATGGCTTCTTCGCCCAGCGGACCCTTGTCGCCTTCGAGTGCCAGCTTGGCCGAACCCTGAACGATCGGGGTGTCGTCGCCGGGGAAGTCGTACTTGGAGAGCAGCTCGCGCACTTCCATCTCGACCAGTTCCAGCAACTCGGCGTCGTCCACCATGTCGCACTTGTTCAGGAACACGATGATGTAAGGCACGCCCACCTGGCGAGCCAGCAGGATGTGTTCACGCGTCTGGGGCATCGGGCCGTCAGCGGCCGAGCACACCAGGATCGCGCCGTCCATCTGGGCGGCGCCGGTGATCATGTTCTTGACGTAGTCGGCGTGGCCGGGGCAGTCGACGTGTGCGTAGTGGCGGTTGGCCGTTTCGTACTCGACGTGCGCGGTGTTGATGGTGATGCCGCGGGCCTTCTCTTCCGGTGCCGCATCGATCTGGTCATACGCCTTGGCTGCGCCGCCGAACTTGGCTGCCAGCACGGTGGTGATGGCCGCCGTCAGCGTGGTCTTGCCGTGGTCGACGTGACCGATGGTGCCGACGTTCACGTGCGGCTTGGTCCGCTCAAATTTCTCTTTTGCCATTTCAATCTCCTGATCAAAGAACAGTGCCAGTGCGCGGTTTTACGTCTCTCGGACCGCCGTGATTCCCCCGGTCACTGGCAAGCGGGGGCGGAAGTCGCGAAAGACAAATCAGAGGCCGCCACCCTGGTGGGGCGACGGCCCGGCGATGTCTTACTTGGCGCGCGCGGTGATGATCGCGTCAGCCACGTTCTTCGGAGCTTCGCTGTAGTGCTTGAACTCCATCGTGTACGTGGCGCGGCCTTGCGTGGCCGAGCGCAGCGTGGTCGAGTAGCCGAACATTTCCGACAGCGGCACTTCGGCCTTGATGACCTTGCCACCGCCGACCATGTCGTCCATGCCCTGGACCATGCCGCGGCGGCTGGACAGATCGCCCATCACCGTGCCGGCGTAGTCTTCAGGCGTCTCGACTTCCACGGCCATCATCGGCTCAAGGATGACCGGGCTGGCCTGGCGGCAACCGTCCTTGAAACCGATGGACGCGGCCATCTTGAAGGCGTTTTCGTTCGAGTCCACTTCGTGGTACGAACCGAAGGTCAGGCTGACCTTGATGTCGACCATCGGGAAGCCGGCCATCACGCCGTTCGGCAGCGTGTCGATCAGGCCCTTTTCCACCGCGGGGATGAATTCACGGGGAACCACACCGCCCTTGATGGCGTCGACGAACTCGAAGCCCTTGCCGGCTTCTTGCGGCTCGATCTTCAGCACGACGTGGCCGTACTGGCCCTTGCCGCCGGACTGGCGCACGAACTTGCCTTCGATGTTCTCGACGGCCTTGCGGATGGTTTCGCGGTAGGCCACTTGCGGCTTGCCGACGTTGGCTTCCACGCCGAATTCGCGCTTCATGCGATCGACGATGATTTCCAGGTGCAGCTCGCCCATGCCCGAGATGATGGTCTGGCCCGATTCTTCATCGGTGCGCACGCGGAACGACGGATCTTCTGCAGCCAGACGGCCCAGCGCGATACCCATCTTTTCCTGGTCGGCCTTGGTCTTGGGCTCGACAGCCTGCGAGATCACCGGCTCCGGGAAGACCATCTTCTCAAGCGTGATGATCGATTCCGGATCGCACAGGGTTTCGCCCGTGGTCACGTCCTTCAAGCCCACGCAGGCGGCGATGTCGCCGGCCAGAATTTCCTTGATTTCTTCACGCTGGTTGGCGTGCATCTGCAGGATGCGGCCGATGCGTTCCTTCTTGCCCTTGATCGGGTTGTAGACGGTCGAGCCGGAAGCCAGCACGCCCGAGTACACGCGAACGAAGGTCAGCTGGCCGACGAACGGGTCGGTCATCAGCTTGAAGGCCAGCGCAGCGAACTTCTCGTCGTCGGCGGCGCGACGCGTGGTCGGCTGCTCGTCGTCGTCGGTGCCCGGCACCGGCGGGATGTCGATCGGCGACGGCATGAAGTCGATGATGCCGTCGAGCATGCGCTGCACGCCCTTGTTCTTGAAGGCGGTGCCGCAGAACATCGGCTGGATTTCAGCGGCGATGGTGCGGGTGCGGATGGCCAGGTTGATCTCTTCTTCGGTGAGTTCACCGGTTTCGAGGTACTTGTTCATCAGGTCTTCGTTGGCTTCAGCCGCCGACTCGACCAGCTTTTCGCGCCATTCCTGTGCCTGCGCGAGCAGGTCGGCCGGAATTTCTTCGTAGGTGAACTTCATGCCCTGGGACGCTTCGTCCCAGAAGATCGCCTTCATCTTGATGAGGTCGATCACGCCCTTGAAGTTTTCTTCAGCGCCGATGGGGATGACGATCGGCACCGGGTTGGCCTTCAGGCGCAGCTTCATCTGGTCGTAGACCTTGAAGAAGTTGGCGCCCGTGCGGTCCATCTTGTTGACGAAGGCCAGACGCGGCACGCGGTACTTGTTGGCCTGGCGCCAGACGGTTTCCGACTGCGGCTGCACGCCACCCACGGCGCAATAGACCATGCAGGCACCGTCGAGCACGCGCATCGAACGCTCGACTTCAATCGTGAAGTCGACGTGTCCGGGGGTGTCGATGATGTTGATGCGGTGTTCGGGCAGCGAACGGTCCATGCCCTTCCAGAAGCAGGTCGTGGCAGCCGACGTGATCGTGATGCCGCGCTCTTGTTCCTGCTCCATCCAGTCCATGGTGGCCGCGCCATCATGGACTTCACCGATCTTGTGGTTCACGCCCGTGTAGAACAGGATCCGTTCGGTCGTGGTGGTTTTGCCGGCATCGATGTGAGCCGAGATACCGATGTTGCGGTATCGCTCGATGGGGGTCTGACGGGCCATGGTGTCACTCCAAATACAAAGAATGCCCCATGCGGTCGATCGGACCGGATAGGGCAGCCAAGAGGTTCGAGGTCGGGTAGACCTGGATTAGAAACGGAAGTGCGAGAACGCCTTGTTGGCTTCAGCCATGCGGTGCACTTCGTCGCGCTTCTTCATCGCGCCGCCGCGACCTTCGAAGGCCTCCAGCAGTTCGTTGGCCAGGCGCTGGGCCATGGACTTCTCGCTGCGCTTGCGGGCCGATTCCTTCAGCCAACGCATGGCCAGGGCCACGCGACGGATGGGGCGAACTTCCACGGGAACTTGGTAGTTCGCACCACCGACGCGGCGTGACTTCACTTCGACCATGGGCTTGACGTTGTTCAGCGCGGTCAGGAAGATTTCCATCGGGTCTTTGCCCGACTTCTTCTCGACCTGTTCCAGGGCACCGTAAATGATGCGCTCTGCAACGGCCTTCTTGCCCGATTCCATGACGACGTTCATGAACTTGGACAGATCGACTGAACCGAACTTGGGATCAGGCAGGATGTCCCGCTTGGGGACTTCGCGACGACGTGGCATTTCAATTCCTTTCGGGGCTTCAGTTGGCTACCGGCACTTGAAGTGCGCTGGCGGCCTCGGATGTCACTCACAGCCTGGACATCCACTTACTCGACAGCGGCGGTGATTCGCTTTGCGACTCGGCTGCTGTCACTGGATTCGTCAACCTTCAGCCTGAGGGCGGGTGGTGACGAGGCAATGACCTGATCAGTGGATCAGATCACTTCTTCGGGCGCTTGGCACCGTACTTGGAGCGCGATTGCTTGCGATCCTTGACGCCTTGCAGGTCGAGCGAACCGCGCACGATGTGATAACGCACACCCGGCAAGTCCTTGACACGGCCGCCGCGCACGAGCACGACACTGTGTTCCTGCAGGTTGTGGCCTTCACCGCCGATGTACGAGATGACCTCGAAACCGTTGGTCAGGCGCACCTTGGCGACCTTGCGCAGAGCCGAGTTCGGCTTCTTGGGCGTGGTGGTGTAGACGCGAGTGCAAACGCCGCGGCGCTGCGGGCAGTTCTGCATCGCAGGCGACTTGGACTTCGTGACTTCGACTTCACGGCCGTGGCGCACGAGCTGATTGATGGTGGGCATGGGTAACTTGTTCCCGTTTGAAGTTACGTTGATTCTTCACCGCTTGGCGGCTGCCAGATTCGCACTGAAAGCAACAAAGCCTGCGCGATGTCACGAAGACATCCGCAGGCACTGCCCGACTCAGACCAGACTCATGGCGCCACAGGCGGAAAAGCCCAAGAGTATAACCGCATCGCGTTAGCATCACAGGCTGCGAAAAATGAGGAGACAAGCCATGCCCGTCATCACGAACATCGAAGACCTGCGCGCCCTGGCCGAGCGGCGCGTGCCGCGCATGTTCTACGACTACGCCGACTCCGGCTCGTGGACCGAGGGCACCTACCGCGCCAACGAGAGCGAGTTCCAGAAAATCAAGCTGCGCCAGCGCGTGGCGGTCAACATGGAGAACCGCAGCACCGCCGTCAAGATGATCGGCATCGACGCCAGGATGCCGGTGGCGATCGCCCCGGTCGGCCTGACCGGCATGCAGCACGCCGACGGCGAGATCCACGCCGCCCGCGCGGCCGAGAAGTTCGGCATCCCGTTCACGCTGTCGACCATGAGCATCTGCTCGATCGAGGACATCGCGCAGCACACTACCGCGCCGTTCTGGTTCCAGCTCTACATGATGCGCGACCGCCAGGCCATGGCCAACATGATCGAGCGCGTGCGCGCCGCCAAGTGCAGCGCGCTGGTGCTGACGCTCGACCTGCAGGTCATCGGCCAGCGCCACAAGGACCTGAAGAACGGCCTGACCGCGCCGCCGTCGCCCACGCTGAAGAACATCGTCAACCTGATGACCAAGCCGCGCTGGTGCCTCGGCATGGCCGGCACCAAGCGCCACACCTTCCGCAACCTGGTCGGCCATGTGAAGGGCGTGAGCAACATGCGCTCGCTGTCGGCCTGGACCAACGAGCAGTTCGACCCCAGCCTGTCGTGGGCCGACATCGCCTGGGTGAAAGAGCGCTGGGGTGGCAAGCTGATCCTCAAGGGCATCATGGAAGTCGAGGACGCCAAGCTCGCGGTGGCCAGCGGCGCTGACGCCATCGTCGTCAGCAACCACGGTGGCCGCCAACTGGACGGCGCGCTGTCCAGCATCGAAGCGCTGCCGGCGATCGTCGAGGCGGTCGGCGACCAGATCGAGGTCTGGATGGACGGCGGCATCCGCAGCGGCCAGGACGTACTGAAGGCCTGGGCCCTGGGCGCCCGCGGCACGATGATCGGCCGCGCCATGGTCTACGGCCTGGGCGCGATGGGCGAGGCCGGCGTCACCAAGGCGCTGCAGATCATCCACAAGGAACTGGATGTGACCATGGCGTTCTGCGGCCACACCCGGTTGACCGGCGTCGACAAATCCATCCTCGTGCCCGGCAGCTACCCGCTGCCGCGCTGAACAGCTCTCACCCTGACGCGCCGGCCATGACTTCCACCCTGAACTTCTCGCCCATCGTCGCCGGCTGCATGCGCCTGGGCGAGGGCGGCTCGACCCCGCAGCAGCGCCTGCGCTGGATCGAGCAGTGCCTGGATCGCGGCGTCACCACCTTCGACCATGCCGACATCTACGGCGGCTACACCGTGGAAGCCTTGTTCGGCGAAGCCCTCGCCCTGGCGCCCGGCCTGCGCCAGCGCATGCAACTGGTCAGCAAGTGCGGCATTCAGCTGCTGCACCCCAACCGCCCGCAGCACCGGCTCAAGGCCTACGACACCTCGGCCGCGCACCTCACCGCCAGCGTCGACCACAGCCTGCACCAGCTCGGCGTCGATCACCTCGACCTGCTGCTGATCCACCGGCCCGACCCGTTGCTCGATCCGGCCGAGGTCGCCGACGCCTTCCAGCGCCTGCAGGCTGCGGGCAAGGTGCGCGCCTTTGGCGTCAGCAACTTCACGCCGTCGCAGTTCGAGCTGCTGGACGCAACGATTCCGCTGGCGACCAACCAGATCGAGCTGCACCCGCTGCATCGCGCGCCGTTGCACGACGGCACGCTCGACCAGCTGCTGGGCCGCCAGCTGCGCCCGATGATCTGGTCGCCGCTAGCCGGCGGGCGTCTGCTGAACGGTGATGCGCCCGACGCGCTGCGCGTGCGCACCGTGTTGCAGCGCGTGGCAGTCGAGCACGGCGTTGCGCCCGCCACCGTGGCCTACGCCTGGCTGTTGCGCCACCCGAGCCGGCCCCAACCCATCGTTGGCAGCCAGCGCATGGCGGCGCTGGACGAGGCGCTGGCCGCATTGACGCTGCGGCTCGACGCGCCCACCTGGCACGAGATCTGGTCGGCGGGCGAGGGCGCCGAGGTCGCCTGATTCAGCGCGTCAGAGCGACGGCGCCGCGTTGAACACCCGGCCCGAGTGCTCGCGCATCGAGTGGAACTGGATGTCGGGCACGCGCTCCTGCGTCACGCGCAGGTCTGAGCTGTACTGCACCATGAAGGCCGGCGCGCCGACCACGTCGTAGGCGATGCGCATCGGCTCGGAGTCGATGAACTTCTTCAGCTTGTTCTCGTCGCTGCTGGTGATCCAGCGTGCGATCGAGAAGCGGCACGGGTCCAGCCGCGCCTCGACACCGTATTCGCCCTTCAGGCGGTGCAGCACCACCTCGAACTGCAGCTGGCCGATCGCGCCCAGCATCAGCGAGCCGCCGGCCACCGGGTTGAAGACCTGGATCGCGCCTTCCTCGCCCAGCTGCTGCAGGCCCTGGCGCAACTGCTTGCTGCGCAGCGGGTCGCGCAGCTCGACGGTGCGGAAGCTCTCGGGCGCGAAGAAGGGCAGCCCGGTGTAGTGCAGCAGCTCGCCCTCGGTCAGCGTGTCGCCGAGCTGCAGCACGCCGTGGTTCGGGATGCCGATGATGTCGCCCGCCACCGCATCGTCGACCAGCTCGCGCCGCTGCGACAGGAAGCTCACCACCGTCTGCGGCCGCATTTCCTTGCCGGTGCGCACCACCTTGAGCCGCATGCCGCGGGTGAAGCGGCCTGAGCTGACGCGCACGAAGGCGATGCGGTCGCGGTGCGCCGGGTCCATGTTGGCCTGCACCTTGAACACCACGCCGGTGAACTTGGGCTCGGTCGGCTGCACCACGCGCTCCTGCGCCTGACGCGCGCCGGGCTGCGGTGCCAGCACCACCAGCGCGTCCAGGATTTCCTGCACGCCGAAGTTGTTGACCGCCGAGCCGAAGAACAGCGGCGACTGCTGGCCGGCCAGGAAGGCATCGCGGTCCAGCGCGGGCGTGGCCTCGCGCAGCAGTTCCAGCTCGCCGGAGGCGTTCTCGAAGTCCAGCCCGTAGCGCTCGGCCAGCACCGGGTTGTCGAGGCCCTCGACCACCTCGTCGCCGGCGTTTTCCATCTTGTCGGCGCCGGCCTTGAAGACACGCATGCGGTCGTGCGTCAGGTCCATCACGCCGCGGAAACTCTTGCCCATGCCCACGGGCCAGGTCATCGGCACCAGGCTCATGCCCAGCGTCTGCTCGATCTCATCCAGCAGCGCCAGCGGCTCCTTCACCTCGCGGTCCATCTTGTTGACGAAGGTGATGATCGGCGTGTTGCGCGCCCGGCAGACCTTCAGCAGGCGCAGCGTCTGTTCCTCGACGCCGTTGGCGGCGTCCACCACCATCAGCGCCGCATCCACCGCCGTCAGCACGCGGTAGGTGTCTTCGCTGAAATCCTGGTGGCCGGGGGTGTCGAGCAGGTTGATGACGCAGTCGCCGTATTCCATCTGCATCACCGACGAGGCCACCGAGATGCCGCGCTGCTTCTCGATCTCCATCCAGTCGGACGTGGCGTGGCGGCTCGCCTTGCGCGCCTTGACCGAGCCGGCGATCTGGATCGCGCCCGAGAACAGCAGCAGTTTCTCGGTCAGCGTGGTCTTGCCGGCGTCGGGGTGGGAAATGATCGCGAAGGTGCGGCGGCGCTGGATGTCGCGCGCCAGCGGCGACAGGGAGGTGTCTTGGATATCGGTGCTCATGGGGTGCTCAGGCGGCCTGAAGGCGGCGTGTGGCCGCAGGCGCGGGGCGAGCCGGCGGCAAAGAGCGCGATTGTCGCCGCTGTCGTCCAGGCCGTGTCATTCCCGCCCGCGCGGCAACGACAGCTCAATACCCCGGCTGCGGCACCTGCCAGCGCACCGGCACGATGGTCACGGTGCCTTTGGCGCCGCCGACCAGAATCTCGCCGTCCTGGATCGTGAAGCTCAGGCGCATCGAGCGCTCGGCCAGGGCGGCCAGCGCGATGCACTGCTCTTCGGGCAGAAAGCTCACGCTCAGGTTGCGGTGGCGGACCAGCGTGTTCTTGTTGTCGGCCCACCAGGCTTCGGCCTTGCGGGCACCGTAGGCCAGCAGCACGACGTCATCGGCGCGGCCACAGGCCTTGCGCAGCACGCGTTCGTCGGGCAGGCCGACTTCGATCCATTGCTTGATGACGCCGGTGTCGTCGAGCCGCCAGAGCGCGGGCTCGTCGTCGGTGGAGATGTCGCCGGCGAGCGTCAGGCGCTCGTGGGCGTTCAGCGCGAAGGCGAGGATGCGCACCATCAGGCGTTCCTCGGTCTCCGAGGGGTGGCGCGCGAGCGTCAGGTTGTGATCGGCGTAGTAGCTGCGGTCGATGTCAGCGACCGACAGCTCGGCTTTGTAGATGGTGGAGCGGATGGCCATCGACGCATTTTAGGTGGCAGCCCCCTGACGCTCATGGCAGGCCCGGCGCCGCTACGATGCCACGTCTGTTTCCAACGCTCTCTTCTCTTTGTCCACAGGAACTTGTCGATGATTCTCGAAATCGCTGAAATCCGCATCCAGCCCGGTCGCCAGGCTGAATTCGACGCCGCCATCCAGCGTGGCCTGGAAACCGTGATTGCCAAAGACGCCGGCTACATCGCCCACAAGGTGCACAAGGGCGTCGAGTCGCCCGAGCGCTATGTGCTGCAGATCTGGTGGACGTCGATCGAAGCGCACAACGACGGCTTCCGCCAGTCGCCCGCGTTTGCCGACTGGCGCGCCATCGTCGGGCCGTTCTTCGCGGCGCCGCCGCTGGTCGAGCACTTCAACCTGCTGACCGAATCCGCCGCCTGAGCGACGAACCCGGCACGCGCTCAGGCGCGTGGCTCAGTCTCTGTCGTCCGAGTGGTAACGGTCGAGTGCGAACTGGCTCGCATCCACGATGTGCGTGGACTTGACCATGCCGCCGGCATCGAAGATGACCTGCACCGCGCGTTCTTCGCCCGGCGTGCTGCCTTCGACGTAATAGAGCCAGGCATTGCCGCCGGAGAACAGCGGCGTCATTTGCTTCAGTGGCTCGCCCAATTGGCTGCGGACATCGGTCTGGCTGCTGCCGATGCTGATCCGGTGTGCAGCCTGCTCCGTGACATCGCCGGCTGTTGCCATACCGGCCCCGCCCAGCAAGAGGGCAGCAACCAGTCCGAGTCGGGCAGCGCGTAAGTGGTGACGGGTGTTCATGATCTTGACCTTTCCGGAGCGCTGAGGCCCCATCGCCCGATGCGTTGACTTGACGGCCGTCATGGCACGTGCTGCATCGGTGCAAGATCTAATTTCCGGCCGGCGTATTACCTTGAGGTTTCAGCGCGGCGGGTCTTGATTACAAATGTCATCAACGCCTTGAGTGCATGATCAGGCGTTTTTCCGGCGCGCACCCATGACCCCTGTCACATCGAACCTCCCTGTGTTGATCCTGCAGCCGCAGGCCAACGACGGTCCGGCCTATCTGGCCACCTGGCTGCGCGAGCGCGGCGTGGCCTTCGAGGTCTGCAGCGTCGAGGCGGGTTGCCTGGTGCCACTGGAGGCACGCCGCTGGCGCGCCATCGCCATGCTGGGCGGCGCCATGAGCGTCAATGACGATCTGCATTTCCTACGGCGTGCCGAGCAGTTGCTGCGCGATGCCGTGGCGCACGGCGTGCCCGTGCTGGGCCACTGCCTGGGCGGCCAGATGCTGGCCCGGGCGCTGGACGCCGTCACCACCGACAACCCGGTGCCCGAGATCGGCTGGAGCCGCGTCACGCCCGTCGACCACCCGCTGGCGCGGGCCTGGCTGGGCGAGGTGGCCGCCGAGTCAGACGACCGGGCCCATGCCACATTCCCCGCCTTCCAGTGGCACTACCAGACCTTTGCGCTGCCGGCCGGCGCGACGCGCATCGCCGGCAACGCCTCCTGTGCGAACCAGGCCTTTGCGATCGGGCCGCACCTGGGCATGCAGTTCCACATCGAGGTGGATGACGAGAAGCTCGACCGCTGGGCGGGCGATGCCGCCGCCGAGGCGCAGGACGAGGCCGCCATCCGCGCCGACACCGCCCGTTTTCTGCGCACCAGCCAGCAGGTGGCCGACCACATCTACACGCGCTGGCTGGCGCAGGCCGGCTGAGATGGGCCCGCTCCGCGACAATCGAACGCTTCTCTGACCGGCCTTGCGCCACTGGAACCTCATGTCTTTTGCTCCGCTCGGCCTGACGCCGGCCCTGGTCCACGCCGTCAACGCTCAAGGGTTTTCGACGCCCACGCCCATCCAGGCCCAGGCCATTCCCGCCATCCTGCGTGGCGACGACGTGCTCGGCACGGCGCAGACCGGCTCGGGCAAGACGGTGGCCTTCGTGCTGCCGCTGCTGCAGCGCCTGCAGCCGTGCTTCGGCCCGTGGCGCCGCCGCACGCAGGCGTTGGTGCTGGTGCCTACGCGCGAGCTGGCGCTGCAGGTCGGCAAGGTCATCAACGACCTGGCGCGTTTCCTGAGCGAGCCGCCGCGCGTGTCGGTGGTGTTCGGCGGCGTCTCCATCAACCCGCAGATGATGGATCTGCGCGGCGGCGCCGAGGTGGTGGTGGCCACGCCCGGCCGCCTGCTCGACCTGATCGACCACAACGCACTGCAGCTCAACGCCATCACCACGCTGGTGCTGGACGAGGCCGACCGCCTGCTCGACCTGGGTTTCTCGGACGAGCTGACGCGCATCCGTGCGCTGCTGCCGGCGCGTCACCAGAACCTGTTCTTCTCGGCCACTTTTCCCGCTGCGGTGCAGGCGCTCGCCGACGAGCTGCTGCACGAACCCGTGCGGATCGAGCTGCAGGCCGAAGCCGTTGGCACGCCCGACATCAGCCAGCGCGCCATCGAGGTCGACACGCCGCGCCGCACCGCGCTGCTGCGCCAGCTGCTGGCGCAGCCGGGCTGGGAGCAGGCGCTGGTGTTCGTGGCCACGCGCTACGCCACCGAGCTGCTGACGCACAAGCTCGGCCGTGCCGGCGTGCGCGCGGCGGCGCTGCATGGCGAGCTGAGCCAGGGCACGCGCAATGATGTGCTGGAAGCCTTCCGCACCCGTCGCCTGCAGGTGCTGGTGGCCACCGACGTGGCCGCGCGCGGCATCGACATTCCGCGCCTGCCGGTGGTGGTCAATTACGACCTGCCGCGCTCGGCCGACGACTACACCCACCGCATCGGCCGCACCGGCCGCGCCGGCGCGCCGGGCCAGGCGGTGAGCTTCATCAGCGCCGACACCGAAGCCCACTTCCGCCTGATCGAGAAGCGCCAGGACCAGCGCGTGCCGCGCGAGCGCATCGCCGGCTTCGAGCCGGTGGAAGTCGCCTCGGCCGATCAGGCTGCCGGCGGCATCAAGGGCAAGCGCACCAGCAAGAAAGACAAGCTGCGCGCTGCGGCGGCGGCCTTACAGGCGCAGACCAAGCGGTGACCAGCGGCGGATCACCGCGCCGCTGACCCCGCGTCAGCGCGACAGCCGGCAGGCGTCGCCGCTGGCGTCGCGGCGGATCTCGACGGCGGCGAGCGTGTCGCCGTAGTTCGCCTCGAACGCGCGCCACAGCCAGGCGCACAGGTTCTCGAGCGTGGCCGGGCCGATGCCTTCGACCTCATCGAGCAGGCGGTGGTCGAGCTGGTCGCGCACCACCTCGATGGTGCGGCGCACGTGGCCCAGGTCGACCACCATGCCGCTGTCCGGATCGGGCGCGGCCGACAGCGTCAGCTCGGCCAGATAAGTGTGGCCGTGGATGCGGCGGCTCGGTTCGGCGTCCACCGCGCGTTGCAGCGTGTGGGCGGCTTCGAAATAGAAGCGTTGGCGCAGTTCGTACTTCATGGGTGTCGGGTTCGGTCGGCGTGCGGCATGTGTGCGGGGTCAGCGGATGCCCATGACCTTGTGGGTCTGCACGCTCAGGCGCCAGCGCGGGTCGCGCAGGCAGTGGTCGATGGCGAGGCGGGCGTGGTCGCGCGCCAGCACGCCGTCCATCGCCTGCACGAAGCGGTGCTCGAAGGGCAGCAGCGCCAGCGCGTCCAGGTCCAGCCCGGGCTGTGGCACCACCACCTTCAACTCGTGGCCTTGCGTCACCACCAGTGTGCTGCCAGCCTTGGGGCTGACGCAGATCCAGTCCAGCCCCGGCGGCGGCGCGATCGTGCCGTTGGTCTCGACCGCCAGCGTGAAGCCGCGCGCGTGCAGCGCGTCGATCAGCGCCGCGTCCACCTGCAGCAGTGGCTCGCCACCGGTCATCACCACCAGGCCCGGCGTGGTGCCGGCCGGCCACTGGCGGGCGACGATGTCGGCCAGCGCATCGGCGCTGGCGTACTTGCCGCCGAGCGTGCCGTCGGTGCCGACAAAATCGGTGTCGCAGAACTGGCAGACCGCCGTGGCGCGGTCCTGTTCACGCCCGCTCCACAGGTTGCAGCCGGCAAAGCGGCAGAACACCGCCGGCCGGCCGGCATTGGCGCCTTCGCCTTGCAGGGTGTAGAAGATTTCCTTGACGGAGTAAGCCACGCTGCGGCCCGAAAAAAGAGAGGGAGAAGTTGAAAATGCACCGGGACCCGAGCGGTCGCGGTGCATTGAAGTGCTCGTATTTTAATCAGCTCGGCCGGCCCGGCGACGTCAAACCCAGCCTTGCTGCCACAGCGCGGTGTCCTGCAGTTCGCGCCAGCCGATGCGCCGTGCGGCCCGGGACATCACCGCCTCGATCTCGACCTGCTCGATCCTGCCCTCGGGCAGTTCCGGCGCGATCACCTTGGTGACCAGAAAGTGCTTGTCCTTGCCCACCGGTTTCACGGCGGTCCATTTGCTCAACAACAGTTTTTTGGGATGCAAGGGATTCATGGCGCGAGGGTAGCCGCAGCGCCGAAAATCAGCCCATTCCAGCGCCACCGTCACCATGCCGTCCACACCTGTCCGCGTCCTCTCCGTCATCGCCCCGATGACGCAGCTCAACACCCCGTACCCGTCCACCGCCTACCTGACCGGCTTCCTGCGCTCGCGCGGCATCGCGGCGGTGCAGGAAGACCTGGCGCTGGCGCTGGCGCTCAAGCTGCTGTCGCGCGACGGCCTGCAGGCCGTGCGCGAGCGCATCCAGGCCCAGCCCGTGGCCGAGCGCACCGCGCGCACCCATGCGTTCGACGAGGCCTTCGACGCCTACGCCGCCACCATCGCGCCGACGATGGCCTTTCTGCAGGGCCGCGACTCGACGGTGGCGCACCGCATCCGCAGCCGCGCCTTCCTGCCCGAAGGTCCGCGCTTCGAGTCGCTCGACGTCTACGAAGACCCGGACGGCGGCGACCCGCTCGCCTGGGCCTTCGGCGCGCTCGGCACGCAAGACCACGCCCGTCACCTGGCGACGCTCTACCTCAACGACCTGGCCGACGTGATCCGCGAGGCGGTCGATCCGCGCTTCGAGTTCGTGCGCTACGCCGAAAGCCTGGCGCTGAGCCAGCCCACCTTCGACCCGCTGGCCGACGCGCTGGCCGCGCCGCCCACCCTCGTCGATGACCTGCTGCGCGAGCTGACGCTGGCGGCGATCGAGCGCCACCAGCCCACCGTCGTGCTGGTGTCGGTGCCGTTTCCGGGCGCGGTCTACGCGGCCTTCCGCATCGCGCAGGCGATCAAGGCGCAGCACCCGCACATCGTCACCGCGCTCGGCGGCGGCTACGTCAACACCGAGTTGCGCGAGCTGACCGAGGTGCGCGTCTTCGACCACTTCGACTACCTGACGCTCGACGCCGGCGAGCGCCCGCTGCTGGCGCTGCTGGAGCACCTGCAAGGCCAGCGCTCGGCCACGCGGCTGGTGCGCACCTTCCACCGCGTGGAGGTGGACGGCGTGGGTGTCGTCAAGTACACCAACTTCGTCGAGCCCGATGTGCCGTTCGAGGACGTCGGCACCCCCACCTGGGACGGCCTGCCGCTGGACCGCTACCTGAGCCTGCTCGACATGCTCAACCCCATGCACCGGCTGTGGAGCGACGGCCGCTGGAACAAGCTCACCGTGGCGCACGGCTGCTACTGGAAGAAGTGCAGCTTCTGTGATGTGAGCCTGGACTACATCAGCCGCTTCGACGCCGCCAGCGCCGAGACGCTGGTCGACCGGATCGAGGCCATCGTCGCCGAGACCGGCCAGACCGGCTTCCACTTTGTTGACGAAGCCGCGCCGCCCAAGTCGCTCAAAGCCCTGGCCGCCGAGCTGCAGCGCCGCCAGACCGCCATCAGCTGGTGGGGCAACATCCGCTTCGAGAAAACCTTCACCCCCGAGCTGTGCCAGCAGCTGGCCGACAGCGGCTGCATCGCGATTTCCGGCGGGCTGGAGGTCGCCAGCGACCGGCTGCTGACGCTGATGAAGAAGGGCGTCTCGATCGACCAGGTCGCGCGCGTCACCAAGGGCTTCACCGACGCCGGCATCCTGGTGCACGCCTACCTGATGTACGGCTTCCCGACCCAGACGGTGCAGGACACGGTCGACGCGCTCGAATACGTGCGCCAGCTGTTCGAGCAAGGCTGCATCCAGAGCGGCTTCTTCCACCGCTTTGCCTGCACCGTGCATTCACCCGTGGGCCAGGCGCCGCAGGACTACGGCGTGCAGCTGATCCCGCTACCGCCGGTGAGCTTCGCCAAGAACGACATCGGCTTCATCGACCCCACCGGCGTCGACCACGACGCGCTCGGCGTCGGCCTCAAGAAAGCGATCTACAACTACATGCACGGCATCGGCCTCGACGAAGACGTGCGCCAGTGGTTTGACTTCCACGTGCCCAAGACGCGCGTGCCGCGCCACAAGATTGCCAAGGCGCTGGCGGGGTGAGGGGCGCTGAACGCAGCGTTCCGCCCCGCATCCTGTCGCCTTGACTCCACGGTTTTTCCATCGATCCGCCATGAAACCTGCCTCCCACCCCAACGCCCTGCGCATCCAGCAACTGCTTGCCGACGCCGGCCTCGGCCATCGGCAGGTGGTCGAGTTTGACCAGCCGACCCGTACCAGTGCCGAGGCGGCGGCGGCGATCGGGTGCAGCGTGGCGGAGATCGCCAAGTCGGTGGTGTTCCGGCGCAAGGTCGACGGGCAGGCCGTGGTGGTGGTGGCCAGCGGCGATAACCGGGTCTGCGAGAAGAAGGTCAAGGCGCTGGTGGGCAGCGCGATTGCGCGGGCCGATGCCGATTTCGTGCGCGAAGCCACCGGCTACGTCATCGGCGGCGTCTCGCCGCTGGGCCACGCGCAGCCGGTGCAGCTGCTGCTGGACGCAGATCTGCAGAGCTTCGCCACCGTGTGGGCGGCGGCGGGCACGCCGTTTTCGGTCTTTCCGCTCTCGCCGGTCGAGCTGGCCGAGCTGACCGGGCGCAGTTGGTCCGACGTGCGGCTGGCGCCCCGTCCGGACGGCGATCTCTGAGCGTCTGACGCTGCACCCACAATCGCGCTCACTTCTTTCAAGAGACCCCTCCATGAGCATGAAAAAAACCGACCTCGTCAAAGGTCTCGCCAAAAAACTCGACGGCCGCATGAAATCGGCGGGCGTGCCGCCGCGGTTCGGCCAAGGCGCGGCGGCGGTCGACGCGGTGGACGAGGCCGCCAAGCGTGAGCAGCGCGCCCGTGATGCCGCCGCCAAGCTGGTGCCGCTGGCCTGCCGGCTGCCCGCCGATCTGGTCAAGCGCGTGCGCGACGCGGCCATCGCCCATGACGGCGGCATCAACGCGCTGATGGCGCAGGCGCTGGAGCGCTGGCTCGAAGCCGACAAGACCTGAAGCCCTTTCACCTTTGACCGCCATGCAGCTCCTCAGCCTCAACCTCGGCACCATCCGCCCGCTGACCATCGACGGTCGCAAGTTCATGACCGCCATCGGCAAATCGCCCGTGGCAGGCTCGGTGCAGGTCGGGCGCCTCGGGCTGGCGGGCGATGAGCAGTCGGACCTGAGCGTGCATGGCGGGCTGGACAAGGCCGTCTACGCCTACCCGGCGCAGCACTACGCCGGCTGGCAGGTGCAGCGGCGTGCTCGCGCTGTGAGCCTGTTCGATGAGACCTTGCCGCCCGGCTTCATGGGCGAGAACCTGACGCTGCACGGTCTGGATGAGCAGCAGGTCTGGGTCGGCGACGAACTGCACTTCCCCGACTGCGTGCTGCGCGTGACCGAGCCGCGCCAGCCCTGCTTCAAGTTCAACGCCGTGATGGGCTACGCCCAGGCCGCCAAGGACATGGTCAGCACCGGCCACAGCGGCTGGTACCTGGCGGTTGACCAGCCCGGCACGCTGCAGGCGGGCCAGTCGTTCGAGCTGCGGCCCGGCTCCCGCAGCCTGAGCATCGCCCAGGCGCTGGCGGGCAAGCGGCTCAAGCATCTGCGTTGAAACTTCCTGATCGGGCCTGTTGTTGGACTCCCTGCTGAACCTCACCGCCACTCCCGCCGCGACACTGCTGCTCGCGGCCATCGTCGTGCCCAGCCTGATCGGGCTGTGGGCGGCGCCGGTGCTGATCGAGCGCAACCTGTTCCGGCCGTACTGGTTCTGGCCACGGCGGCAGTTCTGGACGCCGCTGACCAGCGGGTTTCTGCACGCCGATCTGCCGCACCTGTTCTTCAACGGCTTCTCGTTCTGGGCGTTTGCGTTTCCGCTGGAGCGCGCCATTGGTTCGGGCAAGTTTCTGGCGCTCTATGCCTTCGGCCTGCTGGTGAGCAGCATTGGCACCTATTACAAGCACCGGCGTGACCGGGGTTATCAGTGCCTGGGCGCGTCGGGGGCGATTCTGGCGGTGCTGTTTGCGTCGATCGTCTACACGCCCTCGTCGTCGATCTACATCCTGCCGATTCCGGTGCCCATTCCGGCACCGCTGTTCGCGCTGCTGTACCTGGCGTACAGCTATTACGCCGCACGGCAGGCGCACGGGCGGGTCAACCACGATGCGCATCTGGCCGGTGCGCTGGCGGGCATCGCGTTCGTGGCGGTGGCGGATACGGCGGAGCTGATGCAGGCGGTGCGCTACGTGCTGCAGGGAGTCGGGGCATGAACATGCGCAAGTCCGGAGCAGGCGGGCTGGTCTATTCGACTGACGCGGGCCGCATGTGCCCCGCCTGCCGCCAGCCCACGGCGGCGTGCATCTGTTCCCGGTTGAAAGCCACGTCCGCAGCAGGCGATGGCATCGTGCGTGTCAGCCGCGAGTCCAAAGGCCGGGGCGGCAAGGTGGTGACGCTGGTGCGCGGGCTGAGCCTGGATGCGCTGGCGCTGGCCGCTTTGGGCAAAAAGCTCAGGACCGCCTGCGGCTCGGGCGGCGCGGTCAAGGACGGCGTGCTGGAAGTGCAGGGCGATCACTGCGACCGCGTGATCGCCGCCCTGCAGGCCGATGGCTGGAAGGTCAGGCGCGCCGGCGGGTAGATCGGGGCGTGAGCCTGCGGACGCGCCTCAAGCCGCAGCAGGGCCGCTGATGTCGAGCTCCGGGTAGCAGCGGAAGATGCCCTGCTCGTTGAACGGAATGCGCCGTTCGCTGCGCAGGTAGGCCGCCACCTTGGGCAGCGAGGCGATGCGCTTGTGCAACTGCACCACGCCGGGCGTCTTGGCCAGCGCGCTGGCCGTGGCCCTGGGGAAGGCGTACTTGAGGCCTTCGATCAGCTGGAACAGCGACAGGTCGGCGTAGCTCAGCTTGCCGGCGACCAGGTGGCGCGGCCCGGCCGGGTTGCGGGTCACGATGCTCTCGAACCACTGCAGGTACTTGGGCAGGCGCGCGCTGCAGAAGTACTGGGCGCGGCGCAGGGCCTCGGGCTTCTGGTCCTCGTAGTACAGGTCGCTGCTGATGGGGTGGTGCGTGTCGTGCGCCTCGGTCACCATGTCGGCGATGGTCAGCTGGATCTGCTGCGTCCAGACGCGCGACTGCTCGCTGCGTGCCACCAGCTTGAGCTGTGGCGCCAGGTAATGCAGGATCGCCGCCGTCTGCCCGACCAGCAGTTCGCCATCCTTCAGGAAGGGCGGCGCAAAGGGCGGGTGCGGCACCTTGCTGCCCTGCAGATAGCGCATCGTGGCGGGCAAGCCCTGCCCGGCCTCTTCCGAGCCCCGCGCCACATCGATGTACGGTGCGCCCGCCGCTTCCAGCGCCAGCCGCACGAATTCGCCACGACCCTGAATGGTCGGCCAGTAATGAAGTTCATATGCCATGGCGCGGACTGTAGCCGGGTGCCGTCTGGTGGATCATTTCGGCTGGCGCCCCCGGCTTTCGACTCACTTCGTGATGACCTTCATGACCGCACCTTTGCCCGCCCCCTTGCTCTACACCTATCGCCGCTGCCCGTACGCCATGCGTGCGCGCATGGCGCTGCTGGTGGCAGGCATCGCCTTCGACGCCTTCGAGATCGTCCTGCGCGACAAGCCCGCCGCGTTGCTGGCCTTGTCGCCCAAGGCCACGGTGCCGGTGCTGCAGTTGCCGGATGGCCGGGTGCTGGATCAAAGCTGGGACGTCATGCGCTGGGCTTTTGAGCCGGATGATCCGCAAGACGGGTGGAGCCGTGCCCAGACGCCCGCCAACCTGGCCCTGCTGTCCAACAACGACGGCGAATTCAAGCACCACCTCGACCGCTACAAATACCCGGAGCGCTACGCGGGGGCCGACCGCGACGCCCATCGGCAGCAGGCGTTGGCCGCCTTGCTCGAACCGCTGGAGCAGCGCCTGCAGGCGCACCCTTACCTGGGCGGCGACACGTCCTGCGCCACGGACATCGCCATCTTCCCCTTCGTGCGCCAGTTCGCAGCGGTGGAGCCGGCCTGGTTTGCGCAACAGCCGCTGCCCGCTCTGCAGGCCTGGCTGGCGCAGTGGCTGAACAGCGCCTTGTTCGACGCCTGCATGGCCAGGCTGCCCCGCCAGACGGTGACGCCGTTTCCGGGTTGGCCGCCACGGGCTGGGGCTTAGACTGCCCTTCATGCCCCATGCTGTATCGAGATTGCGCGCCGCCTGTCTGACGAACAGCACCACCACGCCTCATCTGGATCGCGGCAACCCCTACAAGGACCGCTGCGCCCGCTGCCGCCTGATCCCCAGCCACTGCATGTGCGCCTTGCTGCCAGTGGTGCCCACGCGCGCCGGGGTCTGCCTGGTCATGGCCGAGTTCGAGCCCCTCAAGCCCAGCAACACCGGCTGGTTGATTGCCGACGTCGTGCCCGACACCGCCGCCTTCGGCTGGTCCCGCCGGGCGGTCGACCCGGCGCTGCTTGCCCTGCTGGCCGATCCGCAGTGGCAGCCGTATGTGGTGTTTCCGGGCGAATTCGCTGCGCCCGAGCGGGTCGTGACCGCGTTGATGCCTGCCGGGCCTGACACCACACCAAGCCTGCGCCCGCTGTTCATCCTGCTGGACGGCACCTGGTCCGAGGCCCGCAAGATCTTCCGCAAAAGTCCCTACCTGAACCCGTTCCCGGTGCTGACCCTGCAGCCCGAGCAGCTGTCCCGCTACCGCCTGCGCCGCTCCAGCCACGGGCACCACTTCTGCACCTCCGAAGTGGCGGCGCTGTGCCTCGCGCTGGCCGGCGACCTGCACGCGGCGCAAACGCTCGAAGCCTATCTGGACGTCTACAGCCACCGCTACCTGCAGGCCCGGCAGAGCGTGCCGCCGGATGCCGAGAACGCCGCGCACCAGCGCCTGCGGGAACTGGCGCGCTGATACCGCCGATCTTGTCCGTCCGACAAGCTTCACTATGGCTGCGATTGACGTTTCCACGTTGATCGATGAGGCCCTGAAACCTAGACTGGTCTCCGTCGCAAGTTGATGACAGCCCCAGGAGAACACCATGTCGAACGAAGCCCAATGTCCCTTCTCAGGCGGCACACGCACCCAGGCCACCGCCCGCAGCGGCCAGACCAATGCCGATTGGTGGCCGAACCAGCTCAACCTCAAGATCCTCCACCAGCACTCGCCCCAGTCCAGCCCGATGGACGCCGGCTTTGACTACGCGGCCGAGTTCCGTACCCTCGACCTGGACGCCGTCGTCGCTGACCTCACCGCGTTGATGACCGACTCCCAGGACTGGTGGCCGGCCGACTGGGGCCACTACGGCGGCCTGTTCGTGCGCATGACCTGGCACGCCGCCGGCACTTACCGCATTCATGATGGCCGCGGCGGCGCCGGCACCGGCAACCAGCGCTTCGCCCCGCTCAACAGCTGGCCCGACAACGGCAACCTCGACAAGGCGCGCCGCCTGCTGTGGCCGATCAAGCAGAAGTACGGCCGCAAGCTGTCGTGGGCCGACCTGATCGTGCTGGCCGGCAACGTCGCCATGGACTCGATGGGCTTCAAGACCTTCGGCTTTGCCGGCGGCCGCCCCGACATCTGGGCGCCTGAAGACGACATCAACTGGGGCATGGAAAAGACCTGGCTTGCCACCAGCGACAAGCCCGACAGCCGCTACAGCGGCGACCGCGAGCTGGCCAACCCGCTGGCCGCCGTGCAGATGGGGCTGATCTACGTCAACCCCGAAGGCCCGGACGGCAACCCCGACCCGGTGGCCTCGGGCCGTGATGTACGCGAAACCTTCGCCCGCATGGCCATGAACGATGAAGAAACCGTCGCGCTGGTTGCCGGCGGTCACACCTTTGGCAAGGCCCACGGCGCGGGCGACCCGGCCCTGGTCGGCCGCGAGCCCGAAGGCGCTGGCATCGAAGAGCAAGGCCTGGGCTGGAAGAACGCCTTCGGCACCGGCAAAGGCGTGCACACCACCACCAGCGGCATCGAAGGCGCCTGGAAACCCAACCCCACCACCTGGGACATGGGCTACTTCGACATGCTGTTCGGCTACGAGTGGCAGCTGACCAAGAGCCCCGCCGGTGCCCACCAGTGGACGCCCAAGGACTGCAAGCCCGAGCACCTGATCCCCGACGCGCACGACCCCGCCAAGAAGCACCCGCCGATGATGACCACGGCCGACCTGTCGCTGCGCATGGACCCGGCCTACGAGAAAATCTCGCGCCGCTTCCACGCCAACCCGGATCAGTTCGCCGACGCCTTCGCCCGCGCCTGGTTCAAGCTCACCCACCGCGACATGGGCCCGCGCGCCCGCTATCTGGGCAAGCTGGTGCCCGCTGAAGTGCTGATCTGGCAAGACCCGGTGCCGGCGGTCGACCACCCGCTCATCGATGCGCAGGACATTGCCGCGCTCAAGGCCCAGATCCTGGCCGCCGGCCTTACCACCGCCCAGCTCGTCAACACCGCCTGGGCCTCGGCCGCCACCTTCCGCGGCAGCGACAAGCGCGGCGGTGCCAACGGCGCCCGCATCCGCCTGGCGCCGCAGAAAGACTGGGCAGTCAACCAGCCGGCCGAACTCACCGCAGTACTGGCCACGCTGCAAGCCGTCCAGCAGCACTTCAACGTCGCCCAGACCGACGGCAGACAAGTCTCGCTGGCCGACCTGATCGTGCTGGCCGGCAGCGCCGCCGTGGAGTCCGCTGCCCGGGCTGGCGGCCATGCCATCACCGTGCCCTTCACCCCCGGCCGCACCGACGCCACGCCGGATCAGACCGACGCCGAATCGTTCAAGGTGCTGGAGCCCCAGGCCGACGGCTTCCGCAACTACATCCGCCGCGGCCTGGAAGCCCGCGCCGCCGAACTGCTGGTCGACAAGGCCCAGTTGCTGACGCTCACCGCGCCCGAAATGACCGTGCTGATCGGCGGCCTGCGCGCGCTGGACGCCAACACCGGCGGCGCCCGCCACGGCGTCCTCACCCAGCGCCCCGGCGTGTTGAGCAATGACTTCTTCGTCAACCTGCTCGACATGCGTACTGCATGGAAGCGCTCGGCGGCGGACGCCAACGTGCTCGAAGGCCGCGACCGCCAGACCGACGCGGTCAAGTGGACCGCCACCGTGGTCGACCTGGTCTTCGGCTCCAACTCGCAACTGCGCGCCCTGGCCGAGGTCTACGCCACCAGCGACGCCGAGGGCAAGTTCGTGCGCGACTTCGTCGCAGCCTGGGTCAAGGTGATGGAGCTGGATCGGTTCGACTTGGGTTGATGAGGAGGGGCAGGCCCTGAGGGGCCTGTTGTGGGTGGTGCTGGTATGTCCTCAGGCACAGCTCCGCACTGTTGCTGGCTCCCCTACCTCTCTTTACTCAATGCGATGGGGAACCCTGGTGTTCCAGCAGCTTGATGGCAAAGGTTTCGATAGCTGATTCGGTGAGCATGCGGGCTCTCTCGTACGGGACTCTCTTTAATTCAGGCGATTTTTCGCCCGAAAATAGAGGATAAGTCCTTGATTTTTAAAGCGTCTGAGAGGGCGCGTCTCATCGCTCTCTCATTCGCTCTCATCGAATTTTTGGGCGAACGAGAGACCAAGACGGGCGGGTGTCGCTGCCCTGGTTGACGATGCGCTGCTTTCTTCTCAGCTCCGCAATCAGGTTCCCCACTTTGATCTTGCGCTGCTTGTCGTCCATCCACTCCGGCAGCTTGTTCCAGAGCAGTTCATCGATATCCTTGCGTGCCAGCGAGCCATGCTCTTTCACGGCCTTGCAAATCAGGTCCAGGTAGTACTGCTTGTCGAAAGCCAAGTTCTTGCTGTAGCTGGCCTTCTGGCCTGTCTGCTGCGCCAGCGACTTGGCAATGAAGTAGTTGGGCTTGCGCCCCTCGATCAGGCCGCCACTCTTCAAGCGGCGCTCGTCATCGGCATTCAAGGCCTGGCGCTTCTGCACTTTGTCCAGCGCGATGATGTCCGGCAAAGCCAAGCTGCCATCACGGGCCAGTATGCGGGCGTAGTCCATGTCCAGCACCTTGCCGGTCAGCGTGAGCTGCACCCGATTGCCCGACAAGTCGTAATCCGGCATAGGAAAAAAGCGCTGCCGCTGAAATATGAACAGCTTACGGATGCCGCCGCCCGCCGTGTCCACCATCTTCAGGTTGAACATGGCCGTGGCCAGGAAGCGGTTGCGGTAGTGCTCCTCGGGCGCATCTTCCATCACCACGCGTTGCACGTCACCCGGCACGAAGCTGCCTTTGTTCGTGAAACTCAGGCTCTCTTCCCGCTCCACCACGTTGATGCGGCCAGCCAGTGTGTAGTCTTGGTGAGCGATGCAGTTGTTCAGCGCTTCGCGGATCGCATAGGGCTCGTACTGGTCGATCTCTTCCGGAAATAGCGTGCCTTCGCGGATGTAGCGGTACTTGAGGTTGCGGATCTTTGCGTAGACCTTGTCCACCGCCAGCAGCATCGGCATGCCGAATAAGGCGTAGTCCCGGTCATTACCCGCATGGTCTTTGAGCAACCAGCGGATCTTGGCCTCGGCGGGCAGCAAAAAGTGTTCAGCCTCTTCCCGGCCTAGCAACAACAGCGAGGCTCGGGTCTGCTTGCCCTTGATCGTCAGCTTGGCCTTGTTGAGAAAGGTCTGGTCGTCCCATCCATCGACCTCTGCTGACTTATCTGGAAACTTGCTCTTGAAGTTGCGGCGCGCCACAGCCAGCGCTTGTTCGTCCAGATCGGCTAGGCTGGCTTCGGGCACGATGATGGCGCTCCAGTCATCCACTGTGGATTGGGCGCGGATGCGCTCAATCTCTTCCAGGTTCAGGGGGCCTAGCGCTTCCCCGTCGCGCCCGTGGTAGTGCCCCTCAAAGGCCACTGGCAGACCTCGGGGCGCGGCAGGGATTTCCAGCATCACGACACGGCCCTCGGGCCTGGCTACTTCGTGGATCTCGACAAAGGTGATGTGATTAGTCGTCTTGTTGGCGATTTCGCCCTTCAGGTGGTCCAAGTCCTTGCGTGCGGGTCGGAAGGCCGAGCCCACCACCTGCCGCTGGTCGTTCACACCAAACACCAGCCAGGCCGATGACACGCCCTTCAAGTTCGCTTCGTTGCACAGCGCCGAGAAGTATTTGCCCAGCTTGTTGAAGTCGTAGCTGTTCTTGGCCTCTTTGAACTCGACTACCTCGTTCTCGGCGGACAGCGCCAGCATGCTGTTCAGCTTGGCGTTGATGTCTGGGCTCATGCGATGGCTCCCATTGGCTGCGCTAAGGCGGCCCAGTTTTTTGGCATCAGCAAGCCACCCGCACTTCACCGCGTATCAGCTTGGGCAGCAGGGTGTCCTCAGGGGCGGCGCCGGCATAGTCGCCAAGGCCTGCACTGAGCTTGGCGAAGACTTCTTCGAACGAGTCAGAGATGTATTTCAGGAAGATCAGCCCTGACACCACATGCTTTTACTCGGCCGCGTCGATGCTCTTGCGCAGCTTGTCAGCGGCTTTCCACACAAATCACACATCAATATTGGCGGCCCGCAGCGCATTCGACTCGATGAAATCCCGACGTGGCTCCACCTCGTCGCCCATCAGCATCGTGAAGACCTTGTCGGCTTCGATGGCGTCTTCGATCTGCACGCGGAGCAGGCGGCGCACGGTCGGGTCCATGGTGGTTTCCCAGAGTTGGCTGGGGTTCATTTCGCCCAGGCCCTTGTAGCGCTGGCGGCCGACGCTGGATTCGGCCTGGGTCATCAGCCAGGCCATGGCGACGCGGAAGTCGCCGGCCTTGGCGGATTTCTGCTTTTCGCCTTCGCCGCGGCGCACGGTGGCGTCGGCTTCGAGCAGATCCTTGAAGGTGAGGCCGGCGCGGCTGAGGGCCTCGTAGTCGGCGCCGTGCACGAAGTCCTGCGTGATGACGCTGCTCTTGATGTTGCCGTGGTGGCGGCGGCTGATGCGCAGCAGGTGCTTGTCGGTACGGGCGTCGTATTCGGCGGCGACTTCGGCGGCGCTGCCCAGGGCGTGCACGGCGGCCTGCAGGGCCACCGCGCTGGCCTCGGCCTTGGCCGCGTCGTCCAGGTCCAGGGTCAGGCCGTCGCTGATGGCGCGCAGGGCTTCGATGTCCATCCAGTTGCTCAGGCGGGCGATGACGTTGCTGGCCAGCACGTACTGGCGGGCGAGTTCTTCGAGCGCCTCGCCGGCAATCGCCGGCTTGCCGGCACCGGGCTCGACAGCGGCGCCGTCGAGCGCGACTTTCAGCAGGTAGGCGTCGAGCTCGGTGCCGTCCTTCAGGTACTGCTCGTGCTTGCCGTGCTTGACCTTGTAGAGCGGCGGCTGGGCGATGTAGATGTTGCCGCGCTCGACCAGGTCGGGCATCTGGCGGAAGAAGAAGGTCAGCAGCAGGGTGCGGATGTGGGCGCCGTCGACGTCGGCGTCGGTCATGATGATGATGCGGTGGTAGCGCAGCTTGTCGGGGTTGAAGTCGTCCCCGCCCATGCCTTTGCCGATGCCGGTGCCCAGCGCGGTGATCAGCGTCAGGATCTCGTTGCTGGTCAGCAGCTTCTCGTAGCGGGCCTTCTCGACGTTGAGGATCTTGCCGCGCAGCGGCAGGATGGCCTGGAACTTCCGGTCGCGGCCCTGCTTGGCCGAGCCGCCAGCGGAGTCACCCTCGACCAGGTAGATCTCGCACAGCGCCGGGTCCTTCTCCTGGCAGTCGGCCAGCTTGCCGGGCAGGCCCATGCCGTCGAGCACGCCTTTGCGGCGCGTCATTTCGCGCGCCTTGCGGGCGGCGTCGCGGGCGCGGGCGGCGTCGACTATTTTTGAGCAGATGGTCTTGGCGTCGACCGGGTTCTCCAGCAGCCAATCGGTGAGCAGGCGGCCGACGATGTCTTCCACCGGCGCGCGCACTTCGCTGGAGACCAGCTTGTCCTTGGTCTGGCTGCTGAACTTGGGCTCGGGCACCTTGACGCTGACCACGCAGGCCAGGCCTTCGCGCATGTCGTCGCCGCTGATCTCGACCTTGGCCTTCTTGGCGATCTCGTTGTCGTCGATGTACTTGTTGATGACCCGCGTCATCGCCGCGCGCAGGCCGGTCAGGTGGGTGCCGCCGTCGCGCTGCGGGATGTTGTTGGTGAAGCAGAGCACGTTCTCGTTGTAGCTCTCGTTCCACTGCATCGCCACTTCGACCGCGACGTTGGTCTGGTTGTCGCTCATCTTGTCGCCACGGGCGTGGAAGATGTTGCCGTGCAGCACCTTCTTGCCGATGTTGATGAACTCGACAAAGCCCTGCACGCCGCCGGCGTAGGCGAAGTTGTCTTCCTTGTTGTTGCGCTCGTCGACCAGGCGGATCTTGACGCCGTTGTTCAGGAACGAGAGCTCGCGCAGCCGCTTGCTGAGGATCTCGTAGTGGAAGTCGATGTTGCTGAAGATGGTTTCGTCGGGCAGGAAGTGCACCTCGGTGCCGCGCTTGTCGGTGTCGCCGGTGATCTTCATCGGGCTGACTTCTACCGGCCCGTTCACGCCGTCGCGCATCTCCAGCACGCGATCCTGCGGAATGCCCTGGCGGAATTCCATGTAGTGGGCCTTGCCCTCGCGGCGCACCGTCAGGCGCAGCCACTTGCTCAGGCCGTTGACGCAGGACACGCCCACGCCGTGCAGGCCGCCCGAGACCTTGTAGCTGTTCTGGTTGAACTTGCCGCCGGCGTGCAGCTCGGTCAGGGCGATCTCGGCGGCACTGCGCTTGGGCTCGTGCTTGTCGTCCATCTTGACGCCGGTCGGGATGCCGCGGCCGTTGTCGGTGACGCTGATGGAGTTGTCGGTGTGGATGGTGACGATGATGTCGTCACAGTGGCCGGCCAGCGCTTCGTCGATGGAGTTGTCGACCACCTCGAACACCAGGTGGTGCAGGCCGGTACCGTCACTCGTGTCGCCGATGTACATGCCCGGGCGCTTGCGCACGGCTTCGAGGCCTTCGAGGATCTGGATCGAGTCTGCGCCGTAGACGCCCCCCGCCGCCGCTGCCGCCGTCTGCTTGTCGGTCAGGCCTTCCGGGTTGCTGTCGCTGCTGGAGGCGGGATTCTGGGCTTCACTCATGGGGGCACTCTCTAGGTCAAGGGACAGCTGGCGCTGCCCCTTCAAAACATTGAAGCGGACTGGGGCGGTGAGGCCCTGGTCCGCTGTCGGGCGCGGGGGTCCGGCGCCGGGGCGAAATCGCCGGACTCAGATGCGCATGGGCATCACGACGTACTTGAATCCGGGCCGCTCGGGCACGGTGAACAGTGCGGAGCTGTTGGCGTCGAGCAGCGAGATGGTGACCATGTCCTGGTCCGCGTTGGCGAGCACGTCGATCAGGTAGGTGACGTTGAAGCCGATCTCGATGGTGTCGCCACCGTAGTCGATCTCGAGTTCTTCCTTGGCCTCTTCCTGCTCGGCGTTGCTCGACGCGATCTTCAGCACGCCCGGCTCGAAGTTGACGCGCACGCCCTTGAACTTCTCGCTGGTGAGGATGGCTGCGCGCTGCAGGCTGGCCAGCAGCGGCAGGCGGCCGAGCGTGATGTGGTGCTTGTGGTTCTTCGGGATGACGCGGTTGTAGTCGGGGAACTTGCCCTCGACCAGCTTGGTCACGAACTCCAGCCCGCCGAAGACGAACTTGGCCTGGTTCGCTGCAAAGCGCATCTCGATGCGCGCTTCCTCGCCGTCCTTGCTGCCCTTGTCGGCCTTGTCAGCCTTATCGGCTTTCAGCAGGCGCTGCAGTTCCAGCACCGTCTTGCGCGGCAGGATGACTTCCTGCTTGGGCATCTCGACTTCCAGCGTGGCCTGGGCGAGCGCCAGGCGGTGGCCGTCGGTGGCCACCAGCGTCAGGGTCTTGCCTTCGGCGACGAACAGGATGCCGTTGAGGTAGTAGCGGATGTCGTGCACCGCCATCGCGAAGTGCACCTGGTCGATCAGGCCCTTGAGCGTCTTCTGCGGCACGCTGAAGCCGGGGCCGAAGTCGGCCGCTTCCTGCACCAGCGGAAAGTCGTCGGCCGGCAGCGTCTGCAGCGTGAAGCGGCTTTTTCCCCCCTGCAGCGTGAGCTTGCTCTGCGCCGCGCTCAGCGTCACCAGCTGGTCGGCGGGCAGGCTGCGCAGGATGTCGATCAGCTTGCGCGCGCCCACGGTGGTGGCGAAGTCGCCGCCGTCACCGCCGAGTTCGGCGCTGGTGCGCACCTGGATCTCGAGGTCGCTGGTGGTCAGCTGGATGTGGCCGCCCTGCTTGCGGATCAGCACGTTGGCCAGCACCGGCAGGGTGTGCCGCCGCTCGACGATGCCGGAGACGGATTGCAAGGCGCTCAGCACCTGCTCTTGCGTTGCCTTCAACACGATCATGGATGTCTTCTCTCGAGGTGTTCGGGTTCAGAAGAAGCCGCCGTCAGCCCTGGGCAGGCGGAACGGGGCATTTTCGCTGTTTTGGGACGGGTTTTGACGGCCGCCAAGCGGTCAGCCTTTGAGCGTCTGTTCCAGCACGTGCAACTGCTGGTTGAGTTCGGTGTTCTTCTGCCGTTCGCCACCGATCTTGCGCACCGCGTGCAGCACCGTGGTGTGGTCGCGCCCGCCGAACAGTTCGCCGATGGCGGGCAGGCTCTTCTGCGTCATTTCCTTGGCCAGGTACATGGCGATCTGGCGCGGCCGGGCGATGCTGGCCGGGCGCTTCTTGCTGTACATGTCGGCGATCTTGATCTTGTAGAAGTCGGCCACGGTCTTCTGGATGTTCTCGACCGAGACCTGGCGGTTCTGGATCGACAGCAGGTCTTTCAGCGCCTCGCGCGCCAGGTTGATCGTGATCTCCTTGTGGCTGAAGCGGCTGTAGGCCAGCACCTTGCGCAGCGCGCCTTCCAGCTCGCGCACGTTGGCGCGCACGTTCTTGGCGACGAAGAAGGCCACGTCCTCGGGCATGGCGCTGCCCTCGGCGACCGATTTCTTCATCAGGATGGCCACGCGCATCTCCAGCTCGGGCGGCTCGATCGCCACGGCCAGGCCGGCGTCGAAGCGGCTGGTCAGGCGCTCGTCGATGTCCACCAGCCCCTTGGGGTAGGTGTCGCTGGTCATGATGATGTGGGCCTTCTTGGCCAGCAGCGCCTCGAAGGTGTTGAAGAACTCCTCCTGCGTGCGCTCCTTGCCGGCGAAGAACTGCACGTCGTCGATCAGCAGCAGATCGAGGTTGTGGTACTTGGCCTTCAACTCGTCGAAGGTCTTGCGCTGGTAGTTCTTGACCACGTCGCTGATGAACTGCTCGGCGTGCAGGTAGAGCACGCGGGCGTCGGGGTTGTCGCGGATCAAGGCGTTGCCGACCGCGTGCATCAGGTGGGTCTTGCCCAGGCCGACGCCGCCGTAGATGAACAGCGGGTTGTACATGTGGCCGGGCGCGCCCACCACGTGCAGTGCGGCGGTGCGCGCCATCTGGTTGGCGCGGCCGGGCACCAGCGTGTCGAAGGTCAAGGCCGGGTTCAGGCGGCCCCGGTTGGCCACCGGCGCCACGCCCATGCGGCCTTGCACCGCGCCGGGCTCGGCCAGCGCGGCAGCGTGCTGTGCGGCCTGCACTGCTTCGGCGGCATCTGCAGCGCTGGCCACTGCGGCGGCATCGCTGGCGCGCTTGAGAGCGCTGCCGCGCTTGGCACGGGCCGGTGGTGGCGGGGCGGCTTGCGCCCCGGCTGGCAGGGTGTCCAGCAGTGGCAGCGCCGCCTGCACGGCGCCCGACAAACTGCGGGGGCGCGCGATGGGTGCCGGCGCGGTCGATGCGGCGGCGGGTGCCACCGGTGCGGGCGTGGGCGTCAGGTCGCGCGTGCGCACCGAGAACTCCAGGCGCACCGGGCAGCCGGAAATTTCGCTCAGCGCGGCCGTGATGCGCGCGCCGTACTGGCCGCGGATCCAGTCCAGCTTGAAGCGGTTGGGCACGCTCAGGCCGACCAGCACCTCGTTGCCTGCGGTCGAAATCTCGGCCGGCGGCAAGGGTCTGATCCAGGTGTTGAACTGCTGCTCAGGCAACTCGGTGGCCAGGCGCTCGCAGCCTCGCTGCCACAAGTCCGTGTGCATATCGATGAATGTGGATAACCTTTTGGAAGGGGGGCGATTGTATCTAGCCCAGCCGCGTTCCGCGAGAGGTTATCCACAGTTTTTCAGGCGGGATATCGGGGCCTTGTTGGCAATGGATCGCGCACATGCATTGACGCGCCGAAGCATCTTTGCTGTAATCGCGGGTTTTCCGGCCGGCAGGGGCGGGCGTATGCGCCCGAAAAAGTAGGCCCGGGGACCCGCCGGCTGGTGTGGCGTAGGTGGCGCAGTTGATCCTTCGCGGATCAAGGCAATTGATTCGTGAAGGATCAAGCCGCAACGCAGGCACCGGTCAAAGATGTAGAAATTTCAGCCAAAACCACTGCACATCGATGCAGCGCGGAAGTGGCTTTGCTCGTAAGGATTCATCATGAAGCGCACCTATCAGCCGTCAAAGGTCCGTCGTGCCCGTACGCACGGTTTCCGTGCCCGCATGGCGACCCGCGGTGGCCGTCACGTCATCAATGCGCGCCGCGCCAAGGGCCGCAAGCGCCTGGCTGTCTGAGTCATCAAGGCATGCCAGTTCAGGGCGTGCCGTGGTGAATGACGCCGCAGAAAAAAAACTGGTCAGCCTGACCGGCGCGAGTCGGTTCGAGGCGGCCATGGCCGTGCGGCCTTGTGCCCGCACGGCTCATTTTTTTGCGCACCATCTGGCGCCTCACCGTGTTTCTGCTGCCTTGGCACCTGAAGCGTTGTCCGAGTTGTCAACAGCCCCTGTGCACAAAGCCGCAGAAGCTGTGGATGAGTTGCATGAACTGCACCTCGGCCTCGTCGTGCCCAAGCGTCACGCCAAGCGTTCGGTGACGCGCAGTCTCGTCAAACGCCAGATCCGATCCGGCATGCGCCAGTGCGCCCATTTGCTCGCTGCGGGCGACTGGGTGCTGCGCCTGCGTGCGCCGCTGGACCGCAAGGTCTACACCAGCGCCTGCTCTGATGCGCTGGCTGAATTGGTGCGCGCCGAGATCGTGCAACTGCTGGCCGACGCCGCCCGACGCGCTCCGCGTCTGGCCAGGGGGCCCTGATGCGCCACGCCCTGCGTGACGGCCTCATGGCACTGGTGCGCGGCTACCGGCTGCTGCTCAGCCCCTGGCTGGGTTCGGCCTGCCGTTTCGAGCCCACCTGTTCCGCCTATGCCCTGCAGGCCTTGCAGGCGCACGGTGCGCTGGGTGGTGGGCGTCTGACGCTCACGCGTCTGGCCCGGTGCCATCCGCTCTGCGCGGGGGGACATGATCCGGTGCCCGCCGTGCTGCCCCGCCTGTTTTCTTCCCTGCTGGAGCGGTCCGCAACGTCCGCTGGCCATCCGCCGGCGGCGTCCTGCCGTTCGGCTCAACGAAAGACATCCGTATGACCGACTTGCGGCGCGCCCTGCTCTGGGGTGTTTTTTCCGTTTCCCTGCTGATGCTCTGGGACGGCTGGAGCCGCCACAACGGCCAGCCTTCGCTCTTCAACACCAAGCCGGCTGCGACTGCGCCGGCCGTGGGCGCAGCCGGTTCCGGCGTGCCTACGCCGACCGTGGCACTGGCGGGCGGCAACGCTGCGGCTGCCGGTGCGGCGCCGGTGGCGGCCTCGGCTTCTGCGCCCGTGGCTGAGGCGGTGGTGGTCACCACCGACACCGTGCGCGCCACGTTCGACAGCCGCGGCGGCTCGCTGATGCGGCTGGAGTTGCTCAAGTACGCCGACCAGAGCCACCCCGAGCGGAAGGTCCTGCTGTTCGACCGCTCCACCCAGCGCCACTACGTGGCCGAGAGTGGCCTGATTCCGGCCCAGGGTGGCGCGGCCCAGCCTGACCACCTCAGCGTCATGACCGTGGTGCCCGGCGAGCGCAATCTGGCCGATGGCCAGAATGACCTCAAGCTGCGCTTCGAGTCGCCCGAGATCGGTGGCGTCAAGCTGGCCAAGACCTACACCCTGCACCGCGGCAGCTACATCGTCGATGTGCAGCACGAAGTACAGAACGTGGGCACCGCACCGGTCAAGTCGCAGATGTACCTGCAACTGGTGCGCGACGGCAACCCGCTGCCCGACGAGTCGAGCTTCTACAGCACCTTCACGGGACCGGCCGTCTACACCGAGGCCAGCAAGTTCCAGAAGGTCGAGTTCAAGACCATCGAGAAGCACAAGACCGGCGACAAGCCCGACCATGAAGTCCAGGCCGACAACGGCTGGGTCGCCATGGTGCAGCACTACTTCGCCTCGGCCTGGCTGCCTGGCGACAAGACCCCGCGCGAGCTGTTCACGAAAAAGGTCGACACCAACCTCTACTCGGTGGGCATGATCATGCCGGTGGGCGAACTGGCACCGGGCGCGACCAAGACGCTCGATGCGCGTCTGTTCGCCGGCCCGCAGGAAGAGAACAACCTCGCTGCGCTGGCGCCGGGGCTGGACCTGGTCAAGGACTACGGCTGGTTGACCATCCTGGCCAAGCCGCTGTTCTGGCTGCTCGACAAGTTGCACGGCCTGCTGGGCAACTGGGGCTGGTCGATCATTGCGCTGGTGGTGCTGCTCAAGATGGCGTTCTACTGGCTCAACGCCAACGCCTACAAGTCGATGGGCAAGATGAAGGCCATCAACCCCAAGATCCAGGAGATGCGCGAGCGCCTCAAGGACGATCCGCAGAAGATGCAGCAGGAAATGATGCGCATCTACCGCGAGGAGAAGGTCAACCCGATCGGTGGCTGCCTGCCCATCGTCGTGCAGATGCCGTTCTTCATCTCGCTGTACTGGGTGCTGCTGTCGTCGGTCGAGATGCGTGGCGCGCCGTGGATCTTCTGGATCAACGACCTGAGCCTCAAGGACCCGTACTTCATCCTGCCCCTGCTGATGACGGCCACCACCGTGCTGCAGACCTGGCTCAACCCGACGCCGCCGGACCCGATCCAGGCCAAGATGATGTGGTTCATGCCGCTGGCCTTCAGCGTGATGTTCTTCTTCTTCCCGGCCGGTCTGGTGCTGTACTGGTTCGTCAACAACCTGCTGTCGATCGCGCAGCAGTGGATGATCAACCGCAGCCTCGGCCTCAACCGTTGAATCCGTCGCGCTTCGCGGCCAGCGCATGACGTGACCCCCTGAGCGCGGGATTGAACTCCCCTCCCGCGCCCAGCACCATGCGCTGGCGGGGCCGACCCGGACACCGACACCCCGTCGGGCCGTCCGGCTCAGGAGACCCCACGGTCCTCCCTCCGCGCCAATCTCGACGCCTTGTCCGGTCATGCCGGACAAGGCGTTTTTTCATGGTGCGCGCCGAACGCGGAACGCGCCCAGCCAGAATCCCCGCCATGCTGCCCCGCCATCAAGATCCCATCGTCGCTGTCGCCACCGCACCGGGCCGGGGGGCGGTCGGCATCGTGCGCGTGTCCGGACGCCACCTCGCGCCGCTCGCCCTGGCCCTGACCGGGCGCAGCCTCGTGCCGCGCGTGGCCACCTTCGGCCCGTTCCTGGACGCCACCGCCCAGCCCATCGACCAGGGCCTGGCGCTGTTCTTCCCCGCGCCGCACAGCTACACCGGTGAAGACGTGCTGGAGCTGCAGGCCCACGGCGGCCCGGTCGTGCTGCAACTGCTGCTGGCGCGCTGCCTGCAGGCTGCTGCTGAAGTCGACGACACCCAGCGACCGCGCCTGCCGCACCTGCGTCTGGCCGGGCCAGGCGAGTTCACCGAGCGCGCTTTCCTCAACGACAAGCTCGACCTCGCGCAGGCCGAGGCCGTGGCCGACCTGATCGACGCCAGCACCGAAGCCGCCGCGCGCAGCGCCGCGCGCTCGCTCGGCGGCGAGTTCTCGCGCCGCATCAGTTCGCTGCGCGACGCGCTGATCGACCTGCGCATGCTGGTCGAGGCCACGCTCGACTTCCCAGAGGAAGAAATCGACTTCCTGCAGAAAGCCGACGCCCACGGCCGCCTCGCCCGCCTGCGCGCGCAATTGGCCCAGGTGCAGGACGCCGCCCGCCAGGGCGTGCTGCTGCGCGAAGGCCTGCAGGTGGTGATCGCCGGCCAGCCCAATGCGGGCAAAAGCTCGCTGCTGAACGCGCTGGCCGGCGCTGAGCTGGCCATCGTCACCGCCATTCCCGGCACCACGCGCGACAAAATCAGCGAGACGCTGCAGATCGAAGGCGTGCCCGTGCACGTGATCGACACCGCCGGCCTGCGCGACGACGTTCACGCCAGCGACGAGGTCGAGCGCATCGGCATCGCGCGCAGCTGGCAGGCCATCGAGCAGGCCGACGCGCTGCTGTTCCTGCACGACCTCACGCGCCTGCACGAGCCGGACTATGCTCAGGCCGACCGCGCCATCGCCGCTCGTTTGCCCGCCCAGGTGCCCACGCTGCACATCTACAACAAGGCTGACGCCGCGCCCGACCAGGCGCTGGCGGCCCTGGCCCGCCATGCCGGCGGTGATGCGCTCGCCCTGTCCGCCCGCACCCAGACCGGTCTGGCCGAGCTGCGCACCCGGCTGCTGCAGCTGGCCGGCTGGCACGCCACGCCCGACGGCGTCTTCATCGCCCGTGAACGCCACGTGCGGGCGCTGGCCGCCGCCGCCACGCACCTGGCCGAAGCCGCTGCGCTGGCCGCCTTGTCGGACACCGCGCTCGACCTGCTTGCCGAAGAGCTGCGCCTGGCGCACAACGCGCTGGGTGAGATCACCGGCACCTTCAGTGCCGACGATCTGCTGGGCGTCATCTTCAGCAGCTTCTGTATTGGAAAATGACCCTGCCGGTCGGCTTTGCCGACTCCACCAAGGAATCTTCATGAAGCCTGTCGTTGTCCGAACCCTGTCTGCGCTGGGCCTGAGCGTCGCGCTGACGGTGGCCATCACCCCCGCCGCCTATGCGGCCACGCCGGCCACGACGCCGACCGTCGCAACCCCTGCGGCTTGCCCGGCGGTGCTCCGGCACAACTTCCCGCGCCTGCAGGACGAGAAGGATCAGGCCCTGTGCCAATACGCCGGCAAGGTGCTGCTGGTGGTCAACACCGCCAGCTTCTGCGGCTTCACCGGCCAGTACGAGGGGCTGGAAAAGCTCTACGGCCAGTACAAGGACAAAGGTCTGGTCGTGCTGGGGTTCCCGTCGAACGACTTCAGCCAGGAAAGCGGCGACAACAAGCAGATCGCCGCGTTCTGCGCCAACACTTACAGCGTCAAGTTCCCGATGTTCGCCAAGAGCAGCGTCAAGGGCGCACAGGCCTCGCCCTTCTACAAGCAACTCGCCGAAAAAACCGGCCAGGCACCTGGCTGGAATTTCTACAAATACCTGATCGGCCGCAACGGCGAGGTGATCGGCTCCTACGCTAGCAACGTCGGCCCGGACGACAAGAAGCTGGTGGCGCAGATCGAGAAGCAGCTGGCGGTGAAGTGATGGTTTGACTGCTGAATCTGTGGCCAGCGTGGAAAAGCACAGCTGATCCTGCTGCAGGATGGGCCGGGGGCTTTTATTGCAGGGGTGGTAGATCTTTGAGTCCGCGCCGCCAGCGTCCCGGGGATTCACCTTTCCAGCGCGTGAAGGCGCGCGTGAAAGCCGCCTGATCCGCATATCCCAGACGCAATGCAGCGTCCACCAGCGAAGTATCGGGCGCGCGCAGGAGCGTCTCGGCCAACTGCTCTCGAGTGCGATCAAGCAGTTGCTGGAAGCTCCAGCTGCGCAGGGCGAGTTGACGCTGCAGCGTGCGTGCCGATATTTGAAGCCGCTGCGCGCAGTGGTGCGCAGTGGCGGCCCCCATGGGCAGCAAGCCCGCGATAATTGCTTGAATATTGCGGATGTACTGATCCTGCGTCAGTAATTCATCAAAGGCCGTTCGAGCTTGGCGCTCCAGCAGGTCGTGCAATGCGACGTCGCGGTGTTTCAGGGGTCGCGCGAGGTCGATGATCGACAGTTCAATAATTGCGACAGGCTCACCGAAAATAACCGGGCACCTGAAAAATTCCTCATAAGGGGTTATGTCGTCAGGTTGTGGCGCCACGAACACGATCCTGCGGGGTGCCAGATCTGGCTGGCCCGTGATGGTCCGGATGTAGGCCACCATGCTTCCCATCAGCAACTCGTCGCTCAGTTGGCCGGCCCGGCATCGCTCGCTGCCCCAGCGCAGCTGTAGCGAGGTCGGGGTGAGTCGGTGCTGCCCGGCGTTGAGGTCGTGCACGAGGCGCTCATATTTTTGCAAGTGCCAGAACGCGGCTCCCAGGGTGTGGCAATGCTGGGTGAGGTAGGCCAGCAGGCCGCCATGGCGTGGTGCCACCAAACTGCAGACAGCCAGGCCCAACGCCTTTTCCGGGAATTTGTGCTGCAACCGCGCCAGCAGGGCAAGCCACTTTTCGGCAGGTGCGGAGGTGAGGCCGCTGGTATCACGCGGAGGCGGCTCGCCAAACAAATCGATTGGATCGTGGCCGCGCTGTTCGACAAAGTCGAACAGCAACTGAATGAGTGACGTCGAGAGGCGTGGCAGCATGGCAGGGACGGTGTCGCGAATTGTAAAAATTCGTGTGGTTCGGGCAAGACGCGCTGTACAGCTGCTTGACAAAATTCAAGGAGCTTGGAAAGCTTGTGCGACAGAAAAATTATTTTTCTGGATGGCCCCGATTTTGCGCCATTCTCCGAAAAATCCTGGAATCAGGGCGATTGCATGAAATTCGCAGCCTCGAATCTATTCGACTCATTATCAGTTGAACCCCTTGCGATGGGGTTTGGTCGATGAACCATGAAACACAGCAGAGCCATTTGGCCGCATCTATGATTACCAAGAGATTTCACGCTCGCGGGCCCCGAGGAGAAGCCGTGACCATCCTGATGTCTGTAAATGCCCCGCAAGGCACGCAGCGCGACAACAGAGATTCAGGACAAGTCAATTACGGACTTGGCTCGGGCGAGCGTCTCAAGCCGACAGAGGATTCCCGTGTGTTCGTCGCAGGCGATGGGCGGCGGTTCACGTTGAACTAAATTGAGGTCGTGAATTTCCTCACCTGGCGTTGTAGCCTCGGTCACAAAAAAGCCCCGCTTCAGCGGGGCTTGATCAGGGGCGATAAACCCCCCATGTAATACGTCTGGCTCAGACGTTGAACAGGAAGTTCAGCACGTCGCCGTCCTTGACGACGTATTCCTTGCCTTCGGCGCGCATCTTGCCGGCGTCCTTGGCGCCTTGCTCGCCCTTGAACTGGATGAAGTCCTCGAAGGCGATCGTCTGGGCGCGAATGAAGCCGCGCTCGAAGTCGGTGTGGATCACGCCGGCGGCCTGCGGGCCGGTGTCGCCGATGTGGATGGTCCAGGCGCGCACTTCCTTGACGCCGGCGGTGAAGTAGGTCTGCAGGCCCAGCAGCTTGAAGGCCGCGCGGATCAGGCGGTTCAGGCCCGGTTCGTCCTGGCCCATTTCGGCCAGGAACAGGGCGCGGTCGTCGTCGCTCATCTCGGCCAGCTCGGCCTCGGTCTTGGCGCAGATGGCCACCACCGGCGCGTTCTGCCTGGCGGCGAATTCCTTCAGGCGCTCCAGGAAGGGGTTGTTGTCGAAGCCGGCCTCGTCGACGTTGCCGACGAACATCGCCGGCTTGGCGGTGATCAGGCACAGCGGCTTCAGGATGACGAGCTCTTCCTTGCTGAAGTCGATCGAGCGCACCGGCTGGGCCTGGTCGAGCGCGGCCTGGCACTTCTCCAGCACCTTGACCAGCGCGGCGGCCTCCTTGTCGTTGCCCGAGCGCGCGGCTTTCAGCGAGCGGTGCAGCGTCTTCTCGACCGTGCCGAGGTCGGCCAGGCAGAGTTCGGTCTGGATGACCTCGATGTCGCTGATCGGGTCGATCTTGCCGGCGACGTGGATGACGTTCTCGTCCTCGAAGCAGCGCACCACGTTGACGATGGCGTCGGTCTCGCGGATGTGGCTCAGGAACTTGTTGCCCAGGCCTTCGCCCTTGGAGGCGCCCGCCACCAGGCCGGCGATGTCCACGAACTCGACGATGGCCGGCACGATGCGCTCAGGGCTGATGATCTCGGCCAGCTGCTGCAGGCGCGGGTCGGGCAGTTCGACCACGCCGACGTTGGGCTCGATGGTGCAGAACGGGTAGTTCTCGGCAGCGATGCCCGCCTTGGTCAGCGCATTGAAGAGGGTGGACTTGCCGACGTTGGGCAGGCCGACGATGCCGCACTTGAGGCTCATGGGGGTGTCTCGGGTGGGCGCGGCGGGGCCGCGCGGTTGGGGTCGGGGACGTCTGCCGCAGGCGACAGCGTGAATCCAAGATTGTAAAAGCCGCGTCCCTGGTGCCCCGGTGCGGCTACCTACAATCATTTGCATGATCTCCAACGCCCCCCGAACCGATCTCGATGTGTGCATCCGCGGCAGCGGTCCGGTGGGGGCGGCGCTGGCGCTGGCGCTGTCGCGGCTGGGGTTTGCGGTCGGGCTGGTGGGCAGCGCCCGGCCGGCGGGCGCCGACCTGCGCACCTATGCGCTCAACGCCGCTGCCATCGACCTGCTGCGCGACCTGCGCGTGTGGGATGCGCTGCCCGAGGACGCGCGGACCCCCGTCTACGAGATGCAGGTGTCGGGTGACGCTGGCGGGCAACTCGCCTTCAGCGCCTGGCAGCAGCAGGTCGAGGTGCTGACGTGGATCGTCGACGCCGCTGCGCTCGACGACGCGCTGGCGCTGGCACTGCGCTACGCGCCACACGTGCGCCTGCTGACCGAGGCCGCACCGGCGGCGCTGCTGGCGGTCTGCGAAGGCAAGCATTCGCTCACCCGCGACCAGCTGGGCGTGACCTTTCACGCCGAGCCCTACGGACAGCGCGCGGTGGCGGCGCGGCTGGTGGCCGATCAGCCGCACCACGGCATCGCGCGCCAGTGGTTTCGCAGCCCCGACGTGCTGGCGCTGCTGCCCTTCGACCGGCCCGAGCCGGGCACGTCCTACGGCCTGGTCTGGTCGCTGCCTGAGGAGCGCGCCGAGGCGATGCTGCACGCCTCGGTCGAAGAGTTCGAGGCAGCGCTCAATGACGCCGCCGGAGGAGCCGCCGGCACGCTGCGCCTGGACTCCGGGCGCGCTGCCTGGCCGCTGCTGCTGGGCCACGCCAGCGCCTGGTGCGGCCCCGGTTGGGTGCTGGTGGGTGACGCGGCGCATGTGGTGCATCCGCTGGCCGGGCAGGGCCTGAACCTGGGGCTGGCCGATGTGGCGGCACTCGCCCGCGTGCTCGATGACGCCCGCCGCACCAGCCCCTGGCGGCCGCTGGGCGACGAGCGCACGCTGCGCCGCTACGTGCGCCAACGCCGCCTGCCCACCCAGGCCATGGCGGGCCTGACCGACGGCCTGCTGCACCTGTTCGCCCAGCCGTCCGGCCCGATGCGCGACCTGCGCAACCAGGGCCTGAGCGTGGTGCAGAAACTCGGGCCGCTCAAGCGCTGGATGGCGTCGCGTGCGCTGGGCGGGTGACCGCCGCCAGGCAGGAGAAATCCCCGCGGCGGCCTACTGCACTGCTGCGGTGCATACTCGTTGCCCTCTCATTTGAAGTACCGCAAGGAAGTCTGATCATGCTGTTGCGTTTTGTTGTTCTGGCTGCGGCCTTGTGGTCGGGTCTGGCGGCGGCGGATGAAGCCGTCATCCGCAAGACGCTCACCGAGCGGTTTGCCAACATGCCCAAGATTGACGAGATCCGCGCCACGCCCATGGCCGGCATCTTCGAGGTGCGCATCGGCGCCGACATCATGTACAGCGATGCCAAGGGCACCTACCTGCTGCAGGGCGCGATGATCGACACCGCCACGCGCAGGAACCTGACCGAAGAGCGCATCGAGAAGCTCACCGCCATCGACTTCAACAGCCTGCCGCTGAAAGACGCCATCGTCTGGAAGAACGGCAAGGGCACCCGCAGGATCGCGGTGTTCGCCGACCCGAACTGCGGCTACTGCAAGCGCTTCGAGAAAGACCTGCTCAACGTCAAGGACGTGACGGTCTACACCTTCGTGATCCCGATCCTGGGTGGCGATTCGCCGGACAAGTCGCGCGCGATCTGGTGCGCCAAGGACAACACCGCCGCCTGGCGCGACTGGATGGTCTCCGGCACCACGCCGCCCAAGGTGACGGGCGCCTGCGACAGCAGCGCCATCGAGCGCAACAGCGCACTGGCGCGCAAGCACAAGGTCAACGGCACACCGGCAGTGGTGTTCGAGGACGGTACCCGCGCGCCGGGTGCGATTCCGGCGGCCGAGGTCGAGCGGCGCATCGCCACGGCGACCGCCGCCAAGTCCTGAGGCCTGCGCCGGCGTTCGTTCAGCGGTGCGTGAAGGTCGGCGGGCGCTTCTCCAGAAACGCGCCCATGCCTTCCTTCTGGTCGGCGCTGGAGAACAGCGCGTGGAACAGCCGGCGCTCGAACAGCAGGCCCTCGGCCAGCGGCGACTCGTAGGCGCGGTTGACGCTTTCCTTGGTCGCCATCAGCGCCAGCAGGCTGTAGCCGCACATCGCATCTGCCGCCTTGGTGGCTTCGGCGTGCAGGTCGGCCAGCGGCACCACGCGCGAGACCAGCCCGGCGCGCTCGGCTTCCACCGCGTCCATCATGCGGCCGGTCAGCGCCAGGTCCATCGCCTTGCTCTTGCCCACCGCGCGTGGCAGGCGCTGCGTGCCACCGGCGCCGGGAATGATGCCGAGCTTGATCTCGGGCTGGCCGAACCGGGCGTTGTCGGCCGCGATGATCAGGTCGCAGGCCATCGCCACCTCGCAGCCGCCGCCGAGCGCAAAGCCCGACACCGCTGCGATCACCGGCTTGCGCACCTGGCGGATCGTGTCCCAGTTGCGCGAGATCAGGCCCTTGCGGTAGGCGCTGGAGAAGTCGAACGGCGCCATCACGCTGATGTCGGCGCCGGCGGCAAAGGCCTTCTCGCTGCCGGTCACGACGATGCAGGCAATGCCCTCATCGGCGTCGAACGCCAGCAGTGCGGCGCCAAGTTCGTCCATCAGGCCGTCGTTGAGCGCGTTCAGCGCCTTGGGCCGGTTGAGCGTGATCCAGCCGTAGCTCAGCGCGTCGGCGCCGCTGCCGGCGCGGGTCTCGACCAGGATGTTTTCGTAGGCGGTGCTCATCGTTCGGGTCTCCTTCAGGGGTGGCAAAAGTCCGGGTGGATGTCGGTGCAGGTCACGACACATCGGGCGCCTGCGACAGGCGCAGGTCGATCCAGGTGTCGGCGTCCTGGGTGATGCGGATGCGCACCGGCAGCATCTGCAGCTGCGGCGCGTACCAGATCTCGGCGCTCAGGTCGCCCTTGGCGGCGGCGCGGCGCGGCACGACGTGAAAGCTCAGGAACTCGCCCGCCGGCGTGCTGACGATCTCGCTCACGCCGACCTCGTAAATCCAGCGGTCCACCCGGTTGGGCAGCGCCAGCCCGAACTCGACGCGGCTACCCGCCGTGCGCAGCGCCGGCTGGGTGGTGAACAGGTAGACCATCTGGATGAACTGGCTGGCCGTGTCCTGCACGTCGGGCCAGGAGGGCACGCGGTTGCCCCGGTCGAGCAGCACGCCCTGGTCGTCAAAGCGCAGTTGCACGCGCTTGTCACGCCCGATGACCTGGCTGGTGACCTGCTCGTAGCGGCTCGGCAGCAGCCCGGCGGGGCTGACGCGGCCCTCGCTGCTCATGCGCCGCGTCATCAGCGGCGCGAATGACGGGCCGACCGACACGTCCAGATGCACCTGATAGCGCTCGCCCACGCGCAGCCATTCCACCTGCGCCTGGCCGGTGACCTCGCCCCGGAACCAGCCCTGCAAGGCGTAGCGCAGCCGGGTCGAGGTGGGCCAGGTGTAGGGCGCGGGGCCTGAGGCGCTGGAAGCCGGCGGCACGGCGGCGGCCAGCGCTGCGCCGGCGCCGCTGCCCGAAGCGGCACCCTCCGCGCCGGAGGCCGCTTGAGCGACCGCTGATGTCGCTGAAGCGGCTGATTCCGGCGCGGCCTGGGCCACGGTTTCTGCGGCCGAGGCTGCGGCAACCGGAGCGGAAGCCGCCTCCGCTGCTGCAGAAGCAGCCTGTGCTGCCGCCAGCGCCCGGCGCCGCTGGGCTGCACGCGGTGCGCCCTCGGCGGGCGCCGCCGGGGCGGCGGTGGCGGCCTCGCGGCTGGTCTGCAGCACGCGGCTGTAGGTCGCCTGCATGCGTTCCAGCGCCGGGCGGGTGTCGAGAGGCGCCAGCGCCGCCTGCAGCCAGTGCGTCACCAGCGTGTGCCCGATCAGCACGGCGGCCAGCACGCCCCACCAGGCGCGCCGGCGCCAGAGCGGCGTCTTCACTTCGCCAGGCCCAGCCAGGCGCGGCGCTTGCGGTTCAGGGCAGCCGAGGCCTTGGGCGCGGCGCCCAGGCTCACGGCACCTTCTGCGTCACTTCCCACGCTGACGCCGGGCAGCGTCAGGCTCAGCAGGCGCTGGTCGCGGCTGACCAGCAGCGACCGGGCGTTCTTGCTCGTCCTGGATGGCGTCGTGGGCGCCTCCTGGAACGCGCCCAGCAGCGCCAGGTCATCCAGCCTGCCCAGCCGCCAGCCGTCAAACGCCAGCAGCTCGTCGCCCGCCGCCAGCCCGGCCTGTTCGGCCACGCCGCCGCGCAGCACGGCCTGCACTTTCAGCGTGGTGTCGTGGACGCGTGCGCCCAGGCGCTGCGCCAGCGTGGGCGCGTCGCGCGTCCAGCTCAGGCCCTGCGCTTCCAGCAGCGGTGGCAGCGGCAGGTCGGCCGTGCCGTGCACCCAGTCGGCCAGTTCGGCGGCGTAGTCGCGTTTGCCGACGCTGAGCAGCGCGGCGGCGATGTCGGCCTGGCTGATCGGCCCGCCCTCGCTGCGCTGCCAGAGCAGGCGCATGACGTGGTCGAGCGAACCGCGGCCCTCGCCGCGCAGCGTCAGGTCGAGCGCCAGCGCCACCAGTGCGCCCTTGGTGTAGTAGCTCACCGTGGCGTTGGCGGTGTTCTCGTCCGGGCGGTAGTACTTGACCCAGGCGTCGAAGCTGGCCTGCGCCAGGCTCTGCACCGCGCGGCCGGGCGTGCCCAGCACCTGGTTGACGGTCTTGGCCAGCAGCTTGGTGTAGCGGGCCTCGTCGATCAGCCCGGTGCGCACCAGGAACAGGTCGTCGTAGTAGCTGGTGAAGCCTTCGAAGAACCACAGCAGCTCGGTGTAGTTCTCGCGCTCCAGGTCGTAGGGCGCGAAGTCGGTGGGCTTGAGGCGCTTGACGTTCCAGGTGTGAAAGTACTCGTGGCTGATCAGCCCGAGCAGCGTGACGTAGCCGTCGCTGGATGTCGTCTTGTTTTGCGCTGGCTGGTTTTGCATCGGCAGATCGCGCCGGTGGCAGATCAGCGCCGTGCTGTTGCGGTGCTCCAGCCCGCCGTAGCCGTCGGCCACGGCGTTGAGCAGGAAGACGTAGCGGTCGAACGGCGGCGGGCCGTTTTCAAGCGCGTCGCCATGCCAGAAGCGGATCTGCGCCTCGCAGATGCGTTGGGTGTCGGCCAGCAGGCGCTCGCCGTCGAAGCCGGGCAGCGCGCCAGCGACGACAAACTCGTGCACCACGCCGCAGGCCTCGAAGCTGCCGCGCCAGAAGGGGCCCAGCTCGACCGGGTGGTCGATCAGCGCGTCGTAGTCGGGCGCCGTCCAGCCGGCGGCGGTGGCTTGCAGGCCGGTGGCCACGTCCCAGCCGGCGGGCAGCTTGCCCAGCGTCAGGCGGTGCTCGGCGGCTTCGTGGCCGTCGGCGCGCAGGAACAGGCTGGTGCCGTTGAAGAAGCCGCGCTGGCTGTCGAGCCAGGCGGCGCGCACCGAGGGGTCGAAGGCGTAGACGGTGTAGCTCAGCGTCAGCGCGGTCTGGCCGCTGCAGGCAGCCAGCCAGCTGCACTTGTCGATCTGGGTGAGCGCCACTGCGCGACGGCCCTGGCGTGCCTGCAGGCCCGAGAGGTGGCGCGAGAACTCGCGCACCAGGTAGCTGCCGGGGATCCACACCGGCAGGCTCAGGCGCTGTTGTGCTGCAGGCGCAGGCAGCGTCAGCGTGACGCGGTAAGTGTGGGTGTGGCGGTCGGCCAGTTCGACGTGGTAGCTGACCGCGGAACTGACAGGAGCGCTGGCGGTGGAAAGGGTCGGTGCATTCATCGGCCGGAAGTGTGCACCGAGTTCGGTGTCACCGTGGCCGTGTCAGATGCTGGTGGCGCCCAGGAAGCAGCACAGCGTGGCGACCACCGTCAGCCGGAAGCGCAGCTTGAGCCACGCCGACAGGCCGTAGGTCGGGTAGAGGCGCCGGTCGACCAGGTAGCAGCCCACCAGCATCAGCCCCTGGATCACCAGCCCGGCGTAGGCCGGCATCACCACGGCGACGCAGGCGATCAGCGACGGCACCACGCCCCAGGCGAAAGGCATGGGCGAAGGTACATCACCCAGCATGCCCAGGCCCCAGTGGATGCCGCCCAGAAAGCTCACGATCACCGCTGCATAGCCCGCCAGCGCGAGCGTGACGTAGAAATGCGCCTCTTCGTTGCCCGAGAGCAGCCACGACAGCAGCGCGCCCAGCACGAACGGCGCCAGACCCGCATACGCCAGACGGTTGGCGATCGGGTTGGGCACCGAGCGGTCGGCGCGCATGTGCAGGTGGGAGGGCAGGGCGGAGCGGGCGGTGGCAGGCACGGTGCAGTCTCAGGCGGGAAGAGGTGCCGTGACAAACAATTTGTGACAGCGGCGCAGATTGTCGCCGTGCGATGCCTGCTTTGTCTGTGCCCGTCGCGGTCGGTCGGCAGGGGTGTGGCCGATTTGCTGCACTGCGGCGACCTCGGCCGGCGCCTTCAGCTCAGGGCTGCACCCAGCGGTCGCCTTGCGCGTCGAAAACCGCCCGGCGCTGGCCGTCCGGATGCAGCTCCAGCCAGTCGATCGCCTGCACCTGGCAGCGCAGCAAGGTGAAGTACTGGCGCACATGCTCGGCGCCTTCGATCGGGCCGGTGGTGTGCGCTGTTTTGGCGCTGGCCTCGCTCAACACGCTGCCCGGCGTCAGCGGCGCCATGTAGTCCTGCGCCGCGGGGGTGTGGCGCAGCTGTGCCCAGCGCGAGGTCACGCCCAAGCCCTCGGTTTCCACCGTCACCCGCAGCCGCAGCCGCAGCTGCCAGCCCAGATCGGCCGACCAGCACACCAGCGCCGCCTGCGGCCGCTGGCGCAGCTGCGCCACCTTGGCGGTGCGGGCGTCGGTGTAGATCAGCAACTGCCGCTGGGGGGCGTCGACCTCGCGCAGCACCACGGTGCGCGCTTCGGGTGCGCCGTCATCGGCCACCGTAGACAGCGTCGCCTGGCGCCACGCGTGCGCCCGGCCCACCGCCCCGCGCTGCACCGCCTGCCCCAGCTGATGCCAGAGGGCCTGGCGGACTTCGGCGAGGCTGGCGGGGCGCGCAGTCATCGTGCGGCTCAGCTCTCCCGGCGCAGGGCCGGGAACAGCACCACGTCGCGGATACTGGGCGAATCGGTCAGCAGCATCATCAGCCGGTCGATGCCGATGCCGCAGCCGCCGGCCGGCGGCATGCCGTATTCGAGCGCGCGGATGAAGTCGGCGTCGAAGAACATCGCTTCTTCGTCGCCGGCGTCCTTGTTGGCCACTTGCGACTGGAAGCGCGCGGCCTGGTCCTCGGCGTCGTTCAGCTCGCTGAAGCCGTTGCCGAACTCGCGGCCGGTGATGAACAGCTCGAAGCGCTCGGTGATGGCCGGGTTGCTGTCCGACGCGCGGGCCAGCGGGCTGACCTCGACGGGGTAGTCGATGATGAAGGTCGGCTGCCAGAGCTTTTCTTCCACCACCGCCTCGAACAGGCCGAACTGCAGCTGCGACAGGCCCCAGTGCTTGGGCGGCTCCTCGCCGAGGGACTTGAGCTTGGCGTGCACGGCGTCGGCCGAATCGGCTTCGGCTTCACTCAGGCCGGCGTGGGCGACCAGCGAGTCGCGCACCGACAGGCGCGCAAACGGCTCGTCCAGATGCACTTCCTTGCCCGCGTACGACACGCGCGCCGCGCCGGTGGCGCCGATGGCGGCGTGGCGCAGCAGCTGCTCGGTGAAGTCCATCAGGTCGTGGTGGTTCCAGTACGACGCGTAGAACTCCATCATCGTGAATTCGGGGTTGTGCCGAACCGAGATGCCTTCGTTGCGGAAGTTGCGGTTGATCTCGAACACGCGTTCGAAGCCGCCCACCACCAGGCGCTTGAGGTACAGCTCGGGCGCGATGCGCAGGAACATTTCCTGATCGAGCGCGTTGTGGTGCGTGATGAAGGGCTTGGCGTTCGCGCCACCCGGAATCGGGTGCAGCATCGGCGTCTCGACCTCCAGAAATTCATGCTGCAGCATGAACTGGCGGATGCTGGCCACGGCCATGCTGCGGGCGCGGAAGCGGGCGCGCGAGCTGTCGTCGGTCATCAGGTCGACGTAGCGCTGGCGGTACTTCTGCTCCTGGTCGGTCATGCCGTGGTGCTTGTCGGGCATCGGCCGCAGGCTCTTGGTCAGCAGGCGCAGCGTCGTCACCTTGATCGACAGCTCGCCGGTCTTGGTGCGGAACAGCGTGCCCTCTGCGCCCAGGATGTCGCCCAGGTCCCAGTGCTTGAAGGCGGCCAGCAGCTCAGGCCCGACGCTGTCCTGCGTGATGTAGAGCTGGATGCGCGGGTTGCCCTCGGCCGAGCCATCCTGCAGCGTGGCGAAGCAGGCCTTGCCCATCACGCGCTTGAGCATCATGCGGCCGGCGACGCGGGCGGTGACGGGCGAGGCTTCCAGCGCCTCGTTGTCCTGGCCTTCGTGGGCGCGGTGCAGGGCGGCGGCGTGGTCGCGCGGCTTGAAATCGTTCGGGAAGACGGCGGTGCCGGCGTCGCGGTGCTGCTGGCGCAGGTGGGCGAGTTTTTCGCGCCGCTCGGCGATCAGCTGGTTCTCGTCGGCCGCAGGGGCAGCAGGGGAGGCGTGCGTGGGATGGTTTTGGCTCATGCGGGGCTCGTTGAATTTGCTGCAATTTTAGGCGGCGCTCCGGAGGGGCGACCTAAAATTGCCGTGATGTCTGTCAGCCCAACCCCTCATTCGCCGATTCAGCTCCCCATCACCGACCGCAAGATCCGCGTCGCGCTGGTGGGGTGTGGCCGCATCGCCCGCAACCACTTTGCTGCGCTGCAGCGCCACGCCGACCGCGCCGAGCTGGTGGCGGTGTGCGACAACGTACCCGAGCGCGCGCAGGCCGCCGCCGCTGAAACCGGCGCGGTGCCGTTCACGTCGCTGGACGCGATGCTGGCCGGGTGCAATGCTGACCTTGTCGTGCTGACCACCCCCAGCGGCCTGCACTCGCAGCAGGCCATCCGCGTCGCGCAAGCCGGCCGCCACGTGCTGAGCGAAAAGCCGATGGCGACCAAGTGGGACGAAGGCATGGCGATGGTGCAGGCCTGCCGCGACGCGGGCGTCAAGCTGTTCGTCGTCAAGCAGAACCGCCTGAACGCGACCATGCAATTGCTGAAGAAGGCGATCGACCAGAAACGCTTCGGCCGCATCCATATGGTCACCGTCAACGTCTTCTGGACCCGGCCGCAGAGCTATTACGACGAAGCGCCGTGGCGCGGCCGCTGGGACATGGACGGCGGCGCCTTCATGAACCAGGCCAGCCACTACGTCGACATGGTTGACTGGCTGGTCGGCCCGGTCGACAACGTGCACGCCTACACCGCCACCCAGGCGCGCGACATCGAGGCCGAGGACAGCGGCATCATGAGCCTGCGCCTGCGCGCCGGCGGGCTGGCGAGCATCGCGGTGACGATGCTGACGTACCCGAAGAACCTCGAAGGCTCGATCACCGTGCTCGGCGAGCGCGGCACGGTGCGCATCGGCGGCGTGGCGATCAACGACATCCAGCACTGGGAGTTCGACGAGCCGCGCCCCGAAGACGCCGAGGTCAAGGCCGCCAGCTACGCCACCACTTCGGTCTACGGCTTCGGCCACCCGCTCTACTACGCCAACGTCATCGACACGCTGCGCGGCGAGGCGCATGCCGAGGTCGACGGCTACTCCGGCCTGCGCTCGCTGGAGGTGCTGATCGCCGGCTACCGCAGCGCCCGCGACGGCGTGCGCGTCGGCCTGCCGCTGGTGTTCTGATTTCTGAGGATCACTCCATGAGCCACTGGCAACACGAAACCGCCATCGTCGACGCGGGTGCGCAGTTGGGCGCCGGCACCAAGGTCTGGCACTTCAGTCATGTCTGCGCCGGTGCGCGCATCGGCGAGCGCGGCTCGCTGGGCCAGAACGTGTTTGTGGGCAATGACGTGCAGATCGGTGACGGCGTCAAGATCCAGAACAACGTCTCGGTCTACGACGCGGTCACGCTCGAAGACGACGTGTTCTGCGGCCCCAGCGTGGTCTTCACCAACGTCTACAACCCGCGCGCCGCCGTGTCGCGCAAGGCTGAATACCTGCGCACCGTGGTGAAACAGGGCGCGACGCTGGGCGCCAACGCCACCATCGTCTGCGGCACCACCATTGGTGCCTATGCCTTCATCGGCGCGGGCAGCGTGGTCAATCGCGACGTGCCCGACTACGCGCTGATGGTCGGCGTGCCCGCCCGCCGCATCGGCTGGATGAGCCGCCACGGCGAACGCCTCGGCCTGCCGGCCACGCTGGCCCGCGGTGGCGAGGACGAAGCCGCCTGCCCCGCCACCGGCGAGCGCTATCGCCTGCACGGTGATGTGCTGACCCGCCTCGAATAAAGAATCCGGATCGCTCATGCAATTCATCGACCTCAAAGCCCAGTACGCCGCCCTCAAGCCGCAGATCGACGCCGGCATTCAGCGCGTGCTCGATCACGGCCAATACATCATGGGCCCGGAGGTCAGGCAGCTGGAAGAGAAGCTGGCTGCGCGCACCGGCGTGGCGCATTGCGTGACGGTGGCCAGCGGCACCGAGGCGCTGCTGATCGCGCTGATGGCGCTGGGCCTCAAGGCGGGCGACGAGGTCATCACCAGCCCCTTCACCTTCGCCGCCACCGGCGAAGTGATCGCGCTGCTGGGCGGCAAGCCGGTGTTCGTGGACATCGAGCCCGACACCGGCAACATCGACGTGGCGCTGATCGAGGCGGCCATCACGCCCCGAACCAAAGCCATCATGCCGGTGAGCCTGTACGGCCAGACGGCCGACATGGCGGCCATCGCCGCGATTGCCGCGCAGCACGGCCTGCCGGTGATCGAGGACGCGGCACAGAGCTACGGCGCCACCTACCTGGGCCGGCAGAGCGGCGGCCTGAGCACCATCGGCTGCACCAGCTTCTTTCCCAGCAAGCCGCTGGGTTGCTATGGCGACGGCGGTGCGCTGTTCACCAACGACGCCGCGCTGGCGCAGGCCGCGCGCGAAATCCGCGTGCACGGCCAGAGCGCCCGCTACACCCACACCCGCATCGGCGTGGGCGGCCGCATGGACACGCTGCAGTGCGCGGTGGTGCTGGCCAAGCTGGAGCGGTTTGACTGGGAACTGCAGCGCCGCCGCGAGATCGGTGCGCGCTATCACCAGCTGCTGGCGCCGTTGCAGGAGCTTGGCCTGGGCCTGATCGCCGTGCAGCCCGGGCGCGAAAGCGTCTGGGGCCAGTACACCGTGTTCGTGCCGCAGCGTGACCGCGTGCAGGCCGCGTTGCAGGCGGCGGGCATCCCGACTGCCGTGCACTACCCCAAGCCGCTGCACCATCAGGCGGCCTATGCCGAGTTCTGCTGCCCGGATTGCTGCCCGAACAGCATCGCCGCCGCCGCCCGGGTCATGAGCCTGCCGATGAGCGCCGACCTGAGCGAGGCCGAGCAGGATCAGGTCGTCGCCGCGCTGGCGCAGGCTTTGCGCGCCTTGTGACGCCAGGCTCACGCGCCGCGCCCGCCCACGGGCTGCGGCGCGCCACGCTCACGCTGCTGGCCGGCGGGGCGCTGGCCCAGGCACTGCCGCTGTTGCTGGGGCCGTGGCTGACGCGGCTCTACAGCCCGCAGGACTACGGCGCCTTCCATCTGTTTGCGGCGGTGGCCACCAACCTGGCCGTGATCGCCTGCGCCCGCTACGAATTTGCGCTGCCGATGGCCCGCGACGCCGCCGAGGCCGACGGCCTGCGCCGCCTCTGCCTGCGCCTGCTGCTGGCCGTCGGCGTGCTGACGGGTCTGGGCGGCGCTGCGTGGGCATTGTGGGCCGGCCATGGCTGGGCGCTGTGGCTCGGCCCGGCGGTGGCGGTGGGCGGCGCGCTGTCGCTGGCGACGATGTGGGCCACCCGCGCCCAGCGCTTCCAGGCGCTGGCGCTGGCGCGGGTGCTGCAGTACAGCGGCGCGTCGCTGGCGCAGGTCGCGGCCGGCTTGCTGCAGGCGGGGGTGAGCGGGCTGGTGATCGCGCCGATTGCTGCGCAACTGGCCGCTGCGGCCTTGCTGGCACGGCGCCGCACCGGTGAGCCGATCGCTGAAATCAATCCCCCGCAGCCGCTGCGCGACGTCGCCCGGCGCTGGCGCGAATTCCCGCTGCTCAACACGCCGCACGCCTTCATCGGCGCGCTGCAGGACACCGTGGCGCTGGCGCTGATCGCCGCCATGCTCGGCCCCGCCGCGGCAGGCTTCTGGGGGCTGGCGCTGCGGTATCTGAAGGCGCCGGCCTCGCTGGTCGGCTCGGCGGTGTCGCAGGCGCTGTATCCGAAGCTGGCAGCTGCGGGTGATGGCCCGACGCCTGCCGGTCTGGCGGCGGTGCGGCGCGTCATGGGCTTGTTGATGCTGCTGGCGCTGCCGCTGGTGCTGGTGTTGTGGGTGGGCGGGCCGTGGTTGTTCGGGCTGCTGTTTGGCGACTCCTGGCGTGAAGCCGGCGTGCTGGCGCGGGCGCTGGCGCTGTACGTGGGCGCGCACTTTGTGGCGTCGCCGCTGGCGGTGGTCACCATGGCCTGGGGCGCACAGGGCTGGGCGCTGCGCCTGGCGCTGTGGGGGCAACTGGCCTTTGTGATGGCGCTGGCGGCTGGCCTGGTGCTGGGCGGCCTGGCCGGCGCCGGCTGGGCGGTGTCAGCGGTGATGGCGGGCTACTTTGGCTGGTACTTCTGGCGCCTGGCGCATTGGCCGCTGCCGGTGGAGGCCCAGCCGGCCAGCGACAATCCGCCGCGCCCGAGTTGATCAACGCTGGAGAGTGTGCAAGGTGAGTGTTCTGCCTGTTGTTTTGCGTGTGGCCCTGAACCGCTGGCGCCGCAAGCTGCTGCGCAGCCTGCTGTTTCGACCCGTGTTCGGCGAGCGCTCGCAGGGGCGCTGGCTGCCGCACACGCGCATCTCGCCGTCGGCCTGCATCGAGCATGAAGACAAGCTGCGGCTGGCCGATCACGTCTACATCGGCCACTTCAACTACCTGGAGGCCAGCGGCGGCATCACGATCGACGAGGGCGTGCAGATCACCCACCACGTCAGCATCGTCACGCACAGCTCGCACCGGGCGCAGCGGCTCTTGGGGCGTGAGTTTTCCACCTGGGACGCCAACCAGCCGCGCCCCGGCTGGGTCGGCGGGCCGGTGCACATCGGCCCGTACTGCTTCATCGGCCCGCACACGCTGATCGAGGCCAACAGCCGCCTCGGCCGCGGCTGCATCGTCTGCGCCGGCAGCCAGGTGCGCGGTGATTTCACCGATTTCTCGATCCTGGAAGGCTCGCCGGCCCGCGTCGTCGGCGACAGCCGCAAGGCCGATGAAAAGCTGCTGGTGCGCCACCCCGAGCTGTACGAGTTTTACGACGCCTGGGCCGGGGCGGACGCAGGCACGCTGTGAGGCACGTGCTGATCGGCGACGCCGAAAGCCCGCACCTGCTCAAGTGGGCACGGGCCTTGTCGCCCCACGTCGAACTGTGGGTGGCGTCGAGCCGGGGTTTCCTCCCCGGCTTCGATGCCTGCGTGCCGCCCGAACGCCGGCTGGCGCTGGGCGCCACCGTGGCGCACGGCGGCGGCAACATCGGCCTGTTGCGCCAGTTGCCCCGGCTGGCGCGCTGGCTGCAGCGCATCGACGCCGACTGGCTGCACCCGCACTACCTGACCTCGCACGGCACGCTGGCCTGGCTGGCGAAACGCGGCTGGCGGCTGCGCGGGCAGATCGTCGGCTCGGCCTGGGGCAGCGACATCCTGGTCACGCCGCAGCAGGGCGCGTTGTGGCGCGGGCTGACGCAGCGCGTGCTGCGCGCCTGCACGATCACCACCAGCGATTCGCAGCACATGGCTCAGGTGATGCGCCAGCTGGGCGCGGACGAGGTGCGCGTCTTCCCTTTCGGCTTAGAGAAGATGCCGCCCGAGCCGCCGCCCAAAGACCCGTGGCTGTTCTTCGCCAACCGCGGGCTGGAGCCGATCTACCGGCCCGAGCGCGTGCTGGCCGCTTTTGCCGCCGTGGCTGCAGTTCAGCCTGAGGCGCGCCTGGTCATCGCCAATGACGGCAGCCTGCGCGCTGCGCTGCAGGCGCAGGTGGCGGCGTTGGGACTGGCCGAGCGCGTGCACTTCGTCGGCCGGCTGGATCCCGAAACCCAGGCCCAGCACTACGCCCGCGCCCGCTGGTACCTGAGCCTGCCGGCAAGCGATTCGGTCGCGGTGTCGGTGCTCGAAGCCATGGCTCATGGCGCCGTGCCGATCCTGTCCGACCTGCCCGCCAACCATGAGCTGGTGCGCAGCGGTGACAACGGCCTGATCGTCGGCGACGACCTGTCCGGCCTGTCCGCTGCGCTGCAAACGCTGGCGCCACAGACCAGGCGCATTGCCGCCGTCAACCGCGCCTGGGTTGCCGAGCACGGCCTGTTTGCGCCGGCGGTGGCAGGGCTGCTGGCGCGGCTTTCGGAGCTTTCATGAACATTCTGTACCTCAACCACTACGCCGGCAGCCCGGCGCTGGGCATGGAGTTCCGGCCGTATTACCTGGCGCGTGAATGGGTGCGCAGCGGCCACCGCGTCGACATGGTGGCGGCGAGCTTCTCGCATGTGCGCTCGCGCCAGCCCGAGCTGAACGGCCAGCCCTTGAGCGCGCCGCTGCAGCAGGCCGTCGACGGCATCCACTACCACTGGTTCCCCACGCCGGCCTATCAGGGCAATGGCCTGGGCCGCATCAAGAACATCTGGGCGTTTCTGCGCCAGGTCTGGGCGGCGACCGATGCACTCATCGCCCAGACTCGGCCTGATGTGGTGATCGCGTCCAGCACCTATCCGATGGATATCTGGGTGGCGCGGCGTATCGCCCGCCGGGCCGGCGCGAAGCTGGTGTTCGAGGTGCATGACCTGTGGCCGCTGTCGCCGATCGAGTTGTCCGGCATGTCGCGCCGCCACCCTTTCATCATGCTGGTGCAGAAGGCCGAGGACGATGCCTACCGTGATGCCGATGTCGTCATCAGCATGCTGCCCAAGGTGCACGACTACATGGCCAGCCGAGGGCTGGATTGCGCCAAGCTGCACATCGTGCCCAACGGCATCACGCTCGATGAATGGAGCGGCACGCCGCCGCCGCTGCGCGAAGACGTGGCCGACGCCATCACCCGCGCCAAGGCAGCCGGCCGCACCGTGATCGGCTATGCCGGCTCGATGGGCCAGCCCAATGCGCTCGACACCTTGTTGGATGCGGCGCGGCTCTTGAAAGACCAGCCGCTGGCCGTCGTGCTGGTCGGCAGCGGCCACGAGCGTGAGCGGCTGCAGCGGCGGGTTGCCGATGAGCGCCTGCGACACGTCGAGTTGCTTCCCCCGATTCCGAAGGCTCAGATCCCGAGCCTGCTGGCGGCCGTCGACATCGCCTACATCGGCTGGCAGCGCGTGCCGATCTACCGCTTCGGCATCGCGCCCAACAAGCTGATGGATTACATGATGGCCCGCTGCGCGGTGCTGCACTCGGTCGAGGCCGGCAATGACCCGGTGGCCGAGGCCGGCTGCGGCCTGACCGTGCCGCCGCAAGACGCTGCTGCGGTGGCCGCCGGGCTGCAGCAACTGGCCGCGCTCAGCGCGGACCAGCGCCGCGTGATGGGCGAGCGCGGCCGCGCCTTCGTGCTCGCGAACCACACCTATCCGGTGCTGGCGCAGCGCTTTCTGGACGCGGTGGCGTGATGGCGCCGGGGGACGAGGCCGCCCGCGTGGCCGAGCGCTACGCCCGGCGCACCGATGCGCCGCAAGCCGACCGCTACAGCCTGCTCAACCCGGATGTCTGGCAGACCGTGCAGGAACGCCAGCGCGCCGTGTTGCGCCTGCTGGCCGCGCACGGCTGGCACGACCTGAGCCGGCGCACGCTGCTGGAAGTGGGCTGCGGCGCGGGCGGCAACCTGCTGGAATTCCTGCGCCTGGGCTTTGCGCCCCAGCACCTGCAAGGGCTGGAGCTGCTGCCCGAACGCCACGCCCAGGCCCGCGCCGTGCTGCCCGAGACCACCCGTCTGCAGCTGGGCGACGCGCTGCGCGCCGACATCGCGCCCGCCAGCTGCGACATCGTCTTCCAGTCGACCGTGTTTTCCTCGCTGCTCGACGACGCTTTTCAGCAGCAACTGGCCGACGCGATGTGGCGCTGGACCCGGCCCGGCGGCGCGGTGCTCTGGTACGACTTCACCATCAACAACCCGCGCAACCGCGACGTGCGCGGCGTGCCGCTAGCGCGCGTGCGGCAGCTGTTTCCGCACGCGCAGATCCAGGCTCAACGCCTGACCCTGGCCCCGCCGATCGCCCGGCGCGTGTGCCGCTTCAGCCCCAGTCTCTATCCGTTGTTCAACGCGCTGCCGTTGCTGCGCACGCATGTGCTGGTGTGGGTGGGCAAGCCGGGGTGAAAGCGAGGGTTCAGTCTGCCGGATCGATGCCCGCAAACACCCGGTCCATGGCCACGCTGCAGCCGACGCTGGGCGCGTTGAGCGTGTCGGACTCGCTCATGTCGTCCAGCACCCAGCGGCCATCGGGCTCGCGCCTGAAGGCCTCGACGCGGCGGGTGTCGGGGTCGACCAGGATGTATTCCTGCAGCGACAGCACGCGCCGGTAGAGCGCGAATTTCTGGCTGCGGTCGTAGGCCTGGGTACTGGGCGACAGCACCTCGATCACCAGCGTGGGTGAGCGGAAGATCATCTCGGTGGCCAGGTCGGCGCGGTCGCAGGTGACGAACAGGTCGGGGTAGAGCAGGGTGTCGTCTGCGACCTGCAGCTTCATGCCTTCGGAGAAGACCTGGCAGGGCGTGCCCTCCAGCTGATCCATGAAGTGGCGTGCCAGATTGAGTACCACCCGGCCATGCGCCCGGCGTGCGCCGACCATGGCGAAGACCTCGCCCTGGAAGAACTCATGCCGCTCGGGCTGGTCGTTCTCCCAGGCGATGAATTCGGTCAGGCTGAGGGTGGGGGTCGGTTGCGGCAAGCCCATGGCGTTTCTCTCCTGGGCTTATTGTGGACCCCACCACGCTGCCACGCCCAGCCCCGCCAGCACTACCACCAGCGCGTAAAGACGCCAGATCAGGCGGCGATTCTGGTCGATGCGTCGCATCAGTTGCGCGTTCTGCTCGGCCAGCGTGGTGAGCAACTCCGTGCTGGCGCGCAGTTGCTCCTGCCACTCGGCGCCGGCCTGCTCCAGTGCGGCCACGCGGACTTCGATGGGGGCTTGCGGGCCGGCAGGTACCAGCACGTCGCCCATGGGCTTGGCGGGTTTGCGTGCCACGCTGCCCCAGAGCTTCTTGGCGCCTTCCGCCACGGCAGGGGCGTTGCTGATGACGTCTTTCCAGGGCACGAATTTCAGGACGGTGAGCAGGTTGATGGCCATGGCTTGAGGGTTCGGTGTTGATCAGGTGCCTGAGTTTGCGTGATGGCGCTGACCAGCATTTTGGTCAGGCGCCAGAGTTCGAGCAGTTCCTGGCCGCGCTGCACTGAGGCGGTTACCTTGAGGTCATCCCGGAGGCGGCTGCATTAGCATCGGGCGCTCCCTGGTTTCCGACCTGTACTGGCCCGCCCCATGTCCGCTTCCGCCACGTTGCCCGCCCTGCCGTTCCTGCCTTTCGCCCTGCCCGAGATCGGCGACGAGGAGATTGCCGAAGTCATCGACACGCTGAAATCCGGCTGGGTCACCACGGGGCCGAAGGCGCGGCGCTTCGAGCAGGACTTTGCGGCCTTCCTGGGCGATGACCAGATTCATTGCATCGCCGTCAACTCGGCCACCGCCGGCCTGCACCTGGCGCTCGAAGCGCTGGGCATCGGCCCGGGCGACGAGGTCATCACCACCACCCACACCTTCACCGCCACGGCGGAAGTGGTGCGCTACCTGGGCGCGGACGTGAAGCTGGTCGACATCGACCCCGCCACGCTCAACATCGACCCGGCTGCGATCGAGGCGGCCATCACGCCCAAGACCCGCGCCATCATCCCGGTCCACTTTGCCGGCCTCGCGGTGAATATGGGTGCGATTCACGACATCGCCCGCCGCCATGGCCTGAAAGTAGTCGAGGACGCCGCCCACGCGCTGCCGACCACCCACGCCGGCCAGCTCGTCGGTACGCTGGCCAGCGACGTGACTGTGTTCAGCTTCTACGCCAACAAGACCATCACCACCGGCGAGGGCGGCATGCTGGTCACGCGCGATGCGCGAATAGCCGCGCGCGCCAAGGTCATGCGCCTGCACGGCATCAACCGCGACGCCTTCGACCGCTTCACCGCCAAGGTGCCGAGCTGGTATTACGAGATCGTCGCGCCCGGCTTCAAGTACAACCTGACCGACATCGCCGCGGCCATGGGCCTGCACCAGTTGAAGCGCGCCCACGCCTTCCAGCAGAAACGCGCCGAGCTGGCTGCGCTCTACAACGAACTGCTGGCCGACCTGCCGGTGATCCTGCCGCCCGCCCCCGCGCCGGGCGAAACCCATTCGTGGCATCTGTACGTGCTGCGGCTGGCGGATGAGACGAAGGTCGAGCGTGACGCGCTGATCGAGGCGCTCTATGCCGCCGGCATCGGCTGCAGCGTCCACTACATCCCGCTGCACCAGCACCCCTACTGGCGCGAGCGTTACAGCCTCCGCGCCGAAGACTTCCCCCACAGCCAGCGCGCCTACGAGCGCATGCTCAGCCTGCCGCTCTACACCCGCATGACGGCCGACGACGTGCACCGCGTGGTGAATGCGCTGAGGACGGCGCTGGGTTGAGCCGCGGATTCGACTGACCCGGCATGTCCAAACGCCTGTTCGACCTGGCCATGGCCAGCCTCGCGCTGCTGCTGTTCGCGCCGCTGCTGCTGGGCGTGGCGGTGGCGATCAAGCTGGATACGCGCGGGCCGGTGTTCTATCGGCAGGTGCGGGTGGGGCGGGGCGGGCGGCACTTTCGCATCCACAAGTTCCGCACCATGACGCACAACCCGCAGGACGCCGGGCCGCAGATCACGGTGGGGGCGGATGCGCGCATCACCCGCGTGGGCGGCTGGCTGCGGCGCAGCAAGTGGGATGAGCTGGCGCAGCTGATCGATGTGTGGCGCGGCGACATGAGCCTGGTCGGGCCGCGCCCGGAGGTGCCGCGTTACGTGGCGCTCTACCCGGCGGCGCTGCGCGAGGTGGTGCTGTCGGTCAAGCCGGGCATCACGGACGATTGCTCGCTCGACTTCCGCGACGAGGGCGATCTGCTGGCGCGTGCGGCCGACCCCGAGCGCACTTACGTGGACGAGATCCTGCCGGTCAAGCTGCGGCTGCAGGCGCAGTACGTGGCGCAGACGGCGGCGCGCGGGCCGCTGCGTACCGATTTGCGCATCTTGTGGCGCACCGCGCGCGTGCTGCTCGGGCGGCTGTGAAAGTGATGAATTGACGATGTTCTGGCCCCACCTTGACCGCCTGCTGACCCTGATCCGCCCACGCCGCGAGGTGCTGGCGCTGGCGATCGACGCGCTCGTGATCGCCGCCTGCTGGCATGTCACCTACCTGTTCCGGCTCGGCTTCGAGCGCTGGCACAGCGCGCGGCCGCCGTATGACGTCTGGGTGATGCTGGCGCTGGTGGCGCTCTACATGGCGGTGTTTCTGGCGCTGCGCGTGCCCAAGGGCATGTGGCGGTTTTCGGGCTTTGGCGAGGTGCAGCGGCTGACGCTGGCCTGCGCGATCGCCGGGCTGGTGGGCGCGGTGGCGGTGCTGATGGCGCAGCTGAGCCAGGTGCCGCGCGCGGTGCTGGGGCTGCATCCGGTCGTCAGCCTGATGGGGCTGTCGATGGTGCGCATCGGCTACCGCATGTTGTACGAGCACATGCGCGGACGCATCTCTGGCAGCGCGACCGAGACACGCCGCGCACTGGTGATGGGCGCGGGCGATGCGGCGCGGCTGCTGATCGCCGGCATCCAGCACCACGGCTGGGTGGTGGTGGGGCTGCTTGACGACGACCGCGCCAAGCAGGGCGCGCGCGTCAGCAATGTGCCGGTGCTGGGGCCGCTGGACAGCGCGCCGCGCTGGGCGGCGGTGCACGGCATCAGCCACATCGTGGTGGCGATGCCGTCGGCCCAGCCGGCCGAGCGCCGCCGCGCCCTCGACCTGGCGGCCGCCACGCACCTGCCGGTGGTGACGGTGCCGACTGCCGCCGAGCTGCGCGAGGGTCAGCCGGTGGCGCGCGTGCGCGAGATCGAGGCCGAAGACCTGCTCGGCCGCGAGCCGGTCCGGCTTGATGAAGGCGGCATCAGCGAGGCGCTGAGCGGCAAGGTGGTGCTGATCACCGGCGCGGGCGGCTCGATCGGCTCCGAACTCTGCCGGCAGGTGGCGCGCTACGGGCCGTTGAAGATCGTGCTGTACGAGCTGAGCGAATTTGCGCTCTACCGCATCGAGCAGGAACTCAGCGAGCACTTCCCGCACATTCCGCTGGTGCGGCTGGTGGGCGATGTGCGTGACGCCGAGCACCTGCGCGCCAGCTTTGCACGCTACCGCCCGCAGGTGGTGTTCCACGCCGCCGCCTACAAGCACGTGCCGCTGATGGAGGAAGACAACGCCTTTGCCGCCGTGCGCAACAACACGCTCGGCACCTGGCGCGCGGCGCGGGCGGCGGCGGATGCGGGCGCCGAGCGCTTCGTGCTGATCTCGACCGACAAGGCCGTCAACCCCACCAACGTGATGGGCGCGACCAAGCGCGCGGCCGAGATGGTGATCGCCAAGCTGGCGGCCGAGGTGGCAGCGGCCGGCGGCCACACCCGCTTCATGGCGGTGCGCTTCGGCAACGTGCTGGGCTCGTCAGGCAGCGTGATCCCCAAGTTCAAGGAACAGATCGCCCGCGGCGGCCCGGTGACGGTGACGCACCCGGACATCACGCGCTTCTTCATGACCATTCCCGAAGCCGCGCGGCTGGTGGTGCAGGCGGCGGCGATCGGTGAGGGCGGCCAGGTGTTCGTGCTCGACATGGGCGAGCCGGTCAAGATCGTGGACTTGGCGCGCGACCTGATCCGCATGAGCGGCCATGCGGTGGCCGACATCGGCATCGCCTACAGCGGCCTGCGCCCGGGCGAAAAGCTCTATGAAGAGCTGCTGGCCGATACCGATTCGACCCTGCCGACGCGCTTCGAGCGCCTGCGCATCGCCCGGCTCGACGACCGCGCCCAGGACGTGCAGACCCTGCTCGACTGGGTGGCCGCCCGCCACAGTGCCGATGACGCCGAGGTGCGCCAGCGCCTGGCGACCCTGGTGCCGGAATACCGGCCGGCATCGCTGACAATCCGGCCCGCTTCATCGACTTCCTGACCCGCTCCGACCGACATGCAACGCCGCACCCTGCTTCTGGCCCTTCCTGCACTTCCCGCGCTCTTGACCGCCTGCGTCTCCGTGCCCAGCCAGCCGCTGCCGACACCGAAGATCGGCATCGCGCTGGGTGGCGGCGCGGCCAAGGGCTTTGCGCATGTGGGCGTGATCAAAGTGCTGGAAGCCTCCGGGCTGACACCGGCCTTTGTCTCGGGCACCAGCGCCGGCAGCGTGGTGGGCGCGTTGTACGCGTCGGGCCTGAGCGGGTTTGCGCTGCAGGAGCAGTCGTTTGCGCTCGATGAAGGCCGCGTGCGCGACGTGACGCTGTTCGGCGCCGGCGGGCTGGTCAAGGGCGACAAGCTGCAGGACTACGTCAACGAGCTGGTCAAGCAGAAGCCACTGGAGCAGCTGGCCCGGCCGTTCGCGGCGGTGGCCACTGATCTGGACAGCGGCAATCGCGTCATCTTCACGCGCGGCAACACCGGCCAGGCGGTGCGGGCGTCGTGCAGCATTCCGGGCGTGTTCCAGCCGGCGCTGATCGGCGGGCGGCGTTATGTCGACGGCGGGCTGGTGAGCCCGGTGCCGGTGGATGCGGCGCGCCAGCTGGGCGCCGACATCGTCATCGCCATCGACATCTCGTCCAAGGCCGGGGACGGCAAGGCCAGCGGCATCTTCAGCAACATCAACCAGACCATCACCATCATGGGCCAGAAGCTCGGTGAGCAGGAGCTGGTGCGCGCCGACGTGGTGCTGCGCCCGCGCGTCGGCCAGATCGGCGCGGCGGACTTCGACCAGAAGCACCTGGCCGTGCTCGAAGGCGAAAAAGCCGCCCAGGCCGCGCTGCCCGCCATCCGCGAGGCGATTGCCCGCTGGCAGCAGGCGCAGGTCACGGCCAGGCGCTGAGCCGGCTGGTTTTTCAGACTCAGCCGTCCGACTTGCGCGGGGCTCAGCGCTCCAGCAGTGTCTTCAGGAAGCGCCCGGTGTGGCTTTCGGCGCACGCCGCGATGTCCTCCGGCGTGCCGGCCGCCAGCAGCAGCCCGCCACCCGAGCCGCCTTCGGGGCCCATGTCGAGCAGCCAGTCTGCGGTCTTGATGACGTCGAGGTTGTGCTCGATCACGACGATGGTGTTGCCGGCGTCGCGCAACTGGTGCAGGACTTTCAGCAGCAGCTGGATGTCATGGAAGTGCAGGCCGGTGGTCGGCTCGTCCAATATATAGAGCGTGCGGCCGGTGTCGCGCTTGCTCAACTCCAGCGCCAGCTTGACGCGCTGCGCCTCGCCGCCCGACAAGGTGGTGGCCGACTGGCCGAGCTTGATGTAGCCCAGGCCCACGTCCAGCAGCGTCTGCAGTTTGCGGGCGATGCTGGGCACGGCGCTGAAGAAGGTGCGGGCGTCTTCGACCGTCAGGCCCAGCACCTCGGTGATGTTCTTGCCCTTGTAGAGCACTTCGAGCGTTTCGCGGTTGTAGCGCAGGCCGTGGCAGACGTCGCAGGGCACGTAGACGTCGGGCAGAAAGTGCATCTCGACCTTCAGCACGCCGTCGCCCTGGCACGATTCGCAGCGCCCGCCGGCGACGTTGAAGCTGAAGCGGCCCGGGCCGTAGCCGCGTTCCTTGGCCGTGTTCATCTCGGCGAACATCTCGCGGATGGGCGTGAACAGCCCCGTGTAAGTGGCCGGGTTGCTGCGCGGCGTGCGGCCGATGGGGCTCTGGTCGACGTTGATGACCTTATCAAACGCATCCAGGCCTTCGATCTCGTCATGCGCTTCGGGCTCGGCGTGGCTCTGATACAGCTTCTTGGCCACGGCCGCATAGAGCGTGTCGTTGACCAGCGTGCTCTTGCCCGAGCCTGAAACGCCGGTCACGCAGGTGAACAGGCCGACCGGAATCTCGGCGGTGACGCCCTTCAGGTTGTTGCCACGCGCGTTGACGATGCGCAGCACGCGCGGGTCTTTCTGGTCCGACAGCTTGTTGCGGCGCTCGGGCACCGCGATCTTGAGGAACTGGCCGAGGTAGCGGCCGGTGAGTGATTCCGGGTCGTTGGCGACCTCGTCGGGCGTGCCTTGGGACATCACCCGCCCGCCGTGCACGCCGGCGCCAGGGCCCATGTCGACCACGTAGTCGGCGGCGCGGATCATGTCCTCGTCGTGCTCGACCACCAGCACGCTGTTGCCGAGGTCGCGCAGGTGCTTGAGCGTGCCGATCAGGCGGTCGTTGTCGCGCTGGTGCAGGCCGATGCTGGGCTCGTCGAGCACGTACATCACACCGCTCAGGCCCGAGCCGATCTGGCTGGCCAGGCGGATGCGCTGCGCCTCACCGCCGCTGAGCGTGTCGGCGCTGCGGTCGAGGCTGAGGTAGTTGAGGCCGACGTCGTTGAGGAACTTGAGCCGGGCGCGGATCTCGCGCACCACCTTGTCGGCGATGTCGGCCTTGGCGCCCTTGAGGTGGAGTTGTTCGAAGTAGCTCAGGCAGTCGGCCAGCGTGGCGTGCTCGACCTCGAAGATGGCCTTGGACGGCAGATCACCGGCGTCGGCCAGCAGCACGTGGCGCGCTTCGCGGCGCAGGCGCGCGCCGCCGCAGTCGTGGCAGGGCTTGACGGCCTGGTAGCGGCCGAGGTCTTCGCGCACGGCGGCCGATTCGGTCTCGCGCAGGCGGCGCTCGAAGTTGGCCAGGATGCCCTCGAACGGGTGGTGGCGCTTGACGCTGCGTTTCTTGCCGCCGGGGCCGTCGGCCTCGTAGACGAAGCCGATCTCCTCGGTGCCCGAGCCGTGCAGCAGCACTTTCTGGTGTTCGGGCGTGAGCTGCTCGAAGGGCTCGTCGATGTCGAACTTGTAGTGCGCCGCGACGCTTTGCAGCATCGAGAAGGTGTACGCGTTGCGGCGGTCCCAGCCCTTGACGGCGCCGCTGGCCAGGCTGAGCGAGGGGAAGGCGACCACGCGTTCGGGGTCGAACACGGTGACGTGGCCGAGGCCGTCGCAGCTCGGGCAGGCGCCGACCGGCGAGTTGAAGGAGAACAGGCGCGGCTCCAATTCTGAGAGCGAGTAGCTGCAGGCCGGGCAGGCGAACTTGCTGGAGAAGAGGTGCTCTTTGCCGGTGTCCATTTCCAGCGCGAGCGCACGGCCTTCGGCGATGCGCAGCGCGGCTTCGAAGCTCTCGGCCAGGCGCTGCTTGACGTCCTCGCGGGTCTTGAGGCGGTCGATGACGATGTCGATGTCGTGCTTTTCGGTCTTCTTGAGCGGCTGCAGGTCGGCGGCTTCCACCACACGGCCATCGATGCGGAAGCGCACGTAGCCCTGCGCCTGCATGGCCTCGAACAGCTCGGTGAACTCGCCCTTGCGGTCGCGCGCCACGGGGGCCAGCACCATCAGCTTGGTTTCCTCGGGCAGCGCGAGCACGGCGTCGACCATCTGGCTGACGTTCTGCGCCTCCAGCGGCAGCGCGTGGTCGGGGCAGAAGGGCGTGCCGGCGCGGGCGTAGAGCAGGCGCAGGTAGTCGTGGATCTCGGTGATGGTGCCGACGGTGGAGCGCGGGTTGTGGCTGGTGGCCTTCTGCTCGATGGAGATCGCCGGCGACAGGCCTTCGATCATGTCGACGTCGGGCTTGTCCATCAGCTGCAGGAACTGGCGCGCGTAGGCCGAGAGGCTCTCGACATAGCGGCGCTGGCCTTCGGCGTAGAGGGTGTCGAACGCCAGGCTGGACTTGCCCGAGCCGGACAGACCGGTGATCACGACCAGCGCGTGCTTGGGCAGGTCGAGGTCGATGTTCTTGAGGTTGTGGGTGCGGGCGCCACGCACGCTGATGAGCGGGTGCGAAAACACGGGGGGAGAACCAGCGGGCATGGAGAGAACCTAGAAAGTGAAACGCGCCTGTTGACACGCACCTGGGTGCGTGAAGGCGAACCGATCATCATAGCCATGCCACCGCCGGCACGCAGGGGGCGGTTTCTCGCTCAGAATCTGGGCTCGCTATATAGATAGGTAGAGAGTCCGACCATGCAGCTCCATGACCTCCAGGCCACCGCCGGCCTGACGCAAGCCCAGCTCGATGCGCACTGGATGCCGTACACCGGCAATCGCCAGTTCAAGAAGGACCCGCGCCTGATGGTGTCGGCGCAGGGTTGCTATTACAAGGATGCGCAGGGGCGGCAGATCTTTGACGGCCTGTCCGGCCTGTGGACCTGCGGTCTGGGCCACGGCCGGCCGGAACTGGTCGAGGCCATCAGCCGCCAGGTGGCGACGCTGGACTATTCACCCGCTTTCCAGTTCGGCCACCCGGCGTCGTTCCAGCTGGCCGAGAAGATCACGCAGCTGATGCCGGCCGGATTGGACCGGGTGTTCTTCGTCGGCTCTGGGTCAGAGGCGGCGGACACGTCCATGAAGATCGCGCGCGCCTACTGGCGGCTCAAGGGCCAGGCGGGCAAGACGCGCTTCATCGGCCGCGCCAAGGGTTATCACGGTGTCAACTTCGGTGGCATCAGCGTGGGCGGCATTCCGGCCAACCGCAAGCTCTTCGGCCAGGGCGTGGAAGCCGATCACCTGTCGCACACGATGCTGGCGCAGAACAACTTCAGCAAGGGCCAGCCGGAATTCGGCGCACATCTGGCGGATGAGTTGCTCGACCACATTGCGCTGTACGACGCGTCGAACATTGCGGCGGTGATCGTCGAGCCGTTTTCGGGCTCGGCCGGCGTGATCGTGCCGCCGCAGGGTTATCTGCAGCGGCTGCGCGAGATCTGCACCCAGAACAACATCCTGCTGATCTTCGACGAGGTCATCAGCGGCTTCGGTCGTTCAGGCGCGTGGACGGGTGCCGAGGCCTTTGGCGTCAAGCCCGACCTGCTCAACTTCGCCAAGCAGATCACCAACGGCGTGATCCCGATGGGTGGCGTGGTGGTGGGTAGCGAGATCTACGACACCTTCATGGCGGCGAGTGGCCCGGACTACATGCTGGAGTTCCCGCACGGCTACACCTATTCAGCGCACCCGGTGGCCTGCGCGACTGCGCTTGCCACGCTGGACGTGCTGGAGCGCGAGCACATGCCGCAGCGCGTGCGCGAGTTGGCGCCGTACTTCGAGCAAGCGGTGCATGGCTTGCGTGGCGCGAAGTACGTCACCGACATCCGCAACATCGGCCTGGCGGCGGGCCTGACGCTGGCGGCCTTGCCGGGTGAGCCTGCGCGTCGCCCCTATGAAGTGGCGATGCGCTGCTGGCAGAAGGGCTTCTATGTTCGTTATGGCGCGGACACCATCCAGATGGCACCACCGTTCATCACCGAGCGCAGTCAGATCGATGCGCTGATCAATGCCATGGGCGAGGCGCTCAACGCCCAGGATTGAGCTGGCGTGAGGGTTTTTCTGAATGGCGCGAAGAAAGTCTTTGCAATCTTCTTAGAACTGGCTACACTGGAGGGCTTCGCTGCACAGAACTTGTTTTGCGCGACGGAGCTGGTTTGAAGTCTGGTTGGCGACGCAAGTAGTTGACCGTTTGACAGGGCTTTAAATCCGATGCATAATAACTGTCTTCGCTGCCACTGAGTGGTTTGCAAACAAGAAGTTCTGCTTCTTGATGTTCTTTAAAAATTAACAGCCGATAAGCGTGGGCGTTTGAGGCGAGTGCTCTGGATCTTCGGATCCGGGGTCTCAGGACCTTAAATGCTCATGGAAGTGAAGTTCACTTCAATTCTTTGAGCGAAATCAAGATCGAACTGAAGAGTTTGATCCTGGCTCAGATTGAACGCTGGCGGTATGCCTTACACATGCAAGTCGAACGGTAGAGGAGCAATCCTTGAGAGTGGCGAACGGGTGAGTAATACATCGGAACGTGCCCAGTCGTGGGGGATAACGTAGCGAAAGCTACGCTAATACCGCATACGACCTGAGGGTGAAAGCGGGGGACCTGCAAGGGCCTCGCGCGATTGGAGCGGCCGATGGCAGATTAGGTAGTTGGTGGGGTAAAGGCCCACCAAGCCGACGATCTGTAGCTGGTCTGAGAGGACGACCAGCCACACTGGAACTGAGACACGGTCCAGACTCCTACGGGAGGCAGCAGTGGGGAATTTTGGACAATGGGCGAAAGCCTGATCCAGCCATACCGCGTGTGGGAAGAAGGCCTTCGGGTTGTAAACCACTTTTGTCAGGGAAGAAATACTCTGGGCTAATACCCTGGGGTGATGACGGTACCTGAAGAATAAGCACCGGCTAACTACGTGCCAGCAGCCGCGGTAATACGTAGGGTGCAAGCGTTAATCGGAATTACTGGGCGTAAAGCGTGCGCAGGCGGTTATATAAGACAGATGTGAAATCCCCGGGCTCAACCTGGGAACTGCATTTGTGACTGTATAGCTAGAGTGCGGCAGAGGGGGATGGAATTCCGCGTGTAGCAGTGAAATGCGTAGATATGCGGAGGAACACCAATGGCGAAGGCAATCCCCTGGGCCTGCACTGACGCTCATGCACGAAAGCGTGGGGAGCAAACAGGATTAGATACCCTGGTAGTCCACGCCCTAAACGATGTCAACTGGTTGTTGGGAGGGTTTCTTCTCAGTAACGAAGCTAACGCGTGAAGTTGACCGCCTGGGGAGTACGGCCGCAAGGTTGAAACTCAAAGGAATTGACGGGGACCCGCACAAGCGGTGGATGATGTGGTTTAATTCGATGCAACGCGAAAAACCTTACCTACCCTTGACATGCTAGGAATCCTGCAGAGATGTGGGAGTGCTCGAAAGAGAGCCTAGACACAGGTGCTGCATGGCCGTCGTCAGCTCGTGTCGTGAGATGTTGGGTTAAGTCCCGCAACGAGCGCAACCCTTGTCATTAGTTGCTACGAAAGGGCACTCTAATGAGACTGCCGGTGACAAACCGGAGGAAGGTGGGGATGACGTCAGGTCCTCATGGCCCTTATGGGTAGGGCTACACACGTCATACAATGGCCGGTACAGAGGGCAGCCAACCCGCGAGGGGGAGCCAATCCCAGAAAACCGGTCGTAGTCCGGATCGCAGTCTGCAACTCGACTGCGTGAAGTCGGAATCGCTAGTAATCGCGGATCAGCATGTCGCGGTGAATACGTTCCCGGGTCTTGTACACACCGCCCGTCACACCATGGGAGCGGGTCTCGCCAGAAGTAGTTAGCCTAACCGCAAGGAGGGCGATTACCACGGCGGGGTTCGTGACTGGGGTGAAGTCGTAACAAGGTAGCCGTATCGGAAGGTGCGGCTGGATCACCTCCTTTCTGGAAAAACACCAAAGCACATCGTTGATGTTGATCTTCATTGATCATGCAAGGATGGAGCAGAGGTCAAACTGCACTTCAATTCAAGCGCCCACACTTATCGGCTGTAAATACGACAGTAACAGAGAAGCCCGCAAGATTACGGATTGGGGTCTGTAGCTCAGTCGGTTAGAGCACCGTCTTGATAAGGCGGGGGTCGTTGGTTCGAATCCAACCAGACCCACCAACCATTGACAGTATTGATCTTTGGGGGATTAGCTCAGCTGGGAGAGCACCTGCTTTGCAAGCAGGGGGTCGTCGGTTCGATCCCGTCATCCTCCACCAAAATCTTCTTGTAAAACGCTTCTCGTTGCTTGCGATACAAACCCAAGTTTCTTGACGAGAGTCAGGTGCTTTGGGTTTGTCATCGTTAGATGGCTGTTGTTCTTTAAAAATTTGTAGAGTCGAATCAGTTGTTGACTGCAAAGAAAGCGTCCTTGTGGCGAATTCGATGCGGGAAAATACAACTATTGATTGTGTCACCAGACAATTGACTTCGTGAATTTAGTTCATGAAAGTTGAGAGTACGGCGAACGTAAATACTCATGAAAACGAATGCCCATCAGTCGGTGGGTGTTTGTTGAAGTCCTTGACGACATCTGACAGCCAGATGTCAAAGTTATAGGGTCAAGTGACTAAGTGCATGTGGTGGATGCCTAGGCGATTACAGGCGACGAAAGACGTGATAGCCTGCGAAAAGCTTCGGGGAGCTGGCAAATGAGCTTTGATCCGGAGATATCTGAATGGGGAAACCCACCCGCAAGGGTATTGCATGCTGAATACATAGGCATGCAAGGCGAACCCGGCGAACTGAAACATCTCAGTAGCTGGAGGAAAAGACATCAACCGAGATTCCGAAAGTAGTGGCGAGCGAAATCGGAAGAGCCTGCACGTTTTAGCAATCGACTTATCAGAACGGAATGGAAAGTCCGGCCACAGCGGGTGATAGCCCCGTATGAAAAAAGTCGGCTGTGGAACTGGGCGTGCGACAAGTAGGGCGGGACACGTGAAATCCTGTCTGAATATGGGGGGACCATCCTCCAAGGCTAAATACTCGTAATCGACCGATAGTGAACAAGTACCGTGAGGGAAAGGCGAAAAGAACCCCGGGAGGGGAGTGAAATAGATCCTGAAACCGCATGCATACAAAAAGTAGGAGCCTGGAAACGGGTGACTGCGTACCTTTTGTATAATGGGTCAGCGACTTACATTCAGTGGCAAGGTTAACCGTATAGGGAAGCCGTAGAGAAATCGAGTCCGAATAGGGCGAATTAGTCGCTGGGTGTAGACCCGAAACCAAGTGATCTATCCATGGCCAGGATGAAGGTGCGGTAACACGCACTGGAGGTCCGAACCGACTAGTGTTGCAAAACTAGCGGATGAGCTGTGGATAGGGGTGAAAGGCTAAACAAACTTGGAAATAGCTGGTTCTCTCCGAAAACTATTTAGGTAGTGCCTCAAGTATTACCATCGGGGGTAGAGCACTGTTATGGCTAGGGGGTCATGGCGACTTACCAAACCATTGCAAACTCCGAATACCGATGAGTACAGCTTGGGAGACAGAGCACCGGGTGCTAACGTCCGGACTCAAGAGGGAAACAACCCAGACCGCCAGCTAAGGTCCCTAAGATTGGCTAAGTGGGAAACGAAGTGGGAAGGCTAAAACAGTCAGGATGTTGGCTTAGAAGCAGCCATCATTTAAAGAAAGCGTAATAGCTCACTGATCGAGTCGTCCTGCGCGGAAGATGTAACGGGGCTCAAGCCAGTCACCGAAGCTGCGGATGTGCAATTTATTGCACGTGGTAGGAGAGCGTTCTGTAAGCCTGTGAAGGGAGCTTGTGAAGGCTGCTGGAGGTATCAGAAGTGCGAATGCTGACATGAGTAGCGTTAAAGGGGGTGAAAAGCCCCCTCGCCGTAAGCGCAAGGTTTCCTACGCAACGTTCATCGGCGTAGGGTGAGTCGGCCCCTAAGGCGAGGCAGAGATGCGTAGCTGATGGGAAACAGGTCAATATTCCTGTACCGATGTGTAGTGCGATGTGGGGACGGAGAAGGTTAGCTCAGCCAACTGTTGGATATGTTGGTTCAAGCCTGTAGTCATGGCCCTTAGGCAAATCCGGGGGTCTTAGATGAGGGGTGATAACGAGTCTGCTTGCAGACGAAGTGAGTGATACCCTGCTTCCAGGAAAAGCCACTAAGCTTCAGCTACACACGACCGTACCGCAAACCGACACTGGTGCGCGTGATGAGTATTCTCAGGCGCTTGAGAGAACTCTGGAGAAGGAACTCGGCAAATTGACACCGTAACTTCGGAAGAAGGTGTGCCTTTAGTAGGTGAACCATTGACTTGGGGAGCCCAATGAGGTTGCAAAGAATCGGTGGCTGCAACTGTTTAATAAAAACACAGCACTCTGCAAAGACGAAAGTCGACGTATAGGGTGTGACGCCTGCCCGGTGCTGGAAGATTAAATGATGGGGTGCAAGCTCTTGACTGAAGTCCCAGTAAACGGCGGCCGTAACTATAACGGTCCTAAGGTAGCGAAATTCCTTGTCGGGTAAGTTCCGACCTGCACGAATGGCGTAATGATGGCCACACTGTCTCCTCCAGAGACTCAGCGAAGTTGAAATGTTTGTGATGATGCAATCTCCCCGCGGAAAGACGGAAAGACCCCATGAACCTTTACTGTAGCTTTACATTGGACTTTGAACAGATCTGTGTAGGATAGGTGGGAGGCTTTGAAACCAGGACGCTAGTTCTGGTGGAGCCAACGTTGAAATACCACCCTGGTGTGTTTGAGGTTCTAACCTTGTCCCGTTATCCGGGATGGGGACAGTGTATGGTGGGCAGTTTGACTGGGGCGGTCTCCTCCCAAAGTGTAACGGAGGAGTTCGAAGGTACGCTAGCCACGGTCGGAAATCGTGGTGATAGTGCATTGGCATAAGCGTGCTTGACTGCGAGACTGACAAGTCGAGCAGGTACGAAAGTAGGACAAAGTGATCCGGTGGTTCTGTATGGAAGGGCCATCGCTCAACGGATAAAAGGTACTCTGGGGATAACAGGCTGATACCGCCCAAGAGTTCATATCGACGGCGGTGTTTGGCACCTCGATGTCGGCTCATCTCATCCTGGGGCTGTAGCCGGTCCCAAGGGTATGGCTGTTCGCCATTTAAAGAGGTACGTGAGCTGGGTTTAAAACGTCGTGAGACAGTTTGGTCCCTATCTTCCGTGGGCGCTGCAGATTTGAGGAAGCCTGCTCCTAGTACGAGAGGACCGGAGTGGACGCACCTCTGGTGTACCGGTTGTCACGCCAGTGGCATCGCCGGGTAGCTATGTGCGGAAGAGATAACCGCTGAAAGCATCTAAGCGGGAAACTCGTTTCAAGATAAGATCTGCCGGGGCCTTGAGCCCCCTGAAGAGTCGTTCTAGACCAGGACGTTGATAGGCTGGGTGTGGAAGCGCAGTAATGCGTTAAGCTAACCAGTACTAATTGCTCGTGAGGCTTGACCCTATAACTTTGACATTAAGTCAAAGACCAAGAGTAAATACGTACACCGTACTCACCTCTGGTTATACAATCAATAGCATACTGATTCGAACTCTACAAATTGGCTGGGCTGCCAACATCAGTCCAGCCACACAAGTTACGCCTGACGACCATAGCGAGGTGGTCCCACTCCTTCCCATCCCGAACAGGACAGTGAAACACCTCCGCGCCGATGATAGTGCGCATTCGCGTGTGAAAGTAGGTCATCGTCAGGCTTCTATCCCCCAAAACACCCCCCCGCTCATGCGGGGGGGTGTTTTGTTCTAAAGAGTGCAGCCACTGGTATTTCGGCTGCACTCTTTAGAAGTGGTTGGAAGTGCATTGAATAGAAGTTCTTGACAGGGCTTTAAATCCGATGCATAATAACTGTCTTCGCTGCCACTGAGTGGTTTGCAAACAAGAAGTTCTGCTTCTTGATGTTCTTTAAAAATTAACAGCCGATAAGCGTGGGCGTTTGAGGCGAGTGCTCTGGATCTTCGGATCCGGGGTCTCAGGACCTTAAATGCTCATGGAAGTGAAGTTCACTTCAATTCTTTGAGCGAAATCAAGATCGAACTGAAGAGTTTGATCCTGGCTCAGATTGAACGCTGGCGGTATGCCTTACACATGCAAGTCGAACGGTAGAGGAGCAATCCTTGAGAGTGGCGAACGGGTGAGTAATACATCGGAACGTGCCCAGTCGTGGGGGATAACGTAGCGAAAGCTACGCTAATACCGCATACGACCTGAGGGTGAAAGCGGGGGACCTGCAAGGGCCTCGCGCGATTGGAGCGGCCGATGGCAGATTAGGTAGTTGGTGGGGTAAAGGCCCACCAAGCCGACGATCTGTAGCTGGTCTGAGAGGACGACCAGCCACACTGGAACTGAGACACGGTCCAGACTCCTACGGGAGGCAGCAGTGGGGAATTTTGGACAATGGGCGAAAGCCTGATCCAGCCATACCGCGTGTGGGAAGAAGGCCTTCGGGTTGTAAACCACTTTTGTCAGGGAAGAAATACTCTGGGCTAATACCCTGGGGTGATGACGGTACCTGAAGAATAAGCACCGGCTAACTACGTGCCAGCAGCCGCGGTAATACGTAGGGTGCAAGCGTTAATCGGAATTACTGGGCGTAAAGCGTGCGCAGGCGGTTATATAAGACAGATGTGAAATCCCCGGGCTCAACCTGGGAACTGCATTTGTGACTGTATAGCTAGAGTGCGGCAGAGGGGGATGGAATTCCGCGTGTAGCAGTGAAATGCGTAGATATGCGGAGGAACACCAATGGCGAAGGCAATCCCCTGGGCCTGCACTGACGCTCATGCACGAAAGCGTGGGGAGCAAACAGGATTAGATACCCTGGTAGTCCACGCCCTAAACGATGTCAACTGGTTGTTGGGAGGGTTTCTTCTCAGTAACGAAGCTAACGCGTGAAGTTGACCGCCTGGGGAGTACGGCCGCAAGGTTGAAACTCAAAGGAATTGACGGGGACCCGCACAAGCGGTGGATGATGTGGTTTAATTCGATGCAACGCGAAAAACCTTACCTACCCTTGACATGCTAGGAATCCTGCAGAGATGTGGGAGTGCTCGAAAGAGAGCCTAGACACAGGTGCTGCATGGCCGTCGTCAGCTCGTGTCGTGAGATGTTGGGTTAAGTCCCGCAACGAGCGCAACCCTTGTCATTAGTTGCTACGAAAGGGCACTCTAATGAGACTGCCGGTGACAAACCGGAGGAAGGTGGGGATGACGTCAGGTCCTCATGGCCCTTATGGGTAGGGCTACACACGTCATACAATGGCCGGTACAGAGGGCAGCCAACCCGCGAGGGGGAGCCAATCCCAGAAAACCGGTCGTAGTCCGGATCGCAGTCTGCAACTCGACTGCGTGAAGTCGGAATCGCTAGTAATCGCGGATCAGCATGTCGCGGTGAATACGTTCCCGGGTCTTGTACACACCGCCCGTCACACCATGGGAGCGGGTCTCGCCAGAAGTAGTTAGCCTAACCGCAAGGAGGGCGATTACCACGGCGGGGTTCGTGACTGGGGTGAAGTCGTAACAAGGTAGCCGTATCGGAAGGTGCGGCTGGATCACCTCCTTTCTGGAAAAACACCAAAGCACATCGTTGATGTTGATCTTCATTGATCATGCAAGGATGGAGCAGAGGTCAAACTGCACTTCAATTCAAGCGCCCACACTTATCGGCTGTAAATACGACAGTAACAGAGAAGCCCGCAAGATTACGGATTGGGGTCTGTAGCTCAGTCGGTTAGAGCACCGTCTTGATAAGGCGGGGGTCGTTGGTTCGAATCCAACCAGACCCACCAACCATTGACAGTATTGATCTTTGGGGGATTAGCTCAGCTGGGAGAGCACCTGCTTTGCAAGCAGGGGGTCGTCGGTTCGATCCCGTCATCCTCCACCAAAATCTTCTTGTAAAACGCTTCTCGTTGCTTGCGATACAAACCCAAGTTTCTTGACGAGAGTCAGGTGCTTTGGGTTTGTCATCGTTAGATGGCTGTTGTTCTTTAAAAATTTGTAGAGTCGAATCAGTTGTTGACTGCAAAGAAAGCGTCCTTGTGGCGAATTCGATGCGGGAAAATACAACTATTGATTGTGTCACCAGACAATTGACTTCGTGAATTTAGTTCATGAAAGTTGAGAGTACGGCGAACGTAAATACTCATGAAAACGAATGCCCATCAGTCGGTGGGTGTTTGTTGAAGTCCTTGACGACATCTGACAGCCAGATGTCAAAGTTATAGGGTCAAGTGACTAAGTGCATGTGGTGGATGCCTAGGCGATTACAGGCGACGAAAGACGTGATAGCCTGCGAAAAGCTTCGGGGAGCTGGCAAATGAGCTTTGATCCGGAGATATCTGAATGGGGAAACCCACCCGCAAGGGTATTGCATGCTGAATACATAGGCATGCAAGGCGAACCCGGCGAACTGAAACATCTCAGTAGCTGGAGGAAAAGACATCAACCGAGATTCCGAAAGTAGTGGCGAGCGAAATCGGAAGAGCCTGCACGTTTTAGCAATCGACTTATCAGAACGGAATGGAAAGTCCGGCCACAGCGGGTGATAGCCCCGTATGAAAAAAGTCGGCTGTGGAACTGGGCGTGCGACAAGTAGGGCGGGACACGTGAAATCCTGTCTGAATATGGGGGGACCATCCTCCAAGGCTAAATACTCGTAATCGACCGATAGTGAACAAGTACCGTGAGGGAAAGGCGAAAAGAACCCCGGGAGGGGAGTGAAATAGATCCTGAAACCGCATGCATACAAAAAGTAGGAGCCTGGAAACGGGTGACTGCGTACCTTTTGTATAATGGGTCAGCGACTTACATTCAGTGGCAAGGTTAACCGTATAGGGAAGCCGTAGAGAAATCGAGTCCGAATAGGGCGAATTAGTCGCTGGGTGTAGACCCGAAACCAAGTGATCTATCCATGGCCAGGATGAAGGTGCGGTAACACGCACTGGAGGTCCGAACCGACTAGTGTTGCAAAACTAGCGGATGAGCTGTGGATAGGGGTGAAAGGCTAAACAAACTTGGAAATAGCTGGTTCTCTCCGAAAACTATTTAGGTAGTGCCTCAAGTATTACCATCGGGGGTAGAGCACTGTTATGGCTAGGGGGTCATGGCGACTTACCAAACCATTGCAAACTCCGAATACCGATGAGTACAGCTTGGGAGACAGAGCACCGGGTGCTAACGTCCGGACTCAAGAGGGAAACAACCCAGACCGCCAGCTAAGGTCCCTAAGATTGGCTAAGTGGGAAACGAAGTGGGAAGGCTAAAACAGTCAGGATGTTGGCTTAGAAGCAGCCATCATTTAAAGAAAGCGTAATAGCTCACTGATCGAGTCGTCCTGCGCGGAAGATGTAACGGGGCTCAAGCCAGTCACCGAAGCTGCGGATGTGCAATTTATTGCACGTGGTAGGAGAGCGTTCTGTAAGCCTGTGAAGGGAGCTTGTGAAGGCTGCTGGAGGTATCAGAAGTGCGAATGCTGACATGAGTAGCGTTAAAGGGGGTGAAAAGCCCCCTCGCCGTAAGCGCAAGGTTTCCTACGCAACGTTCATCGGCGTAGGGTGAGTCGGCCCCTAAGGCGAGGCAGAGATGCGTAGCTGATGGGAAACAGGTCAATATTCCTGTACCGATGTGTAGTGCGATGTGGGGACGGAGAAGGTTAGCTCAGCCAACTGTTGGATATGTTGGTTCAAGCCTGTAGTCATGGCCCTTAGGCAAATCCGGGGGTCTTAGATGAGGGGTGATAACGAGTCTGCTTGCAGACGAAGTGAGTGATACCCTGCTTCCAGGAAAAGCCACTAAGCTTCAGCTACACACGACCGTACCGCAAACCGACACTGGTGCGCGTGATGAGTATTCTCAGGCGCTTGAGAGAACTCTGGAGAAGGAACTCGGCAAATTGACACCGTAACTTCGGAAGAAGGTGTGCCTTTAGTAGGTGAACCATTGACTTGGGGAGCCCAATGAGGTTGCAAAGAATCGGTGGCTGCAACTGTTTAATAAAAACACAGCACTCTGCAAAGACGAAAGTCGACGTATAGGGTGTGACGCCTGCCCGGTGCTGGAAGATTAAATGATGGGGTGCAAGCTCTTGACTGAAGTCCCAGTAAACGGCGGCCGTAACTATAACGGTCCTAAGGTAGCGAAATTCCTTGTCGGGTAAGTTCCGACCTGCACGAATGGCGTAATGATGGCCACACTGTCTCCTCCAGAGACTCAGCGAAGTTGAAATGTTTGTGATGATGCAATCTCCCCGCGGAAAGACGGAAAGACCCCATGAACCTTTACTGTAGCTTTACATTGGACTTTGAACAGATCTGTGTAGGATAGGTGGGAGGCTTTGAAACCAGGACGCTAGTTCTGGTGGAGCCAACGTTGAAATACCACCCTGGTGTGTTTGAGGTTCTAACCTTGTCCCGTTATCCGGGATGGGGACAGTGTATGGTGGGCAGTTTGACTGGGGCGGTCTCCTCCCAAAGTGTAACGGAGGAGTTCGAAGGTACGCTAGCCACGGTCGGAAATCGTGGTGATAGTGCATTGGCATAAGCGTGCTTGACTGCGAGACTGACAAGTCGAGCAGGTACGAAAGTAGGACAAAGTGATCCGGTGGTTCTGTATGGAAGGGCCATCGCTCAACGGATAAAAGGTACTCTGGGGATAACAGGCTGATACCGCCCAAGAGTTCATATCGACGGCGGTGTTTGGCACCTCGATGTCGGCTCATCTCATCCTGGGGCTGTAGCCGGTCCCAAGGGTATGGCTGTTCGCCATTTAAAGAGGTACGTGAGCTGGGTTTAAAACGTCGTGAGACAGTTTGGTCCCTATCTTCCGTGGGCGCTGCAGATTTGAGGAAGCCTGCTCCTAGTACGAGAGGACCGGAGTGGACGCACCTCTGGTGTACCGGTTGTCACGCCAGTGGCATCGCCGGGTAGCTATGTGCGGAAGAGATAACCGCTGAAAGCATCTAAGCGGGAAACTCGTTTCAAGATAAGATCTGCCGGGGCCTTGAGCCCCCTGAAGAGTCGTTCTAGACCAGGACGTTGATAGGCTGGGTGTGGAAGCGCAGTAATGCGTTAAGCTAACCAGTACTAATTGCTCGTGAGGCTTGACCCTATAACTTTGACATTAAGTCAAAGACCAAGAGTAAATACGTACACCGTACTCACCTCTGGTTATACAATCAATAGCATACTGATTCGAACTCTACAAATTGGCTGGGCTGCCAACATCAGTCCAGCCACACAAGTTACGCCTGACGACCATAGCGAGGTGGTCCCACTCCTTCCCATCCCGAACAGGACAGTGAAACACCTCCGCGCCGATGATAGTGCGCATTCGCGTGTGAAAGTAGGTCATCGTCAGGCTTCTATCCCCCAAAACACCCCCCCGCTCATGCGGGGGGGTGTTTTGCTTTGGGGAAATGGTTTAGCGAAACAGGTCCATCACCCCCTTCAGGGTGATATGCCTGCTGGAGAACTAGGAGCATGATCTTTTCATGTTTCATCGTTCTGCCACGGAGAGCATCATGACCGTTAATCGTCACAGTTCCTCGGCACCTGTCTCGGAAGTTCCATCATCCGTATATGCTGATGTGTTGACTGAACCGGTGCTGGACGCTGCGCTGATGCGCCTGCTGAAACCAGTCAACACCTCCAAGCCAGCCAATACCTCTAAATTAGTCCAGTTTGACTGTTCTCGGGGGTGGTATGCCACCTCACACTCCATGTCCGATGGCATGGATGTGATTGAGCATTCGTTGCCTGAAGGCTTTGACACTCAGCAGTTTTTGGCGCTTCTGAAGGCCTTGCATTGAAGTGGAACAGCCTGAGGTGCTGGTTGGCGCGTCACAATCAATGTGCTGTGCTTTCACTTGTGAGTCCCTCATGCCCCGAGCTGTTTTGTCAGAAGATCAGATTCATCCGACGATTCGTGCCCAAGTGGCGAATCACCAGATCGATCTTATCGATGAGGTTCGCCAAGCCATTGCCCAGCATGCTGTGGTTGTCGTGGGAATGGCATGGAATCCTTTTCCGAAGAAAGCCCGTCGACTTCTTGATAGCGTGGGTGTTGCGCACCACGATCTGGATTACGGCAACTACCTCAACCAGTGGCGGCGACGCAATGCGCTGAAGATGTGGAGTGGTTGGTCTACTTTCCCGATGATTTTCGTCTGTGGACGCCTGATCGGTGGCTTTGATGATCTTCAGCGACTGGTGGTCAGCGGTGAGTTGCAGCGCTTGTTGGCGCGGCCGACCTGAGGGAGGCGTTGTGTCCTTGCATGCTCAATTGCGCCATCTGGACGCTGATCTGCCGGCCTGCCCGCAACCATTGATCCGCTTGTTGGGACTGTTGCACAGCGATGATGCTTCAACAGCCGATATGGCCGAGATCATCGAGGCTGACATGGCGCTGGCGTCTGCAGTGGTGCGTACAGTCAATGGCGCGATGTTCGGCCTGTTGCGACGTGTACAGACGGTGGGTGAGGCGTTGCGTTATCTCGGAACCCGAGAGGTAGCGGCCATCACGTTTGAGACCGCTCTTCGTGCAGCTTTTACGCCCACCCCTGCGTTGCAGGTTATTTGGAGCCACGCCAGTCGCGCAGGCTTGCTGATGGGACGCAGTGCGCGGGTGCTGGGTCTTGATGCCTTGCACGCGCATACCTCCGGCTTGTTTGCGCGCAGTGGTCAAGCAGTTTTGCTGGCCAAGCTCGGCTCACGCTATGCCGATCTGCTGGCTCAGCATGCGTCGGGCCGTGCCATTTTGGCAGCTGCTGAACTGGCTGAATTCGGTGTCAGTCATGCAGCCTACGGTAGCGCGCTGTGTGCCTCATGGGGATTGGCGCCTGAGGTCGTGCGCTTCGTTCGTGAGCAAGGCCGAGACCCGACCAGTTGGGTCGACCAGCCTGATGCGCTGCGGCGCATGCTCAGTCTTGGCGCTGTGGTGGATGCCTTGCTGCTTGAGGAACCCGTTGGCCGCACGACCGCAGATGCGACCGTTGAACAGCAGGCGCATGATCTGGCGCGTGAACTGACGCCTGCCAGTGGCTATCGGGATGATGAGTTGTGGGCTGCGGTGAACCCGCCTTGGCAGCGGCTGCGCACGGCCGTGTGAGTCGGCTGGCTAGAATGAAAATAAGTACACCTTAAGCCGGGCCGCGAACTGCGGGCTCCATGCAGTTCACTTTCTGATTGATACACGTCCCCATGAGACTCATCGGTTCCCTGACCAGCCCCTATGTGCGCAAAGTGCGCATTGTGCTGGCCGAGAAGAAACTTGAATACAAGCTGGAACTCGAAGACCCTTGGTCGGCGCAGACCTTGATTCATGACGCCAACCCGCTGGGCAAGGTGCCTTGCCTGGTGCTCGAAGGTGGTGACGCGCTGTATGACTCACGCGTCATCGTCGAGTATGCAGACACCCTGTCGCCGCTGGGCCGGCTGATTCCGGAGCGCGGCCGTGAGCGCGCCGAAGTGCGCACCTGGGAAGCGCTGGCGGATGGTGTTCTCGATGCGGCCGTAGCCGTGCGCATGGAGCAAGTCTGGCCCGGCCGCAGCGAAGAACAGCGCAGCGCGGCCTGGATCGAGCGTCATCTGGCCAAGCTCGACATGGCCTTGCAGGCCATGGCGGACGGGTTGGGTGACAAGAACTGGTATTGCGGCTTGCACCTCAGCTTGGCCGATATTGCCGTGGGCTGTGCGCTGGGTTATCTGGACTTCCGTTTTCCCGCACTCGACTGGCGCGCTCGCCATCCCAACCTGGTCCGACTGGCGGACAAGCTGCACGCCCGCTCCAGTTTTGTGCAGACGGCGCCGCCGGTGGCCTGAGCCGGTTTTGCGACCCATGGCAGCCCTCGGCCCCGTCACGCCTCAGCAGATGTCATTCGCCGAGCCGCTCGCGCTCAAGAGCGGTGCGGTTCTGCGCGACTACACCCTGGTCTACGAGACCTACGGCGAACTCAACGCCGACAAGAGCAACGCCGTACTGGTGTGCCATGCGCTCAACGCCAGCCACCACGTGGCGGGCACCTATGAGGGTCAGCCCAAGAGCGAGGGCTGGTGGGATAACCTGATCGGCCCGGGCAAGCCGCTCGACACCCATCGATTCTTCGTCATTGGCATCAACAACCCAGGCTCGTGCTTCGGCTCGACCGGGCCGATGCAGATCAACCCCGATCCTGCAGCGCAAGGTCAGCCGTATGGCGCTGATTTTCCGGTCGTGACGGTCGAGGACTGGGTCAACGCGCAGGCGCGCCTGCTCGATCAATTGGGCATCCAGCGGCTGGCGGCGGTGCTGGGCGGCAGCCTGGGGGGCATGCAGGCCCTGAGCTGGACGCTGCAATATCCCGACCGCATGGCCCACGCGTTGGTGGTGGCGAGTGCACCCAACCTGTCGGCGCAGAACATTGCCTTCAACGAGGTGGCGCGCCGCGCCATCATCACCGACCCCGATTTCCACGCCGGCCACTTCTATCGCCACGGTGTGCTCCCGAAGCGCGGCCTGCGGGTGGCACGCATGATCGGCCACATCACCTATCTGTCGGACGACTCGATGGAGCAGAAGTTCGGTCGCCAGTTGCGCGCCGCCGAGCTGGCCTACAGCACGCAGGAAATCGAGTTCCAGATCGAGAGCTACCTGCGCTATCAGGGCGACAAGTTCAGCGACTACTTCGACGCCAACACCTACTTGCTGATCACGCGCGCGCTCGATTACTTTGACCCGGCGCGTGACTTCGACGGCGACCTGAGCGCCGCGCTCGCCCGCGCGCAGGCCAAGTTCCTGGTGGTGAGCTTCACGACAGACTGGCGCTTCTCGCCGCAGCGCTCGCGCGAGATCGTCAAGGCGCTGCTCGACAACCGCCGCGACGTCAGCTATGCCGAGATCGACGCGCCGCACGGCCACGACGCCTTCCTGCTCGACGACCCGCGCTACCACGGCGTGCTGCGGGCCTACTTCGAACGCATTGCCGCCGAGGTGGCTGCATGAGCGCCAAGCACAAGACCTTGGACACCATCGCCAGCCTGGTGCCGACCGGCAGCCGCGTGCTCGACCTGGGCTGCGGCGGCGGCGCGTTGCTGGCCATGCTGATGCGCGAGTGCGCCTGCAGCGGCTACGGCGTCGAGCTGGACGACGCCAAGGTGCTCGACTGCGTCAAGCGCGGCATCAACGTCGTGCAGCGCAACCTGGAAGAAGGCCTGTCGATCTTCGAGGACAACAGCTTCGACGTCGTGCTGCAGCTCGACACGCTGCAGAACCTGCGCAACACCGAGGCCATGCTGCGCGAAACCGCGCGGGTGGGGCGCATCGGCATCGTCAGCTTCCCCAACTTCGCGCACTGGCCCAACCGCCTGAGCGTGCTGCGCGGGCGCATGCCCATCACCAAGACGCTGCCCTACCAGTGGTTCGACACGCCCAACATCCGCGTCGGCACTTTTGCCGATTTCGAGGTGCTGGCCGGCCAGTGTGGCCTGCGCATCCTGGAGGCTTTCGGCCTGCATGATGGCGAGGTGGTCCGGCTGTGGCCCAACCTGCTGGCGAGCACGGCGGTCTTCAAGTTTGAACGCATCTGACGGCAGTCTGTTGGTGCCGTCTGTGCTGGCCTAATGTCCAAGGAGTCCCGCATGAACGCCCCCGAACGCCGCCTGAACGCCGAACTCACCACCCGCCTGGTTGATGAGCGCTGGGACAGCCAGGTCGTGCCGCAGCTGCGCGACTACATCGCCATTCCCGCCAAGAGCCCGATGTTCGACCCCGACTGGGCTGCGAACGGCCACATCGACACCGTGGTGCAGCGCGCCGCGCAGTGGATCGACAGCCGCCGCGTGCCCGGTCTGCGCGTGGAAATCATCCGCCTGACCGATGACGCCGGCCGGCCGCGCACGCCGGTGCTGTGGTTCGAGCTGGACGCCACCCGCGCCGAGCCGGACGCCACCACCGCACCCACGGTGTTGATCTACGGCCACCTCGACAAGCAGCCCGAGTTCACCGGCTGGCGCAGCGACCTCGGGCCGTGGACGCCCAAGCTCGAAGACGACAAGCTCTACGGCCGCGGTGGCGCCGACGACGGCTACGCGGTCTACGCCGCCATCAGCGCCATCGAGGCGCTGCACGCGCAGGGTGTGACGCATCCGCGCCTGGTCGGCCTGATCGAGACCGGCGAGGAAAGCGGCTCGCGCGACCTTCTGCCGTGCATCGATGCGCTGCTGCCGCGCTTGGGGTCTGTCAGTTTGGTGGTCTGCCTCGATTCGGGGGCGGGCAACTACGACCAGCTCTGGCTCACCACCTCGCTGCGTGGCAACGTCACCGGCACGCTCAAGGTCGAGGTGCTGACCGAAGGCGTGCACTCGGGCGACGCCAGCGGCCTGGTGCCGTCGAGCTTTCGCGTGTTGCGCCACGTGCTCGACCGTTTGGAGGACAGCGCCACCGGCCGCCTGCTGCCGCAGAGCCTGCACTGCGCGATTCCCGCCGACCGCATCGAGCAGACGCGTGCAGCCGCCGCCATCCTGGGCGACGAGGTCTGGAAACGCTACCCGTGGGCGTGCGGCGCCGACGGCCTGTTCACGCTGCCCACCAGCGACGACCCGACCGAGGCGCTGCTGAGCCGCACCTGGCGGCCGACGCTGTCGGTCACTGGCGCGGAAGGTTTCCCCAGCGTCGCCAACGCCGGCAACGTGCTGCGGCCCTACAGCGCCTTCAAGCTCAGCCTGCGCCTGCCGCCGCTGCTCGATGCCGCACAGGCGGTGCAGGAGTTGAAGACGCTGCTGGAGGTCGACCCGCCGTATCAGGCCCGCGTCACTTTCGCGGCCGACGGCGGCGCCACCGGCTGGAACGCGCCAGCGCTGGCGCCGTGGCTGGAGCGCTCGCTCGACGCTGCCTCACGCGCCTACTACGGCGCGCCGCTGGGCTACATCGGCCAGGGCGGCACGATTCCGCTGATGAACATGCTGGAGAAGGGCTTCCCGCAGGCGCAGATGATGGTCTGCGGCGTGCTCGGTCCGCGCAGCAACGCCCACGGCCCGAATGAGTTCCTGCACATTCCCTACGGCAAGAAACTCACCGCCGCCGTGGCGCAGGTGATCGCCGACCACCCCTAATCAGCCGAGCCGGTCAGCTGGGCAAGCGCGCCAGCCAGCGTCCGACGATCGCAGCGCTGGCGTGTGCCGCCACCGCATCCAGAAAACGCAGGAAGTCCAGGTGCGCGCTGTCGTCGGCGCGGTCGGACACCGTGCGCAGCACCGCGAACGGCAGCGCCAGATCGTGGCAGACCTGCGCCAGCGCGGCGCCTTCCATTTCAACCGCCAGCGCATCGGGCAAGGCCTGCTGTAGCGCGCGGCTCTCGTGGGCGGCCGAGACAAAGCGGTCGCCGCTGATGACCAGGCCGCGATGCAGGCGCGGCGCGCCCAGGCCGAGTTCGGTGGCCGCCGGGCCCCAAGGCTCGGGCGTGGACAGCAGCTCGGCGGCAACGGCGGCCAGCGCCTCGGTCAGCGCAGCATCGGTGCCGAAGTGCGAGCGTCCGTGCGTGGGCACGATGTAGCGCGGGAACAGCGGCGAGACGTCCAGATCGTGCTGCAGCAGCTCATCGGCCAGCACCACATCGCCCACCCGCACGCCCGCACCCAGGCCGCCGGCCACGCCGGTGAACACCAGCTGCCGCACGCCGAAGCGCTCGGCCAGCAGCGTGGCGGTGGTGGCGGCCGCGACCTTGCCGATGCCGCACAGCACCAGCACCACCGGCTGGCCGTGCAGGCGGGCGAGGTGAAATTCGCGCCCGGCGTGGTGCTGCACCTCGCGCTCGGTCGCTTGCGCCAGCAGCGCCGCCAGTTCCTGCGCCATGGCGCTGACGATGGCAATGCGCCCGCTCATGACAGGTCGCCCATGCCGAGCGCGCGATGCACCATGCGTGCCATGCTGTCGCCGCGCAGGCGCTGCACTTCCAGCACGAAGTCGCGGGCGACGGCCTCCAGCTCTTCCACATTGCGCGCGTGTTCGACGCGCAGCGTGTAGCGGTAGCCGCGAAACAGCCCCAGCGTCTCGCGGATCAGCGCGTTCAGGCTGGTGAGCAGTTCGCCGTAGCTCAGCTCGGTCAGACGACCCGAGGCGTGGGCGGTGTGCGTGGCGTGTGGCTCCAGCGGCAGAAAGCGGCTGATGCGGGCGGACTGCGCGGCCAGCGGCTGCAGTGCGCCGGGCCGTGTCAAGGGCGAGGGCAGCGTGAACGGCGCGGGCGTGGTGGCGGGTGTCGGCGCCGGCTCGAAGCGTTGGCCCGGGCCGGGGCCTGGCAGCGGTTGTGTGGTGGGGAATTCAGCCTGGCCGACCTCGGCAGCCACCGGGCCGGGCAGGGCCTCGATCAGGCCGCCCTCCAGCAGCGCCACGCCATCGGCGAGCGTGGCGCGCTGGCACATGCCGACCCAGGTGCCGATGGTCCTGGAGCCATCGATGATCAACAGCAGGTTGCGGGCAGCCCGGCTCAGCTGCAGGCTGCGTTCCCGCACCTCGCGGCGGCCGCGTTCGGTCTTGCGAAAGTAATCTGCCATGTGCCCTGGTGATGCCCTGGTCGGTCGGGCCTGGCTCAGCCCTTGTTGCGCAACTCTCGGCGCAGGACTTTGCCCACGGCTGTCTTTGGTAAATCAGCGCGGAACTCTATCAGTTTGGGCCGCTTGTAGCCGGTGAGGTTTTGTTCGCAGTAGCTGCGGATGTCGGCCTCGGTCGGTGCGGGGTCGCCGCGCACGATCACCACCTTGACGGCCTCGCCGCTGCGCTCGTCGGGCACGCCCACCACGGCGCATTCGAGCACGCCGGGCATCTGCGTCAGCACGTCCTCGACCTCGTTCGGGTAGACGTTGAAGCCCGACACCAGGATCATGTCCTTCTTGCGGTCGACGATGCGGAAGTAGCCGCGCGCGTCCATCATGCCGATGTCGCCGGTGCGGAAGAAGCCGTCAGCGGTCATCGCCTGGGCGGTTTCGTCCGGGCACTGCCAGTAGCCGGCCATGACTTGCGGGCCGCGCACGGCGATCTCGCCGGCCGTGCCGGGGGCCACCTCGGCACCTGCGTCGTCGATCAGCTTCATCTCGGTGTTGGGCATGGGCATGCCGATGGTGCCGGAGTACGCCGTGCTGTCGGTCGGGTTGCAGGCCACCGACGGCGAGGTCTCCGACAGGCCGTAGCCCTCGCAGATCGGGCAGCCGGTCTTCTCCAGCCAGAGCTTGGCCGTGGCCTGCTGCACCGCCATGCCGCCGCCCACCGAGATCAGCAGCCGGCTCCAGTCCACGCTGTTGAACGACGGGTGGCGCGCCATGGCCTGGAACAGCGTGTTGACGGCCGGAAAGCTGTGCGGCGCCAGGCCGGCCAGTTCCTTGAACATGCCCGGCAGGTCGCGCGGGTTGGGAATCAGGATGTTGCAGGCGCCGATGCGCATGCCCAGCATCATGTTCGTGTTGAAGCCGAAGATGTGATAGAGCGGCAGCGCACAGACCTGCAGCAGTTGCTCGCCGGCGGGGAGCTTCTTCAAGGCCGGGCCGAACCAGGCTTCGGACTGCAGCACGTTGGCGACCAGGTTGCGGTGCAGCAGCACCGCGCCCTTGCTCACGCCCGTGGTGCCACCGGTGTACTGCAGCACGGCGATGTCATCGGGGCCGGCGCTGACGGGCTTGACCGTCAGCGACTGGCCGGCGGCGATCACGTCCTTGAAACGCACCGCGCCGGGCAACTCGTAGGCGGGCACCAGCTTCTTGACGCGTCGCACCACCAGGTTGACGAGCAGGCCCTTGGCAAAGCCCAGCAACTCGCCCATCGACGCCACGATCACCCGCTGCACCGGCACGCGGGCGCGCACCTGCTGCAGCACATGGGCGAAGTTCTCCAGGATCAGCAGCGTCTTGGCGCCGGAGTCCTTGAGCTGGTGCTCCAGCTCGCGCGGCGTGTAGAGCGGGTTGACGTTGACCACCACACCGCCGGCGCGCAGCACGCCGGCCACGGCGGCGGGGTACTGCGGCACGTTGGGCATCATGATGGCGACGCGCTCGCCGGGCTGCAGCCCCTGCGCCTGCAACCAGGCGGCAAACGCCCGCGACAGCGCATCGATCTGCGCGTAGCTGTAGTCCTGCCCCATGTAGCGGTAGGCTGTGCGGGTGGCGTACTTGGAGAAACTCTCCTCCAGCAGCGCCACCAGCGAGCCGTAGTGGGCGGTGTCGACCTCAGCCGGTACGCCAGCGGGATAGTGCTTGAGCCAGATCTTGTCCATGGGTGCTTCCAAATCAACTTCAACTGCAGTTGATTCTGACCCAGCACCTGGTATTTCGACCCCCTGGCTTATCCGCAGTACCCGTCACCGGCGCGACACCGCCACGCCTTTTTCCGAGCGTCAGAGCGCGAAGGTCGAAACCGCCGGCACGGCGGCAATCACGATGACACCCACCACGAGCGCCACCAGATAGGGCCAGATCGCCGCGATCACGTCATCGGGCTTGGCCTCGCCGATGCGGCAGGCGATGTAGAAGCCCACGCCGATGGGCGGCATCATCAGGCCGACGTTCATGGCCGTCACGACCACCATCGAATAGTGGATGTCGTTGATGCCCAGCTTCTTGGCGATCGGGAACATGATCGGCGCGAGCAGCAGCACCGCCGGCAGCCCCTCCAGCAGGCAGCCCAGGATGAGGAAGACGACGATGGTCACGGCCATGAAGGCGATCCAGCCGCCCGGCAGCGTCGTCAGGAACACCGACAGGTGCTGCACCACGCCGCTCTGCGTGATCGCCCAGGCCATCGCCGATGCGGTGCCCAGGATCAGCAGGATGGCGCCGCTCAGCGCCGCCGTCTCCACCAGCATGCGCCACAGCTTGCGCGCGCCGATGCCGCCGTAGAGCACCTGCCCCACGATCAGGCCGTACAGCACGGCCAGTGTCGACACCTCGGTGGCCGTCGCCACGCCGCCGCCCACCGCGCTGCGGATCAGGAAGGGCAGGATCAGGGCCGGGGCCGCAATCACCATCAGGCGGCCGATGGCCGAGACCGTCGGGCGCCGGGCGCCGGCCGTCACCTCGTGACGCGCCTTCCAGCGGGCCAGCACCAGCAGCGCTCCCAGCAGCACCATGGCCACGAAGAAGCCGGCCTGGAACAGGCCCGCGATCGACACACCGGCCACCGAGCCCAGCACGATCAGCACGATCGACGGCGGCACGGTGTCGGCCATGGCCGCGCCGGTGGCCAGCAGGGCGATCATCTCGGGCGGCTTGTTGCCGCGGCGCTTCATCTCGGGGAACAGGGCCGGCGCGACGGTGGCCATGTCCGATACCTTCGAGCCCGAGATGCCCGAGACGATGAACAGCGAACCCAGCAGCACGTACGACATGCCGGCCTTGACGTGGCCGATCAGCGAGGCCAGGAACTCGACGATTGCGCGGCCCATGCCGGTCGCATCCAGGATGCAGCCCAGCATCACGAACACCGGCACCGACACGAGCACGAAGTTCGCCATGCCCTCGTCCATGCGGCCGATCACGACCACCAGCGGCACATCGGTGGTGAAGGCCAGGTAGCTCATCACGCCCAGGCCGAAGCAGAAGGCGATCGGCACCCCGGCCGCCAGGCACAGCACCATCACGCCGGCCAGGAAGAAGACCATGTTGAGCAGGCCCAGCTGCATCAGCTGGGCCTTCAGCCCGGTGCCGAGCAGCGCGGTGGCGCCGATGATCAGCGCGGCGATCACCAAGTGCTGCCACTGCGCCGTGCGCAGCGCGTGCATCACGACCACGGCCAGCATCAGGAAGATGCCGAAGCCGATCGCTGCCACGCGCACGACGTTGGACAGGCCCAGCGTGGGCGTGACCACGTAGCGCTCGATCTCCGCATGCTCCAGCACGGGCGCGACCATCCCGGCCAGGAAGGCCGCCACCGCCACCAGCGCCAGGGCGTTGACAAAAGCCTGCAGCCTGGCGGGCAGCATCTCCACGAACAGCGTCAGGCGCAGGTGCTCGTGCCGGTGCATGGCGATGGCCGCGCCGGTCATCGCCAGCCAGATGAAGGAGATCGACACCACCTCGTCGATCCAGTCCAGCGGGCTGTTGAACACATAGCGCGCGATCACCCCGCCGAACAGCAGGCCGATGATCGCCACCATCAGGAGCGCCGCCAGTGTTTCCACCGGCAGCATCCAGCGCGACAGCACGCGGCTGTTCAACGGGGCGCCCTCCGCTTCATCAAAGGCGGTTGGCGTGGCGGGCGTGGCAGGGGACATGTCGGAGCTTTCGCGTGGGGGCTGCTGGCGCGGGGCAAGGGAGGCGGTCGATCAGGCCAGATCGCCGGCGTACTTCTCGAGCTTGTTCCAGGCGTCCTCGCCCAGCTTTTCCTTCCACTCGGCGTAGAAGCCGGCGCTGCGCAGCAGCGCGCGGAACGGCGCGGTGTCCGGGCGGTTGAAGACGACGCCGGCCTTGCTCAGCGCGGCCTCGGCGTCGCGGTTCAGGCGCGCGATGTCCTCGCGCTGGCGCAGTGCCGCCGCGTTCATGTGCTTGGCCAGGGCCTCCTGCACTTCCTTGGGCAGGGCCTGGAGCTTGCGGGCGTTGCCGAAGATGAAGTGGCCGTCCCAGGTGTGGCCGGTCAGCGAGCAGAACTTCTGCACCTCATAGAGCTTGGCGCTCTGGATCAGGGCCAGCGGGTTCTCCTGCCCGTCGACCACCTTGGTCTGCAGGGCCGAGTACAGCTCGCCGAAGGGGATCGCCGTGGGCGACGCGCCCAGCGCCTTGAACATCGACAGCCACATCGGGATGCCGGGCACGCGGATCTTGAAGCCCTTGAGGTCGGCCGGCGAGTTGATCGCCTTGCTGGCGGTCGTGATGTTGCGGTAGCCGTTGTCCAGCACCTTGTCGAAGGCCTGCAGGTTCACGCGGGCCATTGCGGTGCGGACGAAGCCGCCAAGCTCGCCGTCCATCGCGGCCCAGACGGTGGCGTAGTCCTTGAACGCGAAGGCCACGCCGTTGATGCCGGCGATCGGCACCAGCGTCTGCAGGTTGGTGCCGGCGGTGGACATCATGTCGATCGCGCCCGAGCGGGTCTGCGAAATCATGTCCTGTTCGCTGCCCAGCTGGCTGGCGGGGTAGACCTGCAGGTCGACGCGGCCTCCGGTGTCCTTGCGCAGCAGCTCGGACGCTTCCTTGATGCGCAGCGTGCCGGGGTGGTCGGCCGGGAAGGCGGTGCCGTACTTGAGGGTGATCTGGGCGTTCTGGGCGCGCAGCGGCAGGCTCACGGCGGCGCCGAGGCCCAGGGAAGCGGCATAGGTGCCGAACAGTCTGCGGTTGAGGGTCATGGGGAGTCTCCTGGTGAAGTGGCGTGCAACGCCGGTGTGAATGAAGTTCAGCCGGCCTGGCCGACGCCGGCCAGCAGGGCATCGGTGCCGCCGCGCAGCAGGCTGGCGAGGTGGTGCCCCAGCCGCTCGGCCGCGTCGGCCGGCCACGGCTCGCTGCCGAAGACCGGCGCATAGGCCAGTGCCGCGCGGGCCTGCTGGCCGGCATCGCCCGCTGCGCGCAGCACCGCCGCCAGTGCCGGCAGGCCGGGATCGCTGAGGGTCAGCGGCTGTCCGGCATCGCTGCGCGCCTGCGCCACGCAGTGCAGCCACGCGGCCAGCGCGCGTTCGAGCCACGGTGCGGGCCGGCCGGCGGCGAGGCATTCCCGCCAGGCCGGCAGCCAGCGCACCGGCACCTTCTGCGTGCCGTCCATGGCGATCTGTTCGGTGCGGTGCGCCAGGGCCGGGTTGTCGAAACGGTGGATCAGCTGGCGGCCGTAGCCCGCGACATCGAAGCCGGCCGGCACCTGCACCGTGCGCATCAGCTCGTCGAACATCAGGCCCTCGACCGCACGGCGGATCGACGCATCGGCCATCGCCTCGGCCACGGTGGCGCGGCCGCGCAGCTGGCCCAGGTAGGCGATGGCCGAGTGGCTGCCGTTGAGCAGCCGCAGCTTCATCGCCTGGAAGGGGCGCACGTCATCGGTGAACAGCGCGCCCGCCACGTCCCAGGCGGGGCGCGGGCCGGCGAAACGATCCTCGATGACCCACTGCGTGAACGGCTCGCAGACGATCGCCGCCTCGTCGCGCAGCCCCAGCCGACGCTCGGCCAGGTCCAGCGATGCGGGCGTCGCCGCGGGCACGATGCGGTCCACCATGGTGCTCGGGAAGGTGATGCTGCCGTCGCTCAGGCGCGGCAGCAGCGTCGGGCAGACCCGGTCGGCGTACTGCGCGAGCAGGCGCTGCAGCGTCGGCCCGTTGTGGGCCATGTTGTCGCAGCACAGCACCGTGACCGGCGCGGTCGGCGACCGACGCAGCAGGCCCGCGGCCAGCACGCCCAGCGTGCTGCGGGGCGCCTGCGGATGCAGCAGGTCATGCTGCAGGTCGGGGTCGGCCAGATCCAGTTCGCCGCTGGCCGGCAGCAGGCTGTAGCCCTTCTCGGTCACGGTCGAGCTGATCACCGCCACGCCCGGATCGGCCAGCGCCGCCAGCACGGCCTCGCGCTCGTCCGGTGCGAACAGCGCGGCACGCAAGGCCCCGACCACACGCGTCTGGGCGTGCTCGCCATGCTGCTCGGTGACGGAATACAGATGGTCCTGCGCCCGCAGCACATCGGCCAGGCGCCGCCCGCGCAGGTGCACGCCGACAATTCCCCAGCGCAGATCGCCGCGCTCCAGCACGGCCTCGGTGTAGAGCGCCTGATGGGCCCGGTGGAAAGCCCCCAGCCCCAGGTGGACGATGCCCGGGCGAACGTCCTGGCGAGCATAGGGAGGAAGACGCACGCCAGGCGCTGCCTCAGAACAGGAAGAAGAATGCAACAAGGCCACTTTGAACTCGCTATCTACCATGGTGCCATGGCAAGATGCGCAGTCTATTGAGGTGGTTTCAGCACGTAATTAGGTGAAAACCCTGGGATTGTCAATCTTGGGCTCGATAACTACCATGGCACAACTGTGAAAACGATGATCAAGTCCCCTGTCCCCCCCGATGCGAAGCTGCTGTCCGCGCTGAGCGGCTTCACGCTCGACACGGACCGCTCGTACACGCAGCAGGTGCATCACTGGCTGCGTGACGCGATCGTGCGCGGCACGCTGCCGCCGCGCACCAGCCTGTCGGAGGCGGCCATCGCCACCACGCTGGACGTCAGCCGCACGCCGGTGCGCGAGGCCCTGGTGCAGCTGGCCGACGAGCAGCTGGTCAACATCCACCGCAAGGTCGGCACCGTGGTCGCGCCGATCTCGCTGGCCCTGCTCGACGAAGGCCGCTTCGCGCGCAGCACGCTCGAATGCGCCAGCCACGTCCAGCTGGCGCAGACGATCACGCCCGCGCAGCTCGACGAGTTCGCCGGCATCGTCGACGAACAGCGCCTGGCCGTGCGCGACGGCCGGGTTGGCGAGTTCTTCCGGCTCGATGAGCTGATGCATCGGCGGCTCTTCGAGTTCGCCGGACGGGCCCATGTCTGGGAGATGCTCCAGCCGATGAAGCGGCAGTTCGACCGGGTGCGCTGGCTGCTGCTGGACGGCGTGGCCGATCACGCCCAGCTGGCCCTGGCCGAACACGAACAGATCCTGGCCCAGATGGCCGCCCGCGACGTGGGCCGCCTCGGGGCCTCGGTGGCGGGCCACATCGACCGCGTGAGCCGCCAACTCCCGACCGTGCGCCAGCGCGCCCCGGACCATTTCGTCGACTGAGCGAGAACCCCCTTGAAGATCGAACGCCTAGAGACCATCGTCACCTGCCCCGGCCGCAACTTCGTCACGGTGAAGATCACCACCGACGAGGGCATCTACGGCCTCGGCGACGCCACGCTGAACGGCCGCGAGCTGGCCGTGCGCAGCTACCTCGAAGACCACGTCTTCCCGTGCCTGGTCGGGCGCGATCCACGCCAGATCGAGGACATCTGGCAGTACCTCTACCGCGGGGCCTACTGGCGCCGCGGGCCGGTGACGATGACGGCGATCGCCAGCATCGACATGGCCCTGTGGGACATCCTGGGCAAGGTCGCCGGCATGCCGGTCTACCAGCTGCTGGGGGGCAAGAGCCGGGCCGGCGTGATGGTCTACGGCCACGCCAACGGCCGCGACCACGCCGAAGCCATCGAGGCGGTGCAGCAGCACATCGAGGAAGGCTACAAGGCCATCCGCGTGCAGTCGGGCGTGCCGGGCATGGACAAGGTCTACGGCGTGGGCAAGGGCAAGGGCTTCTACGAGCCGGCGCAGAAGGGCCTGCCGCCCGAGGAAACCTGGGACACCGCGCTCTACCTGCGCCACACGCCGGAGCTGTTCCGCAAGGTACGCGACGCGGTCGGCTTCGACCCCCACCTGCTGCATGACGCCCACCACCGGCTCACGCCGATCGAGGCGGCGCGCCTGTGCCAGGACCTGGAGCCGCATCGCCTGTTCTGGGTCGAGGACGCCACGCCGGCCGACAACCAGGAAAGCTTCCGGCTGATCCGCCAGCACAGCACCACGCCGCTGGCGGTCGGCGAGGTCTTCAACTCGATCTGGGACTGCAAGAACCTGATCCAGGAGCAGCTGGTCGACTACATCCGCTCGACCCTGGTGCACGCGGGTGGCATCACGCACCTGCGGCGCATCGCCGACTTCGCGGCGTTGTACCAGGTGCGCACCGGCTTCCACGGCGCCACCGACCTCTCGCCGGTGTGCATGGCCGCGGCGGTCAACTTCGGCCTGTGGGTGCCCAACTTCGGCATCCAGGAGCTGATGCCGCACAGCGAGCTGACCGACGCCGTCTTCCCGCACAACTACCGCTACGAGGACGGCTACCTGGTGATGGACGACGTGCCCGGCCTGGGCGTGGACATCGACGAGGTCCTGGCCGCCAAGTACCCCTACGAGCGGGCCTACCTGCCGGTGGCCCGCCTGCGCGACGGCGCGATGTGGAACTGGTGATCGCCGTCGCCCTCAACCCCCTGGAGCACTCCCACTCATGCTGAGCATCGTTGTCGACGAACCCAACAGCCTGTCGGTTCGTGAACTGCCCCTGCCCGAACCCGCCGCCGGCGAGGTCCGCGTGCGCGTGCGCTACGCCGGGATCTGCGGCTCGGACCTGCACATCTTCCACGGCCAGAATCCCTTCGTGTCCTACCCGCGCGTGATCGGCCACGAGTTCTTCGGGCGGATCGACGCGGTCGGCCCCGGCGTGGATGCCACCCGCATCGGCGAGCGCGTCAGCGTCGACCCGGTGGTGAGCTGCGGCACCTGCCATGCCTGCCGGATCGGCCGGCGCAACGTCTGCAGCAGCCTGTCGGTGCTCGGCGTGCACCGACAGGGCGGCTTCAGCCAGTACGTCTGCGCGCCCGCGGCCAACGCGTACACGATCCCGGCTGGGGTCAGTGCCACGTGCGCCTCCATCATTGAGCCGTTCGCCGTGGCGGCGAACGTGACCGCCCGCACCGGCGTGCTGCCGGAGGATGTGGCGCTGATCTACGGCGCCGGCCCCGTGGGCCTGAACCTGCTGCAGGTGCTCAAGAAGGTGTACGGCATCCGGGTCTTCATCACCGACCGGCTCGATGAGCGCCTCGCGCTGGCCCGGGCCTGCGGTGCCGCCGAAGACGAGGTGATCAACACCGCCAACGAGCCGCTGGAGCAGGCCCTGAAGGACCGCGGCGTGCACGGTGGCCCGACCCTGATCTACGACGCGGTGTGCCATCCGTCGATCCTGGAAGAGGCGGTGCGGATTGCGGCCCCCGCCGGTCGCATCGGCATCCTCGGCTTCTCGCCGACGCCATCGGCCATCCCGCAGCAGGAGCTGACGAAGAAGGAGCTCACGCTGTACGCCTCGCGCTTGAACTCCGCGATGTTCCCGACCGTGATCGACTGGATCCGCCGCGGCCTGGTGCAGCCCGAACACATCATCACGCACAAGGTCGACTTCCGAAACGTGAAGGACGCCTTCGAGATCGCCGAGCGCCAGCCGCGCTACAGCTGCAAGGTGTTGCTCGACTTCGGTTTCGACGGCCCCATCGATGAAGAAGCCTGAGGCGATGGACGTGCTGACCGTGGGCGAGGCGATGACCTTGCTCATCGCCCAGGAAAGCGGCCCGCTCGACGCGGTGCCGCACTTCGCCCGGGCGACGGCCGGCGCCGAGCTCAACGTGGCCGTGGGTCTGGCGCGGCTGGGCTTCGAGGTCGGCTACCTGAGCCGGCTGGGCGACGACAGCTTCGGCCGCCACCTGCTGGGCTTCATGGCCCGTGAAAAAATCCGGACCGAGTTCATCCAAGTCGATGGCCGCCACCCGACCGGGATGATGCTCAAGTCGCTGGCCGTCGACGGCAGCGATCCGGCGATCGAGTACTTCCGGCGCGGCTCCGCCGCCAGCCACCTCGGCCCCGCCGACCTGCCCGTGGCAGCCTTCGCTACCACCCGCCACCTGCACCTGACCGGCATCAGCCCGGCCCTGTCGGACGCCACCTGCGAGCTGGTGTTCGAGATGGCGCATGCGGCGCGCCGGGCCGGCATGACGATCTCGTTCGACCCCAACCTGAGGCCCCGGCTGTGGTCCTCGGACGCGGTCATGCGCGAGACGCTCAACCGCCTGGCCAGCCTGTGCGACTGGATCCTGCCCGGCCAGTCCGAAGGCCGGCTGCTGAGCGGCCACGCCGATCCGCAGGGGATCGCCGACTTCTACCTGGCCAGCGGCGCCAAGGCCGTCTTCGTCAAGCTGGGGCCGGAAGGGGCGTTCCATGCCGACCCGAACGGCCGGGGCTTCGTGCCGGGCGTCGCCGTTGCTCGCGTCGTGGACACGGTGGGCGCGGGCGATGCTTTTGCGGTCGGCGTGGTCAGCGCGCTGCTGGAGGGCCTGAGCCACCGGCAGGCCGCCGCACGCGGCGCGTGGATGGGCGCACGCAACACCCAGTTCCCCGGCGATTGCGATGGCCTGCCGACCCGCGCCGAACTCGATCTCACTCGATCGCCTTGACCATGTCCTCGACCACCTTCTTGGCGTCGCCGAAGACCATCATGGTCTTGTCCATGTAGAACAGCTCGTTGTCCAGGCCGGCGTAGCCCGCCGCCATCGACCGCTTGTTGACGATGATGGTCTTGGCCTTGTAGGCCTCCAGGATCGGCATGCCGTAGATCGGGCTGCCCTTGGTCAGCGCGGCGGGGTTCACCACGTCGTTGGCGCCCAGGATGATGGCCACGTCCACCTGGCCGAACTCGCCGTTGATGTCCTCCATCTCGAAGACCTGGTCGTAGGGCACCTCGGCCTCGGCCAGCAGCACGTTCATGTGGCCCGGCATGCGCCCGGCCACCGGGTGGATCGCGTACTTGACGGTGATGCCCTTGTGCGTGAGCTTCTCTGCCAGCTCTTTGACCGCGTGCTGCGCACGTGCCACGGCCAGGCCGTAGCCGGGCACGATCACCACTGTCTCGGCGTTGCCCAGGATGAAGGCCGCGTCGTCGGCGCTGCCGCTCTTGACCGGCCGGGCCTCGGCCTTGCCCGCCGTGGCCGTGACTGCGTCACCGCCAAAGCCGCCCAGGATCACGTTGAAGAACGACCGGTTCATCGCCTTGCACATGATGTAGCTGAGGATCGCGCCGGATGAGCCCACCAGCGAGCCGGCAATGATCAGCATCGCGTTGTTCAGGCTGAAGCCGATGCCCGCGGCCGCCCAGCCCGAGTAGCTGTTGAGCATCGACACCACCACCGGCATGTCGGCGCCGCCGATCGGGATGATGATCAGCACGCCCATCACGAAGGCAATCGCCAGCATGGCGAAGAACGCGGTCCAGCTTTCGGTGAAGGTGAACATCAGGCCCAGGCCCAGCATCGCCAGGCCCAGCACCAGATTGAGCTGGTGCTGGCCGCCGAACTGCACCGGCGCGCCCTGGAACAGGCGGAACTTGTACTTGCCGCTCAGCTTGCCGAAGGCGATGACCGAGCCGCTGAAGGTGATGGCGCCAATGGCCGCGCCCAGGAACAGCTCCAGCCGGTTGCCCGCCGGAATCGGCTCGCCCTTGGTGGTGATGCTGAAGGCATACGGCTCGGCCACCGCCGCGATGGCGATGAACACCGCCGCCAGGCCGATCATGCTGTGCATGAAGGCGACCAGTTCGGGCATCTTGGTCATCTCGACCTTGTTGGCCATGGTGGCGCCCAGGCCGCCGCCGATCACCAGCCCGGCCAGCACGTAGCCCAGGCCCAGCGGTGAACCCGCCAGCTTGACGATCAGCGCGCCGGTGGTGACCACGGCAATCGCCATGCCGGTCATGCCGAACAGGTTGCCGCGGATCGAGGTGGTCGGGTGGCTCAGGCCCTTGAGCGCCTGGATGAAGAAGACGCTGGCCACCAGGTACAGCAGCGTGACGAGATTCATGCTCATGCCTTCACCTCAGATTTCTTGTCCTTCTTCTTGAACATCTCCAGCATCCGGCGCGTGACCAGAAAGCCACCGAAGACGTTCACGGCCGCCAGCGCCACCGCCAGCACGCCCATGGTCTTGCCGAGCGTGGTCTCGGTCAGCGCCGCAGCCAGCATGGCGCCCACGATGACGATGGCCGAGATCGCGTTGGTCACCGCCATCAGCGGCGTGTGCAGCGCGGGCGTCACGGTCCAGACGACGTGGTAGCCGACGTAGATCGCCAGCACGAAGATGATCAGGTTGATGATCGTGGGGGAAACCGCATCCATGGCGTGGTGCTCCTTCAGGTTCGGGTGACTTGGCCGTCGCGGCTCATCAGGCAGGCGGCGACGATGTCGTCGTCCATCGGCACGTGCAACGCGCAGTCCTTGGTGATGACGAGCTTGAGAAAGTCCAGCACGTTGCGCGCGTAGAGCGCCGAGGCGTCGGCCGCCACCAGCGCGGGCAGGTTGGTTTCGCCCACCAGCGTGACGCCGTGGCGCTTGACGCGCTGGCCGGCCACCGTGAGCGGGCAGTTGCCGCCACCCATCTCGCCTTGGAGGTTCGGGCCTTTGCCCGCCGCGATGTCGATGATCACCGAGCCGGGTTTCATCGCCTGCACCATCTCTTCGGTGATGAGGGTGGGCGCGGGGCGGCCGGGAATCAAGGCGGTGGAAATCACCACATCGGCCTGCGCCACGCGCTTGGCCACCTCGACCTTCTGGCGCGCCATCCAGCTCGCCGGCATCGGCCGGGCGTAGCCGCCGACGCCGACGGCGGCCTCGCGCTCCTCGTCGGTCTCGTAGGGCACGTCGATGAACTTGGCGCCGAGTGACTCTACCTGTTCCTTGACGGCGGGGCGCACATCGCTGGCCTCGATCACCGCGCCCAGCCGCTTGGCGGTGGCAATCGCCTGCAGGCCGGCCACGCCGACGCCCAGGATCACGACGCGGGCGGCCTTCACGGTGCCGGCGGCGGTCATCAGCATCGGGAAGAACTTCTGGTACTGGTCGGCGGCCATGATGACCGCCTTGTAGCCGGCGATGTTGGCTTGCGAACTCAGCACGTCCATGCTCTGCGCGCGGCTGGTGCGCGGCGCGGCTTCGAGCGCGAAGCTGGTCAGGCCGGCGGCGGCCAGGCGGGCGAGGCCGTCACGGTCGAACGGGTCGAGCATGCCCACCAGCGTGGTGCCGGCGCGGTAGTGCGCCAGCTCGTCGGCCTGCGGCGCGCGCACCTTGAGCACCAGATCGCAGGCGGCGGCGCCTGCCGCGTCGGTGATCTCGGCCCCGACGGCCAGGTAGGCCGTGTCGGGTGCGCTGGCGGCATCGCCCGCGCCCGACTCGATCCGGACGGTGTGGCCCTGGGCCTTGAGCTTCCTGGCCGTTTCAGGGGTGACGGCCACCCGGGTCTCCCCGGCCACGGTCTCGCGCGGTACGCCAACCAACATGTGCATTTCTCCTCGATAAACCCGCTGCAGGATACACAGGGATCACGAAATGACGGCCAGCCGTTTTCCCGGTGTTGTTTGCGCGCCTGCAACCGCAGGGCCTAGGGTTAGCATGGACGGATGCCCCATACGCGCTGGAAACCCAATGTCACGGTGGCCGCCCTCATCGAAGAGGCGGGCCGCTTTCTGCTGGTCGAGGAAGAGACCTCCGAGGGCCTGCGGCTCAACAACCCGGCCGGCCATCTGGACCCGGCCGAGTCGCTGCAGCAGGCCGTGGTGCGCGAGGCGCTGGAGGAAACCGCGCGGGTCTTCACGCCGCAGCACGTGCTGGGCATCTATATGTCGCGCTTCCAGCGGCCGTCGCGCGAGCAGGACGTGACCTATATGCGCGTGGCCTTCGTCGGCTGCGTCGGCGACGAACTGCCCGGCCACCGCTACGACAGCGGCATCGTGCGCACGCTCTGGCTCACGGCCGACGAGATCCGCGCCAACGCCGCGCGCCTGCGCAGCCCGCTGGTGCTGCAGTGCGTCGAAGACCACCTGGCCGGCCGGTGCTATCCGCTGGAGCTGCTGACGGCGCACGCCAGCCTCTATCAGCCCGAACTCAAGGCCTGAACTCAAAGCCGCGCGCCGCAACCGATGCGGCGCACCCCCGGATAATCCGGGTCGTGAATACCGCATCCAGCACCAAGCACCGCATCGTCGTCGGCCTCAGCGGCGGCGTGGACTCCGCCGTCACCGCCCACCTGCTCAAGCAGCAGGGCCATGAGGTGGTCGCCATCTTCATGAAGAACTGGGAAGATGACGACGACAGCGAGTTCTGCTCCTCGCGCCAGGATTTCCTCGATGCCGCCGCCGTGGCCGACGTGCTGGGCATCGAGATCGAGCACGTCAACTTCGCCGCCGAATACCGCGACCGCGTCTTTGCCGAATTCCTGCGCGAGTACTCGGCCGGCCGCACGCCCAACCCTGACGTGCTGTGCAACGCCGAGATCAAGTTCAAGGCCTTCCTCGACCACGCCATGCGCCTGGGCGCCGAGAAGATCGCCACCGGCCACTACGCCCGCACGCGCTTTGATGCGGCCAGTGGCGAGCATCAGCTGCTCAAGGGCCTGGACCCGCTCAAGGACCAGAGCTACTTTTTGCACCGTCTCAATCAGGCACAGTTGAGCAAGACGCTGTTCCCGGTCGGTGAGTTGCCCAAGACCGAGGTGCGCCGCATCGCCGCCGACATCGGCCTGCCCAACGCCAAAAAGAAGGACTCGACCGGCATCTGCTTCATCGGCGAGCGGCCGTTCCGCGATTTCCTGAACCGCTACCTGAGCAAGGAGCCGGGGCCGATCAAGGACGACCGCGGCCGCACCATCGGCCAGCACGTGGGCCTGAGCTTCTACACGCTCGGCCAGCGCAAGGGCATCGGCATCGGCGGCATCAAGGACAAGCGCGCCGTGCGCGGCGGCGGCGATCACGAGCCGTGGTTCGTCGCCCGCAAGGACATGGCCGCCAACACGCTCTACGCCGTGCAGGGCCACGATCACCCGTGGCTGCTGTCGAGCACCGTGACGGCCGCCGACACCAGCTGGGTCGGCACGCCGCCTGCGGTGGGCGGCGCCGGGCTGGCGGCCAAGACGCGCTACCGCCAGGCTGATTCAGCCTGCGTGTGCGTCGAGCGCGGGCCGGGTGCGGATGCGGGTGTGGATGGCACCGAACAGCTCCGCCTGCAGTTCCCCGAAGCGCAATGGGCCGTCACGCCCGGCCAGTCGGTGGTGCTGTACCAGGGCGATGTGTGCCTGGGTGGTGCGGTGATCACCGGCTCGACGTAAGTCCGCGCCCCAGGATGAATCCGGGAAAACACCGAGTCGGTTTTCTGTGCGCATAGCGCCCAAACGCTAGGGCTTTGCAGCGGCGGCGAGCCCAATGGCGGTCATGCCTGCGCTGCCCAATTCCCAGTTGCAACCGCTGCCCGACCCTGACGACCCCGCCGCCGCCATCTCGCCGCGCGACCGCATCGCCGGTCTGGTCAGCGGCCTGCAGGTGATCGAGGCCTTCGACGTTGACCGGCCGCGCCTGTCCATCACCGAAGTCGCGCAACGCGCCGGCCTGACCCGTGCCGCCGCGCGCCGCCACTTGCTCACGCTGGTGCACCTCGGCTACGCGCGGCAGGACGGGCGGCTGTTTGCCCTCACCGCCAAGGTGCTGCGGCTCGGCCAGTCCTACATGCATTCGGCGCGGCTGCCGCGCCTGCTGCAGCCGCAGTTGCAGAAGATCGCGCAGGCGCTGCAGGCGTCCAGCTCGGCGGGCGTGCTCGACCATGACGACGTGATTGCCGTCGCTGCGGCCACCGCCGGCCCGGTCGTCTCCGCCACCCTGCAGCCCGGCACCCGCGTGCCGGCCTGGTGCACCGCCAACGGCCGCGTGCTGCTGGCCGCGCTGCCCAATGCGGCGCTGGCGCCCTGGCTGGCTCGCCAGGTGATGCTGCCGCTCACGCCCCAGACCTTGACCGATGCCACCCGCCTGCGGCTGGAGATCGAGCGCGTGCGTGTCCAGGGCTACGCGCTGGTCGACCAGGAGCTGGAGCCCGGCCTGCGCACGCTGTCCGTGCCGCTGCGCAACCCGCGCGGCGACGTGGTCGCGGCCATGAACGTCAGCGTTTCCGCCGTCCGTCTGTCCAGCGCCGATCTGCTGCAGCACGGCCTGCCGCTGTTGCTGGAGGCGCAGACACACCTGCAAGCGCAGCTGCAGCCCGCGCTTTGACCTCCCGACTCGTTTTTCACCGGAGACCTCCATGACCCCCCAACGCACCCAGGTCGCCATCATCGGCGCCGGCCCCTCGGGCCTTCTGCTCGGCCAGCTGCTGCACAAGGCCGGCATCGCCAACGTCGTGCTGGAAGCGCGCAGCCCCGACTACGTGCTCGGCCGCATCCGCGCCGGCGTGCTGGAGCAGGTCACCACCGACCTGCTCGATGAAGCCGGCGTCGGCGCGCGCATGCACCGCGAAGGCCTGGTGCACGACGGCATCGAGCTGGCATTCGCCGGCCAGCGCCACCGCATCGATCTCAAGGCCCTGACCGGCGGGCGCACCGTGATGGTCTACGGCCAGACCGAAGTTACCCGCGACCTGATGGACGCGCGTGCCGACGCCGGCCTGCCCACCGTCTACGAGGCGGCCGACGTGGCGCTGCACGACTTCGACAGCGCCAGCCCGCGCGTGAGCTACACCAAGGACGGTGTGCGCCACGAGCTGGCCTGCGACTTCATCGCCGGCTGCGACGGCTTCCACGGCGTCTGCCGCGCCAGCGTGCCCCAGGACCGTATCCAGCATTTCGAGCGCGTCTACCCCTTCGGCTGGCTCGGCATCCTGGCCGACGTGCCGCCGGTGTCCGATGAGCTGATCTACTCCAACCACGAGCGCGGCTTTGCGCTCTGCAGCATGCGCAGCAAGACCCGCGTGCGCCACTACGTGCAGTGCGACCTGACCGACAAGGTCTCGGACTGGAGCGACGCGCGCTTCTGGGACGAACTGCGCAGCCGCCTCGACCCCGAAGCGGCCGCCCACATGGTCACCGGCCCGAGCATCGAGAAAAGCATCGCCCCGCTGCGCAGCTTCGTGGCCGAGCCGATGCGCTTCGGCGCCCTGTTCCTGGCCGGCGACGCCGCCCACATCGTGCCGCCCACCGGCGCCAAGGGCCTGAACCTGGCGGCCGCCGACGTGCGCTACCTCAGCCGCGCCTTCATGGAGTTCTATGGCGAGAAAAGCCGCGCCGGCATCGACGACTACTCCCGCAAGACCCTGCGCCGCGTCTGGAAGGCCGAGCGCTTCAGCTGGTACCTGACCAGCCTGCTGCACAAGTTTCCGGCCGGCGCCGGCGACACCGGCAACTTCGGCCACCGCATCCAGGAGGCCGAGCTGGATTACCTGGTGCATTCACCTGCGGCGATGACGTCGCTGGCGGAGAACTATGTGGGGCTGCGGTTCGAGGAGTGAGGGGACAGGGCAGGGGTTACCGCTTTTGACTGGCTGGAGTCGGCCGATTCTGTTGAAAAACCCGATGGCAAAACGTATCGTTCAGGCAACCGATTTGGAAGAAGGACATCAGCATGATGGGTCGCCAGGGCAGTACACAGGACCGGTTGTTCTACAGCTTCAACCTGGATGACCAAGTGCCCCGCGGCCACCTCGTCAGGGGACTCGATCGGTACCTGAATCTCGGAGAGTTGCGCGAGCAACTCGCATCGTTCTACAGCCACACGGGGCGCCCATCCATCGATCCTGAGTTGATGCTACGCATGCTGCTGCTCGGATATTGCTTCGGCATCCGGTCGGAGCGGCGCTTGTGTGAGGAGGTTCAGCTCAACCTCGCTTACCGCTGGTTCTGCCGGCTCGATCTTGAAGATGCGGTACCCGATCACTCCACGTTCTCCAAGAATCGCCACGGTCGCTTCCGTGACAGCGATGTGTTCCGACTTGTCTTTGAAGGCGTGCTGCGCAGGTGCATGCACGAAGGGCTGGTACGTGGCGAGGGCTTTGCCATTGACGCCAGCATCATCAAGGCCGATGCGAATCGCACGCGCGGACTCACTGGAAGCGAGGCTGCCGATTGGCGTGGCGGAGAGCATGCCAGCCGTGCAGTGCGCGAGTACTTCGAAGCTCTGGCAGAGGCTAACCCTGTCGAAGACGACGGGTCATCACAACCGAAGAACGTGTCTCTGACCGACCCGGCTGCCCGCTGGACGGCAGCACCTGGTGGCCCTGCCACCTACGCCTATTCGACGAACTACCTCATCGATTTGGAGGCGGGTGTCATCGTCGACGTCGAGGCAACGCCAGCGCATAGAACGGCGGAGGTTGAATCGACGAAGACGATGGTGGAGCGTGTCGAGAATCGCTTCGGCTTGAAGCCCAGGCGGTTGGTGGGCGATACGGCCTACGGCACGGGCCCGTTGCTGGCGTGGCTGGTCCAGGACAAGAAGATCGAACCGCACGTTCCGGTGTGGGACAAGGCTCGGCGCAAGGACGGGACCTTGGAGATCGGTGACTTCACTTGGGATGCACAAGCCAACGAGTACCGCTGCCTGCAGGGACACACGCTGCGCAGCGATCGACGCCAGTTCAAGATAGAACGCGATCGCACAACCAAGGCCGACACCGTTATCTACCGAGCCAGCCAGGCGGACTGCACTGAATGCCCTTCGAAGCAGAACTGTTGCCCCAAGACACCCATGCGCAAGATTGCGCGAAGTGTTCACGAGAACTCACGCGCCGTTGCACGCGGCCTATCGGGTACACCCGAGTTCGCCCAATCCCGTCATGATCGCAAGAAGGTGGAAATGCTGTTCGCGCATCTCAAACGCATCATGCGGCTTGACCGCTTGCGGCTGAGGGGCCTGAGCGGCGCGCGGGACGAATTCTTGTTGGCCGCAACCGCGCAGAACCTGAGAAGAATGGCCAAGCGGCTGGCCAGTGGATGTGCTTCCGGGAACCCGGTGCCCGCGTGAGGACGCGGCGGGCAGCCGCCGACCTCCACGAGATCGGCGATGAGCTTCGGCGGGCACGTACAGCCTCTGCCTCGGTGCATCTGCCTTGCGCTTCCAACCGGGTTTTTCAACAGAATCGGCCAGGAGCTGACGGTCACGCAGGGCCGTGCGTCCGGGCGCCTGAGCTTGTCGCGAAAACACCATGGTTGCTTCCCTTGGCAAGACGGCGCGCTGCCGACAAAATCGTAAATAAGCGCCGCGTTTGACGGCAAGTTTAGTACTGTATGAAAATACAGCTAGCAGGGGGAGAACCTGATGCGACAAGCACATATGCCACGTCAGGCGCACCCGATTAGGGCGACAGTTGCCGTGTTAGGCGACAGTGTGGTTTCGTATATAACACGTTGGGCTTCGAAAATGACCCGTCTTCTAACGAGCAATCGCTTTCTTCTGGGGGCGTCCATTGGCCTTCTTCTGCTTGGCATCGCCCTTAGTTTTGCAAGCTGAAATTTTCAATGGCTTAGTAGATTTGGTTCTTTAGTAATATGCGCAGGCGTCATCTCGCTTGCGCGCCCTAGTCTAATCGGGGTCGATATAAAGCCATCAATAATCATGGGGGAGACCGGGCTTGATCATCTAGACCCTAATCATTACAAAGAGAGTAATGAACCTGTGCCAGACTATGTGATTGAAGACGCTAGGTCACGCTTTGCAGTTGGGATCCTGGGTCCGATTCTTTGTTTTGTTGGTACAGCCATAAATGGTTTTGCTGATCTATTGAACAAAGTGGTTGGGTGGTAAGGGCCAATGTTCAGAAAATCGCCGAAGCCCAACCCATCATTCCAGCGGACCGCCCTCGGCGGCCGCTGAATTCAAACGTTAGACCGCATGAACACCACTGATCGCCTTCTCAACAACTTCGCAACGCGATCTTTCCGCGAGATCGGAGACTGCGACTACATTGCGGCGCGCCTGTCCTTTCGCGCGCTGCTCATGCCGCAGTTTCTTTGGCAGAGCCTCCAAGCCATCGAGAAGTACCTGAAGTGCATCCTCGTTCTCAATCGGGTCAAGGCGCCGAAGAGTCACGACTTAGCTCAGCTACTTCAATCGATCGAAAATTCAGGGAAGTTTGACATTCGCCTGTCACCCGAGACTCGCAACTTTCTTGACTATCTAGATACTTACGGGCGATTCCGCTACTACGAAACACCGTACTACACACTTGGAGACGAACTCTTCCGCCTTGACAAAGCAGTCTGGGAAGTTCGCCGTTACGCGCGGGGACTTGACTACAGCATAAAGCTCCAAGATGGCAATGAAGTGCATCTGCTTGATCATGAGTTGAAGGCAAATGAGCAAGCTGAGAGTCAACCACCTCAAAATTTCTCAATAGTTGGTGGGCACCTCGAGCACATACTGGCGAGACGCGAGCATCCAAGTCGCGCAGCCCTGATCTGGCACAACGTCTACTTTGGGAGTGGCCGTCGCAAGACCGTCAGGCACAGACACATGTCGGCCTCTGGAAACTCTCCACTTTCGCTTCACCCAGAAATCCTCGATGAGGTCCTCAAGTACGTATATCTGCCCAAAGATGTGGTTGCAGCGTACCGCAATGCGGTCTAACCCCTCGCTCAAGCGGAGAGCCAACGGCGTGCCAGGCGGCACACCGTCGGCTCCCGCTTAGCTCGAACGTTGAGCGACAGCTTCCGGGCGCTGAATTCGCGCTCTGTTTGGACCGCTCCGGGTCGACTGCCGGCATCTCGGACACCAACAGGCACAATCCGCCCTCGCTCCGCTTCGCCGGAGCGTCCGCTAGGGGTGCTGGACCGTCGTCGGTCCGGCTGAGAAAGTCCCTTCGAACCTGATTGAGGTAAGCCCCAAGCCCACAAAGTAAACTCCCGCCGAAGGGGAGACAATGGGCGCACGGGTCTACAGCTACATCCGGTTTTCAACCGAACGACAGGCGGGCGGGGCTAGCACAGACCGGCAGCAGGCCTATGCCGAGCGCTGGGCTGCAGAGCATGGCCTGCAGCTGGACGACCAGCTCAGCATGCGCGACGAAGGCCTGAGCGCCTACCATCAGCAGCACATTCGCCACGGCGCGTTGGGTGTGTTCCTGGCAGCTGTTGAGGCTGGCCAGGTCGCGCCGGAATCTATCCTGATCGTCGAAGGGCTGGATCGTCTGAGCCGTGCCGAGCCGATCCAGGCGCAGGCGCAGCTCGCGCAGATCATCAACGCCGGCATCACGGTGGTGACGGCCAGCGACGGCAAGACCTATAGCCGGGAGCGACTCAAGGCGAATCCAATGGATCTGGTCTACAGCCTGCTGGTGATGATCCGCGCGCACGAAGAGTCCGACACCAAGAGCAAGCGCGTGCGCGACGCCATCCGCCGCCAGTGCGTGGGCTGGGTGGCGGGCACGTACCGTGGTGCCGTGAGCTATGGCGCCGTGCCAGGCTGGCTGCGCCGGGTTGATGGCCGCTGGGAGTTGATCCCGGAGCGCGCCCAGGCGGTACGTCTGGCTGTCGACATGACGCTGGCCGGGCTGGGCAGCGGGCACATTGCGCAGCAGTTGCACGCGCAGGGCCTGCGCACCAGCGCGGCAGTGCCGACGTCCAGCCACCTGTCGCGCCTGCTGTCTCACCCGGCGCTGATCGGCATCAAGCGTGTCGAGCTGGACGGCGAAGTGCACACGCTGGCCGATTACTACCCGCCCGTGATCGATGCCGACACCTGGCAGGCGCTGCAAACTGCGCTGGGGCTGCGCGGCCGCAAGCTGGTCAAGGGCGACATCCCGTCGATCTTGACCGGTTTTGGCATCACGCTGTGCGGCTACTGCGGCGGGCCCATGAAGGCGCAGACCATGGCCAACAAGCGCCGCGCCGATGGCACGCTGTCCGATGGACACCGGCGGCTGCAGTGCGTGCGCGTCAACGCTGGCGACCGCTGCAGCGTGGCCGGATCATGCTCAGCCGCACCCATCGAGCGCGCACTGATCGACTACTGCAGCGACCTGGTCAACATGCGCGCCCTTTACCGAGGCGATGCCAGCGCGCTGCCCCGCGCGGCCCTGGCTGCAGCCGAAGCCAAGGTGGCCGCGCTGGATGCCAAGCTGCATCGGTTGACCGATGCACTGCTGGACAGCGCCGACGCTATACCCGCCACGTTCGCGCGCCGTGCTCGTGAGCTGGAAGCCGAGCGCGAAGCCGCCCACCGCGAACAGCTCGCCGCCGACCAGGCTCTGGCTGCAGCCGCCCGCGCCGACGTCACCGGCGCCGATGCGCGCTGGCGCGCCGTGGCCGATGGCGTGCATGCGCTGGACTATGCCGCCCGCATGCAGGCTCGGCAACTCGTGAGCGACACGTTTTCTAGGATCATCGTGTACCACCACAGCATCCGGCCACTTGAAGCGCAGGCTGGAGAAATCGACGTGCTGCTGCTGGCCAAGGGTGGGGCAGAGCGGATGCTGCGCATTGACCGGCAGGGCAGGTGGGTTGCAGGGGAAGAGATCGGAGCCGGCTGATCACTTCCGTACCGCCGGCCGCACACCAAACCACCAGACCGTGGTCGTTGTCACGAGATACGTCGTCGTCCCCACGATCTCCATCACAAGCCGGGTCTGCAGGTCCGGTGTCACTGCCAGTGCCCGGCTGATCCACATCTCATGCACCCAGGCCAGCAGCATCGTCTGCAGGGCCATGCTGTAGAGCGTCACGCCCGGGCGGATGATGCCTCGCAGGAAGTCGACCAGGCCCATCATCCAGCGCACGGCTCTGCTCTGCTGCTGGGCAGCCGGTAGGCTGTAGGTCGCGCGGTCTGCGGACATGCTGGCCTGATAGTCGGCGCTGGCGGCTTCGCCAGCGCGCTGCTCAGCTTGGATTTCAGCCAGGCGCTCTGCGCTGCTTTGAGCCATGCCGGCCAGCTTGATCTGGCTGTCGATGTCCAGCTGTCGCTGAGCCAGCGCGTTTGCGCTGTTGATGCGCAGGATTTCCAGGTCGTGCGCACGCTTGCGGCCTTCGCCCCACTGCTGCAGCGCAACACCGATCAAGCCGGTGGCGCCGCCGGACATGACGCCTGTGATGACGGCGCTGGCCAAGTCGATGATCATGATCCGATTCCCATTTCAATGCAGATGCCGAGGGCCTGCGTGTAGATCGCCTGCCGGTCGGCAAGTCCATTTGTCCCGCCGTTGATGCGCCGGGTTAGCGTCAGGATGTCGCCGGCATCCGCCCACCGGTTGAGGCCGCGATCGCGCCAGTACAGGGCCGCGCTCAGGGCCGCCCATTCGGGCGTTTCGAGCATGGCCGGCGCGGCAAGCACGTCGGGCGATCGCTCGCCGGCGACTTCGCGAAGCCGCTGGGCACAGCGGGCGTAGTTGGCGCGACCGGTCACTTGGATCAACCCGCGCCCCATGTAGCGCTTGCCGTCACCGGGCCGCGTGTTGCCCAGCGCGGCGCTCAGTTTTGTCGACGGCTCGTAGCGGACCTGCGCCGGGATCGGGCCCCAGATCTCGCGCACATAGCGCAGCCGGCCGGACTCATGCCCGACTTGGCCAAGCCAGTGCGCCAGGCGCTCGCGGGTGCTGATCTCCGCCAGCTCAAGCGCCGGCTGCATCACGGGCGCCCACAGTTCGGCACGATGCAGCGGAATCCCCAGACTGAGCGCCAGCAGCGCCGGGGTAACGTGCAATGCAGACATCAGTCCCCCAGAGAAGCCGGTCGAGTGGTATCCGCCGGCGCCCCGCGCTCGGCATCGCTGTAGCCCATCAGGTACGCGGCGAGCAAGTCGGCTCGGGTGGCCTGGCCGGTGACTTTGGCGCTGGCCAGCAGGGCGGCAGTGCAGACGCCTGCACACATGCCGGCGCTGGCGCCGATGAAAAGCATCAGCAGGGTGTGTTCGGCGTCGCTCATTTGCCGCCCGGGTGCGTGAGGCCGTACCAAAGGCCGTAGAGCGCCGCTGCGCCGGCGGCGATCTTGCCGGCCCAGGCGATGACGGCGCCCAGGCCACTCAAGAAGCGAAACGCCCCCTTCGCAGCGGTCAGCAAGTCATAGATTTCGGCGGTCTTTTCGGAGTTGGCGGCCAGGTCGCTGCGCATGGCGCGCATCTCGTCGTGGGTGACGATGCGCTCGACCAGGTCGGAAAACTGAGTCTCCGTGATGTGCGCCCGCTCGCGGCGGTCCGGGCCGGCGTAGTTGCCGGCCCGGATCATGCGCAGGTTGGGCGTGTTGAGCCAGGCGTCGGGGGATTTTTCGGGCATGGCTCAGACGATGTCAAATCGGAAATAGGTGTCGGAAGCTCGGTCGTATGAAGAGTCCGGGCTTTGCTGCACCGAACCCACGATGTATGAGCTGTAAGAGGTTAGGTTGTCTAGGTTCAGTGGGTTCGACCATTGCGACGCGTCTTGCGGCCGTAGCGTGACTGAGCTGCTACCTGCGGGGATGAACACTTCGCCCTCCAGCCAGTCGTACTGGCTGGTGCCAGTGGATTGAACAACTCCGACGCTAGTGAAGGCATCCACGCGGATCGAGACATAAAAGCCGCTGTGCTGATTGGTGTTGACGTTGATCGTTGTGAGTACGGACGCGCCGCCCGGGGTGTAGTCACCGCTTCTGGGGAAAACCGAAACGATAGGCAGCGGCCCAGGTCCCGGCGATGGCCTGGTCCCGGCCAGGTAGACGATGGCGTTGCTTTGCCCACCGATGTACGCCTGCGTCGCGCCCAGAATCGTCACCACGGTGCCGGGGTGCGCGTCGGCATGCTCGATCGTCACCGGGTAGCTGGTGGCACCAGCTGGGATCGTGGCAGTGATAGGCGTGACGACGGCGACTTCCTGGCTTTCCAGCCCCAGCGTGACGACTACGGGCTGCGTAGATGCTGCGCTGAGCGACAGCACCACGAAGCCCGTGGTGGCGGTGCCGGCCTCGTATTCGCCCGCGCTGAGTTGCACGGTGGGCAGCACGTTCAACGGCGATGGCGCACCGCCCGAGGCCACGGTGCAAGCCGCGTCGACCGTAAAGTTGGCGGTGTGCGCAGCGCTGGTGCTGCCCAGGCTGAAGATCACGTTGTCGACGGCCCCGACTTCGCCCACAGTACCGACGGTGCCGGCGTACACCCGCAAGGCGCCGCCGAAGTTGGTGAAGTTGGCGCTGCCGATCAGCTGGCCGTTGGCGAAGGCGCGCGTGGTTGGGCCGATGCGGGACAGCTCGATGTGCACCCAGTCGCCGGGCTGCGCGGACAGCACGGTCTGCGCGGGCAGCACGCCGCCTGCAGCGGCCGCAGCGCCCACGAATGCATTCAGGGTCAGCTCCACGACGACTGGATACGGGCCGCCCTCGCCGCCCTGCTGCGTTGTCGTGATGGATGCTTGCAGTGCTGTGTTGATGGCCAGATCACCCAGCAGCAGCGTGACGCCGCCATTGCCGGGCGGTGGCACCAGCATCCAGGCTGTGAGCAGGAAAGCACTTGTGACGCTGAAGGTGTTGATCGTGCTGGCCACGCCCACCAGCGCCGCACTGCCGCACCGCGGCGCCACGAAGCGCACCGGTGTGCCGCTGTAGGCTTCGGCGTGGTTGCCGTTGCCCGAGGAATCAAGCAGGTCGCCGTTGAAATATAACTCCAGGCTGTTGCCTGCGCTGGCTGCACCGCCGCCGGCCCCGATCACGCCGCCGGTGTAGCTGGTCACGCCGCCGGCAAAGCCGATGGTGCTGGCCGCGCCGGGCACGCCCAGGCCGCCGTTGGCCAAGTCCTCAAACGTGAACGTATCGCTCTCGGAAAGGCCTTCGATGCGCAGGCTGATCTCGTTGAGCGGCGATGAACTCAGCACCGCATCTTGCTCGGTCAGGTAGCCGATGATGAACGTCGAACTGAAGCGCGGCGAGCCGATCCAGATCACCGGCGTGGCGCGAATGGCAGACAGCAGGCGAATAGATTCGTCCACGTTGTCCTCAGCCACTTTGACGCTGGCGCGCATGGTGCGGGCGAAGTTGCGCTTCTTCAGCGTGGCGTTGCCGAACTCGTCGACCTTTTTGATCGAGTAGTCGGTGGTCGAGATGCTCAGGCCCTCTTGCGTGTCACCGATCCGGAACATGAAGCCGGCCTGCACTGAGCCGATGGACACCTGGCCGGTGCTGGTGGCGGTGATCGTGATCTCGTTGCCGGCGCCGGTGGGCAGATCGGTGAGGTACAGCGACGAGATGCCGGACAGCTGCGCCGTCAGGTCGTACAGCAGCGCTCCGCCGGTGCCGGCGTTGACCGTGATACGCACGCTGTCGGCGGTGACGTCCAGCAGCGAGATGCTGCCCGCTGTGCCGGCAGCGAGCGTGACGCTGATCGATCCATCCGCGATGGTGGGCGTGGCCCGGCTGGTGTCGAACATCGCCCAGCGGTTGGTGGGCGAGACAGCCACCCAATGCAGCGGGCTCAGGGCCGGCGGGCGGTTGATGTTGCCGGCGACCAGGGACTGATAGATCTCGTGCGTGGCCGGGTTGATGACGACGGCATCGAGCGGGTACGTGAGGGTGCTCGACCAGGTCGGGAACTCATCTTCCGGCACGGAGCTGCTGATGAGCACCGTGTCGTTGACGGCGATGGGGGACAGGAAGCGCATGGGTTACACCGGGGCTGCAATGCGGGTGGCGAGCGCGTCGCCGTCAGGCGTGACGCGCTCAAGGATGCGGGTGGTGCGGCTGGTGTTGCCGGCGATGGCAGCGCCGTGGGTGGCCTGCTCTGCGCGGAAAGATTCGACCGTGTTGCGCAGCGTCTGCGTCTCCAGCCGCAACGCCTGCAGCTCGGCCAGCACCGCGTTCTGCGCGTTGCTGGGTGCGGCCATGCTGGCCGGGGCGCTCAGGGTCACGGCGGTGGGGTCGGCCGCGGCCGATGCGATCAGCAGCGGGTTGTCGGTGATGGCGCCGGCCTGCTGCGCCAAGCGGTTCGCATAGCCGGCGGACAGGCCCAGCGTCTGCTCAAGGCTCTGCGCGGTGGCGGCGCGAATGGCTGCCAGCTCACGCAGGCTGCCGGCGCTTTCTTCGGCTGCGTCGAGCATGGCGCGCGACAAGCCGGCCAACTGCCCGGCGGCGGTCTGGTCACCGGCCCGGGCCTGCGCCGTGGCCGTGGCAAACGCGGCCTGGGCGTTGGCGGTGGTGGTCATGCCACCGCCGGCCAGGCCCTGGATGCGGGCGATCTCATCTTGCAGCGCGCCGCCCACCGAGCGCCACGCTTCACTCAGGCTGCGGGCTTTGTCGGCTGCATCGGTCGCGGCTTTCTGCGCGGCCTGCTCTGCGGTGCGCTGGTCCTGCAGGTCATAGATGCGCTGCTGCAGCGCCCTGTTGACGGGCGCGAGCGCCATCAGCTCACGGCTGCGCTGCGCGGCGGTATCGCCCGTGAGCTGCATCAGCTGCTGCTCCAGCCCGCTGCGCTGCTGGGCAATCACAGCGGCTGCGGCCTGTTCGTCTTTGAGCGCTTGGATGCGCAGGTAGATGGCGCGGTTGCTGGGGTCGATGGCCTCAAGCTCGCGGCGGCGAACGGCTTCGGCGCCGCCGACCAGGTCGTTGAGCTGCTGCTCAAGGTCGGCGCGCTGCTGCAGCGTGGCGGCCATGGCGGCGCTCACAGTGCTGGCCGGGCCGGCTTCCTTGGCGGCCTCGATGGCAGCGGTCAACTCGGCGAAGCCACCCGACAGCCCGAGCAGGCCCCCGAGCAGCTGCTGCCCAGCTTCGGTGTTGGTGTTGGTGCCCTGCACCAGGGCCTTGAACTGATCGTTGGTGGTGGGCATGGCCACGCCCAGCAACTCGAACTGCTTGCGCATGCGGGCGGTCTGCGCGGTGACCTTCTCTTGGTCGGTGAAGAAGTTTTCTTCGAACGCAGCCACGCCAGCCGTCAGGCCGTCCAGGCCGCCCGCGCCTTTGAGCAGTGCGAAGCTCACGGCCTGGCCGTTGATGCCCAGCAGCTGCAACGAGGTGCGCACGTCGGTCAGGGCCTTGTAGGTGTCGGCGAGCTCTTGCGCGCTGCCGTCCAGGGTGCTGATGATCTGGCCGATGCCGCTCACGCTGCTCTCGACCGTCGTGCGGATCAGGCCGAACATGCCGCGCGTGAGCCGGTACACCTGCTGTGTTTCCGCCTCGACCAAGCTCTGCCGGACGATGCTCTGCCCGACGTCGCCTTGTTTCTGCGTGAGCGCCTGAAAGCCGATGGCGCGCACGCCCAGCCCATCGAGCGCAGCGCCTGCGGTCTCGACGCCCGTGGCCACGCGCGCCACGGTCTGCAGATAGCCTTCACCCACGGCCTGAAATGCATCCAGCCCCGGCAGCACGCCACGTGCAATCTTGTCGCCAGCGGCACTGAAGACCGCAGTGAGTTTCTCGCTGATCTGGTCGCCGTTGAGGCCCTGCAGATCAATGCGGCCAATGTCGACCGTGAAGCCGTTGATGCGCTGCTGCAGATCGTTGAGGTTGACCCCAAGCGGGCCGCCAGCTGCCTTCACGGTGTCGGCAAAGCCGGACAGGATCAGCCCGAACTGGCGCTCGGTTTCTGCGCTGGCATCGGTCAGCTGCGTGCTGTTCTTGGTGCTGTAGGTGATGCCGAACGCTTTCTTCTTTGTCTCGATGTCGGCGTAGTACGACGCATCAAACCCACGCTGCTGGATACTGCCGAGCGATTGGGCGTTGGCGCTGATGCCTTGACCTGTCACGTTCGTTTTGCTGCCGAACAGGTTGCCCAGCACTTTGCCCACGCCCGGCAACAGCCCCAGTGTCAGCGCATTGCTGACCGCGTTGATGCTGGAGCCGATGACGTTTTGCTTGGTGCCGGTCTGCACGCCTGCCGCAGCAGAGCCCAGATCACCGGACTGCACCAGCAGGCTGGCCAGCCCACCGATGTTGCTTTCGATGTTGCGCAGGCTCTGCAGCATCTGCGCGCTGTAGCGCATGGTGGCGGTGTCGACCTGCGCCAGGGCTTCGATGGCTTTGGTGACGCTCTCGCTCTTGGCGCTGCTGTCACCCAGCACGGTGCCGGTGCCTTCGTTTGTGGGAGCCGATGCGCCCTTTCCGCCACCGCCGGCTACGGCGAAACCGAGGGCTGCCATGGCAGCGGCCATTGCGGCCATGCGTGGGAAGGCGGTGTAGGGATCACCCGTGGCTTGAGTAGCTACACCGGTAGCAGCTGCAGCCGTGCCGATGCCGAACAGCGCACCGATCTGCTGCGCCGCAGAGGCAATGGCTGCACCGGCTTGCTCGGCATAGCCTTTGACTCTGAGAACGGTTTCGGCATCGATCAAGCCCGTCTTGACGGCTGCGTTCTTGATCGACTCGGCAAGTTCAATGGCCCGAAAGGATTTTTCAGCGACTTCGAGGGCTTTGTAACCAGTGGTGCCCGCTCGGAAAAACCCTTTTGCTGCACCCGCCATCGTGCCGTAGGCGTTGATCTGTGCCCGGGCCTGCTGTGCATCGAGCTTGGTGAGTTGCTCTGCCGTCACGCCCTGCTGCATACGGGCTTTGTTGTAGTCCTCCTGCTGCTTGAACAGGTCGGCAAAGCTGCGGGAAAACGCGCTCAGGCTCTTGGATGCAGCATCGAACCCATCGGCCACTTGGAAGCCGATGTCCTTGCTGATCAGGGCGTTGGCGAAATCCTGGCCGGGCTTGTTGCGGGCGTTCTCAGCAGCCTTGGCCGCACTGGCTTTGAGCTGGTCAAGCTGATCCTGCAATGCACTGGCCTGAGCTGCAAACCCTCCCGAAGTGAGCTGATCGATCTGCGACTGCAGGCCCACTCCAATGCGCTGCGCCTGGCGCTCAATGCCACTAGCAGTGATCTCGGCTTCGGCTTGCGCGCGCTTGAGCGGGTCGGTGATCATGGCTGCAGTGGCGGTCGCGGCCTGGACGGCGTACTGCTCAATCTGCTGCTGAGTCTGCTGCCAGCTTTGCGCCCACTCTTGCATGCGAGCGCGGGAATCCTCAAGGGCGCGCTGCTCCACAGCAGCTTGAGCTACCAACGGCAAGCGGGCCTGCTCGGCAGTGATGCCAGCTGCCTGACTGCGTAGGTCAACCAACTTGGTCTCTTTCTGGAGCCGGCCGGCAGCATCTTGCGGCTTGCGACGCTGCTCAAGTGCGATCTCATCAGCAATCAGCTGGGCACGTTCATCGAGCTTGCGGCGCTGAATCTCAAGCCGCTGCGCCTCATATTGCTCCACACCCAGCAGGCCGGCACCATAGGCGGCTTGAATGCGCTGCTCGGCGTCAACGATGGTTTGCACGCGTACGTCTGCTGCCGCCTTGTCTTTGGCAGCCAAGAGGCTCAGGTTCGCGTCATAAATTGCAGAGCCGCTCTTGTCGGCGTACTGGTTGCGCAACGCCTGCAGGTCTTTGGTTTGCTGCGCGGCGTCGATCGGCGAACCTGTAGCAGCCATCGCATCGGCATTGCGCTTGTATTCAGCCAGCGCCTGGTTCAGACGGCCCTGCGCATCACTTTGCTGGCGAAGCTTTTCGATGTACTGCGTGGCGTTGATGCCGGCCCTCTCTCGGGCCGCATTGGCAGCTTGAGTTGAGGCTGCGCGTCCTTCAAGCTTTATCGACTCTTGCAGGGCTGCGATCCGGTCGCGGATGGCCTCTTTCGTTTCTGGCGAAATCCTTGGAGCACGGCCACGCAAGGTAGGTGCGTCTGCGGCCTCAAGCTGCCTCTGCGCAGCAGCCAGTTGTTCAGTCAGCGTGTCGGGCCGGCCGACGTTGAGCATCTTGTCCCATGCAGATTTTGCGAACTCCCCCACACCCATCCATGCGCGCTCAAGCAAGCCCAGGCGTGCGGCAAGTTGTCCGGCGCGCTCAATGGCCGAGTCGGCATAGGCTTTCTGAGCCGTAGCACCAGCCTCGGCGGTGCGGCCCTGCAGTTCAAGCGCCCTGATCTGGCGGTAGAGGCTCGCCGTCAGGTAGTTGGTTGACTCGTTGAGCTTGGCAGAGGCCTCAGCGGGGCTCTTGCCGAGTTCGGCGAATTGCTTGACCGTGTCGCCGATGGCGATGCCGGCATACTTTTCGAGCTTGATCGCGGCCTCGGTGTAACGCTCCAGGCCCGTTGAATCGATGTTGGTGGTGCTGGCGAGTTGCGCAAGCACCTCTGCGGCTTTGCCGACGGTGCCAACGGTTTCAGCCACAGCGCGGGCAGAGTCGGCCAGCTGGGCAGCGCTCTTGCCAGCAGCGCCGCCGGTGAGGATCAGTGCTTTGGCGAATTCCTTCCCTTCAGCCGCCCCCTGGTAGTAAGCAATGGCCAGCACAGAAGCTGCAGCTGCAGCAACCGTGAATGGGTTGATCAGGCCAGCCACATAGCCGCCCAATGCCCTTGCGGCGGGACCGATACCGCCGAAAAGATCTTTCAGCTGTCCACCCTGTTGCAGAAGAACCGTAAGCGGCGCCTGGCCACCCTGCAGCGAAACGATGATGTCGGTGAACTGCGCAGGCACGTTGCGCAGCGCGGCCGCAGTCTGTTTTGCTGTGTTGCCCACAGCCTGCGTGCCGTGTTCAGTTTGGGCAAGCTTGGTGATCAGTGCATCGGCCTCTTTCGTGATGCCGAGCTGCGCCGCGCGATAGCGCAGCAGGCCTTCATCGGAGAGGCCCTTGGTGGCAACGCGATCTTGCAGCGAGGCCAGGAACGCCTTCTGCGCCGACTCCTGAGACCGGATCGCTGCAGCAGATTCACGGGCGCGCCGCACGCCTTCGGCATCGGCCTCGGCTTTCGCCTGGGTTGCGGCGCGGACATTCTGCAGCTGCAGGATCAACGCGGCGGCTTCTTGCCCCACGCCAGCCTGTGCAGCCTTGTACTTGAGCAGCTCGATCTCGCCTTTGCCGGCCACCGCAACCTGCTCACGCAGACGGGCGATGAACTCTGGCCCGATGGTCGAGACGGGTGGCGCTGCAGCGGCAGCGCGCTGTTTGGCGATCACGGCGTCGAGCTGATCCAGGTAGGGCCGTAGCGCCTCAGGATCGATACCGCGCTGCTTGGCCAACGCTTCGAAGTACTGGCTGCTGGAGCGCGATCCAGCAGCCAGAGCCGACGTCGTGCGCTCGATGCTGCCGATGATGTTGCGGGTGGCAGCATCGACCTTGTCGGCCGCACCTTTGCCGCCCCGGCCAATGCCATCCAGGGCTGAGCCAGCATCCTTACCAGCCCCCGCCGCTCGCCTGATGCTGCCAACGATGTCACGCGAGGCAGCCTCTACCTTGCCGGCCGCATCGGCGCCACCGTCGCCAGCACTGGCCAGCGCATTGCTGGCTTGCTTGCCAGCTGCTGCGGCAGTGGCACCAAGATCCGCGAGCGAACGCTTAGCTTTGCTGACGCCGGTCTCGACGCCGCTGACGTCTGCAGCAATCTCTAGTTGCGCCTTCAAGCCATCATTCATTTTTTGTTTTCCTGCTGCTCACGGAAGATGACCAGTGCCTCGTCTTCAAGGGTGCGAAGATCGGCAAAGATTTGCGGCCAGTCGGTGCGCGGCAGGCCCATCAGGCGCAGCACGGCTGGAATCACGCCGTAGTCAAGCCCAGTCGCGCCACCCATGCCTGCACGCCACTGCGTTTGCAGTGCCGAGAACACATTGATGGACGGCATGAGATCGGGCCAGACTTCAACTGGGGGGCCGCTCGCTTCTTCTACCGTCAGTCCCCAGCGCAAGCATTCCTCGTGCGTCGGGGTCGGCCGGTAGATGGCGCGAACGGCTTGCCTCATTTTTTTTCGCGGTTGCGCGCGAGCTGGTCGAGGTAGGTTTCGAGAATCGCGCCTGGTGCCGCGATGTAGTTCTCGGCCAAGGCCTCAACGTTCGTGAGATTGAAGCTGTCTGCCAGCTCCCAGCCGCTGGCGATGTCCATCACCATGGCAGCGTCACTATCGTGATCGCCCAGCCCCTTGACGAAGGTCTGCAACTCAGTGCGAGTGCGGTGCTTGAAAGTGAAGTTGACAGCCTCAAAGCCTGCGCCAGGCACAGGGATCATGACTTTGGCGTCAAACGTCGGCTTTGGCTGAAGAATGAGCTTGGCCATATCAGTAACGCACCGCTTCGGCCAGCACGGAGATGGTGGCCTGGCAGGCCATCAGCTCGTTGACCGTCAGCGACGGCGTGCGGTTTAGCGAGACGTAGCCGTTGTAGGACAGGATGCCTCCGCTGGGCAACGTGACCTTGATTGCGCGCTGGGCGCGGTCGTCGTTGGCCACACCCATCAAGATGAAGCCGGGCTGCGTGGCGTCGTCCGCGATCGACAGGGTCAACGTCTGAGGCGTCTTAAACGTTGGCAGCTGCTTCTGGGCATCGGACTCCAGGAACTGGTAGGTGACAAACTGCTGTTCACCGCCACTGGTCGAGCTGGTCAGGACCTGCGCGATCTGGGTGTAGCCCGAGACCTTGCGAGCCGAACCCAGGCCCGAGCCAGCCGGGTAGATGGTGGTGGTGCTGGTGTCAATGCCTTCCAGCGTGAAGCTGGTGCCGGTGGCGGCCTTGACGCGCACGACCTTGTTGGTCAGACGCGACCAGCCAGACGTGATCTCAACGAAATCTCCGACCTGGAAGGTGTTGGTGGCGGTGGCGACGGCCTCAGTGGCGTTGCTCAGGGCGGTAATAGCGACGGCAGTACCGTAGCCGCTCGCGATCGCAAAGATAGCGCCGTTGGGGATTTGCACAGACATGCTGGTGTCCTTTCGAGACGTAAAAAAACCCGCTCAAGGCGGGTTGGTGGGGGGTTGAGGAAGACTGGTCAGTACCAGATGGAAAAATCCTGCTGAGCGCCGTACAGACGCAAATCAGGCTCGTGAATCGACATGAACGCAGACAGTGCAGACGCCTGCACCGAGAGCATCAGCGCATCTTCGGCTGCGCGCATCAGGTTGGAGGATTCGATCCGGCTTGCGGCCCAGACATTGATCTGCATGCGGGCGTTGCGCTTGCCCACAGGCAGGGCTTCAACAAAGTTCACCGCACGTCCACCCACCTGCTGATACGTGATGTAGGGCAGCGCCACACCATCGGGTGCCACGTCGGGCCAGACCCGATCGGCCACCAGGCCGCGCAGGGCACCAAACACGCCAGCTTCGACGCTCATTTCGACCTCATTTCAGCGATGAAGCGGGCCTTTGCAGCCTCAAGCGCAATGGCATAAACGGCGTCATAGGCAGGTCGCAGGTAGGGCCGTGCAGCGACGCGGCGTGGTGTGGGCAGTGGCGTCTTGCTGGTGTACCAGCGGCCGTCTTTGCCTTGGTAGGTGGCAAACCGCTGCCAGTGGCCAAACTCGACCAGCCAGCCATGCGGGGCTTTTTTGGCGTTGTAGGAGATGTGGTACGTGGATCTGCTCAGGTACTCGTGGCTGTTGCGCTCGCTGTAGACCTGATAAATCGAGTCCCTCAAGGCGCCAGGGGAAATGACTTCGCCTTTTTTGTTGACGTGCTCTTGGTCGGAAACAGGCACGCGCACCTTGACCTCGTTGTAAAGCACTTGCGCACCAGCCTGCGCGGCAGGACGGGTTGCAGCTTTGGATTTGGCCACCAGCGCATCGAGGCCAGCAAATGCGCTATCGGTGCTGAACTTGATCGAAAACGCATCAGCCACCGGCGTACTCCTCACACATCAGATCCAGCCAATCCCGCCCGATCTCCAGCGTGCCGGTGATCTGCAGCACCCGTGCCGCAGCGCCGCTGCCCAGCACCAGGCGCCAGGTGTTGAGCACGCCGGCCCGGTAGCGGATGCGCACGGTGGTGCTGCGGGTCATCGTGCGCTGGGCGGCGTCGACGCCTTCGGCCACCTGGCGCTCGGTGAGCTGTGCCCAGACCGTGGCGACGTCGGCCCAGGTGGCGACTTCAGCGCCGTAGGTGAGGTCGCGGGTGATTACCGGCTGCTGGAGGGTGATGCGGCGGTCGAGGTTTGATCTCACAGCCAAGCCCTTGCCGGTTGCAGCGGTGCCGCTGCCAGCCCATCGGCCCCCACCACAAACCAGCGCGCCAGATCCCCCAGCCCGGCCAGCACAGCCGGGTTATCAGAGGCCTGGGCCAGCTCGTTGAGGCTCGCGTCGATGCGCAAGTTGGCGTGCCAGTAAGGCTGGCCGTCAGGGCTGCAGATGGGCGCAGTGACGGGGGACTCGGTGCCGTCCACGGTCTGCACCTCACCGATTGGGCGATGGATCGCGCCGACCACATCCCACGCGCCGGAGTGCGGCGGTGCGATGGCATAGGTATCGGTGTCGGGCACCGGCTGCAGCACGCCCAGCGCTCCGGCCAGGGCGTAGAGCGCGGGCACGTCAGACTCGACGCAGCGGACGAAGTAGTCGTTCATCGGGTCAGGGCCTGCAAAGTAGCTGCGGGAAGTGCGACGGGGTAGTAGCGGAGGCGGCGGATGTGGCTGTTTAGTAACCCTGATGCATTCTGACGACCACCAATCCACAGGCTTTGCGCACCAGAACCAAAGTAGTTGACCGAAACGGTGCCAGGCGCGCTGGACTCTCCACCGCATGCGGCAACCCAATTAGACTGCTTCAGCGTGGTTGCAATTCGCTTGATAGAGCCAGGCTGGACAGTGACAGTCGCCAACGTAGCAAGCGCTGAAACTGTGGTGTTGTGAATCGCAGCGAAACCCCCGCTGTCGATCACCATGTCTAGGGACGGCACAAATCCGTAGTGCAACGAAGCAACCCGACGATCTGAGCCAAGTGGCGGGCCAATAACTTCGGCAAACAGCGTCCCTTCAGTCTGGTTGAACCAAGGCGTAAGGGTGTTGATGCTCGCAATGTCTGCCGCCCGAGTCGCACTCGCCCCAGCGGTCGGGATGTAGGACGTGGCGACGGGGCCGGTTTCGAGTTGCGCGCCCCATATCTGCACTGTTCCGAGCGAGCCAGAATCGCGCAGCACAAACGGGAAAATGTAGGTACACCCCGCCGGAGTGGTAAATGTGAGGCTGACACGGCGCCACTGCCCTGCCAGCAGTTGCGATGCGTAGGAGGTCGGCGCGACGATGTTTGCCGCGTTGCTGGCGTCGTAGACGCTGAACTTCGCCTCGGTGGCCGTCCCGAGCTTCGCCCAAAAGCTGAGTGTGTAGACGGTGTTTGCAAGTACGTTGGCGTCCGACCGCAGCGAGTTCGCCGTGGCCGACGTTGTAACCGTCACCGCGTTTGTTGAACCATCCGGCGCAACGGCACCGCTAGTAACTGAGGTGTTTGTGCCGACAGGCCAAGTCGTAGCGTTTTCGAGCGTGCTTCGCACTAGCGTATTCGTCCCCGCCGGCTCCATCAGCAGCCCCTTGCACTCAAGCGTCAGGGGGTCGTATTCGATGCGGGGGCCGTAGTAGGGCGAGCCGGTGGTGGGGTAGTAGGGCTGGAGCGGGCCGAGGTTGAGTTGCGCTCCCCAATACTGGTACGGGATGCCAACGCCAGTACCCCACGAACGCAGGCGGGACTGTACTGACGTTTCACCGGCTGGCATCACGAACGAAAACGAGTACCGGACCCATTCCGCCGTGAGGGTGAATATGTCTGACTGCAGGACTACGGACGATGGGCTGGTTACTTGCTGGAATCGAAGCTGCGCCGTCCCAGACGGGCATTTGGCATAGATCGATACAGTTACGGTCTGTCCAGGACTCGCCGCGACGCCTCCCTGTAATACAGCCCGATCCCCAGAACTGATCTGAAACTCAGTCGCGGTAGTAGAGCCGTCTGGCGCAGACCTACTGGTTGAATTTATTGTGATGCCCGAATCAATAATCCAGGGCGAGACAAAAGATTCCGATCGCAGTAGCAAGTTATGCGGCGCCCACCCCAACACCCCATCCGGCCCGATCATCGTGGCGTTGCTGGCGCGGCTGAACGTCAGGCCCGCTGGCATGGTGCCGGAAGCGAAGTTGAGGTCGAGGGTGGGGCCGATCTTCGACCCACCGAGAATGCGTCGTGCACGGCCCAGCATGGCTCAGTCCTGCGCGATGTCGGCCACCAGGGCGAACGTCTCGCCGCTGGCCGGGGTGTAGGCGCCGCGCGCTTCGATCAGCGCGTAGAGGCTCTGGCCGGCACCGAGGCGCACGATCATGTCGCTCATGGTGAAGTCGCTCATGCCCACCGCGCCGTCAGTGAAGGCCTGGGTCATCGTGATATCGACTTGGCCGAGGTAACTGGCCGAACCCGACATGGCGAGCACGCCGTTGTCGCCTGCCGTCACCGTCGGGGCTGCGCCGAACAGGTGGACGCGGAACGCCGCATTGGTGGTGCTGGTGCCGCTCTTGCGCAACAGCAAGCGGTGCAGAAGGAATCCGCCTGCAGCCACCCGAGCCGCAGTCAGGGACAGCGGCACCACTGCCCCCGCCGTGGTGCTGTTGGCAACCAGATCGCCGCTGGCGTAGGCCGTGGTGTCGGCGGGGCGCGTGAACATGGCGCTGGGGTTGGCCGAGAGGCCGCCCACCACCGTCACAGCATCCATGGCGGGCGTGACGCTCAGGCTGGCGGCGCTGGTCTTGGGGCCCAGGGTCGCCGGCAGCTTCGCGCTGGCTGCGGCTAGGGTGGCTTCAGTCGCGGCGCCGGCGGGCAGTGATGGTGCGCCGCCAGCTGCGCCATCGATCGCAATCACTTCGGCGAACGTGCCATCGCCCATGTCCCGGAAACGGCGGGTGATGCCCGTAGGGGCTTCAAAAAGGATGTCAGGCATGAGCAGCTTTCAGCGACGGACATAGACCCGGTGCGGGTCCAGCAGTCCTTGCATTTGGGGGTTGATGGCGACGATCGTGCCGGTGATAAAGGACGCGGGATCGCGAACGGTGGCGGCGACCTGGGCACGTATCCAGAGGCGTAGGCTGGCCGGCACGTCGTCAGGCGCGGGGCCAAAGCCGCAGGTCACGTCGACGCGAACGCGCGGGCCGTTGCGCTCGCCCAGGGCGGGCCAGACGGCGCCGACGGTGGGCAGGATGACGCAGCCGCCAGCGGTCTGGTCGAGCTGGTGCAGGCCGGCGGCCAGGGTTGCCCAGATGCTGCCGGTCCAGTACGTGATGGTGGCGGCGGTAGCAGGGCTGAGGCCGATCACGTCGTCGTCGGTCGGCCAGTCGGTCAGCTCTGCGCGGCAGGTCTGGGTGATGAGCTTGAGCCCGGTCTCGTGCTCGCACGCCTGGCGCGCTGCAGCGATGTAGGTGGGCAGCAGGCCGTCGAAGGCGTCGTGGTCAATGCGTGCGTCACCCCGGCAGTCGGCCAGCGTGACGGGCTCGACCGCCGGCGGTGTGATCGGCGTGGGCAACAAGCGCATGGATCAGGCCTGGGCGTCGGTGCCGCCGACCAGGTCGGCCTGAGTGCCGGCGTCTGCACTGTCGGTGGCGGCAGCTGCATCGGCTGTCTGGGGCGTGGCGGCAGGCGTGGCCTGGCCAGCGGGGCGGCCGCGCTTGGGGCGTGCCCAGCCTTCGGCCAGCGCGACGGCGGCGCATTCGTCGGTCAGCTCCTGGGCTTCAGCGCCGGGTAGGAACTCTTCGACGTGGATGCCGCCGTGCGCGAACTTGAAGGGCTTGATGATGATGAGGGCGGGCATGTGCAGGCTCCATGAAAAAGCCCGGCGCGTGGCCGGGCTTGAGGGTGGCAGCAGGTTGCGGCAGGGCGTGGCTTACGCAGCGGCGAACTTGATGAGCTTGATGGCTTCGCTGTTGACCAGCTTGCCGCCCACGCGCTTGGTCGTGTAGAAGCCCACGTACGGCTTGTTGCTGTACGGGTCACGCAGCATGCGCATGCCGACGCGGTCGACGATGGTGTAGCCGCGCTTGAAGTTGCCGAAAGCGATGGCCAGGGCGTTGGCGGCCTTGGCAGGCATGTCCTCAGCCTCGGTGACGCCGAAGCCCAGCAGGCGGATGCCCAGGCCGCCATCTTGGATGGACGGCTGCCAGAGGTACTGGCCGCTGGTGTCCTTGATCCGCAGGATCTCGAACAGCACGCCCTTGTTCATCATCCAGCCGCTGCCGTTGCGGTAGGCAGCTTTCAGGGCGCCGACCGCGGTGAACAGCACATCGGCCTTGTTGGCTGCGGCGAAGTCGCCAGCCACGCCGGTGGCGATGTGTTCCAGCGTGCCGAAGGCGCGGGTGTTGTCGGCGGTGGCCGCCGTGGCGCCGGCAAGGAAGCCGGTGGGCTTGTTGGTGCCGTTGCCGGTGATGAAGGCGGCGCCTTCGGCGATGGCGAACTCTTCGACCAGCTGCGTGGCGATGTCGGCTTCGACGTCATAGAACATGTCGTCCAGCGCTTGCTGGGTGACCTGCGGGTTGGCGTACAGCTCGCCCATGGTCGGCACGACCTCAGCCAGCGTGCTGGTGTTGGTGGCGGGGCGAGCGTCAGATTCGCCGACCCAGCCGCTGGCGATGCCGTTGCGGTTGACCAGCTTCTTGTAGTCGCTGGTGGAGACGGTGACGATGTTGGCGACCTGGCGCATGGGGCTCATGTCGCGGGCGAGCTTCTCAATTTCACGGTCGATCTGCTCGGGCACAGCGTAGCCGCCGTCGGCTGGGGTGGTGGTGTTGACGGCTTTGGCCTGCAGGGCTTTCAACTCAGCGTCGTCCTGGCCCTTGCGCACGAAGCGGTCAAAGAAGGCGGTCTTGTAGGCAAGCTTTTCCGGGCTGGTGCCCTTGGTGTCGCCACCCATGAGGCCTTGCAGGTTCTGCTTGGACTCCAGGCGTTCGAGGTCTTTCTTCAGGTCGAGCGCCTTGGCAATGTCGCCTTGCACGGCGGCGAGCTTGGCTTCGAAGTCGCCGGTGGCGGCGCCTTTTTCGATCTTGGACAAGCGGTCATCGTTGATGCTCTTGAAGTCGGCAAAGCCCTTCTGGATGGATTCGACCAGGCTCTTGACCTCGGTGAGGCCGACAGGCGCGTTGGCCAACAGGAACAGGCCGCCCAGGTCTTGCGGCTGCAGGCTACCCAGCAGGTGCGGGGCGAAGAGTTGAACGGCGGCAAGGGCCACCAGAGAGGCCACGGCGAAGAGCGTGGTGAGGGCGCGGGTGCGGGTCATGATGGTGATTCCTATGGAGGGGGTTTGGGTCAGGAGGTGAACAGGCCTTTGAGGTCCGCGAGGGACTTCTGCAGGTCTTGCAGATCGCCCAGCTCATCGGAATCACTCCGGCTCTGCAGGGACTTGATGCGGCCGACGAAGGCCGTGGCTTCGCGCTTGCTGAGGCCACCTGCATCACGCAGGTAGCGCTCGGCATCCGCGAGGGATTCGAGTTGATCGATGGCGCTCTTGACGGCACTGATCTGCGCCGCAGGGTTAGCCGGGAAGGTGACGATCGACGTCTCCCACAGGTCAATCTTGGTGAGGGTGCGGATGCCGGTGACTCGGTCGTAGGTCTCTTCTCGCGTCACGAAGCCGATGCTCAGGCCGTTGACGGCCTTGGCTTTCATGAGCGCACGAGCTTCCTTGGCGCGCACAACATCGTCGACCAGCAGCTTGCCGCGCACGAACAGGCCGTAGGCGTCTTCACGCATTTCGAAAAACACGCCGACCGGCTCGCCAGAGCGGTGCTGCCACAGCACGGGCGGCAGGCGGCCGGTGTCTTTCCAGGCCTTGAGGCTGTCAGCGAAGGCGCCGGGGGCGACGATTTCGCCGTAGCTGTCGACGTTGCCGAAGACGCTGCCGTAGCCGCTGAACTCGCCGGCATCGTCGATGGCCTTCAGCTCGAACGGGCGGTCGATGTACTTGACGTCCGTGACCGTGCCGACCGACTTGGTGCGCAAGCGGCCCGGGGTGAATCGTGTGTGCATGGGTGCCTCTCAGGCGGTGGCGGCGGTGGTATCGCCCATGAGGTTCATGGGGGTGAGGGGCTCATCGAGCCCATCGATCGGGTTGCGGTCGAGCAGCTCGCGGCCTTCGTTGCGCGTGATCGTGCCGATCTGCGTGAGCTTGACGATGTAGTCGGCGGTGTCCTTGAGGCTGCCGCGCAGCATGCCGGTGGGCTCCAGCAGGGTGTAGTAGCCGTCGGCCAGCTCGCGGTCGGTGAGCAGATTGCAGTCGGCGCTCTGCTCGATGCGCTCATACCAGGGCATGAGGGTATGCACCAGGTGCGCAATGAACATCTGTTCAGCGCTGGCGTAGGTGGCGGCCTTGTCGGCCTGGCCGACCATGATCGGCATGACGCGGAACATGCGGCAGATCTCTTCGACCTGGTGCTTGCGGGTCTCGATGTGCTGCGCGTCGACGGCGGTCATGCTGGTAGGCAGCCACTTGGCGCCACGGTCCAGGATCATGGGCGCGCCTTTGTTCTCAGCGCCGAACTCCTTGATCACCCAGGCCTTCATGTCCTTGTACTGCTGGGGGTTGAGCGCGCCTTCGACCGAGTACGTTCCAGACGTCTGCACGCCCTTGCTGTGCAGGTTGGCTTGCGTCTCTTCAGCGGCCATGGCCAGGCCGATGGCCTCGCGAGCCTTGACGATGAGCGGCATGCCGGTGTGCCCGTCCCAGCTCGGGCCGGGGATGTGCCAGATATCGGCCTCGGTCAGCGTGCGTTCGCTGCCGTTCTTGCCGCGCGCCGTGTAGGTCTTGGTGCCATCGTCGGCCACGTGCTCGGTGATGCGGGCCGGGTCGAGCAGGATCAGCTCAGCCAGGCGGCGCGGGCCGCCGATGCTGGTGTAGCTGCGAAACACGAACGCGGCGCCACGGCAGCCCACCAGGGCGTGCAGCATCAGCGTCTCCCGGAACGCGAACGAGGTCTGCCAGCGGTTGGGCTTGCGGTGCAGCAGCATCCACAGCGGGTGGTTGCGCTGCTCTTCGCGCTTGCGGTCGGTCTGGCGCATGAGCTTCCAGGGCACCTGTGCGACGCCTTCGGCCAGCACGCGCACGCAGGCCAGCACGGCAGAGACTTCGAGAGCGGTCTCGGTGGTGACGGTGGCGCCGCTCTTGGTGGCGCCGCCCGCACCGAACGCAGCGGCCAGCAGCCGGCCCAGCGTGGCGCTGCCGTAGCTGGTGCCGGCAGCGGCTTTGCGGCTGAGGAAGGCGAAGGGGTTACGCATGGGATGCGTTCTCCCAGAATGACGTCTCGACTTGAGCGCCGACCATCAGCCGCGCCATGGCAATGATGGTGGCCACGGCGGCATCGATCTTCTTTTCGGCGCTGGCCTTGCGAGGGAAGATGTTCTCGTTGCGGTCTTCGAGGACCTCGACGTTGGAAAACATCCAAATGGTTGCCAGGTTGCCATCGTGGTGGAAGCGCCCGCTGTCGACCAGGGCGGCAATTTCCTTCATGGGCTCGCTGAGGTTGCGCGTCGTCATCGGGATATCGACTACGGTGTGCCCGTTGGCCTGCAGCTGCGGCGCGATCTCGCGCGAGCCCCAGGAGTCCATGGCAATTTCGTCGTAAGTGCAGACGTTTGCACCGGCCTCAACACCTTCCCGGATCTGGTTCAGGTCAATCATGTTTCCCGGCGTGGCGATGAGATGCCCGCGCTCGACCCAATCTTGGTAGTGCTGGTTTTCCGGTTTCTGCACTGCGGCCTCGGGTAAGTAGTTGCGCGTGAACAAGTAGTAGTGCCACTTGTTGTCGATGAGCTTGCGGAACAGGTCAGCATGCGTGGCAATGTCAGTCTTGCTGGCCAGGTCGAGCCCGGGCACGCAAGGGCACCCGGCGAAGTCTTCACGCCGCAGCGTGGTGTCACCGCATTTCTGGAAGCTCTGCACGTTGATCCAGGGGCTGGCGGCATTGACCCACACGTTGAGGTGCTTGGTCTTGAATACGGCCTGCTTGCGTGGGTCGGTGATGGCGGTGGTCTGTGCGTCGAGCAAGAAGTCCCTGCCGACGGACACGCCGAAGTTGGGGTTGGCTTTGGCCAGCACCTTCGGATCGGTCCAGTCGTCGTCCTTGTCGATGCCGAAGATGATCCCAAAGCGCTGCTCGCTGACGATGACGCCTTCAAGAATGCGCTCCAGTTCGACTTGGTGGACGTAGCACGGGCCGCCAATGTTGTTGCCAGCTGTGGTGATCACCAGGGCCAGCGGCTGCGAGCGCGCGCCCATGCCAGTGACCATGGTGTCGTACTGGCTGCTGGTCTTGTGCTCGTGGTACTCGTCGGTGATCGAGCAGCTCGGCGAGGCGCCGTCGCCCGGGTCACCGATCAGGGGCTCGAATTTGCTGTTGGTCTCAGGAACCGCCATATTGCTGGCGTTGAGCAGAACGCCATACCGGGCGCGGAACTCACCGGAGGCCTTGGCCATCAGGCTGGCAGGCCGAAAGACTTCGAGCGCCTGGTCCTTGGACGTGGCGCCCGAATAGACCTCGGCACCAAACTCGCCGTCAAGGGCGAGCATGTAGTTGCCGATGATCGCTGCCAAGGTGCTCTTGGCGTTTTTGCGCGGGATGAAGAGATCGGCCTTCCTGAACCGGCGCTTGAGCGTCTCCGCATCGATCCACCCGAAGATGCTCGCCAGGCAGAAGACTTGCCAGGGCTCCAGGCGGATGCGCTCGCCGCGCGCTGCCCAGTCACCCTTGATGTGCGACATCAGCTCCGCGAACCGGCAGATGCGATCGGCCGGGCGGTAGGCCTTGCCGTTGCGGTCGACCAGTTCGGGGTTCCAGAGGTACTGCCAGCCAGTGGCTGTGCGGTCGAGGTTGTCGAGGTGGCGCTGACACGCCAGGCGGTGCCACTTGCACGCAGGCACGCTGCCGCCCACCACGTCCCGCGCGTAGGCGGTGGCGATGGCGGCGTAGTCCTTCATGGGAGTCAGAGGTCGTTGAATCCGCCCTGGTCGGGCTCGCTATCGAACATGTCGCGCTGTCGCACCTTGCTGGTGTTGACGCGGCCGCGTGATGCGGGGTCCAGGCCAAAAGATGCTTGGTACTTGTGCACCTGCTCCATGGCCTTGTTCGCCACCACCCAGTGCGGCGAGTAAGTCATGTGTCCGTTGGGCGTCGGCACTGTGAGGCCGTCGCCGCCTTCGTAGATCTCGCCTTTGGCTTCGGCTTCTTCCATGCGGGCCTGAGCCAGCACTTGCGCGCGCTGCAGCTGTCGCTCAGCCCAGACCCAGCGAGCCCAGGCCTGGCAGTACAGCGACAGTGCGGCGCGGTCGAGTTTGGAGATGAGGCCGTAACGCTCCAGCTCGGGCGTGATGCGCTTCCATTCCTTTCGGGCCTCGGGCAGTAGATGAGGCGGGCAGCCCGGGATCTCGACTTCAGGCTGCAGCTCGTCGACCAGGTCGGCGAGGCTTTTCTTACTTGGGTTGCCGCGGATCAGGTGCACGTTTGAAGGCAGTGCCTTCGGCCCTCTAGCGCCCATCAACATCTCCACCCATGCGGTCAGGGGTACCCCCTCCCCCGAAACTCCCGCACGTAAAAATTTGGCTAACCAGTCGGTTTCCGCTTGGGGGGCTGCAGAGATTCATACCCCCCTCCCGTAGCCACGCCGGACGCCGCGTGCCGACTCGCCGGCCGTCTTCGTGTCGCTGCACGACTTGCACAGCGGCTGGACGTTGCTGTCCACATCGGTGCCGCCTTCGGCCAGCGGGATGATGTGATCGCGGATCTCACCCAGCGCCACACGCCCATGCTTGCTGCACTCGCGGCACAGAGGCTCGCGAGCAAACAGTTCGGCCCGCTTGCGCTGCAGCCGGCGTCCGCTCTCGCGCTTGTACGGCGTGGACTTGATCCAGGCTGCAGCCTTGTGCGCATCACACCGCGACGACCCATCGCGCACCAGCACGCCGCACTGTGTGCAGGGCTTCGGGGCTGATGTCGGCATGGTGGCTTTGGTCCAAAAAAAAGCCCCGTCGGGATGGCGTCCGAACGGGGCTGAAACGCACGGCGATCTCGAAAGACACACCGCTTGCGCAGAGTGCCTGAAATGTACCGATAAGGTGAAATGGGTAAAACTACTTTATGCACGCTCACGCTGCTGGGTCAGCGCCTGAGCCACTAGCAGCAGGCCCGCGTTGGTGCGGTTATGCACGGTGCGCGGTGTGCAACCCATGCGTGCCGCAACCTCGTTGACCTGCATTTCTCTGCGCAGGTGCGCTGGCTCATGCGGATCGCCAGGCCAGCGGCACTGCAGTGTGCGCCAGACCAGATACGCGCTGAACCTCAGCGACTCGACTGCGCGATCAGTGCGTTCGGCATCGATCGCATCCAGCGGAATCACGTTGTCGGTGCTGGCCGCACGCCCACCCAGCCGAAGAAATGGCGACTGCTTCGGGTAGCCCACCGCACCAGTAGATCGATCTGCCAGCCAGCGCGCCCAGTTGGTGAGCTTGGCTTCGACCCAAACCTGTCGGTCACTGGGATGCATGGGCCGGCTCCTTGATGAACACCAGGCACGAACCCGCGTACTTGGTCTGCACCTCACCGAAGAACGCTTCAGCCATGCCGGCCGGCGGCACGCCCACAGCCATCGAGCCCTGAGCCGCAAAGAACCAGCCCGGCTGAGCTTCCACCACGCCCTTGTGCCAGCACTCGTTCACCCAGGCCGCGCCATGCAGCGCTCGCTTCTCGGCAATCACCACGGCCACACCGGGCATGTGCTTGGGCAACCAGCCCCAGTCCTTCTTCTCCATTCCCAACCCCTCTCTCTTTTCCATGAAAGTAAAAAATGAGGTGATGGAGATGCGCGCGCGTATCCCGCATGCATCCCGCCACTGTCCCGCGCTAAGTGGTTGTCGTTACTTGTGTTCCGCTGTCCCGGGCCATATCTCGTGCGAAGAAATTGCACAGCACATCAGCAGCCCTTCGCACACATGCACACGTACCCGCGAGGAAACTGCGCGGGATGCCGGAACACAAGTAACGACAACCACTTAGCGCGGGATATGTGCGGGATAGCCGCGCAACAACAGCCAGCATCGGCGCGGTCATGCCTCATCTCCCAGCGCACCAGGTCGACGGCAGAAGCGCGCCACATCAGCTTCGAACGCCTGGACGCTTTGATAGGCCCACTCACCTTCGCTCACGCCCGAGGGAGGGAGGGAGCCCACCGGCAACCAGCAGCGCACCGTCTTGCGGTTGGCCGCCGCATCCTTGAGCGCCACCTGCTTGTAGTGCAGCGCTGGCAGTTCGAGCCGGCCTGATGCGTTGCGCTTGCAGCGCTCCTTGACCCAGCGCTCCACGCTGCGCGTGAAGATCGCCTGACTCGGTGGCCAGCGCTCGCCCTGCTGATCCGCCCAGCGCCGGAAAGCTCGGTACAGCTGTTCCGCTGAGCAGACCCGCACCGGCAGATCCAGAAAGTGCTCAAGCCATTCATGCGCAAACCGCTCGGGCGCCTTCCAGTTCAGCTCGATCAGCTCTTCCTTGGCCCGGGTCATGATCGGCTTCGTGTGCGCCGTGAAGCCATCAAGCGTGTAGTGCTGCAGGTAGTAGAGCCACTTGGCCAACCCACCATTGGCCTTGAACACACGCACCGCTTCGTACAGCGCCGGGTCCGCTTCCAGTGGCGTATAGATCACCATGTAGCGTCGGTCGCGCTCTTCCAGAGCCAGAGGCTGCGGCTCATTCGACAGAAACACCACGTTCGCGTGGTTGCTCTCCCAGCGCGTTTCCTGCTGCATGCCCCGAATCGGGAACTTGGTCTCCTGCGTGACGATCAGCTTGAGCCGGTTCTTGTTGTGATACATCTCCTGCCGGCTCACCACCTCATCGCCAACGATCGCCAGCTTGCGGCTCACCCAGCCGTTGAACTTGTCTTCCAGCTCGGTCTGGCTCACGCTGATGCCGTAGTCGCCAAACAGGTCGCGCCACGCATCCCAGTACAGGTTCTTGCCCGTGCCCTGCGCGCCGTGGAACACACACGCCGTCTGCATCTTCACGCCCAGCTGCTGTAGCGGCAGCGCCTGCCAACACAAGATCCAGTGCAGCACCGCATCCACATCGTCAGCGCTGCTGGACGTCTCGCTGCACAGGTGCCGCAGCAGATTCAGCATCGGCTCCACATCGGCCGCTGTGCACGGCGTTGGCTGCAGCGTCAGGCCGCCGAACATGTTGATCTGGTGCGCGCCCACCGCTTGGCCAGGCTCAAACACCAGATCTGTCGGCAGCACTGTGGCCACCGAATCCTTGGCAATGCGCGCCAGCCACGCCTTGACCTCTTGCGTGCCGAACCGCATGCGCATGTTCGCCACGCGGTAGATCAGCTGCAGCTTGCGGTCCCAGGCCGTGTCAGAAGCCTCGATCAGCGTGAACCGTTCCGTCAGCACGTCGACGCGCTGCCAGAAAAACTCATCGCGTTCGTCGTCGCCATCGGCTTCGCGCTGCTTCGGCGCCGAGGCCTTGCTTGATCGCTTGCGCGCGGCACCCTTCCCCCGCGTAGGGGCGTGGGGCGCTTCATCGCCAGATGGGGGCGGGGAAGACGGGCCGTCTTCGGCCACCCAAGGCGGCTCTTGTTCGTCAGCCTGTTGCGCAGCTGCCGGCGCCGGTGCACGTGTCGGCACCGACCGCAGCGCCGGGCGCTCGCGCACCGGCAAGTCGCGCGGCGCCATCAGCCCTGCACGAATGCCACTGCCCATCGTCTGCATGATCTCGGCATCGGCCAGCCCGCAGGCCCGCGCGGCATCCGCCAGTGTCGAGCGGATCACGATCTCGCTGATGCCACCCGTGTGCACCAGCTGCGCCAGGCCGTAGGCCTCAGTGTTCAGTGTGTCGTTGCGCTTGCCTTCGCCCGCGCTGCGCATGCGCTGCACGCCAGACTCCAGCGCTGCCATGCAGTAGCGCGTCGCATCGCGGGCAGCGTCACGCACCGGGCCTGCGCTCGGCATGGCTGGTGCGGGCGCCTGCACTGCAGCCGGGGCCTGCGCGGCACCCTTGACCAGGCCGTGCAACCAGCCCAGCGTGTCTGCACCGATCGCGCTCACCTGCGCCGGCGATCCCGCCCAGTGCGCACCAGTCACGGTGAAAAACTGCCGGCCGCAGAACACCTCGACGCCCACCTCGTTGGACTTGAACGTCTTGGTCTCACCCTCCACGATGATGTGCACGCCTGTGCCGCTCGGGCTCAGTTCCGTGTAGCTCGCACAGCGCTCGATGATCTCGCGGCAGTGCTCAGCCACCTCGCCGGTCTCAGTGTCGATCGCCCGATCAATGTCGATCCCGATCAGCCCGTCACCCGGCAGAAACGCAAAGCCCGCGCCGTCAAAGCGCTTGCGGCCCAGCGGTGCACTGACCTGGTCGAACGTGCACAGCGCGGCCCGGTCTTCCGGACTGCCTTGCACACCCATGCGACGCTTGCCATTCAGGTAGTACGGCACCTTGCGTGGCTTCTTCTCGCCCTCGTGTTGCTCGAAGCGGAAAAACAGCCACTGCACGCGGTCGCGCATGGCCTGGGGGACGCATGCCTGCGCCTGTTGCCAATCACTCATCACTCTGCGCCTTGTTGTTGATTTGTCGTCAGGCTGGCTGCGGCTGGGTCTGTGCCCAGATCGTCAGAACCTGGTTCAGCGATGCCCCGCCGCGCTGCTCGCAGGCGGCCGGTGCGTACACGTTCAGGGGGCGGGCGGCGCCAGGTTGGCGGCGGGTTGTCAGCACCACCAGTTCGCCGGCCGTGACCATGTTCTTGATGGTGTCCCGCGCATCGGCCCAGCCCACGCAAGACATGGCGGCCAGCTCACGCCAGGTGGCGCCAGTGGGGCACTGGGCTGCAGCCATCGCAATGGCCAGACGGACTTCACCTTTGGGTCGCATCAGCGCTTTCCCTCGATGTCTTCCAGGCGCTGCATCAGCTCCTGCATCTGCCGGCGCAGTGCTGCGCGTTCGGCGTCCTGGTTCATGGGGCGGACAGACTCATAGCCCACGGCCTGAGCCAGCCACTGCATGGGCGCGTGGCAGCCCTGCGCCGCGCCCAGGCGAATCAGCAGCACCAGTTGATCAAGGCTGAGTTTTTCAGCGCGGTCGGGGTTGAGCACATCACGCAGCCGGCGGCCTGCCGCGTCTGCGGGCAGGTCCGGCCAGATCTGCACACCGGCAGCTTTGGCACCACCCAGATGCTGCACCGCAGCAGCCAGCGCATCGGCCAGATGCTCATGCATGGCAGGCCCCTTCAGGGTGTCCGATGCGTTCCGACGCAACCCCCCTATTCAAGGGGGTGACATGCGCTGAAGATCGGGCTGTGCCAACCAGGGGGAGAAGACGCGATGCCATCACGCAGCCTTCAGTTCAGGAGCATCGGCCCAGGTCTTCAGTTCAGGCCAGATATCGGCCCAGTCATCGGGCCGCAGGTGCCAGCGCATGATTCGCCCAGCCGTTGCACGCTCAATCAAGACACAGAGCTTTTCGCTCGCCACACGGCGGCGTGTCAGGACTTGGTAGAGGTAAGGCTCGCCGATGCCGCACAGGGCGGCGATCAGCAGGCGTTGCTCATGGGTGGTTTGTTCCATGCACCCAAGTCTAGCACCGTGCTAGCTACAGGCAAGCTCTCTGCTAGCCGATTTCTCTAGCCGCTTGCTTGAATACGTCATGAGCGTCGAAGACAACTGGATGGCCCACTTGCGACTCATCGTCGCGGTCGAAGGCAAGGGCGATAAACGCGCTGGGTACCGGGCTGTTGCCCAGCTGGCGAGCATCAGCGAGGAGTACGTCTATCAACTTTGCGAAGGCAAAGCTCAGAAAGACGGAAGACCCCGACAAATAGGGAAAGCCACCGCAAAAAAGATTGGGGCGGCTTTTGCAGATGGTCGTGAACCGGGATGGATGGATCTGCCACCACGGGAAGGCCCTTCAGAGCAGACAGCCGCTGTACAGCTAACCACCATCTCCATCGAGCAGGCGCTGGAAACGCTCGGCATCGCCTTGGCAGCGACCAGTGCGGACACGCGCCCAGCCCTGGCGTCCAACCTGGCCGGCTGGGCCAACGCAGGCGGTCAAGGCCCGTGGCAAGGCTTAGTGCTGCAGTTGCTGCAAGCTGAGCCCGCCAAACCACGCAAGGCGGCGTGATGGGGGCTCGAATCTACGACCTGACGCAGGTCAAGCGCTTCCACCAAAAGAGGGATCACCCCCTGAGTGCGGGGTGCTCGATCACTGAAATCACGGGAGCGTGGGGGCTCTTTTCAACGGCAAGAGCTTGATCTGTTGCTTTAACGTGCAGATGTCTGCACAAGGTTTGCACTGATTGATAGGGGCATCAAGTCGGGTGTACTCTCAAGGCTTGCTGCAGTGCATCAAAAACGTAACAGACCCCCAGAACAGTCTAAGTTGCGCCACTAGGCTAAGCCTGCATGACACAATAGCTGGCTTTGCCAAAAGTGAATCAGGAGGAAGAACATGAACATTGACACTGGTGCAATCGACACCAAATGGGAAGAGATCAAGACCGAGATTGAAACCGCATGGGGCGGCGTGTTCAAGGTTGTGAACACGGTCATTTCTCATCATGAGAGTTTTGGCTACAAGCTGATTGAGAACAAGATCAATCCATCTTTTCATGAGATTCTTCTCAGTCTGAAAGTCATGGAGGCTATTCTTGATGCCATCTATGCCGAAGTTCAGGATGAGTACGAGCTGTCTCGGATGATGTTGAACGCTAAACAGCAAATCAATCACATTGAACGGGTAGTGACCGCACTAAAACACCAACGTCAGGACGACTACGAGGCCGCAATGGCCCTGTTAAGAAGTCAAGCACAGATTTAACGTCGCAAGGAAAGCCAGATGAACACGACCAAGACCCTCAACCTGCATGCCATGCTGAAGCCTAAGAGCGCCGACGACATCTTGGTGCTGCTGAAGGAATTCAAGGCCGAGTTGCAATCTGTGCAAGAGCACTTCGACCATGTGACTCACGAGTGTGAAGCAGCAGGCGAGCACGCCTAATTGCACTCATCGGTCACTTAAAAAGCCCGCTTCCCAGCGGGCTTTTTTACGCCCGCCGCAGCACCGTCAGCACGTTGGCCAACCAGCTTGTGTCAGACGTCCAGTGGCTTGATGTCCAGCCGCACGCCGTAGTGAAACCGCTGGCTCGACTTTGCTGCCTTGCCGCCGCCCACGATCATGGCGTCGCAGCGGGTGGGCTGATCCTTGAGCTTGCGCGCACCCAGCCGGCGGCGAAACAGGCGGGCTTCATCACGCCCTAGATAGCCCACCTTGTGGCCGTCGATCAGCACGGCCACAGCCAGCGCGTCGTGCTCATTGTCTGGTTCTGGCAGCAGCAGCGCCTCGCACTCGCGCTCTGCTGAAAAGTCACCGTGGTTGCCGGCCAGCCGTGCCAGAACCGGCTGGTAGAACGATTCGCCCACGATGTCGGCATCGAAATGCCCCAGCGCCGGCCACTTGAAGCCGCCGGGTGGCAGCTGCGGTGCGGCATCTTCGTCATGGTCAGGTGCTTCTTCAGGCTCTGCCTGCCGCACTGGCAGCACAGTAGGCGGGCTGCGTGTCCACCACCACATGGCCACAGACACCAGCCCGATGGAAATCAGCCCTACTGCCGGCCCCCATGCAGCGGGCAGCACCTGCAGTAGTAGCGCAGACGCCACCATCACGCCAACCAGCCACACCACGCCCCGGCCCAACAACCCCAGCAGGCCTACGCCGCGCTGTGCCTCGCGTGTGGCACCAGCTGCGCGCCGGCCTACCGGGGTGGTGTAGCTCAAGCCCGTGCCAGGCAGCCCCACCGTCGCGCGCGTGCCGCGCTTGCTGACGTTGACCGATGCCCCGCGCCCGCCCAGCGTGGTGCTGATGCCGCTGCGGCTCAAGTTGACGCGCACACCCGGCAACACCCGGAAGCTCTTGCTGAATCTGAAACCCATGTTGTGAATTCTCCCTACTAGATAGCAGGCTACAGCATCATGGCCGGCTGCCAAATTTGGCGGTGTAGCGGTTTTCGAGCTCACGACAGGCATTTGTGGCGATAGGGTTCATCAGCGACCGCTTAGCCTCATCCCAGCAAAAATTAATGATGGAACGCGCCTCAGAACGCGCCCGCCCTTCGGGAGTGCTGGACAACATGGCGCCATAACCCAGAAAAGCAGTGATCAAGCCCAGCGGAACCCACAACCACCACTTTGTTCTTGGCATCTTTGCACCGCATTTCGGACATGCTTTCGCTGTTGAACTGATTTCGTGCTTGCACTCTTTGCATGCCGTCATCGCCATTTTTTCTCTCCCTGATCAACTGATGATCGTCAAGCATACCGGTGACGCAACCGTGCTGGAACGCATGTCACCCCTGATTCACGGGGACTTGTGCAGACGTCCGCAAAAAATCTACTCATTTCTAGCATTGTGCTTGACACAAGCTAGCACAAAGCTAGACACTGCATCCCATCGCACCCAAGCGCCCCGCCGGGGCAGGTCGCGACGGGAGAAGCGGCATGAGCGCCGTGATGAAATGCAGCAACACACCGGTCCTTCGGGCGCTGAACATCCGCTTCAGCTCGTTCGGCGGGATGACCATTCGCCAGGCTGAGCCGCTGGCCATTGAGCGTGGCGGCCAGCTGGTCGTGCGCATGCTCGACACCGGCGAGCAGAAGCGCGTCGACACCAGCAGCCTGATCGCCGCATGGGACTTGCCCGCCGCGCAAGCCGAGGCCGAAGAATTCGCGCCCCGCACCATGCCCGGCGTCTACGCCCGCCAGCTGCCCGCCTGCCGTGGCAACTGCGTGCGCAACATCCTGCCGTGCGAGCACCCGGTGCACTGCGCCACCGCCGCCGACAGCAACGCCGATGACGACCTGCCCACGTTCACCGGGCAGCTGGACTTCGCCGACACCATCAGCCTGGCCGACGAGCAGCCGCGCCGGGCAGTACCGCGCCGCAAGGCCAGCGCGCTCAACCACCTGTTCGCCACGGCGCTGTGCGTCGCGCTGGGCAGCCTGTTGATCCGGTGGCTGGCGTGATGCGCCCGCATTGGCTTCCCACCCAGACCGGGCCGCTGGGCATCAGCGTGCGCCGCCGTCAGAGCTTGCTGCGCCGCATTGCGTTGTGGCTGCTGGGGGCGCGCCCGTGAAGTACATCGCGCCGTTTATCGCCACCACAGGTGCCCTGATCGGACAGCCGCAGGGCACGCACACCCGCAGCGACTGGCACATCACCTACAGCCTCACCGCGCCGGAAGACCAGCGCATCGGCTACTGCAGTACCGGCTTTCTTGACGCGCCCGACCACCTGCCCACAGGCAGTGTGCGTGCGCTCGACTGCACAAAGCTGACTGTCGGCATTGCATACGGGCGGCGCCCATGACCACCCAGCGCCTGAGCGGCACCCTCGCCCGCGATGCCGAAGCCCGCATCACGGCCCCGGACGGCACATACCGCATCTACATCGAGCTGGAGGCCACGCCCGACATGCCGGCCGTGCGCGCTTACCGCCAGTACGCCGCCGGCAACGTTGCGGCCATGGTGGCGCGCAGTGCAGCCCACCATCTGCGCCGGGGCGCGGGCGTGTACGTGCACTGCCGGGGCCTGCACCACACCGAGACCCGCGACGGCCTGGTGCTGCTGTGCGTCGACGTCGAGCAGATCGAGCCGCTGGGCAAAGCCCCCGCCCGCACCGAAGCCGAGCCCCGCCAGCAGCAGGGTGAACTGACACGCGGCGGCGTGATGCGGCTGTGAGCATGATCACCCCACGTCAGGCCACAGCTGTGGCGGCTGCAGCCACATCGGTGATTGGCGTCGCCATGGCTGCCGCAGCTGCACTGGAGCGCAGCACGGCGCCGGCTGATCGCGCGCTTGTCATGGCCGCTGCCGTTGTCATCACGCTGGCGGCTCACCTGCTGCCCACGATCGCTAACACGCGCGCGCAGGGGGGGAGGGTTGCGGTCTGGGCACTGTGGGCGGCTTGCATGGGCCTCACGGTATACGGGCACGTGGTGTTCTTCGCATCAGCAGCAGCACACGCCGGCAGCAGCCGGGCGGCCACGGAGCAAGAGACCGAACACAGCCGCGCCCTGCGCGAGCAGCTGGCCAGCATCACCGCCCGTGCGCTGGCACCGGTGTCGGCTGACCTGGCAGCAGCCCAGCAGCGCCACGCCAACGCCACCCAGCAGCTGACCAGCTGCGAGCGCCAGGCCAGCGCATGCACCGCCCGCCGCAGCGCGGTGCAGCAGACCCAGCAGCAGGTCGAGGTGCTGCGCGTAGAGCGCGCCGAAGCCCAACGCGCCGCCGATCTTCGCGCGCAGCTGGCCACCGCTGCCGCGGGCCTCGACACGCGCCGCAACAACGCCGCTGCCGACCCCGTTGGCGCGCAGCTGGCCAGCCTGACAGGCTCAGGCGCTGAGGCTGTGCCGCTGGGGGTGGCCGTGCTGTCATCGATCGTGGTCGAACTGCTGGCGGCACTGCTGTGGGCTGAAGCGCTGCGCACGCCAGCAGCAAATACAGCGGCCCCCGATCCGCTCCCCAACACCGATTCAGCAGTCGCTCACCTCGTGAGCCCATCTCCTGAAACGCTGCGCACCCCTGTGTCAGCCATGACCGCACGCCGCGTGCGTCCGCAAAGCGGCGCACCACCGCGCCCAGCCGCCGCGACTTGATCCCCTGTTTTTTTCACCCACTCCTGAAGGAGATTCCGATGAGCATCCGCCCCATCACCGACACCCTGCGCCTTTTAGACGGCGGCGCATTCATTGACCTGTGCAGCCAAAAGCTGGCCGACGCTGTACGCGCCGTCGAGGAAACCGGCAAGGCCGGCAAGGTGACGATCACGCTGGACCTGAAGCGCAGCAGCACAGCCATCGAAGTCACGCCGCGCGTCACCACCAAGGTGCCCGAGCCCAAGCCGGACAGCACGCTGCTGTGGGCCACGGTCGAAGGCAACCTCACCGAGGCCAACCCCAACCAGCAGAAGCTGGAACTGCGCCCGGTTGACACGCCCGCCATCACGCTGCGCGCCGCCACCCCCGAAACCGCCCTTGCGCAAACGCTGCGCGCCGGCTGATCCATCCCTTCACCCACCACCACCCTGAAAGAGCACATGGACCCGATCCAAACCCGTAACCTGGCCGAAACCCTGGCAGACGTGCTGCCGCGCCCCGAGCTGCTGCACGGCGATGACAACGTCCCCGGCCTGGAAGTGCTGCACTACGCCGTGCCCAAGGGCCACGAAGTCAAGGAACTGCGCGTCGACCTCGAAAAGTACCTGCCCGCCCCGCGGGCCCTGAATGCAGCCGCCGAGTTTCATGAGGCCGCGAGCTTCCTGAACTACATAGCCCGCCACGCCAATGACCACAGCATCACCTGGTGCGACTTCAATCCACAGACCTTCGAGCTGAGCTTCCGCGCAGTCATCGACGAGCATGGCAAGGACACCCCCGCCTGGCGCCGCCACATCGCCGCTTACACCCCGCGCATGTCGGCAGAGTGGAAGCAGTGGAAGGGCATGGATCGCAAAGGATTCGGCCAGGTCGAGTTTGCTGAATGGCTGCAAGACCACGAAGGCGACATCGCCAGCGTCGAGGGCTACCCCGCCTGCGCACAGATGCTGCAGATGGCCACCAACTTCCAGTACCAGGAAGACCGCCGTCTGAAGTCCGCCGTGCGCCTGCAGAGCGGCGGCGTGCGGCTCGACTACGTGGCTGACGCAGACGCCGGCACGGTCGAGAGCATGAACATGTTCGAGAAGTTCGCCATCGGCATCCCCATCTTCCACGGCGCGCCCACGGCCGACCTGCTGGCCAGCCGCCTGAAGTACCGCCTGGACAACGGCAAGGTCCGTTTCACCTACGAGCTGCAGCGCGCCGACAAGGCCCACGAGAAAGCGGCGCTGGACCTGATCGACACCGTGCGCGCCGGCCTGGCTGGCGTGCCGCTCATGTTCGGCACCTGCGCATGACCATCATCGAACGCACCCACGTCCGTGCTGCGTTCGAGCGAGCCCTGGCCCTCGACGGCCGGGGCTGCCGCGAGACCGCCATCGCCACCGTGGCGCAGGCGCTGTGCCTGCCGGTTGAGGCGGTGGGCGCAGTGGTTGAGGAAGCTGAGGAGGTTGCATGCTGACCCCCCAATTCACCCTCGACATCGGCGCCGAACTGGTGATCGACAACTTCGCCGGCGGCGGTGGTGCCAGCACCGGGATTGAGCTGGCAATCGGCCGACCAGTCGACATCGCGATCAACCACGACCCTGAGGCCATTGCGATGCACCAGGCCAACCACCCGCAGACGCTGCACTTGTGCGAGTCAGTGTGGGACGTCAACCCGCGCGAGGTCTGCGCCGGCCGTCCGGTAGGGCTGGCGTGGTTCAGCCCCGACTGCAAGCATTTCAGCAAGGCCAAGGGCGGCAAGCCGGTCGAGAAGAAGATTCGCGGGCTGGCGTGGGTGGCAGTGCGCTGGGCAGCGACTGTGCAGCCGCGCATCATCTGCCTGGAAAACGTCGAGGAGTTCGTGACCTGGGGGCCACTCACGCAAGATGGCCGGCCCTGCCCACGCAACAAGGGGCGCGAGTTCCGCTGCTTCGTCAACGCACTGCAGCGCCTGGGCTACGCCGTCGAGTGGCGCGAGCTGCGCGCCTGCGACTACGGTGCACCCACCAGCCGCAAGCGGTTGTTCTTGATCGCGCGTTGCGATGGTCAGCCTATCGTTTGGCCAGCGCCCACGCACGCCGCCAAGCCGGCCAAGGGCAGCGGCCTGAAGCCCTGGCGCACGGCAGCTGAGGTCATCGACTGGTCGCTGCCCTGCCCCAGCATCTTCGAGCGCGACCGCCCGCTGGCTGAGGCCACGCTGCGCCGCATCGCCCGCGGCATTGAACGCTACGTGGTCAACACGGCGCAACCGTTCATCGTCACCGTCGCGCATGGCGAAGGCAAGCCGGGCAAGGCCCAGCGCTGGGGCGCCGGCGTGCGCAGCATGGCTGAGCCGATGCCGACTGTGACCGCCAGTGGCGGCTATGCCATTGCCGTGCCGGTGCTCACCGAGATCGCGAACGCTTCATCGCCGCGCAGCTGGTCAGCCGAAGAACCGCTGCGAACGATCTGCGCACAAACCAAAGGTGGCCACCACGCCCTGGTATCGGCCTTTCTAGCCAAGCACTACACCGGCGTCGTCGGCTCGGATCTCACGCAGCCGATCGGCACCGTCACCAGCGTCGACCATCACAGCCAAATTGCAGTGATGCTCACCAAATTCAGAACGGGGAGCGTCGGTAGCGCGGCGACCGAGCCGCTACACACCGTGACGGCCGGCGGGTCACCGGCCCGGCCAGGTGGTGGCAACGCCTTGGGCTTGGTGGAAGCGCACCTTGAAGCGGCCGATCACGCCAGCAGCAATGTCGGGCACGCAGCCGAGGTGCGCGCCTTCCTGATCAAGTTCTACAGCTCCGGCGGCCAGCACGGCGAGGCCACCCAGCCCATGCCGACCATCCCCTGCCACGACCGCATTGGCTTAGTCACCGTGGCCGGCGTCGACTACGTCATCGCCGACATCGGTCTGCGCATGCTGCAGCCGCACGAGCTGGCGGCTGCTCAGGGATTCCCGGCCGGCTACCTGCTGACAGCACCCGAGCGCGGCCTGAGCCTGCCCAAGCACGCCCAAGTTCGCATGATCGGCAACAGCGTTTGCCCACCCCTGGCCGCAGCCCTGGTGCGCGCCAACTATGACGAGCGCCAGGCGCTCAAGGAAGCAGCATGACCACCGAACTCATCACCTGGCACCCTGCCAGCACGCCCCCCGATACCGAACGCAGCGTGCTGGTCGCACTGGGCACCGGCCGGATCGCCGTCTGGATCGCGTGGTGGGACGACCTCGACGCCGCCGATGGCCCGCGCTGGATCGGCTCGGATGGCGAGACGCTTACCGACATCACGCACTGGGCTGACCTGCCGAATGGACCTGCAGCATGAAGCGCCGCCCCCTGACCAAAGCTCAGCTGATCGACCGCCTGCCGCGCGGCCTGCGGCCCAAGCTCGCACCCAATCAGCTGACCGGGCTGGGCATTGCACATGCCTACAACCTTGACGATTTGGCCACGGGCAAAGCCGATGAAGCGCTGCTGATCGACTGGGTCGGTGCAGTGCTGATGTGGTCACGCGTGTCGGAATCAATCGGGCTCGGCCTGGATGAGATGGCCGAACAGCACGGCCTCGTGGTGGCCGTGATCGAGCGCTACAAGCGCTACGGCCACATCGGCTTCAGCGGCGTCGAGTACCAGCTCGCCAAGCGCGGCCGTCAGGTCATGGATGAACTCGCACGCCACACCGACCGTGCCTCAGCAGTTGCAGCAGCACTGTGGTCGGAAGCCATGCTCCAGAAGATCGCCGTCGACATGCGCCAGCCTCATTTCCAGCCACAAACCATCCAAAAAACTCTGAAAGCCGCAGCATGACCAGCCGCAAAGTTTTCCCGCGTGAAACGCCCGGCATCTACCAGACCAGACACCTGCCCCCGGGCACCGTGCCAGTGCGCCCAGCCGCACCAGCCATGGTCATGACCGACAAGACCAAGCACACCATCCACCCCACGCCGCGCGGCCGCTTTGAGGCCGACCCCGGCCACGTGGGCGATTTCAGCCGCGAGTGGGCAGCAGCTCGGGCCAAGCCGAAAAAGGCGGTGCCGGCATGAGCGACCTGCAAACCACAATCACGGCGCTGCGCAACCTCACCACGCCGCCTACCTGCTGGCTCACGGTGCGCCTGACGTGCGAAGAGGCGCAGCTGCTGCTGGGGGAGATTGAGCGTCTCAATGCGCAGCTGCTGCAAGCTGAGCAGACGATCAAGTTCGGCGATCGCCTCACCAACATGGACCACGCGAGATACGAGGACATGATGGCCATGGCGCTGGCCGCTTTGGAATACCACCGCGAGCAGACGCGGCCGATCCAGCGGACCGATGACACCATCAATGCCCTACGGGCGCGACTTGGCTTGCCGGCTGGGGCGAAGGGTGGTGCAGCATGATCGGCACACAACCAACCGGCGCCATCGCGGGTGTCGTGATCAGCGCAGTCGCTCACGAAGGCCTGACCGTGTCGGTCGACGGCAAGCCCGCGCGCCTGGCCATCATCAGCGACGACGGCAGCATCATTGCCATCGGACCCCAGGTGGCGCGCGAAGCTGAGGCCACGGCCATCAACAACTACCGCGCCTTCCTCAAGGGGGAAGGGCACCTGCGGGTGTTGAGTAAGCCCATCGACCGCCGTGCTTGAGCGGCAGGAGACCCCATGCAAGACATCATGCTCGACCTTGAGACGATGGGCAGCGGCCCTAACGCCGCTATCGTGTCTATCGGCGCTGTGGAGTTCAACCTAGAAACGGGTCATCTCGGCGAAAGCTTCTACCAAGTGATCACGCTCTCGACATCGGTTCAGTACGGCGGCGTGATGGATGCCGACACGGTGCTGTGGTGGTTGCGCCAGGACGACGAGGCCCGCCAGGCGATCGCTAGGCCTGGCGTCCACATCACCGTGGCATTGGTCGAATTCACGAAATGGCTCAACAGCTACAACCGCGACGTCAACAACGTGAAGATGTGGGGCAATGGCGCGGCGTTCGACAACGTGATCCTTGCGAGCGCCTACCGCAACAACATGCTGCCGCAGCCCTGGAAGCACTGGAACGACCGCTGCTATCGCACGGTCAAGAGCCAGCACCGCGACGTCAAGCTGGTGCGCACCGGCACCCATCACAACGCGCTCGACGACGCGATCAGCCAGGCGCAGCACCTGATCGCCATGCTGCCACCTGCCGTGCAGACGCCTGCAACCCGATGATGGAACTAAAAATGGACAACACACCCATTGAAGTGCTGAACCTTGATCTGCAGACTCAGCACACTCTCCAAGCCGACGGCTACTTCACCATGAAAGAACTTGCTGCAGCAAATCTTTCTCGGATCGAAGGAATCGGTGCCAAAAGGCGAGCGCATATCCTGAAAGCCCTGACTGCATATCAGATGCGGACGACACCCGGACGACACCCGGAACCGGCGCAATTTCCTGCGCATCCCGAGACCGCCTCGCACCAGATGGCCGTCCATCTGGTAGGCGCAATGATTTCCCAAAGCGCCGGGGATATCGGCGGGCGCGATCAGGCAAAACTTTACGCAGAAATTGCGTTTGATTTTCTTGACGAAATTAGGGCAGAGCATTACCGGCGATACGGTTGATGCGCCACACAACCGACCAATGCCCAGCCCGCCACGCGCGGGCTTTTCTGCCACCTGCAGTGCAGACGCCTGCAACCCGATAAGAAAACCCCATGCAACGACACCAACACCCGAGCAACAACGGCGTTCTGGGCGCCCCGCCAGGCATGAGCATTGACGAATGCAACGCGCTGCCGATCACGCGCATCCAGTACGCTGACGGTACGCCGGCAGTAGCCAGCTTCTGGCAGCCCACCCAAGCCGAGCGCGACCTGATCACCAGCGGCAAGCCTGTGCGCCTGGTCGTGCTGGGCACAACGCACCCGCCGCTGATGCTGGGTGTCGATGGGGATGGGGATCTGTGACGCTCAACGCTCAGCAGAGCTAAGCCCGCCAAGTGCGGGCTTTTTCACGCCCATGCCTACAATTCCGGCAGTTCGCTAGGGGTGCTGGTCAGGATGGCCGGCTGAGAAAGTCCCTTTGAACCTGATTGGCGCTGCCCGGTAAAAGGCGGCGTCGAGTCCTGCGATGTGTTTACTTCGCAGGCCCGAGGTAATCCTCGCGCAGGGAAGCAAGCACAGCCGTCCCGCGTCCGCGCGCACCTCGGGCTGTGGCAACCCTGCCATCGACACAAGGTGTTCGCCTGATGGCTGCTGTCTTTGAAACTTCCTCGTCACCGTCCGCCGCGCAGCCCATCGCTGCGTCGCAACGGGTTTTTGGTCTGAGCGACCACATGGCGCTCTGGTTCAGCCTGGGCGTGGGCCTGCTGGTGATGCAGGTCGGCGCCTACCTGATGCCCGCGATGGGCACGCAGGCGGCGTTGCTGGCCATCGTGGTCGGCTCGATCGTCGGCGCCGGCTTGCTGGCGTGGACGGCGGGCATGGCCTGCGAGCGGGGCCTGTCGAGTGCCGCGCTGATGAGCCAGACGCTCGGCAGCCGCTTCGCGCGCCTGCCGGTGGTGGCCAACATCGTGCAGTTGCTGGGCTGGACGGCGTTCGAGCTGGTGGTGATGCGCGAGGGCACGCAGGCCATCGTCAAGCAGCTCACCGGGCTGGACGCCGGCTGGGTGCCGGTGGTGGCCACGCTGTTCTGGGGCGGCCTGCTGGTGCTGCTGGCGCGTGGCTCGATGGTGACGCTGGTGCGCCGCTTCGTCGGCCGCTTCGGCTTGCCGCTGGTGATTGCCTCGCTGCTGTGGCTGAGCTGGCAGTTTGGCCAGAAGCTGACCATGCAAGGCTGGGACGCGTTCTGGAACCGGCCCGGCGCGGGCGGCATGAGCACGATTGCCGCCATCGATCTGGTGATGGCGATGCCGGTGTCCTGGCTGCCGCTGATCGCCGACTACGCCCGCTATGGCAAGTCCGCCAGCGACGCGCGGCGTGGCACCTGGATCGGCTACGCGCTGGCCAATATGTGGTGCTACGGCCTGGGCGTGGTGGTGGTGAGCACCAGCGAGCCGGGCGCCGGGCTGGTGGCCACCTTGCTGCTGGCCCAGGGCGGCCTGATCGCGCTCGGCCTGATCCTGATCGACGAGATGGACAACGCCTATGGCGACGTGCATTCGGGCGCGGTGTCGCTCAACTTCCTGAGCCCGCGCGGCGGCGTGCCGCTGTGGGGCATGGTGATGGCGGTGGCCGCCGTGGCCGCCGCGATGGTGCTGCCGATGCACAGCCTGGAGCCTTTCCTGCTGATGCTCAGTTCGATCTTCGTGCCGCTGTTCGGCGTGGTGATCTCGCAGCTGGCCGGTTCGGGCCGGGGCACTGACAAGTCGATCGACTGGGCGGCTGCCGCGCTGTGGCTGCTGGGCATTGCCACGTTCCATGTCAGTCCGATGCTGCTGCCGGACCTGGGCGCAGCGCTGCCGAGTCTGGTGGTCACGCTGGGCCTGGGCGCGTTGCTGCGGCTGCGCGGCTGAGGCCCGTCATTCCCGCCTTCGCGGGAATGACGATTCAGAGCGCCCGCCGCTGCATTGCCTGCGGTGTGTCGCCGTGGTTGAGCGGGCCGTGGCCGGCGCCGGTGCGCACGGCAGCACCGGCCGCAATGGCGTGGCGGACGTAATCGCGCGCTTGTTCCACGGCCACATCCAGCGTCGTGCCCAATGCCAGCTGGCAGGCGATGGCGGTGGACAGCGTGCAGCCGGCGCCGTGGATGTTGCGGCTGGCGATGCGCGGGCTGCAGAAATGGGTGCTGCGGTAGGGCTTGCCGTTCTTCGAGGGGCTGGGCGCGCCTTGCTGCATCAGCAGGTCGTAGACCTCGCTGCCGCTCAGGTGGCCGCCCTTGAGCAGCACGGCGCGGGCGCCCAGCGCCAGCAGGTCGGCGCCGGCGGGCTCCAGCTGCGTCACCTGCGTGATCGGCCGGCCGAGCAGCAGCGCGGCCTCATCCAGATTGGGCGTGATGACGCTCACCAGCGGAAACAGCTCGGCCACCAGCACGGCCACGGTCTCGGGTGCGATCAGCGGGTCGCCGCCCGCCGCCACCATGACCGGATCCAGCACCACATGGCGCCAGCCGTGGCGGCGGATGGCGTCGGCCACCACGCGCACCACGGCGGGGTCGTGCAGCATGCCGATCTTGACGGCGTCGACGCCGATGTCGCCCGCCACCGCGTCGATCTGCGCGGCCAGCAGTTCGGGCGGCAGCGCATGAATGGCGGTGACGCCGCAGGTGTTCTGCGCCGTGATGGCGGTGATGGCCGTCATGCCGTAGCAGCCCAGCGCGGCGGCGGTTTTCAGGTCGGCCTGGATGCCGGCGCCGCCGCCGCTGTCGGAGCCGGCGATGCTCAGCACGCGGGCGTAGGTGTGGGTCAGCGGGGTCGTGTCGGTCGGCATGGCGGAGGCGTTTTCAGCGTCGATTGATGGGGCCGTGAATAGGGCGTGTCTCGGCCGCCATTGTGGCCATCATTGTGTGCAGATCAGCGCGTTGATTTGCGCGGCGGTGGCCAGCAGGTGCGGCAAAAAGTGCTCGGTCATGTGCGCCAGCGGCGTGCGGCTGCTCTGGCCGCTGACGTTGAGCGCCGCCACCACCCGCCCGGCGCGGTTGACCAGCGGCGCGGCCATCGAAATCAGCCCTGGCTCCAGTTCCTCATGGACCACGCTGTAGCCCTGCGTGCGCACCTGGGTGATGACGTCCAGCAGCCGGTCGCGGTCGGTGAGCGTGTGCGGCGTCAGCGCCTTGAGTTCCATCGCCGCCAGCCGCTGCGGCAGTTCATCGGCCGGCAAGCCGGCCAGCAGCACCCGGCCCATCGAGGTGCAATGCGCCGGCAGCCGGCTGCCCACGCCCAGGTCCAGCGCCATGATCTTGCGGGCGGTCACGCGCAGCACGTAGACGATCTCGTCGCCATCGAGCACCGCCGCCGAACAGCTCTCGCCCAGCGACTGCCCCAGCGCCTCCATCGTCGGTTGCGCCAGCTGCCAGATCGGCTGGGCGCTCAGGTAGGCAAAGCCCAGCTCCAGCACCTGCGGCGTCAGGCGGAACTGGCGGCCGTCGCTCTCCACGTAGCCCAGCTGCTGCAGCGTCAGCAACAGCCGCCGCGCGCCGGCCCGCGTCAGGCCAGTGCGCTGGGCGGCTTCGGTCAGCGTCTGCGCCGGCGCTTGCGCGCCGAAGCTGCGCAGCACCGCCAGGCCGCGCGCCAGGCTTTGCACGTAGTCGTCGCCGGGGCGGGGCGTGGATTCATCGACCGACAGGTCGGCTGTGCTGTTGACAGGGGTGGAGCGGCTCTTTAGCATCGATGTTCGCGATTTTGTTCGCTATAAGAATCAATGTTCGACATACGAACTTCATTGAATTTTGCCCCAATCTTCGAGGAGACCGCCATGACCCGCCACGCCTTCATCTGCGACGCCATCCGCACCCCTTTCGGCCGTTACGGTGGCGCCTTGTCCAGCGTGCGCGCCGACGACCTGGGCGCCGTGCCGCTGGCCGCGCTGATGGCGCGCAACCCGAGCGTGGACTGGGAGGCGGTCACCGACGTGATCTACGGCTGCGCCAACCAGGCCGGCGAGGACAACCGCAACGTGGCGCGCATGTCGGCGCTGCTGGCGGGGCTGCCGATCGGCGTGCCGGGCTCGACGCTCAACCGCCTGTGCGGCTCGGGCATGGACGCGGTCGGCACGGCGGCGCGCGCCATCAAGGCGGGCGAGGCGGGCCTGATGCTGGCCGGCGGGGTCGAGAGCATGAGCCGCGCGCCGTTCGTGATGCCCAAGGCCGAGAGCGCCTTCAGCCGCGCCAATGCCGTCTACGACACAACAATAGGCTGGCGCTTCGTCAACAAGCTGATGAAGGCGCAATACGGCGTCGATTCGATGCCCGAGACGGCCGAGAACGTCGCCACCGATTTCAGGATCGAGCGCGAAGCACAGGACCGCATGGCGGTGGCCAGCCAGCGCAAGGCCCTGGCGGCGCAGCAAGCGGGGTTCTTCGATGCCGAGATCACGCCGGTGAGCATTGCGCAGAAGAAGGGCGATGCCCTCATCGTGGCCCGGGACGAGCACCCGCGCGACACCAGCCTGGAGGCGCTCGCCAGGCTCAAGGGCGTGGTGCGGCCCGACGGCACCGTGACGGCGGGCAACGCCAGCGGCGTCAATGACGGCGCCTGCGCGCTGCTGCTGGCCGACGAAGCCAGCGCCGCCCGCCACGGCCTGACGCCGCGCGCGCGGGTGGTCGGCATGGCCACGGCCGGCGTGGCGCCGCGCATCATGGGCATCGGCCCGGCGCCGGCCACGCGCCGCGTGCTGGAACTCACCGGCCTGAGCCTGGCGCAGATGGACGTGATCGAACTCAACGAGGCCTTTGCCGCCCAAGGCCTGGCCGTGCTGCGCGACCTGGGCCTGGCCGACGACGACGCCCGCGTCAACGCCTGGGGCGGTGCCATCGCGCTGGGCCACCCGCTGGGCGCCAGCGGCGCGCGGCTGGTGACCACCGCCGTCCATCAGCTGCACCACACCGGCGGCCGCTACGCGCTGTGCACCATGTGCATCGGCGTGGGCCAGGGCATTGCGCTGATCGTCGAGCGGGTGTGAGCGATCGACCGGTCTGCGGGACTTCGGCCTAGACTGCGGGTTAACCCGTTGCCCGAGAGTCTTGTCCGCGTCATGCCCACCTCGTCCCAGTCACGCAAGGCGGTGTTGCTTGTCATCACCGCCGTCGCCTTCTTCGCTGCCTTTGACACCACCATCAAGACCCTCAGTCAGCTCGCGCCGCTGGTGATGGTGCTGTGGGTGCGCTACGCCTTTCAAGTCAGCTCGACGGCGCTGACCGTGCTGCCCCGGCGGGGCCTGAGCCTGCTGCACACGGGCCGGCCCGGACTGCAGGTGCTGCGCGGGCTGTCGCTGCTGACCATGAGCGCGCTGGCTTTCCTCAGCCTGAAGGTGATGCCGGTGGGCGAGTTCACCGCCATCATCATGCTCACACCGCTGGTGATCACGCTGCTGGCGGCACTGATGCTGGGCGAGCGGGTGTCCCGGCTGCGCTGGCTGCTGCTGCTGGGCGGACTGGGCGGCGCGCTGGTGGTGATCCGCCCGCAGGGCGACCAGTTCAACGCCGCCACGCTGCTGCCGCTGGCGCTGGTGGGAGCGGGGGCCGCGTTCCAGACGCTGACCGGCAAGCTCGCCAGGACCGAAGACCCCGCCACCACGCACTTCTACACCGGCATGGTGGGCGTGGTGCTGGTCACGCTGCTGCTGCCCTGGGGCTGGCAGGCGCTGCCGGGCACCACCTGGGCGCTGCTGCTGCTGGCGGGTCTGCTGAGTTCATCGGGCCACTACGTGCTGATCCTGGCCTATATGCGCGCCAAGGCTGCCACGCTGACGCCTTACCTGTACTTCCAGATCGTGTTCGCCACGCTGTTCGGCTGGGCCATTTTTCGCCATGTGCCCGATACGCTGGCGCTGCTGGGCATCGTGGTGATCACCTTCTGCGGCGCGCTCGGCACGTGGCTGACGGCGCACGAGTCGCGGCGCGACGCCGCGCTGCCCGCCGTCGAGCCGCTGAGCCAGTTCTGAACCGGCGTCAGAACCGGCCTCCATCCTGACGTCAGAGCTTGCAGCCGCGCGCCGGGTCTGCCAGCGCCTTGGCGGCGATGCCGATGTTCTTGTTGGTCTTGCCGCTGACCTGGCGCAGGTAGAAGTCCTGCACCGGGTTGTGCGCCTTGCTCAAGGTGAACGGGCCGCGCGGGCTGTCGATCTTGGCCGCTTCCATGGCCTTGACCAGCGCGTCGCGGTTCTTGACGTCGCCCTTGACCGCTGTCAGGCCTGCGCCCAGCAACTGTGCTGCGTCGTAGCCCTGCACGGCGTAGACATCGGGCTGCATCTTGTAGGTCTTGGCGTACTGCAGGCGGAAGGCCTGGTCGCGCTTGGTGGTCAGGTCGTCGGCGTAGTGCAGCGCGGTGATGAGGCCCTGGGCGGCGTCGCCCTGGGCTTCGAGCGTGCCATCGGTCAGGAAGCCGGAGCCGTAGAGCGGGATCTTGTCCTTCAGGCCCGCCGCCGCCCAGTCCTTGACGAACTTGACCGCGCCGCCGCCGGCGAAGAACACGTAGACCGCATCCGGCTTGGTGGCGGCGATCTCGGTCAGCAGGGCCTGGAACTCGACGGTCGGGAAGGGCAGGTTCAGCTCCTTGACCACCTTGCCGCCACCGGCCTCGAAGGCTTCCTTGAAGCCCTTGACCGTTTCGTCACCGGCAGCATATTTCCAGGTCAGCGTCACGGCGGTCTTGTGCTTGCGCTCGGCCGCGACCTTGCCCATGGCGTAGCCCGGCTGCCAGTTGGAGAAGCTGGTGCGGAAGATGTTGGGCGCGCACAGCGGGCCCGTGACGGCATCGGCGCCGGCGTTGGGGATGATCAGCAGCGTGTTGTTGTCGCGCGCCACCTTGGCCATGCCCATGGCCACGCCCGAGTGCACGGTGCCCACCATCACATCGACGTTGTCGCGCTTGACCAGCTTGTTGGCGTTGTCGGCGGCCTTGGATGGGTCCGATTCATCGTCGACCTTGACGAACTCGATCGCCCGGCCGCCGAGCTTGCCGCCCTGCTCGTCGACGTACTGTTTGAAGCCGTTCTCGATCGCCACGCCCAGCGCGGCGAAGGTGCCGGTGTAGGGCAGCATCAGGCCGACCTTGATCTTTTCCTGCGCCATGGCCGCACCGGCGGCGAGGCCGAGGCTGGCGATGACAATCGCGGCCTGCGCGATCGGCTTGATCGCTGCGCGTGAAGTGGGCTTCTGCATGGACAGTCTCCGGAGGTCGGGTAAATGAAATATTGTGCGAATCAACGCGTCTGAATGGTGTAGATTTTGAGCCTTAAGCAAGATAGTGCATGTATGGTAGATACCCTAGGCTCTGCATCGGTGTTGGATTCCGGTGCCCATGACGGCGAAACCGCCTCCAAGAACCCGTTTCTGGTCGCCCTGGGCGAGCGGGTGCGCAACCTGCGCGCACGCCGTGGCCTGACGCGCAAGGCGGTGGCGCTGGCCGCCGATGTGTCCGAGCGCCATCTGGCCAACCTCGAATACGGCACCGGCAATGCGTCGATCCTGGTGCTGCTGCAGGTGGCGCAGGCGCTGCAGTGCTCGCTGGCCGAGCTGATCGGCGACATCAGCACCTCGTCACCCGAATGGCTGCTGATCCGCGAACTGCTGGAACACCGCACCGAGGCCGACCTGCGCCGCGCCCGCGAGCACCTGGCCAGCCTGTTCGATGGCCAGGCCGATGCCAGTGCGCGCAGCCACCGCATCGCGCTGGTGGGGTTGCGTGGCGCGGGCAAGTCGACACTGGGCCAGCAGCTTGCCGATGACCTGGGCTACCCCTTCATCGAACTGAGCCGCGAGATCGAGAAATTCGCCGGCTGCGACATCAGCGAAATCCACAACCTCTACGGCACCAACGCCTACCGCCGCTACGAGCGCCGCGCGCTGGAAGAGGCCATCCAGATCTATCCCGAAGTGGTGATCGCCACGCCCGGCGGCCTGGTGTCCGACGCCGCCACCTTCAACCAGTTGCTGGCGCACTGCTACACCGTCTGGCTGCAGGCCGAACCCGAAGACCACATGCAGCGTGTGGCCGCCCAGGGCGACCTGCGCCCCATGGCCGCCAGCCGCGAGGCCATGGAAGACCTGCGCCGCATCCTGGCCGGCCGGGCGGCGTTCTATTCCAAGTCCGACCTGATCTTCAACACCAGCGCGCAGGACCTGAGCGCCAGCTTTGCCAAGCTGCGCGGGGAGGTGCGGGCGGCGCTGGCGCTGGGCTGAACGCCGCGCCTGACGGCGTTCCTACAGGGACGGGCTGGCCACCGGCTCCATCAGCATCGTCCCGGCGGCGGTGTTCGAGATCGGCACGTGGTAGTTGGCCGACACCTGTCGCACCTGCTCGCCCAGCGCGCCGCGCGTGGCCAGCCACATCAGCAGTTCGACGCCTTGCGTGCCGGTTTTCTCGACCAGTTCGTGGATGCTGAACTGCGTCGCCCAGGCCGGATCATCGATCAGGCTGCGCATGAACTGGCGGTCGAATTCGGGGTTGAGGAAGCCGGCGCGTTCGCCGTCTAACTGGTGCGACAGTCCGCCGGTGCCCAGCACCACAACCTTGGCGTTGCTGTCCCACGAGTGGATCGCCCGGCCCACGGCCTGGCCGAGCTTGAGGCAGCGCGCTGCGCTTGGCAGCGGGAACTGCACGGTGTTGATGCAGATCGGCACCACCTTCACGGGCCAGACCTGGCTGGGCCAGCACAGCGCCATCGGCAGCGTAAAGGCGTGGTCGACCAGCATCTCCTGGCAGGTGGTGAGGTCGAATTCCTCGTCGTTGAGCGCCTCGATCATGTGCCATGACAGCGCCTGCTCGCCGCTGAATGGCGGCACCTGCGGGATGCCCCAGCCTTCGTCGGCATTGCGGTACTCGGCGGCGGCGCCCACCGCGAAGGTCGGCATCTTGTCGAGGAAGAAGTTCAGGCCGTGGTCGTTGTAGAACACCACGGCGACGTCGGGCTGCACGCGCGCCAGCCACTCGTGCACGGGGTTGAAGCCGTCGAAGAACGGCTTCCAGTACGGGTCGCCTTGCAGATCGCGGGCGATGGCGCGGCCGATGGAGGGAACGTGCGAGGTGGTGATACCACCGACGATGTGGGCCATGAGAGTCTCCTGAAACGGGGTGCGGTGCGGGTGGGGTTCAGCGTGTGATTCAGCGGCCGGCGGCCAGCAGGCGGGCCTGGAATTCGGCTCGGGTCACGCCGGTCTGCTGCGCGCCCAGGTCCTGCACGTCCAGCCCCAGGATGCCGGCGAACTTGGCGAGGTAGTAGACGTTGCCGCCCGCCTCGATCAACTGCAGCACGTTGCGGGCGCGGATGGCCTCGCGCTGCGCGGCGTTCAGGCCGTAGGCGGCGCAGTAGCCGTCCTCGTCCTTGACGAAGGCGTTGCGATTGGCGGCCTCGTTGAACGAGAAGCACATCTTGTTGAGGGCGTAGCCCTTGACGGCCTGATCGCCGTCAAAAAGCGTGGTGCCGGGAATCGGTGGGTGGGTGAGGGTCATGGCGCGTCTCCTGTCCGTCTTGAGTGCCCTCAGTATTCGCGTCCCGGCCGGCCCGATCAACGCCCGCATACTCATACCTGTCATGAGCGATTTCGATCATTTGGATTTGGACGGCCGCCTGCTGCAGCTGCTGCTGGCGGTGCAGGAGACCGGCTCGGTCACCGCCGCCGCGCAGCGCCTGGGCGTGACGCAGTCGGCGGTCAGCCACGGGCTGGACAAGCTGCGGGCGATCACGGGCGACGCGCTGTTCGTCAAGAGCGGGCGCGGCATCGTCGCCACCGACCGCGCCGATGCGCTGGCCCAGCAGGCGCGCGACCTGCTGCAGCGCCTGCGCGGCTTTGCCACCGCCAGCCGCTTCGACCCGGCGCTGCTCGACGCCACCGTCACCCTCGCCGCCAACGACCTGCAAAGCCACCTGCTGCTGCCCACGCTGTTGCAGCGCCTGCGCGCGCAGGCACCGGGCCTGCGGCTGCGGGTGATCAGCTCGGGCGTGCCGAGCGCCGAACTGCTGCGCGACGAGGGCTGCGCGCTCGCCATCTCGCCCCGCCCGCCCGAGGCTGGCGACGTGATGCAGAAGCGCCTGTTCGCCGACTGCTACCGCGTCTTCTTCGACGCCAGCCAGCGCAGCGCCCCGCGCGACCTGCCCGACTACCTGGCGGCCGACCACATCAGCGTGCGCTACGAATCGGGCCGCATGCTCGACGTCGACCAGTGGCTGCTCGCCCAGGGCCTGCAGCGCCGGCTGATCGTCACGGTGCCGGGCTTCTCGGGCATCGCACCGTTTCTGCGCGGCAGCCGGCTGCTGGCGACGCTGCCCAGCCTGCTGAGCGTGGAGTTGCTGCGCGGCCTGAACAGTGCCGCGCTGCCGCTGGCCAGCCCCGAGATGCCGATGTACCTGCTCTGGCACCGCCGCCACCATGCGGACGCGATGCACCAGTGGCTGCGCGCCGAACTGGAGGCGGTGGTGGCGGAGCGCCTCCGGTTGCCGAACTCAGATCTGCACCCGCGTGCCTAGCTCCACCACGGCGTTATCGGGCAGGTGGAAGTACTCGACGATGCTGCCCGCGTTGCGGCTCATCGTGGCAAACAGCTTTTCGCGCCAGTCGGTCATGCCGCTGCCGGGCGTGGGCACCACGGTTTCGCGGCTGATGAAGTAGCTGGTCTCGAAGACCGGAATGCGCAGGCCCAGCGCCTCGCAGCGCGTCAGGGCCAGCGGCACGTCCGGCGTCTCCATGAAGCCGTAGTGCAGCGTGATGCGCCAGAAGCCGGCGGCCAGCGTCTCCAGGGATTCGAGCTGCACGCGCTCGGCCTCGTCGACCCACGGCACATCGCGGAACTGCACCGTCAGGATGACGTTGCGCTCGTGCAGCACCTGGTTGTGCTTGAGGTTGTGCAGCAGCGCCTGCGGCACGGTCTGCGGGTCGGCCACGGGGTAGACCGCCGTGCGGGCGGCACGCTGCACGCTGTCGGCGCCCAGGTGGCGCAGGAAGTCGTCGAGCGCCAGGCCATCGCTGCGGATGCTGTTGACCAGCAGGGTGCGGCCGCGCGCCCAGGTGCTCATCAGCATGAACAGCAGCGCGCCCATCGCGAGCGGAAACCAGCCGCCGTCCAGGAGCTTGACCGCGCAGCCGGCCACCAGCAGCAGATCGAACGCCACAAAGAAAGCCGTGGCCCCGTAGGCCAGCCACGCCGGCAGGTGCCAGGCGTGGCGCACGACGAAGAAGGTCAGCACCGTGGTGATCAGCATCGTCACCGTCACCGCGATGCCATAGGCCGAGGCCAGCGCCGATGAGCTGCCAAAGTGCAGCACCGCCGCCAGCACGCCCAGCAGCAGCAGGGTGTTGACGGCGGGCACGTAGATCTGCCCGGACTCGTGCGCCGAGGTGTGCCGGATCTGCATGCGTGGCAGGAAACCGAGCTGGATGGCCTGGCGCGTCATCGAATACGCGCCGGAGATGACGGCCTGCGAGGCAATGATGGCGGCACAGGTCGCCAGCAAGATGGCGGGCAGCAGCGCAGCCTGCGGGAACAGGCGGAAGAAGGGGTTCTCGATCGCGTCGGGCTCGCTCATCAATAGCGCGCCCTGGCCCAGGTAGTTGAGCGCCAGCGCCGGCATCACCAGAAAGGTCCACGCCAGCTGGATCGGCCTGCGGCCGAAGTGGCCCATGTCGGCGTACAGCGCCTCGGCGCCGGTCAGCGCCAGCACGATGGCACCGACAGCCGCCAGCACGTGCCAGCCACGCGCCAGCAGGAAGTTCAGCGCCTCCAGCGGGTTGAGTGCGGCCAGGATGGCCGGCTGGTGGACGATCTGCACCACGCCGGTGACCGCCAGCGTGCTGAACCACAGCACGATCACCGGCCCGAACGCCCGGCCCACCGCCGCCGTGCCCAGCCGCTGCACCAGAAACAACCCGATCAGCACCAGCAGGCTCAGCGGCAGAACCCAGGCCTCCAGCCCGGGCGCCAGCACCTTGAGGCCTTCCATGGCGCCGAGCACCGAGATGGCCGGGGTGATGATGCTGTCGCCGTAGAACAGCGTCGCGCCGAACACGCCCAGCAGCAGCAGGCCGCGCCGCAGCGCCGGCCGGCCGGCCACGGCCTGTGCGGCCAGCGCGGTGAGCGCCAGCCCGCCGCCCTCGCCACGGTTGTCGGCGCGCAGGATCAGCACCACGTACTTGAGCGTGACCACCAGCATCAGCGCCCAGAAGATGGCCGAGACCGCGCCGATCAGGTTGCCCCCGGTCAACGCCACGCCGGTGTGCGGCGCGAAGACCTCCTTGAGGGTGTAGAGCGGGCTGGTGCCGATGTCGCCATAGACCACGCCGATGGCCGCGAGCGTGAGCGCCGCCAGGCCGGGTCGGTGGGCGCCGTGGCGCGGATCGGTGGGAGACGGTGTGGGCGCGGGCGCCGCAGGGGCAAGGCTGGAAGTGTTCATGGTCCGCAGGGGCGGTGACGAGGGCGCCAGCATCGCTGCAGCGGCATCAGGAACGCATAAGGGCGGGTTGGCGGCCCTGTTGCCAAATCGTGAATGAACTCTGGCGATTTGCACAAGATGTTGCGCTTTCTGCTCAATATCGCCGCTTCCGGTTGGCAGCGGTGCTTGGGAGACTGGGCGCCCCTTGTCCGTCATGAGAGTTGAACGTGAGCCGCCGCACCCCTTCCGCCCTGTCGATCCAGGCGCCCGCCGCCGTGGTGATGGTGCGCCCGCACCGCTTCCACCCCAACCCGCAGACGGCGGCCGACAACGCCTTCCAGCGCGAGGCCGCTGCCGGCCGCGCCGACGACATTGCCCGCGCCGCCTACGACGAAGTCACCGCTGCCGCCGAAACCCTCAGCCGCCACGGCGTGCGCGTGCACCTGTTCGACGACGACGGCACGCGCGACACGCCGGACGCGGTCTTCCCGAACAACTGGTTCTCGACCCACCCGGGCGGCCACGTCGCGCTGTACCCGATGCACTCGCCCAACCGGCGCCGCGAGCGGCGCGCCGACGTGATCGAGATGCTCAAGGCCGATTACCGCGTGCAGGACGTGATCGACTACTCCGGCCTGGAGCCCGACGGCGTCTTTCTGGAGGGCACTGGCGCGATGGTGCTCGACCACCTGGCGCGCGTGGCCTACACCGCACGCTCGCACCGCGCCGATGCGGTGGCGCTGGAGCGCTTCTGCACCCACTTCAATTTCGAGCCGATGGCCTTCGACACGGCTGATGCCGCCGGCCGGCCGGTCTATCACACCAACGTGCTGATGTGCGTGGCCACCGAGTTCGCGCTGGTCGGCTTCGACCTGTTCACCGATGCCAGGCGCCGCGCCGAAGTGCGGGCCCGGCTGGAGGAAACCGGCCGCGACGTGATCACGCTCGACCCCGCGCAGATTGCCGAATTTGCCGGCAACGCGCTGGAACTCTCGGGCCACGATGGCCGCGTGCTGGCCCTGTCGGCGCGCGCCGCCCGCAGCCTGAGGCCCGAGCAGCGCCAGCGCATCGAACGCTCGGCCCAGCTGCTGCCGCTGGCGGTGCCCGCCATCGAGCTGGCCGGCGGCTCGGTGCGCTGCATGCTGGCAGGCATCCACCTGTCGCGGCGCTAAAGCCGCCGCCGCGCATCAGTCCTGCGCGTTCTACGCTTGTGCCTCCACCAGCCGGTAGCCCACGCCCGGCTCGGTCAGCAGCCGGCGCGGCTCGGCCGGTTCGGCCTCCAGCTTGGCGCGCAACTGGCCCATGTAGAGGCGCAGGTAGTGGGTGTGCTCGGTGCAGTCCGGCCCCCAGACATCGGCCAGCAGCTGGCGGTGGGTGACAACCTGGCCGGCGCTGCGCACCAGCCGCGCCAGCAGCTTGAATTCGGTCGGCGTCAGGTGCACTTCCTGGCCGTGCAGCTGCAGCCGGTGCGCGGCCAGGTCGATCTGCAGGCCGTCATGTTCATAGCGCGTCACCGCCGGCCGCTGGGCCTGGCCGCGATGGCGCAGCGCCACGCGCATGCGCGCCAGCAATTCGCCGATGGCAAAGGGCTTGACGAGGTAGTCGTCGGCGCCGGCGTCGAGCAGCACGATCTTCTGGCCGTCGTCCTGCCGCGCCGAGATCACCAGCACCGGCAGGCCGTGGCGGCGGCGCAGCTCGGCCAGCAGGGTGTCGCCGCTGCCGTCGGGCAGGCCCAGGTCCAGCAGCACCAGGTCGGGCAGGCCGTCGTGTCTCAGCAGCGCACGCGCCTCGGCCAGGCTGGCGGCGCTGCGCACGGTGTAGCCCTCGACCTGCAGCGCCTCGCGCAGCGTGGTGCACAGGGCGCCGTCGTCTTCAACCAGAAGGACTTTGAGCGTCATGGCCCCTCCGGCGCATCGGCCACGGGCAGCACGCACTCGAAGCTGCTGCCGCCGTGCGCGCGGGGGCGCAGCCGCAGCTCGCCGCCGTGGGCGCGTGCAATCGCCCGGCACACCGCCAGGCCGACGCCCGCGCCCCGGCCGGCGGTGCCCTCGCCGCGCTGGAAGACCTCGAAGACCCGCTCGCGCCAGGCCGGTGGAATGCCCGGGCCGCGGTCGCGCACCGCCAGCACGAACTGATCGCCCTGGCGGCGTGCCAGCAGCTCCACCGGCGCCTCGGGCGGGCTGTAGTGCAGGGCGTTGTCGATCAGGTTGTCGAGCAGCTGGGCCAGCAGCACCGCGTCGCAGCGCAGCAGCGGCAGGCCGGGTTCGAGCCGGGCGCGCACGCGCTTGGCCGGGTCGCGCTGGCGCACGCGGTTGAGTGCGGCGCCGACGATCTCCTCGGCCGATTCCCAGTCCAGCCGCAGCGCCACGCCCGGCGCATCGAGCCGCGCCAGCTGCAGCGTGTTGTCGGTCAGGCGGCTGAGCTGGCTGGCCTGGTCCTGCACCGTGCGCGCCAGGCGCAGGCGCTGCTCGGGGCTGAGGCGGTCGGCCTGCTCGACCAGCGACGACGCCGCGCCCAGGATGGTCGCCAGCGGCGTGCGGTAGTCGTGCGAGATGGCGGCCAGCAGCGCGTTGCGCACCGCCTGCACCTGGGCCTGTTCGCGCAGGCGCTGCTCGGCGCGCTGGGCGTGGCTGCGCGCCAGCGTGACGCCGAGCTGGTCGCACAGTGCCTGCGCGTGGGCGCGCAGGGCGTCGTCCACCGGCTCGCCCAGCCGAAGCGGCAGGCGCGAGGCGCCCAGGCTGATCTTGCCGGCGCGCCAGGGCAGAAACCAGGCGTGCTGCGCGTCATGCCAGCCCGTGCCCGGCCCCATGGCGCGCGATTCGCGCAGGCACAGCCACAGGCCTTCGCGGGCGTCGGCGGCTTCGGCCGGGTCGAGGGCGCCCAGCTCTCCGACCGCCGCCGGGTCGTTGCTGGCGGGCAGGGCGTCGAGCAGCCACAGCCCCGTCACTTGCAGGCCGACTGGCGGGCCGATCAGGGCCTGCAGTTGGGTGTGCAGCGCGTGCGCCATGTCGGACGGGTCGGTCAGCTGGCGCAGCGTGTCGCCCCAGGCGTTGAGCTGTTCGGTGCGCTGGGCGTGGTCGCGCGCGGTGGCGGCCTGGGTGCGCAGCCGCACCATCAGCAGCGCAATGATGACGTTCACCGCCAGCATCGCACCCAGCAGCAGCGCGTGCTGGTGCAGGTCGACCGCCAGCGTGCCGCGCGGTGGTACGAAGTTCCAGTTGAAGGCCAGCAGCGCCGCCACGCTGGCCAGCAGGGTCTGCCACAGCGGCAGCCACAGCGCACTGATGGCCGAGGCCAGCACCAGCAGCATGGCCAGATTGGCCAGGTCGACCCGGCCCTCCAGCCACACCATCAGCCCGGTTGCGGCGATCCAGACCGGCAGCGCCAGCCAGCGGGTCCAGGGCGGGGTGACGGTTCTTGGGGTGTCCATGGCGGCGAAGTTAGCAGCCTCGCCATCAGGGAAAGCATCAGGACGACCGGGCCGGGCGCGTCAGAACTCTTCGGTATCGACCTCGGTCTGCGTTGCGGCGTTGTAGCGCGCACCGCTCACCGTGCGCTGGTTGATCAACGCGCCGGCCCGGGCCAGCAGATCGGCGTCCAGGTTCAGGCTGGCCGCGGCCAGGTTGTCTTCCAGGTGCGCGATGGAGGTGGTGCCCGGAATGGCGTGCACCTGCTCGCCTTGGGCCAGCACCCAGGCCAGCGCCAGTTGCGCGGGCGTGCAGCCGGCCTTCGGCCGCCAGCGCCGTGTAGGCGTCCAGCAGCTGCAGGTTGCGGCTGAAGTGCTCGGCCTGGGAAGCGCGGCATGCTGCGGCGGATGTCTTTAGCGTCGAAGCCGCCGGTGTCGCGCAAGGTGCCGCCCAGGAAGCCGCGCCCGACCGGGCTGAACGCCACCATCGCCACGCCCAGCTCGGCGCAGGCCGGCAGCACGCCCAACTCGACGTTGCGTGACCAGAGCGAATACTCGTTCTGCACCGCCGTGATCGGGTGCACCGCGTGCGCGCGCTTCAGCGTGGCGGCCGAGACCTCGCTCAGGCCGATGCCGCGGGATCTTGCCCGCGCGCACCAGCTCGGCCAGCGCGCCGACCGAGTCCTCGATCGGCACCTGCTTGTCCCAGCGGTGCAGGTAGTAGAGGTCGATCACGTCGGTGCGCAGGCGCTTCAGGGCTGCTTCGCAGGTGGCCTTGATCGTCTCGGGCCGGCCGTCGATCACGCGCACGCCGTTCACGCCCGTCATGCCGCACTTGCTGGCCAGCATGAAGCGGTGGCGGTGCGGCGCCAGCACGCGGCCGACCAGCTCTTCATTGGTGCCGAAGCCGTAGAGCGCGGCGGTGTCGAAGTGCGTCACGCCCGCATCCAGCGCCCGCAGCAGCAGCGCGGCGGCATCGTCGAACGACGGCGGCTGGCCGTAGGCGTGGCTCAGGTTCATGCAGCCCAGGCCGATGGCCGAGACACTGAAATCGCCCAGACGGCGTTGCGGCAAGGGGGTTGCGAAGGAGTTGTTCATGGTGGTGCAGCGCGAAGTCGCGGTTTTATTTGTAGAACATGTAGCCGACGACGATGGCCCCCGCCACACCCACCACGTCGGCGATCAGCCCGCAGGTCAGCGCGTAGCGGGTCTGGCGGATGTTGACGCTGCCGAAGTAGACCGCCAGCACGTAGAAGGTGGTCTCGGTCGAGCCCTGGATGATGGCGGCGAGCTTGCCCTGGAAGGAGTCGACGCCGTAGGTCTTCATCACGTCGATCATCAGCCCGCGCGCGCCGCTGCCGCTGAGCGTCTTCATCAGCCCGACCGGCAGCGCGGGCACGAAGTCGGCATCCAGGCCCAGCGCGGTGACGCCGGCGGCGATGGCGTCGGTCACATAGCCCATGCAGCCGGTGGTGCGAAAGACCGAGATCGCCGCTAGGATGGCGATCAGGTAGGGAATGATCTGCACCGCCACGCCGAAGCCGTCCTTGGCGCCGTCGACAAAGGCCTCGTAGACGTTGATGCGGCGCAGTGCACCGACCGCCACGAAGGCCACGATGATCGAGAAGATCACGCCGCTGCCTAGTAGGCTCACGATCTGAGCCATCTTGTCGGGCGGGTAGCTGTGCAGCCAGCCGTACAGCCCGGCCATCAGCGCGATGAAGCCGCCCAGGAACAACAGCACCGGCCCGCGCAGCAGGTTGATGCGCTGGTAGGCGGCCACGGCCACCAGGCCGGCCAGGAAGGAAATGAAGGTGCCGATCAGCGTCGGCAGGAAGATGTCGGCGCCGTTGAAGCCCACCAGCCCCTGCTCGGCGGCGATGCTCTGGCGGATGGCAATCACCGAGGTCGGGATCAGCGTGATGCCTGCGGTGTTGAGCACCAGGAACATGATCATCGCGTTGCTGGCGGTGTCCTTCTGCGGGTTGAGTTCCTGCAGCTCGCGCATGGCCTTGAGGCCCAGCGGCGTGGCGGCGTTGTCCAGCCCCAGCATGTTGGCGCTGAAGTTCATGACGATGCTGCCGCTGGCCGGGTGGCCACGCGGAATCTCGGGAAACAGTCGCTGGAAGAACGGTGCGGTGGCGCGTGCGAACAGGCCGATGACGCCGGCCTGCTCGCCGATCTTCATGATGCCCAGCCACAGGCTCATGACGCCGATCAGGCCGAGCGAGATGTCGACGCCGGTCCTGGCCGTGTCGAACAGCCCGGTCATGATCTTGGTGAAGATGGCCATGTCGCCCTGCGCCAGCTGGGCGAGGGCGGCGGCGAAGCCGATCAGGATGAAGGCGATCCAGACGATGTTGAGAATCATCGGCCGGATTGTTCCCTATCGGCGTGGCCTGATCGGCGGTGGCGCGCTCAGCCTTGCAGCTGCTGTTCCAGCTGGTGCAGCACCTGGTAGCAAGGCAGCACGCTGGCGACGCTGGAGTTGGGCTCGCGGCCTTCGCGGATGGCGGCGAAGAACTCGCGGTCCTGCAGCTCGATGCCGTTCATCGACACCGCCACCTTGGAGACGTCGATCTGCACGTCCTTGCCGGTGAACAGGTCGTCGTAGCGCGCCAGGTAGGTCGCGCTGTCGCCGATGTAGCGGAAGAAGGTGCCGAGCGGGCCGTCGTTGTTGAACGAGAGCGACAGCGTGCAGATCGCGCCGTTGGCGGCCTGCAGCTGGATGCTCATGTCCATCGCGATGCCCAGCGTCGGGTGGATCGGGCCTTGCACCGCGTTGGCCTTCACGATCGGGCTGCCGCACTGGTAGGCGAACAGGTCGACGGTGTGCGCGGCGTGGTGCCACAGCAGGTGGTCGGTCCAGCTGCGTGCCTGGCCGAGCGCGTTCATGTTGGTGCGACGGAAGAAGTAGGTCTGCACATCCATCTGCTGGATGTTGAAGGCGCCGGCAGTGATCTGCTGGTGCACGTACTGGTGGCTGGGGTTGAAGCGGCGGGTGTGGCCGCACATGGCGACCAGGCCGCTGCTCCGGGCCAGATCGGCCACGGCCTGCGCGTCGGTCCAGCTGTCGGCCAGCGGGATTTCCACTTGCACGTGCTTGCCGGCCTTCAGGCAGGCGAGGCTCTGCGCGGCGTGCATCTGCGTCGGCGTGCACAGGATCACGGCGTCGACTTCCGGCAGCGCCAGGCTGTCGGCCAGGTCGGTGGTGACGTGCGCGATGCCGTACTTGTCGGCCACTTCACGGGTCTTTTCCAGGTCACGGCTGATCAGCGAGACGACTTCGACGCCCTCGATGTTCTTGATGCCGTCGAGGTGCTTGATGCCGAAGGCGCCCGCGCCGGCCAGCGCGACGCGGATGGGGCCTTGATGGGGTTGGCTCATGTCGATGTGTCCTTAAACGTTGTTCTCGAGAATGACGTGGCCCACCGCCGTGTTGCTGGCGGGCACGTGATAGAAGCGGTGCTTGAGCGTGGGCGCCGGGCCACCGGCGACGTCAGCCATCGCGCCGCGCGCGATCAGCCACATCACCAGCTCGATGCCTTCGCTGCCGGCTTCACGCACGTAGTCGATGTGCGGCGTGGCGGCGGCGGCAGCCGGGTCGGCAATCATCTTGTCGAGCCAGGCGTTGTCCCACTCGCGGTTGATCAGGCCGGCGCGTGCGCCCTGCAACTGGTGGCTCATGCCGCCCGTGCCCCAGATCTGCACGTTCAAGTCCTGGTCGAAGGACTCGATGGCCTTACGAATGGCCTGGCCGAGCGCAAAGCAGCGCTGGCCGCTTGGCACCGGGTACTGCACCACGTTGACGGCAAACGGAATCACCGGGCAGGGCCAGGCTTCGGGCTGGCCGCACATCAGCGACAGTGGCACGGTCAGGCCGTGGTCCACGTCCATCTTGTTGACGATGGTGAGGTCGAAATCCTGCTGGATGACCGACTGCGCGATGTGCGCGGCCAGCTCCGGGTGGCCCTGGACCACCGGCACCGGGCGCGGGCCCCAGCCTTCGTCGGCGGGCTGGAACTCGGCCGCGCAGCCGATGGCAAACGTCGGGATCATCTCCAGGCTGAAGGCCGTGGCGTGGTCGTTGTAGACCAGGAAGATCACGTCGGGCTTGTTGTCCTTCATCCACTGCTTGGACGGCTCGTAGCCCTTGAACAGCGGCTGCCAGTAGGGCTCGGCGGTCTTGCCCAGGTCGATGGCCGCGCCGATAGCCGGCACGTGGGAAGTGAAGACGGAGGCGGTGATGCGGGCCATCTCAAGCACCTGCTTTCTTGTGGGCTGCGCCTTGCGGCTGGTTCTGCGGCTGGGCATCGCCGTTCTCGCCGAGGATGCGGTTGCCTTCGGCCGAGCGGCCGCCGCCGAGCATCATGGCCATGTACTCCTCCTGCGTCATGCCCGTCATGCTGGCGGCCATGTACTGGAAGCTCTTGCCGTCGGTGGCACCGATCTTGGCCAGGAAGTAGATGTTGCCGCCGGCGGCGATGCAGCGGTTCAGGTCGCGCGTCAGCACGCCCTGTTTCTGCTCCTCGGTCATCGGCCAGGCGTCAAGGTAGGCGCGCTCGTCGGCCTTGAACTTCTCGCGGTTGGCGGCCTTCATCAGGCTCATGCAGAACTGGTTGAGGTGGTAGCCCTTGCGCGATTGCTCGGCATCGAAGATGGTCGTGCCCGGCACGTCCAGATAGGGTTTGTCGAGTGACATGGTTCAGCCCTTCACTTCTTCCGGCCAGTAGAGCTTCATCGGGTTGTCGACCAGCAGCTTGCGCTGCAGTTCAGCCGTCGGCGCGATGTGCGGGATGAAGTCGACCAGCAGGCCGTCGTCGGGCATGTGGTCCTTCAGGTTCGGGTGCGGCCAGTCGGTGCCCCACAGCACGCGGTCGGGGAACTCTTCCACCACGCGCTTGGCGAACGGGATCACGTCCGTGTAGGCGTTCTGCTCGCCATCCAGCGCCTTCGGGCCGGTCACGCTCAGGCGCTCCGGGCAGCTGACCTTGCTCCAGACGTTGGGGTGCTGGCGCATGAACTTCAGGAACAGCTCGAACTCCGGGCCGTCAATCGGCTTGGACACGTCCGGGCGGCCCATGTGGTCGACCACCACCGTGGTCGGCAGCGCGGTGAAGAAGTCCCACAGCTCGGGCAGGTCGACCGCCTCGAAATAGATCACCACGTGCCAACCCAGCTTGCTGATGCGGCTGGCGATTTCCAGCAGCTCGTCCTTGGGCGTGAAGTCGACCAGCCGCTTGACGAAGTTGAAGCGCACGCCGCGCACGCCAGCCGCGTGCATGGCCTGCAGTTCATCGTCGGTGACGCTGCGGCGCACGGTGGCCACGCCGCGCGCCTTGCCGCCCGAGGACACGCAGGCGTCGATCATGGCGCGGTTGTCGGCGCCGTGGCAGGTGGCCTGCACCACCACGTTGCGGGCAAAGCCGAGGTGGTCGCGCAGCGCGTAGAGCTCGGCCTTGCTGGCGTCGCAGGGCGTGTACTTGCGCTCGGGCGCGTAGGGGAATTCGGCGCCGGGGCCGAAGACGTGGCAGTGCGCGTCGACTGCGCCTGCGGGCAGCTGGAAAGCCGGCTTGGCCGGACCGGTGTACCAGTCCATCCAGCCTGCGGTCTTGGTGAAGTCACCTGAGGTGGGTTTGCTCATGGTCATGCGTCCTGTTCATCACTGTTGATATCGAACCTGTCCTCGATCGCGTGCAAGCGGGCGAGGATGCGGTCTGCCTCGACGCGCCAGTCGGCGCTGCGGGCGAAATCGGGGCTGTTGCGCGCACCGAACAGGCCGCTGTCGGCCAGATCGGCCATCCAGGCCTGTCGTTCGGCGGTGCCGCTGGCACTCCAGGGCGTCAGGCCGGCGTCGTGCACGGTCTGCGCCACTTCGCGCACTTCCTCGCTGCGGCGGCGGCCGTGCTCGATCACGCGCTGGAAGAAGTAGCTGGCCTGGCGCTCCCAGTCGATGCCGGGGAAGGTTTCGCACAGGCTGGCGATCACCGCGTCCTCGACGCCGTAATGGCGCGCGGTGGTGAAGCTCTCGATCACCATCGCCTCCAGGCCCTTGATCATCACGCTGCGGCACATCTTGGTGGCGCTGGCCACGCCGAGCCGGTCGCTGGCCACCTGCGAGGCAAAGCCCAGCGCGTTGATCAGCGGCGACAGCGCCCCGGCGTGCGCGCCGCCCAGCAGCAGCGGCACCTTGATGCGGTGCGGCGGCACGCTGGTCATCACCGCGCCTTCGACGTAGCGCCCGCCGGCGGCGTCGATCAGCGCGGCCGCGCGCTGCTTGGCCACCGGCGAGGCCGAGTTGACGTCGAGGAAAAACACGCCCTGCCGGAGTGGCGCTGCACAGGCCCGCGCCACCGCCACGGTCTGGCTGGCGGTCACGGCGCTGATGATGAAGTCGGCGCGTGCGGCCAGTTCGGCGTGCGATGCCGCGAGTTGCACGCCGTGCGCGGCGGCGTGCGCGTGCAATAGGTCGGCTGCGTCGGTGTCGAGCTTCAGGTCATGAGCCGACACCGTCACCCCCTGCGCACGCAGGTCTTCGGCCAGGATGCGCCCGACCTCGCCATAGCCGACCAGGCCGATGTGCCACTGCAGCGGCGTGTTCATCGCGGTCAGTCGATGTAGCGCAGGCCGGCCTTCTCAAGCGGCTCGCGCATCTTGTACATGTCCAGACCCAACTCGCCGGCGGCGAAGCGGGCGCGCTTCTCGCCCTCGAAGCTCTCACGCTTCTCGGCCGCATCGGCCACCTGCTGGGCCATCGCGGCGGGCACGACGACGATGCCATCGGCGTCTGCAATCACCACGTCGCCCGGGTTGACCAGCGCGCCAGCGCAGACCACCGGAATGTTGACCGAGCCCAGCGTCGCCTTGATCGTGCCCTTGGCGTGGATGGCCTTGGCGAAGACCGGGAAGCCCATGGCCTGCAGCTCGTCCACGTCGCGCACGCCGCCGTCGATGATCAGGCCGCGCGCGCCGCGGGCCTGGAAGCTGGTGGCCAGCAGGTCGCCGAAGAAGCCGTCGGCGTTGTCGGTGGTGCAGGCCGCCACGGCGACGTCGCCAGGCTGCAGCTGCTCGGCGGCGACGTGCATCATCCAGTTGTCACCCGGCTGCAGCAGCACGGTGATGGCGGTGCCGCAGATCTTCGCGCCGGTGTAGATCGGCCGCATATAGGGCTTCATCAGGCCGACGCGGCCCATGGCCTCGTGGATGGTGGCGACGCCGAAGCGGCCGAGCTTCTCGACTGCCGCCGGGTCGGCGCGGGTGATGCCGCGTTTGACAACGCCGAGCTGGTTCATCAATGAAGTGGTCATGATCAGAGTCCTTTGGCTTTGAGGGCGGTGTCCAGGCGCGAGAACACGCGGCGGGCGTTGCCCTCGAACACCTGGTAGCGCTCGTCGTCGGTCAGGTTGGCGGTGGCGGCGACGTAGCGTTTGGTGTCGTCGTAGTAGTGGCCGGTCTCGGGGTCGATGCCACGCACAGCACCGATCATCTCGCTGGCGAACAGGATGTTCTTGACCGGGATCACCTTCGTCAGCAGGTCGATGCCGGGCTGGTGATAGACGCAGGTGTCGAAGAAGATGTTGTTGAGCAGGTGGTCCTGCAGCAGCGGCTTCTTCAGCTCCTGCGCCAGGCCACGGAAACGGCCCCAGTGGTAGGGCACCGCGCCGCCGCCGTGCGGGATCAGGAACTTCAGCGTCGGGAAGTCCTTGAACAGGTCCGAGGTCAGGCACTGCATGAAGGCCGTCGTGTCGGCGTTCAGGTAGTGCGAGCCGGTGGTGTGGAAACACGCGTTGCAGCTGGTGCTGACGTGGATCATCGCCGGGATGTCGTACTCGACCATCTTCTCGTAGATCGGGTACCAGCTCTTGTCCGACAGCGGCGGCGAGGTCCAGTGGCCACCCGACGGATCGGGGTTCAGGTTGATGCCGACGTTGCCGTACTGCTCGACGCACTTCACCAGCTCGGGGATGCAGGTGGCCGGGTCGACGCCCGGGCTCTGCGGCAGCATCGCCGCCGGGATGAAGTGGTCCGGGAACAGCTCGGCGACGCGAAAACAGAGTTCATTGCAGATCGCCGCCCAGGTGCTCGACGTGTTGAAGTCGCCGATGTGATGCGCCATGAAGCTGGCGCGCGGGCTGAAGATCGTCAGGTCCGAGCCGCGTTCCTTCATCAGGCGCAGCTGGTTAGTCTCGATGGTCTCGCGCAGCTCGTCGTCGCTGATCTTCAGGTCGCTGGCCTTGGGCGCCTTGGACGGATCCTTGAGGGCTGCGATCTGCAGGTCGCGCCAGGCGCCGAGGGCGGCCGGGGCGGTGGTGTAGTGGCCGTGGACGTCGATGATCATGTCGGGTGCTCCTGTGAAATGGTGGATGCCTGATTCAGGCCGGATCCATGCCCTGGCGCCGCTTGGCGTCGGCCGCCTGCGGCGAGGTCATGAAGTCGAGCAGCGCGCGCACCGCCTCGGGCTGGGCCGAGTGCACGCCCACGCCGGCGGAAAAGGTGGTGGTGATCTGGATGGCCGGCGGCAGCGGGCCGAGCAGGGTGATGCCGGGCAGGTTGAGCAGTTCGCTCAGTTGCTGGAAGCCCAGCTCGACCTCGCCGCGCGCCACCAGCGCGCCCACCGGCACGCCGGGCGGGGCCTGGACGATGCGGGGGGCGATCTCGTCGGCAATGCCCCAGCGCTCGAACAGTTTGGCGAGTGCCACGCCGCTCGGGCCGGTCGAGTAGCTGATGCTGCGGGCGGCCTGCACGGCGCGGCGCACCGCGTCTTCCGAGCCGATGTCCGGCTGCGCGGCGCCTGCGCGCACGGCGACGGCCACGCCCGAATGCACCAGATCGACCTTGCTGCCCGCGACCAGATGGCCGGCGGCCAGCAGCCGGTCGATCGCGTCGGACGCGAGGATGACCACATCGAAGGCCTCGCCGGCCTGGACCCGCTTGGCGGCGTCCACCCCGCCGACCGACTCGATGGCGACCGTGTCGCCCGAGCGCTGCTCGAACTCGGCCACCAGTTCGGCCAGCACCTGGCGCGTGGCCATCGACGAAATGCCTTGGATTGCGGGCTTCATGTCACCTCAATAGCCAGTCGAATTTGAAAGTGCGCTGATTCTGGCCACCTGGGGCCATGCCGGCTAGGTCGGTTTACCACTAGCAGCTATCGCATAACGGCATCGACCAGGGGCTGCGCTCGCGGTAGGCTTGGCGTATGGCTTCACACACTGAAATTGAAATCAAGCTCCAGGTGCCCGAGTCGGCACGCGCGGCGGTGGCTGCTGCCGTCGGCACCGCCCGCGCCCAGCGCACGCGGCTGCAGGCGGCCTACTTCGACACCGCCGACCGGCGCCTGGCCGCTGCCGGCATCGCGCTGCGCCTGCGCCAGGAGGGCCCGCAGTGGGTACAGACCCTCAAGGCCGGCTCGGCGCACGCGTTGCAGCGGCTGGAGCACAACGTGAGCGTGGACGGCACCGATCGCCCGGCGTTGGACCTGGCCCGCCACGCCGGCACGCCCGCCGGTGACGCGCTGGCCGCCGCCCTCGCGCCCCGCGCCGGCGAGGCTCCGCCGCCGCCGCTGGCCGAGCAGTACCGCACCGACATCCTGCGCTGCCACCGCCATCTGAATGTGGCTGGCGGCGTGGTCGAGCTGGCGTTCGATGCCGGCGAGATCGCCTCGGGCGATCAGGTCTGGCCGGTCTGCGAGCTGGAAATCGAACTCGTGCGTGGTGAACCCGCGCTGGTGCTGGCGCAGGCGCGCCGCTGGGTGCAGCGCCACGGCCTGTGGCTGGATGTGCGCAGCAAGGCTGAGCGCGGCGGCCGGCTGGTGCGGTTCTGCCAGGCCGATGCCGCCGGGTCGCCCTTCCTGGGCCAGCCCATCAAGGCCACGCCGCCGAAGCTGCACGCCACGCAAACCCCGGCCGAGGCCGCCCGCGCCATCGCCGCCGCCTGCCTGGGCCAGATCCTGCGCAACGCCAGCGAAATCGCCTCCGGCACGCATGACGACGAGCACATCCACCAGTTGCGCGTCGGCCTGCGCCGCCTGCGCGCTGGCCTGCGCCTGAGCCGCAGCTGGGCGCCGCCGCTGGCCGGGGCCGTCAGCGCGACGCTGGCGGAGTTGTTCACGCAACTCGGCGCCAACCGCGACCGCACCGTGCTGGCGCAAACCTTCGCGCCGGCGCTGCAAGCCGCTGGCGCGCCGCCCATCGACTTGCCTGATGCCGTCGGCCCGACCGCCACCGACGCCGTGCGCGCCCGCGCCGTGACGCTGGCGCTGATCGACCTGCAAGCCTTCGTGCTGCTGGACGCTGAACCCTTCACCGACGCTCCCAAAGCCCCGCTGCCCGATCTCATCACCCACCGCCTGCACCGCTGGCACCGCCGCTGCCGCAGCGAGGCCGCTCAGTTCGCCGAACTGCCCGAAGCCGACCGCCACGCGCTGCGCAAGCGCTTCAAGCAACTGCGCTACGCCGTCGAATTCAGCGCCGCGATCCTCAACGAGTCATTCGGTCGCAAACGCGTGGCGCGCTATCTGGAAGAACTCGCGCGCGTGCAGGTCCGCCTGGGCGACTACTGCGATGCGAGCACCGCGCTGGAGATGTACCGCGAGCAGGCCGAGCACGACGCCCGGGCGTGGTTTGCGGTGGGCTGGCTGACGGCGCGGCGTGAGGCGCTGGTGGCGGAGTGCATCGAGGTGTTGAGAACTTTCCGCCGCGCAGCCGAGCCGTGGGCCTGATGCCGCATCGTTCGATCCCGACTTGAAAGCCTGGAGTCCCCATGGCCTCTGACCTCAGCTACGTTGAATATGTCCGCGAACAGGCCGGTCTGGCGGGCGCGCTGACGTTCAGGAAGATGTTCGGCGAGTACGCGCTCTACCTGGACGGCAAGGTGATCGCCCTGGTGTGCGACAACCAGTTGTTCGTCAAACCGACCGTCGAGGGCCGCGCGCTGCTGGGCCGCGTGGCCGAGCGACCGCCCTATCCGGGCGCCAAGCCGCATTTCTGGCTGGATGGGGAGATCGACGATCGGGAGGTCTTGAGGCGCGTTTTCACGGTCACCGCACAGGCGCTGCCCGTGCCCAAGCCCAAAGCGGCCAAGCCGGCCAAATCCGTCAAGCGCAAGAAAGACGCGCCCGCCAGCCGGTAGCGGATCAGCGCCTACCCCGGCAGCGACCGCGCCGCCGCCCCTTGCGGCAGGCCGCGCACCAGCTCCGTCAACAGCGATTCCGCCCGGCGCATCAGCGCGCCGGGGCGCTTGTGGGCGGCGGTGGCCAGGCACAGGACGCTGAGCAGTGCGGGGTCGGTCAGCGGGCGGGCGCGCAACTCATCAGCGCGGTTGGAGGCGGCCACGGCGCTGGCGGTGAGCACGGCGTGGCCGTAGCCGGCGCAGACCAGGTCGATGATGGCGGGCACGCTGGAGACTTCCCAGGCGATGTCGAGCGTCAGGCCGGCGAGGGTGGCCTGGCTGTCGAGCAGGCGGCGGATGACGTGCAGGCGCTCGGGCAGCACCAGCGGGTAGCGGGCGAGTTCGCGCAGCGGCAGCGGGGCGTTGCTGCCGGGCGGGCCATCTGGGCGCGCTGGCTCGACCAGGCACAGCCGCTCCTCCAGCACCGGGCGGATCTGCAGCGTGGGCTGCGCTTCGGGGTTGTAGAGCAGGCCGAGGTCGATGCGCCCGGAGGTGATCCATTCGGCGATGTGCGAGGTCAGCCCCTCGACGATGGCGAGCCGGGCCTGCGGCAGCTGGCGCCGGAAGCCGTCGATCAGTGGCAGCGTCAGTTGCCGGCCGATGCTGGGCGGCAGGCCGATGACGATGCGGCCGACCGGCTCGTCGCGCTGCTCGCCCATGTCCTCGCGCGCCTGCGCCACCTGCTGCAGGATGGTCACCGCATGCTCGAACAGGCGCTGGCCGGCCTCGGTCAGCACCACGCCGCGGCCGGTGCGCTGCAGCAGGGTGTCGTGCAGCTCGACCTCCAGCGCGCGCACCTGGCGGCTGAGCGCGGGCTGGGCGATGTCGAGCACCACGGCGGCCTTGCTGAAGCTGCCCAGCTCGGCCACCTGCACGAAGTATTCGAGCTGGCGCAGGTTCATGGCGGCGGGGTGTCGTAGGCGGTGATGTCGCGGGCGATGCGCGTCGGTGCGTCGTCAACGTCTTCGGATGCGCTGGGCGTGCCGTCGAGCAGGTGGCCGCCGACCAGGTGCAGCGCGCGCGGCATCAGCTGGACCAGCAGGCGGGCAGCGGGTGGCAGGGGCTCGCCGTCGGCGACCAGCGGCAGCGGCGCGTCGGCGTCGATCAGCACCTTGCTGCAGCCGGTGCGCAGCACGTGCGGCGGGTGGTACGGCCAGCGCGTCATACGGCGCAGCCAGGCGGGCACGGCGCGCAAGGCGTGGTGCGGGTGGGGCGCGTGGCCGTCGCGCAGCAGCACGGCGTCCAGGCGCTGGTCGGCCAGCCGGGCCAGCGGCGCGGAGACACCGTCGCGCTGGCGGCCCTCCGGACGCGGCGCGTTGAACAGCCACAGCGCCTGCGCCGGGCCGTCGTGCACCGGCTTGCTGTCGATCCAGATGCGCCAGGGCGACACCGCATCACGTTTTGGCTGGGCGCTGCAGACGAGTCGGGCGGCGAAGTAGTGGCTGCTGTCCTCGCCCTCGACACGGCCGATGTCCACCGGCCCGCTGGGCGCGTGCAGCGCATAGGCCAGCGCGGCCTGCCAGCGCTGCGGCTCCAGGCTCAGCGCGCGGGCGACGTCGTTGCTGCGGCCGGCCGGCACCAGGCCGACGCGGTGGCCCAGCCGCAGCGCCGCCGGCAGCATGTGGTGCAGCATGCCGTCGCCACCGATCAGCACGACGCGGGTGCGCGGCGCCAGGATCATCAGCGTGGCCTGGGCGGCGTCGGGGCTCTCGGGCACCAGCAGCGGCACGCCGGGGGCCTGCGCAGCCAGCCAGGCCGTGACCGGCTCGCGCAGCGCACGCGCCTGCCCGCCATTGGCCAGCGGGTTGAGGAGGGCGACGGCGCCGTGCATGCCGGGGCAGCCGGGGTGATCAGTAGGTGTAGACGCCGCGCCCGGTCTTGCGGCCGAGCCAGCCGGCGGCGACCATTTCCTTGAGCAGCGGGCAGGGCCGGTACTTGCTGTCGGCGTACTGCTCGACGTAGACGTTCATGACCGCCAGGCAGACGTCCAGCCCGATCATGTCGGCCAGTGCCAGCGGTCCGATCGGCTGGTTGGTGCCGAGCTTCATGCCGGCGTCGATGTCCTCGGCGGAGGCGACGCCTTCGGCCAGCACGAAGAAGGCCTCGTTGATCATCGGCACCAAGATGCGGTTGACGACGAAACCCGGCGCGTTCTTCACCGTGATCGGCGTCTTGCCCAGCCGCTCGGCCAGTGTCTGCACGGCGGCGTGGGTGGCGTCGCTGGTCTGCAGGCCGCGGATGATTTCCACCAGCGCCATCATCGGCACCGGGTTGAAGAAGTGCATGCCGATGAAGCGGTCCGGGCGCTGCGTGGCCGCAGCCAGCTGCGTGATCGAGATCGAGCTGGTGTTGCTGGCCAGCAGCACCTCGGGCGGCAGCTGGGCGTCGAGCTGCTGCAGGATCCTGACCTTGAGCGCCTGGTTCTCGGTGGCCGCCTCGATGACGATCTGCGCGGCGTTCAGCGCGGCGTAGTCGGTCGACGTGGCCACCCGTGCCAACGCGGCGGCCTTCTGCTCGGGCGTGAGCTTTTCTTTCTTGATCAGGCGGTCCAGGCTGCCGGCGATGCTGGCCAGTCCTTTCTGGACGGCGGCGTCGCTGATGTCCACCATCACGACATTCAGCCCCGCCACCGCGCAAGCCTGCGCGATGCCGTTGCCCATGGTGCCTGCGCCGATGATGCCGACAGTCTGAATGCTCATGTGGATGCTCCGGGAGTCAGTGGGAAGTCTGTGGAAAAGCGGCGCGATTCTGCCTGCTGGCCCTGAGCGCCACCTTGCGCGCGACGCCGCACGGCACCGGCGTGAGGCGCGCTCTCTAAAATCCGTCCTTCGCGCGCGGAGCAGGCAGCTGAGATCAGCCCGCTCTGCGGCCCCCGATTCCGACTTTCCCGCCTTGCCGCCGCCATGACCGACACGCTGACCAAATCCTTCGAACCCGCCGCCATCGAGGCCAAGTGGGGCCCGCAGTGGGAGGCCAGCGGCGCCTACGCGCCCACGCTCGATCCGGCCAAACCGAGCTTCTGCGTGCAACTGCCGCCGCCCAACGTGACCGGCACGCTGCACATGGGCCACGCGTTCAACCAGACCATCATGGACTCGCTGACGCGCTACCACCGCATGCGCGGCGACAACACGCTGTGGGTGCCGGGCACCGACCACGCCGGCATCGCCACGCAGATCGTCGTCGAGCGCCAGTTGCAGGCCCAAGGCATCAGCCGCCATGACCTGGGCCGCAAGAACTTCGTCGCCAAGGTGTGGGAGTGGAAGGAGCAGAGCGGCTCCACCATCACCCAGCAGATGCGCCGCATGGGCGACAGCGTCAGCTGGCCGCACGAGTACTTCACGATGGACGACAAGCTGTCCAAGGTCGTCACCGAGACCTTCGTGCGCCTGTACGACGAGGGCCTGATCTACCGCGGCAAGCGCCTGGTCAGCTGGGACCCGATCCTGAAGTCGGCGGTGTCCGATCTCGAGGTCGAGAGCGAGGAGGAAGACGGCTCGCTGTGGCACATCCGCTATCCGGTCGATGGCGCGGACGAATCGCTGGTCGTCGCCACCACCCGGCCGGAAACCATGCTCGGCGACACCGCGGTGATGGTGCACCCGGAGGACGAACGCTACGTCCACCTGATCGGCAAGCGCGTGCGCCTGCCGATCACCGGCCGCTTGGTGCCGGTGATCGCCGACGCCTATGTCGACAAGGCCTTCGGCACCGGCGTGGTCAAGGTGACGCCGGCGCACGACCAGAACGACTACCAGGTCGGCCTGCGCCACGGCCTGCCGATGCTGACGATCTTCACGCTCGACGCCCAGGTCAACGCCGAGCACGCCGACATCCCGGCGGCCTACGTCGGCCTGGACCGCTTCGTCGCGCGCAAGCAGATCGTCGCCCAGCTCGAGGCCGAGGGCCTGCTGGTCGAGGTCAAGAAGCACAAGCTGATGGTGCCGCGCTGCGCCCGCACCGGCCAGATCATCGAGCCGATGCTGACCGACCAGTGGTTCGTCGCGATGACCAAGGCCGGGGCGAACGGCAAGTCGATTGCCGAGGAAGCGATCGAGGCGGTCGATTCCGGCGACGTGACCTTCGTGCCCGAGAACTGGGTCAACACCTACAACCAGTGGATGAAGAACATCCAGGACTGGTGCATCAGCCGCCAGCTGTGGTGGGGGCACCAGATCCCGGCCTGGTATGGCTCATCGGGTGAGCTCTTCGTCGCCCGCAGCGAGGACGAAGCCCGCGCCAAGGCCACGGCCGCCGGCTACACCGGTGAACTGACGCGCGACGAGGACGTGCTCGACACCTGGTACTCGTCGGCGCTGGTGCCCTTCAGCACGCTGGGCTGGCCGGAGCAGACCGTCGAGCAGGACCTGTTCCTGCCGTCGTCGGTGCTGGTCACCGGCTACGACATCATCTTCTTCTGGGTCGCCCGGATGATCATGATGACCAAGCACTTCACCGGCAAGGTTCCGTTCAAGCACGTCTACATCCACGGCCTGGTGCTCGACGCGCAGGGCAAGAAGATGAGCAAGAGCGAGGGCAACGTGCTCGACCCGGTCGACCTGATCGATGGCATCGCGCTGCCCGAGCTGCTGGACAAGCGCAGCACCGGCCTGCGCAAGCCCGAGAACGCGCCCAAGGTGCGCAAGGCGACCGAGAAGGAATTCCCGGACGGCATCCCCGGCTACGGCGCCGACGCGCTGCGCTTCACCTTCGCGGCGATGGCCAGCCTGGGCCGCAGCGTCAACTTCGACAGCAAGCGCTGCGAGGGCTACCGCAACTTCTGCAACAAGCTCTGGAACGCCACGCGCTTCGTGCTGATGAACACCGAGGGCCAGGACTGCGGCCTGAAGGAGCACACCAAGGCCGAATGCCAGGTGGGCGGCCCGGCGCACGGCTACATGAAGTTCAGCCAAGCCGACCGCTGGATTTCCAGCGAGATCCAGCGCGTCGAAGCCGCCGTGGCGCACGGTTTTGCCGAGTACCGGCTGGACAACGTGGCCAACGCCATCTACCAGTTCGTCTGGGACGAGTACTGCGACTGGTACCTTGAAATCGCCAAGGTGCAGATCGCCGTGGCGACCGCCGCCGGGGACGAGGCCAGCGCGCGCGCCACGCGCCGCACGCTGATCCGCGTGCTGGAGACCATCCTGCGCCTGCTGCACCCGATCACGCCCTTCATCACCGCCGAGCTGTGGGACACCGTGGCGGTGGTCGCAGGCCGCAAGGCGGCGGGCGACGGCCAGAGCATCGTCACCGTGGCTTATCCACAGGCGCAGCTCGACCGCATCGACCCCAAGGCCGACGCCTGGGTGGCGCAGTTGAAGAGCATGGTCGGCGCCTGCCGCACGCTGCGCGGCGAGATGAGCCTGTCACCCGCCGAGCGCGTGCCGTTGATGACCTTCGGTGACGCCGAGTTCATCACCGCCGCCGCGCCGCTGCTCAAGGCACTGGCCAAGGTCAGCGAGGTGCAGGTGTTTGACGATGAAGCCGCATTTGCCACCGCGACCGAGCTGGCGCCGGTGGTGGTGCAGGGCGTGGCGCGGCTGGCGCTGAAGGTGGAGATCGACGTGGCCGCCGAGCGTGAACGCCTGGGCAAGGAAGTGGCGCGGCTGGCCGGCGAGATCACCAAGGCCGAGGCCAAGCTGGGCAATGAGAGCTTTGTCGCCCGCGCCCCGGCGGCGGTGGTGGCGCAGGAGCGCGCCCGCGTGGCCGACTTCAGCGCCACGCTGATCAAGCTGCAGGCGCAGCTGGACCAGTTGGCGCGGCTGGGCTGACCCCGGGCGGTGTCAGCGCGCTGCCGTGTGCAGCCGGCCCGGCTGGCTGTCCGGCAGCACGCCGACAGCGGCCAGGCTGGCGCTGATCGGCTGACGGCCGGCGCTGCGGCTGGCCGCAGTGGCTGAGGTGGCCGACGTGACGCGCCGGCTGCCGTGGCGCGCGGTGGTCGGGTGGGTGCGCAGCACCTCGTCGATGCGCCGCGCCACGCCCCAGGCGCTGCGCAGGCGCGATTCGCGCGTGAAGGACGCCAGGCGCGGCGTGATGAGCAGGCGCTTCAGGTCGCGCAGCGGCTGGCCGGCATCGAGCGCGCCGCTCAGGCCGGCCTGGTCGAGCCAGGCCGCGTTCAGCCGCCCGCTGCGCAGCGATTCGGTCAGCACGCCGCTGTCGAACACGTCCAGCGGCGACAGGCTCACCAGCACCTGGCCGCGCTTGCCCTGGCCGAGCGTGCGCTCGCCCAGCAGGCCCTGGTAGCGGCTGTAGTAGGGCAGCAGCACGCAGAGCGCGTCGCTGCTCTCGAACAGTTCACGCAGGCCGAGCGGCTGCACGCCCCATTGGGTCCACTTCGGGTCCGATGCGTGCAGCGCGGGGTCGTAGCCGACCACGCGCGAGCCGAAGGCCTGCAGGATGCGGGCAAGCTGCCGCGCCGCCGGCGTCATGCCGATCAGGCCGACGCAGCAGGCGCCCAGCTCCCGGCCGGCGACGTGGCCGGCTTCCTCGGGGCTGGGGCGCAGCAGGGCGAGCAGCGCGCCAAGGATGAATTCGGCCTCGGCCGGCGCGGTGGCGTCGAGGTTGCGCACCACCTCGACGCCGCTGCGGGCGCAGGCCGCCAGGTCGATGTTCTCGTGCCCGCCGACGATGCGGCCGATGGCGCGCAGCCGGGGTGCGGCCGCCAGCATCTGTGCGTTGATGGGCAGGGACGGTGGCAGCAGCACGGCACGCGTCTGCGCCAGGGTTTCAGCGAAAAGGTGGCGGTCCTGGGCCAGGCGCGGCGCGTAGAACAGCTCGTGGCGGGACTCGAGCCAGTCCAGCACCTCGGGTTCCAGGGGTTCGGCAATCAGCAGGTCCATGCAGGAAAGAGGGTGCGGTTGGTGCGTGAGCAGGGTGTGACGGGCGTGATGCGCAAACAGGTTTTTGCGACAACGTTGACAAACTGATCGTAAACGCGCCGACCTGCGCACACTCCCCCTCGAACGCGGGCTGACAAGTCGCCATCGCCTGCCAGAATGGGTCCAGTTTGACCACTTTGAGCCCTAAACACCATGCAAGTCCAGAAAGCCATCTTCCCCGTCGCCGGTCTCGGCACGCGTTTCCTGCCGGCCACCAAGGCCCAGCCCAAGGAGATGCTGCCGGTGGTGGACAAGCCGCTGATCCAGTACGCGGTGGAAGAGGCCTACGCCGCCGGCGTGCGCGAGATGATCTTCGTCACCGGCCGCCACAAGCGCCCGATCGAAGACCACTTCGACATGACCTTCGAGCTGGAGGTGGCGCTGGAGCAGGCCAACAAGAAGGCGCTGCTGGAGGTGGTGCGCAGCGTCAAGCCCAAGGACATGGAGTGCATCTACATCCGCCAGCCGCAGGCGCTCGGCCTTGGCCATGCGGTGCTGTGCGCGCAGCGCCTGGTGGGCAACGAGCCCTTCGCCGTGCTGCTGGCTGATGACCTGATGATGGGCGAGCCGCCGGTGCTGGCGCAGATGGTCGAGCAGTACAAGGAATGGCGCGCCTCGATCCTGGCCGTGCAGGAAGTGCCGGCCGAGCACACCAAGCGTTACGGCATCGTCGCCGGCACCTTGGTCAACGACCGCCTGATGGACGTGAGCCAGATCGTCGAGAAGCCCTCGCCCGAGGACGCCCCGTCGCGCTGGGGCGTGGCCGGCCGCTACATCCTGACGCCGGGGGTGTTCCATGAAATTGCCAACCAGCCGCGCGGCGTGGGTGGCGAGATCCAGCTGACCGACGGCATTGCCGCGCTGCTGCGCCGCGAGAAGGTGTTCGCCTACCGCTACGAAGGCCAGCGCTACGACTGCGGCAGCAAGGAAGGCTGGCTGCAGGCCAACGTCGAGCTGGCGCTGCGTCACCCGGAAGTCGGTGCCGACTTCCGCGAATACCTCAAGAACCTGGTGCTGTAAGCCCGTTGTTCAGTGCGTGGCGGCTGCGCTGCTTGCGGCGCGCCCGCCATCGCACCCAGGCCTGCCGCAGCAGCAGGCTCACGCCCCAGATCACCAGCCCGGCAAAGAGGATGTCGCTGGTGAAGTGCCCGCCCTGCAGCACCCGGCCCAGCCCGAACAGCGCGCCCGTGAGCATGCCGACGCGCCACCAGCGCCGCCGCGCGGCCGGTGCGGCGGCCAGTCCCAGCCCCATCAACGCAAAGCCGGCGGCGGCGTGGCCCGAGACGAACGAGCAGTTGGTCTTGCACAGCGTGCTCGGCTGGTTGATCTGGCGAAACGGCTGGCTGCCGCCGAACTCCACCACATGCACCGGGCGCGGGCGGCCCCAGACTTCCTTCAGCCCGGCGTTGATCGCCAACCCTGAGCCGAACAGCAGCACCAGCGCCAGCCCGTAGAAGCGCCGACGCCAGCGCATCTGCCAGGGCGCCGAAAGCCTGCGCGCGGGCAGGCACGCTGCCAGCAGCCCCAACACGGTCAAGCTGACCCCGGTGACCGGAATCAGCCGATAGGCCCACTGCACCGGTGCCCACGCACCATACGGAAAACGCGGCCCGTCAGTCGATCCGAACACGCTGCCGCTGATGAGCAGGTCCAGCCCCGGCCAGAGCGTGAACAGCGCGATGGCCCCTGCCAGCACACCGGCCCAACGAAGCGCCTCGCGCTGGCGGCGGCGCAGCGCTGGGCGCGGAGTTGAAGTGGCTGCAGAAGCGGCTGAAGTCATGGCGTCTTGTCGGTGGCGGGCCAGGCGCGCCAGAGTTGCATCAGGATCACGCGCTGGCTGCCTTGTGGCGCACGCGCCTGTACCAGCAACTCGGGTGCCTTGACATGGGCCAGCACCTCGGGCGGCAGCGTGGCGGCTTCGCCTTCCTGCACGATCAGCAGCGGGGCGTCGGTGGCGGGCGCCTGGGCGTTCGGCCAGCCGGCGGTGAGCTGGTAGTGGTCGTGCGGCGGGCCGTCCGGGCGCGGCGTCATCCAGTGCGCGTGCAGGTCGCGCCACAGAAAGGTGCCGTGCGCGACCACCGTGCGGCTGGCGCCGACCACCGGCGATTGCGGATGGGCCTGCAGATGCGCGCGGGCCGCCTCATGCATCTGCGCATAGGCCGCGCCCCAGCCGCGCATGCGGCCCCAGAGGTCGAGCGCACGCGGCAGCGGTTTGGCCACCCAGCCGGCGGCCTGCGCCTGCTGCCAGAGCGGGTTCGCCAGCGGCAGCACCGTGCTCAACGCCAGGTGCGCGCTGAGCGTGGCAACCAGCGTCCAGGTCGTGAAGCGAGTTCGTGTCAAAGCCAGCGCCAGCAGCAGCGTCAGCGGCAGCACCAGCGGCGCGGTCCAGTTGAGTTGCGTGCCGCTGGAGAGCGCCTGCGCCAGTCCTGCCAGGGCCAGCGGTGCATTCAGCACGACCAGAAACGCGCCGGGCGTATGGCCGGCCCACAAGGCTTGGCCGGCGGCGGTCAGGCTGCGCGTCTGCCGATGGCGCCACAGCGCGGGCAGCCACAGCAGCCACAGCAGGCCCAGCATCACCGCCGGGCCGGCCAGCGCTTCGGTCATGCGCGGGCCCAGGCTGCTCTTGGCACCGGAGGCCACCGTGATGTCGGCGGTGTGCTGCAGCGTCGGCCAGCCCTGGCTGGCGCTCCACAGCAGGTGCGGCAGCAGCAGCGCGGCGCACACGCCGAGCGCCAGCACCGGCCCCGTCAGCAGCGGCGGGCGTGTCGCCTGGGAACTGTTCTGGTGGTGGCGCCACCAGATCCACAGCGCGCCCGGCAGCCACGCCGCGAAGGTGTACTTGGACAGCAGCCCCAGTCCGATCACCGCGCCCAGCAGCAGCCAGAGCCCTGCGCTGCCTTGATGCGACGGGCGGTGAATCAGCTGCCACAGCAGCGCGGTGGCCAGGCTCCAGGCCAGCAGCAGCGGCGCGTCGGTGGTGGCGGCCAGGCCCAGCAGCGCGGCCAGCGGGCTGCTCAGGAAAATCAGCGCGGCCAGCCCGGCAGCCCGGCGGCGGTTCGTGCCCGCAGGCGTCATGGCCTGCGCCAGCCACGCCAGCACCAGCGCCGTCACCGGGTAGGTCAGCAGGCCGACCGCCTTGATGGCGATGACCGTGTCGCCCCACAGCGCGGTGGTGGCCGCGATCAGCGCGGCGATGCCCGGCGGCTTGGAGTAGTAGCCCCACTGCAGCGCCTGCGACCAGTTCCAGTACTGCGACTCGTCGACCTGCAGGCCGATGTCCGTGTCCTGCAGCGCCAGCCGCAGCACCGCCCAGCGCAGCAGGCCGAGCACGACGATGACGATGAGCGCCGGCCGCCACCAGCTGGTGGCGGGATGGCGGTGTTTCAGGGAGGGTGTGGGGGTCATGGGCCGAGCCAGCGGATCAGGGACAGGCCGCGCTCGCTGTAGAGCAGCTGCCAGGGTGGCGCCGTGGCGGCGGGCGCGCGCTCGGCGGCGAGTTGCGGCAGCTGGTCGCTGCGCACCAGCGCCAGTTCGTTCGATTCAGGCGCGCGGCGCGGGCAGGGCTGCTGCAGGTAGAGCGCAAAGCTGGGCTGATGCAGGCCCCATTGCACGCAGCCGGCCGGCGTGACGCGGGTGGCCTGGGCAGCGCGTGCTTGCAGCGCCGCATCGCGTACGGGGCCTTGCAGGCGCTCGCCCCACCACGGCAGCAGCAGCGTGGCCTGGAACAGCAGCCCCAGCGCGGCGGCCAGCGCCGGGCGGGTGAAGCTGGCGCCCGCAGGCCGCTTGAACGCGATGGGTGCGCACAGCATCGCCGCCAGCAGCGCCGTGACGACCGCGCCGATGCGCAGCGGCTCTGTGCCTGCCGGCCCGCCCATCAGCGCCAGATAGAGCGGGTGCACCTTGCCGGCGGGCGCCTGGGCGATCCAGTGCAGCACGTACTCGGTCACGCCCAGGCCCAGCAGCGGCCACAGCACCAGCGACAGCGCCAGCAGCGCCCAGCTCCAGCGGGCGACGCGGTCGGGCTTTGCTGCACTGCGCCCGTCCCGCAGCCGCACCAGCGCCTGGCCGGCCAGCAGCGCCAGCGGCGTCAGGCCGTAGAGCGCGTAGTGCGGCAGCTTGGTGCCCGAGCCGCTGAAGAAAATCAGCACGAAGCCGGCCCAGCCGAGCAGGTAGCGCGACAGCGGATCGGCCCACAAGGTTTTGACCCGCGCCAGCACCGGCACCAGCAGCGCCGACCACGGAAACATCAGCACCGGAATCAGCACGACGTAGTAGAGCCAGCTGCCGCCGTGACCTTCGAGCGCACCGCCGTAGCGCTGCAGGTTGTGGCGCAGGAAGAAGCCGTCGACAAAGGCCATGCCGTGACGGTCGAGCGCGTAGGCGTACCAAGGCAGCGCAATGCCCAGCAGCAGCGCCCAGGCAACGCCATCCGTCAGCAGCGGGCGCAGGCGTTGCCACAGGCGGGCGATGAAGCCGCCCGGCGTGGTCGGTTGTGTGGCCGAGCCGATCAGCCAGACGGCCACCGCCGCACCCGGAATCAGCCACGCCACCGGGCCTTTGGTCAGCATGCCGAGCGCCAGCCAGACGGCGGCGCGGCGCAGCGGGGCGCGGCGGGCGCCGGCATCGTGGCCGGCTTCGAGCACACGCCAGAGGTCGAGCGCGGCCAGCGTCAGCCAGAGGTTGAGCAGCGCGTCGGCCGTGGCGGCGCGGCCGATCAGCATCACGCCGGCGGTGGTGGCCAGCACGCTGCCGGCGGCCACCGCCGCGCGCAGCCCCCAGCGCGGCCAGGCAAACAGCGCCAGCCCGAGCGCCCAGCCCCAGGTGGCGAGCGCCGAGGGCAGGCGCAGCGCGGCCTCATGCAGCCCGAACAGTTGCACGCTGGCGGCCTGCAGCCAGTAGATCAGGATGGGCTTGTCGAAGCGGTCTTCGCCGTTGAGCGTGGTGTGGCCCCAGTCGCCGCTGGACAGCAGCTCGCGGGTGGCTTCGGAGAACGCACCTTCGTCGACGTCGAACAGCGGCGCGCGGCCCAGGCCGAAGGTCACCAGCCCGAGCAGCAGCGCCGCCCAGAGCCAGAACGCGAAGCGGGCCTGGCTGGCGCTCGGGCGCGCCGGCCGGCGTACGAAGGGCAGCACGCTCACAGCGGGGCAGGACTGGCGTTGGCCGTGTGCGGCAGTGCGGTCGTGTGCGCCCAGCCGTCTGCGGCTGGTGGCGTCTCGATCGCTGCGCCGCCGCGCACCACATAGGGGGCGGCATGGCGCGCGCCGTAGTAGATGCGGATCAACAACTCGGCCAGCACACCGGTGGTCAGGAACTGCAGCCCGCCCATCAGGCCGAAGAAGCCCAGCGACAGCAGCGGCCGGTTGCCGATGTCGTGGCCCGTCAGCTTGAGCACGCCCAGGTAGCCCAGTACCGCCAGGCTCGCCATCACCACGCCCAGGCCGATCACGCCGAAGAAGTGGCCGGGGCGCGCGGCAAAGCGCTGGAAGAAGGTCACGGCCAGCAGGTCGACCAGCACGCGCAGCGTGCGGCTGATGCCGTACTTGGACTCGCCGTGGGCGCGGGCGTGGTGGCGCACCGGTTCCTCGGCCATGCGCGAGGGCGACGTCACGGTCGACAGCCACGCCGGAATGAAGCGGTGCATTTCGCCGTAGAGGCGCACCTCGCGCAGCACGTCGCCGCGGAAGGCCTTCAGGCTGCAGCCCAGGTCCTGGAAGGGCAGGTTGGTGATCTTGCGGATCAGCCGGTTGGCAATCTGCGACGGAATCTTGCGCAGCAGCAGGCCGTCCTGGCGCTGCTGGCGCCAGCCGGCCACGATGTCGAGGTCGTCGCGCAGCAGGCGCGCCACCAGCTTGGGGATGTCGCGCGGGTCGTTCTGCAGGTCGCCGTCCATCGTCACGATGACGTCGCCGCGCGCGGCATCGATGCCGGCCTGCATGGCGGCGGTCTGGCGGAAGTTGCGCGCCAGCTGCACCACGCGGATGTGGTCGCCGATGGTCTTCGCGTGGGCGCGCAGCGCCTGGGTGGTGCCGTCGCGGCTGCCGTCGTCGACCACGATCAGCTCCCACGGAAACGGGTAGTCGGCCAGCGCGCCCTGCACGGCGTCGACCAGCAGCGGTGCGTTGATGACCTCGTTGTACATCGGCACGACGACCGAGAGGCGGTGCGGCGGCACGGTGTCGAACGCCACGGCGTCGGTCGAGGTGGGGGTGAGGTCAAGCGTCATGAGGCGGATTCCATCGTGGAACGTGAGTGGCGGGGGCTGAAGGCCCAGATCACGGCGGCACTGGCGCCCGAGACCAGCAGCCAGAAGAGGTGCGCCAGCAGCGCGGCGCCGACCAGGTCGGCCACCGCCGGCGCGGGCGCTGCGCTTTGGGCGATGGCGCCGAGCCAGACGCCGGCCTCGTAAGGCCCGAGTCCGGCCGGGCCGTTGAGCGGCAGGATGGCGGCCCATTCGCCGGTGAGGGCGGCACGGGCGGCGTCGCCGGTGGCTATCGGGCTGAGCGCATCGAGCAGCAGCGCGACGGTGGCGATTTTCAGCCACCAGTTGCCGACGCAGCAGGCCCAGCCGAGGCGGCCGCCCCGGCTGGCGCGGCAGGCCTGCAGCACGGTGCGGCCGACCTTGGCGAGCTTGCCCGGGCCGTCGCGCAGCGCGGGGGTGTCGATCCTGGTCAGCAGGCGCTGCCAGAGGTTGGGGCCGAAGACGCCGGCCAGCACCGCCAGCGCCAGCGCCGGCAGGCTGGTGAGCGGGCCGTGGCCGGGCGCAAACCACCACAGCGACAGCCACGCCAGCACCAGCGCGTCCTGCAGGCGCAGCCACATCAGGCTCGACAAGGCCTGCGCCAGCGGCACCTGCCAACGGCGCGTCAGCCACCACAGGTAGACGCCTTCGCCGCTGCGCAGCGGCATCCAGGCGACGGCGGCGTTATGGAACAGGAACAGGCGCAGGCAGGTCCGGAAAGTGGCTTCGGGGTGATGCTGCCATTCGGCCTGCATGCGTGCGGCGCGCAGCGCCTGGCTGCCCAGGGCGCCGGCCAGCGCGGCCAGCCAGATCCACCCCGGCACGCGCGTGGCGCTGGCGGCCAGCGCGGCCCAGTCGAGCTGGCGCAGCAGTGCGGCCAGCAGGCCCAGCGCGAGCAAGGCGCCCAGGGCAGACCCCAGTCGTTTTCGCGACATCGGAGGCGCGGGCTTCGGGGGCGCATCAGCCATGGGCCACCCGTGCGGCGCGGCGGTGCCGCCACAGATCGCGCAATTGCCACAGCGCGGCGGCAGCGGCGACCACCGCCAGCGCCCACTGCAGCGGCTCCGCCAGCGGGTAGCCGGTGCGGGTGGGTGGCATGGACGCTGCCGCGATCAGCAAGGCCAGCGCCAGCAGCAGGCGCCCGCGCGGGTGTTGCAGCCACGCGGCCAGCGCGGTGCGTTGCAGCAGCGCTGCCATGCAAGGCGCCAGCAGCCAGCCGATGGCCGCGCCCGCACAGACATCGCTGGGCCAGTGCGCAGCCGTCGTGATGCGCGAGACGACCACGCCCAGCGCCAGCAGCAGCACCGCCGCGACGCCGCGCCAGCCCAGCCGGTGGCAGGCCAGCACGATGCCGGCAACCGCCAACGCGGTGATCGAGTGCCCCGACGGCAGCGAGCCGTGCAGCAGCGGCTGGCCGACGACGTGGATCGACTCCAGCGGCAGCACCGCCGGCGGGCGCGGGGTGGCAAACCAGGCCTTGAGGCCGTGCGTGACCACGCCGCCGATCGGAAAGCAGATCAGCAGCGCGCCCAGCGCCTGGGCTGCCGGGTCGGTGGCGTCGGGTTGCCCGCGCGTGCTGACCCAGGCGTACCAGCCGCCCAGCAGCAGAAAGGCGCTCAGGCCCAGGCCGGCCACGCTCAGCATCGACCAGAAGGTGGGCCACGCCCGGCCCCAGTCGTTGATGGCGCGGAAGACGGCTTCGTCGTGCCCGCCCAGCCGCAGCCAGGCCGCAGCGAACAGGCCGAGCGCCGCCGGCGCCAGCCAGATCCAGGCCGCGTCCACAGGGAAACCAGAGGGTTTGCGGGCCATCGCTGGCATCATCGCGGATGTATCGATCACCGTCTTCAAGGTCTCGTTCAACGAAGCAGTCCGCGATTTTCGCAGGTAAGAGAACTCCGTCCATGGCCACCATCCTTGTCACCGGCGCTGCCGGCTTCATCGGCGCCCACGCCGCCGCCCAACTTGCCCGCGCTGGTCACACCGTGATCGGCTGCGACAGCTACAACCCCTATTACCCGGTTGCCCTCAAGCAGGCCCGGGTGGCGGCGCTGCTCGGGCCCGTCGGTGTCCGGGTGCATGAGCTCGACCTGTGCGATACCGACGCCACCCTCGCGCTGGTACGCGACCACGGTGTCGATGTGGTGCTGCACCTGGCTGCGCAGGCCGGCGTGCGCCATTCGGTCAGCGCGCCGATGGACTATGTGCGCTCCAACCTGATCGGCTTCGGCTCGGTGCTGGAGGCGTGCCGGCTCAATGGCGTCAAGCACCTGCTCTACGCCAGTTCGTCGAGCGTCTACGGCTGGCGCGACGATGAGGCCGAGCCACACGGTGACGGCGGTGAGCGCCTCGGCTTCGCCGAGACCGACCGCACCGACGAGCCGGCCTCGTTCTACGCCGCCACCAAGAAGGCCAACGAGGCCATGGCCCATGCCACCGCCCACGTCCACGGCCTGCCGGTCACCGGCCTGCGCTTCTTCACCGTCTACGGGCCGTGGGGCCGGCCGGACATGGCGTACTGGACGTTCTCGGAGCGCATCCGCCGTGGCCAGGCGCTACCGCTGTTCGGGCGTGGCGAGTTGCTGCGCGACTTCACGTATGTCGACGATGTGGTCGAGGCGCTGGCCCGCCTGATCAAGCGTGGCCCGCCACAGGCCCAGGTTCTGGCGCAAGGCCGCGGTGCGCCGGCCGAGATCTTCAACGTTGGCCACCGCCAGCCGGTGCGGGTGCTGGAATTCGTCCAGACTCTGGGCGACCTGCTGGGCACGCAGCCCACGCTGGATTTTGTCGACCAGCAGATTGGCGACGTGCCCAACACCTGCGCCGACCCGACCCGCCTGACGGCCGCCATCGGTCCCGAGCCGTGGCCTGCCACGCCGCTGCGCGACGGTCTGGCCCGGTTCGTCGACTGGTTCAAGGCCTACCAGCCGATGTGACCGGCGCGGCGCTGAAGCGCATTCAGCGCCGTCTCAGCACGTGCACGAACTCGTTGCCGGCCAGGGTGGTCTGTTCGATCAGTTCGTGGCCGGTCTGGCGCGCGAACGACTGGAAGTCGCGCACCGAGCCCGGATCGGTGGCCAGCACCCGCAGCAGTTCACCGCTGGCCATGTCGGCCAGGGCCTTCTTGGCCTTGAGGATGGGCAGCGGGCAGTTGAGCCCGCGAGTGTCAATTTGGGTGTCCATCGAATCCGTGCGCTGTTGAACGCCGGATTCTAGGATTCAGGACGGCGGCTTCAGAACCGCTGTGCCAGTGCCCGCTGCGCGCTCAGGGCCGGCTGGCCTTCCAGCGGCATGACGCGCTGGTAGTGGCCGCTGCTGTCCTGCGTCCAGGCGTCGAGCGTGTCGCGCAGGTAGGGCACCAGGCATTCGTCGATGACGCGCTGGCGCAGGATCACGTCGCGCACCGGCCAGGCGATCTCGACGCGGCGTGTCATGTTGCGCGACATCCAGTCGGCGCTGCTGAGGTACATGGCCTCGTCGCGCTCGCTCGGGCCCCAGCGGAAGTACAGCACGCGGGTGTGTTCCAGGAAGCGGCCGACCACCGAGCGCACGCGGATGTGCTCGGTCAGCCCCGGCACGCCCGGCGGCAGCATGCAGGCGCCGCGCACGATCAGGTCGATCTCGGCGCCGGCCTGCGAGGCGCGCACCAGCGCGTCGATCAGGCCCGGGTCGGTCAGTGCGTTGAACTTGGCCACCACGCGGGCGGGCTTGCCGGCGCGGGCGGCGTCGGCCACGCGGCTAATCAGCCCGCACAGCCGCTCATGCAGCGTCGACGGCGCCACCAGCAGGTGCTTGGGCGTGAGCAGCGGGTTGAGGCTGGCCAGGTGCTGGAAGACCGCGTCGGCGTCGGCCGTCAGCTCCGGGTCGGCCGTCAGGTAACCGACGTCGGTGTAGAGCTTGGACGTCTTGGGGTTGTAGTTGCCGGTCGACAGGTGGCCGTAGCGCACCAGCCGCGCGCCTTCCTTGCGCGTCACCAGCAGCAGCTTGGCGTGGGTCTTGAGGCCGACGATGCCGTAGACCACCTGCACGCCCACCGCCTCCAGGCGCTCGGCCCAGTTGATGTTGGCCTCTTCGTCGAAGCGCGCCTTCAGCTCGACCACCGCCAGCACTTCCTTGCCGCGCCGCGCCGCCTCGATCAGCAACTCCATCAGCACCGACTCGCTGCCGGTGCGGTAGATGGTCTGCTTGATGGCCAGCACCTTGGGGTCTTCGACCGCCTCGCGCAGGAACTGCACCACCGGCTCGAACGACTCGAACGGCTGGTGCAGCAGGATGTCCTGCTCGGCAATGCAGTCGACCATCTTGCGGCCTGGCGGCAGCGTCTGCGCCGGCCAGGCCGGCTCGTGCGGCGTGAAGCGCAGCGCGGGGGCGTGGGCCAGGTCGATGAAGGTGTTCATGCGCACCAGGTTGACGGGGCCGTTGACGCGGTAGAGCGCCGCCTCGGGCAGCGAGAACTGCGACAGCAGGAAGTCCGCCAGCGACTGCGGGCAGGTCTTGACCACCTCCAGCCGGATGGCGCGGCCGTAGTGGCGCGTGCTCAATTCGGTGCGCAGCGCCTGGCGCAGGTTGGTCATGGTGACGTCGTCCTCGTCGACGTCCAGATCAGAGTCGCGCGTGACGCGGAACTGCGAGAACGCCTCGACCGTGCGGCTCGGGAACAGCTCGCCCAGGTGCGCGCGGATCACGCTGGTCAGCAGCACGAAGGCCTGCTGGCCGTCGCACAGCCGGTCCGGCAGGCGGATCACGCGCGGCAGCACGCGCGGCACCTTGACGATGGCGATGGTGTTCTCGCGACCGAAGGCATCGACGCCGCCGAGCTTGGCGATGAAGTTGAGCGACTTGTTCGCCACCTGCGGAAACGGGTGCGACGGGTCCAGGCCGACCGGCACCAGCAGCGGGTGCACCTCGCGGTGGAAGAAGGCCGAGACCCACTTGCGCTGCTCCGGATTGCGGTCGGCGTGGTTGAGGATGACGATGTTCTGCGCCGCCAGCGCGGGCATCAGCTCGTCGTTGAAGATGCGGTACTGCTCGTCGATCAGCGCGTGCGCATCGGCGGCCACCACCGCCAGATCGCTGCGGGTGGTGCCGCTGTTGGGCTCCAGGGCGGCTTCGAGCGTGTCGGCAAAACGCACCTCGAAGAACTCGTCCATGTTGGAGGCCACGATGCACACGTAGCGCAGCCGCTCCAGCAGTGGCACGTCGGCACGGCGGGCCTGGGCGAGCACGCGGCGGTTGAATTCGAGGATCGCCCGTTCGCGGTTGAGCAGCCGCAGGGGGGCGGGCGCAGAGGGCGACGCTGCTGCCGGCGCGGTGTCGGGCACCGTTTCTGGCGCGTGCTGCGGCACCTCATCCGGCGAGGGGGCGGTGACCGGCGTGCGGTGGGGGTCGTTCGAGTCGCTCATATTGACCATCGTATGAAGGTTTTGTGACACGACAGTGAACGCAGATCATCAATTCCGCAGCACGAGATCCAGCCCCGGCACGCGGCTCCAGGCCTGCACTTCTTCGCGCAGCAGGTGCACGGTGCGCTGCTGGCGCTCGGCCCAGCCCGCCGGCAGCGTCAGCTGGGCCTGGCGGCCGTTCAGGCGCAGCTGCGGCCGCTCGGCCGGTGCGGTGCGCGCGTGGCAGATCAGTGTGGCCAGGCGCAGCGCCAGCACCTGCGCGCGCACTTCCGGGTCGGCCAGCGCAGCCTCGATCTTGCGCAGCCCGCCGCGCTGGCCCAGCACCAGATCGGCCAGCCGGCGCTGCTGGCTCTGCGAGAAGCCCGGCGCGTCGACGTGGCCCAGCAGGTAGGCGCTGTGGCGGTGGTGGTCGTGGTGCGAGACCATCTGGCCCATCTCGTGCAGATCGGCGGCCCAGCCGAGCTCGCGCTGCAACTCCATCGCCGCGCTGGGCTGGGCCTGGGCGAACAGGGCCTGCGCGAGCTGGTGCACGCGCTGCGCCTGCGACACATCGACGTCGAAGCGCTGCTGCAGCTCGACCACGCTGGCGTCGCGCAGGTCGTGGTGGCCGGCGTGGCGCGCGGCGGCCAGGCGTTCGTCGAGGTCGAAGATCACGCCCTGGCGCAGCGCGCCGCGCGCGGGCTGCAGGCGTTCGATGTTGAAGTGCGTGGCCAGCGTCAGCAGGATCGCCAGCCCGCCGCCGATGACGGCACGCCGCTCGGGCTTGAGGCCGGGCAGATCGAGCCTGTCCATCGAGCCGGCGGCGATGCAGGCCTGCATGCACCAGCGCAGGCCGTCGGGCGTGATGCTGCCGTCGGTGATGCCGCTGGCGGCCAGCAGCTGCGACACCGCGCCGGCGGTACCCGAGGAGCCGAGCGCCTCGACCCAGTGCTCGCGCGTGAACAGCGTGAGCGCCTCTTCCAGCTCGGCGCCGGCGGCGATCTGCGCGGCCTCGAAGCCGGCAGCGGTGTAGCGGCCGTCGGGGAAGTACTGCATCGACAGGCTGACGCTGCCGACCCGGAACGACTCGGCCCGCGTCGGCGTGGCGCCCTGGCCGAGGATCATCTCGGTCGAGCGTCCGCCGATGTCGATCACCAGCCGCGGCACGTCGCTGGGCTGCAGGCGCGCCACGCCCTTGTAGATCAGGCGCGCCTCTTCGCGGCCGGAGATGACCTCGATCGGGTAGCCCAGGCTGGCGCAGGCGCGCGCCAGGAAGGCGTCGCGGTTGGTGGCTTCACGCAGGGTCTGGGTGGCCACGGCGCGGATCTGCGGCGCAGGCAGCTCGCCCAGGCGCTGGCGGAAGCGCGCCAGGCAGGCCAGGCCGCGCAGGGTGGCTTCCTCGCTGAGCAGGCCGTCGGCGTCCAGCCCGGCGCCCAGGCGCACGGTTTCCTTCAGGTAGTCGATGCGGCGGTAGCGCCCGCGCGTGAGCTGGCCGATCTCCAGCCGGAAGCTGTTGGAGCCCATGTCGATGGACGCCAGCATGCCGCGCCACGAGGTGCGCGGGGTGGCCTTCGAGTCGTCCTCGGCGGCGGGGCGGGCGGTGAGCGAGGAGGTCGATGCAGTCATGTCGCGGAGGGCGTAGCAAATCGTGAAGCCGGAGGGCAGTGCGGGATTGTCCGCGCTCGGCAAGGGGTGAAGCAGCTTCCTAGAATCGGCACTCAACTTTCAGGAATGCCGTCATGCTGGAACAACAAGCCCGAGAAGATGTCATGAGCCTCAACCCCGGCCGCGAATTCGACCGGCGCGACTTCGTGCGTGCTGCCGTGGGCAGCGGTTTTGCCGCTGCCGTGCTGCCGGTGATGGCGCAGACCGTGGTCAAGACCGACAGCGCCGGCCTGGAGGCGGGCGAGGTCACCATCGACGTCAACGGCTTCAAGATGCCGGCCTACCGCGCCATGCCTGCGGGCAAGAAGAACGCGCCGGTGGTGCTGGTGCTGAGCGAGATCTTCGGCGTGCACGAGCACATTGCCGATGTGGCGCGGCGTTTTGCCCAGCTGGGCTACATGGCGATCGCGCCCGAGCTGTTCGTGCGCCAGGGCGACGCCGGCAGCTACGGCGAGATGGCCAAGCTGATGTCCGAGGTCATCTCCAAGGTGCCTGACGCGCAGGTCATGTCCGACCTGGACGCCACCGTGGCCTGGGCCAAGGCGCAGGGCGGCGACACCTCGCGGCTGGCCGTCACCGGCTTCTGCTGGGGCGGGCGCATCACCTGGCTCTATGCCGCGCACAACCCTGGCGTGAAGGCCGGCGTGGCCTGGTACGGCCGCCTGGTGGGCAACGCCACCGCGCTGACGCCACGTCACCCGACCGAACTCGCCGGCGAGCTGAAGGCCCCGGTGCTGGGCCTGTACGGCGAGAAGGACGGCGGCATTCCGCTGGAGTCGGTCGACAAGATGAAGGCTGCGCTGGCCGCCGGGACGGCGGCTGCCAAGGCGTCGCAGTTCGTGGTCTACCCGGATGCGCCGCACGCCTTCCATGCCGACTACCGGCCCAGCTTCCGCAAGGACGCGGCCGAAGACGGCTGGAAGCGCTGCGTGGCGTGGTTCAAAGCCAACGGCGTGGCTTGATCCGGCGGACCGCCCTCAGTGAATTTGTCATTCGGATGCTGCGGCGCAGCATCCGTTCAGGCCGCCTCAAGGGGGGCGGGCTAAACTGAAAGTCGGTTGGGCGCTGCGCGGCGCACGACAGATCAATGACAGAGTGAGAGCGGGATGAGCGTGCGTCGGGTTGGAGTCAGGTCAGCAACCTTGCTGGTCTGTGCGGGTGCGCTGGTCGCATGGGGCGCATGGCGGTTTCTGCCGCAGCAAACCGGTTCTGCTGTCTCTCCTGCGGCTGCTGACGCAGCGACCGTTGCCACGAACAGGCCGTCGCCGCTGTTCGTGCTGAACTCGCTGGACGCCACCATCAGCGTGATCGACCCCGCGACCTGGACCGAACTGCGGCGCCTGCCCACCGGCAAGGAGCCGCACCACATGTACCTCTCGCCCGACGAGCGGTCGCTGCTGGTGGCCAATGCGCTGGGCGACACCCTCACGCTGGTCGATCCACGCACGGGCCAGATCCAGCGCACGATCGAAGGCATTGTCGATCCCTACCAGCTGCGCTTCTCGCCCGACATGAAGTGGTTCGTGACGGCGGCCAACCGGCTCGATCACGTCGACATCTACCGCGTCGTGCAGGCGCCGGGCGCGCCGCTCGACCTCAAGCTGGCCGCGCGCGTGCCCGCCGGCAAGACACCCAGCCACCTCAATATCGACAGCCGCAGCACGGTCATCTACACCAGCCTGCAGGACAGCGACCAGCTGATGGCGATCGACCTGGCCACCCAGAAGCCACGCTGGACCATTCCCACCGGCAAGATGCCGGCCGACGTGTTCCTGACCGCCGACGACAAGACGCTGCTGGTCGGCCTGACGGGCGACAAGTACGTCGAGGCCTATGACGTCAGCGGGCCGGGGCCGGCCAAGCTGATCAAGCGCATCGAGACCGGCGCGGGCGCGCATGCTTTCCGTGGCTGGGGCGACCAGCGCCATGTGCTGGTGAGCAACCGGGTGGCCAACACCATCAGCCGCATCGACACCCAGACGCTGACGGTGGTGGACAAATACCCTGGCCCGAGCGGCCCGGACTGCATGGACGTGTCGGCGGACCGTCGCCACATCTACGTCGCCTCGCGCTGGGCTGGCAAGCTGACGGTGATCGACACCGAGACGCGCCAGATCGTGCGCCAGGTCAGCGTCGGCAAGTCGCCGCACGGCGTCTGGACGCTGGAGCACGCGGGGCGCATCTGACGTGGCCCGCCTGCGCGCTCTGCTGCTGGCGCTGTGCGCCGCCGTGCCTGGCCGGGTTGCCCAGGCGGTGGTTCCCACTGCCACCCCGGCAGCGGACTGCAAGCCGGTCTACCTGACCTTCGACACCGGCCACATGGGCGTGGCGCCCCTGGTGGCCGAGGTGCTGCAGCGCCACCGGATCAAGGCGAGCTTCTTTCTCGCCAATGAAAAAACCCTCACCGACGGCAGCAGCCTCGACGAGCAGTGGGCGCCCTGGTGGCGCGCGCGGGCGGCGGAAGGCCATCTGGTCGGCTCGCACACCTTCGACCACGTCTACTGGCGCGCTGACCGGCCCGATGCCGCCGGCACCGCCTTCGAGATGCGCCCCAGCGCCGGCCCGCAGTCCGGCCGCACGCTGCGCTGGAGCGCGGCGGACTACTGCGCCGAGCTCGAGCGCCCCGCCCGCCGCTGGCAGCAGATGACCGGCCAGCGCATGGCACCGCTGTTCCGTGCGCCGGGCGGCAAGACCTCGCCCGCGCTGCTCAAGGCGGCGGCGCAGTGCGGCTGGCAGCATGTGCCGTGGAGTGCGGCGGGCTTTCTGGGCGACGAATTGCCCAGCGACCGCTACCCGAACCGGCAGTTGCTGGAGCGCGCGCTGCGCGACATCCGCGCCGGTGACATCCTGCTGGCGCACCTGGGCATCTGGTCGCGCCAGGACCCGTGGGCGCCGGCCGTGCTGGAGCCGCTGGTGGCCGGCCTGCAGCAGCGCGGTTTCTGCTTCCGCACGCTGGCCGAGCACCCGGCCTACCGCGATGCCGTGGCGCGTGGCCGCAGCGCCACAAGCGCCACAAGCGCCACAAGCGAGACACAGAAATGATCGACGCCCTCATCCAGCTCTTCAGCCAGACCCAGCAGGCCCTGTTCGAGGCGGCGGTGCAGCCGCTGGTGTTTGCGCTCGGCGGCGCCAACATTCTGGAAGACGCCTACAACGCCACCGGCTGGCTTCTGATGGGCCTGCTGCAACTGGCGGTGCTGCTGGGGGTGATCGGCCCGCTGGAGCGCTGGCGCCCGATCGAGCCGGTGACCGACCGCGCCGCCATCCGCACCGACGTGATCTACACGCTGATCCACCGTCTGGGGTTGTTCCGCGTGGCGCTGTTCTTTGCGGTCGATCCGCTCTGGGACGCGCTGTGGGGCACGCTGGCGTTGCATGGCTTCTCGGGCAGCCAGCTCGATGCCTGGGTCGCGCCGTGGTTGCCGGGCTGGACCGACACGCCGCTGGCCAGCTTCGTGGTCTACCTGCTGGCGTTCGATTTCTTCAACTACGCCTATCACCGCGCCGAGCATCATTTCAACGCGGGGTGGGCGCTGCACGCCGTGCACCACAGCCAGCGCCAGATGACGATGTGGACCGACAGCCGCAACCACCTGCTCGACGACCTGCTGCGCGATGTGCTGCTGGTGCAACTGGGTCATCTGATCGGCATGGCGCCGGGCCAGTTCGTGGCGGTGGTGGCGTTCACCAAGCTGGTCGAGAACTTCTCGCACGCCAATGTGCGCATCAGCTTCGGCCACTGGGGCGAGCGGCTGCTGGTGAGCCCGCGCTTCCACCGCTTCCACCACGGCATCGGCGTGGGGCATGAGGGTGCTGACACCCATACGCTGGGCGGCTGCAATTTTGCGGTGCTGTTTCCGTTCTGGGATGTGCTGTTCGGCACCGCCCGCTTCGACACGCCGAGGGTCGCCACCGGCATCCGCGATCAACTGCCCGCCTACGGTGGGCGCTGCTACGGCCAGGGCTTCTGGGCCCAGCAGCGGCTGGGGCTGCTGCGGCTGATCGGCCGGGCTTGAATCCCTCGATGCGGCCGGATCAGCTCAGATCACCGCCGGACTGCCGGCCATCGTCCGCAAGGCGCCCAGGTCATGCACGGTCAGGTCGTAACCCCGGGCGCTGACCAGGCCGCGCGTCTCGAAGTTGCGGAACAGGCGCGAGAGCGTCTCGGGCGTCATGGCCAGTTGCTGGGCGATGTCGCGCTTGCGCTCCTGCAGGTGCAACTCGCAACGCTCGCCCTGGGCGGGGCAGCGCTGCAGCAGCCACTGCGCAAAGCGCGCCGGGGCGTCGTTGTGCAGCAGGTTGCGTGAGGCCTCCGTCAGCTCCTGCACCCGCTGCGCCAGCGTGACGCACAGCCGCAGCGCCAGTTGCGGCATGGCCGCCAACTCCGGTCGCAGCGCGGCCATGGGCACCTCGGCGATCACGACGTCCGACAGCGCCTGCGCTTCCATCACATGCGGCAGGCCGAGCCACGCCGAACTGATGTCCAGCCACGCCGGGCCGGTCAGGCTGAGTTCGGTGCGCAGATGGCCGTCGCTGCCGCGCGAGCCCAGCACCACGTCGCCCGACAGCAGCAGCACCAGCGATTGCGCCGGGCCGTGGGTGTCGAGCACCGGGTCGCCTGCCGCAATGCTGTGACGGTTCGAGATGCGCATCAGCAAGGTCTGTTCGACCAGCGTCAGCAGCGGGTATCCCAGCACTTTCTGCCAGGGCAGCGGGTCCGCCGGGGAGGGCGGCGGCGGGCTCAGGCGGCGGCGGGGGCGGGGGCCAGCGCTGACAGGCAAGGCCAGCGGGGCCGATGGGGTGTCCAGTGTCTCCATGAGTAGTGCGTCCGGGCACGGCGAAGAGAGGGGATGAGGGACTGTCCCCCAAATGCTTCTTATTGCTGTTGAGTTAAATCAATAGTCGCGCTGCCCGGACGGCATGAAGCCTATATGGCGCTCACTCCAGCCCCAGTTCCTGGATCTTGCGGGTGATGGTGTTGCGGCCGATGCCCAGCTTGTGCGCCGCTTCGATGCGCCGGCCCTTGGTGAGCGCCAGCGCGGTCTGGATCAGGCTGGCCTCGAACAGCCGGCTGAGTTGCTCCCATACCTCCGGCTGACCGCTGGCCAGCAGGCGGCGGGTTTCCTGTTCCAGATCGGTGAGCCAGGTGCCTGCGCCGCCCGCCACGGCCTCGCCAGCGGGGGCGCTGACGGGCGCACTGGCGGACGGTATGCCGGGTGCGGGCGCCGCTGCGGCCTCGACCAGACCGCCCACCGGGGCGGTGGCCGGTGCTGTCCGCACCTCCTGCAGAATTTCCGGCGGCAGGTCCTTGGGCTCGACCACCTGGGCCGGTGCCATCACCGTCAGCCAGTGGCAGAGGTTCTCGAGCTGGCGCACGTTGCCGGGAAAGTCGAACTGGGTGATTCGTGCCAGGGCGGCGTCCGAGACACGCTTGGACTCGACGCCCAGCTCCTTGGCGCTGCGCTGCAGGAAATGCCGCGTCAGGCCGAGGATGTCTTCGCGGCGCTCGCGCAGCGGCGGCAGGCGCAGGCGGATGACGTTGAGGCGGTGGAACAGGTCCTCGCGGAAGACGCCGTCGCGCACGCGCTCTTCCAGGTTCTGGTGCGTGGCAGCGATGACCCGCACATTGGCCTTCTGCGGCGCGTGGCCGCCGACGCGGTAGAACTGGCCGTCGCTCAGCACCCGCAGCAGCCGGGTCTGCAGGTCGAAGGGCATGTCGCCGATCTCGTCCAGGAACAGCGTGCCGCCGTCAGCTTGCTCGAAGCGGCCGCGCCGGGTGGTCTGCGCGCCGGTGAAGGCGCCGCGCTCATGGCCGAAGAGTTCGCTCTCCAGCAGATCCTTGGGGATCGCGGCGGTGTTGATCGCCACGAACGGACCGCCTGCGCGCGGGCTGTGCTTGTGCAGCGCGCGCGCCACCAGCTCCTTGCCCGAGCCCGATTCGCCGGTGATCATCACCGTGACGTTGCTCTGGCTCAGGCGGCCGATGGCGCGGAAGACGTCCTGCATCGCCGGCGCCTGGCCGAGCATTTCGGGCACTTCGGCGACGTGCTCGTCGCTGCTTTCCTCGCGCAGGCTTTCTTCCACCGCACGGCGGATCAGCTCCACCGCCTTGGGCAGGTCGAAGGGCTTGGGCAGGTACTCGAACGCGCCGCCCTGGAAGGACGACACCGCGCTGTCGAGGTCCGAGTACGCGGTCATGATGATGACCGGCAGGCCGGGGTATTTCTCCTTGACCTTGGCCAGCAGGTCGAGCCCCGAGCCGCCGGGCATGCGGATGTCGCTGACCAGCACCTGGGGCACGTCGTCGTGCAGGGCGGTCAGGACGTCGCGCGGGTTGGTGAAGCTGCGTACCGGCAGCTCTTCGCGTGCCAGCGCTTTTTCGAGCACGAAGCGGATGGATTGGTCGTCGTCAACGATCCAGATGGGTTTCATGCGGTGCCTGTGTGAGCCGCCTGCGCCGCACGAATTGCAGCTCAGGGCAGCGGGATCAGTATCTTGAACAGCGTGCAGCCCGGTTCGCTCTCGCATTCGACCAGGCCCTGGTGCTGCTGGATGAAATCCTGTGCCAGCGTCAGACCGAGGCCCGATCCCCCTTCGCGGCCGGAGACCAGCGGAAAGAAGATGCGATCGCGGATTTCGGGTGGCACGCCGGGTCCGTTGTCCTCAATATGCAATTCCAGTGCCAAACGATAGCGGGTGCGATCGATCGTGACCTGGCGGGCCGCGCGGGTGCGCAGCACGATGCGGGCATCGCCCGCCGCCCGCCGCTCGGCCAGCGCCTGCGCAGCGTTGTGGGTGATGTTGAGCACGGCCTGGATGAGCTGTTCGCGGTCGCCGCGGAACTCGGGCAGCGAGGTGTCGTAGTCGCGCACCACGCTCAGGCCACGGCTGAATTCGGCCAGCACCAGCGAGCGCACCCGCTCCAGCACCTCGTGGATGTTGACGTCGGCGACGATGTGCGGGCGCCGGTGCGGCGCCAGCAGCCGGTCGACCAGCACCTGCAGCCGGTCGGCCTCGTGGATGATGACCTGGGTGTATTCGGTCAGCGACTTGTCGTCGAGCTCCATCTCCAGCAACTGCGCCGCGCCCCGGATGCCGCCCAGCGGGTTCTTGATCTCGTGGGCGAGGTTGCGGATCAGCTCCTTGGTGACGCGCACCTGGTCGAGCGTGCGGGCCTCGCGGTCCTGGCGCGACTGCTGTTCGATCTCGACCAGCTCCAGCAGCAGCTGCTCGCCATGGTCGATCTGCGTGAGGATGACGTGCACCGGCAGCGGCTCGCCCGTGCTGCCCGGCGGGCGGCGCAGCAGGGCCTCGAATCGGCCGGTGCTGTATTCGTTGCTGACCACCGCCTCAAAGGTGGTCGCCAGGGCCGGGTTCTCGACAAACCAGTCGAACACCAGCCCGCGCTGCAGTGCGCGGCGCGGCAGGCCGAGCACGGCCTCGAAGGCGGCGTTGGCGTGGACGCAGCGGCCGTCGCGGCGCAGCACCGCCACCATGGTGGCGAGATGGTCGAAGGCGTCGTAGGGCGTGGTCTTCTGGGGCGTGAGGGTGTGGCGCGTGCTCATGGGGGGCCCAGTTTGGCAAGTTCGCGCCTGATGGCGGCGATGTCGGCCTCTTTGCGCTGGATGGCGGCGCGCTGCTCGGCGGCCCGCTCGGCCGAGCCGGGCTGCGGCTCGCGCGTCAGCTGCGCCAGGCGCTCTTCTTCCTTGCGCAACTCGGCCTCCAGGATGCGGCGCGCATCGCTGTCGCGGGCGCGCTGGTCGGCCGGGTCGATGCGGGTCTCGCCCGGGCTGCGCGGGGCGGACGCTGAGGTTGATGCAGCTGGGCGTACGCTCTCGCGCCGTGGCGCAGCCTGGATCACGGTGACAGGCGCGCCTTCGAGCGTCTTGCAGCCGCGATCGGCCGCTTCCTTGACGGTGTACTGGTCGGTGTAGAGATTGCCCGGGCAGCGGTAGACCGGGCGGTCCTGCGCGGACGCAGGCAGGGCGGCCAGCAGGGAGCCGGCCAGCAGAAGGGCCGCTGCCGGGGCGCTGAAGAAGGGGGGACAGAACATCAAATCAGTATCGCCCAAGCAAAAAAAGACGGCCCGAAGGCCGTCTTTGCTGGTGTACATCAGCGGCAACCCGCGAGCGGGCTGCCCTGCGGCATCACAGCGTGTAGTACATGTCGAATTCGATCGGGTGCGTGGTCATGCGCATGCGCTGCACTTCCTGCATCTTCAGATCGATGTAGGCATCGATGTACGAATCGGTGAACACGCCACCCTTGGTCAGGAAGGCGCGGTCCTTGTCCAGATACTCCAGCGCTTGCTCAAGGCTCGAGCACACGGTCGGGATCAGCGCGTCTTCTTCCGGCGGCAGGTGGTACAGATCCTTCGTGGCAGGCTCGCCCGGGTGGATCTTGTTCTCGACGCCGTCGAGGCCGGCCATCAGCAGCGCGGCGAAACCCAGGTACGGGTTCATCAAAGGATCGGGGAAGCGGGCTTCCACGCGACGGCCCTTGGGGTTCGCGACGTACGGAATGCGGATCGAGGCCGAGCGGTTCTTGGCCGAGTAGGCCAGCTTCACCGGGGCTTCGTAGCCCGGGACCAGGCGCTTGTAGCTGTTGGTGCCGGGGTTGGTGATCGCGTTCAGCGCACGGGCGTGCTTGATGATGCCGCCGATGTAGTACAGCGCGAATTCCGACAGGCCTGCATAGCCGTCGCCAGCGAACAGGTTCTTGCCGTCCTTCCAGACCGACTGGTGCACGTGCATGCCGCTGCCGTTGTCGCCGACGATCGGCTTGGGCATGAACGTGGCGGTCTTGCCGTAGGCGCCAGCCACGTTGTGGATGACGTACTTCTGCAGCTGGACCCAGTCAGCGCGCTCGATCAGCGTGCTGAAGCGCGTGCCGATTTCCATCTGGCCGGCGTTGGCGACTTCGTGGTGGTGCACTTCGACCGGAATGCCGAGGCTTTCCAGGATCAGGCACATCTCCGAGCGCATGTCCTGGCCCGAATCGACCGGGGGCACCGGGAAGTAGCCACCCTTGACGGTCGGGCGGAAGCCCTTGTTGCCGTGCTCGTAGTCCTTGCCGGTGTTCCAGGCGGCTTCTTCCGACTCGATCGAGCAGAAGGAGCCCGACATGTCGGCGCCCCAGCGCACGCTGTCGAAGACAAAGAATTCGGGTTCCGGACCGAAGAAGGCGGTGTCGCCCAGGCCGGTGGACTTCATGTACGCCTCGGCGCGCTTGGCCAGCGAGCGCGGGTCGCGCTCATAGGCCTTGCCGTCGGCCGGATCGATGACGTCGCAGGTCAGGATCAGCGTCGGCTCTTCGAAGAACGGGTCGATGTTGGCCGTGTTCGGGTCAGGCATCAGCTGCATGTCCGAAGCTTCGATGCCCTTCCAGCCGGCGATCGAGGAACCGTCGAAAGCGTGGCCCGACACGAACTTGTCTTCATCGAAATGCGAAACGGGCACGGAAACGTGCTGTTCCTTGCCACGGGTGTCGGTAAAACGGAAGTCAACGAATTTGATTTCGTTGTCCTTCACCATCTTCATCACGTCTGCGACGGTCTTTGCCATCAGAGGCTCCTAGCGGGCTGGGGTGTTCGATTACGAAAGGGCTTGTTTGTGGCACTCAGGCGGCATCCGCCGAGGCGCCGGGGAATTTAGCAGAAAGCATGCCTGTCGCTCACAGGCGGTGCGTCGTTCGACCTGCTGCAGGTCGTGGCCAAAGGGGTGACCCAGGCGTGCACCACGATGGTGACGTTGATTGCACCAAAAATGTGCAATCAAACGCCATTGCTTCGCACCAATTCGGGGCCTAGTGAAGCGCCGAAAGCGGCCAGGCCATTTTTCAGTGCGTCGTAGGCCGCGTCCACCATCGCGCCCTGGCCTTTGACGCCGAGTTCGATGTGGCGGCCGTGCACCGGGTGGTCGACGCTGGGCAGGCTGAAGACCTTGATGCCGGCAAAACGCGCTTCGATGTCCTCCATCAGCGGCGTCAGGCTGGCTTCCATGGCGCCGTGCACGATCACCGAGCGCTCGGTCTGTACGCTGCTGCCGTGCAGGTGCGGGTAGAGGGTGTCGAGCACCCACGCCACCATCGGGTGCGCCATGACCGGGAAGCCTGGCACGAAGTGCATCCGGCCGACCGTGAAGCCCGGGATCTTGTTGTACGGGTTGGGAATGATCTGCGCCTCGGCCGGGAAGACGCCCATGTTGAGGCGGTGGACGTTGTCGTCGCGCTCGGGCTCGTAGGGCAGGCCGGCGTCGGCGGCGACTTCGCGCATGCGTTCCTGAATCAGCGCCTTGGCTTCGGGGTGCAGCGCCAGTGGCTGGTCGAGTGCGGCGGCGGCGCATTGGCGGGTGTGGTCGTCGGGCGTGGCGCCGATGCCGCCGCACGACAGCACCACGTCGCCACTGGCGTGCGCCGCCCGCAGCGCGGCGGTGATGCGCGCCGGGTCGTCGCCCAGGTACTGCGCCCAGGCCAGCGACAGGCCGCGTGCGTTCAGCAGTTCGATCACCTTGGGCAGGTGCTTGTCCTGGCGTTTGCCGGAGAGGATTTCGTCGCCGATGATGATGAGGCCGAAGTTCATGGTGGGTTCACAAGGGTGGGGTGACGGGCAGGTCGGCCGCGCTGAAACTGCTGGCGGCACTGAGGGGGCTGTGGACGGCGGCGCTCGCGGCCGCCTTGTCGCGGCGCAGGCGGTGCAGCGCGGCCAAGCAGTAATGCGTGAACCAGGCCGATGCGAAGGCGAACACCAGCGTGTAGAGCCAGACGAAGATCGGCAGCAGCAGCGGCATCATCGGCAGGGCCAGCGCGCCGGTGGCCCACACCAGCGACGGTGCGGCGCCCATGTAGCCGGTCATCAGGCCCATGGCGAGCAGCGGCCAGCGGTGCGTGCGCATCAACTCCACGCGCTCGGCCGGACTGGCGTGCTCGGCCAGCACGTCGTAGCTCATCACGCGGTAGCTCAACCAGCCCCAGATCAGCGGCGGCAGCACCAGCACCAGCGGCGGAATCAGCCACAGCGGCACGCTCAGCACCAGCAGGATCATGGCCAGCAGCGTGGTGCCGCCCGAGACCAGTGCCGACCCCCAGCCGCTGCCACCGTGCCGCCGCTCCAGGTCGGCAAAGCGCCGCTGGCTGACCAGGTTGACGATGGCCGTGGTCATGAACACCGACACCAGCAGCAGCGCGATCACCAGCACCACCGGCACGGCCAGCGCCACCACCACCAGCGGCCCGATCACGCTGCGAAACGCGCCGCTGCTGATGTCGTTGAGCCAGCCCGTCACGGGTGCCAGCAGCGTGAAGTTGTCCAGCGCGACCCGCACGCCGTCCACGGCTTGCTCCCAGTAAAGCCATGACAGGCCGAACGCCAGGCTGCCGGCCAGCACGACCGGCAGCAGCGACAGAAGAATCACCCGCGGGTGCATGCAATAGGCGGCTGCGCGCCACCAGGCGTCAAGAATTTGTGACATGCCGCAAAGCATAGCCGCGCCTGTCACCGCTAGGCTTGCGGCAGCCGTTGAAGCCCTTCAAGGGCTTCGCAGGGTGCTTTAGCACTCTAGGGGGGCGAGTGCTAAAATCAAGAAACTTTATGAGGCCAGACTTGTCTACAACCACCATGAACCTGACTGCTTCCACTGCTGTTGCCGTCCGAGATCCTTGGGCGTTGGTGCCTTCGCTCGGCAACCTTGATGCCTACATCAGCGCGGTCAACCGCCTGCCGCTGCTCACGCACGAAGAAGAATTGAGCTTTGCGCGCCGCCTGCGCGAGTCGCAGGACGTGGACGCCGCCGGGCGTCTGGTGATGTCGCATCTGCGGCTGGTGGTGTCGGTGGCGCGTCAGTACCTGGGTTACGGCCTGCCGCAGGGCGACCTGATCCAGGAAGGCAACGTCGGCCTGATGAAGGCCGTCAAGCGCTTCGACCCCGAGCAGGGCGTGCGGCTGGTCAGCTACGCCATGCACTGGATCAAGGCCGAGATCCACGAATACATCCTCAAGAACTGGCGCATGGTCAAGCTGGCCACGACCAAGGCGCAGCGCAAGCTGTTCTTCAACCTGCGCTCGATGAAGCGTGCGTTCAAGGGCGCCGAGGCCGACACCGCCACGCACCGCACCACGCTCACCGAGGCCGAAATCGCCAAGGTCGCCAGCGCGCTCAACGTCAAGCGCGAAGAAGTCATCGAGATGGAGGCGCGCTTCTCCGGCGGCGACGTCGCCCTGGAGCCGGGCTCCAGCGATGACGACGAGAGCTACGCCCCGATCGCCTACCTGGCCGACGACCGCGACGAGCCGACCCGGGCGCTGGAAGCCCGCCACCGCGACGAACTCGCCGGCCCCGGCCTGCTGCGTGCGCTGGACGTGCTGGACGCCCGCAGCCGCCGCATCGTCGAGCAGCGCTGGTTGCAGGTCAACGACGACGGCACCGGCGGCCTGACGCTGCACGACCTGGCGGCCGAATACGGCGTCAGCGCCGAGCGCATCCGCCAGATCGAGGTCGCGGCGATGAAGAAGATGAAGAAGGCGCTGGTCGAGCACGCCTGAACGCGTCCCGTGCCCGTCCTCCCCAAAGGCTCCTGCGTGGAGCCTTTGTTGTTTCTGCTGCGATGTTGTTCCCGTTCAGCGCGTCAGCAAGGCGCTGCGCACGCGCCCGAACGCCCGCCAGAAACCCGCCTCTTGCGAGGTGGCGAAGTTGATGCGCATCAGCGTGCCGGGCTGGCGCTGGGCGTGGAAGAGTGAGCCGGGGGCCATCAGCCAGTCTTCGGCGGCCAGTTGCTGGGCCAGCGCGTCGCTGTCCACGCCGGTGTCGAACCAGCCGAACAGGCCGTGCGCGGGCGTGGCCAGCGTGCAGCCGGCCTGCTCGGCCAGCCGGCAAGTGCGCTGGCGGGCGGCGTCCAGCTGGGCGATGACGCGCTCGGCGTGGCGGCGCAGCAGGCCCTGGTCCAGGCACCAGGCCACGGCCTGCTCGGTCAGCGCGGGCGTGGTCAGGGTGCTGATCATCTTGGTGTCGATGAAGCGCTCCACCAGCGCCGCCGGCGCTGCCAGGTGGCCCACGCGCCAGTTGGGCGCCAGGATCTTGGAAAAACCGCTGATGTAGACCGTGCGCTGCAGCCCGTCCAGCGCCGCCAGCCGGGGCGTGTGGTTGGGCGCGAACCAGGCGTAGGTGTCGTCCTCGACGATGTGGAAGTCGTGCGCCTCGGCCAGCCGCAGAACCTGGTGCGCGGCGGCCAGCGGCAGGCTGCAGCCGGTGGGGTTGTGCAGCACCGACACCGTCACGTAGAGCTTGGGGCGGTGCTCGGCGGCCAGGCGCGCCATCACGTCCAGATCGGGCCCCGCCGGGCCGCGCGGCACCGGCAGCAGGCGCATGCCCAGGCCGCTCAGGCGCGCGAACTCGACCGCCCAGCCCGGCTCGTCGATCAGCACCGCGTCGCCCGGGCGCAGCAGCGTGCGCGCCACCACGTCCAGTGCATGGGTGGCGCCGGCGGTGGTGACGATCTGGCTGGCGTCGGCGCTGATGCCCAGGTCGGCCAGCCGCCGCGACAGCGCCCCGCGCAGGCCGATGTCGCCGGCCGGCTCGCCGTAGCGCAGCGCGGCTTCGCGGCCGGCGCTGCTGGCGCAGACCTTGCGCAAGGCGCGCTGCAGCAATTCGCCGTCCAGCCAACTCGCCGGCAGGATGCCGCTGCCCGGCCCGGCGCGCCCGGTGGCGGTGGAGAACATGCCGCGGATCAGCGCGCTGGCGTCCACCGGCTGCGGCAGCGCGCTGGCGGGGCCGCTGCGTGATCCACTGCTGGCCGCGGTGCTGCGGCTGGCCTGATCGCGCACGAAGAAGCCGCGCTGGCGCCGTGCCTCGATCAGGCCTTGCGCCTGCAACTGGTCGTAGGCGGCGACCACGGTGCTGGGGCTGACCTGATGCCGGCGCGCGCATTCCCGTACCGACGGCAGGCGCGCCCCGGCCGCCATCAACCGCTGCGCAATCTGCTGGGCGTAGCGCTGCGCCAGCTGGTGCGACAGCGGCTCGGCGCGGCTGCTGGTGCCGATCATCGGCAGCAACGCTTCAGAAGTGTGTGGTGACATCGAGCAATACAGTGACTGAACAACAGGCCTCAACTGTACTGTGACTGTATGGTTTTGCGGCTTAGACTGAGTCGCATGAAAACCACTGCATGGAATGTCCCCGTCCCAGTCCCCCAGGACGCCCACCGCCGCCGGCTCGGCCTGTGGCTGGGTGTGGCGGGCGTGCTGATGTTCGGCCTGACGACGCCGCTGACCCGGCTCGCGGTGGGCGCGAGCGCTGCGCCGCAACTGCCGCCCGATCTGGTGGTGGCGGGGCGAGCGGCGGTGGCCGGGCTGCTGTCGGCGCTGTATCTGTGGTGGGCGCGCGCGCCCCGGCCCGGCCGCGGCCAGTGGCTGGAACTGGCGTTGGGTGGCGCGGGCGTGGTGTTCGGTTTTCCTTTCTTTCTGGGCTGGGCGGTGCGCGAGGTCGATGCCACCCACGCCGCCGTCATCACCGGCCTGCTGCCGCTCAGCACCGCGGTGATCGCTGCGCTGCGGATGCGACAACGGCCGTCGATGGGCTTCTGGGTCTGCGCGGTGTTGGGCTGCGCGCTGGTGCTGTCGTACGCTGCGCTGCAGGGCGGCGGGCACCTGAGCTGGGCCGATGGCCTGTTGATGGCGGCGGTGCTGAGTGCGTCGTTCGGCTACGTGTCCGGCGCCCGGCTGGCGTCGCAGGGCATGGCGCCGGAGCAGGTGATCTGCTGGATGCTGGTGCTGTGCCTGCCGGTGTCGCTGCCGGCCATGGCCTCGTCGCTGGGCGCGCATTGGGACGTGCTGCCGCGCGTGACGCCGGCCGCGTGGGGCGCGTTTGCCTACCTGGCGCTGGTGTCGATGTGGCTGGGCTTCTTCGCCTGGTATCGCGGCCTGGCCTTGGGTGGCACGATGCGCGTGAGCCAGGTGCAGCTGATCCAGCCCTTCGTGTCGATGCTGGCGGCCGTGCCGCTGCTGGGTGAGCGCCTGCAGGGCGTGACGGTGCTGTTTGCACTGGCCGTGATCGCCACCGTGCTGGTGGGCAAGCGCATGGCCACGCCGCCGCCCGCCGTTCCAATCGCCCCGACGTCGCCGATTTTTCTGGAGAAAACCGCATGACCTCGACCGCATCCCCCTGGACGCTGGCGCAGCGCACCTCGCGCATGACGTCGTCGGCGATCCGTGAATTCCTCAAGATCGCCGAGCAGCCCGGCATGCTGTCGATGGCCGGCGGCCTGCCGTCGCCCGACAGTTTTCCGGTGGCCGAAATGCGCGCTGCCTGCGACCGCGTGCTGGCCGACGCCGGCCGCGAGGCGCTGCAATACGCCACCAGCGAAGGCCATGCGCCGCTGCGCGCCTGGGTGGCCGAGCACCTGCAGCGCGAAGGCATGCGCGTCAGCCCGGAGCAGGTGCTGATCACCACCGGCTCGCAGCAGGGCCTGGACCTGATCGCCAAGGTGCTGATCGACGCGGGCGCGCCGATCGCCGTCGAGTCGCCCACCTACTTGGGCGCACTGCAGGCCTTCGCGCCGTTCGAGCCGCAGGTGCGCAGCGTGAACGGCGACGCGGACGGGCCGAGGCCCGAGGCCTTGCTGGCGCTGTGCGAGCGCCAGCCCAAGCCGCGCTTCATGTACGTGTTGCCCAATTTCCAGAATCCGAGCGGCCGGCTGATGCCGCTCGAACGCCGCCAGGCGCTGGCGGCGGCGGCGCGCCAGGCCGGTGTGCCGCTGGTCGAGGACAACCCCTATGGCGAGCTTTGGTACGACGCCCCACCGCCGCCCGCGCTGGCCAGCCTGTGGCCGGAGGGCGTGATCTACCTCGGCTCGTTCTCCAAGGTGCTGGCGCCCGGCCTGCGGCTGGGCTATCTGGTCGCGCCGCCCGCGCTGTACACGCGGCTGGTGCAGGCCAAGCAGGCGGCCGATCTGCACACGCCGGGTTTCAACCAGCGGGTGGTGCATGAGGTGATCCGCCACGGCTTCCTCGACACCCACGTGCCCGCCATCCGCGAGCGCTACCGCGCCCAGCGCGACGCCATGCAGGCCGCGCTGCAAGCCCATCTGCCGCCCGGCTGCGAATGGACGGCACCCAGCGGCGGCATGTTCTTCTGGCTGCGCCTGCCGCCGGGCTGCAACGCGCTGGCGCTGCTGCCGCAGGCGGTGCAGGCCGGCACGGCGTATGTGCCAGGCGAGGCGTTCTACGCGCATGAGCCGGACCCGCGCACGCTGCGGCTGTCATTTGTGACGCTGGGCATGGAAGACATTCACACGGCGGTGGCGGCACTGGGTCAGGTGTTGAGCCAGCACCTCGACAACCTGATCTCGCACGGCCCTTGAGACTCGTCCCACCAGGAAAAACCATGCCCACATCCGAAAAAATGTCCCGCCGCTTCAGCCAGCTCGATGTCTTCAGCGCCGTCCCGCTCAAGGGCAACCCGCTCGCGGTGGTGCACGACGCGCAGGGCCTGAGCGCTGCCGACATGCAGGCCTTCGCCCGCTGGACCAACCTGAGCGAAACCACCTTCCTGCTGCCGCCCGAGCATCCGGCTGCCGACTACCGCGTGCGCATCTTCACGCCCGGCTGCGAGTTGCCGTTTGCAGGTCACCCGACGCTGGGTTCGTGCCATGCCTGGCTGAGCGCAGGCGGCCAGTCACGCCAGCCTGACGAGGTGGTGCAAGAGTGCGGCGTCGGCCTGGTGCGCGTGCGCCGTCAGCCTGATTTGCCGTCCCGCCTGGCCTTTGCCGCGCCACCGTTGCGCCGCAGCGGGCCAGTCGATGCGGCGCTGCATGCCCGGGTGCTGGCCGCACTGGGCTTGAGCGCGGATGAGGTGCAGGCCATCCACTGGGTCGACAACGGCCCGCCGTGGATCGCCGCGCTGCTGTACGACGCCGCTGCAGTACACGCGCTGCAGCCGGATTACGCGGCGATGCAGGGCCTCGATCTGGGGGCGGTCGGCGCTTATCCGACCGGTGGCGAACTGGACTTCGAGTTGCGCGCCTTCGTGCCCAGCATGGGCGTGCCGGAAGACCCGGTCACCGGCAGCCTGAATGCCGGCGTGGCGCAATGGCTGATCGGCACCGGGCTGGCACCGGCGCGCTATGTCGCCGGGCAGGGCCGGGCGCTGGGGCGCGATGGGCGGGTCTATGTGGAGCAGGACGGCGACACGATCTGGATCGGCGGCGATGTGCAGGCCTGCATCACCGGTACAGTGTCCGTGTGAACACGCAATTCGATCATCTCGTCGTCATGGCCGCGAGCCTGGCGCAAGGGCGCGCCTGGGCGCAGGACACGCTGGGCGCCACGCCGGTGGACGGCGGCGCCCATGCGCTGATGGGCACGCACAACGCCTGGCTGGCGATCGGCTCCGAGGCGTATCCGCGCAGCCATCTGGAGATCATCGCGATCGACCCCGGGGCACCTGTGCCCGCGCGGTCGCGCTGGTTCGAGATGGACAGCCCGGCGCTGCAGGCGGCTGTGCAGCAGGGGCCTCGGCTGGTGGGCTACGCGGCCCGCTCGCCGCAGATCGACATGCACCGCTGGGGCCTGATGAACAGCATGCTGATGCCTGGCCCCATTCTCAAGGCCCGCCAGCTGGGTGCTGCGGGCGAGTGGATGTGGCAGGCGGTGGTGCGCGATGACGGCCAGCGTCTGGCGGGTGGCGCGGTGCCGGTACTGGTGCAGTGGCCTGGCGAGTTGCCCGCCGACCGCCTGCCCGCCAGCGGCGTGCAGTTGCTGGCGTTGACGGTGCGCGGCCTGAGCCTCAAGGCCGCGACCGTGTTGCGCCTGCGTCCGCTGCAGCGGCTCGATGAGCCGGGCGCGGCGATCGAGGCCCGGCTCTTGACCCCGCGCGGCGAGGTGACGCTGCGCTCAGCCTGAGCCGGCTGAGCGCCTGGTCCTGCCTTATTCCTTGCGGTAGTTGTCGTGGCAGGCCTTGCAGGTCTTGGCCGCATCGCCGAAGGTGGCCTTGATCTGGTCGAGGTTGCCGCCCTTGGCTGCCGCGTTGAGCTTGGCGAGTTCTTCCTGCATCTTGCTGCCACCGGCCTTGAACTTGTCCATCTCCTGCCAGATGTCGGCCTTGGCGCGGGTGTCGCCCTTGTCGGTGCCATCGCCGAAGGCGGTGAAGGGCAGGGCGGACAGCGTGGCCACGACCTGGGCGTTGTCGGCCACGGCCTTGGCATCGAAGGGCACGCGGCCCTGCACCACCGCGCCGATGCGGCCGAAGTGGCTGCCCAGCACCGTGAAGGCGGCCTTGCGGTACTTGATCGCGTCTTCAGGCTTCTGGAACTGGGCCGAAGCCGGCAGCGCCATCATCAGGCCGAGGGTGGCCGACAGGGCAAGAATGGAACGTTTCATGGGCAGCAACTCCTTGCGGTGATATGAGGTTTCCCCAGGTGGGCCAAGGCGAGAAGGGCTTGATCCTGGGCAAACTCAGTGTACGCTGCGGCTTATTTTCTGGAAACATTCACACACACTGCGAGCGCGTCCCATGTCAACTCATGAAACTTCGTCTGCCGTGCATGTCGTGCGCGTCTGGGATCTGCCGACACGGCTGTTTCACTGGCTGCTGCTGTTGAGCGTGGTGGGCTCGGTGGTGTCGGCCAAGCTGGGCGGCAACGCCATGGTCTGGCACTTCCGCCTGGGTCTGCTGGCGCTGGTGTTGCTGGGCTTCCGGCTGCTGTGGGGCGTGATCGGTGGGCGCTGGTCGCGCTTCGCCAGCTTTGTCCATGCGCCGGCCACCGTCTGGCGCTATGTGCGCGGTGTACATCAGCGGCACGAGCATCTTGACGTGGGCCACAGCCCGACGGGTGGCCTGTCGGTGCTGGCGCTGCTGCTGATCCTGCTGGTGCAGGTGGGCACGGGCCTGGTGGCCGATGACGAGATCGCCAGCACCGGGCCGCTGGTGAGCTGGGTCAGCGGGGCGGTCTCCAGTCTGGCGACGGCCTGGCACAAGACCTGGGGCCAGTGGGCCTTGTTCGGGTTGGTCGGGCTGCATGTGCTGGCGATCGGGTTCTACCGCTGGCGCAAGCGGATCGACCTGATCGGCCCGATGCTGCACGGCGACAAGCAACTGCCTGTGCTGGCGCCGGCCTCGTCCGATGGCTGGGTGCATCGGCTGCTGGCGCTGGTCGTGGTGGTGGCCATGAGCGGCGTGGCGTGGTGGGTGAGTCGTCAGGGCGCCTGAGGTCAAGACGCGTAAAGTCGCGGCGATCTGATCCACCGGTTTGCCGCCATGCAGTCTGCCGAATTGCTCATCCCCGACGGCCCCGCCCAGCTTGATGAGGCACGCGAGATTTTCCGGGAGTACGCCCAGTCGCTGGGCATCAGCCTGGAGTTTCAGGGCTTCGAGGCCGAGTTGGCTGCGCTGCCGGGTGAGTACGCGTCGCCCTCCGGTGTGCTGCTGCTGGCGCGGGTCGATGGCCAAGTGGCCGGCTGCGGCGCGATGCGCCCGCTGCTGGATGCCGACGAGCCCAACGCCTGCGAGATGAAGCGCCTCTACGTGCGGCGCACCTACCGGCGTCTGGGTCTGGGGCGGATCCTGGCGCAGGCGCTCATCGAGCATGCACGTGAAGGTGGCTACGACGCGATGTACCTCGACACGCTCAACGACATGGAGGCCGCGCGCGAGTTGTATGCCTCGCTCGGTTTCGTGGACGTGCCGCCGTTCTACTTCAACCCGATTCCGGGTGCACATTACCTGCGTGTCGATCTTGGCCGTAGCCACTCGCTGTATTGATCGTCTGCAGGTTTTCCCTCGGCCGGTGCGTTACGTGCAGGTACGGCGCTAGCATCGCCTGCCAACAAGCGTGCAGCAGACAGCGGCGCGGTCAACCCAGGGCACTCGCCACTCCACCATCATGCAAGAACACAACATCCACGCCGTCAGCGACGCCTGTCTGCTGGGCGAATCGCCGATGTGGCATCCGCAGGAACAGGTGCTTTACTGGTGCGACATTCCCGGGCGCCGGCTGCATCGGCTCGACCCGGTCTCGGGTGCCAGCAAGCGCTGGGATTTCGATTGCGAACCGGCCTGCTGCGCGCCGGTGTTGGGCGGGGGGCTGCTGCTGGCCATGCGCGATGGCCTGTGGCACTTCGACACGGTCAAGGGCGAGCGCGTCCGGCTGGCCAAGCCGCCCTACGACCCGGCGCACGAACGTTTCAACGACGGCAAGTGCGATCCACAGGGCCGCTTCTGGGTCGGCACCATCTATGAGCCGCGTGAGCCGGCGCTGGCCGCGCTCTACCGCTGGCAGCCCGAGTCGCTCGACAAGATGGCCGATGGCATCACCGTCTCCAACGGCTTGGCCTGGAGCACCGATGGCCACGTGATGTACTGGTCCGACACCAAGGCGCACACCATCTACGCCTTCGACTTTGATCCGGCTGACGGCGGCTTGTCCTCGCGGCGCGTCTTTGCCACCTTCGCATCCAAGCAGACCGGACAGAATCTGGCGCAGTACGGCGGCCGGCCTGATGGCGCGGCGGTCGACGCCGAGGGCTGCTACTGGGTCGCGATGTTCGAGGGGCAGCGCGTGCTGCGTCTGTCGCCGCAGGGCGAGGTGCTGCAGGAAGTGCCTTTGCCGGTGCGCTGCCCGACCATGCCGTGCTTCGGTGGCGCCGATTTGCGCACCCTCTACATCACCACGGCACGTGAGAATCGCCCGGCTGATGAACTGGCATCGCAACCGCTGGCGGGCTGTGTGCTGGCGCTGCGGGTGGATGTGCCGGGGTTGCCCGCGCACTATGCACGGGTCTGAGGCGCTGTTGTTTCCCGTGCACGTTCAAGGTGCGTTGCCGACGATTAACAGCTTCCACTGCCGCAAGTGCTGGCAATAGGCGGGTTTCCACGTACAATCTTGTGGTTTTGCTGAAACTACTTGTAAACGTCTAGTTGGTGTCCGAGTCGATGCGTGAGGTTGATCCGAATGAATCGATGGTGTCGCTTGATAGCGAAGTTGGTGATGTCGAAGCGCCTTTCAAGAGTCTGACGCGAGAAGAAGTCGAAGCCCTCCGGGCCAGGCATCCTCCGCTGTCGCTTTGGCGCGTGGTGATGTCACAGGCTGCAGGTGGTCTGGTGGTGGCCGTCCTGGGATGGTTTATTACCGGGCGTCAGGAAATTGTGTGGTCTGCGCTGTATGGTGCGGCCTCCGTGGTTCTGCCAAGCGCCTTGATGGTGCGCGGCATGAATCGGCTCCGAGTCGTGAATGCGGGTGCTGCGGCATTCAACTTCATGTTCTGGGAGTTCATGAAGATAGCTTTGACCGTGGCCATGCTGGCTGCGGCTGTGAAAGTTGTACCCGATCTGAGTTGGCTGGCCATGCTGGTGGCTCTGGTCGTGTGCATGAAGATGAATTGGCTGGCCCTGCTTTGGCGGGGTCGCAAATAATCACTCGGTCTTAGGACTACCGTTCGAGAACAAACGATGGCTGCCGAAGAACACGTTGTAGAGCACGCGCCGACTGCCGGGGAATACATCTCGCACCATTTGACCCATCTGACCAATCGGGTTCAGACGGGCATTGCGGATTTTTCCCTGACCGATCCGGTCCTCAAGCTGGATTCGCTTTTCTGGTCCATCCTGCTGGGTGTGCTGGGTTGCACCATTCTGTGGCTTGCTGCGCGCAGTGTCACTTCAGGTGTACCGGGCCGTTTCCAAGCCGCGATCGAGTTTCTGGTCGAGATGGTGGACAGCCAAGCTCGCGGCATCATTCACAATGAAGAATCCCGCAAGGTCGTGGCGCCGTTGGCACTGACGTCTTTCGTCTGGATTTTCCTGATGAACGCGATGGATTTGCTGCCGCTGGATCTGGTGCCCCGTATTTGGGAGTTGATCTACGGCGCGATGGGTCATGACCCGCACCATGCCTATATGCGTGTGGTGCCAACGGCTGATCTGTCCGTGACGCTGGGTATGTCGGTGACCGTGCTGTTGGCCTGCATTTATTACAGTATCAAGATCAAGGGTCTGGGCGGTTGGGTTGGCGAGTTGTTCTCGGCTCCTTTCCATGCACATGGCCCGGCGGCCATCATCTTGGCGCCGATCAACTTCACGTTGCAGATCATTGAATTCCTGGCCAAGACCATTTCTCACGGCATGCGACTTTTCGGCAACATGTTTGCTGGCGAGTTGGTCTTCATGCTGATCGCACTGATGGGTGCGGTGGGTTTTGGTTCCTTCGGTGGCGTCGCGTTGTGGGTGGGTCAGATCATTGCCGGTACGGCATGGGCGATCTTCCATATTTTGATCATTACGCTGCAGGCCTTCATCTTCATGATGTTGACCTTGGTGTATGTGGGTCAGGCCCACGACAAGCACTGATTGTTTTTGTTTCTCTGTTCCCTTCTGTCCTTTAACTACCCCCTCTAAGTAGGAGCTCTCATGGAAAACGTTCTCGGTCTCGTCGCTCTGGCTTGCGGCATCATCATCGGTCTGGGCGCTATCGGTGCCTGTATCGGTATCGCTCTGATGGGCGGCAAGTATCTGGAAGCTTCGGCGCGCCAGCCTGAGTTGATGAATGAACTGCAGACCAAAATGTTCCTGCTGGCTGGTCTGATCGACGCTGCCTTCCTGATCGGCGTCGGTATTGCGATGCTGTTTGCATTCGCAAACCCGTTCGTCCTGAAGTAATCGGCTTTTTCTCGTCGTTTTCATTTCTTAAACGAGAAAGGTCGAAGCCGTGAATCTGAACGCAACGCTGTTGGCGCAGATCGTCGTCTTCGGGATCCTCTGGTGGTTCACGATGAAATTCGTGTGGCCGCCGATCACGAAGGCGTTGGACGAACGCGCCAAGAAGGTCGCGGACGGCCTGACTGCGGCCGACAAGGCCAAATCGGAACTGGCATCCGCGAACAAGCGCGTCGAGGCGCAACTCGCCGAGTCGCGCAATGAAACCGCCAAGTTGCTGGCTGACGCTGAAAAGCGTGCTCAAGCCATCGTCGACGAGGCGAAGAAGCGCGCCGAAGAAGAGGGCGTCAAGATCGTCGCTGCTGCCAAGGCCGAAGCTGACCAGCAGGCCATCCAGGCCCGCGAAGCTCTGCGTGAGCAGGTCGCTGTCCTGGCGGTCAAGGGTGCCGAGCAAATCCTCAAGCGCGAAGTCAACGCCGGCGTTCACGCCGAGCTGCTGACCCGTCTCAAGACGGAGCTGTGACCATGGCTGAGCTCGCTACCATTGCGCGCCCTTATGCCGAGGCGCTTTTCCAGGTGGCACGTCAATCTGACGTGACCGTCTGGGCTCAGCAGATCGAAGCCGTCTCCCAGGTGGCCCAGAACGCCGACGTTCGCCAGTTCGCCGACAACCCCAAGGCTTCGGCCGAACAGGTTTTCGATCTGGTGTCGGCGGCGACCAACCAGACCCTGTCCGATGGCGTGCAGAATTTTCTGCGCGTCGTGATCGACAACGGTCGGTTGTCGGTGGTGCCGGCGGTGGCCGAGCAGTTTCATGCTCTGGTCAACGCATCGTCTGGTGTGGCTGATGCCGTCATCTACAGCGCCTACCCGATCGAGCCGGCTCAGTTGGCGGACGTCGTGGTGGCACTGGAGCAGCGCTTCGGTCGCAAGCTGTCGGCGAGCGTCACGCTGGAGCCTGAGCTGATCGGCGGCATTCGCGTGGTGGTGGGCGATGAGGTGCTCGACACCTCGATCAAGGCCCGCCTCGATCACATGAAGGCGACGCTGAGCGCTTGAGGCGCTCAAGCAAAGGCAACAAGCGCGTGACGACACGCATCGAATTCATCCCTGCGTCACATCTGCCCTCTGTCGAAGAGGCTGCTTGACCAGACTGGGAGCAAGCAATGCAACTCAATCCCGCAGAAATTTCCGAACTGATCAAGAGCCGTATCGAGGGTCTTGGTGCAGACGCAAACATCCGCAATCAAGGTACCGTCGTTTCGGTCTCGGACGGCATCGTCCGCGTTCACGGCCTGAGCGATGTGATGGCCGGCGAAATGCTGGAATTCCCGGCCAACGCCGAGGGCGTGCCGACCTATGGTCTGGCACTGAACCTCGAGCGTGACTCCGTCGGCTCCGTGATTCTGGGCGAATACGAGCACATCTCCGAAGGCGATACGGTCAAGTGCACCGGCCGCATTCTGGAAGTGCCGGTCGGCCCGGAACTGATCGGCCGCGTTGTCAACGCGCTGGGTCAGCCGATCGACGGCAAAGGCCCGATCAACGCCAAGATGACCGACGTGATCGAAAAGGTCGCACCGGGCGTGATCGCCCGTAAGTCTGTCGACCAGCCGGTGCAGACCGGCCTGAAGTCGATCGACTCGATGGTGCCGATCGGCCGTGGTCAGCGCGAGCTGATCATTGGTGACCGTCAGACCGGCAAGACTGCCGTGGCCATTGACGCGATCATCAACCAGAAGGGTCAGAACATGACCTGCGTCTACGTTGCGATCGGCCAGAAGGCTTCGTCGATCAAGAACGTGGTGCGCGCTCTGGAAGCCAACGGCGCTCTGGAATACACCATCATCGTCGCTGCGTCGGCCTCCGAGTCGGCTGCCATGCAGTACATCTCGGCCTACACCGGCTGCACGATGGGTGAGTACTTCCGCGACCGTGGCGAAGACGCACTGATCGTCTATGACGATCTGTCCAAGCAGGCCGTGGCCTATCGCCAGGTCTCGCTGCTGCTGCGCCGCCCGCCGGGCCGCGAAGCGTTCCCTGGCGACGTGTTCTATCTCCACAGCCGCCTGCTCGAGCGCGCAGCCCGCGTGAATGCCGACTACGTCGAAGCTTTCACCAAGGGTGAAGTCAAGGGCAAGACCGGTTCGCTGACGGCACTGCCGATCATCGAAACGCAAGCTGGCGACGTGTCCGCTTTCGTTCCGACCAACGTGATCTCGATCACCGACGGCCAGATCTTCCTGGAAACCAGCCTGTTCAACGCCGGTATCCGTCCCGCCATCAACGCCGGTATCTCGGTGTCGCGCGTGGGTGGTGCTGCACAGACCAAGCTGATCAAGGGCCTGTCCGGCGGTATCCGTACCGACCTGGCGCAGTACCGTGAACTGGCTGCGTTCGCACAGTTCGCTTCCGACCTGGATGCGGCAACCCGCAAGCAGCTCGACCGTGGCGCGCGCGTGACCGAACTGCTCAAGCAGGCTCAGTACTCGCCCCTGTCGGTCAGCCTGATGGGCGCGACGCTGTACGCGGTGAACAAGGGCTTCATGGACGACGTGGACGTCAAGAAGATCCTGGCTTTCGAATCGGGTCTGCATCAGTACCTGAAGACCAGCCATGCCGCCCTGCTGAAGAAGCTCGACGACACGAAGGCCCTGGACAAGGACGCGGAAGCCGAGCTGCAAGGCGCGATCGCTGCGTTCAAGAAGTCCTTCGCCTGAGCCGACGGCTGACCCACTAGGAGCACAGTCATGGCGGCAGGCAAGGAAATTCGCGGCAAGATCAAGTCGGTGGAAAACACCCGCAAGATCACCAAGGCCATGGAAATGGTTGCTGCGTCCAAGATGCGCAAAGCGCAGGAACGCATGCGCGCGGCTCGTCCGTACGCGGACAAGATTCGCAACATCACGGCCAACCTGTCGCAGGCGACGCCTGAGTACAAGCATCCGTTCGTGGTCAAGAACAGCGGCAGCGGTTCGGTGGGCATGATCATCGTCACGACCGACAAGGGTCTGTGCGGTGGTCTGAACACCAACGTGCTGCGCGCGGTGACCACCAAGATGCGTGAACTCGACGCTGCCGGCACCAAGGTGCAGGCCGTCGCGATCGGCAACAAGGGTTTCGGTTTCCTGAACCGCATCGGCGCCAAAGTGGTCGCCCATGCGGTGCAGTTGGGTGATACGCCCCACCTCGACAAGCTGATCGGACCGGCCAAGGTGCTGCTCGACCAGTACGCCGAGGGCAAGCTCGACGCCGTCTACCTGTGCTTCACCCGCTTCATCAACACGATGAAGCAGGAGCCTCTGGTGCAGCAACTGCTGCCGCTGACGGACGAAAGTCTGAACCAGAGCGCACAGGAAAAACAGGCGCACGGCTGGGACTATCTCTATGAGCCCGAGCCCAAGGCCGTGATCGACGACCTGATGGTTCGCTACGCCGAGGCGCTGGTCTACCAGGCCGTGGCCGAGAACATGGCGTCCGAGCAATCTGCCCGGATGGTGGCCATGAAGGCTGCGACCGATAACGCCGGCAGCCTGATCGGTGAGCTCAAGCTGGTCTACAACAAGACCCGCCAGGCCGCGATCACCAAGGAACTGTCGGAAATCGTCAGCGGTGCCGCTGCGGTAGGCTGATCCCGCCTCGCGACGAGACGCAACTTATCAAGATTGAAGGAACGAAAAATGGCAAGCATTCAAGCCACGACTCAAGCGGTCGGCAAGATCGTTCAGTGCATCGGCGCCGTGGTGGACGTGGAGTTTCCGCGTAACCAGCTGCCCAAGGTGTACGACGCGCTGAAGCTCGACGGTTCGACCCTGACGCTCGAAGTCCAGCAGCAGCTGGGCGACGGCGTGGTCCGTACCATTGCGCTGGGTTCCTCCGACGGCCTGCGCCGCGGTCTGGAAGTCCGCAACACCGGCGCGGCCATCACCGTGCCGGTCGGCCCGGCAACGCTCGGTCGCATCATGGACGTGCTCGGCAACCCGATCGACGAACGTGGCCCGGTCAGCATGGAGCACAGCGCCTCCATTCACCGCAAGGCTCCGGCCTATGACGAACTCAGCCCGTCGCAAGACCTGCTCGAGACCGGCATCAAGGTGATCGACCTGGTCTGCCCGTTCGCCAAGGGCGGCAAGGTGGGCCTGTTCGGTGGCGCCGGCGTCGGCAAGACCGTGAACATGATGGAGCTCATCAACAACATCGCCAAGGCTCACTCGGGTCTGTCGGTGTTCGCGGGTGTGGGCGAGCGGACCCGTGAGGGCAACGACTTCTATCACGAGATGGCCGATTCGGGCGTCGTGAACCTCGAGAACCTGGGCGAGTCCAAGGTGTCGATGGTCTACGGCCAGATGAACGAGCCGCCGGGCAACCGTCTGCGCGTCGCGCTGACCGGCCTGACCATTGCCGAGTCGTTCCGCGACGAAGGCCGTGACGTGCTGTTCTTCGTGGACAACATCTACCGCTACACGCTGGCCGGTACCGAAGTGTCCGCACTGCTGGGCCGCATGCCTTCCGCCGTGGGCTATCAGCCGACGCTGGCTGAAGAAATGGGCCGTCTGCAAGAGCGCATCACGTCGACCAAGGTCGGCTCGATCACCTCGATCCAGGCCGTCTACGTCCCTGCGGACGACTTGACCGACCCGTCGCCTGCCACCACCTTCGCCCACTTGGACGCCACGGTCGTGCTGTCGCGTGACATCGCTTCGCTGGGTATCTACCCTGCGGTCGATCCGCTCGATTCGAACAGCCGCCAGGTGGACCCGAACGTCGTCGGTGAAGAGCACTACAACACCACCCGTGCGGTGCAGCAGGTCCTGCAGCGCTACAAGGAACTGCGCGACATCATCGCCATTCTGGGTATGGACGAGCTGGCACCGGAAGACAAGCTGGCCGTGGCTCGCGCCCGGAAGATCCAGCGCTTCCTGTCGCAGCCGTTCCACGTGGCTGAAGTGTTCACCGGCTCGCCGGGCAAGTACGTGCCGCTGAAGGAAACCATCCGTGGTTTCAAGATGATCGTGGCCGGCGAGTGCGATCACCTGCCCGAGCAGGCGTTCTACATGGTCGGCACGATCGACGAAGCCTTCGAGAAGGCGAAGAAGATGCAGTAATCGCGCTGCGCGGCGCATCCTGCATGCGCCGCCTGCTCGGTCACTGAACCTTCTTCCACCCTAAAGAAAGAAAGCTATGGCAACGATCCACGTTGACGTCGTTTCTGCGGAAGAGCTGATCTTCTCGGGCGAGGCCAAGTTCGTCGCGCTGCCGGGTGAGAACGGTGAGCTGGGCATCCTGCCCCGCCACACGCCGCTGATCACCCGCATCCGGCCTGGTGCCGTGCGCATCGAGCGTGCCGACAACGGCGAGGAAGAGTTTGTCTTCGTCGCCGGCGGCATTCTGGAAGTGCAGCCCGGCATGGTCACCGTGCTGGCCGACACCGCCATCCGGGGTCACGACCTCGATGAAGCCAAGGCCACCGAAGCCAAGCGCCTGGCTGAAGAAGCCATGAAGAACGCTTCCAGCGATCTCGATCTGGCCAAGGCCCAGGGCGAGTTTGCTGCGATGGCTGCGCAGATCGCCGCCATCCGCAAGTTCCGCAACAAGTAAAAGACGGGCGCCCTGGCGCCTGCGAGTCGGCCACCCGCTGCCCGACTCCGCCCATCCGGCCTGCAGCTCTCCCCAGAGTTGCGGGCCGTTTTACTTTCAGCTCGCTGCCTAGAATCCGCCCATGAACGCACCGCTGCAAAACGACACCTTCCTGCGCGCCCTGCGCCGCCAGCCCACCGACTACACGCCGGTGTGGCTGATGCGCCAGGCCGGCCGCTACCTGCCCGAGTACTGCGCCACCCGCGCCCGCGCCGGCAGCTTCATGGGCCTGGCGACCAACACCGACTTTGCCACCGAGGTGACGCTGCAGCCGCTGGAGCGCTACCCGCTCGACGCGGCGATCCTGTTCTCCGACATCCTGACCGTGCCCGATGCCATGGGCCTGGGCCTGAGCTTCGCGGTGGGCGAGGGCCCGAAGTTCGCCCACGTCGTGCGCGATGAAGCGGCGGTCGCCCAGCTCGCCGTGCCGGACATGGCCAAGCTGCAATACGTGTTCGACGCGGTCAGCTCGATCCGCAAGGCCCTCAACGGCCGCGTGCCGCTGATCGGCTTCTCGGGCAGCCCGTGGACGCTGGCCTGCTACATGGTCGAGGGCGGCGGCAGCGACGATTACCGCCGCGTCAAGTCGCTGATGTACAGCCGTCCGGACCTGATGCACCGCATCCTGGCGATCAACGCCGATTCGGTGGCCGCCTACCTCAATGCCCAGATCGAAGCTGGCGCCCAGGCCGTGATGCTGTTCGACAGCTGGGGCGGCGTGCTGGCCGATGGCGCCTTCCAGGAGTTCAGCCTGAGCTACACCCGCCGCGTGCTGGCGCAGCTCAAGCGCGAGCACAACGGCGAGCAGATCCCGCGCATCGTCTTCACCAAGGGCGGTGGTCTGTGGCTCGATGAGATTGCTGATCTGGACACTGACGGCGTCGGGCTCGACTGGACCGTCAACCTCGGCCGGGCGCGCGAGCGCGTCGGCCACAAGGTCGCGCTGCAGGGCAACCTCGACCCGAACGTGCTGTTTGCCGGCCCCGAGCAGATTGCCGCCGAAGCGCGCAAGGTGCTCGACAGCTACGGCCCGCACGCCGGCCACGTCTTCAACCTCGGCCATGGCATCAGCCAGTACACGCCGCCCGAAGCCGTGACGGTGCTGGTCGAGACCGTGCACAGCCACTCCCGCACGCTGCGCTGCCAGGCCTGATCGGGCGACGGCCGTGGCGCCTGTCCACGTTCCGGTGCTGGTGGAGTTGCCGCGTCACAGCGGCATGGGGCCGGTGCTCAGCTACCTGGCGCCCGAGCCGCTGGCGGCGGGCCGCCTGGTGCGCGTGCCGCTCGGGCGGCGGGTGGTCAGCGGCATCGTCTGGGATGAGGCCGATGCCAAGGCCGGGGCCGAGGCACCCGCCGAGCCCGACGCCAGCGTCGACCTGCGCCCCATCGAGCAATGCCTGCACGCCTTGCCGCCGCTGTCGGCCCACTGGCGCGCGCTGGTGCGCTTTGCGGCGCTCTACTACCAGCGCAGCGCGGGCGAACTGGCGCTTGCTGCGCTGCCGGCCGACCTGCGTGCGCTGGATGAAGCCGCGCTGGAGCGTCGTCTCAAGCGTCTGCACAAAGGCTTGAAGGCGCTCCAAAGTGCTGCGTCGTCCGCGACGGAGGCTGTGGCCGGGTTGCCCACCCTGAGCGCCGAGCAGGCCCAGGTGCTGTCGGTGCTGGCCGATGGCGCGGCCGTCACCAGCCTGCTGCACGGCAACACCGGCAGCGGCAAGACCGAGGTCTATCTGCGCGTGACGCAAAGCGTGCTCGACGCCGGCCGCCAGGCCCTGGTGCTGGTGCCCGAGATCAACCTCACGCCGCAGCTGGAGGCGCGTTTCCGGGCCCGCTTTCCTGGCCGCCTGATCGTTGCGCTGCACAGCGGGCTGACGCCGGCGCAGCGGCTGCAGAGCTGGCTGGCTGCGCACCTGGGGCTGGCCGATCTGGTGCTGGGCACGCGCATGGCGATCTTTGCCTCGCTGCCGCGGCTCGGGCTGATCGTGGTCGATGAGGAGCACGACCCGTCCTACAAGCAGCAGGAAGGCGCGCGTTATTCGGCCCGCGACCTGGCGGTCTATCGCGGTCGGCTGGAGGCGCTGCCGGTGATCCTGGGCTCGGCCACACCGTCGCTGGAGAGCTGGTACAACGCCGGCGGCGATGCGCCTGCGGGTCAGTCAGCCGGTGCGGCGGCCAGCACGCCGGGCCGCTACCGGCTGCTGAGCATGCCGCAGCGCATCGGCGCGGGCGCCTTGCCGGCGGTGCGGCTGGTCGATCTGGCCGGCTTGAGCCAGCGCTTTGGCAGCAAGTTCATGCACCAGAACCCGCTGGCGCCGGCGCTGGTGCAGGCGTTGAAAGAGCGGCTGGAGCGCGGCGAGCAGAGCCTGATCCTGCTCAACCGCCGTGGTTACGCGCCGGTGTTGCACTGCACCGGCTGCGGCTGGAAGAGCGCCTGCGCGCACTGCAGCGCCTGGCGGGTGTTCCACAAGCTCGACCGCACGCTGCGCTGCCACCACTGCGGCTTCACCGAACGCGTGCCGCGCGCCTGTCCCGATTGCGGCGATCCCGACATCCAGCCGCTGGGGCGTGGCACCGAGCGCCTGGAAGAGCAGCTGACCGAGCTGCTGCCGGGCGCGCGCATCGGCCGCATCGATGCCGACAGCACCCGCGCCAAGGGCAGCCTGGAGAGCCAGCTGGCCAGCGTGCACGCTGGCGAGGTCGATGTGCTGGTCGGCACGCAAATGGTCGCCAAGGGCCACGACTTCCGGCGCATGACGCTGGTGGCGGCGGTCAATGCCGACTCGGCGCTGTTCAGCAGCGATTTCCGCGCGCCCGAGCGGCTGTTCTCGCTGCTGATGCAGGCCGGCGGTCGGGCCGGGCGCGATGCGGCGGTGGCTGCGCGCAGCGAGATGTGGGTGCAGACCTGGCACGTGCAGCACGCGCTCTACGCCGCGCTGCAGCGCCACGACTACGCAGCCTTTGCGCATGACCAGCTCGACGAGCGCCGCAGTGCCCAGCTGCCGCCGTTTGCCGCGCTGGCCCTGGTGCGGGCCGAGGCGCGCACGCAGGCCGCCGCGCTGGCGTTTCTGCAGGCTGCCACCCAGCAGGCCGACGCGCTGCTGGCCGAGGCCGAGCAGCAAGATCCGCCCGTCAGCCTCGACATCACCGCCTACCCGCCCGTGCCGGCCGCGCTGCAGCGCGTGGCCAACGTCGAGCGGGCGCAGTTGCTGCTGGAGTCGTCCTCACGCGCTGTGCTGCAGCGCTTTCTGGCCGCCTGGGTGCCACGCCTGCATGAGTGCAATACCGGCGAGCAGCGCGTGCTGCGCTGGGCGGTGGACGTCGATCCGCTCGCCATCTGATGCCCCGCCACAATCGTGGTCCTGTCCCCTCTGCGCTGTAGCCCCCGCCGACCATGCTTGCTGCCGACTCCGCTCAAGACTCTTCCGCCCCGCCGCTGCGTCTGGCCATCATCGGTGCCGGGCCGGTCGGACTGGTGCTGGCGCTCAACGCCGCGCGGCGCCTGCCGCAGGCGCACATTTGCGTGCATGACGCGCTGCCGGCTGATCGTGACATCAGCACCGATGGCCGCACCCTGGCGCTGTCGCTCGGCAGCGTGCAGGAGTTGCAGCGGCTGGGCGTGTGGCTGGCGGTCGAGCCGCGAGCGCAGGCGATTGCGGCGGTGCATGTCTCGCAGCAGCAGCCGGCGTTGCTGGGGCTGTTCAATCCGTGGCCCGGCTCTCAGGCCACGGCCGAGCCGGAAATCCTGATCCGCGCCGTCGACGAAGGCGTGCCGCAACTCGGCGCGGTGGCCAGCTACGGCGCGCTGGTCGCGCCGCTGCGCGCGGCCTGGCTGGCGGCTTGCGAGCGCGAGCCGCAGCGCCTGCAGTCGCGCTTCGGCGTGCGCGTGGCTGCGCTGCCACAGCGAGTGGGTGGTGTTGCAGGGGGCGTGGCGGTCGAGCTGGAAGGGCAGGACGCCGCCGAAGCTGCCGTGCACGATCTGGCCGTGATTGCCGAAGGCGGTGTCTTTGCCGACCAGTCGCGCAAGGCGGTGCACCACGACTACCGCCAGACCGCCTGGGTCGGCAGCGTGACGCTGGCCGAGGGCGAGCCGGGCATGGCCTACGAACGATTCACGCCGCAGGGCCCGCTCGCGCTGCTGCCGCTGCCGGCGCTGAACGGCCAGCGCCGCGCTGCGCTGGTCTGGTGCGTCAATGCCGATGACGATCCGGTGCCGACCTTGACCGACGTCCAGCGCCTGGCCGTGCTGGCCGATGCGCTGCCGGCTCGCGTCGGGCCGCTGCTGGCGATCAGCCCGCTGAAGTCTTTTGCGCTGGGGCTGAATGCCGAGCGCAGCCTGGTCGCGGGCCGCACGGTGCGCATCGGCAATGCTGCGCAGACGCTGCATCCGGTGGCGGGACAAGGGCTGAACCTGGGGCTGCGCGATGCGCATGAATTGCTGCAGGTGCTCGCATCTGTTCGTACGGCCGACCGCCTGGATGCCGCCCTGTCGCGCGTGGCCTGGCAGCGCGCGCCCGACCGCTGGGCGCTCATCGCCGCGACCGATTTCCTGGCTCGCAGCTTTACCTGGAACCTGCCCGGCCTGAGCACGCTGCGCGGCGCGGGCATCGCCACGCTGCAGCGCTTGCCGGGCATCAAGTCGCTGTTGGCGCGGCAGATGATGTTCGGGCGGCGCTGAAGCCATCAGAAGCCGCCCGTCATTCAGAGCACGCGGTGCTCCAGCGCCGGCAGCTGGGTGCGGATCTGCCGGGCGCGGTCCAGGTCGAGTTCGGCGCAGACCACGCCGTCGCCTTCGGGCAGGTCGGCCAGCAGGCGGCCCCACGGGTCGCACACCAGGCTGTGGCCCCAGGTGCGGCGGCCGTTCTCGTGCCAACCACCTTGCGCGCTGGCCAGCACATGGGACTGGTTTTCGACCGCACGGGCGCGCAGCAGCAGTTCCCAGTGCGCTTCGCCGGTGGCGTGGGTGAAGGCGGCCGGCACCACCAGCAGGTCGCAGGGCGGTGACATCAGCGCGCGGTAGAGCTCGGGAAAGCGCAGGTCATAGCAGATCGACAGGCCCACGCGCAGCGTGGCGCCGCTGCGCAAGGTGGCGTCGAACGCCACCGGCTGCTGGCCGGCCAGCAGGCTCACGGCCTCGTCGTAGCGGTGGTGGCCGTCGTCGAAGCGGAACAGGTGGATCTTGTCGTAGCGCGCCGCCTGCCGGCCGTCCGGCCCGTAGACCAGGCTGCTGTTGTAGACATGCTCGGCGTCGCCTTCGACCTGCAGCGGCAGCGTGCCGGCAATCAGCCAGAGGCCGTGCCTTGCTGCAATTTCGGCCAGCTGCTGCTGCATCGGCCCGTCGCCGGGGCGCTCGGCCAGCGCGATCTTGTCGCGCTCCTTGTGGCCCATCAGGCAGAAGTATTCGGGCAGCGCGACCAGCTCGGCACCTTGCGCGGCGGCCTGGGCGATCAGTTCGGCGGCGCGGCGCAGGTTGCGCTGCGGATCGGCGACCGACACCATCTGGACGGCGGCGATCTTGACGGGGTAACTCATGCGGGGCCTCGACGTGTTGGGGTGGGGCAGAATTCCATCCGGTGGCACCGGACTCTGGCCGGCCCACGATACTAAAACGGGCTCAGACCGCATCATGGGCCCATGAACCCGGATTCCTGCCCATGACCACCGACGCCGCGCCCATCCAAACCTCGGCCGCGCTGGCTCAATACAGCCGCTATGTGCAGCGCGTGCGTCGCGCTCTGGCGGCCGATTTGTCTTGCCTGCCCCCCGGCCCGCCGACCCGCGCCACCATGCAGCAGACCCTGCAATGCCTGCGCGAGCGGGGCCGAGCGCTGCCCTCGGCCCTGCGCGTGCTGCGCCAGCTGGTGATGGAGCGGCTGGCGGTGCTGGATGTGGAAGAACAGGCCTCGGTGGTGGTGGTCACGCAGGCCATGACCGAGCTGGCCGAATTCACGCTCGACGAGGCGCTGGCTGCCACGCGCACCGAACTCGACGAGCGCCACGGCGAGCCGCGCAACGAGGCCGGCGAGCGCATCGATTTCTGGGTGATCGGCATGGGCAAGCTCGGCTCGCGCGAGCTGAACGTGTCGTCCGACATCGATCTGGTCTATGTCTACGAGGAAGAAGGCCAGACCACCGGCCGCGCCGATGGCACCGGCGTGACCAGCGCGCACGAATACTTCGACCGCGTGGCGCGTGGGCTGCGGGCGCTGATCGGCGACATCACCGAAGACGGCTTCGTCTTCCGCATGGACCTGGCGCTGCGCCCCAACGGCAACGCCGGCCCGGCGGTGGTGAGCCTGGCGATGCTGGAAGAGTACTTTTTGGTGCAGGGCCGCGAATGGGAGCGCTTTGCCTGGCTCAAGAGCCGGGTGGTCGCGCCGGCGGAGGCGATCCAATCGGGCCGCGCCAAGGCGCTGGGCGACGTGGTCAGCCCGTTTGTCTACCGGCGCTACCTGGATTACGGCGTGTTCGAGGGCCTGCGCCAGCTGCATCAGAAGATCCGCGACGAGGCCAACCGCCGCGCCGCCGGCCGGCCTGAGCGCGCCAACGACGTGAAGCTCTCGCGCGGCGGCATCCGCGAGATCGAGTTCACCGTGCAGCTGCTGCAGGTGGTGCGCGGCGGCCAGTTCCCGGAGATCCGCACCCGGCCGACGCTCAAGGCGCTGGAGCGGCTGGCGGCGGTCGGCATGATCAAGCCCGAGACCGCCGACAAGCTGGCAGCGGCCTATATCTTTCTGCGCCGGGTCGAGCACCGCATTCAGTACCTGGACGACCAGCAGACCCACCTGCTGCCGACGGCGGACGCCGATCTGCGCTGGATTGCCGCGTCGATGGGCCTGCGCTGCACGGTCGACGCCTGCGAGCTGATCGACCAGTTGTGCGCCCACCGCGAGGTGGTCGCGACCGAATTCGACGCGCTGCTGCACGACGGCCGCAGCGCGCCGCGTCCGGCGGGCAACGGCTGCCGCAGCTGCAACGGCACGACGCTGACGCTCGACAGCCCGGCGCTGACCGAGGGCCTGAGCGCCGCCGCCACCGAGCGCTGGAGCCGCTTCATCGCCCACCCGCGCGTGGCGCTGCTGCGTGACGAGGCGCGCGAGCGGCTGGCGCGATTGTTCGCCCGTGCGCGCCGGTTGACCGAAGAAGACCCCGATATCGGCGAAGAAGGGCTGCTGCGCTTCGTTGACTGGGTCGAGCCGCTGCTGCGCCGCGACAGCTATCTGGCGCTGCTGGCCGAGCGCAGCCAGGTGCTCGGCCAGTTGCTGCGTCTGCTGGGGCTGGCGCGCTGGCCGATGCGCTACCTGATGAAGCACCCCGGCGTGATCGACGACCTGGCCGATCCGCGCCTGGCGCATCAGCGCTTTGACGCTACGGCCTTTCAGCGCGATCTGGAAGACCGCCATCAGGCCTGGCTGCGCTCGGGCGAGGCCGACGAGGAATCGCTGCTCGACACCCTGCGCCGCGCGCATCAGTCCGAGACCTTCCGTACCCTGGTGCGCGACGTGGAGGGCGAGATCAGCGTCGAGCAGGTCGCTGATGATCTGTCGGCGCTGGCTGACGCGACGCTGGAAACCGCGCTGCGCTGGGCCTGGCAGCACCTGCGCAACCGGCACCGGCCCGAGCCGCAGTTCGCGGTCATCGCCTACGGCAAGCTCGGCGGCAAGGAGCTGGGCTACGGCAGCGATCTGGACATCGTCTTCCTGTACGACGACGAGGACGAGCGTGCGCCGGAAATCTACGCCGCGTTTGCGCGCAAGCTGATCACGTGGCTGTCGCTGCACACGGCGGCGGGCTCGCTCTACGAGATTGACACCGCGCTGCGGCCCAACGGCAATTCCGGGTTGCTGGTGACGTCGGTCGCTGCCTTCGACCGCTACCAGCAGGGTCGGGGCAGCAACACCGCCTGGACCTGGGAGCATCAGGCCATCACGCGGGCGCGCTGGTGCGCCGGCCAGCCCGCACTGGCGGCGCGTTTCGAGGCCACGCGGCGTGCGGTGCTGTGCGCCGTGCGCGACCCGCAGGCGCTGCGCGGCGAGATTGCCGGCATGCGCGAGCGCGTGCGCCAGGCGCACCCGACCCGCGCCGGCAAGTTCGAGCTGAAATACAGCGCCGGCGGCATGATGGATGTGGAGTTCGCGGTGCAGCAACTGGTGCTGGCACACAGCGCCGCCTACCCCGAACTGCAGGACGACGCCGGCAACATTGCGCTGCTGCAGCGCGCCGAGGCCGCAGGCTTGCTGCCCGAAGGTGTGGGCCGCGCTGCGGCTGATGCCTACCGGGAGTTCCGCCGCGTCCAGCACCGGGCGCGTCTCAATGAATCGAGCACGGCCTTTGATGCGGCGGAACTGGCCCAGCACGGTGACTTGGCACAGCACCGTGCGGCGGTGCTGGCGCTGTGGGCCTGCGTGTTTGGCGCGTGAACTGGCGCATGAAGCGTGGCTGATCGACGCTGATGAGTACAGGCGCTGCAGCGCCTGCGCTCAGATCTCGACCTTGGCGCCCAATTCGACGATGCGGTTGGACGGCAGGTTGAGGAAGTCCGCCGCCGCCGCCGAATTGCGGTGCATGCTGGCGAAGAGCTTCTCGCGCCACATGGCCATGCCTTCTCCCATGGTCGGGATGACGATGTCGCGCGACAGGAAATAGCTGGTGTCCATCGGGTCGAGCGGCACGCCCCGGCCCTGCAGCAAGTTGAGCGCCTCGGGCACGTCCGGGTCGTTCTTGAAGCCGAAGTTCAGCATGATCTGCCAGCAGTCGTGGCCCAGCGGTTGCATTTCGATGCGCTTGTCGAAGCCCACCCACGGCACGTCGTGATGGTGCACGGTGACAAACAGGTTGTGCTCGTGCAGCACCTTGTTGTGCTTGAGGTTGTGCAGCAGGGCGTTGGGCGTGAGGCCCTGCTCGGAGGACAGGAACACGGCGGTGCCCGAGACGCGCAGCGGCGGGCTGATGAAGACGGCGTCCAGGAAGCTGTTGAGATCGATGGCCTCGTCACGCAGGCGCTCGCTCATGAGCTTGCGGCCCTGCTGCCAGGTCACCATCAGCGTGAACATGCCGATGCCGATCACCAGCGGGAACCAGCCGCCGCCGAACAGCTTGAGCAGGTTGGAGGCGAAGAAGGCCACATCGATGACGAAGAAGAAGCCGGTGGCCGCCAGGCACAGCGACAGCGGGTACTTCCAGCCGTAGCGGATGACGTAGAACGTCATGATGGTGGTGATGGTCATGTCCATCGTCACCGCAATCCCGTAGGCCGAGGCGAGGCTCGACGAGCTCTTGAACAGCGCCACCGCCAGCACGATGAAGACGTACAGCCCCCAGTTGACGAAAGGCACGTAGATCTGGCCGGTGTCGCGCACGGAGGTGTGCTTGATGTGCATGCGCGGCAGGATGCCGAGCTGGATCGCCTGCTTGGTGACCGAGAACGCGGCGGTGATGAGCGCCTGGGAGGCAATCACCGTGGCGGCGGTGGCCAGGCAGATCAGTGGCAGCAGCGCCCATTCCGGTGCCATCTGGTAGAACGGGTTGTCGATGGCCGCCGGGTTGGCGAGCAGCATCGCGCCCTGACCGAAGTAGTTGATCACCAGTGCCGGCATGACCAGGCCGTACCAGGCGATGCGGATCGGCCGCTTGCCGAAGTGCCCCATGTCGGCGTAGAGCGCCTCACCCCCTGTGACGCACAGCACCACGGCACCGAGCGCAATGAAGGCGATCAGCGGCTGGTGGGCAAAGAATTCAAGGGCGTGCACCGGGTTGAGCGCGACCAGGATCGCCGGGTTGTCGATGATGTGCGGCAAGCCGAGGGCAATCAACGCGCCGAACCACACCAGCGTGATCGGCCCGAACGCTTTGCCGATGCCCCCCGTGCCAAAGCGCTGCACGCTGAACAAGCCCGTGAGCACCACCAGCGTGATCGGCAGGATCCAGCTGTGCAGGCCGGGTGAGGCCACCTCAAGGCCTTCGACGGCCGAGAGCACCGAAATCGCCGGTGTGATGACGCCGTCACCGTAGAAGATGGCGGTGCCGAACAGGCCGACCGTCATCAGCGTCTGGCGCAGCGCAGGGCGCTCGCGCACGGCATGCGTGGCCAGCGCGAGCATGGCGATCAGGCCGCCTTCGCCGTTGTTGTCCGCCCGCAGGATCAGCAGCACGTACTTGAGCGAGACGACGATCGTCATCGTCCAGAAAATCAGCGACAGCACGCCGAGGATGTTGTCGGGCGTGGCGGGCACATGGCCGGCGTGAAAGACTTCCTTGAGAGCGTAGAGAGGGCTGGTGCCGATGTCGCCATAGACGACACCCAATGCACCCAGCGTCAGCGCCGCAGTGGCGCCTGGAGTGGTTTTCTTGTGGGATTCAATGCTCACAGCACTGAGCCAGCGCAATGCTGACCGTGGTTGGACCGGCAGCGATTGTGCGCTGGGAATCCGGCTTCAACGACTGCAGGCATGCACGCTGTGGCGCCGTTGATGCAAGTAGGGTGCGGCAGCGGCCTGGAGGCCACTGCGCTGGCTCACCCTGCCAGCAGGGGCAGCAGGTCGCCGGAGCGGTCGAGCGCCATCAAATCGTCGCATCCGCCGACATGGGTGTCGCCGATGAAGATCTGAGGCACGGTACGCCGGCCGGTCAGCGCGATCATCTGGTCGCGCTCGGCCATGTCGAGGTCGATGCGGACTTCTTCGATCTGCTCGACGCCTCGTTGCTTGAGCAGGCTTTTGGCGCGCAGGCAGTAGGGGCAAACCTGCGTGGTGTACATCTTGACGGATTTCATGATCGGGGCGTGGCGCAGAAGTTGTCTGGCGGAATTGGACAAGTCACGTAATTGTCACGGTTGCTGCGTCTGCCTGCTGCACCACTTGAATCACACCCTCATTGCGTCCGTGGCTGCCGATATTCGTCAGGCCGATTTTTCGACCGGCAGGTTGGCTTCGCGCCATGCGGCCATGCCACCGGCGAGCACATGCACGCGCTGGTAGCCCAGGCCGGTCAGCACGCTCACGCCACGCTGGGCACGGTTGCCTGTCGGGCACACCAGAATGATCGGCAAGCTTTTGTTGGTCGGCAGCGCCTTGGCCTCGGCCAGGGTGGCCAGGGGCATGCTGCGGGCGCCCGTGATGTGACCGGCTGCGTATTCAGCAGCCTCGGACACATCGAGCAGCACCGCCTTTTCACGGTTCATCAACTGCACTGCATCCTGTGTCGTGACTGCGTTGGCGCCGCCCGTGCCCGCCAGGGTGGTCCAGAGGAGGGCGATGCCCGATGCGAGCGCCGCAGCGAGCCAGTACCAATTGTCGAGGAGAAACTTCACGCGAGTGGCTGCCGGGGCGCCGGCAGTAAAGGAGGATAAGAGGGTAATTATAGAATTCGCAGTGATTCATCAATTCTCGAATGGTCCTGTCCACTATGTATAAGCTCGTGCTGATCCGCCATGGCGAATCGACCTGGAACCTGGAAAACCGTTTCACCGGCTGGACCGACGTGGAGTTGACGCCCACCGGCGTCGCCCAGGCTCAGCAGGCGGGACGCTTGCTCAAGGAGGCCGGCTACGACTTCGACCTGGCCTACACCTCGGTGCTCAAGCGCGCGGTCTGGACGTTGTGGCACGCGCTCGACAAGCTTGACCGCACCTGGCTGCCCATTGAGCACAGCTGGCGCCTCAACGAGCGCCACTACGGCGCGTTGCAAGGTCTCAACAAGGGCGAGACCGCCAAGCAGTACGGCGACGATCAGGTGCTGGTCTGGCGCCGCAGCTACGACACGCCACCGCCGGCGCTGCAAGCCGACGACGCCCGCAGCGAGCGCGGCGATGTGCGCTACGCCAACCTGCAGCCCGAGCAGATTCCGCTGACCGAGTGCCTCAAGGACACCGTGGCCCGCGTGCTGCCGTTCTGGAACGACTCGATCGCGCCCAGCATCCAGTCTGGCAAGCGCGTGCTGGTGGCTGCGCACGGCAACTCGATCCGCGCGCTGGTGAAGTACCTCGACAACATCGGCGACGACGACATCGTCAGCCTGAACATCCCCAACGGCATTCCGCTGGTGTACGAGCTGGACGCTGACCTCAAGCCGATCAAGAGCTACTACCTGGGCGACGCCGACGCGATTGCCAAGGCCGCCGCCGCCGTGGCCAGCCAGGGCAAGGCCTGATGGTTGCGGCCGGGCATCCGCCCGCGTGCCCGCTCTGCGAGTCCGCGCCGGATGGCGGCACGCTGGCGCTGCACCGCGCCGCCGACTGGCGCGTGGTGCGGGTGCTGGATGCGCCGGCATTCCCCGCCTTCTACCGGCTGATCTGGAATCGGCATGTGGCCGAATTCAGCGCGTTGAGCCCGGCGGAGCGCTCGCAGTGCATGGAAGCGGTTGCCGCCATTGAACGCGTGCTGATTCGTTGCCTCGCGCCCACCAAGGTCAATCTGGTCAGCCTGGGCAATGTGGTGCCGCACCTGCATTGGCATGTGACGGCCCGCTTCGACTGGGACAGCCACTATCCTCAGTCGATCTGGTCTGTGCCGCAGCGTGACGCCGTCACGGGCGAAGCCGCCTTGGCCCGGTTGGCCATGCCGATCGAGACCGTCGACCAGGCCGTCTGCCGGGCGCTCAGTGCACTGGCACCGCAGGCCTGAATGGCGTCACGACTGAACTCCCCCTCTCTTCACACCACCGGCCCCTCGACATGTCCAGCCTGAAACCCGTTCGTGCCGAGCCGACTGCGCTCACGGTGCATCAGCAAAGCCGCGTGTTGGAGGTCAGCTTTTCGGACGGCCAGGTCTTTCGCCTGCCTTTCGAGTTGCTGCGCGTGTGCTCACCATCAGCCGAGGTGCAGGGACACGGTCCCGGCCAGGAAGTGTTGCAGACCGGCAAGCGCGACGTGATGATCGTGGCAGTCGAGCCCGTGGGGCACTACGCAATTCAGCCCACGTTCAGCGACGGGCACAACAGTGGCCTCTTCACGTGGGACTACCTGCACGAACTGGGCGCGAACCAGGAGCGGGTCTGGAGCGACTATCTCGCCCGCCTGGAGGCCGCAGGGCTGGGCCGGGATGTGGTGGCCACGCCGCCCGCTGCATCAGGCGGTCATTGTGGTCATCACCATTGAATCGCCGCGCCGGATGTTTCCGCTTTTGAAAGACAGTGCATGAGTGATACCCATTTCGGTTTCAAGACCGTCGACGAGCGCGAGAAAGCCAGCAAGGTGCGCGGTGTCTTCGACTCCGTTGCCGCCCGCTATGACGTCATGAACGATGTGATGTCCATGGGCATGCACCGCGTCTGGAAGGCCTACACGATTGCAGTTTCCGGCGCCCGTACGGGTCAGCAGGTGCTCGATATCGCCGCAGGTACCGGTGATCTGACGCGCGCTTTCGCACGCAAGGTCGGCCCGAGCGGCTGCGTCATCCACACCGACATCAACGAGGCCATGCTGCGCACCGGCCGTGATCGTCTGGTGGACGAGGGACTGGCCCTGCCCACCGTGATCTGTGATGCCGAGAAATTGCCCTTTCCCGACAACCGGTTCGACATCGTCAGTGTGGCCTTCGGCCTGCGCAACATGACGCATAAGGATCGGGCGCTGGCCGAGATGCGCCGAGTGCTCAAGCCGGGCGGCAAGCTGCTGGTGCTGGAGTTCTCCCGCGTTGCCAAGCCGCTGGAGAAGGCCTACGACTGGTACTCGTTCAACGTGCTGCCCCGCATGGGACAACTGATCACCGGAGACGCCGAGAGCTACCGCTACCTGGCCGAGTCGATCCGCATGCACCCGGCGCAGGCCGAACTGAAAGCCATGATGAAGATTGCCGGCTTCGGACATGTGGATGTTCACAATCTTTCGGCAGGATTGGTGGCCTTGCATGTCGGTCTGAAGTGCTGACAGGGGGGGCATCGGCTGACGGATGTGTTCGTTTGTTGATGGATCGCGCTGGCGTTGCCGGTTGTCAATCGAGCCACCGATCTCTAGCCCACCGTAGAGGCTTCGTCAATAGTTCACGTTAGACGGCTTAACCTCGGGTCGGGGGTGTAGCAGGCATGCGGATGAAGGGTTGATTGGCCGCCCGAAGTGCCGAAAATCCTGTCTGGTGCAACAGGGTGTTGGCTGTGTCGACTCGGCGTACGAGTCCCGCGAATTCACTCGCGCATGGGAGCAAGTAATGTTTAAAGTATTTCAGCGGCATTCGTCGGGGGCACCATTGGCCGAGTTGCTGGCCGATGGCGTGCTGTCCTTCGTGGCGGTTCTCTTCGCGTCGGCTACGGTGTCGCATCCGTCTGCAGAACTCGGCCTCATGGCGCAGGTGATGGTGCCTGGCGTTGTGGGCGCCGCCTTGGTCTTCTCGCTCGTGATGGCCTTGCTCTACTCTTTTGTGGGTCTGTACCGTCACAGCAAGCTGGGGCTTCCAGCCGTGGTGCTGCGCATGGCGCTGGTGTTTCTTGTGGGTGGGTACATCACGTACCTCACGGCCAAATACCTGCGGTCAGCGGACTATCCGTCCGCTTTGGTGGGCTATGCGCTGCTCTATCTGCTGATGGGTTTGGGTCTCTATCGTGGTGTGGCCTGGATGCTGCGCCGCGCAGTCGGTGCGCATCGCGTGCTGATTGTCGGTACAGGCATTGATGCACAACAAGTCTGGCTGGGCATGCGTTCGGCGGATCAGTGGGCCGGCTACGAGGTGGTTGGCTTCTATCCGTCGGGCGAAAACGAGGCTCGACAGGTTTCGCAGGACGATGCCCCTGTTCTGGACGGTACACGGCCATTGCGCGATCTGGTGCGCGAGCACCGAGTCAATGAAATCATCGTGGCTGTCCGCGAACAGCGCGGCGGTGGCGTGCCGATCGATCAACTGCTCGATTGCCGAATCGCTGGTGTTCCGATCATGGACTTGGCGGGGTTCTTCGAGCGAACCAAGGCCGAGGTTCCTGTCGACAGTCTCAAGGCCAGCTGGTTGGTTTATGGCGACGGCTTCGTTCAAGGTCGAGCGCGCGAGTTGACCAAGCGCGCCTTTGACGTCGTGAGTTCCTTCGTGCTGCTGGTGCTGGCCTCGCCGATCATGGTGCTGACGGCGCTGGCCATCAAGCTCGACAGCAAGGGCCCGGTGCTTTACCAGCAAGAGCGAATCGGTTTGGGTGGCGGCAGTTTCATGTGCACCAAATTTCGCAGCATGCGCACCGATGCGGAAAAAGATGGCGTTGCCCGCTGGGCGACCAAGAACGACAGCCGCATCACGCGCATCGGGGCCTTCATCCGCAAGACGCGGATCGATGAGTTGCCCCAACTCTTCAGCGTGCTGCGTGGTGAGATGAGCATGGTGGGGCCACGTCCTGAGCGCCCCTCATTCGTGACACAGTTGCGCGAGAAAATTCCATATTACGATTTACGCCACACCGTCAAACCTGGCTTGACGGGCTGGGCGCAGACTCGGTATTCATACGGTGCATCACTGGAAGATGCGCGTCGTAAACACCAGTTCGACCTGTACTACGTGAAGAACAACTCTCTGCTGTTGGATCTTCAGGTGCTGATCGATACGGTCAGCGTCGTGCTTTTCCGCGAGGGTGCACACTGATTGCCGTTCAGTAGTGCACGCGGCGTGTTCCTTCCTTGCTCCGCGCCGCCATATCTTTGAGCACGCGGTCGCTACCATCATCGAAGACATCGGGTTGAGCACATTGGCGGCATCCCGAGCAGCATTGAGAGGATCAAACATGAACAAGCAGTCCAAAGCCGGCATCAAGTCGGGCCGTATCGCAGCGTTTTTGACGGCTGCAACCGTTGCAGTCAGCACGCTGAGCGGCTGCGCCAGCCTCAACAACTACCCGCCGGCGCCGCGCAGCGCGGAAACGCCGGACCATCGCTACAAGATCGGCCCGTTGGACACGTTGAACATCGTTGTCTGGCGTAATCCAGAACTGTCCGCCACCGTCACCGTGCGTCCTGATGGCCGAATTTCCACGCCGTTGGTTGAAGACGTGCTGGCCGCTGGCAAGAATCCGGCCGATCTTTCTCGCGAAGTGGAGCAACTGCTGGCCCGCGTGATACGTGACCCGGTGGTGACTGTGGTCGTGGGCAGTTTCCAGGGATCTTTCAGCGAACAGATCCGTATTGTTGGTGAAGCAACCCGGCCCCAAAGTGTGCCGTTCCGCCAGAACATGACCATTCTCGATGTGATGATTCAAGCTGGTGGTTTGACGGATTTTGCTGATGGCAATGGTGCCGTGCTGGTTCGAGGTTCGGAGGATGGCAAGCAATACAGCGTGCGCTTGAAGGATCTACTCAAGCGAGGTGATATCTCAGCTAACGTGGATGTCAAGCCCGGCGATATTGTTATCGTGCCTCAAAGTTGGTTTTGATTGATGCTCAATTCCAGCGAGTTGTGACAGATAAAGCCTGCCATCCATGATGGGTGTGGCGGGCTTCCTTCATTGGTGCGGCGGTTTAATCCGCCGCACATCTTTCTTGGGTAGTATCGGGCATGAATGAATTCACCAGACAGGCTGCGACAGTGGCCCGTGGTGTGTGGCGGTATCGATGGCTGGCCATGAGCGTTGCTTGGGGCATTGCTGTCATTGGCGCATGCTTCGTTTGGCTGATGCCAGAGCGGCATGAAGCACGCGCCCGTATTTTCGTCGATACGCAAACGGTCCTCAAGCCCCTCATGACGGGGCTTGCTTTTCAACCGGATATCGACCAGCAAGTGCGCATGTTGGCTCGAACCCTGATTTCGCGTCCCAATGTGGAGGCCTTGGTTGCCAACCCAAATATTGGGCTTGGAAAGGCCACCCAAGCAGGAAATGACGCTCAGGTAGAAGCCTTGATGAAATCCATCAAGATAGAGCAGACCGGCGGTAACAATTTGTACGCGATCAGTTATCGTGACGTGGACGCTGCGCGTGCACGAAGACTGGTCGAAGCGCTGGTCACCCTTTTTGTGGATTCTGGCGCGGACTCCAAGCGTCGCGACTCCAATGAAGCAAGTCGGTTTATTGACGAGCAGATCAAGTCTTATGAGAGCAAGTTGTCTGAGGCCGAAAACAGGCTGAAGGATTTCAAGTTGCGCAATGTAAATATTGCGACGGCAACCAATCAAGATTTTTTCGCAAGAATGTCGGCGTTGACGGATGAAATAAACCGTTTGCGTGTTCAATTAAGTGCAGCTGAGCAGTCGCGTGACACGTTGCGAAGAGAGTTGGCTTCTGAAGAGCCGCAGTTGCCTGTTGAGGCTGCTTCAGCACCATCTTCGATAACGCCTGATCTTGATATTCGGATTGAGGCGCAAAAACGCCAACTTGACGAGTTGATGCGCCGCTACACCGAAGAACATCCTGATGTACGCACGACCCGACGATCCATCGCTCAATTGGAGGCGCAGCGCCGACAGGAACTTGATGCCAAATCCAGAATCATCACCCCAAAAGTGAGATCTGCTGCTACCAATCCGGTATTTCAAAAATTGCGCATCACCTTGGCTGAAGCCGAAGCGAATGTCTCGTCTCTGAGGGCTCAACTGGGCTCGTTGCAGGGACGTATGGAGGAAACTCGCGCCCAAGCCAGCAAGGTTCCACAAGCAGAGGCAGAACTTGCCCAATTGAACCGTGATTACGATGTAGTCAGGAAGAACTACGAGCAACTGGTATCGCGTCGTGAGTCTGCTTCTCTGGGTGTGAAAATCGATCAATCGTCGCCACTGGCGGAGTTTCGCGTGGTGGAGCCTCCAAGAGTCGAACCCACGGCAGTTTTCCCCAGTCGTATTCAAGCCGCGTTGGGCGTCATGGTCATTGCTTTATTGATTGGCTCCGCAGTGGCTTATGGAATGACCCGGGTCCAGCCGACCATCGCCAGCGAGAAAGAATTGCGTGAACTGACCAAGCGCCCTGTGTTGGGTGGAGTCTCTGCAGTTTTTGACGCGGCAGGATTGTTGAATTTGAGAAAAGATCGAATGAAACTGTTCGGATCACTGACCTTGTTTGTTGTGGCTCACATGGGTTGGCTTGCACTGATTTCCTGGCGTGCAGCCAATTAAGCGAAGGCAAATTTCGATGAGTATCATTGAGCAAGCAGTCCGTCGTCTGGAAGAACTCAAGCGCGCTGGCATTGATGTGCCTGTGGTTCCTGTGCCAGCGAGTCCTGTACTTGGAGCCAACGTAGCAAGGAAGCCGCCGATCAAAGCAAATGCCGGACTGGGTTCGGCTCGATTGGAAACCGTAACGGAAGTTCCTACATCGCTGGCGCGGCGCTCACGTGAAGTCGAGATCGATCTTTCCCGACTGGAGCGAAACGGTTATTTGGTGCCTTCTGTCCCACGCTCGCAATTGGCAGCTCAGATGCGTGTCATCAAGCAACCGTTGTTGGCCAACGCACGCGGTGAATCGGCACAAACCTTGATTCGACCTAATTTGATTCAAGTGGTCAGTGCGATGCCGGGTGAAGGTAAAACATTCACGGCCATCAATCTTGCGATGAGTATTGCATTGGAGGTTGATCACTCGGTCTTGCTGGTGGATGCCGACGTTTTACGTCCATCGGTCCTGCAGCGACTGGGGGTTGAGTCGGCTCCGGGTCTGATGGATGTTTTGAGTTCGGATTCACTCGACTTGGCTGATGTGATGTTGCGGACCAACGTGCCAAAACTCAGTTTGCTACCTGCCGGTGCTGCAAGTGCCAAGTCAACAGAGTTTCTTGCCAGCGCTGCGATGGAAAGTCTGTTGGATGAATTGGCTGCTAAATACGCAGATCGGATTGTTGTGTTTGATGCGCCGCCCTTGATACCTACGACTGAGTCGCGTGTCTTGGCATCGCGAGTGGGTCAGGTCGTCATGGTGGTAGAGGCCGATCGAACGACGCATGCCCAAATTGCACAAGCCTACGCTGCGGTGGAGCAATGCCCTGTAGTCCTGTCGATACTGAATCGCTGTCACAATAAAACATCCGGTGAAACCTATGGATATTACTCCGCATGAACATCGGGTCAAATTCTCAGTGATATCTTCAATGTGCCGTTGCGGTGCAGGACTTCTGCTTGGTGCAGTCTGTTCTACGGTCGTTGCACAAAATTTGCGTGTTACGCCTTTGGTTGGCGTCAATGTGGTCGCGACGGACAATGCAACGCTGGATGCGACCTCGCGTGCTGATGTCATCGTGACGACCACACCGAAGCTGGACTTTCAAGGATCTGACGCGTCCTATCGGTTTGCTGGTTCCCTGGGTCTTGAAGCTACGAATTATCTGGGCCGCACGGGCTCTGATAAATTGCTGCCTCGAGTCAATGTTGATGGCACGGCAAGTATCGTTGATAGGTTGCTTTTTCTGGATGCTGGTGTCAAGGCTGATGTCGCGTTGCAGAATCCATTCGGAATTTCAGGCGCAGGCAACTCGGCGCTCAACAGCACGATCAATACAAGTGAACGAATCAGCCCTTATATTGATCGAGAGCTTGGCCCCAATGCGCGATTGACTCTTCGCACGGATCACAACTGGATTCAGTTTTACAGTGACTCAGGGGCTCAATCTGGCTCAAATGTCTACCTCGAATCACAAAATGCGCGATATGAATTGCGTCCGCAACCGATGGGGTTGCGCGCCGAGTTTGTGAGGCAGGCCACGGATTACGGCAATCAAAGCGCACAGAATGTGGACATGCATACTCTGCGTGTTGCGCCTTCTTATGCGCCGTCACCTCAGTTCAGCGTTTCTGTTGTTGGTGGAGTTGATCGTGCGAGATATGCGACCAATGATGTATCGCGCACGCTGGTGGGCGCAGGCTTGCGTTGGGTTCCCAATGAGCGCACGACCCTTGAAGGGGCCATTGAACGAAGGTTTTTCGGTCAAGGCGGAAACCTTGATTTGACGCACCGATCCCCATTCATGGCCTTCAATGCGTCGGTGTCGCGCTACGCAACCACTTATGCTTCTCAGTTGTTGAATGTTCCGGCGGGCGCCAACGTGGCGCAATTGCTGGATGCCATGCTCGTGACGCGCATTCCTAATGCAGTTGATCGCGCTGCTGCTGTGCAGCAATTCATCAGCCAACGCAATCTTCCCAGCAGCTTGGCCAACAATGTCGATATCTATTCCGGTAGTGCTCAGTTGGTGCAAAGCGCCAGCTTGAGCGTGGCTTTGCTGGGAACTCGACACGCGCTGACATTACGTGTTTTTGATCAGAAAACCGAAGATCTGCTGGGTCCGAATGATCCGACGCCGTTATTTTCGGGTAACGCGCGGCAGCGGGGCCAGGGGCTCACCTTCAGCCGTCGCCTGACGCCGGATATGACGGCGGACGCTTCAGTCACGCATGCGAAAGTTACGGGCTTCGGTGCGACCAATGCGGGCCTTCGCACCAGCAATACTGCGTTGCAGTTGGGGCTGAGCCATCAGGTGTCCTTGCGAACGACCGCGACAGTTGCGGTGCGACACCAATCCATAGATTCAACGACAGTGCCGTCAGCGCGTGAAAATGCGCTCACGGCCGGTGTGCTGCACCGTTTCTGAGTACGGCAGATGTACGAGTCCTACTTTGGTTTCACCAGTCAGCCGTTCCAGCTCAATCCGGATCCGGCTTTTTTCTTCAACAGCCGGGGCCATGGTCGTGCGCTGTCTTATCTTGAGTATGGTGTAGCGCAGGGCGAGGGTTTCATCGTCATTACTGGCGAGATTGGTGCAGGCAAGACGACGCTGGTGCGCACTCTGCTGGATGGGCTGGATCGCCAGAAGGTGCTGCCTGCCCAGGTGGTCAGTACGCAGTTGCAGGCGGGCGAGTTGCTGCAGTCCATCATCACGGGGTTCGGTATTCCCGCGCAGGGCAGCTCGAAGGCGCATTTGATTGCGACGCTGGAGGCGTTTCTGACGGCGCTGGCCGCACAGGGTCGTCATGCGTTGTTGATCGTGGACGAGGCGCAGAACCTGGAGCCGATGGTGATCGAAGAGCTTCGCATGCTCTCGAATTTCCAACTCGGTAACAAGGCGCTGCTGCAGAGTTTTCTGGTGGGGCAGCCGCAATTGCGGCGCATCCTCGAATCGCCCGACATGGAGCAGTTGCGCCAGCGGGTGACGGCCTCTTATCACCTTGGGCCGCTGTCCAATGACGAGACGCGTGGCTATATCGAGCACCGTCTGCGCCATGTGGGCTGGGATGGCAGCCGTCCGCGCTTTGAAGAGCGAGCTTTCGATCATTTGTACCGCTGGACCGGTGGCGTACCGCGTCGGCTCAACCGCCTGTGCAATCGGGTGTTGCTGGCAGCGTTCCTGGACGGTCGTGACGAGATCACCGCCGAACTGGTCGAGCGGGCTGCGCAGGAGTTGCTCTCCGAGATCGGCGAGGGTGATTTCGAGCCGCTGCCCTTGCCGGTGCGTGCGGTCGTCGAGGTTTTGCCGGTGCCTGAGGCTGAGGTGCACGTCGCTTCTGCAGAGGCTGTCGTGTCCGTGACAACGCCCGTTCAGGTGCTTGCTCCGGCCGAGGTTGACGCTGAGCCGGCTGCGCCGGTGTTGCTTGAGACCTTGTCTGAAACGGCACCCTTGGTCGAGCAACTCCTTGAGCCTGCAGTGACTTCCACCGAGCTCATCAGCACTGCGCCCGATGAGATGCCCGAAGCGGATGACGCCACGCTGGCTGGCGATGCATCCGACGCCGAGTTCGATGACGGTCCCTTGATCGACGAAGTGGTGGACAGCCTGTCGCGGGCCACGGCCGCTGTGCAGTTGACCCACCAGGAGGTCGAGCGGGTCGAGACGCTTTTCATGACCAAGCGCCGGCGCGAAGTGATTCTTTGCGTGGCGGAGACCGAAAGCGACGCGCTCAAGTTCGCGGTGTTGGCCAAGGCCATGGCGGAGGAGCCCGAAGCGCCGCGTCTGGTGTTGGTCAACCCCGGCGTGAAGGCGGATGTCTGGCCGTGGCCGCGCATGGACCGGCTGCTGCCATCGATCGAGGTCGGTCTGCATCTGGGCATCGCGCCCGGCTCGTTCGAGCAAGCGGCGCCAGCCGTCTTTGAGCGTTTCGGCCATGTGGTGGACGAATTCCAGCCCGTCGCCGTGATGACGATGGGCTGCGGCGAAGCGGTCCTGGCCAGCGCACTGCTCGCCCGCAAGCGCGGTATTTCGCTCGTTCGTGGTGATGCCGGCGTGCGGCGTGCTGATGCGGGTCATGAATTGGACGCCAATGCCGCCTTGATCGAACAGCTTTCCGATCAGCTGCTGGTCACATCGTCGCCAGCGGCCTTGTCGGTCGTGCGCCGACTGGGTGTGGCGGGTGAGCGCATTCACAGCTTCGAGGGCGATTTGCGCGTCGATGCGCTGTGGGCCGTCTGGCGCGAGGTCAGCACGGCCTACGGGGCGTTCCTGCGACATGCGATGCCGATCTACCTCGGTCCGACCTGGTCGGAACACGCGGGGGCCGGCACACCTTACGGCCTGATCACGCTGTCGCTGGGTGCCCAATCGCCTGCCGAGGCGGCGCGCACGGTGGCCGACCTGCTGGCGTGTGCATCAGGTCTGGCGAGCGCGGCCCAAGCCAAGGGCACGGTGGTGCCCAAGCTGCTGTGGCTGGTGGACAGCCGGACTCAGGATCTGTTGTCCACGCTGCTGCCGACCCATGAAGAATTTGCGCACCAGATCTGCATGGTGCTGGGCGAAGGGCCGCGCAGTCCGGCCTTGCGCGCCAAGATGGACCAGTCGCTGATGTTGTGCCGCGAGGTCGAGTCCTTGCCCGATCAGCTCAGCATCCTGCAAGGCGCCAGCTGGATGCTGGTCGAGCCGGGCCAGATCCTGGCCGATGCGGCGGAGTTGCTTGAGGTGCCGACGTTGATTCGGCGTGGCGATCAGGTGGCAGTGTTGTCGACGGCATCGCAGCCGACCGGCGCGGCTTACCCCCTGGGCGAGCCGTGCGCAGAGTTGCAGGCCTGGATGGAGCGCGCCATGGAGCAGGCCCGCCGCGAACAACCGCCCGAGGCGGGGCGCGTTGCCGCTGCCATGCAGGCACGCCTGCGGCAGATGCTGGCGCGGTCACCGGCGCTGTCTGACAAGCCGGCGCCGGTGTCGCAGCCGGCGGCCGATGAACTGGTTGCCCAGTAGGCCGTGACGCTGTTGCTCAGGCCAGCAAGGCCTGGGCAAACTCCCGTGCGTCGAAGGTCTGCAGGTCTTCCATCTTCTCGCCGACGCCGATGAAGTAGACCGGCACATTGCCCAGGCCGCGCTCGCGGCGCTCGCGCACCCACAGCGCGATGGCGGCCAGCACGCCGCCCTTGGCGGTGCCGTCGAGCTTGGTCACGATCAGTCCGGTCAGGCCCATGGCCTCGTCAAAGGCCTTGACCTGGGCCAGCGCGTTCTGGCCGGTGTTGCCGTCGACCACCAGCAGGACTTCATGCGGCGCGCCCGGCATGGCGCGGCCCAGCGTGCGGTGGATCTTGCGCAGCTCTTCCATCAGATGCAACTGCGTCGCCAGTCGCCCGGCGGTGTCGGCGATCACCACGTCGCAGCCGCGCGCACGGCCTGCGCTGACAGCGTCAAAACACACGGCGGCCGGGTCGCCGCCTTCCTGGCTGACGATCTGGACCTGGTTGCGGTCTGCCCAGACGGTCAGCTGCTCACGTGCGGCAGCGCGGAAGGTGTCTGCTGCGGCCAGTAGCACCTTGCAGTCCTGCTCGGCCAGATGGCGCGTGAGCTTGCCGATGCTGGTGGTCTTGCCCGCGCCGTTGACGCCCGCGACCATGATCACGGTGGGCTGATGCTCGCCCACGGTCAGGCTGCCTTGCAGCGGTTGCAACAGCTCCGTCAACACCTCGATCAGCAGCGCCTTGACGGCTTGTGGCTCGGTGCAGCGATCGGCCTTGACGCGCTGGCGCAGTTCCTTGAGCAGGTATTGCGTGGCGCCGACGCCGGCATCGGCCATGAGCAGCGCGGCTTCCAGCTCCTCGTAGAGCGCATCGTCGATCTGCGTGCCGGTAAAGACCTGCGCAATGCTGGAGCCGGTGCGCTGCAGTCCGCTCTTGAGGCGCGCCAGCCAGGATTGGCGGGCAGCAGGGGCGGGCGTGGTCTCTGCGGCCTGAGGGGTTGTGGCGGGTGCGTCGGGAGCGGGCTTGCGGCGAAAGAAACTGAACATGCAGAGGTGCGGAATCGGTGTGGTGCAGCGTGCCTGCCGGCACGCATCAAGGCCGGCCAGGCGCCGGAAGTTGTCAAGATTGTAGGCAGGCGAGTCTGTCTGGCCGATGTTGGCCGTCGGGTGGCTGATGGCATGCGCCAGCCGCCTAAAATCGGACCGTGAAAAAAGACCGTGAGCCTGCCAAAACGACTGCACCGCGTGCGCCCCGAACGTCGGGCCCGGGAGAAGTGCGCCTGATCGGTGGCCGCTGGAAGCGCAGCAAACTGCCGGTGGCCGACCGCCCAGGGTTGCGTCCGACGCCGGACCGGGTCCGCGAAACGCTGTTCAACTGGCTCGGCCAGGACCTGCAGGGCTGGCACGTGCTGGACGCTTTCGCCGGCAGCGGTGCGCTGGGTTTCGAGGCGGCGTCACGCGATGCCAGCCGCGTCTGCCTGATCGAGCAGGACGCCGGCCTGATCGCCCATCTGCGCCAGGTGCGCGAGCGGCTGCAGGCCGAGGCGGTCGAGGTCGTGCGCGCCGATGCGCTGGACTGGATGCGGCGGGCCGTGCCCGCTTCGTTCGATCTGGTGCTGCTCGACCCGCCGTTTGCCGGCGACCTGTTCCTCACCGCGCTGCGTCTTGCGCGTGGGCTGCTGCGGCCCGGCGGCTTCATCTACCTGGAGGCAGACCGGGTCTTCGAGGCACCGGCTATGGCCGCTGAAGGCCTGAATCTGTGGCGGCAAGGCCGGGCGGGTATGGTCTGCTACCACCTGCTGACCAGCGAATACACTGAAACCGTATTCATTTCCACCCCAGATGCTTCAGGGAGCGCGTCTTGACCCCGATGATTCAGGAACTCACGGCCGTCTATCCCGGCACTTTCGATCCCATGACGCTCGGGCATCAGGATCTGATGCGCCGCGCCAGCCGGTTGTTCAGCCGCCTGATCGTGGCCGTTGCTGCCGGCCACCACAAGCGCACCATGTTCAGCGTCGAAGAGCGCCTGGAGATCGCCAAGGAACTGGCCGCCAGCCACCCTAACGTCGAGGTGGTCGCCTTCAGCGGCCTGCTGCGCGATTTCGTGGTTGGCCACGGCGGCAAGGTGGTCGTGCGCGGACTGCGCGCGGTCAGTGACTTCGAATACGAATTTCAAATGGCAGGCATGAACCGCCAGCTGATGCCCGAGGTCGAGACGCTGTTCCTTACCCCGAGCGACCAGTACCAGTTCATCAGCGGCACCTTCGTGCGCGAGATCGCCACGCTCGGTGGCGATGTGTCCAAGTTCGTGTCGCCTTTGGTGCTCAACCGCCTCAAGCGGCGCGTCAAACCGACCTGAACGGCAGAAAGTCCCCCATGGCACTGATGATCACCGATGAATGCATCAACTGCGATGTGTGCGAGCCCGAATGCCCCAACCAGGCTATCTCGATGGGCCCGGACTACTACCTCATCGACCCGGCGCGCTGCACCGAATGCGTCGGCCACTTCGGTGAGCCGCAGTGCGTGCAGGTCTGCCCGGTCGAATGCATCCCCGTGAGCCCCGCGCACCGCGAGACGCCCGAGCAGTTGCTGCTCAAGTACCAGCGTCTGACGGCGCAGGCGGCTCCGGCGGCTTAGGCAGCACCGCCGGCTTCGGCGGCTTGGGCCGCTGCGGCTGGGCGTGGATCAGCGTCACGGCGCGTGCCATGTCACCGGCCAGCAGCGTGTCCACTGCCTCCAGTGAGCGGCTCAGACAGTCTTCGATCGCATCGCGCTCGGCCGCTGGCGGCTTGCGCAACACGTAATTGGCCACTTCAGCGCGCACGCCCGGATGGCCGATGCCCAGCCTCAGGCGCCAGAAATCGGTGCCGCCCAGCTGAGCCTGGATGTCCTTGATGCCGTTGTGCCCGGCGGCGCTGCCGCCCTGCTTGAGCTTCATCTGGCCGGGCAGCAGGTCGAGCTCATCGTGCACGACCAGGATCTGCGACGGCTCGATCTTGAAGAAGCGCGCCAGCGCCGCTACCGACTTGCCGGAGAGATTCATGTAGGTCATGGGCTGCAGCAGCCAGACCGACTCGCCGCTGCGCTGCGTGCGTGCCACCAGACCGTGGTAGCTGCGCTCGGGCTGCAGCGTGCAGTTGAGGCGGCGCGCCAGCGCATCCACCCACCAGAAGCCGACGTTGTGCCGGGTGGCTTCGTATTCCGGGCCGGGATTTCCCAGGCCGACAAACAGACGGATCATCGTTTCAGCTCTTCATTGCGGCGCTGACAAATGAAAAACCCCGCCAGAGGGCGGGGTTCGGTGAAGCAAAGGGCGCTGGAGGCCGATTACTTCTTCTTCTTGCCCTTGACCGGTGCAGCAACAACCGCTGCCACGATGATCTCTTCCTCGACGAACGGCACCACGGTGGCGATCACCGGGTTCTTGCGGCCGTGGGTCAGGACCTTGACGCCAGCGTCGAGCTTCAGGTCGTTGACGTGCAGCGACTGACCCGTCAGCAGGCCACCCAGATCCACCGTCAGGAACTCGGGCAGCTGCTGTGCCAGGCACTCGATCTCGAGTTCGCTGACCACGTGGTTGATCGTGCCCTTGTCGATCTTGACGGCCTGCGATTCGGCTTCGTTGATGAAGTGCAGGGGCACCTTCTTGCGCAGGCGGGTGGTGGCGTCGACGCGCTGGAAGTCCACATGCAGCACTTGCAGCTTGAAAGCGTGCATTTGCAGGGCGCGCAGAACCACCTTCTCGCTCTGGCCGTCCAGGTCCATTTCCAGCACGGACGAATGGAAGACTTCCTTCTTCAGTGCGTGGTAGATCGAGTTGTGATCGATCTCGATCTGGACGGGCTTGCCAGCACCGCCGTAGACGATACCGGGCACCTTGCCCGCATGACGCAGGCGGCGGCTCGCTCCGGTCCCCTGCAGCTCACGCGCGTTTGCAGCAAATTTCATGTCATTCTCCAAATAGGAAGGCACCCGCGACCAGGCACCTGAAAGTGCTGGACCGACCATCGGTCCAGCCTGTCACGGATCAGAAGTTGTTGTTCTGTTCCGAGAAAAGCGAGGTCACTGATTCGCCGTCCGAGATGCGGCGAATGGTTTCTGCGAACAGGAAGGCGACCGAGAGCTGGCGGATCTTCGGGCTCTCGCGCAATTCGCCGCGCAGCGGAATGGTGTTGGTGATGACGACTTCGTCGAGCGCCGAGTTCTTGATGCGCTCCAGCGCCGGGCCCGAGAACACGGCGTGCGTGCAGTAGGCGTAGACGCTCTTGGCGCCGCGCTCCTTGAGCACCTCGGCGGCTTTGACCAGCGTGCCGGCGGTGTCGATCATGTCGTCCATGATCACGCAGTTGCGGCCGTCGATCTCGCCGATGATGTGCATCACCTCGGACACGTTGGCTTTCGGACGACGCTTGTCGATGATGGCCAGGTCGCAGCCCAATTGCTTGGCCAGCGCACGGGCGCGGACCACGCCACCGACGTCAGGCGACACCACCACCAGGTCGGTGTAGCGCTTGCCCTGCAGGTCGGACAACAGCACCGGCGACGCGTAGATGTTGTCGACCGGGATGTCGAAGAAGCCCTGGATCTGGTCGGCGTGCAAGTCCATGGTCAGCACGCGGTTGACGCCAGCGGCTTCGAGCATGTTGGCCACCACCTTGGCGCTGATCGGCACCCGCGTCGAACGCGGGCGGCGGTCCTGCCGGGCGTAGCCGTAGTAGGGGATGACGGCGGTGATGCGACGGGCCGAGGCGCGCTTGAGCGCGTCCACCATCAGCAACAGTTCCATCAGGTGCTCGTTGGTCGGTGCGCACGTCGGCTGCACCACGAACACGTCACGAGCGCGGACGTTCTGCTGGATCTCGACGGTGACTTCTCCGTCTGAGAAGCGGCCTACGCTGGCGTGACCGAGTTCAATGCCCAGATCGGCAGCGATTTCTTGTGCAAGCGCCGGGTTGGCGTTGCAAGTGAAGAGGACGGTGTCAGCCAACATGTTCGGTGCCTTCTTGAGCGCACTGAATGCATGAACTGAATTCAGCGCATCAACAAAAAACAAGCGCCTCGCCGGAAGCCGGCGGGCGCATGTGTGTGGTTTGGCAGGGGAGGAAGGACTCGAACCCTCGCATGTCGGAATCAAAATCCGATGCCTTGACCAACTTGGCGACTCCCCTACACCGGTTGACTCTGTCGAGACAACCTGCAACTTGTGCTCTGTCTTGTCTGATGCGCTGTCAAAAGTTGATCAGCGGATGTTCAGGCAAAGCCAGACATTTTCGTATCACCCAGGTTTGCGGCAATGTCGCCAAGACTTGCTGCATTTCATCAGGTGATTTTTTTGCATCGGCAACTTCTTCGAATCTTGAGAACACTGCGCTTCCTGATCCGGTCATGCGGGCCGGTCCCACATGCTGTGCCAAAAAATTCAGTGCTTGCCCGACTTCAGTGCTCTGCGCTGTTGCGCAAGGTTCCAAGTCGTTCTTCCCAAAAAACTTCCCGAAGGAATTAGTCTCTGCAAGAAAGTCCGCTAGTGTAGCCAGCGGAGTTGATCTTGACAAGAGGGGGCTCGAAAATATCTGCGCAGTCGGCAGACTGACATCGGGTTTGAGTACCACGAAGGCCGCTGGCGGCAGGTCCAGCGGCTGCAGTTGCTCGCCAATGCCGGACACCCAGGCGTTGCGGCCACCGACGAAGAAGGGCACATCGGCCCCCAGCGTCAGCGCAATGTCCAGCAGCTTTTGCCGGGGCCAGTTCAGCGCCCAGAGCCGGTTCAAGCCCAGCAAGGTGGTCGCGGCGTCCGAGCTACCGCCGCCCAGCCCCGCGCCCCAGGGCACCTGCTTGTCGATACTGATGTGCACGCCCAGCGACGTGCCGCTGGCCGCCTGCAGCGCGCGTGCGGCGCGCAGGCACAGGTCATCGGCGGGCAGTGCCGGGCCGAGGTCGGTGCGTGAGAGCTGGCCGTCGCGGCGCACTTCCAGATGCAGGGTGTCGCACCAGTCGATCATCTGAAACACCGACTCCAGCAGGTGATAGCCATCGGCCCGGCGTCCCACCACATGCAGGAACAGGTTGAGCTTGGCCGGAGCGGGCAGGTCGTAGAGAGCGGTCAGGGACATGTCGGTGTCGTGCGTGAAACGAGGTGAGAACTCAGGGCTGGTCGAGCTTGACGCGTACTGTCACGCGCGGCGCAGGCTGCGCCCGGGTCGCCACGATCAAGCCCTGAGGCTGGCGTGCCAGCGAGACAGCCCAGCCGTACTGGTCAAACCCCGGCGCAGCTTCATCCGAGCTGCTTTGATGCGACGCATCGGATGCGGGCTGGCCGGCCAGCCAGTCGAACAGCGCCAGCACCGGCACGGCCTCGCCCAGCAGGTCGTCGGTCAGTGCGTCCATGTCCGGGTAGCGCCGCGTGCCGTCGCTGGTCAGCAGTTCGACCCGGCCGGCGCTCCACTGCGCCTGCCCGATCTGGTTGCCCAGCGGGCCGGTCAGCAGCATGCGGCCGGCCTGGCGGCTGCCCTGCAACTCGAAGCTGGCCGAGAACGAGCGCTGCGCATCGCCCTCGACCTGCACCGCCAGCCGACCTGCCCAGAGCGCGCCGGGCACCACCGGGGGCAGGCTCTGGCAGGCCGCCACCAGTGCCATCAGCGCCAGCATGGCCATCAGACTGATGAGGCGGGTGGTGCGGTCAGCCAGTCTCAAAGGCGCACCTTCAGACGCGTCAGCGTTTCGGTCAGCACCTCGTTGGTGGCGTCACGGTCGTGCGCGATCTGCCAGATGCGCCGGGCCTCGTCCTGGCGTCCCAGCGACCAGAGCACCTCGCCCAGATGTGCGCCAATCTCCACGTCAGGACGCAGCGCATAGGCCTTCTGCAGCAGCGCCAGCGCTTCCTCGCGGCGGCCCTGGCGGAATTCCACCCACGCCATGCTGTCGGTGATGAAGGGGTCGCCGGGGGCCAGTGCCATGGCCTTGAGCACCAGCTCCCGCGCCTGCGGCAGCTGCAGATTGCGCTCTGCCAGGCTGTAGCCGAGGGCGTTGTAGGCGTGCTGCTGGTCGGGCTTGATCTCGATGACGCGGCGCAGCAGCCGCTCCATCTCGTCATAGCGCTGCAGCTTGTCGGCCAGCAGGGCCTGTTCGTAGAGCAGGTCCGGGTCGTTGGGGAGGCGCAAATTGGCCGCCTGCAGCAGGGTGTAGGCCTGCTGCCACTGGCGTGCGTCGCGCAGCAGCTGGGTCTCGCCCATGATCTTGGCGCGCGACTCGTCGGGGTTGCGCTCGGGCAGCGCGCGCACCAGCGCCAGCGCTTCGGGCAGCCTGTTCTGGCGCGCTAGCAGATTGGCCCGGCGCAGCACCACCATCGGCGCGCTCTGGGCTTCGCCGAGCTTTTCCAGCCAGCGCTGTGCGCCTTCGAAGTCCTTGAGCTGCTCGGCGGCCTGCGACAGCATCAGGTAGGCCTGGTTGAACTCCAGCGCCTCGGCGGCCTGGTGCGCGGCGGCGGTGCTGTCGTCCTCTTCGTCTTCGGCCGTCGCGGTGCCGGCCTGGGCCAGGCTCAGGTAGCGCTGCAAGGACTCCTGCGCCGCAGCGGGCTGGCCGAGCTCGATCTGCAGTGCACCCTGCATCAGCCAGGCGGGGGCAAAGTCCGTTTCGGTCGAGGTGATCGAGTGCACCACGGCCATCGCTTCGGGGTAGCGCTGCGAGGAGGTCAGGCGCCGCGCGTAGGCCAGCCGGATCGGCGTGACGGCTTGCGGGCCTTGCAGGTAGATGCGTGCCAGCGTTTCGGCGCGCGGATCCTGGCCCCACAGCTCCAGCCCCAGCAGGGCGGCGCCTTCGGCGGTCGGGTCGAATCGTTGTGCGTCGGTGGCGAACCTCAGGCTGCGGGACGTGTCACCCGCTGCGGCCCAGACCCGCCCGGCGGCCAGCAACGCGCTCAGGCGGGTGGCGGGCTGGTCCTGCCAGGGCTTGAGAACCTCGTCGACCACCGTGGCGGCTGCTGCGGCCTGCGCGCCTGGCACGACCAGCCGGGGCAGGGCCGAGATGATGCCCGGCCGCTCGGCTGCCGGCGTCAGCTCGATCAGCGTGCGCAGCGGCTCCTGTGCCTCGGTCGGGCGGCCCAGCGCCATCAGCACCTGGGCTTGCACCTCGGCGGCCTGGCGCGAACGCGGCAGGCTGCTGCGCCAGGCCTTGAGCGCGCCCACCGCCTGATCGGCCGACCGGGCGCCGATGGCGATGTCCACCGCCCGCTTGAACAGCGGATCCTCGCGGGCGCGGCGGGCGGCGTCCAGCATCACCTGATAGGCGATGCCGGCCTCACCCTGGCGCAACTCCAGCTCGCTCACCAGCAACTGATAGAACAGCTCGGCGTCCATCGCGGAATTGCGCACCGAAGAGGGTGCCGCCGCTGCCATCTTGATCACGGCCTTGGGCGCGGACTGCGCCTGGGCGGGCGTCAACCCCAGGCTGGCTGCCAGCAGAACAGCCCCGGCACCCAGGTTCATGCGCCAGTGCGGCTGGCGATGCAGCGCGTGGGGCGCTGCGGTGGACCTCGGGTCACACAAAAGCTTCATGTTCACTCCAACCATCAATTGATTCTAGGCGGCGGTATTTAAGGCCCGGGGGGCTGCGGATAATCGCGCCATGCCTGAATTGCCCGAAGTCGAAATCACCCGCCGCAGTCTGGTCGATCGCATTGAAGACGCCCGCGTTCAAGATGTCTTCGTGGGCAAGCCGCTGCGCTGGCCGTTGGGCGTGCCGCCCGAGCGGCTGCTCGGCACCCGCGTCGGCCACCTCGCCCGGCGCGGCAAGTACATCTGGCTGCCGCTGCACGCGGACCGGGACGATGCCGGGGACGGCAGCGCCGGCCTGTTGCTGCACCTGGGCATGTCGGGCTCGCTGCGCTTCGATGCCACGCTGGCGCCACGCGGCGCGCACGACCACTTCGAGCTGCACACCGACCGGGGCGTGTTGCGCCTGACTGATCCACGCCGTTTCGGTGCCGTGGTCTGGTCGCCCGACCTGGCCGCCGACCCAGCGCGCAGCCTGCTGGCCCGGCTGGGGGTCGAGCCGCTGAGCGACGCCTTCACCGCCGAGCACCTGCACCAGTGCCTGGCCGGCCGGCGCGTGGCCATCAAGCAGGCGCTCCTGGCGGGCGATGCGGTGGTGGGCGTGGGCAACATCTACTGCTCCGAGGCCTTGTTCGCCGCCGGCATCGACCCGCAGTTGCCCGCCGGCCAGCTGGGGCTGCTGCGCTGCCGCCGGCTGGTGCAGGCGGTGCGCCAGGTGCTGCAGGCGGCGCTGGATGCGGGCGGCACCACGCTGCGCGATTTCCGCGATGCGCACGGCCTGAGCGGCGCCTTCCAGCTGAGTGCCATGGTCTACGACCGCGCCGGCCAGCCCTGCCGCGTCTGCGGCCACCCCATCGCGCGCCTCGTGCAGGGCCAGCGTGCCACTTATTACTGCAGTCGCTGCCAAAGCGCCTGATCGGTGCCGGTTATCCGACGATGAGCGCGTAAGGCCTGCGCTACCATGAATTGACACATGAATGCCCGTGTGGCTTGCAGGGAATGCGATGAACGAGCACCAGACCGACACGCCCAACGAACCCTTTGTCCGCAGCCTGGACGCCATGGGTGGCTGGCGCGTCAACCTCGAAGCACGGGTGCGCGATCTGGTCGGTTTCCTGCGCGAGCACGGCCTGCTCGATGAAGCCGCGCACGCCATGCTCGACTCGCTGCGCCAGCGCCTGGCGGGCGAAAAACTGGTGGTCGCCTTCGTGGCCGAGTTCTCGCGCGGCAAGTCCGAGCTGATCAACGCCATCTTCTTTGCCGACGCCGGCCGCCGCATCATGCCGGCCTCGCCCGGCCGCACCACGATGTGCCCGGTCGAACTCGGCTGGGATGCCGACGAGCCGCCCGGCCTGGCCCTGCTGCCGATCGAAACCCGCCTGGAAGGCGCGTCGCTGGCCGACCTGCGCCAGCAGCCCCGCGCCTGGGTACGCCGCGAGATCGACGTCACCGACCCCGAAGCCTTTGCGCGCGGCCTGACCGCCGTGATGGAGACGCGCCAGACCAGCGTCGACGAAGCCCGCGCGCTGGGTTTCTGGAACGACGAGGACAGCGCCGACAACCCGCCCGTCGACGACAACGGCCAGGTCGAGGTGCCGTTCTGGCGCCACGCGCTCATCAACGTGCCGCACCCGCTGCTCAAGCGCGGGCTGGTGGTGCTCGACACGCCCGGACTCAACGCCATCGGCGCCGAACCCGAGCTGACGGTGGGTCTGCTGCCCAGCGCCCACGTCGTGGTGTTCGTGCTGGGCGCCGATACCGGCGTGACCAAGTCCGACCTGACCATCTGGCGCGATCACCTTGCCTCGCAGTCGCTGACGCGCTACGTGGTGCTCAACAAGATCGATGCGCTCTACGACCCGCTGTCGCCGCCCGAGGTCAGCGAGGCGCAGATCACCCACCAGTGCGAGCAGGTGGCCAAGACACTGGACATGCCGAGCTCACGGGTGTTCCCGATCTCGGCGCGCCAGGCGCTGGAGGCGCGCGTCGAAGGCAACGCCCGCCTGCTGGCCGACAGCCGCCTGCTGGCGCTGGAGCAGGCGCTGGCGCAGCAGCTGCTGCCGCAGCGCCGCGCGGTGTTCGAGCAGCTCACGCTCGACGCGCTGGGCGTGGTGCAGCAGCAGACGCTCGCCAGCATGCACGACCTGCGCCGCCACCTGACCGAGCAGCTGCTGGAGTTGCGCAGCCTGCGCGGCAAGAACAGCAGCAAGGTGCAGGTCTTCCTGCAGCGCGTGGCGGCCGAGACCACCGAATTCGAGCTGTCCACCAGCCAGCTGCAGGCGCTGCGCAGCGTGCACACCCGCATGCTGAAAGAGGCGCTGCTGGGCCTGTCGGGCGAGCCGCTCAAGCAGCAGGTCGATCAGATGATCGGCTCCATCCGCGAGTCCTTCCTCAAGCTTGGCGCCAAGCGCTCGTACGCGCAGCTCTTCACCGACCTGCGCCGCCTGCTCGACGAGGCCAGCAAGCGCAGCCAGGACATCCGCGACATGCTGGCCGCGTCGTTCGGCCGGCTCAACACCGAGTTCGGCTTTGCGCTCACGGCCACCAGCACGCCCGACCTGTCGCGCTTTCGCGATGATATGGCGCTGATCGAGCGCAACTACGTCCAGTACCTCGGCCTGAGCCAGGCGCTGCGGCTGTCGCAGCCGCGATTCCTGGAGCAGTTCCGCCGCATGCTGATGTCGCGCCTGCGCGTGGTGTTCGAGAGCGCTGCCAGCGAGATCGAGCTGTGGAACCGCACCGCCTCCGCGCAGGTCGACGGCCAGCTGCGCGAGCGCCGCCGCGCCTTCAAGCGCCGCCGCGAGGCGCTCGAGCGCATCCAGAGCGCGTCCACCGAACTCGAAGTCCGCCTGGGCGAGCTGGAACAGCAGGAAGCCCGCCTGTCCGCCATTGACGCCCGCCTGACCACGCTGTTCGAGGACACCCGCCGCGCCGCCACCCAGCGCGAGCTGACCGCCGCGACGCTGCCGGTGCTGGAAAACCGGGTGCTGCCTGTTGCGCTGCCGGTGCCGCCGCCCGTGCTGCTGCCGGTTCTGCCTGTCCTGCCGGTCAGCGACGCGGTCTCCCTGCCGGTTCAGGCTGAAGCCGTGGTGCCCGCTGCCGACAACGCCCCCCTCGACGTGGATCTGCAAGACGACGCTCCGCGCGCGGCTCAGGCCTGATGCCGGGCGCCCCGTTTGCGCTGGACCTGGTGCGCTGGCAGCGCAGCCATGGCCGCCATACCTTGCCGTGGCAAGGCAGGAATTAGGGTCTAAGGTTGTCCGGCGCGTGTTGCAAGCTGTTGATTTAGCTGTGTTTGTTGTCCAAGATTGTCCATAGTCGGCCATAGAATGCATCCGTACAGAATCCGTACGGAGCTAAATCGATGGCTGCAGACCTGAAAAGCAAGAACTCACGATCCAAGCTCGCACCACGCCGTGAACCCTATTGGGCGCGAGTAGATGAAGGTCTAGCCGTTGGTTTCCGGTCGCTTGCGTCTGGTGAAGGGACGTGGATCGGCAGGCGCCATGAAGGGGCCGGGAAATACCTCAACCGCTCATTCGGCGCGGTCGCAACCTTCGATGAAGCTGTGAAGCTCGTTCGGGATTGGGGGCAGGCTGTCGGCTACGGGGCCACGCACAAGGCAGTGACCGTAGAGGAGGCATGCAGGGCCTACGTGACCCACCAGCGCACGCAGAAGGGTGCAGCCAGCGCCAGCGATGCCGAGGGCCGATTCAAGCGGCTGGTGTACGGCCATGCACTAGGCGGGCAGGTGCTCGACAAGTTGCGCACCACCACCGTGAAGAAGTGGATGGACGACCAACTAGACGACGACGGCGACGAAGAAGACTTGCGCAAGTCGAAGGACTCGGCAAACCGCAACCTGAACACGCTCAAGGCCGCGCTGAATCTGGCGCTCAAGGATCGACTTGTCGCCACGGACGCCGGCTGGAAGACCGTCACGGCTTACGCCGGCGTCGGCAAGCGGCGCGGGCGGTTCCTGCACCTGGAAGAACGCACCGCGCTGATTCAGCACTGCGACGGCGACGACCTGCGGGCACTGGTGACGACGCTGCTGCTAACCGGCGCACGCCCTGGCGAGATCGCCAGCGCGGACGTGAGTGCGTTCAACGCCAGAGCCGGTACGCTGCAACTGACGGGCAAGACAGGCACGCGAGAGGTGACGCTATCAACCGAGGCCGTGAACTTCCTCAAGCTGCAGAGCCGCGACAAGCTCCCCGCCGCACCGCTGCTGTGCGACGCCTACGGCAACCGCTGGCACAGGGATGCCTGGAAGGATCGCATCAAGCAGGCGGTGTTGTCTGCCGGCCTGCCGGGCGATGTGGTGCTCTACACGATCCGGCACACGGCTATTTCTGAACTGATCGCGGGCGGCATGGATGTGTTCATCGTCGCCAAGCTGGCGGGCACCAGTACCGCAATGATCGACAAGCACTATGGGCACCTGCGCCACGACAAGAACCGCGCGCGGCTTGATCTGGTGGCGATGCTGTGAATGAACCCGCCGCCGGACGGTTTCCGGCACAAGTGGGGCCGCAAGCTGTTCCACCAGCCTGTGACCCCGACCACAACGTGCAACCTGAAGGACACGCACATCATGGCTACCGAAACTGTATCCCCCGCCGCCGCCCACTTGAGCAGCGCACGCGACAAAGCCGCCAACCTGCACGCCAACATCGCCAACGAACTGGCACCCCTACTGCGCGTCGCTCGCAACTTTGCGGACAGCCGGCGAGTGCTTGCCGCCCTGGAAGACCGGGCACGGATTGATCCCACGTTCGAGGACACGTTGAGCAAGGCGTGCGACGCCATCCGCAATCCGCACCTCGAGTGCGGTTATGAGTTGTTGGATGACCTGCTGCGCGTCACCAGCAGTCTGGTCTGTGAATACGAGGCTCAGGCGCAAGAGCTGGAGAACTCACTACGCGATGCGGCTTTGCCGAGCTGACGACTCGATTCACCAGATCGACGGTGACACCATCCGTATCAGCCCGGATTCATCAGACATTTTTTCTATGAAGGATGGAAGTTTGATAGTCTTTTTCATCCTTGCGGATTGCCAGTGTTGTCCACTGAAGCCCGCTTTGGTCTTTTAAGCCCGTTTTGCCATGGTCGCCACACACCATAGACAGCGAATTTGCGATGCCTAGGCACTAGGGCTAGTGATTGATGAGTATCAAACCCCTGTTCTCACCGATTACTATTTCCACGCCGGAACCCTAAGGCTTATCCGAGTCCAACCCGCAGGAAACCGGCAAAACCGCACCGCAAGATGCAAGAAGGCCCACCGCCTTGGAACGGTGGGCCTTCAGGGCAACAGAAGAAAGGGAAGTTTTTCGGAGTCTGTTGCTTGAGATCGAGAACCTCAAGCGAACTGTACCCCGAGTTATCAATTGCTGTAAGTACGCTTGCAGCACCTGATGGACTTCGCTGGATTTTCGTTGCACCTACGCATTGCGCGGGGCTTCCCTGACTTCAGTCAAGAAAGACCCCCCAATGACGCAACACGTCGAACACATCCAATCCGCCCAGACCACCCGGTCGCTCCTTCGCCGTGAGGCTGTCGAACAGCGCACCGGTTTGTGCAAATCCAGCCTCTACGCGCTGATCGCAAAAGGCCAGTTCCCCGCTGGCGTCAATCTCCACGGTCGAGCGGTCGCATGGCCGTCTGACCTGGTTGATGCCTGGATCAATAGCCGCTGCAGCGCGGTCTAAGGGGACGCCATGAAGATGAATTCATCGGCCTTCGGGCCGGGCGCTAGCCTGCCCACAAGAAACGAAACCCCCGGCACTGGCGGCACCGAGGGCTTCAAGCAAATCAACAACAAGCCCGATTTTCGCACCCAGGCCGTGACGGTCAAGCGGGCGCTGATGCGCTTCCTGGCGGCTGACCGCACCTTCTTCTGTGGCGTCGTGCTGCTGAACTTGCTCAGTGGCGCGCACGCTGCAGCGGCGGTGATTGCCTTGTCGTGGCTGTGCGTGGAGGTGCTCGCATGACGCCCCGCCGCGACTACACCGCTGCCGATGCATTCGACGCGCTGCAGCACTGCGACCCAGGCGCAGACCGCCGGCAATGGGTGCGCCTGCTGGCTGCAGCCAAGGCCGCCGAACTGCAGTTCGATGACGTTCTCGCCTGGAGCGCATCGGCCCCGAACTTCGACAGCGAGCGCGACGTGATGACTGCGTGGCGTGGCATCCGGGCCGATGGCGGCATCAAGGCCGGCACGCTGTTTCATGAGGCCCGCAAAGCTGGGTGGATGCCCCGCCAAACCACTGACGCGCCACGCCCGGTACGTCAGGCACCAGCGCTAGCACTGCGCCCTGTGGAGCCTGCCCACGCCCTGCACGAAACCCTGAGCGAGTACGGCCGCCGGGTCTGGGCTGAGTCCCACCCACTGGCCGACACCATCGGCGAGCAGTACCTGAAGGCTCGCCGCTGCGTCGTCCCGCCGGCTGACGGTGATCTGAGGTTCACCGCTGCACGGAAGCACCCGCTCGGCGACTACACCGGCCCGGCACTGCTGGCGCTGGTGACGGACGCTGTGACCGGCGCGCCGATCAGCCTGCACACCACGTTCATCTGTGCGGACGGCACCAAGCCGGCGAACCTGCCCGGCCCGGCCCGCCTGCTGCTGGGTGGACACCGCAAGGCCGGCGGCGTGATCCGTCTGTGGCCTGACGAAGCCGTCACCACGGGCCTGTGCATCGGCGAAGGCGTCGAGAGCGTGCTGTCACTGGCCCACGCCTATCAGCCCGCCTGGAGCCTGATCGACGCCGGCAACCTGCGCACGTTCCCTGTGCTGCCCGGTATCGAGGCGCTGGTGATCGCCCAGGACAACGACCCCGCCGGCCGCACTGCTGCGAGCGAGTGCGCCGCACGCTGGGCCGCTGCTGGATGCACGGTGGCTTTGGTCTCGGCTGCCCACGATGGCGCCGACCTCAACGACGAACTGAAGGAGGCCGCATGAGCGCAGCCCTGACCGAGCAAGAGATCATGACCGCACGATTCAAGGCCGCCGAGATCGTGCGCCCGCCCGCCGCCGAGGGCACCACACACCAGTGGCCGGCCCCCCGTGAGATCCGCGCCGAGTTGCTGCCCGTCCCCGAGTTCGACGCCGAGGCGCTGCTGCCCGGCCCGCTGGGTGCATTCGTGATGGATGAGGCCGACCGCATGAGCGCACCGCCCGACTACGTGGCCGCTTCGCTGCTGGTGTCGCTCGGCGCTGTCATCGGTGCGCGCTGCGTCGTCAAGCCCAAGGCCCGCGACTCGTGGTGCATTCCCGCCAATCTGTTCGGCGGCATCGTCGGAGAGCCGAGCGCACGCAAGACGCCGGCCGCTGGCGCTGTGCTGCGCTATATCGAGCGACTGGAGGCCCGCGAGTCGGAGTTGCACGCCGAGTTGCAGAAGGTGCATGGCGCCGAGGTGGCCGCATTCGAGGCGCAACAGACCGCCATCAAGGCGACGATGAAGAAGGCCGCGAGCGGCAACGGCGACGACCTGAAGATGCGCGCCGCCATCTCTGATCTGTCGGGGCTGGAGGCACCAGAAGAACCCAGGATGCGCCGCTATCGCACGGCTGACGCGACCACGGCGAAGCTCGGCGCGCTGCTGGCAGACAACCCCAAGGGGGCGGGCATCCTGGTGTTCCGCGACGAGCTGGCCGGCTGGCTCGCCAGTCTCGACAACGAGATGAACCGAGGCGACAAGGCGTTCTATCTGGAGGGCTACAACGGCACCGCGTCGTTCCCTGTGGATCGCATCGGGCGCGGCTCTATCGTGGTGTCACCCTTCTGCCTGAGCGTGTTCGGTGGCATCCAGCCCGGCCCGCTGACGCGCTACATGATGGGCGCATCGCAGAGCATGGAGCAGGACGGCTTCCTGGCTCGCTTTCAGGTGCTGGTCTACCCCGACGCGAAGCCCTGGCAGTGGGTGGACCGCTACCCGGCCGAAGGCACCCGCGAGTTCGTGCGCGACGTGTTCGACCGGCTCGCCGCCTTCGACCCCGTGCAGGATGGCGCCACGCCGGCCGACGACTTCAACCCGATCCCCGCGTTCAAGTTCTCGCCCGAGGCCCGCGACGTGTTCGCCGAGTGGTCGGCAGAGCTGAACCTGTCGCGCATCCCCAGGGAGTCAGACCCGCTGCTGCGTCAGCATCTCGGCAAGTTCGACCGGCTGTTCTGTTCGCTCGCGCTGGTGCTGCATCTGGCCTACGGCCGCATCGGCGACGTGCAGGAAGACATGGCCCTGCGCGCTGCTGCGTGGTGCGACTACCTGGAAGGGCACGCCCGCCGCGTGTACTCGCTCGCCGAGCACGGCCGCATGGATGCCGCTGCACTGCTGGCTCGCCGCATCGCCGCCGGCAAGCTCGCCGATCAGTTCACCGCCCGCGATGTGTGGAAGAAAGGATGGTCGGGCCTGTCGAACGCTGCCCAGGCCGACACCGCGCTCGGCATCTTGGAAGAGTTCGGGCACGTCGTCGGCATCGAGACCGAAGGCGAAACAGGCCGGCCGACGACCCGCTACACGATCAACCCCAGAGCCTTGGAGGCAGCGTCATGAGCAGCAACAAATGGCTGAAGAGACTGCACGATTTTCAGAACAACCCCCGAGGCAGCACCCCCAAAACACCCGAAACCCCACTTTTGGGGGTTTCGGGGGTGGGGGGTGGAGGGGTTCCCGGAAAAAACGATGAGCAAACGTGTGACCGATGCCAGCGCATGAGCCGGTCTCGCACCTGCCTGGAGCCGGTCGCTGCCGGGCTTGCAGACAAGAGCCTGCCTGTCTGGTGCGATCTGATGAAGGGGCACGGCCGCACCTGTCCCGCCTACATGCCGAGCAACAAGGACTGACACATGACCAACCACGACTTCAACCCCGCCACCACTGATCTGGTGAACGCCGCAGCCACTGCTCTGGCCGGCGAGTTGCGCAACTACCCCTTCGACCTGCGGGCCGCTGCCGACTTGCTGGCGGCGCTGTCGCCTGATGCGGGCCGCGCTGCCGAGCGTGACGCCGTACTCGCTGCCGTGCGTCCTGATGCCGAGATGACCGCCGACGATGCAGAGGAGGTGCTGACCCTGCTGGATCGCTGGTCGGCTGCACTGGCCGCACAGCAGCGCCAGCAGCTAGCCGCCTTTGCCGAGGCCCGCCGGCTGATGGACTTGCACGGCGACGAAGACCCGCGCGCCATGCTGGCCGTGATCCACGCCGTCAACCTGGCAGACCCTGGCTACATCGACAACGCGCTGGTCGAGTGCGGGATTCACTTGCCGACTGCCACGCACCACGACAAGGACGGCGCGCCACTCTTCAGCCTGGACGCCATCGCCGAGGCGCTGGACGCTGATCCTGATGACCTGATGGGCTTGGTTGACCAGATGGAAGATTCGGGCCTGTGCGTGCGTCCTGTGGTGGCTGGGAGGCTGATGTGACACCCCCCGGGGGCCGTTCGCAAGTCGCCAGCGTTGAAAACTGGATACCGTTCATGTAGAACCGTTGTCCTAAGCCGGGACAAAAAAGTTGGCAGTCACTCACAAGCCCCGGCGCAGCGATGCACGGGGCTTGTCTCGTTGGGCGGCTGGGTGCGGAGTTTGCGGAGAAACGCCCCGTACTTTTCGCACCATCAGGTGTTTCGATTGTTCGGAAACCCGGCGTGAATGGCACTGTGAGAAGAAGTGCGAAACCTCAGGAAACCAGAGGTGCGCAGCAAGGCGTGGTCAGGTTGACCACCGGGCCGTGGGCATCACCAGACTGCCGGCACCCACTCCCCAAGACGTAGGAGCGGTTATTAAAACCAAGCGAAAACCATCCGGCACCGCTGCGTCGATCCGCGACACCTGCGCGATAACAACGCGGGAATAACGCGGCGGGCCTGCATCGGCTTCCGCTCAAGCGTGAGCAGAAGTCCCGACATGTCGTGATCGACCGAGCGTTAGAACAAGTGTTTGAACGGCTAGTGCTGATCGCTGGGCTTGGGAGCGGTCGAGATCATCAAGCCGCAAGGGCACAATTGAAAGACGAAATCCGTACAGAATCCGTACGAGCAAAAAAATGACAAAACAAGTTGGTGAGCACTTTCATTGAAACGCCCATGTTTGCTACAGAATTAGTGCGCTGGCAGCGCAGCCATGGCCGCCATACCTTGCCGTGGCAAGGCAGCCGTGATCCGTACCGGGTCTGGCTGTCGGAAATCATGCTGCAGCAGACCCAGGTCGCGACCGTGCTGGGCTATTACGAACGATTCCTGACGCGGTTTCCTGACGTGGCGAGCCTGGCGGCGGCCTCGTCCGACGACGTGCTCGCGCTCTGGGCCGGGCTGGGCTACTACAGCCGGGCGCGCAACCTGCACCGCTGCGCGCAGGCCGTGGTGCGCGACCACGGCGGCCACTTTCCGCGCCGCGCCGACGGACTGGTGCAGCTGCCAGGCATCGGCCGCTCCACCGCAGCGGCGATTGCGTCGTTCTGCTTCGATGAGCGCGTCGCCATCCTCGACGGCAACGTCAAGCGCGTGCTGACCCGTGTGCTCGCTTTTGATGGCGACCTAGCGCAAGCCGCGCAGGAGCGCCGCCTGTGGGATCTGGCGACCGACCTGCTGCCCGAAGACGCCCAGGACATGCCCGCCTACACCCAGGGTTTGATGGACCTGGGCGCCACGGTCTGCACCACGCGCTCGCCGCAATGCCTGCTCTGCCCCATGCAGGCGCGCTGCGCCGCACGCCGCACCGACCGGCCCGAGGCCTACCCCGTGCGCACCCGCAAGCTCAAGCGCCAGCAGCGCGAAAACTGGCTGCTCTGGCTGGTGGCCGGCGACGCGGTCTGGCTGCAGCGCCGCGCGGACACCGGCATCTGGGCCGGCTTGTGGAGCCTGCCGCTGTTCGATTCGGCCGATGCTGCGCAGCAGGCGGCGCTGGCGCTGGCGGGTGTCTGGCAGCCCGGCCCGGCGGCGCTGACGCAGCGGCCCGGCTTTCTGCACGTGCTGACGCACCTGGACTGGACGTTGCACCCGCTGCGCGTCGAGCTGGACGCGCCGGCCTTGCTGGCCGCTGAAGGCGATCTGGCGGACCCCGCTGACGGCACCGCGCTCAACCGTCACTGCGCTCCGGCGCAACTGGAGCCGATCCTGGGCGCCGGCCGCTGGTGGCGCCGCGCCGAACTGGCCGATGTGGGCCTGCCCGCGCCGCTGCGCAAGCTGCTGGACGCGGGCTGATCCGGCCTTCTCGGCCTGGGCGCTCAGTCCGAAAGAATGCCGTGGCGGCGCAGAAAGCCGTCCACCAGTTGCAGCCGCGTCAGCGGGTCGGGCAGCGCCATCAGCTTGTGGCGGGTGGGCAGCGGAATCGGCAGGATCTCGCACCAGCGGTTGGCGACCCAGCCGGCGTCATCGAGCTGATACGGTGCCATGAAGGGCTGATGACCCTGCGTCTCCAGCGTCGCCATGGCCTGCTGCAGCGCGGCGGCGCTGGCCTGCAGTTCGGGCGTCAGCGCGGTGGGCATGTCGTCTTCCAGCACCAGCGCCTGGGCCTGCCACAGGCCATCGGCTTGCTGGCGTGGCTCGCTTAGCTCGAAGCGGTGCGTGCCGACGCAGTCGATCTGCAGGATGCCGGGCTGGTCGCTGTCGCAACTGCGGATGCGCGCCAGGCAGCCTTGGGTCTCGAAGCGTGCGCTTTCCTTCGCACTTGAAGCGGTCGATGAGCGCGTCTCGTTGCCCTGGATCAGCGTCACCACGCCGAACAGCGCGTCGTGGCGCAGGCAGTGGCTGACCATGTCGAGGTAGCGCGCCTCGAACACCCGCAGCGCCAGCAGCCCTTGCGGAAACAGCACGGTGCCGAGCGGAAACAGCGGCAGGTCGCGCAGCAGCGCGCCCGGGGTGAGGGTCGCGCCGGGGGTGGTCATGATGCGTCGGCCTCCTTGGCCTCGATTTCGCGGTGTCGCACCAGCGTCGGAATGCGCTCGCGGAAGCGCTGCGCCAGCTGCTCGGCGCAATAGACCGAGCGGTGCTGGCCGCCGGTGCAGCCCACCGCCACCGTCAGGTAGCTGCGCTGGTCCTGGTCGAAGCTGGGCAGCCAGCGGGTCAGGAAGGTCTCGATCTGCGCCAGCATCTCGCCCACCTCGGGCTGCGCCTGCAGGAACTCGATCACGCCGGCGTCACGGCCGTTGAGCGGCCGCAGTTCCTTGACGTAATGCGGGTTGGGCAGCACGCGCAGGTCGAACACCATGTCGGCGTCGCGCGGCACGCCATGCTTGAAGGCAAACGACTCGAACACCAGCGTCAGCGTCGAATGCGCCGCGCCCACCAGCTGCCGCACCCAGCTGCGCAGCTGCGCCGGGCGCAGGTCGCTGGTGTCGATCACGGTGCTGGCCTCGCGCAGGTCGCTCAGCAGGCCGCGTTCCTGCTCGATCGCGTCGATCAGCGCCGAGCGCGACGCGCCCTTTGGCCCTTCCTGCGCCGACAGCGGATGGCGGCGGCGCGTCTCGGAGAAGCGCCGCACCAGCGTCTCGGTGCGCGACTCCAGGAACAGCGTCAGCACTGGCGTGCCTTCGCGCCGCAGCGCTTCAGCCAGTGGCAGCAGCAGCGGCAGGGCGTTGGCGTTGCGCACGTCGGTGGCCACGGCAATGCGGCGCACGCCGGCGGCGCGCTGCAGCCGCAGAAATTCGCGCAGCAGCTCGGGGGGCAGGTTGTCGACGCAGAAGTAGCCGGCGTCTTCGAGCGCATTGAGCGCCACGGACTTGCCCGAGCCCGAGATGCCCGAGATCAGCACCACCGGTTCCATGGCGAGCGTGGCAGCCTGGGGCTCAGTGGCGAGGTGTTGGATGGCGGTCATGGGGGCTGTTCTTGGGCTCGTGCAGAGGTTTGGACGGATGTTCGTGGGGGGTGGCGGCCAGCATTTCGCGCGCATGCGCCAGGCTGGCGCCCGAGAGTTGCTGGCCGCCGAGCATGCGGGCGATCTCGCTGACCCGCGCCTCGGCCTTGACCATGTGGATGTCGCTGTGCACGCCGCTGGCGCTGCTGGCCTTGCTGACGACCAGATGCTGGTCGGCGCACGCGGCCACCTGCGCCAGATGGGTGACGGCCAGCACCTGGCGGTCGTGACCCAGGCGCTGCATCAGCCGGCCGACGGTTTCGGCCACTGCGCCGCCGACACCGGAATCGACCTCGTCGAAGATCAGCGTGCCGCTGGCCGCACCCTGCGCCAGCCGCACCTGGCTGGTCGTCACGGCAATGGCGAGCGCAATGCGCGACAGCTCGCCGCCCGACGCCACCTTGCCCAGCGGGCGCGGCGTGCTGCCGGCGTGGCCGGCAACCAGGAATTCAGCCGATTCGCGCCCGTGCGCCTGCGGCTCGGCCACAGGTTCGAGCGCGATCTCGAAACGCCCGCCGGCCATGCCGAGCTGCTGCATCGCCGCCGTCACGGCCAGCGCCAGTTGCGGCGCAGCAGCCTGGCGCGCGGCGCTGACCTGCGCGGCCTCGTGCTCGAAGGTCTGCAGCGCGGCGTGGGCGGCAGCGTGCAGGCTGTCGAGGTCGGTGGCCGCGTCAAGCGCGCGCAACTCTTCTTTCCAGCCCGCCAGCGTCGCCGGCAGGTCTTCGGGCTGGCGGCGGTAGCGGCGCGCCAGGCTCATCCAGGCCGACAGGCGCTGGTCGAGTTCGGCCAGCCGCTCGGGCTCCAGCTCCGTGCGGCGCAGGCCGGCGTTCAGGCTGTGGGCTGCGTCGGCCAGCTGCGCCTGGGCGCTTTGCAGCACTTCCAGCACGCCGGCCAGCGTCGGATCAAAACTGGCAACGGCACCCAGCGCGGCAATGGCGTGGTCGGTCAGACCGCTGGCGCTGATTTCGGCCTCGCTCAGCGCATCGAGCGCCTGCTGGCTGGCATCGATGATGGCTTGTGCGTGCGCCAGCCGCTGGTGCTCGGCGTTGAGTTCGGGCCATTCGTGCTCGCCGGGCGTGAGCTTGGCCAGCTCGCCGATCTGCCAGGCCAGCCGTTCGCGTTCGCGCTCCAGCTCGCCGCCGCGCTGCTGCGCCGCCACCAGCTGCGCCTGTCGTTCGCGCCAGGCGCCCCAGGCCTGCGCCAGCGCGCTGGTGTCCAGGCCGGCGTAGGCGTCGAGCAGCGCACGCACCGAGGCCGGCCGCGTCAGGCTCTGCCAGGCGTGCTGGCCGTGGATGTCGACCAGCTGCTCGCCCAGCTCCTTGACCTGCGCCATGGTGGCGCTGCTGCCGTTGATCCAGGCGCGGCTCTTGCCCTGCGCGTCAACGGTGCGGCGCAGCAGCAGGGTGTCGTTGGGCGCAAAGCCGGCCTCGTCGAGCCAGGCGGGAAAGCTGGGCGGCAGGGCGTCGAATTCGGCGCTGATTTCGGCGCGGGCGGCGCCTTCGCGCACCACGCCGGCATCGCCCCGGCCGCCGAGCGCGAGTTGCAGCGCGTCGATCAGGATCGATTTGCCCGCGCCGGTCTCACCGGTCAGGACGGTGAAGCCGGCATCGAGTTCCACTTCGAGCGTGGTCACGATGACGAAGTCACGCAGCGAGAGTCGTTTCAGCATGGCTCACAGGATTCAGGGCTGATTTCAGGACGGGCTGTCACCGGACACCGCGCCTTCATTCCAGTGCAGCTTGCGCCGCAGCGTGGCGTAGTAGTTCCAGCCGGGCGGGTGCAAAAAGCGCACCCGGTGCGCCGAGCGCCGCACGCTGATGCAGTCGCCATGCACCAGGCTGGCAAACGACTGCATGTCGAAGTTGACCACCGGCTCGCGCCCGGAGACGACGCGGATGCTGACCTCGCCCGAGTCCGGCAGCACGATCGGCCGGTTCGAGAGCATGTGCGGCGCAATCGGCACCATCAGCAGGCCGGCCACGCCCGGGTGCAGGATCGGCCCGCCCGCCGACAGCGCGTACGCGGTCGAGCCGGTGGGCGAGGCCAGGATCAGCCCGTCGGCGCGGAAGTTGCCGACGAACTGGCCATCGACCTCGACCCGCAGCTCCACCATCGCGGTCGCACCGCTGCGCAGCACCACGTCGTTCATGGCCACGGCCTCGAAGATGCTCTCGCCGTCGCGCAGCACGCGGCCTTCGAGCATGGCGCGGTGTTCTTCCTCGTAGTCGCCCGTCAGCACCGCGTTCAGCGTGCGCGCCATGGCGTCGACCGGCACATCGGTGATGAAACCCAGCCGGCCCTGGTTGATGCCCACCATCGGCACGCCGTAGCGGGCCAGGTCGCGCGCAATGCCGAGCATGGTGCCGTCACCGCCCACCACGATGGCGATGTCGCACTGGCGGCCCAGCTCATCGGCCTCCAGTGCCGGGTAGCCGGTGATGCCGGTGTTCAAGGCGGTGGTGGCCTCCACCGACACCTCCAGCCCGCGGCGCGTCAGCACGTGGGCGATGTCTTCTAGAAGCGGGCGCATGCCGTGGGCCTGGTATTTGCCCACCAGCGCCGCGTGGCGGAAACGGCTGGTCATGCAGGAAATTACACCACAGCGATATGGCGCAACCGTGGCGCAATTCACGCCCGATCGGCCGGGATTCGGGCGCCGGCAGCGTCCACCTAAAATCGGCCCATGCTGGATGACCGCGCCAAGATGCTGCTCAAAACCCTGGTCGAGCGATATATCGCCGACGGCCAGCCCGTGGGTTCGCGCACGCTGTCCAAGACGGCCGGGCTGGAGCTCTCGCCCGCCACCATCCGCAACGTGATGTCCGACCTGGAAGAGCTCGGCCTGATCGCCAGCCCGCACACCAGCGCCGGTCGCATTCCCACCGCGCGCGGCTACCGCCTGTTCGTCGACAGCATGCTCACCGCCCGCCCGTTGGCGCTGCAGTCCGCGGAAGCCGGCGGCCACTCGCTGCGCGAGCAGCTGATGCCCGACCAGCCCAAGCGCGTGATCGCCCAGGCCGCGCAGATGCTCTCCAGCCTGAGCCAGTTCGTCGGCGTGATCACCGCGCCCAAGAAGGCCGGCGTCTTCCACCACATCGAGTTCCTGCGCCTGGGCGACCGCCGCGTGCTGCTCATCCTGGTCGCGCCCGATGGCGACGTGCAGAACCGCGTGCTCTACAGCGCGCACGACTACACCCAGAGCCAGCTGATCGAGGCCAGCAACTATCTCAACGCCCACTACGCCGGCCTCAGCATCGAGGCCGTGCGCGAGCGCCTCAAGACCGAAGTCGACGCGCTGCGCGGCGACATCGGCGTGCTCATGCAGGCCGCAGTACAGGCCGGCAGCGAAGTCGCCACCGAAGAATCCGAACAAGTCATCGTCAGTGGCGAGCGCAACCTGCTCGGCGTGCAGGACTTCGGCGGCGACCTCGGCTCGCTGCGCAAGATGTTCGACCTGTTCGAGCAGAAGACCCAGTTGCTGCGCCTGCTCGACGGCTCCAGCCGCGCCGAAGGCGTGCGCATCTACATCGGCGGCGAAAGCGGCGTCGTGCCGATCGAAGAACTCTCCGTTGTCTCGGCCCCCTACGAAGTCGACGGCCAGGTGGTGGGCACCCTGGGCGTCATCGGCCCGACCCGCATGGCCTACGACCGCATGATCCAGATCGTTGACATCACCTCCCGCCTGGTCGGCAACGCCCTGAGCCAGAAGCCGTAAAACGCGCCACTCGCCCACCTACAATGCGCGTCGATCCTGAGGGCCGTTAGCTCAGTTGGTTAGAGCAGAGGACTCATAATCCTTTGGTCGTTGGTTCAAGTCCAACACGGCCTACCAATCAAATCAAGCACTCGGCCTCGTTCTTTGGACGAGGCTTTGTTGTTTTTGGCAGGCCTGCAGGCCCCCTCACTGCCTGCTGACCTCCACCCGCCGCGCCTCGGCGGCCCCTTCCGGGCCGCCGAGTTCCACGAAGACGGGTGGCTTCATCTCGATGCGGGTTTCGGCCATGCCGGCGGCTTTCAGGGCGTCCCTGACGGCCAGGGCGCGGGCCTTGGCGAGGGCTTCGTTCTGGGCCTTGTCGCCGGTCGGGTCGGTGTAGCCCGTGATCGTGACCCGGGTGTTGTCCTGCTGGAGCAGGGCGGCCAGGGTGTCGATCTTGGTGCGCTCATCCGGGCTGACCGTGGCGGCGCCGAGGTCGAAGTAGATCTTGCCCAGCAACGCTGGCGCGACGGCGGCTGGTGCCGGTGCGGTGGCAGGGGCTGAAAGGACGGGTGTGCTGGCGGGCTGAGAGGTCCACCGGTTGGTCAGCAGGCCCCACAACAGCACCAGCACGCCCGCACCGATCACCCAGGGCAGCCAGCGCGCCATGCTGGATTTGGTGGCGGCCGTCGCTGCGCTCGTGGCGGCAGTCGCGCCGCCTGCTACGGCTGTGCCGGCGCGTCTGGCGGCCTCGGGCGCCTGGCTGCCCAGTCCGCCCAGGAAGGCTGCAGGGCTTGCAAAGCCCAGTGCGCCGCTCATGCGGCTGTCGAGGGCGCCTTGCAATTGGGGCCCCTGGCTGGCCAGCAGCGCGGAAAGCGCGTTGGCGTCGAGGCCCTTGTCGCCGATGAACTTCTTCAGGAAGGTCAGTGCCAGCGGCACCACCATGCCCAGCAGCCGGGTGGCCGACGAGTCCTTGATGCCACTCATCGATGACAGCATGCTGGCGAGCGCACCGCCCTTGTCGCCGAGCAGGGCCGGCACCAGGCTGCCGCTGCCCGCCGCCAGCAGGGCGCTCATGCCCTGACCGCCGCCGCCCAGCAGCCCGGCGAGGTCGCCGAGCGAGCGGGTGTCGAGAGGGGCCCCGTTGATGAGCGACATCAGCCCCGACGCGCCCTGCGGCGTCGCCCCCTTCTGGGCGATGCTGCCGAGCACGGCCGGCAGCAGCGCGGTCAGGGCGGACTGGGTGGCGCCGGGGGATTCGCCCAGAAATGACCCGGCCAGCTTCGAGAAGTCATCCCCCAATGCTTGTTGGGCCAGAGAGAGCAAATTGATGTTCATGCCGGTGTCCTTTTTCCTGGTGCGGGGCGGAGGGCGTTGCCGCCGATCGGGCGACCAGGAATTCTTCAGCGGCAGGCGCGAGGGCTGTTGCGCGGAGTCAATGGGCGGGAGATTCGCGCCAGGGCATTCATGGTCGAATCCGCCGGTATCCGGACTCCGTCAATCCCTGTCATGAACACTTTTCCCCGGTGGCTGGTCGCGCTCGGGTTGGCCTTGCTGGCAGCCCCACCCTTGTCGGCCCAGGAGGCTGCTTCAGGAACGCTGCGGGAGCGTTGGAAGCAGCGCGTGGAGACGCGCCGGGCGAATGCGGAGGTGAGCGCCCCCGCGCTGGGTCCGGGCACGCATGCGCTGGATGTCTCGTTCGCGGGCCACCGGCGGCACGCGCTGGTCCACCTGCCGCCCCGTTACGACGCGGCTCGTGCCGTGCCGGTCGTGTTTGCGTTTCACGGCGGCGGTGGCAGCGCGCAATACATGGCCGATGACAGCCGTTATGGCTGGATTTCCAAGGCCGATGAAGAAGGCTTCGCCGTGGTCTTTCCCGGGGGCTACAGCAAGTTTCCCGGCGGCCGTCTGGCGACCTGGAATGCCGGGGCCTGCTGTGGCGCTGCCCGGGATCAGCAGGTGGATGACGTGGGTTTCGTGCGATTGCTGCTGGACCGTGTGGCGCAGCAGGTGAGCGTGGACCGCCAGCGCCTCTTCGCCACCGGCATGTCCAACGGCGCCATGATGGCTTATCGCCTGGCCTGCGAAATGGCTGACGTGTTCCAGGCCGTGGCGGCGGTGGCGGGCACCGAGGCCGTCAGCGACTGCCGGCCTGCCCGGCCGCTTGCGGTGCTGCACATTCATGCCCGCGATGACACGCATGTGCTCTTCGGCGGGGGCGCAGGGCCGGACGCCTTTCGTGACGCGGGCCAGGTCACCGACTTCACCTCGGTGCCGGAGACGGTTTCCCGCTGGGTGACGCGCAATCGGTGCGATGCGTCCGAGGTCCAGCGCAAGACCTGGCCCGGGGCTTCCTGTGAAACGCATTCGCGGTGTGCCGCAGGTGTTCGCGTCGACCTGTGCGTGACCGACTCGGGCGGCCATTCCTGGCCGGGCGGAGGCGTCACGCGGCGAGGAAAAGCGCCCTCGTCACAGGCGCTTTCCGCCACCGAGGAGGCCTGGGCCTTCTTTCAGGCGGCCAGCCGGCGCTGAAGACCGGGCAGGGCGCGGTTCAGCGGCCTGCTTTCTGCACCTGCCGTGCCCCCTGCGCCATCCGCACCAACTCCGTCACCGGCTCGGGTCGGCCGAACAGGTAGCCCTGGAAGACGTGGCAGCCGAAGCCGGCGAGGCGGTCGCGCTGGTCGGGCGTTTCGACGCCTTCGGCCACCACCGTCATGCCCAGGTGGCTGCCGAGGTTGACGATGGTGCGGGCGATGGCGGCGTCGTGGGCGTCGGTGGGGACGTCGCGCACGAAGGAGCGGTCGATCTTGAGCTGGTCCAGCGGCAGGCGCCGCAGGTAGGTGAGCGACGCGTAGCCGGTGCCGAAGTCGTCGAGCGCAAAGCCCACGCCGCGTGCCCTGATGGCCTGCATCTTGGCGATGCTGTCCTCGACGTTGTCGAGCATCATGCTTTCGGTCAGTTCGAGCTTGAGCCGCGCCGGTGTGGCGCCGGTGCGGTCGAGCACGTCGATGACCTGCTCGACGAAGTGCGGGTCGCGCAACTCGCGTGCGCTGACGTTGACCGACAGCGTCAGCTGCCCCAGCACCGGGTCGCCGGCCCAGGCCGCCAGCTGCGTGCAGGCGGTCTGCAGCACCCAGCGGCCGAGAGCCTGGATCAGGCCGCGGTCTTCGGCGATGGTGATGAAGGCCTGCGGCTCCAGCAGCCCGCGCTGCGGGTGCTGCCAGCGCACCAGTGCCTCGGCGCCCAGCAGATGTTCCTGGGCGTTGACGACCGGCTGGTAGTGCAGCACCAGTTCGCCCTGCTGCAGCGCGTGGCGCAGCTCGCCTTCCAGCGTGGCGCGCTGGCGCATGGCCTGCTGCACGGTGGCGTCGAAGAAGCGCAGCGTGTTGCGGCCGGCGGACTTGGCCTGATACATGGCCAGGTCGGCGCGCTTGAGGAGTTCGTCGACCGTGTCGCGGTGGCCGCTGAACAGCGCCACGCCGATGCTGGCGCTGCTGTGGCAGTTTTCGTCGGCGATGGCGTAGGGCTGGCTCAGCGCGGCCAGGATCTTCTCGGCCGCGCTTTTGGCTCGCGAGGCGGCCGCTTCCGGCATGTCGCGCAGGTCGGCGTTCAGCATCACGACGAATTCATCGCCGCCCAGGCGGGCGACGGTGTCGCCCTCGCGCACGCAGGCGCTCAGGCGCTGGGCGACTTGCTGCAGCAGCAGGTCGCCCTTGTCGTGGCCGAGGGTGTCGTTGATGTCCTTGAAATGATCGAGGTCGATGAAGATCAGCGCGCCTTCGCGGTGCGCGCGGGCGCTGATGGCCATGGCCTGGTGGAGTCGGTCCTTCATCAGGCGCCGGTTGGGCAGGCCGGTCAGCGGGTCGTAGAAGGCGAGCTGGGCGATCTCTTCCTCGCGCGCCTTGCGTTGCGAGATGTCGAGCATGGTGCCGACGTAGCGCGTCACGGTGGCGTCGCTGTCCTGCACGGCGGTGATGGTGAGCCATTCGGCGTAGATCTCGCCGGTCTTGCGCCGGTTCCACACCTCGCCCTGCCAGGAGCCGGTGCGCCTGAGCACCTCCCACAGGTCGGCGTAGAACGTGGCGTTGTGCCGGCCTGACTGCAGCAGATGCGCGGTCTGGCCGATGGCCTCGTCGGCGCTGTAGCCGGTGATCTGGGTGAAGGCCTTGTTGACGCGCTCGATCACGCCGCGGGCGTCGGTGATCATCATGCCTTCCTGGGCTTCGAAGGCGGTGGCGGCCAGGCGCAACTCGGACTCGTGCTGGCGGCGCTCGGTGATGTCGGTGATCGTGATGCGCAGGGTCCAGGGGCCATTGCCCTGGGTGTTGCCCTCCCGTGCCCGCCGGCCATCCAGCTGGGCGTGGAAGCGATGGCCCTCGGGGCTGCAGGCCTCCAGCTCGATGCGGCCGTGCCGGTCGTGCTGCAGTAGCGCGCGGGCATGCTTGAACCAGCGGTCACGCTCGGCCGGCACCAGATAGCGCTCGAACCGGCTGCCCACCAACTGGGCGCGCAGCTGGCCCAGCAGCTGTGCGCAGGTCAGGTTGGCCTCGGTGATGAGGCCGTCGGCGCTCAGCGTGAAGTAGCCCACCGGGGCGCTTTCATAAAGATCGAGGTAGCGGTCGCGCGCCGCCTCCAGCGCGGCCTGCGTGCGCCGCAGCTCCTCGTTCTGCATCTCGAGTTCGATGCGGTGCACGTCCAGTTCGTGCGCCAGTTCACTGGCGGGGCGGGATGGCGGGGTGGCGGTACGCTGCCGGCGCGCAGCTTGCTTTTCGGCCTGCACGCGCAGCCGCCGGGCAGATTCCAGGGGCTTGGGCTGCGCGCGTTTCATGAGGGTCAGGCCGGGTTGGGCAGGGTGGCTTCGGGCGCGTCTTCAATGGCCAGCAGCACCAGATCGCCGATGCCGGATTTTTCGACGATGCGGCGTGCGCTGATCTGCAACTGCCGCAGCCCGAGGCCGGGGAAGTCGTGCGTCAGGGGCCTGCGCTCGAAGCTGTGCGCCTGTGGCAGCACGGTCTCCAGCAACTCGTGCATGGCCGGAAAATCCCACAGCCGTTGGCTGAGCTGGAAGAACGGTTGCCCTGTGGGCGGCGGTGTCTTCAGCCCGAAGGCCTGGCAGAAGGCGGTGTTGGTCGAGAGGGTGTTCAGGGCGCCGTCCAGCACCACCAGCGGCTCGCGCACGGTGTTGACCACCGCTTCGGCCAGGTCGCGGGCCTTGTGGACGGCCAGCGCCTGCACGCGCTCGGTCACGTCGGCGAAGGTCAGCACCACGCCGTCGATCAGGTTGTCCACCGTGCGGTAGGGCTGGATGCGCGCCAGATACCAGGTGCCGCTGGCGGTACGCACCTCGCACTCCACCGGCACCAGCGTGTCGAGCACGGTCTGCGCGTCGGCCAGCAGGTCGACGCCCTGCAGCTCGCTGCGGATGTCGGCCAGCGGCCGGCCCACGTCGGTGGCCATCAGGCGGTAGGTCTTGGTGGCGTCGCGGGTGAAGCGCCGGATCAGCAGGTGGCGGTCCAGGAAGATGGTGCCCACGCGGATGTTGTCGAGCAGGTTCTTCATGTCGTCCTGCATGTCGGCCATCTGCTCGATCTTGATCTGCAGCTCGGAGTTGACCGTGACCAGCTCCTCGTTGACCGACTGCAGCTCTTCCTTGGAGGTCTCCAGCTCCTCGTTGGTCGACTGCAGTTCCTCGTTGGTGGACTGCAGTTCCTCGTTGGTGGACTTGAGTTCTTCGTTGGAGGCCTGCTGTTCTTCGAGCATGGCCATCATGTTCTCCTTGGCGTGGGCCAGTTCCAGCTGCAGCGCGTCAATGACGTGGGCCTGCTCCGATGGCTTGGCGCGCGAGCGGCGCACCGGCTTGCCGGCCATCTGCAGGTCGGCCGCGTCCTGAAAGCTCACCAGCAGCAGGGTGGGGCTGCCGTCGGGCTCTTCGATGGGGCGCACCCCCAGCACAACGGTCTGGGTGCTGGCGCTGGTTGATCCCGCGCCGGGGGTTTTGAGGTGGACCGCGCGCTGCAGCGTCGGCTCGGATTGGCTGGCCACGCGGCGCAGTGCTTCGCGCAACTCCAGCTGCAGGCCGTCGCGCGCCATGTCGACCACGTTGTGCGACGGGTGTCCGGGCGCCGGACGCAGAAACCGGCCGGTCTCGCCATGCACGTAGAGGATGTTGCCCTGCAGGTCGGTTACCACCGCCGCGGGCGCAAACGACTGCAGCAGCGCGCGCCGCGCCAGCTCGCCGATCTGCGGCTCGCGGACCGTCGGGGCGGCGTCCTGCTGCGCGCGGCTGCCGCTTGCGGCGGCCCAGGACAGCCCGCTGCTGAGCACCGCCCGCGTCGAGGCGATGGTCGGCTTGGCGCGGTAGAGCTTCCACTTGCGGCTGATCGGGTCGAACAACTCGGTGTGGCTGCCGACGCTCTCCGACGGCGACAGGAACAGCACGCCGCCGGGCTTGAGCGCGTAGTGGAACGCCGGGATCAGCCGGTTCTGCAGCTCCGGCTCCAGGTAGATCATCAGGTTGCGGCAGGCCAGCAGGTCGAGCCGGGTGAAGGGCGGGTCCTTGATGACGCTCTGCACCGCGAACACCACCATCTCGCGGATCTCTTTCTTGACCCGGTAGCCGTTGTCCTCCTTGATGAAGAAGCGCCGCAGCCGCTCGGGCGACACGTCCTGCGCGATGTTGGGCGGGTACAGCCCGGCGCGCGCGGTGACGATGGCGTCGTCGTCGAGGTCGGTGCTGTAGAGCTGCACCTTGAACTCGCGGTGCGTGCTGTCCATCAGCTCGCGCAGCACCATGGCGATCGAGTAGGCCTCCTCGCCGGTGGCGCAGCCGGCCACCCAGACGCGCAGCACATAGCTCTCCGGCTTGTCGAGCATCAAGGCCGGCAGGATGTCGGACTTGAGCTCGGCAAAGGCCTGCGGGTCACGGAAAAAGCTGGTCACGTTGATGAGCAGTTCGCGGAACAGCGCATGCACCTCGGCGGGGTTGTCCTTGAGGTAGCGGGCGTAGACCTCGGTGTCCTCGATGTTGTGCTGCACCATGCGGCGCTCGATGCGCCGGCCGATGGTGCTTTTCTTGTAGAGCGAGAAATCGTGCCCCGTGACCGAGCGCAGCAGCATCAGGATCTTGGTGAAGCCGCTGGCGGAGTTGGCCGCCGGCAGGGTCACCGCCTGCCGGATCGGCAGCGCGCGGGTGCCGTCGCGCAGTGCCTGCGGCATTTTCTCGATCACCATCACCTGGGCGTAGCCGGACTGCGCCGCGCTGCTGGGCATGCCGTCGTACTTGGCCGTGCTGGGTTCCTGCACCAGGCACAGGCCGCCGGCGCCGAAGATGGCGCGCAGGCCCAGCGTGCCGTCGGTGCCGGTGCCCGAGAGGATGATGCCGATGGCGTCCTCGCCCTGGTCCTCGGCCAGCGAGCGCAGGAAGGCGTCGATCGGCATGCGCTGGCCGCGCGGCTCGGTGGGCAGGCTCAGCTGCAGCGCGCCATGGAAGATCACCATGTCCCGGTTGGGCGGAATGACGTGCACCTGGTTGGGCGCGACCTGCATCTGGTCCTGCGCCTCGATCACCGGCATGGGGGTGCTGCGCTGCAGGATCTCGGTCAGCAGGCTGGCGTGGCTCGGGTCCAGGTGCTGCACCACCACGAAGGCCATGCCGCTGTTGGCGGGCATCAGGTGGAAGAACTGCTCCAACGCTTCCAGCCCACCGGCTGATGCGCCCAAGCCGATGATCGGAACGTGGTCTGAAGGGGAAGACCCGGCCGGTCCTGTCGCTGGAGATGCTGTCCTTGTCCTGCTCGCGCCTTTGCCGGCGGGAGACCGGGTCGGTGCTTTTCTGTTCGTCACGCTGCTGGCCTTTCAATCGCTGGGTCCGGATCATGGCCCCAGGCTGTGACTAAATTCTCACAGATCAACGGTTGTTTCACGCCGAGGCGTGGCCGCCCCTGCCTCACCCGAATTTGCTCATTTGCCGGCGCGTTGCGCTGGCGCAAGCGCACGGTCCCGCCGCCGGTGTCCTGAACCACGTGCCGACTTGTGGGAGCATTGGTGCCGTTGGCGCTCAACGAAAGTGCTGCTTCGGCCCCTGCATGATTTCTCAACTGCTGCACCCCCAAGAGACTGAACGGCTGCGCCTGTTGAAGGCGCTGGAGTTGCTCGACACCCCGCCGGAGCCGGTGTTCGACCGTGTCACGCGCCTGGCCGCCCGCGCCCTGGGCGTGCCGATCACGCTGGTGACGCTGGTCGACGAGCAGCGCCAGTGGTTCAAGTCCCGCGTGGGTGTCGACCTGACCGAGACACCGCGCAGCCAGGCGTTCTGCGCCCATGCCATCCTGGGCACCGAGCCGATGGTGGTGCCCGACGCGCAACTCGATGCGCGCTTTGCCGCCAACCCGCTGGTGACGGGTGGGCCGGGCATCCGCTTCTATGCCGGCGTGCCGCTCCTGACGCAGGCCGGGCTGCCGATGGGCACGCTGTGCGCCATCGACGACAAGCCGCGCACGCTCACGCCCGATGAACTCGACACGCTGCGCGATCTGGCGGGCATCGTCATGCAGGAAATCCAGCTGCGCGAGACGCTGGTGCTGGCGCGCACGCGCCTGACGCAGGTCGATGCGGACATGGCGTCCAGCGAGGCCCGCTTCCGGGCCGTCTTCGAGCGCGCTGCCGTCGGCATCGCCACGGTGGCGCCCGATGGCCGCTGGCTGGGCGTGAACGACGCGCTGTGCAACATCCTGGGCTACAGCGCCGACGAGCTGAAGTCCCTCACCTTCCAGGACATCACGCACCCCGAGGACATCGACGCCGACCTGCAGTACCTGCAGGACCTGGTGAGCGGCAAGATCGAGCGCTACGAGATGGAAAAGCGCTACCTGCGCCGCGACGGCAGCAGCACCTGGGCGCGCCTGAGCGTGGCCAAGAAGCTGTCGGCCACCGGCGAGCTGGAGTACTTCGTCTCGGTGGTGCAGAACATCCAGGCGCGCAAGACCGCCGAGGCGGCGCTGGCCGCGCTGCGCCACGAGCTGGAGCAGCGCGTGGAAGCACGCACCGCCGAACTGCGCATCAGCAACGAACAGCTCTCGCAGGCGATGGCCCAGCAGGCGCGCGTCAAGCAGGTGCTGCGCAAGCGCGAGGCCGAGCTGAGCGCGGTGATCGAGAACGCCAGCGACGCCTTCGTGAGCATCGACCACCACAGCCTCATCACCGCCTGGAACCGCCAGGCCGAGGCCACGTTCGGCTGGCGCGCGGACGAGGCCATCGGCCGTTCGCTGTCCGAGCTGATCATTCCCCCTGAGCACCGCGCCGCCCACCACAAGGGCATGCTGCGCTACCTGCGCACCGGCGTGGCGGTGGTGCTGGACCAGCGCATCGAGCTGCCGGCGCAGCGCCGTGACGGCAGCTCGATTCCGGTCGAGGTGCGCATCCGTTCGCTGGAAATCGACGGCCAGATCCTCTTCAACGCCTTCCTGCACGACATCAGCGAGCGCAAGGCCGCCGAGGCCGAGCGCGAGCAGGAAGCCCGCCACGACCCCGTCACCGGCCTGCCCAACCGCCGTGCGCTGATGGAACTGCTGCCGCAGGCCATGGCCCGCACCCGGCGCAGCGGCACGGCGCTGGCGGTGATCTTCCTGGACCTGGACGGCTTCAAGCAAGTCAATGACAACCATGGCCACGACGCTGGCGACGCGCTGCTGCACGACATCGCCCAGCGCCTGCGCCGTGGCGTGCGCGAGTGCGACACCGTGGTGCGGCTGGCCGGCGATGAGTTCGTCATCGTGCTCGAAGGCCTGGGCGCCGCAGGCGACGAGGCCCTGCCACTGGCGCAGAAGCTGTTGGGCCTGATCGCGCCGCCGGTGCGCCTGGGCGCGGCGGCGGTGCACGTGAGCGCCAGCATCGGCGTGGCGCTGCATCTGCCGGCAGCGGCCTCGGTGGCCGCTGACCTGATGAAGCGCGCCGACGCCGCCATGTACGAGGCCAAGCGCGCCGGCAAGGCGCAGGTTCGGGTGGCCTGACGCTGGCGCCTATGCCACTGATGGCCGCTTATGGCGCTGGCGCGTCGGCCGTGTCGGCCATCTCCACCGGCACCTGCAGCCCGAGCTTGAGCGCGTCGATCACCACCTGGGTGTTGATGCGCCGGATCATCGGGTTGTCTTCCATCAGCCGGGCACACCAGGCGTCGTAGTCGGCCATGTCGCGCGCCATCACGATCACGACCAGATCGACCTGGCCCGTGACGTAATAGACCTGCTGCACCGCGTCCTGCCGGTCGGCCCAGGCGCGGAAACTGGCCAGCGCCTGGTAGTTGTCTCGCTCGATCTCCAGCCCGGCCACCAGCGTGATGCTGCGGCCCACGGCCTGGCGGTCGAGCACCGCCACCTCGGCGCGGATCACGCCCTGCGCGCGCAGCCGCTTCAGGCGCCGCTGCACGGCCGACGCCGACAGGCCGATCTGGCTGGCAATCGTCTCGGCCTTGAGCTGGCAGTCGCGCTGCACCAGGTCGAGGATGTGGCGGTCGAACGCGTCAAGGGTGTCGGGGCTGGGGCGCATCGCGGCGAGTCTAGTCGGGGCGGTGCACAACTTGTGCGCCAGGGGCGCCGCGCCTGCGGCCTGTCCGCAGCGCAGCCCGCCAGCTTGCCGCTTTGCCGCGCGCAGGCTGGCCAGAATCAGCGCCGATGCCAACCGACCGCGACTCCACCCCCCATGCCGCCTGGTCGGTCGCCACGCAGGCGCTGCACGCAGGCCTGCAGATCGACACCGCCACCGGCGCCATTGCGCCCGGCGTCTCGATGTCGGTCAACAACCTGTTCGCGCCCGGCGAGGCAGCGTTCTCGGCCGACGGCATCGACGACCTGGCCCAGCTGCCCTACCTGTACGCCCGCTGGGGCAACCCGACCGTGCGCCAGCTGGAGCTGCGGCTGGCCGCGCTCGAAGGCGCCGAGGACGCGCTCGCCACCGCCACCGGCGTGGCCGCGATGGCGGCGATGTTCTTCACGCTGCTCAAGGCCGGCGACCACCTGATCGTGAGCGACGTCTGCTACGCCGGCGCCAACGAACTGGCGCGCAAGCTGCTGCCCGACTACGGCATCGAGGTCACGGCGGTCAACCTGTCGGACCTGGGCGCGCTGGTCGCCGCACTGCGCCCCAACACCCGGCTGGTGCACGCTGAGACGCCCTGCAACCCGCTGCTGCGCCTGACCGATCTGGCGGCGGTGGCGGCCATCACGCACGCGCACGGTGCGCTGCTGTCGGTCGACTCCACGCTGGCCACGCCGGTGGCGACGCGGCCGCTGGCGCATGGCGCAGACCTGGTCATGCACTCGCTGACCAAGTTCATCAACGGCCACGGCGATGCGCTGGGCGGCTGCGTCATCGGCCGGCGCGAACTCATCGCCCGGCTGCGCGCGCGGGCCGGCGTCTACCTGGGCGCGACCCTGAGCGCGCACAACGCCTGGCTGATCCAGCGCGGCATCGACACCCTGGGCGCCCGGCTGCAGATTGCCAGCCAGACCGCCGGCGCGGTGGCGCGCTGGCTGGCCGGGCACCCTGCGGTGCGCGCCGTGACCTATCCCGGCCTGCCCAGCCACCCGCAGCACGCGCTGGCGTGCCGGCAGATGGCGGTGTTCGGCGCGGTCATCACCTTTCAAACGGATAACGCGCCCGCCGTGGCCGAGCGCCTGGCGCAGCGGCTGCGGCTGGTGCATTACGCCTTCTCGATCGGCCACCAGCGCAGCCTGATCGTGCTGCTGCAGACCGCCGACATGATGCGCAGCACCTACGGCCTGCAAGGCGAGGCGCTGGCCGACTACCGCCGCTATGCCGGCGACGGTGTCTTCCGCCTCAGCATTGGCCTGGAATCGCCCGCCGACCTGATCGCCGATCTGGCGCAGGCGCTGCCGACGGATGCGCCCTGAGTTGTGCCCTGATTTTTTCAACCCGATTTCCAACCTGACCGAGCTGTACCCATGAAACTGATCCCCACCCGCCGCCTGCTGATCGGCGCCTCCGCGTTCTGCCTCGTCGGCCTGCTGGCCGCCTGCGGCAAGACCGACACCCCGTCCGCCGAAGTGGCTGCGTCCGCCGCCGCCCCGGCGCCCGTGGCCCGCGTCTACAGCGTCGGCACCGACGCGGTCTACGCGCCGTTCGAGTCGCAGAACGAGAAGGGCGACATCGTCGGCTTCGACATCGACGTGGTGAAGGCCGTGGCCGCTGCCGCCGGCATCGAGGTCAAGTTCGTCAACACGCCGTGGGAAGGCATGTTCAACACGCTCGGCCAGGGCGACCGCGACATGCTGGTCTCGGCCATCACCATCAACGACGAGCGCAAGCAGTCGATGGACTTCTCGGATCCGTACTTCGACGCGCGCCAGCTGATCGCCGTGCCGGCCAACTCCAAGGTCACCCGCTTCACCGACCTGAAGACGCTGCGCGTGGCGGTGCAGACCGGCACGACCGGCGACGAGGCCGCGTCCAAGCTGATGGGCAAGACCAACACCAAGCTCAAGCGCTTCGAGTCGACGCCGCTGGCGCTGAAGGAGCTGGAGAGCGGTGGCGTCGACGCCGTGGTGGCCGACAACGGCGTGATCGCGCACTACGTGGCCAACAACACCGGCACCAGGTTCAAGTCGGTCAGCGACGCCGAATTCGCGCCCGAGCAGTACGGTCTGGTGGTCAAGAAAGGCAATGCCGAACTGCTGGCCAAGCTCAACCAGGGCCTGGCGGCAGTGCGTGCCGACGGCACCTACGGCCGGATCTACACCCAGTACTTCGGCGACGCCCGCTAAGCCATGACGGGCGCCACCCCCGCCAACGTCATCGCCCGCTGGCTGGCCGAGCAGCCGCGCCTGATCTTGGACGGCGCGCTGGCGACCGAACTGGAAGCGCGCGGCGCCGACCTCAACGACCCGCTGTGGTCGGCGCGCCTGCTGCTGGAGCAGCCCGAGCTGATCCGCCAGGTGCACCTGGACTACTTCCGCGCCGGCGCCGACGTGGCGACCACCGCCAGCTACCAGGCCACCTTCGAGGGCTTCGCCCGCCGGGGCATGACCCCGGCGGAGGCCGAAGCGACGATGCGCCTGGCGGTGACGCTGGCGCTGCAGGCACGCGACCAGTTCTGGGCCGAATGGCAGGCCGCGCCGCCTTCGCCCGAGTCAGCGGCCTGGCGCCGTCGGCCGCTGGTGGCGGCCTCGGTCGGCCCGTACGGCGCGATGCTGGCCGATGGTTCGGAATACCGCGGCCATTACGGCCTGGACGAAGACGCGTTGATGGCCTTCCACCGCCCGCGCCTGCGCGTGCTGGCGGACGCCGGCGCCGACCTGCTCGCCTGCGAAACCATTCCCTGCCTGGCCGAGGCGCGGGCGCTGGCGCGGCTGCTGCAGGAGTTGCCCGGCACCAGCGGCTGGATCAGCTTCTCGTGCCGCGACGGCGCGCACAACAGCCAGGGCGAGCCGTGGGCGGATTGCGTGCGGGCGCTCGACGGTTTTGAGCAGGTGGCCGCCATCGGCATCAACTGCACCGCGCCGCAGCACATCGAGCAACTGGTGGCCACCGCGCGGGCGCACACCGCCAAGCCCATCGTGGTCTACCCGAACGCGGGCGAGCATTACGACGCCGTCCGCAAGCAGTGGCTGGTGGTCAACGGCTGCGAGCACGCGCCGTTTGCCGATCAGGCCCTGCGCTGGGCCGGTGCAGGCGCCCAGCTCATCGGCGGTTGCTGCCGCACCGGCCCGGCCGACATTGCCGCGCTGCTGCAGCGCTGGACGGTGGGCAGGGCCTGAGTTTTCAGCCGCCGTTTTTCAGCCGGCCGGGGTGCCGGGCGCGTTGCGCCGGGCGACCCAGAAGGTGGCGCCTTCGCTGCCGTAGCGCTCGGCGTGCGGCACGCCGTGGTCGAGCGCGAAGCCGTCGCCGGCCTGCAGATGCCGCACCATGTCGCCCTGCGTGAGCCAGAACTCGCCGCGCACCACCAGGGCCTGCACCGCGAAGGCGTGGGTGTGGGTGTCCAGTACCGCCAGCGGCGGCCATTCGCGCACCAGTACCTCGTCGAAGCCCTGCGCTTTGGCGGCGGTTTCAAAGTCGGCGAAGGTGGTGGGGTCGGCGGCGTTGAACAAGGCAATCTCCTGCGGCGTGAGGCGTGAGGCGTAAGGTGGGCGGGCGTGGTTCAAACCGCCGGCAGCCGGCCCAGGATCCGGGGCGAGCCATCGGCGGCGGCCTGCAGTATGAAGCCTTCGCCGGAGTCGGCGCTGGCGCCGGTCAGGTCGGCCAGCACGAAGTTGTGCGTGACCCAGACTTCCAGCCGCCCGCGCTGCGCGGAGGCTGCCCGGAGCGCCTGTTGCAGATCCTGGAGGCGTGCATTCCGGGTGGCCGGCTCTACACCTTCGGGCGAGCCCAGCGCCGCCCAGGCGTCGGCGCGGTCGAAGGCGAGGGTGGCGGTATCGACGCAGCGGCACCACGGACTCGACCGCACCTGAGCCGGTGGCAGGGCACGGGCTCTGAACCACTCGCCCAGGCGGCGCGCCTGCGCGCGTCCCGCATCGCTCAGGTTGCGTTGTGTGCTGCAGTCACCGAGCCGGAACTGCGGCGGGTCGTACGTGCCCGGCGCCTGGGCGTGGCGCAGGGCGACCACCACGCCGCCGGTGCGCAGCAGCGCCTCGGCGTTGGTTTCGGTGGCCCAGGTGGCGGCGGGCCAGGCCAGGCCTGCAGCCAGAAGGTGACGGCGTCTGAGCATGAAGGGTCTCCGATGCAATGAATTCGCATCGATTGGAGCCGTTATTGCTTTGGCGCCTCCAGCCAAGGTCTTGCGCCGGGTGCCGGCCGGATGCGGCTTACTTTGGCTTGGCCGGCGGTGGGTCCGGCAGCAGGCAGGCTTCGCTGACCTGCAACTCGTTGTCGCGGGCGAAGTTCATGACGAAGTCCCAGGCCATCGGTTCGAGGTCGCGCAGCGCCTCGTTGACCACCACGCACTTGACGTTGCCCAGCGAGGTGGGCACGCAGTAAGGCGAGTAGCCGATGGCGCCGCCCAGGCCGCCGAGCCGGCCGGAGCCGCCGCCGGGGCGGAAGCACGACAGGGTGCCGGCCAGGCGCTCGGCCCAGTCGCTGGGACGAAAAGTGCGGCCCTCGCGGGTGACGCCTTGGATGAAGATTTCGCGGGGTTTGATGGGTGTTGTCACGTGGTGCAGCCTGGCCGAGCCAGCCCTCGTGGTGCATGCGCTGGGTCTGTATTGTGCTGCAGTGCAGCAGTCGACCCCAACAAGAGGGGCTGCGCGATGCGGATGGAGGCGGCTGTCGCCGGGCTGTCTGTCATGGGCGATCCTTACAATCGATTCTTTGTTTTCCCAGCCACTGAAGCAGGAGATGTGCCGATGAATGCGCCGATGAGTACTGCCGCGCCAGTCACCGAACCCCACGTGATGAAGACCTACGGCCGCCTGCCGATCGCCTTGTCGCATGGCCGAGGCTGCCGCGTGTGGGACACCGCCGGGCGCGAGTACCTCGACGGCCTGGGTGGCATCGCGGTCAACACGCTGGGCCACGCGCACCCCAAACTGGTGCCCGCGCTGCAGGACCAGATTGCCAAGCTGATCCACTGCTCCAACTACTACCACGTGCCCCAGCAGGAAGAGCTGGCGGCCAGGCTGTGCGAGCTGTCGGGCCTGACCAACGCCTTCTTCTGCTCGACCGGGCTGGAGGCCAACGAAGCGGCGCTGAAACTCGCGCGCAAGTTCGGCCATGACCGTGGCATCGAGCGCCCCGAAGTCATCGTCTACGAGCGTGCCTTCCACGGCCGCTCGATCGCCACGCTGTCGGCCACCGGCAACCCCAAGGTGCAGGCCGGTTTCGGCCCCTTGGTGGAAGGTTTCGTGCGCGTGCCGCTGAACGATCTGGCGGCGGTGGAAGAGGTGGCGCGCACCAATCCGAACGTGGTCGCGGTGTTCCTGGAGACGATTCAGGGCGAAGGTGGCGTCAACCCGACGCGCTGGGACTACCTCAAGAGCCTGCGCGCGCTGTGCGACCAGCAGAACTGGCTGCTGATGCTCGACGAGGTGCAGTGCGGCATCGGCCGCACCGGCAAGTGGTTCGCGCACCAATGGGCCGGCATCCAGCCTGATGTGATGCCGCTGGCCAAGGGCCTGGGCTCGGGTGTGCCGATCGGCGCGGTGGTGTGCGGCCCGAAAGCCGCCACCATCTTCCAGCCCGGCAACCATGGCACCACCTTCGGCGGTAACCCGCTGTCGATGCGCGCGGGGGTCGAGACCCTCCGCATCATGGAAGAAGAAGGCCTGATGCAGAACGCCGCCCGCGTGGGCGCCGCGCTGCGCGACGGCCTGGCGCGCGAGCTGGCCGGGGTGGCTGGCGTGGTCGAGATCCGCGGCGCCGGGCTGATGCTGGGCATCGAGCTGGACCGGCCCTGCGGCGTGATCCTGACCCGCGCGCTCGAAGCCGGCCTGCTGCTGAGCGTCACCGCCGACAGCGTCGTGCGCCTGGTGCCGCCGCTGATCCTGACCGAGGCTGAAGCCGCCGAGATCGTCGCCATCCTCTGCCCGCTCATCAAGGCCTTCCTGGCCGAGGGCGGTGCCGCATGAAGCCCGGCCACACCCTCATGAAGCACTACCTGCAGTTCAAGGACCTGCGGGCCGAGGAGTACGCCTACCTGTTCGAGCGTGCCCGCATCATCAAGACGCGCTTCAAGAACTACGAGACCTACCGCCCGCTGGTCGACCGCACGCTGGCCATGATCTTCGAGAAGGCCAGCACGCGCACCCGCGTCAGCTTCGAGGCCGGCATGTACCAGCTCGGTGGCTCGGTGGTGCACCTGACCACCGGCGACAGCCAGCTGGGCCGCAGCGAGCCCATTGAGGACAGCGCCCGCGTCATCAGCCGCATGACCGACATCGTCATGATCCGCACCTACGAGCAGACCAAGCTCGAACGCTTTGCCGCCCACAGCCGCGTGCCGGTCATCAACGGCCTGACCAACGAGTTCCACCCCTGCCAGATCCTGGCCGACCTGTTCACCTACCTGGAACACCGTGCCACCGTGGGCGCGCGTGGCTACGACCTCAGCTGCCTCAAGGGCAAGGTGGTGGCCTGGGTCGGTGACGGCAACAACATGGCCAACACCTGGCTGCAGGCGGCCGAGATCCTGGGCTTCACCGTCCACGTCAGCACGCCCAGTGGCTACGGCGTCGACCCGGTCGTGGCCGGCATCCGCTCGAACGACTGCTACAAGGTCTTCACCGACCCGCGCGAAGCCTGCCGCGACGCCGACCTGGTCACCACCGACGTCTGGACCAGCATGGGCTACGAAGCCGAGAACGAGGCCCGCAAGACCGCCTTCAACGACTGGTGCGTCGACGCCGCCATGATGTCCGCCGCCAAGCCCGACGCCCTGTTCATGCACTGCCTGCCCGCCCACCGCGGCGAGGAAGTCGCCGCCGAAGTCATCGACGGCCCGCAGAGCGTGGTCTGGGACGAGGCCGAGAACCGCATGCACGTGCAGAAAGCGCTGATGGAGTACCTGTTGCTGGGGCGCATCGGCTGAGCCGCAGTTTCATGCATCGGTTTCAAACCGATTACATCCCTTTGCTAGGATCAATTTTGGAAACCCTCAGAAAGTTTCGCTGATTGATCAACCCGTACAAACCCACGCAAAGGATCTTCATGAAAAAGCTCATCGCCCTCGTCGCTTTCGTTGCTGCCGCCCCGATGGCTTTCGCGCAAGCCAACAACGTCGGCAGCTGCGGTCTGGGTTCCAAGGTGTTCCAGGGCCAGAAGGGTATCGCGCCGCAAGTGCTGGCTGCGACCACCAACGGCACCTTCGGCAACCAGACCTTCGGCATCACCTTCGGTACGCTGGGTTGCACCCAGGACGGCGTGGTCAGCTCGAACTGGAAGACCGCCATGTTCATCGATGGCAACCGCGTGGCCCTGGCCCGTGACGCTGCTGCCGGCCAAGGCGAGTCGCTGGACGCGCTGGTCGCCGTGATGGGCGTGTCCGATGCTGACCGCGCCTACTTCGTCAGCACCGTCAAGGGCCAGTTCTCGACCGTGTTCGGCAACGACACCGTCGCCCAGAACCTGCGCACCGTGCTGCTGGCCGACGCGCGTCTGGCCGGCTACGCCAAGACGATCTGATCGTTTGAAGGATGGGCGGGCGCAGCGCCTTGGGTGCCGCCGCCTCGCCAACCGGGCCCAGCTTGTCTGGGCCTTTTTATTGGGCCGAGAGATTGGCCGAGAGAACGCTGCCTATGAATGTCCGCATCTGGTCGTGCCTGTGGCTGGTGCTCGGCTGTCTCTGGGGCGGCGCTGCGCTGTCGGCTGAGCCGTCCGGCTATCTGGCGGAACTGCAGGCTCGCGCTCGCCTCGAAGGCCTGGCGCGGCAGGACGCCTGGCTGGCGCTGCTGCACTACAGGCGTCAGCCGCTGACGGGCCACTGGCGCAGCCTGGCGGACGACGCTGGCTTCTTCAACGCGCCCGATGGGAATGTCGACCCCGCGGCCGAGCTGTCGGCCACGCTGGCAGCGTTCTTCGACCCGCGTCCCGTTCACGCCGCCAACCAGCCAGCGCAGTGCCGCTTCCCGGCGCGCCTGAACTGGTTGCGCCACACGCTGCAGATCGACCTGCCGCGCCTGCCCGCCGTGAACTGCGAGCGTTTCGACCAGTGGCGCGCCGGCCTCAAGCCGCACAGTGTCAGCCTCATCTTCCCGACCGCCTACGTCAACAGCCCGGCGTCGATGTACGGCCACACCTTTCTGCGCGTCAACCAGGGCGCGCCCGGCTCGGTCAACCCGACGCTGGCCTACACCATCAACTACGCCGCCGACGGCAGCGAGTCCGAGGGCCTGGCCTACGCCTTCAAGGGCCTGGCCGGCCTCTATGGCGGAAGTTTCACCACCACGCCCTACTACCGCCGCATCGAGGAGTACACCCACCTCGAAAACCGCGACATCTGGGAATACGACCTGGCGCTCAGCGACGCCGAGATCGACCAGCTGCTGGCCCACACCTGGGAGCTGGGCTTCACCCGCTTCGACTACTACTTCTTCGACGAGAACTGCTCCTACCAGCTGCTCTCGCTGCTCGACGTGGCCCGCCCCGGCCTGAACCTGACCGACGCCTTCACCTGGTGGGCCTTGCCCGTGGACACCGTGCGCGCCCTGTACCGCGTGCCGGGGCTGGTCACCGGCGCCCGCTTCCGGCCGTCCAACAGCACCGACATGGCGTGGCGCGCCAGTGCGCTGGACGACGCCACGGTCGCCCAGGCGCGCGAAGTCGGCCTGGGCCTGCGCCCGCCTGCCGCGCTGCTGCCCGCGTCCGCTGACCCTGCCTTGCGCGCCCGTGCGCTGGAACTGGCCGAGCGTTACGCCGCCTACCGTGGCGCCGTCGACGGCCTGGGCGAAGGCCCGGTGCAAAGCCTGCGCATGGCCGTACTGGGCGAGCGCGCCCAGCTGCCCACCGTCACCACGCCACCCGTGCCGGTGCCGATCCAGCCGCAAGAGGGCCACGCCACCGGCCGCGCCGACCTGCTGCTCGGCCAGCGCAACGGCGTGAGTCAATGGCGGCTGGCGCTGCGCCCGGCGTATCACGACCTGGGTGATCCGGAGGCGGGTTTCCAGCGCGGCGCGCACATCCAGTTCGGCGCGCTGGAACTGTCTGGCGCCGCCGGACAGGGCGTGCGGCTGGAGCGGCTGACGCCGGTGGACATCATCTCCCTCACGCCCGAGGCCCGCCTGATCGGCGCCACCTCTTGGAAAGCCCGCTTCGGCCTGAGCCGCGAATTCGGCCGTGGCGATGCGCAGGCGCCGCTGGTGCTGGACATCAACGGCGGCCCCGGCCGCGCCTGGGAACTCGGCCGCAGTCAACGCGCGCTGGCCTTTGCGCTGCTGGACAACCAGCTCTGGTGGAGCCCCGGCGCCGCCCCCGATCACGCCGGCCGTGGTTGGGCGGTCGGCACCGGCGTGCACGCCGGCGTCATGTTCGATCCCACCGCGACCTGGCGCCTGCAGCTCGACGCCCACTGGCGCTACATGCTCGGCCGCGCACCCAACGAAGCCGCCTACACCGTGCACTCGCGCCACGCTCTGGGCCCGCAAGACAACCTGATCGTGCAATGCGAGTGGCAGCAGCGCGGCAGCGCACCGGCGCGGCGCGAGTGCCTGGCGGGTTGGCAGCGGTATTGGTGAGGCCGGTGGGCGGGGCGGGTTACGCCGCCACCCGCGCCCGCCGCAACACCGCCCGCAACTGCCGTGCAGAACTGAAGCCCGCCAACTCGGCTGCGGCTCGGTCATTGCCGCCCCGGGCCAGGGCCTGATTGGCCAAGGCGAGCCGCACGCTCTCCACATAAGCGCGTGGCGTCAGGCCGGTGAATTCCTGGAACAGCCGGTTGAGGTGGCGCGGCGTCACGTGTGCCACCGCCGCCAGACGTTCGGCTGACCAGTCCTGTTGCGGCTGGGCGCCGACGGCGTCCTGCACGCGGTGCAGCGCCGGGTGCAGGTGATCGCGGTGCGCCAGCAGCGCGGAGCACTGCGGCGCCTGCCCGGTGCGGCGGGTGAACACCACCATGACCTGTGCCACCGCGGCCACCAGCGCGTCGCCGCAGACACCGGCGATGCAGTGCAGCGCCAGGTCGATGCCGGCGGTGACGCCCGCGCTGGACAGCAGCGGGCCGTCTTCGACGAACAGTTGGTTGCCCTGCACCTGCGCGGCAGGGGCGAGGCGCGCCAGATCGTCGAGCAGTTCATGGTGCGTGGTGACGCGACGCCGGCCGATCAAGCCGGCGTCGGCCACCAGCAAGGCGCCACTGCAGACCGTGAGCAGCCGGTGCGGCGTGGCGTCGGCGCCGTCCATGGCCGGCCCCAAGGTTCGGGCCAGCCAGTCGCGCGCGGCCAGCCAGGCGGGTTGGTGCGCGACCACGTCGGCCGCCTCGCCGGGCCGGCCCAGCAGCATCACCCAGGTGGGGGTGGGCAGGCTCGCCGGCAGCGGCTCCAGCGCCGCCAGCTGCAGGCCGACCGACGACGTCACCTGCGTCTGCGGCCCGGCAAAGCGCATCCGGAACCGGTCCGGCTGGCCGCGCCGGTGCAACTGCTGGTTGGCGAGCCGGAAGGCCTCGGCCGGCCCGGCCAGATCGAGCAGCAGCGTGTCCGGCAGCACGATGAACAGCACGTCGATCATGGCAATGTCTCGCCTCAGCCGGCCTGCGTGGCGCGCTCCAGCGCCTGCGCGGCACTGCAGAGGGTGGCAAAGCGGCCGGCCAGCACGGTTTCGGTGCGCTCGCGAATCTGCGCGGCGCTCAGCGTGTCGCCCTGCGGCGTGGTCATGTCGAAGGTCAGCGTGGCGGCGGTGACGTAGTCGACTTCCCAGCCTTCATCGGACGCGTGCCGCGTGGTGGTTTCGCAGCACTGCTCGGTGCGCAGCCCGGTGACGATCAAGCGCGTGACGCCGTGCTGGCGCAGCCAGTCGTCCAGCCCGGTGCCGACCAGCGCGCTGTGGCGGTGCTTCTCGAAGGTGGCCGCAGCCTCGAACGACAGCAGGCCTTCGAGCGGGCGGATCAGGCCGCTGGCGTGGGCGAAGGGGTTGCCGGGCTCATCGGCGCCGTCGGTGTGAAAGATGCGCACGATCGGCAGGCCGAGCGCCTGCGCACCCTGCACCAGCTGCGCAGTGGCGTCCAGGAAGGCGGGTACCTCGGCCTCGGTCCAATACGGCCGGGCGCGAAAGCTCTGCTGGACGTCGATGATGAGCAGGGCGGTGTGACGGGGGTCGGACATGGAAGGCTCCAGGGCAAGGGGTGTCAGGAGCCTTGATCTTGCAGGGTGGGGAGCCGCTTGCCTGGTCTGCATCGGACCAGAATGGCCGCAAAACGGACATGTGCGTGGACGGCGGCCCAGTCAGGCGGCGATCAGCCCTGTGGTGCCAGCCACTTCTGCGCCAGCTTCACCCAGAAGCTGCCGCCCAGCGGGATCAGCTGGTCGTTGAAGTCGTAGTTCGGGTTGTGCAGCGTGCACGGGCCCAGGCCGTGGCCGGGGTGGCGGTGGTCGCCTTCGCCGTTGCCGATCATGAAGTACGCGCCGGGCTTGGCCTGCAGGAAGAAGCTGAAGTCTTCGGCCGTCATCGCGGGTTCGAAGGTCTGTACGTGGTGCTCGCCGACCATCTCGGCCATCACGCCGCGCACGAACCGGGCTTCGGCCTTGTGGTTGATGGTGGGCGGGTAGTTGCGCCGGAATTCGAAGTCGCAGGTGGCGCCGAATGCGGCGCAGGTGTGCCGCGCGATCTCGCCCATGCGCTGCTCGATCAGGTCGAGCACGTCGAGCGTGAAGGTGCGCACCGTGCCCTGGATCTCGCAGCTGTCGGGCACGACGTTGGTGGCCTCGCCGGCGTGGATCATGGTGACCGAGATCACCGCCGCATCGATCGGGCGCTTGTTGCGCGTGATGATGGTCTGGAAGGCCTGCACCATCTGGCAGGCGATCGGCACCGGGTCGATTGCGTTGTGCGGCAGCGCGGCGTGGCCGCCCTTGCCGCGGAGGGTGATCTTGAACTCGTTGCTCGAACCCATGGTCGGGCCGCTGCAGATGGCGAACTGGCCTTGCGGGATGCCGGGCCAGTTGTGCATGCCGAAGATGGCGTCCATCGGAAAGCGCTCGAACAGGCCGTCGCGCATCATTTCGCGCGCGCCGCCGCCGCCTTCTTCGGCGGGCTGGAAGACGAGATACACCGTGCCGTCGAAGTCGTCGCGCCGGCTCAGTTCCTTGGCTGCGGCCAGCAGCATGGCGGTGTGGCCGTCGTGGCCGCAGGCGTGCATGCGGCCCGGGTGGACGCTGGTGTGGGGGAAGCGATTGTGCTCGGTCATGGGCAGCGCGTCCATGTCGGCGCGCAGGCCGATGGCGCGCCCGGAGGTGCCGCGCCGGATCACGCCCACCAGTCCCGTCCGGCCCAGGCCGCGATGGACCTCGATGCCCCAGCCCTCCAGCGTCTGCGCCACCACGTCGGACGTGCGCAACTCCTGGAAGCACAGCTCGGGGTGGGCGTGGATGTCGCGGCGGATCGCGGTGATCTCGGGTGCGTCGGCAACGATGGATTCGATCAGGGACATGCGACTGGCTCCGGCAAAAGCTGGCAGCCATGGTATCGCCGGAGGCCATGCCATCATGACGCTATGGACGCCACGCTCACCCCCCCTCCTGCCTCCGACAGCGCCTCCGGGAGCGCCTCCGATCGCGCATCTCTGCCCCTCATCACCACCCACGGTGCCTGCCCGCACGACTGCCCCGACACCTGCGCCATGCAGGTCACGACGCAGGGCGGGCGCGTCATCAAGGTGCAGGGCGCGGCCGACCACGAGACCACGCACGGCGCGCTGTGCACCAAGGTCTCGCGCTATGCCGAGCGCACCTACCACGCCGAGCGGGTGCTGACGCCACTCAAGCGCGTCGGCGCCAAGGGTGCGGGCCAGTTCGTGCCGGTGAGCTGGGACGAGGCGCTGGGCGACATCGCCGCGCGGCTCAAAGCCATTGCCGCGCGCGACCCCCAGGCCATCCTGCCCTACAGCTACGCCGGCACCATGGGCCTGCTGCAAGGCGAGGCGATGGCGGGGCGCTTCTTCAATCAGCTGGGTGCCTCCAAGCTCGACCGCACCATCTGCGCCTCGGCCGGCGCGGCGGCGCTGGCCGCCACCTACGGCCACAAGGTCGGCATGAAGGTGCAGCAGTTCGCGCACGCCAGGCTCATCATCATCTGGGGCAGCAACTCGATCGCGTCCAACCTGCATTTCTGGACTTACGCGCAGGCGGCCAAGCGCGCCGGCGCCAAGCTGATCTGCATCGACCCGCGCCGCACTGAGACCGCCGACAAGTGCCACGAGCACCTGGCGATCCTGCCCGGCACCGACGGCGCGCTGGCGCTGGCGCTGATGCATGAGCTGATCGTCCACGACTGGCTCGACGCCGACTACATCGCCCGCCACGTGCAGGCCGGCCCGGACGGCTGGGACGCTTTACGCGAACGCGCGCTGCAGTGGTCGCCCGAGCGCGCGGCTGAAGTCTGCGGCCTGCGGCCCGAGCAGATCCGCCAGCTCGCCGCCGACTACGGCCAGACCCAGCCGGCCGCCATTCGCCTCAACTACGGCATGCAGCGCGCCCACGGCGGCGGCAACGCGGTGCGGCTGGTGGCGCTGCTGCCGTGCCTGACGGGCGCGTGGCGCCATGCGGCGGGGGGGCTGCTGCTGTCGAGTTCCGGCTGGTACGCCCGCGTGCGCAACGATGCGGCGCTGGAGCGCGTCGACCTGCTCGCCGGCCGCTGCCCGCGCGTCATCAACATGAGCACCATCGGCGATGACCTGCTGCGTCCGGCCTCGGCCGAGTTCGGCCCGCAGATCGAGGCGTTGATCGTCTACAACAGCAACCCGGTCGCGGTGGCGCCCGATTCGGCCCAGGTGGCGGCGGGCTTCCGCCGCGACGACCTGTTCACCGTGGTGCTGGAGCACTTCCTGACCGACACCGCCGACCACGCCGACTACGTGCTGCCGGCCACCACCCAGCTCGAACACCTGGACGTGCACACCAGCTACGGCCACACCGACGTGCTGATCAACGAGCCGGCCATCGCGCCCGTGGGCCAGGCGCTGCCCAACACCGAAATCTTCCGCCGCCTGGCTGCGCGCATGGGCTTCGACCACGCCTGTTTTGCCGACAGCGACGAGCAGCTTGCCCGTCAGGCCTTCAACGCCCGGATCGACTTCGACGCGCTGCGCCAACAGGGCTGGCAGTCGCTGGGCGTGGCCGATGCGCCGTTTGCCGACGGTGGTTTCCCCACACCCGACGGCCGCGTGCGCATCAGCGGCGCCGGTCTGCCGCTGCCCGACCATTTGCCGCCGTATGAAAGCGTGGCCTCCGCGCCCGTGCTGGCAGCGCGCTACCCGCTGGCGATGATCTCGCCGCCGGCGCGCAACTTCCTCAATTCCAGCTTCGTCAACGTCAAGAGCCTGCGCGACATCGAAGGCGAGCCGCTGCTGGAAATCCACCCCGACGATGCCGCCGCACGCGGACTGGCCAACGGCGCGCTGGTGCGCGTCTTCAACGACCGCGGCAGCTACCACTGCGCCGCGCGCATCAGCCGCCGCGCCCGGCCGGGCGTGGTCAACGGCCTGGGCGTGTGGTGGCGCAAGCTGGGCGCGCGCGGCACCAACGTCAATGAACTCACGCACCAGCGCCTGACCGACATGGGCGCCGCGCCGTGCTTCTACGACGTGCTGGTGCAGGTCGAGCCGGCGTGATGCGCTGGAGCCGGATCGGGCTGGTGGCCGTGCTGCTGGCCGGCATGACGCTGTCGACGCTGGGCTGCGCGCAGGTCGGCTACCTGTGGCAATCGACGCGCGGCCATCTCGATGTGCTCGCCGCCGCCCGCCCGGTGCCCGAACTGCTGGCCGACCCCGCCACGCCCGCCGACCTGCGCGCGCGCCTGCAACTCAGCCAGCAAATGCGCGACTACGCGGTCACCGCGCTGCACCTGCCCGACAACGCCAGCTACCGCCGCTATGCCGACCTGCACCGCAGTGCCGCCGTCTGGAACGTGGTCGCCGCGCCCGAGCTGAATCTGACGCTCAAGACCTGGTGCTTTCCGGTGGTGGGCTGCGTGGGTTATCGCGGCTACTACGACCGCGCCGCCGCACAGGCCGAGGCCGACTCACTCGCCGCGCAGGGCCTGGAGGTCAACGTCTACGGCGTGCCGGCTTACTCCACCCTCGGCAAGCTGCCGCGTGATGCGTTGGGTGGCTGGTTTGCCGACCCGCTGCTGAGCACCTTCATCGGCTACACCGAGGTCGAGCTGGCGCGGCTGATCTTTCATGAGCTGGCGCACCAGATCGCCTACGCCGAGGGCGACACCACATTCAACGAATCGTTCGCAACGGCGGTTGAGCGTATCGGCAGCGCGCAGTGGCTGGCGCAGCAGGATCGGCCGGATTGGGTGGCTGCAGCGGTGCAGTCCGACGCGCGCCGCAACGCGTTCCGCGCGCTGACCTTGCGCTGCCGCGCCGAACTGGAGACGGTCTACGCCAGCGGCTTGAGCGATGACGCCAAGCGCGAGCGCAAGGCCGCCGTGCTGGCGCAGTTGCGGGCCGACTACGCGGCTCTGAAAGCGGGTGCCTGGGCCGGCTACGCGGGTTACGACGACTGGTTTGCCGGCGTCAACAACGCCCGGCTGGGCGTGCTGGCGGCGTACAACGCGCGGGTGGGCGACTTCGAGCGGCTGTTTGCGCGCAGCGGCCGCGACTGGCCACGCTTCTACGCCGAGGTGCGCCGGCTGGCGGCGCTGCCGAAGGCCGAGCGGGACGCGGCGCTGGCGCTGTAGCCGTCATTCCCGCCTTCGCGGGAATGACGCAGGGTCACTCCAGCGACTCGATCAGCTCGATGTAGCTCTGCTGGGCTTCCTCGACCGGCGTGCCGGCCAGCGCCTTCCAGGCGTCCCACTTGGCGCGGCCGACGAAATCGGTCATGCCGGGGCGGTCACCGCTGGCGTCGCCGGCGCTGGCCTGCTTGTAGAGCGCGTAGATGCGCAGCAGCGTCATGTTGTCGGGGCGCTCGGGCAGGTTCTTGGAGCGGGCGAGCGCGGCGTCGAAAGCGGTTTGCAGGTCGGACATGGGGGCCTTGAGTTGGAGTGGGTCAGAAGCCCAAGCTTGCCAGCAAGTCGTCGACTTCGCTCTGGTCCTGGACCACGTCGGTGCGGCCTTCGGGGTTGACCACCGGGCCGTTGAGCACGCTGGAGTCGACTTTCTCGCGCTGCTCGGGCGGCACGACCTGGACCAGCAGCTTGACGAGGCTGTCCTCGAGTTCATGCGCCAGCGCCACGACCTTGGCGACCACCTGGCCGGTCAGGTCATGGAAGTCCTGCGCCATCATGATGTCGGTCAGGTCGCGGTCGATGCTGGAGGTGGCGCTCTCGACGTCATGCACGAAGTTCAGCACCGCGCCGGTGGCCACCGCGCGCACCGGGTCGGCCACCAGCGCGGCGGCCAGCGCACGCGTGTCGGTGGCGATACGCTGGTGCTCGATCTTGGCGTGGTCGACCGAGTTGAGCACGCGGTTGGCGGCGTCCGAGGTCTTGGTGGCGATGTAGCTCAGGCGGCTGCGGGCGTCGGGCAGGCCTTCGGCGGCGACCTGCAGCTTGGGCATCACGCCGAGCTGCTGCAGGGTGTCGTGCAGCAGGCGCGTGATGGAGCCAATCTGCTGGAACACCTCCGGCGAGGCCATGACGGGTTCGGTGGGAACCGGAACGTGGAATTCGGCGAGTTGCTGCATGGTCGTCTCCCGGGTCAGGCCGTGGCGGCCAGCTTTTGCATGATCTTGGTGACTTTTTCTTCCAGCGTCGCCTTGGTGAAGGGCTTGACGATGTAGCCGGCCGCGCCGCTTTGCGCCGCCAGCACGATGTCTTCCTTGCGCGCCTCGGCGGTGACCATCAGCACGGGAATGTGCTTGAGGGTCTCGTCGGCCTTGACCGCCTTGAGCAGGTCGAAGCCGTTCATGACCGGCATGTTGATGTCGCTGACGACGAAGTCGAAGCGGCCGTTGCGCAGCATGTTGAGCGCGACCTGGCCGTCTTCGGCCTCCTCGACGTTGTTGCAGCCCATTTCCTTGAGCAGCCCTCGCACGATGCGGCGCATGGTCGAGAAGTCGTCGACAACCAGAAACTTGAGATCGGTGGAGTGAGGCATGGTCATTTGCGGTCCTTGACGTGAATGAGGGGCGGGCGGGCTTGTGGCCCCAGGCCGATAGCTGACTATCGACCGCCCGGGGGGTGACTTGAGTGATTGATGCGGGGCGGAACGATCTGCGGCTTGCCCAGCGGAATGGTCTCGACGGCCGAGGCGGCGCCTTCGGGCTTGTCGGCCGATTCCGGCTCGATCGGCGCGTCGCCCGACTGGAAGAAGCGGTCCTCGGCATCGCGTGTCATCACGATGATGCTGATGCGCCGGTTGATCGGGTTGAACGGGTCCTTGCTGTCGAACGGAATGCTCGCCGACAGCCCCTGCACGCGCAGAACGCGTGCGTCGCTCAGGCCGCCAGCCAGCAGTTCGCGCCGCGAGGCGTTGGCACGGTCGCTCGACAGCTCCCAGTTGCTGTAGCCGCCGGCACCTGCGCCCATCGGTTTGGCGTCGGTGTGCCCTTCGAGCGTGAGCTTGTTGGGCACCTCGGTCAGCACCGAGCCGATGGCGCGCAGGATCTCGCGCATGTACGGCTTCACCTCGGCGGCGCCGCTGTCGAACATCGGCCGGTTCTGCTCGTCGACGATCTGGATGCGCAGGCCCTCGCGCGTCATGTCCAGGCGGATCTGGTTCTTGAATTCGGCCAGCTTGGGCGAGGTGGCCAGCACGTCCTCGACCTTCTCGCCCAGCGTTTCCAGCCGGGCGCGCTCGGCCTTGGCCTGCTCGGTCCTGAGGGTCTTCAGCGCGCTGCTGCGCTCGCTGGTGACATCGCCGTTCTTGACCTGTCCGCCCTGGCGGCTCAGGTCGGTGCCGCCGCCCTTGATGATCGAAGTCGCGTCGCCCGAGCCGGTGCCGCCGCTCATCGCCACCTTCAGCGGGTTCTGGAAGTAGTCGGCGATGCCTTTCTTGTCGCCCTCGCTGGTCGAGCCCAGCAGCCACATCAGCAGGAAGAAGGCCATCATGGCGGTCACGAAGTCGGCGTAGGCAATCTTCCACGCGCCGCCGTGCGCGGCGTGGCCGCCCTTCTTGATCTTCTTGACGATGATCGGTTGCAGTTTCTTGGCGTCACCAGCCATGATGTTTGCCCCCCGTCAACGGGTACGTTGCCGGCCCCCCGAGGGGGCGGGCGGGCCGGCTTGGGGCGGCCCGGCGCCGGCCCGCTGCGCGTTCAGGAAGATCGCTCATGGCTTACTTCTTTTTCACATGGGCTTCGAGTTCGGCGAAGCTCGGGCGCTCGGTCGAATAGAGCACCTTGCGGCCGAACTCGATCGCCACCTGCGGCGCGTAGCCCTGCATCGACGCCAGCAGCGTGGTCTTGATGCACTGCAACTCCTTGCCGTCCTCGTCGATCTTCTGCTCCAGCAGGCCCGCCAGCGGCTCGGCAAAACCGTAGGCCAGCAAGATGCCCAGGAAGGTGCCCACCAGGGCCGAGGCGATCATGCCGCCCAGCACCGCCGGGGCCTGGCCCACCGAGCCCATGGTGTTGACCACGCCCAGCACGGCCGCCACGATGCCGAACGCCGGCAGGGCACCCGCCAGCCGGGCAATGGCTGCGGCCGCGCTGTGCGCCTCGTGGTGGTGGGTTTCCAGCTCGGTGTCCATCAGCGATTCGATCTCGTGCGCGTTGAGGTTGCCCGAGACCATCATGCGCAGGTAGTCGGTGATGAAGTCGGTCACGTGGTGGTCGGAGCCGACCACAGGAAACTTCTGGAACAGCGGTGAGCTGTGCGGATCCTCGATGTCTTTCTCGATCGACATCAGGCCTTCCTTGCGCGTCTTCTGCAGGATCTCGTAGATCAGTGCCAGCAGTTCCATCGCGCGGGCCTTGGAGTACTTGCTGCCCTTGAAACAGGCGGCCAGGCCCTTGCCGGTGGCCTTGAGCACCTTCATCTGGTTGTTGGCCACCATGGCACCCAGCGCACCGCCGAAGATGGTGATCATTTCCCAGGGCAGGGCTTTCAACACCACCTGAATGTTGCCGCCGTGGATGATGTAGACGCCAAAGATGCAGACCATGGCGACGGTCCATCCGATGATCACAAACATGTCGAAACTCTCTTTTTGAACGGGTGTCGGCGCTGCGCCTCGGGCGTCGGGGCGGCGAACGGATCGTGCTTCTTGTTTTGCATATCGGACGCGACCTTGCCGACTTGAGCCTGCGCGCCGTGCAACGGCAGCCGGTAGATCCAGACGGTCCGCGCCCCCGTGCGTTGCAGCACGGCCGTGGCCTCGGTGTCCGGCACCGGAAACTCCAGGCTCACCAGCCAGGCGCCACCCGGCAACTCCTGCCGTGCCTTGGTCCAGGCGCGGGCCATGCTCTCCGGGCGCTGGAACAGATAGACCAGATCCAGCCCCAGCCAAGGCTGCGCCCACATGTCGCCCCGCGTGACGCGCGCCCACGGGCAGCGCAGCGCCGTCCACAGCCGCAGCGGCCAGCTCCACTCGATGCCCTGCAACTGCGCCTGCGGGTACACCGCCCGCAGCGCGCGCAAGCCGTGACCCAGGCCGCAGCCGGCGTCCAGAATTCTTGCGCCCGCCGGCAGCGCGATGTGTGTCTCCAGCCCCTGCAGCGCGTCCGGCGGTGTCGGAAACACCGGCGCGTCCCGCCACGCCCGCATCGGATAGGCCGACAGCAGCAACGCCACCGGCAGCAGCCAGATCCAGGCCGGCAAGCCCGCCGCCGAGCCTGAGGCCAGCAGCAAGGCTGGAAACCCGCCCACCAGCATCAGACGCCGCGAGACACTCGCCCTCCACCGTGCCGCTGCCAGCGCACCGGCCGCGCCCAGCCCGAGCGCCAGCAAGAACGCGCCTGATGCGCCCAGGCCGCTCTGCTGTCCCAGCCGAAACACGCCCCAGCACGCCGCCCACAACAAGGCCGCCGGCCAAGGCCAGCGCAGCCGCTGTGCGGCGGCTCGGAGCGAAAGGGGGATGTGCGATGCAGAGAGGCTCATGGAGCCTCGTTTATCGCCCCGATGGCGTGGGTGCGGTGGGCAGTGAAAGGGTGCTCTTCCGTGTCAGTTTCGAAAGATCAAAAAAACGGGCCTGACGCTCACGCGCAGGCCCGGTGCAAGGCGTCACGCAGACGCCAGGAGGAGACTCACCACAGAAAATCGATAGGCGTCGTGCCGTTGTTCAGTTCGCCAGGCAGCTCAAGCGGCTTCGCGATGGCGGCCGGCGATGAGGATGCTGGCGTGGAGGCGGGAGACGCCTTCGTTGGCGGCGCTCTTGCCGTGGTTGGTCAGCAGGCTCCAGACGAGGTCTTCGTCGAAGCGCATGCGGCACAGCAGGGTGTTGCTGGCGGCGATTTTCATCATCTGCGAGGGCGAGAGCACTTCGAGGATGGCGGCGGTTTCTTCGGAGACGCCGAGGCGGAAGAGGGCCTGTTCGCGATCGGCGCGAATGAGGCTCTGGGCCAGCATCAGGTAGGACAAATTCGTTTCGCGGATTTCGGCGAGGATTTGTTCGGTGTTCATGATGCGGCTCCTAGGGTGTGGCGGTGAAGGTGTTGCGATGTGTGGGGCTGATGTGTCAGCGTGGTTTGAATTGTGAAGATTCGAACTGGACCCGAACATCAGCCCATTTCTCGCACTTGAGTCGGTCGTGCGCCATCGGGCCTGTCAGACAAACACCTACACGCTGCGGCCGCTCAGCTCAGGCAATGCGCTTGAGCCGAACGGCCAGGTTGGCCTGAAACTCGGCCGGAAGCGTGTCTCCGAGTTGATTGAGCGCCAGCAGCAGGGCCGGCGAGTGGTCCAGCATCATGCCGTTGGGTAGCGTCTTGAGAAAGAATCCCCGTGTTTCCAGAGGCTCGAAGCCAGCCTCGCGCAGGTCAGTATGCAGGTCAGCGATGTCATAGACACGTTGATGGCCGACGATGTGGTCTCGCGGGCTGAGGGAGCCGAGCTCTGGCTGTAGCCCCATGAGCACCGCCAAGCGTCGGTGCAGCGATCCCCGGTTGGGGACGATGACGATCAGTTCTCCGTCTGGCTTGAGCCATTGCGCCAGGTGGCGACCCAGCGCGACGGGGTGGTCGACGTGCTCGAACACATGCAGCGCCAGCAGCTTGTCGCACGGCTGTGCGGGCCGGTAGGACTCGAACAGCGCCTCGATCGCCTCCACATCCGGGTGCTGCGCGCGGAGCTTGGCGGCCAGGCTGGGCGCACCCTCCACCACGGTGTAGTGCGCTGCATGCGCGGACAGGGCCGCCACGGTGATGCCCTCGCCAAATCCGAGTTCGATCACGCGGTCGCCAGGGTTGATCAGCGTGCGCAGCCAGTCACAGCAATAGTGCTGGCAAATATCCTCGATGAACTTGTCGGGCACGGCTTCGTTCAGGTGGTACTGATCGGCGATGCGTTCCAACGCTGTGGGGGTGGTGGTCACGATGCGATGACTTCCAGGATTTGGAGGGCTTGGGCGATCTGGTCGTTCAGCGATGACACGCCGTAGCCCAGCAGGCTTGCGGTGAGTCGGGCCTGCGGCAGCTGTTGACGCACGACCGAGTGCATGGCTTGGCTGTACGCCAATGCCGCAGGCGACGGCAGTGTCAGAGCCTGCTGTGCAACCAGGAACCGATGGATGTGCAAGTGATCGGCTTTCGATACGCCGGTCAGCCGGGCCAGTTCGTTGCGCAGCGCGGTCGCCGGCTCCACGCCGGGATTCTGGCGTTTCAGCACCTCGGGATTGGCCTCTGCCACCAGCCTGACGCGGGGGCGATGCAGCCCGGCCAGCCCGTCCGGCGACGTGGCCCGGTAGAGCGCCATGTCTTCGTCCACCACCATCGTGCAAGCCAGAGGATGCGGCAACTGGTCAGCGGGTACGCTGGCCAGAAGCAGGGCAACGGACGCTGCGGGCGGAGGCGCCATGGCAGGCAAGCCCAGCAGGGACAGGCACCTCTCGGGTGACAGGGCAATCACGGCGTCCCTGGCAATATGCCGCTGGCCTGCGGCGGTGGTGGCTTCGATGCCTGCCGGGGTTTGTTTCAGCGTGACGAGCGGGTTCGGGTCGAGGCGCAACCCAGCTTGTCCCGCAGCCTGTTTGTTCAACTGCCGGACCCAGGTCGACACACAACCCTCCGCCGTAGTCCAGAACGGGTATTCGGCCAGCGTCACCGCGCGACCCGCCACGGCGTCTCGCAAAGTCTCGGGGTAGTACAGCGGAACCCAGGCCGCCCGGTGGTGCCGTGCCAGGAAGGCATCGGAGCCGGCATCGGTTAATTTGCGTACAAAGGGTTCGATGAAGCGTGCCTGCAGCGCGCTCCCGTGTTGCGACGCTGCCGCGTCTGCGTAGCTGAGACTGTCATACCGGCCTGGGTGGAGCTTGTTGCGTGCATGTGTCGGGTGATCAGGCGGCAGCAGGCCCGAAGTGCCCAGGTCCTGGCCTGCGAAGGCGTCCAGGCGATTGGCGATCAGGAAGTCCGGCCACGCACGACCTTCGACCACGCACAGCGGCGTTGGCGTGCCCAGCAGCGTCACCTCCTGATTCAACCAGGCGCTGACCTTGTGCCCGAACCGGGTCCAGTCGTTGCGTTGATGTGGGTTGAAGTTGCGCCAGTCGTCGCATGGAGCGGCGGGCTGGTGTTGCTCAAACAGGACCATGCCCAGGTCGAAATCCAGTTCATCGACCTGTAGGCCGGCAAAGTGCCCGCCGGGTGTGCGTGCGTCGGAAAGCAGTGTCACGTCGTGCCCGCGACGGGCATGGCCCAGTGCAATGATCAGGCCCGCCAGCCCGCTGCCGATCACCAGCAGTTCACGCATCGCAGCATCTGGCGTTGCACCAGATTTCCGAGCCGTGTTCCGGCATCAGCTTGGCCAGCTGGTCAAGCCCATCCAGCACCTGGGATGTCAGAAAATTCTGGTCAACCAAGCCTTGCATCTGCGCGTGGGTGAAGGGCTTGATGAAGAGGCTTCCGGACTCCATCACCTCGAAGCCAGCCTGCTGTAACTCAAGCTGCAGCGTCTGGCTGTCGTAGGTGGCGCGCTGTTGCATGCGGATCTGGGTGTCCGAACGTTCCGCTGGCGCGTCGATCAGCCCCATGGCCACAGCCAGTAGGCGATGCACCGAATGGGCGTTGGGCACACTCACATGCAGCACCGTCTGAGGCGTGCACAACTGGCGTGCTGCCGCCAGCAGTTGCTGAGGATCGGGAACCTCATGCAGCAGGCAACTGATCACGATGCAGTCGAAGCGTCCCAGCTGTGCGGTTTGTTCCTCCAGCAGGCCTTCCACGACGGTGGTGTTGCCGTGCGTTGCTGCCAGGCTTCGTGCATGGGCTGCGAACAAGGGTGCCGGCTCCACCACGGTGACCGTCAGGTTGGGCAGGTCGGTGAACAGCGGCAGGTGGCCGCAGCCCACTTCCAGCAGGCTGGCCGGCCGCAGCCGTGCTATCTGCGCCAGCACCACCTTGCGCCGGTAGGCCGCCTGGATCGGCTCGAATGGCAGCTGGAAGTACTGCTGGGTGTAGTCGTCCAAGTCGCGTGTGCAGGGGGTCACCATCGCTTCTCCATGCGGAACTTGAGGGACTCGGCCATGCCCAGGCCTTGCTTGAAATGCAGCAGTCCGAAGTGGGGCTCGGTGTCGATGGTCGAGGTGCCGACATCGAGGAGGCGCACACCTTCGCGCTGGCAGTGGGTGTAGATGGCCTCGGCCACCATCACTACCGGGCTGTGGGTGGACTGGCCGGGCGCATCGCCCCAGTAGAAGACGTAAAGCGTCTGTGCGTCCAGCCGCAGGCAAACCGCCGATGCGCTCACCCGCCCGTTCTGGCGGCATTCGAACAACACCAGGCTGTCAGGGAGTGCCGTCGCCATGTCCTGCAGGGCGTTCAGTGACATGGACATCGGGTAGCCCTTGGCTGCCCGGTTGCTTGCAATGCAGGCGTAGACCTCGCTCAAGGCATCCAGACCCACCTGGCGTGCTTCGTGGCCCTCTCGCTGGCACTTGTTCAAGCGCTTGCGATTGCCGTAGCTCATGCGCTCGCTCAGCGGGACTGCCGAAACCTCCAGCGACTGGTTCAGGTCGCAGCGGCTGATGCTCAAACCCCGCGCCCGCAGTGCGTAAATTTGTTGGGCAACGGCGACAGTGCCGTGCGCCTGGGGCGGCAGCAGGATTTCCATGCCGCAGCCCCCGTGCTGCTGCAGGCGGTTCTCGACTGCCGCGTGGAAGTCCATCAGCCCCTCCAGCTCCAGCCCGCGGGTGGCATAGCCGGCAAACGTGCCGCGGGCCGGATTGCGCCACAGGCCCTGGTCATCGCGGCGGAAATGCACGCTGCCCAGCACCTGCGTGCCCTTGCACCACTCGAAGAAATGCGCGTTGCCTGCGCCGACCGGGGCGTGCAATCTGAAAAAGCCCGGCGAATGGAACAGTCCGCCCAGGGGCGTGCTGGAGCGGCAGGACACAGCGGTCGCTGCATCGATGAATTGGTTGTCAGCCAGGTGCATGGCGGGCGGGTTCATGGGGGAGGAACTCTTGGGCTGGTCGCGCCCACGTGGCGGGACCGTACCGGACGAATCTTGATGCCGTTTCCAGCGGCTCAAGGGCGAAAAACTGCAAGGTACTGCACCCATTTAAACGCTTTGCCGAGCGGGGCTGCTTGTAGCATGGGTGCCGGCTTCTTTATCGGCGCGACTGACCCAGGCGCGGGCGACCCAAGGAATTCGCATGAGCAAATCTCCCCCTGATCTCACCAACACCCACTCGTTCGGGCTTGCTCAGTGCCGCATGATCGACCTTCCCAAGGTGCACGATCCTCGCGGGAACCTCACCTTCATCGAAGGCAATGAGCAGGTGCCGTTCTCCATTGCACGCGTTTACTACTTGTACGACGTGCCCGGTGGTTCTGAGCGTGGCGGGCATGCGCACAAGGGCCTTCACCAGTTCATCGTTGCCATGTCTGGCAGCTTCGATGTGGTGCTTGACGATGGCCGCGAGAAAAAGCGTGTGCACATGAATCGGTCCTACAACGGGCTCTATCTCTGCCCCATGATCTGGCGCGAGTTAGACAACTTCTCGTCGGGCGCCGTCTGCATGGTGCTGGCGTCCGCGCGCTATGACGAGGCCGACTATTACCGCGACTACGCCGACTACATGCGGGCGCGCTGGGCATGAACATTCCCTTCCTGGACCTCAAGCAGGTCAATGCGCCCCACGAACCGGCCTTGCAGGCGGCGCTCGCGCGGGTGCTGGCGGGTGGCTGGTACATCCTGGGGCGCGAGTCCGAACAGTTTGAGCAGGCCTTTGCCGACTACTGCGGCGTAGAGCACTGTGTGGGCGTTGCCAATGGGTTGGACGCTCTGCACCTGATCCTGCGTGGCATGGGTATCGGTGCAGGCGACGAGGTCATCGTGCCCGCGCATACTTTCATCGCCACTTGGCTGGCTGTCAGCCACGCTGGCGCGATGCCGGTTCCGGTTGAGCCCGATGTCCGCACCTTCAACATCGATCCGGCGGCGGTCGAGGCGGCCATCACGCCGCGCACTGCCGCCATTCTGGCCGTGCACCTGTATGGCCAGCCGGCGGATATGACCGCGCTGCGCGCGGTGGCCGATCGTCATGGTTTGCGCCTCATCGAAGACGCGGCTCAGGCCCACGGCGCCCGCTGGGACGGCCGGCGTGTGGGCGGCCTGGGGGATGCGGCGGGATTCAGCTTCTACCCTGGCAAGAACCTGGGCGCGCTGGGCGACGGCGGCGCCATCACCACGAACGATGCGGCCCTGGCGCAGCGCCTGCGCGCCTTGCGCAACTACGGCTCGACGATCAAGTACCGGCATGACCAGATCGGCTTCAACTCCAGGCTGGACGATCTGCAGGCGGCCTTCCTGGCCGTCAAGCTGCCATACCTGGATGCAGATAATGCGCACCGTGCTGTGATAGCAGAGCTCTATCGTCAGGAGTTGCAGGGGCTGCCGCTGACCTTGCAGCACATCGTGCCGCAGGCCCAGCCTGTCTGGCATTTGCTGGTGGTGCTGACGGAGCAAAGGGCGTACCTGCAGCAGGCCCTCCAGCAGGCGGGTGTGGGCAGCAGCATTCATTACCCCACCGCCTGCCACCGCCAAGTTGCCTATGCGGCTGATTTGGCTGGCTGCCTGCTACCGCTCGCCGAGCGCCTGCAGGACCAGGTCCTCAGTCTGCCGATGGCGCCCTACATGACGTCCGCGCAGGTGCGCGAGGTGGCCGCCGTGCTGCGCGAGGCTTGCCGGCGCAGTTGAGATTCAGCGCCGCGCGGATGACTTCGCAGCGTGCCGCGCAGCCTGGGGCCGTGCCTTGGACGGTGAACGTGCCGGCGCCTCTGGCTTGGCTGCGCTGCGCACTGCGTCGGCGCCCAACAAGTCCGCCAAGGCGCGCTTGAAAGCGTCGGCGGAGTAGTGTTGGTCGTAGTGATCGCGGGCCTGGCGCGCCAAGGACATGACCCGCTCGCCCAGGGTCGACAGCAAGGCAGACAGTTCCTCCAGCGTCGACCATCCCAGCTCCGGCGAGGCGTAGACACTGTAGTTTTCCGTCAGCGATCCCGCTTCGTAGCCCTTGAAAATCACGACGGGCAGGCCAGCCCCCTGGGCTTCAATGGCAGCGCGCCCACCGCCGATGGGTGCCGAGCCGAGGTAGACATCCACATCAAGCGAGCGCAGCGTGGCCCACAGCGATGGCACCAGGCCCAGCGGGACGAAGCGCCTGTCGTCCAGGCCCGCTTCGCGGAGATGTACGCGGATGGAAGTCGTCCATTCTTCGTCCAGCGGGCCGATGAAATAGAAGCTGCCGGCCATGGCTTTCAGGGTGGTGGCAATCAACTGGTGCAGGGCAAAGGGGCCTTCGCGCGTGAATTTTCCCGGACGCCCTGAGGTCACGACCGAGTACGTACTGCCACTCACCCTGCGGCTGGCGCGGCAACCCTGGTCTGGCACGTGCATGGGCACCAGCGCGGCAGGGCCGCCCAGGTGCGTGGAGCACAGCGACTGGGTGTAGGCCGATAGGTCGGCATGTCTCACGCCGGTCAGGGTACAGCCTAGGCTGGGGTTGTGGTCGGCATGGTGGATGAACACCTTGCGTGCACAAGGATGCGCCAGCGTACCGACGAACGCGACAGGATCCTGGTGGTGCTGCATGTACACGATCTGCCCTACCGGCAGCGCAGCGGCCAATCGGGCAAGGTTGTTCACTTTGCCCGTCAGTGGCCCATCAGGCAGGCACAGCACCTGGATGCCCGCGAACATGGACTCGATCCACGGTGCGTTGTTCAGGTCGCCGCCGTAGCGATCAAACACGTCAGTGAGCACCACCACCGGTCGTTTGACCGCGCGTGCCATGTCCAGCAGCACCTTGGTGTGTCCTCCAACCTGGTAAAGCTCGCTGGCAATGAAAAGGGTGACGCCTTCGCCGCGCGGTGGGCGGGCTGGCAGGGGCGGGCGGGCGTGGGCCAGTGCCGTGACGCAGTCGTCGAGTTCCGGGTAGTAAAGCCCGTGGTGGTTGACCCCGGGCAGACAGAAATGCTGGCTGACCGCCTGGACCAGCAGGCGCAAGGCCTTTTCTTGGTGATCCTGGGCGATGCAATGCCGGATCCGGGCTGTGGCCTCATCGAGGTACTGAAACAGCGGTGCCGGTTTTCGATCTGTACCGAGTGAGTCCGGGGGGCCGTAGAGCCAGGCGTCCTCGCGCGTTTGTCCGATGGCCATGGTGCTGTGAACCTTCCACATGCCCGTGGCGAAGACGGCGATGTCGGCGTGGCTGCCTGTCGGGTCCAGCGCCTCGAAGCAGGTCAACTGCCGGTTCAGCTGCGCCTGGAACTCCCGGCTGTCAAACGCGGGGCCAAACGCCGTTTCCAGGGAATCAGCATCGAACCAGCTGATGCATGGCTCCCATTGCGGCGGCACGCGCGTGCTGGCCAGGCGCTCTGATAGGACCGGTGTTCCCAGGGACTGGCAAAGAAAGGCGCGCACCTGCTCAAACAACGCACTTTCGTAATAAGGCATGTTGACGACCACCTTGGCCGCACGGATCAGCGCGTCACGCTCGGCGCCGTACAAGGGTGATGGCGCCACTGTGACGCGCCTACCTGTGGCCTCAATGCGTGCAATGAGCGCTTGGCGGCGCGCATTCATGCTGCCGAAGAACAAGACGTCGATCGACCGCTGCCCTAGCGGGAGCGCCTCTTCAGGTGCCGGCGCCAGGTGGCTGGCGTGGCCGAAGCTCATCAGCGGCACATCCTCGGGCCGGTCGGTGTAGGCCGGTGGGTTGCTTGCGTCGTAATCGATCACCGCGGCGCTGCGCAAGAGCTTCAGGTAGGCGGCTGGCACGCGTGCGCCGCCTGCGGCCAGCTGCTCCAGGTTAACGAACAGACAGCTATAGCGCGCGCACCACTTTTCATCGAAGCCGTTGTGGGCTCCGAAAACGATATTGACTGCATCGTGACGCAGCCGGTTGCGATCAATGCTGACGTCGCCACCGAAACGGGCGAGCTGATGCGCCAGATACAGGGCAGGGTCCAACAGGGCGTCGCTGTGCAGATAGCCAGGTGGTGCAACGAGGCAGACATGGAGTGCAGCAATTTCGGACATCTTCAGCTCTGGTTATTGTGATCAGCCGGCCTGTGCCGCCAGCGGTGCCGGCGCCAGCCCGGCGTCCTGTCGCGCCACCATGCGCTCGATCAGGGCTTGCCAGTCGGCGGCAAAGCGGGCGCCATCGAACAGCGGCGAGGTCTGGATGGCTTGCGCCAGTCGGGCGCGCACCTCTGCCAGCGCAGCGGTGTCGTGGCAGAGCGCCAGCGCCCGTGCGGTGTAGGTGTCCAGGTCGGCGCAGACCAGTTCGTCCAGGCCCAGCGTGTGCAGCAGGCTGGCCGCCACGCGGGCGGCAAAGGTGCGGCCGATGAGCGTGAGCACGGGCACGCCGGCCCACAGCGCGTCGCTGGCGGTGGTGTGGCCGCTGCAGGGGAAGGTGTCGAGGATCAGGTCGGCCTGCGGCAGCCGCGAGCGGTGCGATTCGATGCCCAGGAAGGGCGCAAAGACGAGGCGCTGGCCGTCGATGCCATGGCGCTGCGCGGCCTCGCGCAGCCGGGCCTGGGTATCGGCTTCGGGCACCAGCATCCACAGCACGGCGTGCGGCGTGGCAGCCAGGATCCGGCACCAGGCGGCAAAGACCTCGGGCGTGGTCTTGTAGGACTGGTTGAAGCTCGCCAGCACCAGCGCCGCTTCGGGCAGGCCGCATTCGGCGCGGCTCCATGCTGCGGGCTGTGAGCGCAGGCCGTCATTGGGCTGGTAGCAGTGCGGCAGCTGGGCGATGGTTTCGGTGAAGTCGGCCTGACTCTCCAGCGGCGTGACGATGGCGTCGCCCATCACGTAGTCGAGGTGGGCCGAACCGCCGGTGCCGGGGTATCCCAGCCACGCCACCTGCAGCGGTGCCGGGCGGGCGGCGATGACATCCAGGCGGTGATCGGCGGTGAAACCCTTCAGATCGAACAGCACGCCGATCTGGTCTTGCCGGATCTGTTCGGTCAGGCGCGCGTGGGACCACAGCGCCACCTCATGCACCTGCGTGGCGGTGGCCAGAATGCGGGCACGCAGTGGCGAGCGGTCATCCGGGCCGCCGCTGTAGAAGAACAGCTCGTAGCGGCTGCGGTCGATGTGCTCCAGCGCCTGCACCAGCAGCATGCTGGTGGCGTGGTGATGGAAGTCCGACGAGATCAGCCCCAGCCGCAAGCGCCCGTCGGGCCGGGGAACGCGGTGTCGGGGGCGCACGGCAGCGGGCACGCTGGCATTGGCGTTGGCGCCGGCATGCTCGGCGCACCAGCGCATCAGGTCCGGGTCGTCGCTCAGGCCCAGCAGGCAAAAAGGGCTGAAGTCCTGCATCGACGCGCCTGGCGGCAGCGCGCGCACAGTGTTCAGCGTGTCCTGGAGGCGCTGCAGGTCGGTGGGCAATTCGGCCCAATCGCAGCCCCAGGCGCTGTAGTGCGCGGCGTAGAGCGCGCTGCCGATGGCCAGGGGATCGGTGTCCAGCGACATGCGAAAGCACACGGCGGCTTCGTCGCGGCGTTTGAGCGTAGCCATGCTGTGGCCCAGCATGAGCGCCGCATTGCGTTGGATACGCGCGAGTTCGGTGTTTTCCTGCGGCCCTGTGTTGCTCAGAACCAGGGCCTGCATGAAGTGCGGGAGGGCCTCTTCCGTGCGGCTGAGGTGGTACATCGCCTCGCCTCGCGCCATCTGCCAGGCGGCGGGCAGTTCATGCCCGAGCGTGGTGCTTGCGTAGCGATCCAGTGCTTCCAGGGCTGCGGTGTAGTTGCGCACCTTCTGCAGGCGTTCGACCAGGAAGTGGCAGTACGCCCACTGTCCGGGGTCCAGCAGCGTCGCACGCCGGGCTGCGTCTTCGCAGGCCTGGGTTGCGCCCAACTGCCGCTCGCTGCGCGCCAGATTGATCCAGTAGAGCGCCTCGCCCGGGGCGGCCTTCGCGGCGCGTGCAAACGCGGTGCGGGCCGGGCCGTGACGGCCGGCGCTGCGGTGCTTGCAGCCCTCCTGCCAGGCCTGGTGCGCGCGTTGCGCCTGGGGCGCTGGGGTGAGTGTGCTCATGGATGCGGACGGATCTGAAAAAAGTCACACCAATGTATTCAAGAAGACCCGCAGGGGAACCGATGAAATGCTGCGCGCCTGACCCCCAGTTCCGTGGCTGACACAGACAAGGAATTTCGGCAAGACGGGCCTAAAGTTTTTCCGGACCGTCACCGATAACAATTTCAACGGGTCGCAGAAAAGATCCGTGGTCCGGTAAGCCGGCTGATGTGATGAAGGCCTTTGACCTGAACCCGCATCCAGGCTGACGAGCGCCGGACAAGCAGTCTCAACGGCGCTCATTGCCGAGTTCACCAACGGTTCAACGCTTCCTCTCAGGAGTTCAAAATGGCTTCCACGATCAACACCAACATCATTTCGATGAACGCGCAGCGCAACCAGGCTGCTTCGCAATCTTCACTCGCAACCTCGATGCAACGCCTGTCCTCAGGTCTGCGCGTCAACAGCGCCAAGGACGACGCGGCCGGCCTGGCGATTGCCGAGCGCATGAACGCACAGGTCAAGGGCATGAACGTGGCGGTTCGCAACGCGAACGATGGCATCTCGATGGCGCAGACCGCTGAAGGCGCGCTGGGCAAGGTGGGTGATTCGCTGCAGCGCATGCGTGAGCTGGCGGTGCAGTCGAAGAACGCGACCAACAGCGACAGCGACCGCGACTCGCTCGACAAGGAATTCGGCGAGCTCGCCAAGGAAATCCAGCGCGTCGTGGGTGGCACGACCTTCAACGGCAAGGCCGTTCTGGGCGCGGATGCGGGTGCGCAGACCTTCCAGGTCGGCGCCAACACCACGACCGACGACTCGATCGACATCACCACGACCAACATGACGACCAACGCCAGCATCACCGTCGTGGCCGGCACGGACAACACGGGTGCAGGTCGCGCCACGATTGACAGTGCAGCGGGAACGGGCGGCACCATCGACGCCACCATCGATGCGATCGATGACGCACTCGACCTCGTCAACTCCGAGCGCGCCACGATGGGTGCATCGCAGTCGCGCTTTGACTCGGTGATCTCGAACCTGCAGGTCTCGGTGGAAAACCAGTCGGCCGCGCGCAGCCGGATCATGGATGCGGACTTTGCGGCGGAAACCTCCAACCTGAGCCGCTCGCAGATCCTGCAGCAGGCCGGCAACGCGATGATTTCGCAGGCCAACCAGCTGCCCCAGCAGGTGATGTCGCTGCTGCGCTGATCCCTGATGGTCGGCCCACGGCTGCGGCAAGACGCCGTGGTCGCAGGTCTTGCTCTTCCACAACGCCACCGCGCTGCTGCGCCGGTGGCGTTGTGCTTTCCAGATCCGGAAATAGCGGGCGCTTCAGCCTGCATTTCGTCGTTTTGCACAGGCGTGGTCTTGCCCACAATCCATTACACAGAAGTTCACACGTGCTTCTGCCGACCGGGCCCCGCCCGGCAACTCGTTTCCCAAGTTGCTTGGGTCCGCATCGGCAGCGTGCACCTGCCGCTTTCACGTGAGATCTTTTTTTGGATTTGGAGTGAATCACCATGGCCCAGACGATCAACACCAACCTGGTCTCCCTGAACGCACAGCGCAATCAATCGATGTCGCAAGCGTCCCTGGCGACCTCGATGCAGCGCCTGTCCTCAGGTCTGCGCGTCAACAGCGCCAAGGACGATGCGGCGGGTCTGGCGATTGCCGAGCGCATGAACGCGCAGGTCAAGGGCATGAACGTGGCGGTTCGCAACGCGAACGACGGCATCTCGATGGCGCAGACCGCTGAAGGCGCGCTGGGCAAGGTGTCGGATTCGCTGCAGCGCATGCGTGAGCTGGCGGTGCAGTCGAAGAACGCGACCAACAGCGACAGCGACCGCGACTCGCTCGACAAGGAGTTCGGCGAGCTCGCCAAGGAAATTCAGCGCGTCGCGGGCGGCACAACCTTCAACGGCAAGGCCATCCTGGGCGCGGATGCGGGTGCACAGACCTTCCAGGTCGGCGCCAACACCACAACGGACGACACGATCGACATCACCACGACCAACATGACGACCAATGCCACCATCGTCTCCGTGGCGGGTACGGACAACACGGGTGCGGGTCGCTCCACGATCGACAGTGCAGCGGCAACGGCCGGCACCATTAACACCACCATCGATGCGATTGATGACGCGCTCGACATCATCAACTCCGAGCGTGCCACGCTGGGTGCATCGCAGTCGCGCTTCGACTCGGTGATCTCGAACCTGCAGGTGTCGGTGGAGAACCAGTCGGCCGCGCGCAGCCGGATCATGGACGCGGACTTCGCGGCGGAAACCTCCAACCTGAGCCGCTCGCAGATCCTGCAGCAGGCCGGCAACGCGATGATCGCGCAGGCCAATCAGCTGCCCCAGCAGGTCATGAAGCTGCTGGGCTGATGCCTGGCACAGCTCGGGCTGTGGTGCGGTTCTGCACGGGTGGTGCTCAAGTTGGCGCGCCCGGCGCCGATAGACAAGTCGTCTGGCGGTAAAGAAATCGCCGGACGACTTTTCTTTTTCGTCTCTGCATCGATGAAGGGTACGCATCATGGCCAGCATCAGTTCAGCCGGTATCGGCAGCGGTTTGGATGTCAGTTCGATCGTCACCCAGTTGATGTCGGTCGAGAAAGCGCCTCTGCAGCAAATGCAGACGGAGGCGACCAAGATCCAGAGCAAGTTGAGCGCCTACGGAAAAATCCAGAGCTATGTCTCGGCCCTGCGTGACAGCGCCCTCGCGCTGACCAAGTCCACCACCTGGGGCAACACCACCGCGACGCCCGGGGACGCGAGCGTCTTCACTGCCACCACCGACAGCGCGGCCTCGGCCGCCAGCTACAGCCTGACCGTGCAGCAGCTGGCGGGGGCGCAGACGCTGGCGTCCAGCGCCTGGCCCGCCTCGGTCTCGACGGTGGGCGCCGGTGTCCTGCGCCTGGAAATGGGCACCTACGGAACGGACCCCACCAGCTTCGCGCCCAAGAGCGGCAGCACGGGGGTGGATGTGACCATCTCGGCCACCGACACCCTGGCCGATGTGCGCGACAAGATCAATGCCGCCAAGGCTGGCGTGACGGCCTCCCTCGTCAACGATGCGTCGGGCTCGCGACTCGTGATGCGTTCCACCGAGACCGGCACGGCCAACGCATTTCGCGTCACGGCCACGGACGGCGACGGCAACAACAGCGACGCCAGCGGCCTCTCGAAGCTGGCCTACGACCCTTCTGCCGGCATCGGCTCCATGACCCAGACGCAGGCCGCCAAGGACGCCAAGGCCACCATCGACGGCCTGGCGGTGACCTCGTCGAGCAATCTGTTGAGCGATGTGGTGACGGGCGTGACGATCAAGCTCGCCAAGACCACCACGACTGCGGTGGATTTGACCGTGGCCAGCAACACCGATGCGATCAAGACGGCGGTCACGGCGTTCTCGGACGCCTACAACAACCTCAACAAGTACCTGACCGACCAGACCAAGTACGACGCGACGGCGAAAAAGGGCTCGACGCTGCAGGGCGACTCGGGCACCAACGCGTTGCGCGCGGCCATGCGCGGGATCATCGGCGACACCAGTGGTGTGAGCGGTGCCTTCAAGCGCATGGCGGACATCGGCCTCGACCCTCAGGCCGACGGCACGCTCAAGGTCGACAGCACCAAGCTGACCAACGCGCTGGGCAAGCTCTCGGACGTCAAGGCGCTGTTTGCCACCAAGGATGCCGTGCTCGACACCGGCAACGGTTTTGCCACCCGAATCCAGAAGTGGGGCGACGGCCTGCTGAGCTTCGAGGGCTCGATCACCACGCGCAGCAGCAGCCTGCAGCGCCAGATCGACGCCAACACCAAGCGGCAGGAAAGCTTCAACACGCGCATGACGCAGGTCGAGACCCGCATGCGGGCGCAGTACACCGCGCTCGACACCAAGATGAGCACGCTGAACGGCCTGTCGTCCTACATGACGCAGCAGATCACCAACATGAACAAGAGTTCTGCCTGATGTACGCCGTCAATGACGTCATAAGCCGTGCTGCCGTGGCGCATTTCAAGGCTTAAAACGGTGCTCTGCAACTCAAGTCGACCCGGTGCTGGTCGATAACTCTTACAAGCAGTTCAAACAAACCCACGCACAGGAAGTCCCCCATGTTCAGCCAAGCGTCACCTTTCGGTCGTCCCCGCCACTCGGCCCACATGTATCAGCAAGTGGGTGTGGAGACGGGTGTTTCCACCGCCTCGCCGCACAAGCTGACGCTGATGCTGTTCGACGGCCTGCTGGGGGACATCAAGCTGGCGCGGGTTTCGATGGCCGAAGGCCGCATCGAGGACAAGGGCCGCCACATCAGCCACGCCGGACGCATCCTCGACGAGGGTCTCAAGGCTGCGCTGAACCTGCAGGCCGGGGGCGAGATCGCGCTCAACCTGCGCGACCTGTACGACTACTGCCAGGTGCGCCTGATGCACGCCAATCTGCGCAACGACGACGCGGCGCTGAAAGAGGTGCTGGCGCTGATCGAGCCGGTGCGTGAGGGCTGGGCCGGGATGGCGGCTTCGCTGCAGTCCTGAGCCACCCCCGATCCTGATCCTGTTGCCGTATTCCAGTTTCCCAGACGCTGCACCGCCTGACCCCACACCGCCATGTCGCACACCATCATGAAGACCGCCGCCGCTCCTGCCCAGTCCATCAACCATGCCTTGCTGCAGTACTACGAGGCCATCGAGACCGCCAGTCGCGAGATGCTGGAAGCCGCGCGCACGGGCGACTGGGATCGGGTGGTCAAGCTCGAAGGCGCTTGTGCGGTGCTGATCTCGCAGCTCAAGCACGCCGCGCATGAGCGCGAGCTGGGCCGCGACGAGGTGCAGGTCAAGGCGCGCATCATGCAGCGCATCCTGCTCAACGACGCCGAGATCCGCCACCTGGCCGAGCCGTGGCTGGAAGACATCGACAACATGCTGACGGGCCACCCGGGCGGCGTGCTGCACTGATTCGCAAGACTGCAAGACCTGTCAAGAAGCGCCGACATGACACGCTCCACCCTGCAGATCGATCCGATGCCCCTGCGTGCCCAGGTGGCCGAGCCGGTCGCGCCGCTGGCGCAGTACCGCCTGCGCAGCGCGGTCGAGGTGCAGGCCCTGCTGCGGCAGTTCGTGGCGGCCGAGGCGCCCCTCACGCTGGCCATGCCGGATGGCCTGAACTACACCACCAGTCTGTGGGGCGAGGACGCCGCACGCGGCGTGCTGGTGTTTGCGGTCGACCCGGCCGATGAGCGCGTGCAGCGCCTGCTGGCGGCGGACGAGGCGGTGGCGGTGGGCTACCTCGACAGCGTCAAGGTGCAGTTTGATGTGCAGGGATTGATGCTGGTGCACGGGCGCGATGCCAGCGCGCTGCATGCGCAGTTCCCGCAGGAGATCTACCGGTTTCAGCGGCGCGAGAGTTTCCGCGTCCGCCCGGTCGGGCCGGGCCAGCCGCGCATGCGTCTGGGTGCGCCCGGCACCGAGGTGCCGCCGCTGACCTTGCGTGTGCTGGACCTGAGCCACGGCGGCGTGGCGTTGCTGCTGCAGGAGCCGGTGCCGGGGCTGCAGGTCGGGCGCGTGATCGAAGCCGCCGTGCTGGAGCTGGACATCGCCACCCGCATCACGGTGCAGCTGAGCATCGTGCACGCCGTGGCGCAGACGGTCCAGCAGGGCGGGCCGCCAGGCTGGCGGCTGGGCTGCGATCTGCGCCCCATCGACGCCGAAGGCCAGCGCGTGCTGCAGCGGTATCTGGAGCTGGCGCAGAAGAAGCGCCGGCTGGTGTCGCTTTGAGCGGGTCGATCAGACCTGCATGTTCATGATTTCGCTGTAGGCCTGCGCCAGCTTGTTGCGCACCTGCAGCGTGGCCTGGAAGCCGATCTGCGCTTTCTGCATGGCCAGCATGGTCTGTTCGATGCTGACGGTGGGGTTGTCCATCGACACCTCCCGCTGCATGGCCTGTGCGCCCAGTTGCGCCTGGCTCACGCCGCGCAGCGCGCTGCTGAAGACCTGCGAAAAACCACCACTGGCGCCCTGTACGCCCGATGAGCCGCCAGCCGCATCTGCGCCACTCAGCCCAGCCGTCTGCGCCTGCTGGCGCACGCGCTGGGCGACCTCAGGCATGCCGGCACGGGTGGCGGCTTGCGCGAAATTGAACGGTTTGAGTTGAACATTCATGGGCGGCTGACGCGGGCAATGAGCCTTGTCGTCATGTAGCTCACTGTAGTGGCGTGGCCGCGCCGGGATGGTGCGAAGTGGGGGCGGATCGCTGGGCTGTTCTCGGCATCGTGGCAGGCCGGGTTTGCGAATAATCAGCGCCATGGAACAAGCTGCGCTGCAACCTCTCACGCCCAACACCGTCGCCGCCGAGGCCGATGCCGGCCCGGTGGGGTTCGGCGCGCGCCTGGCCGCGCTGCCCATGGCCCGCAAGGTGGCGCTGGGCGGTGGCATTGCTGCGCTGCTGGCGCTGGTGGTGGCGTCGGCCCTGTGGAGCAGCTCGCCCGACTACAAGGTGCTGTTTGCCAACGTGTCGGACAAGGACGGCGGCGCCATCGTCGCGCAGCTGTCGCAGATGGCGGTGCCCTACAAGTTCACCGAGGGTGGTACCGCCATCCTGGTGCCGGCCGACAAGGTCCATGACGCGCGCCTGAAGCTGGCCCAGGCCGGCCTGCCCAAGGGCGGCACGGTGGGTTTCGAGCTGATGGACAACGCCCGCTTCGGCACCACGCAGTTCCAGGAGCGGCTGAACTTCCAGCGCGGCCTGGAGGGCGAGCTGGTGCGCTCGATCACGGCCCTGTCGGCCGTGGAGGGGGCCCGCGTGCACCTGGCACTGCCCAACCAGAACGGTTTCTTTCGCGACCAGCAGAAGCCCAGCGCCAGCGTGCTGCTGACGCTGCACCCGGGCCGGACGCTGGACCGCGCCCAGCTGGCCGGCATCGTGCACCTGGTGGCGTCGAGCCTGCCCGAACTCAACCCCAAGGCGGTGAGCGTGCTCGACCAGACCGGCACGCTGCTGACCGGCTCGCCTGAAGGTATGGCCGGCGCCAATGGCGGGCTGGACGCGCAGCAGCTGCAGTACGTCAACAACATCGAGGCGCAGTACACGAAGCGCATCATGGACATCCTGGAGCCGGTGGTCGGACGCGAGAACCTGCGCGCGCAGGTCAGCGCCGAGCTGGATTTCTCGCAGACCGAATCGACCTCCGAAGAGTTCAAGCCCAACCAGGGCCAGGAGCCGGCGGCTGTGCGCAGCGCGCAGACCTCCGAGAGCAACGGCGGCGCCACCAACATGCCCACCGGCGTGCCCGGCGCCACCAGCAACCAGCCGCCGCTGCCGGCTGCCGCGCCCATCAACGGCAACGCCCAGCCCATGCAGCCGGCCCAGACCGGCGGCACCGGGGGCACCGGCAAGCGCGAGGCGCTGACCAACTACGAGGTCGACAAGACCGTGCGCGTCACGCGCGGCGCCACCGGCACCATCAAGCGCCTGAGCGCGGCCGTGGTGGTCAACCACCGCAGCGTCACCGACAAGAAGGGCGTCGTGCAGTCGGTGGCGATGAGCCAGGAAGACCTCGACAAGCTCACCTCGCTGGTGCAGGAAACCGTGGGTTTCAGCAAGGACCGGGGGGATTCGGTCAAGGTGATCAACACGCCGTTCCAGGTCGAGAAGCCGATTGAAGACACCACGCCGCTGTGGAAGCAGCCTGAGATGCGCGACCTGCTGCGCCAGTTTGCCGGCCCGATCGGCCTGGCGCTGCTGGCCCTGGTGATCGTGTTCGGCGCGATCCGCCCGGCGCTCAAGCAGGCAGCCCCGCCGCCGCCGGCCCCGCCGCTGCTGGACGCGGTGGTGGACGACGAGCAGCAACTGCCCGCGCTCGAAGGCGAGGAAGCCGCAGCCGCCGCCCTGGCGCTGGAGAACGCCGCCAATGTGCCCGCGCTGCCCAGCCCGGCGCAGATCGAGTCGCAGCAACGCATCGAGAATGCCCGCAAGATGGCGCGTGAGAACCCGATGGCCGTGGCCAACATCATGCGCGGCTGGGTCAGCGGCGAAAGCTGACGCCACGCACCTTTACCTATCAAGGGCCAAGAAATCATGGACGAAAAAGGCCTGGAAGACGCGGCCATCCTGCTGATGTCGCTCGGCGAGGAAGAGGCTGCCGAGGTCTTCAAGCACCTCAGCCCCAAGGAAGTGCAGCGCCTGGGCGAGACCATCGCCCGCATGAAGTCGGTCTCGCGCGAGCGCTTCGATGGCGTCATCAACCGGTTTCACGCCGAGGCGGCCGACCACAGCACCCTCGTCACCGACACCGACGAGTACGTCAAGGCCGTGCTGCGCAAGGCCCTGGGCGAGGACAAGGCCAATCTGCTGATCGACCGCATCCTGCAGGGCAGCGACGTCTCGGGCATCGAGAGCCTGAAGTGGATGGATCCGGCCGCGATTGCCGAGCTGATGCGCAACGAGCACCCGCAGATCGTCGCCGCCATCCTGGTGCACCTGGAGTTCGACCAGGTGGCCGACGTGCTCAAGGGCCTGCCCGAGCGCACGCGCAACGAGGTGATGGTGCGCGTGGCCACGCTCGACGGCATCCAGCCGAGTGCGCTCAAGGACCTGAACGAGGTGCTCTCGAAGGTGCTGGCCGGCGGCGACCGCATGCGCAAGGCCAATCTGGGTGGCGTGAAGAGCGCGGCGGAGATCATCAACATGATGGGCTCGGCGATCGAGACCTCGGTGCTGGACTACATCCGCGAGGCCGATGGCGACCTGGCGCAGAAGATCATGGACAACATGTTCACCTTCGACGACGTGGTCAAGATCGACGACAAGGGCATCCAGTCGCTGTTGAAGGAAGTGCAGAGCGAGTCGCTCATCATCGCGCTCAAGGGCTCGACGCCCGAGATGCGCGACAAGGTCTTCCGCAACATGTCGAGCCGTGCAGCCGAGACGCTGAAAGAAGACCTCGAATCGCGCGGCCCGGTGCGGCTGTCGGACGTCGAGGCCGAGCAGAAGGAAATGCTGAAGATCGTCCGCCGTCTGGCCGATGAAGGCCAGATCGTGTTGGGCGGAGGCGGCGATGACCAGTTCGTCTGACAAGTCGGGCGCCCGTCCCGGCGTCTACAGCCGCTTCATTCCGCGCGAGGAACTCAACGGCTTTGCGGCCTGGACGCCTGGTAACTTCGGCGGCGCACCCGCCGCGCACCGCTCCGGTGGCAGCCCGCCCGAGCCGAAGGCACCGCCGCCGGTGCAGCGCCGCGCCACCGACAACCCCGAGGAAAGCGCCGCCTTCGAGGCGCGCCGCCGTGCCGAGGCGCTCGCGCTCGAAGCCGCCCACGCCGAGGCCGTGCGCCAGGCCCGCGACGGCGGCTACCAGGACGGCTACCGCGACGGCCTGAGCGCGCTGGAGAACTTCAAGCACAGCTTTGCCGCCCAGACCAGCGCCCAGGTCGACGCGGTGGTGCAGCAGCTGCAGACGCAGCTGGATGAACTGCAGCGCGACCTGGCCCAGCGCGTGGCCGGCATCGCGCTCGATGTGGCGCGCCACGTGGTGCGCAGTGACATCCAGGCCGATCCCCGGCTGGTGCTGGCCGTGACGCAGGAGGCGCTGGGCGCGCTGCTCAACTCGGCCCGCCACGTCAGCGTGCGGCTCCACCCCGAAGACCAGGCGCTGGTGGCCGAAGGCTGCGCCGACCTGCTGGCCGACCGGGGCGCCCGGCTGGTGGCTGACGCGCAGATCGAGCGTGGCGGCTGCCTGGTCGAGTCCGACATCGGCGTGGTCGACGCCCAGGTGGCCGTGCGCTGGCAGCGCGCCTGCGCCACGCTCGGCCGGGCTGAGGCCTGGAAAGTGGTGGACGTGCCAGATGCTGGCGATGCGCTGGACGCCGCAGACGCTGGAGGTGCCGCATGAGCATCGCGCTGACCGAGTGGAACCGCTATCTCAATGACCTGAGCCAATTCGCCGCCAGCCCCGTGCCGCCGGTGGTCTACGGCTCGCTGGTGCGGGTGTCGGGCATCGTGCTGGAGGCGGCGGGCATCCGCGCGCCGGTCGGCTCGCTCTGCGAAGTGCAGATGCCCGGCCTGCCGTCCGTGCCGGCCGAGGTGGTCGGCTTCTCGGGCGACCGGGCTTTCCTGATGCCCACCGGTGAGGTGCACGGCCTGGTCAGCGGCGCACGCGTCGTGCCGCTCGACTTGGTGGTGCAGGCGCCCGAACTGGGCCAGCCCGCGCACCCGTGGCGGCGCAGCGAGGACCGCTCGCGCCATCTGCCGGTCGGCGCCGGCCTGCTCGGCCGGGTGGTGGATGCGCAGGGCGTGCCGATGGACAAGCTCGGACCGCTGCAGATGGTGCGCCCCGAGCCGATGGCGCGCCGTCCGCTCAACGCCATGGAACGCGACCCGGTGCGCCAGCCGCTGGATACCGGCGTGCGGGCCATCAACTCGCTGCTGACGGTCGGCCGGGGCCAGCGCATGGGCCTGTTTGCCGGCACCGGCGTGGGCAAATCGGTGTTGCTGGGCATGATGGCGCGCTACACCGCGGCGGATGTGATCGTGGTCGGCCTGATCGGCGAGCGCGGCCGCGAGGTCAAGGAATTCATCGAAGACATCCTGGGCGAGGAAGGCATCAAGCGCAGCGTGGTGGTGGCCGCCCCGGCCGATGCGCCGCCGCTGATCCGCATGCAGGGCGCGACCTACGCTACCGCGATTGCCGAACACTTTCGCGACCAGGGCCTGGACGTGCTGCTGCTGATGGACTCGCTCACGCGCTACGCCATGGCGCAGCGCGAGATCGGCGCTGGCGATCGGCGAGCCGCCGGCCACCAAGGGCTATCCGCCGAGCTGTTTTGCCAAGCTGCCGCAACTGGTGGAGCGCAGCGGCAACGGCCTGGCCGGCGGCGGCTCGATCACCGCGTTCTACACCGTGCTGAGTGAGGGCGACGACCAGCAGGACCCGATCGCCGACGCGGCGCGCGGCATCCTGGACGGCCACATCGTGCTGAGCCGCGAGCTGGCCGAGTCGGGCCACTACCCGGCCATCGACATCGAGAAATCCATCTCGCGCGTGATGACCAACGTCGCGCCGCGCGAACACATCGAGGCCGCGCGCCGGCTGCGCCAGATGCTGTCGCGCGTCAACAAGGCCCGTGACCTGATCCAGCTGGGCGCCTACGTGCCCGGGCACGACGCCGAGCTCGACCTGGCCGTGCGCGCCCAGCCCGCCATGATGGCGCTGCTGCAGCAGGACACCTGGCAGCGTGCCACCCTGGCCGACAGCGTGCAGGTGATGCAGCAGGTGGCTGCCAGCCGCTGAACCGGCGGCTGAATTTGGAATAGCCCCCGAGACACCGCGCTTGTCCGGCTTTGGCACCTGGGCAAACCGATGAATCATTCGGCATGGCTCATTCATCGACACTCCAACCCCTGCTAGTCCTGCTGGAACATGCCGAGCGTCAACGCGACGATGCCTTGACGGCGCAGCGCAAGGTCGAGGCGGGCCTCACCGCCGCCCTGGCCCAGCAACAGCAGCTCAGCGACTACCGCAGCGAATACGAACAGCGCTGGACCGCACAGTTCCGCACCGGCGTCACCATGGTGCTGATGCAGTGCTACCAGGAGTTTCTGGGCCGCCTGCGCGGCGCGGTCGACATGCAGGGCCACCAGGTGGCGCGGCTGCGGCTGGAACTCGACCGTGCCCGCACCGCCACCCTGGCCGCCGAGGTGCGGGTGGCCTCGGTGCGCAAGCTGATCGAGCGGCGCGAAACCGCGCACACCCGCAACACCGAGCGCCGCGAGCAGAAGCAGCTGGATGAATTTGCCTCGCGCATGGCCTGGCAGCGCCTGAACGCCGGGCCGAGCAGCGCGCTGATGCGCTAAGGGGCTGTCGAGCCATGTCCAGCAACTTGTCCAGCCTGAGCGCAGAGACCGCCCGGCGTGACCGCATCCAGTCCGAGCCGGGCGCCCGCAAGTCCGCCGACAGCGCACCGCCAAGCAAGTCCGGCACCTTCGCCGGGCTGATGCAGCAAGCGCAGGCTGCCCAGTCCACGCCGTCCGCCGACAGTGCCCGCCCGGCGGTGAATGCGCGCCACGGCGTGCATCCAGCCCGATCGAACGCGGCGGACATGGCATCAGCCGATGCCGCCATGGGCACGGACGAGCAGGGCGCCGAGCCGACTGCAGACGAGCGCACCGCCGTGCAACGCCGCACGCCGGCCCCTGGCGCCCGCAGCAACGCGGTGTCACCCCGCGCCGATGAGGCCGACGAAGCGAATCCGACTGAGAAACCGGCCGCGCACCGCGCGCCCGCC